>CAVPOL010000014.1:0-129663 GCA_963706975.1 uncultured Alphaproteobacteria bacterium
GGCGTGTCAATCGGCGTTGGACTGGGACCCCTTATCGGCATTCAAGAGGGACCCCTTTGAACGGCGAGTTCGGCCGGTAGCGCTCGCATCGTCGAAGCTGGCCGGGGTTGCGGAGACGGTGCGAGCGCGGGCTGTTTGATCATCATCGCGGCTTTTGAGGCGCCAGGAGTCGTTGCCGGTCTCGACGATGTCGCAGTGATGTGTGAGGCGGTCGAGCAAGGCTGTTGTCATTTTGGCGTCGCCGAACACGCTGGGCCATTCACCGAAGGCGAGGTTCGTGGTGACGATGATGGAGGTGCGTTCGTAGAGCCTGCTGACGAGGTGGAACAGGAGCTGTCCGCCGGCTTGGGCGAAGGGCAGATAGCCGAGTTCGTCGAGGACGATGACGTCCATGCGGGTCAGATGATCGGCGAGCCGTCCTTGGCGGCCGTTTCGGGTCTCGGTCTCGAGTCGGTTGACGAGATCAACGACGTTGTAGAACCGACCACGAGCGCCTGACCGAATGCAACTGCGGGCAATTGCGATGGCGAGGTGGGTTTTGCCGGTGCCGGTTCCGCCAACGAGCACGGCATTGCGCTGCTGGGCGATGAAGCCACCGCCAGCGAGGTCATTGACGAGCGTTTGATTGATTGGCGTGCCCTCAAAGTGGAAGTCATTGAGGTCCTTGGCGAGCGGCAGCTTGGCGATGGTGAGCTGGTATTTGATCGAGCGTGCCTGCTTCTCGTTGACTTCGGCGTTGAGCAGATCGCCGACGATGCGCTGGGGTTCATGCTGGCGTTTGACGGCAGTAGCCATGATCTCATCGTAAGCGGCCTTCATGCCGTAGAGCTTGAGCTCGCCCATGAGATCGAAGAGTTGAGTGCGTTCCATCAGATGGTTCTCCTGAGGTTGTCGTAACGGGCACAATCGGCAATCGGCGCGTGGCGCAGCGTCAGAGCGGCCGGGGTCAGGATCGTGGCTGGAGGGCCAGGATCACGTTGGCGGGCCAGAATATTGAGGACGACGTCGGCAGAATGAACGCCGTGGGCGATCGCCTCGGCGCAGGCAGCTTCGACTGCGGGCAAGCCGTCGGTCAGAACAGCGTTGAGAATATCGACCATTTGTCGATTGCCATCGTCGACACTGGCGAGCTTGCGCCGTACACGTTCCATCGCGGCCGGCAGCACCCAGTCCTTGAAGGGCGCGCCGTTGCGCAAGGCGCCGGGTTTGCGGACGAGCACCGGGACGTAATGCCAGGGATCGTAGATCGTCTCGCCGCGGCCAAATGAGCGCGGATGCTCGGCAACGATGCGTCCGTCCTGGCGGATCACGATGCGGTCGGCATAGGCATGGACCTCAACCGGGCGCCCGACGGCGCTGGCTGCGACCGAGTATTTGTTGTTGTCGAACCGCACCAGGCAGGTCTTCGAGATCGATGCCGGCACCGCGTGGAATCCGTCGAACCGGCCGGCATAGGGAACGAGCTTTGGCCGTTCCGCCTCGAACACTTCCCAGATCGTCCGGTCCGTGAATTCCGGATGGCGATGTGCCCTGGCGTAGGCAATGCATTTATCCAGCAGCCAGGCGTTCAACTCATCATAGTTTTTGAACCGTAACCGCGGCGTGAAGAAGCGCTCACGGACCAGCCCGACCTGGTTCTCGACCTGTCCCTTCTCCCAGCCCGACGCCGGAGTGCAGGCGACCGGATCGACGAGGTAATGGCTGCACATCTGCTGGAACCGTCGATTGTAGAGACGCTCCTTGCCGACGAGGATGGTCGTCACCGCCGTCTTCATGTTGTCGTAGATGCCGCGCTGGCAGGTGCCCTTGAACAGAGCGAATGCCCGGTCGTGGGCGTCGAACACCATCTCCTGCGTCTCGCGCGGATAGGCGTCGCACGAACAGCATGCGGCTGTGGCAGAGCCGGACGTGCGCCACCTTCACGGTCACCGTCACACCGTTCAGCAGGACGACCTCGTGGCTCCAGTCGAACTGGTAGGCTTCACCCGGCGCGAAGCTCAGCGGCACATAGGCCGCGGCCGTCGTGGCGCCCCGCTCCTTGCTCCACCGTCGGGCGTAGCGCCGTACGGCATCGTAGCCCCCGGCATAACCGCAGCCACGCAGTTCCTCGAATAGGCGGATCAGCGTCAGGCGCTCCCGCGACGCCTTACCCTCATTCGCTACCAGCAACTGATCGAGCTTGTCGCTCCAGGGTCCGATCCTCGGAAGCGGTTGCGCTTCCCGCTCATAGCGGAACTCAGTCGCTTCCGAACGGATGACCTTCCGAACCACTTTCCGGGAAACACCGAGATCACGGCATATCGCCTTGATCGGCTGACCGTGAACAAAATACGCGCGACGGATCTTAGCAATCGTCTCCACGACCAGCATTCCAATCTCGGCTCCCATGAAAATGGAAGCCAGTGTGGACCCTCAGTGACGGGGTCCCGATTGGATGCCGATCACCCCGAAAAGCGGGGTCCTTATTCCATGCCGAAACACACCTCAACCCGCAGCCGCCGGAATTGCGAGAACCGCGCCCCGGTGCTCGCCGCCACGTCCATCATCAGCCCGAACTGGTGGGACATCGTGTAGGCAGTGGCGACCAGGTCGCGCACCTCATTGTCCTCCAGTACGACGTTATTCGACGCTTCCGGGTTAGGGAGTGTGGCAAGGCCGCTTTCCCAAGCGTTCCTGTTGGTAATGCGCGGATCCTGCCGGGCAGCGTAATTTAGAGCCGCCCGCACCATAAGGGACAGGCGATTGAGGGAGCCGACCGCCATGGTGCCGAACAGCTTGTCACGCCATTTCCGCAGTTCGGGGGCCGTCAGCAACACCACCGGCTTCGCCAGCAGTTCAGGCGTCAGATGCAGGCGGGGCCAGTCGGCATTGTACGGATTACTGGAGCCTGCGATCAGGTCGATCCGGTACTCGGCGAGAGCGTTATCGATCGTCGTCTGAACCGCACTTCCCTGGCCCAGTTGTTTGATCTGATCCTGCGCCTCGAAGAAAGTCAGGATGGTCTTGCCGTTGCTCTCATCGAAATCGTCAGCCTGGGCGATGGTCCTGATCGAATACTTACCGTTGCCATCGGCCACGCGGGCGATCCAGCTGCCGTTACCGGTTTTGTTGCGGCGGTAATCCTGCCGGACGCCACGGTTGAGTGAAGGTCCCGTATAGGGCTTGCCGCGCTTCGCCAGCTTCAGGCGGTTGGTGCGGTTCTCTAAGATGTTGTCGCGAGTAGAACGTGCCATTTTCTCGTGTCCCCGGTTTTTCGAGGACGTGTCCCCGAACGTGTCCCAATGATGGGCGGGAATGCCCATAAATGCGTATGGCACGATATGGGCTCAAATCACGGAAAGTCTATAAAATAAGGGGTCCACGCAAACCCACACAATGCCATGCGTGTTATAGTTCTTCCTTCGGAAAGAAGAAGGCGTTCCAGACCGTGGCCTCGACATCAGGCAGGCCCTGTTCGCCTGTCGTCGCGAGGTGGGGCAGCACCGGCACGCGGTCTGGCGACATCACGGCGATGCCCTTGACGGTGCCGCCCTTGACCTGCGCCATCCCGGTTTGAATGGTGTCGCAGAAATAATCGATGCGTCCCCCGATCAGGTCCTGCAACGCCGGACCTGCACCGCGATAGGGGACATGCGTAACGTCGACGCCCATCGCCATGTTGAGCAGCGCGCACGGCAGATGCGTACCGGAGCCCACCCCGGCCGAGCCATATTGCATGCTCTTCTGGTTTGCCTTCGCATAGGCGATGAACTCCTGCAGGTTGTTGACCGGCAGATTTTTGCTCACGATAAGAATCCGCGGCGATTCCGAAACCAGCCCGATCGGCTCGAAATCGCGGACCGCGTCATAGGGCGGCTTCTGGTAGAGCGACTGGCTGAAGGCGTGCGTGCCGGTGTTGCCGATCAACAGCGTGTAACCGTCGGGCGCGGCCCTGGCGACCCGGGCGCTGCCGACCGTGCCGGCCGCCGCTCCGACGTTCTCGACAATGACGTTTTGCCCGAGGATTTCGCCGAGCGCCGCCGCCTGCAGGCGAGCCGAAGCGTCAATACCGCCGCCGGCCGCGAACGGGACGACCAGCGTGATGGTCTTGGCCGGCCACTCCTGCGCGACCGAAGGCGTGGTGATGGCGACGAGCACGAACACGGCTGCAATGATGGTTTTGGACATCCGCACGATGTTTTCCGGGATTGGCTTGCTACCGAGCCCTGGAAGCCTAGCACGGGGCTTAGCCAGGCCGTGAACTCATAAATTCGGTTCTGCAAAAGGCTTGCCCATGTTCATAATCCGGCGAACTCGATCGACGACGCTGTGCTCACTACTTATTAGTTATCCGTCCGGCTAACTTTCATTGACACATGTTTGTGTCTCCACTATAGTTAGCTTTATGGCTAACCAATCAATGCGACTCGACCACGTTTTCGGCGCCCTGTCCGACCCGACCCGTCGTGCGATCGTCATGCGGCTATGTGATGGCGAGGCATCCGTCGGAGAACTGGCGAAGCCGTTCGAAATGGCGCTGCCGAGCCTGATGAAACACATCCGCATTCTGGAGAGCAGCGGCCTCGTTGCGTCCGAGAAGACCGGTCGCGTCAGGATGTGCTCATTGCAGGCGGAAGCTCTCGCAACCGTCGAGGTTTGGTTGGCGGCCCAAAGGGAGATCTGGGAGCAACGACTGGATCGACTGGAAATCTACGTTGAGAAACTGAAGAAAGTGGAGAAGTCCAATGCCCGCAAACGCAGGTCAAAATGAAACGCCCCTGTCCACCTGGGCACTCGATCGAGAGATCGTCCTCTCGCGCGTGATCAACGCGCCACGAGAGCTGGTTTTCTCCGCCTGGGCTGATCCGCGCCATCTCCCCCAATGGTTTGGTCCGGCCCGTTTTAGGGTCGAGACAAAGTCAATGGATATTCGCGTCAACGGCGAATGGCGGTTCGATATGATCGCTCCCGACGGCAAGCGATATACGAATCGGATGCAATTCCGGCGCATCGAGAGGCCGCACCTGATCGAGATCGATCACGGCGCCGACAAGGACAACGATCCTGGCATATTCCGCACCACCATCACGTTCGATGAGCAGAGCGACGGCAAGACCGTCATCACTTTGCGGCAGTTGCATCCGACGAAGGCCCAGCGCGACGCGGGGATCGGATTCGGCGCGGTCGAATTCGGTTATCAGACCCTGGAGAAACTGGCACAGCACGTCGAACGCAGTTAAGCTACCTAACGAATACGAACAAATCTGGTCCACGTTGTCCGCTTCCGGTGGGCCGGACGATCCTCCCCGTCAGCTCCGCGCTCGCGCTGGTCAGCTATCCGTTTCTGCGCACGCTTCGGGCGATCGACACGAGGACGTTTGGGTTGGTCGGCTTCCTGGCTGGCGTGCTGGTCTGGTTCGGAATCTGGTCGAACGGGCCAGCCGAGAATATTTACTTCGGATCGCCCTGGATTTCGCCATTCCTCGTCGGAGGCCTTGCGGGTTGCGCGGGCGGCCTCGCCTATGGCCGGCATCATTCCCGGGAGCCCTGACAGGCGTCCGGCCCAAAACTCTTCACATCGAATGATTGGATCAGTTCGTCGGCCTCCCCTATGATGCGCCGAAACACATTCGGGAACCGGATCCATGCAACCAAAATTCGACCGCGCCGCCGAGGATCTCGGCAATTCTATCCATTTCGAACACGTCAACGTGACGGTTCCGGACCAGCGGCTGGCGACCCTGTTCTATGTCACCGGCCTCGGGCTGACCCGCGACCCCTATTTGATGGTCTCGGACACCAACATGTGGGTCAATGTCGGCAGGAGCCAGTTTCATCTGCCTGATGGCGCGCCGCAGGTACTGCGCGGCCATACCGGGATCGTCATATCAGGCCGCGAGGCCCTGCTCGCGCGGCTGGCCTCCGTCGCCAAGAAGCTCGAGGGCACCGCCTTCGGTTTCAGCGAGCACAACGATCATGTCGAGGCGATCTGTCCGTGGGGCAATCGCGTGCGCTGTTACGAGCCGGATGAGGCGCGGTTCGGGCGCATCACGCTCGGCATTCCCTATGTCGAGTTCGACGTCCCGGTCGGAACCGCGAAAGCCATTTGCGCCTTCTATCCCGAGATCATGGGAATGCCCGCCCAGCTCGCCAACGGCGACGGCGCCGTGGCGCGCGTGCAGATGGGCAAGAACCAGCATCTCCGGTTCCGCGAGACCGACCGCGCGCAGCCGGAATATGACGGCCACCATGTCCAGATCTACATCACGGACTTTTCCGGCCCCTACCGCCGGCTGCTGGCGCGCGACCTCGTCTCGCAGGAAGACAACCCCTACCAGTACCGTTTTCGCGATATCGTCGATCTCGCCGACGGCAGGCACCTGTTCACGGTCGAGCACGAGGTGCGCAGCGCCACCCACCCGATGTTTCTGCGCCCGCTGGTCAACCGCAACCCGGCCACCACCAACCGCACCTACGCCAACGGCCATGACCAGGCGCTGTGGGCGATGGGGCCGGACCAGTACGACGAGCGATAGCGACGGCAACCCGATCCAGCGCAGGCAGGGGCAGCCCCGATGAAACTAACGCTTCCGGTAAATTAGCCGACTGACTGGCGGAAGAATTTCGGCGATGGGCAAGCAGGATCGATCGACAATCTCGTAAGGGCCGGACGGCTCAAGCCGAACCACCTACACATTCCGAATATACGGCATGGTCGCGGGCGCAAACCCGGGGCCGAAGGGTGCGCAATCTTTTGGCATCAGAATTGATGGCACATTCGAGGGTGAAGACGGGGTTATATTCGCGGGCGCGTTGACGACCACGGCCCAGCAATCCGAGGCTCCACTGTCGTGCACCGCTCCAACACGAAGGCGGTCTGGCGATTCAAGGCGGACGATGCCGCTCTCCATATTACGCGAACTTGCATCGCGCCAGGTCGGGTACCGATGAAACCTTGATCGTCCCCAGATGTTAAGCTACCTAGACGAGTATCGAATCGCAGGATATCAACCCGCTTTCGCAGGTCTAGCAGCGGATGCTGGCGCTGATTTTTGGCCATCGACGTGCGTCTCGACGGAGTGTCCGGAGTGTCTGCTTGTCGGCCTGCGCGCGCGGGCCACCTCAGTCGCTCAAGAGCGCGGAACTCGTCCGTCGAGCCATCGGCAACAGAAATATTATCGCGTGAAGCCAAGCTGTCAGCTTTGATCCGTTTGGCGATTTCGAAACCGACGGCATTTGCGGAATGTCGAAGAAGGACGAAGGATCTCGACATCATCGAGCCGACTTGAACATGCCTCTTTCAAGACCGGATTACGCGCGATGAATGCCTTCACGTTGCTCGGGAAGACTCGAGAGCTGGTTTTCACTATTGCAGGACGCCGAGAGATACTGTCGCGCAATCACACGGCATTTTTTTCAGCGCCGTTTAACCATGGGCGGGGCAGGATCGGTCGTCAGCAAGATAATGCTCCGAAGCTCTCCGTCCGCGGAGGGCCCATCATATTTGCCTTTCCATCCGAAATACGACCTGCAAGGTCGAATTCGCGCTGCGGAAGGGGCAGGAAAAGGTACCTTCGCGCACATCCTGGCGAGATCATCGGGTATACTTGCCTTCGGCCCTCACTTTTCTGGACGGCAACGGGCGCACGATGGATGACGCCTTTTCTCGCCGATGGCTCCGCCCGCCGGATTTAGCATCGATTGGTCGGCTACTGATAAGGACGCCTATCTAGCTGCTCTCACCAAGGAAATTGACACCCCATCAAAGGGGCACCTCGATCAATATTTGGAGCAATTCATTGGTGAGCCAAGTCTCCCACGAAGGAACTGGCAGCACACAGGGTCATGAAATGCGCCCGGCCTCGGCGGCTGCGGACGCCGCAGACCGCTGAGAACGAGGTCGTCGGAAACATCGACCCGCCTGAAGTGAAGGCTCGGTATGAGGCGATGTTACTTAGGCGTGGAAAGCCAGGCTACGGCGCATAGAGTTTCGCCGCGTCGGATCAGTCGCCCGCCCCCTCACCCCGTCACCTTATACTGCTTGCTCAGATGGTCCCCGATCTGCACCAGCATCGCGACGCATTCGGGGTAGCCGGGCTTTGCGATCACGGCATCATCGGCGCTGGCGCGGAATTCCCAGGAGTTTCCGTCGCGGAGCACGGAAATCTCGATGCCGTCCGGACAATTGGCGTGGGCCTTCAGCTCGGCCCTTGCCATCGCGATCAGTTCGGCTTCGGTCTTGACGGGCTTGCTCATGGCGACGGCGTCCTCCGGACCTGGGTTTGACCTCAGGTTGCCGTTTCGGCGCGCATCTGTCGAGAGGTTGGAGACGGTCGGCGCGGGCTACTTGTTGGCGTCGACCCGCCGCAATCCGACGATCTGCGGCAGCGAGCCGGTATGCACGGGCTCGTCCCTGGCGGTTTCCGGCGGCAGCGGCGCTCTCGCGACGGCATCGGGGAAACGGGCCTTCATTTCGCGCAGGAAGCCGTCGAGGGTATCGACGCTGGCCGCCAGCCTGGCGATCGCGGCGAATTCGGCGCTGTTGGTCGCCGCCGGCCGGCTGGCGGTCTCGAACGCGCTGCGGTCGGCATCGCCGCTCATCAGCGGCGCATATTTTTCGCGGAAGCGCGCCAGCCCGATGGCGTCCTCGGCCAGCGCGTAGCCGACCACCGCGCGGATCACGTCGCTCTTCTCCGCAGGGTTCAGCGGCTTGAAGTCGCGCCAGCGATCGGCGTAGTAGAGTTCGACCTGCTCGGACGCCTCGCGCCAGCGCCGCGATGCCCAGTAGATGTCGGAGCGCAGCCGGATCGCTTCGCGGCCGCCGATGTTGGAGATGATGTCGATCGCGAGATCGTGGCGTCCGACGTCGCTCTGGGCGCGCAACTCCAGCAGCAGCCGCTGCTGGCGCAGTTCGCCCGAGAGGTCCGCGATCCGCGTGGTGCGCAGCGCCGATATCGCGCGGTCGGGCTTGCGGTTGCTCAAATAGACCATGGCGAGGCGGGCGGCGACCTGGGCGCGCGCCGCGCCCTCCAGTCGCTTGTCGACCTGATACTGCAGCAGTTCGGCGGCCTGATCGAGCAGATCGACCGCGACCAGCCGGTCCGCGAGCCTGCGGATCATCTCGTCGCCACGCCGCCCGATCGGCGTCAATTCGCTGTATTCGTAGAACATGCCGAGCGCATCGACCGGAGGCAGATCGTCGCCCTTCGGACCGAGATAGATCTGCGCGAACAGCGCCGACGCCGCGTCCTGGGCCTGCCGCGAGGCTTCCGAATTCGGCTGCATCCGGGTCGCCATCCTGGTCGCCGCCAGCGATTCGCCGTAGCGTCCGGTATCGGAATAGATCCGCGCCATCAGCTGCAGCGCCTTCACTTCGATGGCGTCGCCGCGCCATATCACCGACAGCGTCTCGAGCTCGCGCAGGGCGTCGGGCTGGCTGACCTCCTCGCGCCTCTGGCGCAGCATGATGTCGAGCAGCCTGGCTTCGGCCGCCGCGGCCCGGTCCCGGGAGGCGATCGCCGCCCTGTATTCCTTCTGCGCGTCCTTGTCATAGCCGAGGCCTTCGGCCAGCCGGCCGTTCAGCACCGCCATTGCCGGCTTCATCTCGGGCGGAATGCCGATCACCTTCAGGTCGCTGCCGCGCCGGGCGGCGCCGGAAAAGTCGCGGACCTCCAGCGAGGCCCGCATCGCCTCCGAAATCACGATGCGCTGCAACTCGATCGGCAGCGCGGTGATGGCAAATTCGACGTTCTTGAACTTTTCCCGCGCCTCCGCCCATTTGCCCTGTCGCGCATAGGCCAGCGCCTTCCACAGCTGCGAATCGTAACCCGACCCGATCACGGGGCTCGCGAGATCCTTCAGGCCCTGTTCGGGACGGCCGATCACGATGCTGGCGATCACACGCACCATCAGGGCGATCGAATTCTCCGATCCCGGCTTGGCGCCGGCGAGCGCGAGTTCGGCGGCCCCCTTGGCTTCCGGATACATGCCACGCGACATGAAGAAGCTGGCAAGGTCGATCCGGGCCTGGGTGCGCTGATCGGGCTCGGCTATGCCGGCCGCCAATATCAGCGCGTCCTGGCGCGCGAGAAAATCCTCCGCCTGGTTCTTCTTCCACTCCGCGACGTCGAACAGCGGCCGTACCGCAAGGGTCGCCCGCTCGGCTGCGGCATCGGCCGAGGAAAGCGTCAGGCCGCCGGGCCTGCCGATGATGATCTTGTCGGGCGCGACCTCGGCTGCGACATCATCGGAACCGGGATGCACCGCGACGCCGTGGACGGATTCCAATAGCGACATCTCGACAAATTCATGCCGCTTGATGAAGCCGCGGATCGGCGGCGGCGCCGTGACCACCAGCAGCACATCGCCGGCATCCGGGTCGACCAGCCGGTGCAGCAGGCCGGGCCGGGCCAGCGGCACCATCACATTGGCGAGCGCGGGATCGATGATATTGCGGATCGCCACCAGCGGCTGCGGCGGCGTCTGGATCTGGTCGGCGAATGTCAGCGTCCAGCCGATGCCGGCCGGATCGTCACCGGCCAGCGACGGCATCTGCGGGCGGTTGAGGCGAATGCGGATCGCCTGCCCTTTCTCGAGCGGGATACGGCTGACATCGGCGATCAATGCGCCACCTTTGGCGCGGATCGGCTCGACATCGAGCAGCCTGGTGGAATCGAACACCAGCCACACCGTGTCGGCACGACGAAACAAGGCCGCCGAAGTGGGCGCCGCAAAGCTGAATGTCAGGCGCAGGCCGTCGCTGTCCCGCCTGGCGTTGACCGACACGGCGTCGCCGCCGGCTCCGGCCGCCGGAGCCTCGGCCGGGACACCGCGCGGGGTTCCTGCGGCGTCTGGATTGCTGGCGGCGGCGGCGACCCGGCTTCCGGCGAGGGTTCGGTGCCGGCGTGCCTGATCCTTTGCCGGGCTTCGGCCGCCGTTTCCTTTGGCAATTCCGTAACCGGCGGCGCGGATTTCGGAGCATCCGCGGCCGGCGCCTGTTCCGGTTTGATTTCGATTTTCGCCTGGCTGGCAAGCGTCTCCGACGTCGGCGGGGCGATCTCGCCGGGAGGACGCGATGCCGGAAGCTCGACGGGCATCGCGGCGGCGGATGGCGCGGGCCGGGCTGGAACGGCCGCCGCCGGGGCATCGGCCACCGGCGAGCGTATCTCGGGCAGTTTGTCGGGCTGCTGGAAGGCGACGTCGATGATGTAGTTCTTCTCCTCGCGGAAGGAGTGGACATCGACCTCGCCGATCAGCCCGACTTCCACGGTGGAAGCATCGCCCTCGATCCGCTGGTTGATCGAGGCGATGTTCGCGGCGCCGCCACCTTGGCGTCGGCGAGGTCGAAGGTCAGCGGGACGTTGAACAGCAGCGAGAGCTTCTGGTCGTTCAGCACGCTGGAGACGCCGATGCCGTCGGGCATCTCGAATACGAAGCGGACGAAGGTCGGCTGCACCGAGGTGCGGACGCGCACCGGCGGGCGTTTTTTCGCCTCGTTGGCCACGCGCTGGGCGCGCAGGGCACGCTCGGCGGCGCGCGCGCGCTCGGACAATTCGCGGATCACTTCCGGCGGAAGGCCGGGCGGCTGACCGCTCCAGCCGTCGGGCAAGAGATCGACGAACAGCCGCTCGCCCGCCGTCATGGTGTTGATGGTCACCTTGCGCGCCAGCGCCATCCGGATCGCTGACCCGTCGGGGTCGCGCCGAACCGAACCGATATAGTCGGGCGCTGCGTCCGACAGTTTCTCGACCGCAATATTCACCGGGCGCTTGAAGCGGATCACGATGATCGACCTGCGGTCGACACCTGGGTGTCGACGTCATCGGCGAGCTTGATCACCAGCCGGGCATAACCGCCCGATACCGCCAGCGTCGCCTCGCCCTTGACCGGTTCGGCTCTGGCACAAGGCGGAGGACGTCAAACCGATCAGCAGCAGCCCGGCGGCGAGCCATACGGCCGTCCGCCATGGCAAAGCCGCGCCGACCGCGCGCAAGCGCGGCCTCGCGACCCAATTCCTGCGGCAGCCGTCCGCGCCATTGTCACGTGTCTTTTCGCTTCAAAACCCGACCTGCGGCAAGGCACCTCGCCCGCGCAGCCGAATCTAAGAATTGGTGAATTAAGGTCCTGTTAAATATCCCGGCTAATTGGACTTTTGCGGCAGCATCTTGCCCTCGATCTTGGGGAGATCGGCGGCGGAAACCGCGGCGGATTTGTCGGTGCCGGCGCGCCGCGCCATTTCGACGGTGAGCCGCTCGGCTGCCTCCGGCGACATCAGGCCGAGGATGTCGGACATCTTGCGCGGCGCGATCTGCGAAGCGATCTCGAACAGCACGCCCATCTCCAGCCGGTCGAACACCTTGGCGGCGTCCTTCGGCTTCATGCCCTCATACATCGTGACGATGCCCTTGAGGCGGGCAGCGTCGGTCTCGGCCTTCTGCCCGGTCGCGGTCGAGATCCGGGATTCCACGGCCTTCATTTCCTCGACTTTGGATTCGATGCGCTTTTCGGCGGCCTTGAGCAGGCTCTCGCGAATGTCGATTTCGCGCGCGCGCTGCTCCAGTTCCTGGCGGCGCTGTTGCAGCCGCTCCAGGATGGCGCGCTCGGACGGCGACACCGGGCTGCTGTGCTCGGGATAGATCACGACGCCCTCGGGCTTCGGCGGTTCGGTCGCGGCAGCAGCCGGCTTCGGCGCCTCTTCCTTTTTGGCCTGGACCGTGCCGGTGATGTCGGCAGGGTCGGGCTTGCCGCCGGACGGGAAGTTGAAGGTCTCCTGCGCCCAGGATTTCCGGGCGCCTTGCGGCTGGTAGTCGAACACATACCCGCCATCGATCACCAGACCCGCGACCTTCAGCACCGCAAGGCCGAAGACCGCGACCAGGACGACCGGAATGACGCGGATGTCACGGAACGATTTCATGCCGCCAGGCCGTTAGACCTTCTGCGCTCGGAGAACGCTTGCGCCGCCGCGGCAATGGATTGGGCCGAAGCCGTCCGCGGCGCCGCAACGGCCGCTTCCGGCTCGGACGGCGACCGCGCCGCGGCCACGATCCGGGACAGCCGATGGAACAGGTTGCCGCCTTCGGCGAGCTGGGTCTTGAGCTGCTGCGACAACTGCGCCGCCGCGGTCAGCTGGTTGCCGAGATTTTCGTTGACGTCGCGCACGGTGTGCTTGAGGCCGCCGATCGCCCGCTCGGCGATTTCGGTCGCGGTGATCAGCTCCCCGATCGTCGCCTTCAGCGAATGCTCGTCCGCCTTCAGCCGCTTCAGCCGCTTGTTCAGCAGCATGCAGTAGCCGATCGTCAGCATCAGCAGCACGGCCACCAGGCTCTCGATCACGATTCCGAATGAATGACTCATTGGGCCTCCATCAACTTGGTTTGCTCATCGGCCTTCTCGAACATCGCGAAGGTGGTATTGGGCTTGCGCAGCGGCTTGGTGACGCGGATGGCGACGCGGTCGCCGACCCGCCCCATCCGTCCTTCGGTCAAGGTGACGTTGCCGCAGCGCACCGCGACCAGCGCGTCGGCGCGCATATCGAGCGGCAGGGTGTCGCCGACCTTCAGCTTCATCAGTTGCTTGAGCGGAATTTCGGCCTCGTAGAGCACGGCATCGACGGCGATTTCCGCCTGCCCCACTTCGGTGGCGAAGTGGCCTTCCCAGACCGGATCGCGGCCGAATTTCTCGCCCATGAACATCTGCAGCAGCACCGGGCGAATCGGCTCGATGGTGGCATAGGGCAGCAGCAATTCGATATTGCCGCCGCGATCTTCCATGTCGATGCGCAGGCGCACCAGGATCGCGGCGTTGGCGGGACGGCTGATGGCGGCGAAGCGCGGATTGGTTTCCAGCCGGTCGATCGAGAAGTTGACCGGCGACAGCGGCCGGAACGCCTGTTCGGCATCGGACAGCACGACCTCGACCAGCCGTTTCACCAGATTGGTTTCGATCGTGGTGTAGGGGCGGCCCTCGATGCGCAGCGAGGTCTGGCCGCGGCGGCCGCCGAGCAGCACGTCGATCATCGAATAGATCAGGCTGGAATCCACCGTGGCGAGGCCGAAATTCTCCCATTCCTCGGCCTTGAACACGCACAGCACCGCCGGCAGCGGGATCGAATTCATGTAATCGCCGAACCGCACCGAGGTGATGCGGTCGAGCGAGACCTCGACGTTGTCGGAAGTGAAGTTGCGCAGCGACGTGGTCATCAGCCGCACCAGGCGGTCGAACACGATTTCGAGCATCGGCAGACGCTCGTAGGACACCATCGCCGAATCGATGATGGCGCGGATGCCGCTGTGGTCGTCGAGGGTGACGTCGCCGACCGAGAAACCGAGCAGGTTGTCGATTTCATCCTGCGACAGGACGCGCTCGCCGCCGTTCTTGCCGCCGCCGCTGAAGTCGCGGCTGCCGTCCTCGACCATGGCGGCCCATTGCAGCGCCATGGTGCCGGAGATTTCATTGGCGGCCGCCGAGGCCGCGGCCTCCGCCGGATCCTCGGAATCCAGCGACGCTTCCCATTGGGCTGCGATGGCGTCCTGGTCGTCGAGAAGTTTGCCGGCCATGATGCTAGATCCGTCTCGTCACTGAACGACGATTTCCTTGAACAGCACGGCTGTGACCGCGTTCGGCGCCAGCGCCAGGTTGACCCGCTTGGTCAGTTCGTCCTTGAGGCGGAACAGGCCGGCGGAGCCGCTGAGATCGGCCGGCCGCAGTTCGCGCAAATAGGTCTGGAACACGTCGGTGACGCGCGGCAGCCTCGGCTTGATCGCCTCGACCTGCTTCTCTTCCTTGACCTCGAGCACGACCTTCACCTTGAGATATTGCACGCGCTCGCCGGGCATCCCGACCAGGTTGACCAGCATGTCCGGCAAATCCACGAAGGCAGGCGGCTTTTGCGGCGAAGTCACTTCGGCATGCGTTTCCTCGCCATGGCCCTTGAACAGGAAGAACCAGGTAGCGCCGCCGCCGCCGAAGACGGCGAGCAGGCCGACGACCGCGATGATCAGCTTGAGCCTGCCCTTCGGGGCGGGTAGCGCCTCGGCGCCATCGGCCGCGGCATCCGCCTCATCCTTGTCTGCCATCGCCCCGCCGCCTCATCCAAAAAGGAAATGAACCCGATGCCGCGAGGCCGGCCGTGACGCGATACAAATGCCCCCAGCGCAATCGCGCTCTCTTGATGACGACGCTAAGGGCGCAATGGTTAACGGAACCTTTCTTTTGCCCTTCGAGTAGGAAAAAACTGCCGGGCAAACATGGTCAACAACACCTTATTGCCGCCCCGTACAACCACGGGAAAAACGACTAACTCCCTCAAAAACCTGACTTTTCCAAACTGGCACGGCTTTCGCTGAGATGTCGGTGAACCGCGGCTTGGGAGAGCCAGGTGGTTCAACTGATCCGCCAGGGCCTGGGAGGGCCTTTCGCGGATCAGAACAAGGGGAGACATTTCGATGACGAATACGCTTCTCATCGGACTTTCGCGGCAGGTGACGCTGGAACGGCAGATGGATGTCGTCGCCAACAATGTCGCCAACATCAACACGTCCGGCTTCAAGGCCGACCGCTCGCTGTTCGAGGAATATCTCACCTCCGGCGCGCATGAGGACAATTTCGCCCGGCGCCCGACCGCCGCATCAGCTACGTGCAGGACCGCGGCACCTACAAGGATTTCACGCAAGGCGCCGCCGAGCAGACCAAAAACCCGCTCGATGTTGCGATCGACGGCAGTGGTTTCCTCGTCGTGCAGACCCCTGCCGGCGAGCGCTACACCCGCGACGGCGCAATGCAGATCAACAATCTGGGCCAGCTCGTCAACGCTGCGGGCCATCCGGTGCTCGGCACCTCCGGCCCGATCGTATTCCAGCCGACCGACAAGAACATCACCATCGCCGCCGACGGCAACGTCACCGTGGTCGAAGGCACCAACCGGATCAACTCGGTGCGCGGCAAGCTGCGGCTGGTCTCGTTCGCAGACCCGCAGAAGCTGGTGAAGGAAGGCTCCAATCTCTATTGCCGGCATTGCCTCCCAGCCCGACATCAAGTCGACGCTCCGCCAGGGTTTTATCGAAAAGTCCAACGTCAATTCGGTGGTCGAGATGGGCCGCATGATCGAGGTGACACGCGCCTACACGTCGATCTCGGCGATGCTGCAGCAGCAAGGCGACCTGCGCAAAACCGCGCTCGATAAACTCGCCGACGTTCCGGCATAAGGAAACAGATCATGCGCGCACTTTACACTTCGGCGACCGGCATGGCGGCACAGGAACTCAACGTTCAGGTGATCTCCAACAACATCGCCAACATGCGCACCACGGGCTACAAGAAGCAGCGCGCCTCGTTCCAGGACCTGATCTACGATCACGTCCGCCGGGTCGGCGCCCAGGCTTCCGACCAGGGCACCATCCTGCCGGTCGGCGTCGACATCGGCGGCGGCGTCAAGACCGTCGGCACGCCGCGGCTGATGGGCCAGGGCGCCATCGCGCCGACCGGCAACGAACTCGACCTCGCAATCCGCGGCGAAGGCTTCTTCAAGATCCAGGTGCCCGACGGCACCTACGCCTATACCCGTGACGGCTCGTTCCAGATGGACGCGCAGGGCCGCCTCGTCACCTCGAACGGCAACCCGGTGCAGCCGACCATCACCATTCCGCAAAGCGCCTCCGGGATTACCATCAATCCGCAGGGCCAGGTCTCGGTGGTGCTGCCGGGCTCGAGCACGCCGACCACGGTCGGCCAGATCGGCCTGACCCGGTTCATCAACAAGGCCGGGCTGCAGCCGGTCGGCGACAATCTGTTCACGGAAACGCCGGCCTCGGGCCAGCCGCAGGACGGCATCGCCAACACCGACGGGTTCGGCGACATGCAGCAGTCCAACCTCGAACAGGCCAACGTCGAAGCGGTCTCCGAAATCTCCGACCTGATCGCGGCACAGCGCGCCTACGAGATGAACGCCAAGGTGGTCAGCGCCGCCGACCAGATGCTGCAGTCCACCACCGCCATGTTCCGCTGAGGGGTGATGACCATGACCGCCCGCACGCTTTGCCTCGCTCTCGCCTTGCTCGCGGCCTCCCCGGCCGCAGCCTTCGCGCAAACCCGCAACGATCTCATCGCCGCCCCGGCGCTGCGCGCCAATGTCACGGTGTCCGGCGACCTCGTGCGGATCGGCGACGTCATCGACAATGCCGGCACCTCCGGCGCAGATCGCGATCTACCGCGCGCCGGATCTCGGCACCACCGGCACGCTGCCGGTCGATCGCGTGCTGACGAGCTTGCGCGCGCATCACGTGATCGGCGTCGACACCAGAAACCTGCGGGAAATCACCATCACCCGGCTGGCGCGCACGATCGAGGGCAAGGAACTCGAGCTCGCCGTCGCCCGCGCGCTGGAGCGCAAGAACGGTCTCGGCGAAGCCGCCAACCTCAGCCTGACTTTTGATCGCGACGCCGGCGATGTCAGGCTCGAAGCTTCCAACAGCGGCGCGTTGCAGCCCACTTCGGTGCGCTACGATAGCCGCAGCAACCGTTTCGACGTCACGCTGGACATTGCCAACGAGAGCGGCGCGGCTGCGACTAAGCTGCGCTTCACCGGCACCGCGATCGAGACCGTGGAAACCGCCGTGCTGGCGCGCGGCATCGAGCGCAATGAGGTAATAAAGGCTTCCGACGTCACGATTGAACGCCGCCCCCGGGCCGAAGTCGGCAGCGACGCCGCACCGCGCGACCGCGCCATCGGCATGCAGGCGCGAAAACAATTGCGCGCCGGCCAGGCGGTGAAGCTGGCCGATCTGGCAAAGCCCGATCTGGTGCAGAAGGACCAGGCGGTGACCCTGATCTACCAGGCGAGCGGTCTTTATCTGACCATCCGCGGCAAGGCGCTGGAGGCCGGCACCGAAGGCGACGTCGTCAACGTGCTCAACCTGCAATCCAAGCGCACCATTTCCGGCGTCGTCACCGGCCGCGCCCAGGTCTCGATCCAGGCGGCGCCGCCGCGCCAGCCGGAACTGTCCGATGCCGCCTCCTCCGTGCCGGCGCCGGTCGCCGTCGCTGCCGCCCAAGCGCCCTCGCCCGCGTCCTCCAAATCCGAGTAATGGTTATGTACGCTTTTCGTATCCCGCGCCTGATCCTGACATCAGCTTTGCTGGCAACCGCGGCCTTGGCCAGCGGCTGTTCGTCGATCGACCGGCTGTCACAGATCGGCGAGAAACCAAGACTGACCGAGATCGAAAATCCGACGGCGCAGCCCGGCTACAAGCCGGTGCAGATGCCGATGCCGAAACCCGAGACCGCCTCCTACAACGCCAATTCATTGTGGCGCAACGGCTCCCGTGCCTTCTTCAAGGATCAGCGCGCGGCCAGGATCGGCGACCTTCTCACCGTCACCGTGAATTTCACCGACAAGGCCAACATGGCCAATGAAAGCCAGCGCAGCCGGGCCTCCAAGGATGACTCCGGGATCACCGATTTCGCCGGTGCCAAGCTTTTGACCGGAAATGCCGCCAAGGTGCTGCCCGGCAAGCTGCTGGTGACCGAGATCAGCCAATTCCTATGACGGCAAGGGCTCGGTCGTGCGGCAGGAGAATTTGCAGACCAGTGTCGCCGCCGTGGTGACGCAGGTGTTGCCGAACGGCAATCTCGTGGTCGAGGGCAAGCAGGAGATCCGCGTCAATTACGAAATCCGCGAGTTGATCGTCGCCGGCATCGTGCGCCCGGAGGACATCCAGAGCGACAACACCATCAATTCCTCGAAGATCGGGCAGGCCCGCATCGCCTATGGCGGCCGCGGCCAGATCACCGACGTCCAGCAGCCGCGCTACGGTTCGCAGGTGATGGACGTGCTGCTGCCGTTCTGATTTTGCGGGCATGATCCCGAAGAGTGGGTACCGGTCTTCTGAAAAAGATCATGCCCACTTGAAAAAGAGCTCCCACACCTCATTGCGAACCTAGCATTACAGTTGCGCTCTTGGGAAATGTCTAAATCCATGGGCAACCATGATTCGGAGGTCGTGGACGCAAGCAGCGTCGATTGAGGAGACGCTTGCGTTGTGGGCGGCGTCGCTTCGAGAGATCAAGCAACGGATACGTCCGTTGTTCACGCAAGAGCGTGTTGCGACGAATGCAGGGCTTTTCCTGGAAGGTCTGCTCGGAGATGAGCCGCGCAAGACCGGTTGGATGCGCGCGGAGGCGGCTGGCGATCCCGGCCCGTGGCGGCAGCAGGCAATTCTGGGTCGTGGCGATTGGGACGCTGATGCCCTGCGCGATATCGTGCGCGACTATGTCATCGAGCATTTGGTGGATGACGATGCAGTGCTGGTGATCGACGAGACCGGCTTTCTCAAACAAGGCAAGGCGTCATGCGGAGTGGCGCGGCAATACACTGGTTCGGCGGGCAAGATCACGAACTGCCAGATCGGCGTCTTCGCTACCTATGTTTCGCGCCACGGTCATGCGTTCATCGATCGCGCGCTGTATCTTCCGAAGGAATGGACCGACGATCCGGATCGTCTGGAAGCCGCATATGTGCCTGCCGATGTCGGCTTTGCGACCAAACCAAAGCTTGCGACGAGAATGGTCGCACGCGCGATAGCTGCGTCTGTCCCGTTCCAGTGGGTCGCTGGTGACACCGTCTACGGTGTTGGCGATATCGAACAGCAGCTACGTCGGGCAGGCAAAGGCTACGTGCTCGGGGTCAGCAGCACTCATGTGTTCCGATCCTGGGGCAAACGACCGCCGGTCGCCGGTACAGCCGCAGACATCGCCCGGACGCGGCGCTCATCCGACTGGAAGCGCCTGTCGGCAGGGACCGGAACCAAAGGACCGCGGCTGCATGATTGGTGCTACCTCGAATTGGCTGATCTGGAAGTTGAAGAATCAAACGACGCAAATCCGGGGCTCTGGACCCGCGGTCTGCTGATCCGTCGTCGTATCGCCGATGGCGATCTCGCCTTCTTCACCACCTGGTGCCCGGCGGGAACATCTATTGAAACGCTGGTGGCGGTCGAAGGCCATCGGTGGGCCATCGAGGACAGTTTTGAGACCGCCAAGAACGAGTTCGGGCTCGATCACAACGAGAGCAGATCCTGGCATGGCTGGCATCGCCACGTTTCCATGGTGATGCTCGCCTTCGCCATGATGGCGGCGATCCGCCATCGCGCCAATCTGCCGCCGCCAAAAAAAACCAGCCGCCGAACCACGGCAAAAGCCAACGCATCGCCACGCCGTCATTGATCCGTTGGTCAATCCAGGAAGTCCGCCGCATTGCCATCAAACTCGCTCGGAAGCGTATTCAACCCGCACACATCATCGCATGGTCCTGCTGGCGCAGAGCGCACCAGGCTGCCGCCCAACGCGCGCACTTCAAAGCAAAACGGCAACTGTAATGCTAGGCGCAGTGAAGTGTTCCAACGTGGCCCCTGCCAGCTCCCCTGGCAGGGGCCGTGGTTGTTTGGGGGGGTGAAGCAAGATGCCCAACCCGTCATTCCTGGGAGCGCTCGCGACGAAGCAGCTCAGATTTCACGCTGTCCGAAGATGGATTGCTTCGCGGAGCCTGTCATCGGGCGCGCGTTCGCGCGACCCGTTGGCTCGCAATGACGTTGATGCGGTCGCGGACTAGCCCTAACCAACATTGCCCTCCTACCACATCACCCCGCAAACATACGTCCGCGGCACCTTGCGATACGCGGTGTAGCGATAATGCGGCCGGTAGACGTAATCGCCGTGCACCGCCGGGGCCTGGCTGTAGAGCGCGTTGTCGTAGAAATTATAGATCGGTCCGAAATCGCAGCGGTAAGGCGCGAACCCGGCCGGGCCGAGCGGAGCGACCCCGATCTCCGGCGGGATCACCGGCACCAGGCGGCGGCCTGCGTGAGCGGGTGCGGAAAGTGCGATCGCGGCTAGGAGACGGCGGTGATGGAACCTGCGGTTTTCATCGGCGGCCTCGCACTTGAAGGTGGCTTCCGGCGGCGATTGTCGCGCGCAAAGCCTGTGATGTCGAGGCTCGCGTGGCGATGAACGCCGCCGCTGCGGCAACCTCCGTGCCATGGCCGGGTTCCCGGGATCGGCGGGGCGACCGGCGCCGCGCCGTCAGTAGGTCCGCCGCTCGCGCTTCAGCGCCCGTTTCGCGGGGGCGGCGGCTTCTTCCTCGCGCAACAGTTTGCGCACGGCGCGCGCCGCCGACATCGCGCGCTTGATGTTCTTGTCGGGGGAGGCTTCCTCGAAGAACAGCACCACCTCGCAGCAGGGGCATTGCCGGGAAAAACCGCCCTGGAGCCGCCGCGCGCGCTCGCGAAAGACGTTCTTGCAGCGGGTGCAGCAAACCTGAACTGAATCGTCCATCGGGCGGGTGCTCTGGCGAAAATCGGGCGCTTCGGCAGTCAAACCCGGTAACCCCTAAGGATTTTGCAACGGCGTGGTCGGGACCGGAAAAGGCGCCGATCGCCGCAGGTTCCCGGTTAAGAAAGGGTTGCGGGCGGGCCGGGCGAATTTCCCTCGTCGCATTGCGAACGCAGGGGCCCATACGCCGCGGCCGTTGTTATGAAACGCGCTGTTGCGCGGCTATCGCGCCATCGCCAGTGACGGTGGCGATGAGCCCCTGCGTTCGCAGGGGCGACAGCGGAATGTGCCCGGCAAGCCGGGGCATCTCCTTTGCACGGGCTCGTTTTCAATATTTTTGGGTGAGGCCCCTGCGCCGGACGCCCTTACCTTCGCCTGGCTACCGCCACGCCCAGCAAGAACGCCACCATCAGCGAGCCCAGCGGGGCTTCGCGGGCGATGTTGGAAAGGATGCTGAGCGGCATCCCGGGCTTGCGGCCGTTGTCGATCGCCTCGGTGACCCGGTTGACCGCGCCCTTGATGGCGTCGGTCATCTCGGTGAGGGCGGATTTCGGCTCCGGCGCCGGATCGAGGCCTTCATAGACGTAAGGGGAGCGCGGGGTCTGGTCGTTCATGGTTTTGAATCTCCGGCTTGCTCGCAGGCAATCGCTCAGCCCCGGATTGGTTCCCGCGCGCGGATCACTCCGGCTTGACCCGGCGGGATTTGAGGATCGGCAACAGCTTGCCCACTCGAGATCACGCGAACGACACGCTCACAGTGCCCAGCCCCGAAAGCTCCATCACCACCTTGTCGCCGGCTTCGAGCCACACCGTCTTGACCAGGCTCCCCGTCAGCACGATCTCGCCCGCACGCAAGCCTTTTCCTTCCGCGGCGAGATGGTTGGCGAGCCAGGCCAGCGCGTTGATGGGGATGGCCGAGCACGTCGGCGCCGGTGCCCTGTCCGGCTTCCACGCCATTGATGATGGCGCGGCCGGTGACGGCGAGCAGATCGGGCACTTCGGTTCGCGGCACCGCTTCGCCGAGCACGCAGCCGGCGGCAAAGAAATCGTCGGCGACCAAAGTCGGCGCGCCCAGCGTTTCCCATATGCGCGTAGCGGTCGTCAACGATCTCGATCGCCGGGTAATAGGCCTCGATCGCCTCGGCCACCCACTCCGCCGTGAACGGCGCCTCCGACGCCGGCATGTCGCGCGCCAGTCTTGACCGCGATCTCGCATTCGACGCCGACGCGGACGAAATCGGCAGCACGCAAGCCGCGCGCCGCTGTCGTGAACGCCCTTGGCAAAGACGCCGCCGCCGCAGGGATGCGGAATATCGAGATATTGCTGCATCACCGCGCTGGTGCAGCCGATCTTGTAGCCGACCATGGCGCCGAAATGCGGCAGCAAGAGATCGTGCACGGCGCGCTGGATTTGGTAGCCTTCGGCCTCGTCCGTGGCGCGACGTCGCTGGCAAGCGCTGCAGCGGCGTGCGCTTGCGGCGCGCGGCGGCGATGGTCTTGGCGGCCGCGAGAATGTTGTCCATCGGCGGCGGCTTTCAACTCGTACCCAACAAAATGACCGCACTTTGGCGGCCACATCCTATTCGTCGCGATAGACTTTCTCGCGTTTCTCGTGGCGCTCCTGGGCTTCCACCGACAGCGTCGCGATCGGGCGGGCTTCCAGCCGCTTCAGCGAGATCGGCTCGCCGGTCTCCTCGCAATAGCC
Organism: uncultured Alphaproteobacteria bacterium; assembly: GCA_963706975.1. Lineage (GTDB taxonomy): Bacteria > Pseudomonadota > Alphaproteobacteria > Rhizobiales > Xanthobacteraceae > Bradyrhizobium. The sequence continues at coordinate 23,009 of CAVPOL010000014.1, forward strand.
GTAGGTGTTGTCCTCGATGCGCTGCAGGGCGGCGTCGATCTTGGAGATCAGCTTGCGCTGGCGGTCGCGGGCGCGCAGTTCGATCGCGCGGTCGGTTTCCGACGAAGCGCGGTCGGCGAGATCGGGATGATTGACGTTCTCTTCCTGCAGGGTCTGCAGGGTAATGCGGGATTCCCGCAGGATCTCGTCCTTCCATGCCAGCAGCTTGGCGCGAAAATAATCGCGCTGGCGGTCGTTCATGAAAGGCTCTTTTTCGGTCGGTCGATAGTTCTTCAACTTTTCCAAGGCCAGCCCATCTTCACGTGCAAGGCGGGCGGAAACGGTCCGTCCGCGCGCGCCTTATATAGCGGCGTGTTGTGACAGACAATATCGGCTGAAACGGGAACGCTCTGCCCGAGGACTTCACAGGGTTTCGCGACGGATTTCACCGGTGATTCGAAGTCGACGGAACCTGTGAAAACCGCCCGCCGGCTGTCAGAACTGCCCGGCTTTGGCCAGTTCGACTTCGACCCGCAGCTCGATCTCGGACAGCACCGCGTCGAGCCCGGGGTCGCCGGAGGAGGATTTCAGGTTGGCGGCGGCGTCGCGCAGCCGGTTGACCGTGGAAGCGTCGAAATTGCCCGACAACAGCCCGAGTTTGAGGTCGTCCAGCACGTCGAGCGCGCCTCTACCGCGCTGCACCGAACGTTTGCGGCGCTCGGTCGGATCCTCGACGCCCTGCAGCGCCAGCAGCGCATCGATGTTGCCGGCCGCCTGCGGCGGGGCGGCGGAGCGGGTTTCGGTGGTCGTGGCGGCGTCCGGCAGCGCAAAACCGGTCGAGGAGGTTCGCCGGCGTTGCCGGCGGAAGACCCGAGAGTGGTGCCGTTCGGTCCGTAGATGCGCATGATTTGGTCTCGCGGTGTAAGCGGGAGCATCGCCCTTTTGTGGTTAACGAAGCGTGAATCGCCCGGCAGAATTTGCCGCGACGCGGCAGTTTGCCGTCGCCTCCGGAAACCGGCCGCCGGCGCCATGCCTCGGAATTATTATATAGTAAATCAATAGCATAACCCGTCGAAAGGGCGTGGCACAGGGCTCGCATAGTTCAGGCCGGATCGCCGTCATGGGAGTGATGCGCGGGTCCGGATCATCAGACCTCGCGGGGAGCAGAGGATGCCAAGCGTCCATTCGGCAAGAGTATTTCAGATGGCCTGCGCCGCGCTGCTGGCGCTGGCGCTGTCGTCCATGTCCGGCCGGCGCGACGTCGCGGATCAAGGATCTCGCCAATATCGAGGGCGTGCGCCAGAACCAGCTGATCGGCTACGGCCTCGTCGTCGGCCTCAACGGCACCGGCGACACCCTGAACAACATCCCCTTCACCAAGCAGTCGCTGCAGGCGATGCTCGAGCGCATGGGCGTCAACATCCGCGGCGCCACCATCCGCACCGGCAACGTCGCCGCCGTGATGGTGACCGGCAACCTGCCCGCGTTCGGCACCCAGGGCACCCGGATGGACGTCACCGTCTCCGCGCTCGGCGATTCCAAGAACCTGCAGGGCGGCACCCTGCTCGTCACCCCCCTGCTCGGCGCCGACGGCAACGTCTATGCGGTGGCGCAGGGCTCGGTCGCGATCGCCGGCTTCGCGGCCGAAGGCGAAGCCGCCAGCGTCGTCCGCGGCGTGCCGACCGTCGGCCGCATCGCCAACGGCGCCATCATCGAGCGCGAGATCGAATTCGCGCTCAATCGTCTGCCCAATGTGCGCCTCGCGCTGCGCAACGCCGATTTCACCACCGCCAAGCGCATCGCCGCGGCGGTCAACGACTTTCTCGGCGCCAAGACCGCCGAGCCGATCGATCCCTCCACCGTGCAGATGACGATCCCGGCCGAATTCAAGGGCAACGTCGTCGCCTTCCTGACCGAGATCGAACAGTTGCAGGTCGAGCCGGATCTCGCGGCCAAGATCGTGATCGACGAACGCTCCGGCATCATCGTGATGGGCCGCGACGTCCGCGTCGCCACCGTCGCGGTCGCGCAGGGCAATCTCACCGTCTCGATTTCCGAAAGCCCGCAGGTCAGCCAGCCCAATCCGCTGTCGCGCGGACGAACCGTGGTGACGCCGAACTCCAGCGTCAAGGTCACCGAGGACGGCAAGAAGTTCGCGCTGGTCAAGGACGGCGTCTCGCTGCAGCAGCTGGTCGACGGCCTCAACGGGCTCGGCATCGGCCCGCGCGACCTGATCAGCATCCTGCAGGCGATCAAGGCCGCCGGCGCGATCCAGGCCGACATCGAGGTGATGTGATGGCGAAAGCCTGATCAACCCGACCAACGCCAGCAACCCCGCCACAGCCGCGATGCCGATGCGCAACGGCCGTCCGGACTACCAGCTCGCCGAAGCCCTGACCAAGGTATCGCCGCAGGCGCAGGCCAAGGCCAAAACCTCGTCGCAGGATTTCGAGGCGGTGTTCCTGAATTCGATGTTCTCGCAGATGACCACCGGCATCAAGGGCGAAGGCCCGTTCGGCGACACCCCGGGCACCGGCGTGTGGCGCTCGATGCTGACGGACCAATATTCGAAGAACTTCGCCAAGGCCGGCGGCATCGGCATTTCCAGCGACGTTTACCGCACGCTGATCATGCAGCAAGCCAACCGCGCCGGCTAATCAGGGGACTCCGACATGAACCAGCAACCTCAACGCGCCAGCAGGCGCCCCCGCGCCGATCCCGGTCGCCTCGACGCCGGCCGAAGCCCGCAAGCTCGCCGAGAACCTGATGGACGCGATGAGCGCGCTGCTTGCCGTCATCGAGCGTGAAACCGCACTGGTGCGCGCCGGCAAGGTGCGCGAGGCGATGATGCTGGAGGCGCAGAAGACGGATCTGTCGCGCCGCTACGTCGGCGCGGTCGCGCATCTGAAGGCCAGCCAGCAATATCTGACGCAAAGCCGCGCCCGAGCTTCTGACCGCGCTGCATCGTCATCACGACACCTTTCGCGCCATGCTGCAGGTCAATCTCACGGTGCTGGCAACCGCGCACGCGGTGTCGGAAGGCATCGTGCGCGGCGTCAACACCGAGATCCAGCGCCGCAACATCCCCAACACCTACACCGCGGCCGGACAGCGCGCGCCGCCGGGGCCGCGCCAACATCACGCCGCTGGCGGTCAGCCGCTCGCTCTGAGCGCTTTCACCGCTCGAACACTGACAATTTTCATCAAACTGTCGGGCCGGCTTCAGCGCGGCCTTCATCGCGTTCTCTAACTTCGTCGTTGAGAGGTGACGGGCATAGTTGCTGTCTGACGAGGGGTTGGGATTTGACTCGAGGGAAGCCAGGAGGCTGCCATGAGTACGGATTTCAGCATCAAACCGGTGGGGGCACCGGTTGCCACACCGGTTGCGCCACCCGTCAGCGAAGCGGCCGATCAAGCGGTCGCGACCGAACTGCCGCCGGCCGCGAAGCGTCACGGCGGCGGACGCCAGCGTGCGCGCGCGCGCCGATGTCCGGCTCGTCAGCACATCGGTGTCGCATCAGGTGGTGATCGATCGAGCCGCCGCGTCGATCGTCTATCAGGTGGTCGACGAGCGGACGAGCCTCGTGGTCAAGCAGTTTCCCGAAGAAGCGGTGTTGCGCCGCCGCGCCTATTTCCACACCCTGGACCAGACCAAAGGCGCAGCCGACGCGAATGCTCGCCACCGACCGCAAGGTCTGATTCGAAAGGCTCAATTCAGAAAGGCCTGAACCAAAGCGGGCCGCTTCAGCGGGCACTGCTTGGCGTAGGCGGTATCGAGCAGCGTGGCGCCGGTCGCGGGGTCGGTGATGACGTTCTTGATCTCCGCGGTCCCGATCTTGGTCAGCTTGAATTTGGTATCGCCGATCCGGAACGAATTGTCCTTGATCAGCACATCCGCGAATTTGTTGGTGCCGCCGCTCTGATACTGCACCTTGGCGCGAAAGCCGATCGACGTTCGAGACCGAGATCTTGAACGACTTGTTGTCGGCGTATTTTCCCGTCCAGTCGCCCTGATAGAGCTTGGGATCGACCGCCACATACGGCGTCTTGCTCGGAACGGTCGTTCCGACGGTCTTGTAGTTGGCCGACAGGATGGCTGAAAACGTCAGCCATGTCCGATCCGTTCCATCAGCCGCGGCCCGAGAGGCCCGCGGCGAGATTGCAGTTGATGTCGATCAGCGACTTGAGCTTCGCCGGATCCGGGATTCATCTGCATCTCCACGGTCTGCTTCATCACGAACACGCCGATATTGGCGATGTTCTGGCGGACTTCGATCGGCTGCGGATTGTCGTTGGTTTCCAGCCGCGCTCATGAAGATCGTCCAGAGCTGGCGATTGAACATCAGCGCGTTGTGCATGTTCTTGTCGGGGCCGGTCCAGTTGGCCTGGACGTCCTGCAGCTGCCGTGCAGCCTTCAGCAGCGCCTGCGCTTCGATTTCGCGGGGGGAAGCCGTCGTTTGTGACATGCGGGCATAGGCTTGGGCTGCATTGGACATTCACTGACCTCGAAGGGAGCGGTTCGCAGGAACCGCAGGGCTTTATGACTGCCCAACTTTCATACAGGCGGTGCCTTTAAATATGGTTAGCGGAGATTATCAAATGCGGTCGCAAGGCGGCCGAGATCGCCGTAGCCATCCACGGGAAAACGCGGCGGGGTTTCCCCCGCCGCCTTGATTTTCTCGATGGTCGCCGATCTTCAGCGCAGCAGCTGCAGCACGCTCTGCTGCGACTGGTTGGCCAGCGCCAGCGCGGACACCGCGATCGACTGGCGGGTCGACAGCGCCTGGCTGTTGGCCGCTTCCTCGTTGGTGTCGGCCAGCGTCAGGTTGGACGAACCGGTCTGCAGCACGTTGATCAGGTTCTTGGAGAAGTCCTGGCGGATCTGCACGATCGACAGGTTCGAACCGAGGGTCGAGGCTTGCGATCGCAACGCGTTGGCGCGGCGGTGATCTTGACGATTGTCGCATTGGCCGAGACGTTGTCCAGGAAGTCGGTACCGCCGACCAGCGTAGCAAGGCCGAGCCCCGCCGCGTTGAACGTCACGCCGCTGATGTTGAGCGTGGACTTGCCGGTTTCGTTGAAGGTCAGCTTGAGATTGTCGCCGTTCAGCAGGTTGATGCCGTTGAACGACGCGTCCTGCGCCGTGGTGGTGATCTGCGCGATGATGTTGTTGTACTGCAACACCAAATTCGCACGCGTCGTCTGCGAACCAGCATCCGCGACCTTGGCGACCGTGGTTACCGAAGCGGCCAGGAACGCCTTGCCGGCGCCAGTCGCGGTACCGCCGAGCGCGCCGATGGTGGCGGAAGCCGCATCGTTGGTCGTGGTGATCGTGATCCTGCCGGTGGTGTCGTCCACCGAAGCCTGCAGATTGTTGGCCAGCAAAGCCGCATTGAGCTCGGTCAGCGTGTCGACTTCGGCCGCGCCGGTACCGAACGTGATGCTCGATGCCGTGCCGCCGCCTGTCGCTGCGATGGTCAGGACGTCGCCCTGGACAAGGGTAGCGCCGAGCAGGCTGGTTGACGTTGCGCCGGCGTTGGCACCGCTGGTGACGCTATTCTTGGTGGAATAGCCCACCGGTGCCTGCAGCACCTGCTTCGCGATCGACTTGGCGGTATCGACCAGCTTCTGCAGCGAGGTGATGCCGGTATTGGCGGCCTGCAGCACCTGCACGCCGTTGCCGATGCTGTCGAGCAGATTGTTGATATCGCTGGCGCGGTTATCGAGCGAGGCGGCGGTGAAGAAGTTGGTGGGATTGTCGAGCGCGCGTGTTGACCTTCTTGCCGGTGGACAGACGGTTCTGCGTGGTGGCGAGCAGATCGGCGGTCGACTGCAGCGAGAGCAGGTTCTGGCGAACCGAAGCGGAAAGAACAATACCGGACATGACATCAAACCTTCCTGGTTGATGTCCGTAGTTCTACTGAGTTTTCTTTAAATTAAGTAAACACCGGCTTAAGCGATTTGATTAACGCTTCGCTTGCCGAAAGGAATGCCCGCGTCGATGCTTGGGCAAACGCGTGTCTCCTGGCATCCTGCGAACGAAAAAAGCGGCGGGGTTTCCCCCGCCGCCTCGATCTTTCGGTGGTCGCCGGATTCAGCGCAGCAGCTGCAGCACGCTCTGCTGCGACTGGTTGGCGAGCGCCAGCGCGGACACCGCGATCGACTGGCGGGTCGACAGCGCCTGGCTGTTGGCCGCTTCCTCGTTGGTGTCGGCCAGCGTCAGGTTGGACGAGCCGGTCTGCAGCACGTTGATCAGGTTCTTGGAGAAGTCCTGGCGGATCTGCACGATCGACAGGTTGGAACCCAGGGAGGAAGCCTGCGAACGCAGCGTGCTGCTGGCGGTGCTCAGCTTGGCCAGCACGGTGTTCGCCGAACGTGTTGTCCAGGAAGTCGGTGCCGCCGAGGTCAGCGAAGCAAGGCCGAGACCCGCCGCGTTGAACGTCACGCCGCTTGATGTTGAGCGTGGACTTGCCGGTTTCGTTGAAGGTCAGCTTGAGATTGTCGCCGTTCAGCAGGTTGATGCCGTTGAACGACGCATCCTGCGCCGTGGTGGTGATCTGCGCGATGATGTCGTTGTACTGCTGCACCAGATTCGCACGCGTCGTCTGCGAACCAGCATCGGCGACCTTGCGCGACGGCGGCTCCGAAGCGGCCAGGAACGCCTGCCGGCGCTGAGCTGCGGTACCGCCGATCGCGCCGATGGTGGCGGAAGCCGCAGTCGTTGGTCGTGGTGATCGTGATCTTGCCGTTGGTGCCGTCCACCGAAGCCTGCAGGTTGATGGCCGCGCAAGAGCCGTGTTGAAGCTCGGTCAGCGTATCGACGTTGCCGGCAGCGACCGTGTACCGAACGTGATGGTGGTTGCCGTGCCGCCGCCAGTCGTGACGATGGTCAGGACGTCGCTCTGGGCGAGTGGTCGCCGCCGAGCAGGTTGGCTGCGTTGCCGCCGGCGTTGGCGCCGCTGGTGACTGCTGAAGCCTTGGCCGAATAGCCGACCGGAGCCTGCAGCACCTGATTGGCGATCGACTTGGCGGTATCGACCAGCTTCTGCAGCGAGGTGATGCCGGTATTGGCGGCCTGCAGCACCTGCACGCCGTTGCCGATGCTGTCGAGCAGGTTGTTGATGTCGCTGGCGCGGTTGTTGAGGAGGCTGCGCGGTGAAGAAGTTGGTCGGATTGTCGAGAGCCGAGTTGACCTTCTTGCCGGTGGCGAGACGGTTCTGGGTGGTCGACAGCAGGTCGGCGGTGGACTGGAGCGAGAGCAGGTTCTGGCGAACCGACGCGGAGAGAACAATACCGGACATGTTTCATACCTTTCTGGTGTGAAATTGGAGTACGAGCGTAGTCCCGATCTTTTCTGATCGGGCGACGTGCCAACCCTGGGATCCAAGTTTCTAAAAATAAATGAATCGATATCGCTGCAGATCAGCGGTCGAAAAAGCACAAAATTAGCGCTGTTGCAGCTGCCGTGCTCCGAAATACTACTGATATGACGGCACAATTGCGCGGACGGCCGGAAACCGGCGGTTTGGCAAATTCACGAAGCGTTAACCACATTGAGAAAGGATTACGATTCTGTGGGCAAGGCGAGCCGGCAAGTCCCCGGCACGTAACAGAAGCCAACACTCAATCCAGGCGTGCCGCAGAACAACTCGCGCCAGAACGGCAACGGAGAATATCCATGGCTTTGAAGGTCGAACTCAAGCCGAACGAACGCATCATCATCGGCGCCTGCGTGGTCACCAACACCGACCAGCGCGCCCGGTTGCTTATCGACGGCGACAGGATCCCGATCCTGCGCGAAAAGGACATCCTGACGCCCGAGACCGCCGACACGCCGGCCAAGCTGATCTATCTCGCGGTGCAGCTGATGTATCTGTCGCCCGACCCGATGGCGCATCACCCGACCTATTTCAGCCTGGTGCGGGACATCCTGAGCGCGATGCCGAGCGCGTGGCCGTTCATCGAGGGCATCAACAATCACATCCTGAACGGCGATCTCTACCACGCGCTCAAGGAATCGAAGAAACTGATCGGCCACGAGGAAGGACTGCTCGCGGATGCGCGCATGCTGCGGGCGCAGCAGACCGAGGGCGAGACCGAACGCCGGTCGGCGTAACCCCTCGTCCCGGCCTGGAAAAGCAAAGGCCTCCTCACGGAGGCCTTTTTTCATGCAAGAACAGTCTCAGAGCCGGTGATCGTCAGATCGGCAGATACTTGGTCAACGTGGTCTGGTACAGCATCGCGGTGGTCTGATACGAAGCCTGCAAGATTGGTCTGCAGCGCCAGTATCTTGGTCGCCACCTCATCGGCCGAGATCCCCTCGATCGAATCCAGCATCGTGTACGCCATCGCCTTGAGCTGGGCCTGGCGATCCGTCGAAGACTTGATCGCGGTGTTGCGCGCCGGCGAATTCCGCCTCGATATCCTGAAGCGATTGGTGCCGTTCTGCGGCGCGAGGTTGGCGCAGATGCGCTGGCTGAGGGCGCTGGCCTGCCTGCTGGCGTTCGGATTGGCGGCATTGGTGTGACCGCGGCATACACCGCGACGTTCTGCAGCGCTACCGGAATGCCTGCTCGTCGGCGCGCGCGCCATACTGAATGGTGATCGACTGGTCGATGCGCGCCACGGCGGTGCCGCGCGCCGGATCGGTACCGGCTTCGCCGGTGTACCACATCACGGTGTTGGCGGCGGTGCCCGGCGACCAGCGTCGTAGCGGTGTTGAACGGCGGTCCGCCGACCCGCAGCGGCGCCGGGTTCGCGGTCACCGTGGCGCCGAAGCCGAGCGAGGCGAACGCCGCGCTGTTCGAACTGGTGACGTTCAGAGCGCGCCGTCGCCGCCATGCAGCGTGATCGCGCCGCCACTGACGGTCGATGGGATTCTGGTGCCGGTGATCGAATCGATCTTCTGCAGCAACGTCTGAACGTTGTCGGTGACGTTGAGCTGGTTGCCGGTCGCGCCGGAAGCGACAAAGGTGATCGGCGTGCCGTTGACGGTGATGGTATCGCCGGCCGCGAAATTCGTGGCCAGCGAATCCGTCGCAGCGGCGCCGGACAGCAGCGTCGCGCCGGTGATCGGCGCCGGCACCGCATCCTTGTTGTTTTGACGCGCTTCCCGCGATCGTCGCCGACGGGTTGAAAAAATTGTCCGACGCCGCGATCGCCGAAGCCGCGACCAGCGAGGTGTCCGGCAACTTCTGGATCGACGCGGTCAGCGCCGACTGCAAGTTGGCCGTCGTCGCGGCGGTATCGAGTCCGATCAGGAAGGATCCGGCACAGGCGGAGGCGTCGTCGTCGTCAGCGCCGTCAGTTCGATCGACTTCGGTCGTGCCGTCGGGCAGTTTGAAATTGAACTTGACCTTCTCGCCGTCGTTCGGATTGACGGCGCCGAGATCGACCGTCGACCGCCGGCGGCACGCCGGACGGCTGGGCGATGGCAGCACCGGTCAGCGAGGAACTCACCGAAAGGAGCTTCAGTCCGAAGGCCGAGCCATCTTCGGCGACACTGGTCACCGTTGTCGTCAGCGGCGGCGAGGTGACGGCAAGACGCCCCATATCGTTCAGGCCCTGATCGGCCTGCCTGCCGCTCGCCGATCATCTGGGTCAACCCGGCCTGGGTCCCCGTGCCGTAGAGCATATCGTTGGCCGGTGCCGTGGGCGGCGTATCGGTGGCTCGCCCGGAAAACAGAAAGCGTTCGCCGGACTGGGTGTTGAGCACCGACACGGCGTTGGCAAACGCGGCCTGCGCCGTGATCTGGCCGGAGGTCTGGCCGTTGTTGTTGAGCACGATGGTCGAGGAGCTGGACGGCACTCTTGACCTGAGTTGCCGATCTTGACCAGTCCCTGCAGCGTCAGGTTGGCGACGTTGATGCGCGTGTTGACGTTGGTCGCGGTGTCCGCATAGGCGTCGATGGTCGAGATCTGCGCGCGCAAACCGAGCGCAAAGGCCGCGATCGGGCCCCTGCCCGGCATAGGTCGTCGAAACCTTGCCGCTGGCGAGCTGCGTCTGCAGATCGTCAAGCTGGCTTCTGAGATTGAGGATCGACGTCCCGATGTAGGATGTCTTGCCGCTAACGCCGTCGATTGACATCAAAGCCTCACATTGCCTGCGATCAGCACGTCGTACATGTCCTTGACCGTGGCCATCACGCGCGCATTGGCCGAATAGGCATTCTGCAGCGCCAGCAGATGCGCCATTTCGTCGTCGATATTGACGCCCGAGGTTGCGTTGCATCTTGCTCTGCAGGGTGTTCAGCACGACGTCCTGGCCGTCCGCCAACAGCGTTGGCGGAGCTCGCGGCTTCGCCCTGCACGCTGATGAACTGCTGGCGAAGTTCAGCAGCGTGCCCGTGAACGGCGTTGCCGTGGTGCCGAGGCCGGTTTGCGGCGAATAGCGGTAGGTGCCCGCCGTCAGCTGGTTGAAGATGAAATCGGAGCGCGTCGGTATCGCCGGCGGCGGTCAGCGGGCTGGTTGAATACACGATGGTGCGCGAGGGATCGCCGAGCAGCGCGGTGTTGACGTTGATGCGGCCGGCAAGGCCGGTTTGCTGCGAGCCGTTGGCGGTGATCGCGCCGGTGTAGAGCGTGCCGCCGTCGGTGAACAGCGGAAGCTGCGGCACTGCCGCTGGTCAGCGACGACACCGTCTTGGTGACCGAGGCCGCCGTGACGTCGGACCGGTTCGCCGCGCCGTCATCGAGCACGCGCAAGCGTCGAAGCCGGCCGGATTTGAGAACTGCAGGCTGGCGCTGGTGCCGAGCGCCGCGTTGAGCTGGGCTGACGACGGAGGCCATGCCGCCCGAGAAATCGATGCCCAGCACTTCATCGTTCGGATCGAGCGTGGCGTTGTTGCCCAGCGGCAGCACGCGAGGGATCGTCGACACGCACGATCGAAAGGTTGTGCGTGATGCCGGTCGATGTTGTCCTTGTAGGTGATGTGCGACGACGTTGCCGGTTCTGCAATCCCGACAGATCGAGATCGAAACCGGCCTGCGGCAGTACGCTGGCAGGCGCCGCGACGCCGGCCGTGGTCTGGTCCGACAGCGCGCTCGACATCGACGCGGCGAACTGGTCGATCTGGGCCTGCGCCTGCACCAGCGAGTTGTCGCGCAGTTCGAGATAGGCGGCGAGCTTGCCCGACCGGATCGCGTTGGTGGCGACCAGATCGTAGCTGCCACCGTGCGGAAAATCGATGGTGATGGTGCCGACATTGTTCTTGGCGGATCCGGATCGTACAGCGTGTTCGGCGTCACCGTGCCCTGCGGATTGAACGACAGCTTCGCCGCTTCGGTGCCGACCAGCTGCACGCCGGAATTGGTGAACACGGTCACCTGGTCGATGCTGTTGGTGACGACGCGGATGTCCATCAGTTGCGACAGCTGATCGATATACTGCGTCGCGCTGATCGAGCAGCGACGCCGTCGAGGCGTCGGTCCGGCCGTTGTTCTGCAACTGGTTGTTGATGAGCGCGATCTGCTTCATCGCGTTGTTGGCCATGTTGACGGAGTCGTTGATTCCGGTTTCGGCGTTGGCGCGCAGGCTCTGGATGCCCTGCGTCGTGGCGTTGAGCTGTTGCGCCAGCGCCTGCGCGGCGTTGACGACGCCGATCCGCGCCGACTGCGAGTCCGGGCTGGTCGACAGTGCCTGCACCGCCGTGGTCAGATTGATTGAAGGCGTCCTCGAGCGTTCCGGCGGCATCCGGATTGCCGTAGACGGATCTGCAGATTGGCGAGATAGGTCGAGCGGATGTCGGCATAGGCTGCGCCGGACATTTCGGTGCGAATCTGGGTCTGCAGATACAGGTCGAGTTCGCGGTTGACGCCGTTGATGCGGACGCTCGAGCCGAAGTCGCCGGTGACGCCGGTGATCTGGTTCAGCGTCTTGCGGACGTAGCCCGGCGATTCCGCGTTGGCGACGTTCGAAGAAACCAGCGCAAGCGACGCCTGCGTCGCGCGCAGGCCCGACATCGCGGTGGCAAGGGCTTGACCCAGACTCATGACATAACTGCCCATCTCAGGATCGAGCGCGGACCGGCCGCGACTATCGCAGCACGTTCAGGAGATCCTGCACCATCGTGTTCGAGGTGGTGATGACCTTGGTGTTCGCCGAATAGGCCTGCTGGGTGACGATCAGCTTGGTGAATTCGTCGGCGATGTCGGTGTTGGATCCTTCGAGCGACGAGCCGACGATGGTGCCGGCCTTGCCGTACAGCGCCTGCCCGGATCCGTCGGTCGCCTCGAAGGCGCCGCCGTCGACGCGCTTGAGGAAGTTGGTGCCGTTGAAATTGGCCAGCGTGATTTCGGCGAGATCGAGGTTACGGCCGTTGGAGTAGTTGCCGACGATGCGGCCGTTGGTGGAGACACCGACCGACTGCAGCTGGCCGGCCGGAAAACCGTCCTGCTGGATCTGGTTGACCTGCACGTTGCCGTTGGCATCGGCGAACTGCGTGACGCCGCCGCCGCCGAAAATTGAGCACCGGACTGCCGATCGACAGGCCGTTGACCGTGGCGTTGGTCAGCGTGATCGAGGCGATCGCCGGGGTCATCTGGCCGCTGTTGCCGAGAAGGTGAAGTTGGTGCTGACGTTCTGCCAGGCGACGTTGGTGCCGGTTGCGTTGGGATTGACCTGATAGAACATGTTCCAGGTATCGGTGTGGCCGGCGCCGAGCGAGGCGCTGTCGACCTTGGCCCAGCGGAACTGCAGGTTCACCGGCGCGCCGGAAACGTCGTAGGTCGTCACTGCGCCGCCGGCGACCGACATATCGAGGAACGTCGAGTTGTCGCTGCCGACCACCTGGCCGGTGCCGACGGTGCCGCCGCCGGTGCGCGCGCGGTCGCGGTGCCGGTGAAGCCGAGCGCCGCGAAGGCGCTGGAGTTCGAACTGGTGACCGAGAGATCGGAGGTCGTGCCGGAATGCAGCGTGATCGCGCCGCCCGAGATGGTGGAGGATCGCCGTGCCGGTGATCGAGTCGATCTTCGTCAGCAGCGTCGCGATGCTGTCGGTGATGTTGAGCTGGTTCGCCGACCGCGCCCGCCGCCACGAAGGTGACGATGGTGCCGTTGACGGTGATGGTGTCGCCGACGGCGAAATTGGCTGTGATCGAATTGCTCGGCGCCGTGCCCGACAGCAGGCCGTCGCCAGCGTGTTCTGCGACCGCCGGCGCGTCCTTGTTGAGCTGGACCGTGCCGCTGGTGGTCGCATCGACATAGGGTGCCGCGGGCGTTCCCAGCATCAGCGGATTATGACCGGCGCTGAAGGCAGCCGGCGCACAGCAGCTCCGATCCCACGATCGATTTGTCGTGATGGGTCGTCAGCGGATAGCTGGCGAGGTTGGCGCGGTAATCGATCTTGGTGGTCTCCTGCGCCGGCAGGAAGTCGTTCTGGAATTTCAGCACCTGCGGCGAACTGCCGGTCAGGTTGCCCGTGGTCGGATCGACCGGCACGCCCTCGAGAAAATAGCCGGCGCCGTTGACGAGGTAGCCGCTCTTGTCGAGCTGGAAATCGCCGCGGCGGGTGTAGCGGTCGACGCCGTCGAACACCGGCGCGCCGTCGGTGAAGGTGCCGGGCTTCTGCACCGAGAAGAAGCCGGCGCCGTTGATGGCCATGAAGGTGGCGACCGACGCCGACTGCACGTCGCCCTGCACCGTGTTGGTGCTGCGCGAAATGGTGGTGACGCTGCCGGCAGAGCTGATTGCGTCAGCCCGGTCGACGGGATGAGGTCGAGAAAACTGGTAGTCGATGCGCTTGAACGCCGTGGTCTGCGAGTTGGCGATGTTGCCGGAGATGTTTTCCAGCGCGAACGAATTCGCGCGCAAGCCGCCGACGGCCGTCGTAAGAGCGCCGAAGATACCCATGACATGTTCTCCAAATTCGATCCCGGGCGGCCCGCCGGTCCCAGAAAACCGTGGCCGCAATCGAAGGAGAGTGTCGCAAGCGACTGTGCCAGATTATAAAATACAGATAAATCAAAGAGTTAAATAAAAAGCCCCGGTCCAGGGACCGGGGCACAATTGCCGGGACGGGCAACAATTGCCGGGCGCAAGCCCGTTTCGCTCAGCTTGCCGAGGCCGCCGCCGGATGAAACACCAGGCCAAAGCCGTCGATGCAGTAGCGCAGGCCGGTCGGCTTCGGTCCGTCGTCGAAGACATGACCCAGATGGCCGCCGCAGCGGCGGCAATGCACTTCGGTCCGCACCATGCCGTAGGTGCGGTCCTCGGTCTTGCCGAGGGCGTTCTCCAGCGGCTGATAGAAGCTCGGCCAGCCGGTGCCGCTCTCGAATTTGGTCTCGGAGGAGAACAGCGGCAGGTCGCAGCCGGCGCAGGCGAAGGTGCCCTTGCGCTTCTCCTTCAGGAGCGGGCTCGATCCCGGGCGTTCGGTGCCGTGCTTGCGCAGGATCTCGTATTGCTGCGGCGTCAGTTGCGCGCGCCATTCCGCGTCGGTCTTTTCGATTTCGAACTTTCTTCCGCGGCCTGGCCGGGGCGGACTTCGCAGCCAGCGGAAGGCGGCCAGGCCGAACAGGCCGGCGACGGAAGCGAGCAGGATTCGGCGGTCCATCATTGGTGGTCTCCGTGCGAAGCGAAACGGACGGGTTCGCTGCTCAAATACGGGGCGCTGCGCCGGAAGTTACACGGATCCGGAGCGAAATTTCTCACTTTCTTGCGAGAAGCGCCACCCCGTGATCGCCACCACGCAAGAGTCAGGAAGCCCCCTCGCCTGCCGGACGGGCTCGACGGCGGTCTCGGCGCTGGCGGGCGGCTCGGACGCGGATGGCCCGGCGGCTGGACGGCGCGGCGGCGGTCCTCGCGTTCCCGCCTGCCGATTGGCCTCGGCCAGCCGCGCCTCGCGGATGCGTTCCTGGACCCGCGCTCCGTTCCCGGTAGCGCGCCAGCGCACCGGCGGCGGCGGAGCTGCCGCGCGCCCACATCCCGATGACATGTCCGGCGACCCGGCCGGTCGCGCCGCCCGCCCAGACCAGTTCGAACGGCGAAAACAGCCGCCAGCGTTCGTCACCCCACAGGATGCTGCGCGCGATCAGAAGTCCGGCCATCGCCGTGGTGTTGAGGCCCTGGCGGCCGAAGCCGCTGGCGACCCACAGGCCCTTGCGCAACTGGCCGATCTGCGGCATGCCGTGCACGGTCACGCCCGACCGCGCCGCCCCACGACCTCGGCAGATCGCGACCTTGCCGAGCTGCGGAAAGATGGCGTGGATCCGGCGCTGCGATGGCGGGCGCAAAGCGCTGCGGCCGCGCCGCCCAGGTGGTTTCCGGGCTGGCCCACATCAACCGGTCGCCCTCGACGATGCGGAAATGGTCGATGCCGTCGCTGTCGGTCACCGATCCCTGAAAGGTCATGGCCTCGGCCAGCCGCTCGCCGAGCGGCTCGGTCACCGCGGCATAGCGCCAGACCGGCAGCAGCGTTTCCGACAGCCGCCGCAACGGCGCGCCGAGATGGACGTTGCCGGCGAGCACGATATGCGACGCGCGCAACCGCGCCGACGGCGTGACGATCCGCTTGCGAATGCCGGAAGGATCGATGCTGACGACCGGCGTGTCCTCGAAAATGCGCGCGCCGGCGCGCCGCGCCAGCGCGGCAAGGCCGTGGAGATATTTGCGGCCGTCGACCTGAAACGCCTTCGGATAATAGATGCCGTGGAAATAATGCTGGTCTTGAGCTCGGCGCGCACGCGGTCGACCTGCCAGCCCTCCACTTCGGTATCGAAATCCTCGCCGAGCATCTGCAGCCGGCTGATCAGCGCATCGCCGGCCTCGACGTTGGAGACTTCCAGCGCGCCTTCGCTCAGCGCAATCCCGGGAATCTGCGCTTCGGTCGCGTTGGCGCGGACATAATCGGCGCCCTCCTTCGACAGCGACCAGAGTTCGCGCGCATCTTCGAGACCGACGCGCGCGATCAGGTCGCCGAGCGGCAGACCGAAACCCGGCATCACCGTGCCGAGATGATGGCCGGACGCATTCCAGCCGATATGCCGGCCCTCGAGCACGGCGACGCTGGCGCCAAGCCTGGCGGCCTCCAGCGCCACCGTCAGCCCGGCAAGCCCGGCGCCGACGACGCAGATATCGACATCCAGATCGAACGACAGCCGCGAGCGCGCCGGCGCCGTCGGCGGCCTCCGCCTCCGTCGGTCGCGCTTGTGAAAGTCTCGTTCATATCGTTTTCTTAAGGACCGATCGGGCGCTTGTCACCTTGTCCCGGGCATGAGCTTGTACATTAATCCGCGCAGGCCTGAACCGAATCGAGATCGCGCCATGCGCCGTTTGATGCTGCTGCGTCACGCCAAGACCGAGACCGACGCGCCCTCGGGCCGCGATCGGGACCGCCGGCTGGACGACCGCGGCCGCCGCGATGCCGCCGAGATCGGCGGCTGGATCGGCCGGCATCCGCCTTTTCCGGGCCTGGTGCTGGTTTCGACTGCGGTGCGGGCGCACCAGACCTGGGAAATCGCCTGGGAGGCGATGAAGCATCTCGCACCGCAGCCGCAGGTCGAACTGCTGCCGGAACTCTATGGCGCCGATCCGGCCGCAACTGCTGCAGGCCGTGCATGCGGCGTCGGCGGCCGATCCGAAGGCGCTGATGCTGGTCGGGCACAATCCGGGCATGCACGAACTGGCGCTGATGCTGGCCGGCAGCGGCGACGATGCGGGACGCAAGGCGCTCGGCGGACAATCTGCCGACCTCGGGGCTGGCGATCTTCGAATTTTCGAGGTCGACGACTGGGACGATGTGGCGTTCCGCCGCGGACGGCTGGCAAAGTTCGTCAGCCCGAAACTGCTGAAGCAGACGTCAGGGGACTGAGGCGGAGGCTGACCTTTTATGCTAGGCTGATCGCGGACTTTGGAAGGCACAGACTTGGGAGGCGCAGATGTTCAAATCCATTCTCGTGCCGATCGATCTTGCCGATACCGATCTGGCGAAGCCCGCGATCGCCACCGCGGCGACGCTGTCGCAGACCTGGAGCGGATCGGTGCGCCTGCTCAACGTGTTGCCGATGACGCCGGTGATGCTGGCGGAATATGTGCCGGCCGATTTCGACGCCCAGCAGCGCGAGACCTCCGAGGAGGCGCTCACCATCGTGGCACGCGAATCCGGCATCGAGGCGTCGCGCATCTCCGGCGTGGTGCGGCAGGGCGGCATCTATCACGAGATCCTCGAGGAGGCCGCTGCCATCAAGGCCGACCTGATCGTGATGACCTCGCACCGGCCGGCGATGCGGACCTATTTCCTCGGCTCCAATGCCGGCCATGTGGTGCGCTACGCCAAATGCTCGGTGCTGGTGGTGCGGCACTGAGCCGCCTTTACGTTGCGACGGTCGCCTACCGCAGCTTCCCGTATCCGGACTGAACGCGCCGCCGACCGCGGCCTCGATCTGGCTGCGCACGATACCGATGTCGCGCAATTCGCGGTCGTCCCGTTCGCGCAGCGCTCTGATCGCCGCCCGGCGCTCCAGCTAGGCGGCCAGCGCAAAGGCGCCCCGGCCGATCCAGCGGATCAATCCGCCCGAGGGAAGGGTTATCGCGGGTTGAGTCCGGCAGAGAAAATCATGGTCATTTTCTTCTCCAGCAGGCTTCCGCGCGGCAAAGCGTGCCGTTGGCGCAGACGCCGGCTGCAGCGGCTGCGCTTTGAATGACCTCGGATTGTTTGGGCTATCCTCGGTGCAATCGCGGACTTGATGGAGACTAAATGATCCTGTAATTGTATCGGTGCAAGTAAAACATTGCTCTCGGTGCAATAATGTCAAAGTTCGAATATGTCAGGCTCGCCGATGCCGTCGCCGCCGAGATCGAAGCGGCGCGCTCAAGCCGGGCGACCGCCTGCCGCCGCAGCGCACGCTTTGCCTATCAGCGCAAGATCGCCGCCTCGACCGCCAGCCGGGTCTACACCGAATTGTTGCGCCGCGGCCTCGTGGTCGGCGAAGTCGGCCGCGGCACCTTCATTTCCGGCGAGGCGCGCCGCGGCATCGCCGCGCCGACCGAGCCGCGCGGCGCGCGCATCGACCTGGAAATCAATTATCCGCTGCTGCCGAAGCAATCGGCGCTGATCGCCAAAAGCCTCGAGGCCTTGAACCGGCCGGAGGCGCTCGATAGGCATTGCGACAGGCGACCAGCGCCGGAACGCAAGGCTGCAAGAAATGCCGCTGCGCAACTATCTCGCCCGCGAAAACCGCGGCTGGTCGCCAAAGCCCGAGCAGATGGTGTTCACCGCCAACGGCCGGCAATGCATCGCGGCGGCTCTTGCCGCGGTGGTGCCGGCCGGCGGCCGCTGCGGCGTCGAGGCCCTGACCTATCCCTTCATCAAGGGCATCGCCGCGCGGCTCGGCGTCACGCTGGTGCCGCTGGCGATGGATGAACACGGCGTCCGGCCCGACGCAGTGCAGAAGGCGCACCGCGAGGCGCATCTGTCGGCGTCTGTACATTCAGCCCATCATTCAAAATCCGCTGGGCATGACCATGCCGCCGCGTCGCCGCGCCGACCTTTTGCGCGTGGCCGAAAAACTCGATCTCACCGTCATCGAGGACATGGTCTACGGATTCCTCGACGACGTGCCGCCGCTGGCTGCGCTGGCGCCGGACGCGTTGCGTGGTGCTCGACAGCCTGTCCAAGAAAGTGGCGCCCGGGCTGGCGCTCGGCTTCGTCGTGCCGCCGCTCGGCTGCGCGAAAACATCATGGCGTCGGTCCGCTCCGGCGGCTGGACCGCGTCGGGATATGCCTTCGCCGCCGCGCAGCGGCTGATGAGCGACGGCACCGCGGCCGAACTGGCACGGCTGAAGCGGACCGATGCGCAGCAGCGGCAGAAGATCGCGGTCGCCTGCCTGGCCAGTTCGAAATCCAGACCAATCCAAAATCCTATCATCTGTGGCTGACGCTGCCGCCGCACTGGCGCTCGCAGACATTCGTCGCGGCCGCCGCGCGGCGGGATATCGCGCTGACGCCGTCGACAACCTTTGCCGTCAGCCCCGGCCACGCCCCGAACGCGGTGCGGCTGGCGCTGGCCGCGCCTCCGATCGAGCAGCTCGAACCCGCCTTGCGCACGCTGGCCGGCATTCTGAGCGCGAAGGAAGAGGATTTCGACTCGACGGAATAGCACTTGAGCAGCACGTCCGGCAATCGCCGCTCAAGTCACGTCACCGGCCATTCCGCGATGAAGCCCTTCGCCTTGTAGGGCTCGATCTTGTCCCATTCGGCAGCACGCGGGCGCGGAATTCGGGATCGGTGTGCCACAGCGCCCGCGGCGTCGTAAAACGTGTCGACCGTGACCAGCATCTTCTCCACCTCCGGCCAGTGCCGGTGCAGCGTCATCGGATAGCGCCGCGCGGTCCAGGTATTGCCGAGGCAGATCACGCTGCGGATGTTCTGCGAGCCCCAACGCGGCATCGATCACCGGCAGCGAAAAGATCACGTTCTCGCCGGTATGTTGCGCGCGATGCTCTTCCAGGATTATTTCCGCCGGGACGCCGCGCGCGACCATCGCCGGCCTTGATGATTTCGCATTCCGAACGCTCCCCGCCCGGCGTCACGCCGCCGCTGACGATGGCCCAGCGAAAAAAGCCCTCGCGCCACAGCCGGACGGCTTCATCGACCCGCCGCTCGACATCTTCGCGCGTGCCGAACACGAACAGCAGATCGGCGGGCCTGATCGGCGTCGACGATCAGGTGCCTCGCATTGATCTCGGCGATTTCGGCCTCGCTCGGCATTCGCAAGTGTCGATCCTGCACCATCCGTCCCGTGTCATCGGTTGAGACAAGCGCCGCAACGATGCCGTGCGCTGGCGGGATCGCGAAGTCACGTTTGATTGCCTTGATTGCGGAGCCGGCGTTACGGCAGCAGCGCTTGCGGCAGGCGTCGAACCTATAGCTCCGCGGCCGGTTGCGCCGGATGAAGCCGCCGATCTGCCAGCCGAACAGCGCGGCAAAGCCGACCAGGAACAGCGCGCCGGCGAATTCGCCGATCGCGAGCGCGCGCACCAAGCAGGCCGGCGATGGAGATCGCGACCAGCGCGACCACCACGACGGCGGCGGCGTAGAGACCGGATCGAGGCCGCCAGCCAGCGCGGCCCCGGCACCGGCCTGCTTCATCCGCGCATGCAGACTGGGTGATGAAGGCGCGGTAGTCCCGATCCTGCGGCGCCATCAACGTCACCGTCTGCCAGTTGGTCGACAGGATGGTGATGCGCTGACGATTCCCGAGTTCGATATCGGCGCGGAAACGGCGCGACTGCATCGAAATCGGCCGATAGGACAGACGAACCACCGCGATGTCGGCATAGCGCCAGACGCCGGACTTGCCGCCGACCTTCCAAGCCAGCCCCTGCTCGGTCAGTTCGAATTGATGGCCGCTGCCGATCAGCGACGCCTTGTAGGCGTAGCGGTTGCCGGCAGCCTCGTTCGGCAAATCATCCGTCATGGCAATGCAGACCTCAACAGCGCCTCGAATCCGGTTCACCACAGGCGCGACATACATGCCCACAAAAACGCTGATGTGGCGAGCGCGCCCAGCGCGGTGCGCACGCCGTGCAGCACACCCCATTTCACGATGCGCGCGCGGGTTTGCGGCCCGGCGCCGTCGGGCCCGGTCGCCAGCAGCGCGTCGTTGACCGGCTTGATGGCGATCAGCGTCCACGGCCATGGCGCGATCATGGCGATGGCGCCGGCCAGAAAGCCGGCATGGCCGGCCTGCCACCACGCCATCATTCCCAGCAAGAATCCCACCAGCGCCAGCGGCGCCTGCATCGCGAACCCGCGCCGGTAGGACGGCTTCCATTCCGCAAGCAGCGCGCGATCATCCAGCGTCAGCCGCGCCGGCTGTTCGGCAACGTTCACGTAGAGAGCCGCGCCGGTGAAGATCGCGGCTGATATCAGCGCGAGAAGTCCAAAGCTCATGGTTTTATCTTCCCCTCCCCGATCCATCGACCGAACCATCGCGGCGGCTTGCGCGCTCGGCCAAATTTACCTTACAAACGGGCCATGGCCGAGACGACCTATTTTCCGCGCCGCCTGATTCTGGCGGGCGCGATGATTTCCGGCGTGCTGCTGGCGCTCGCCGTGCACATGCTCGGCGCGCGCTATGGTCTCGATCTCGGCGGTCTCTGGCGTTCCGACACCAAGGAATTCATGCCGCTGGGGGCGGCCATCGCATGGTGGCTGATCGCCACGGTCGGCTTCTGCGGCGGCTATTTCCTGGCGACGCTGATGGCCAGTGCGGTGTCGGGACAAATTCCGCAGCGGATGCGCCAGTTCCTGATCGCGGTCGGCGTATTGGTGCTCGCAGGCGCGGGACAGGCAGCTTCCGCGCCGAGCCCGATTCCGACCATCTCGGGCGTGCTCGCTGGCCTGGCAGCACTGTGCCTCGGCGCCGCAATGGCGTTCTGCGGCGCGCATTTTGCGCTTCGGAAGGCGTGAGAGCCTCGGCGTCTGTGTGATCGGCTGATCGCGGCGCGCGGGCGCGCCCGTGCGCTGGCGCTGCCGGCCCGGTGTCCTGTGGCCCTGCGTCCCGGCGCGCTGCAGGGCCTTCCTGCCGCCTTGTCCTGCTGCCGTGTCGCTGCTGTGACGGCTGCGCGTCGAGGTCGCGGTGATGCTCGCTGCAGCGCTAGCTAAGGGTTCTCTTCGCTGTGTTCTTCGAGCAGCTCCCTCGTTTGCTTGATGCGGGCGGAGACGTTCTGGAGCATGGCCTCCGAACTGGTACCTTGCGCATGCAAGAGCATCCATAGGGCTTCGGCGAGGATGATCTGGTTTTCAAGAATGGCGCGTTGGACTTTATCCATCATCATCTGCTCCTTACCCCGTTGCTGCCAGCACGAAAGCCGTCGCAGCTTCGCCCCTGGCCGCCCCTGCGCTGGCGTGGCCCGCCAGGTGTCCCGTGGCCCCGCGCTGGCTGTACGGCTTCCCGAGGCCTCGACTGACCGTCGAGCCTGCCGGATGTCTGTCGTGGTGGGGTTGCGAGCGGCCCCGGTATTGATGTGGATCAATGGTGGCCGACCCGTTGGGGATGCACTGGCGGGGTTCATCCAGTCAGGGAGGTTTTTGACATGAACGCCATCATCAAGTCGGACGCGATCTCTCGCCGAAAGGTCCTTTCTTTCATGGGAATGGCTGCTGCATTCGCGGCGGCCCCCACGGTACTGGCGGTCTCCGCTGCTGAGGCCCAAACAGTTGGTATGGAACGGCGTCAGGAGCGGCGCGCCGGGCGGCACCAGCGGCGTGACGACCGGCGCACGGGACGCACCCAACGACGTGAAGAGCGGCGCACAGGTACGGCCGCGGGCGCGGCTCCCGCTGGTACAACCACCGGCGCAGCCAAGTAATTCCATCGGCCCGGCGACAGTCGCTGGATGGCGGCGTTGCCGTTCCTCCACGCTGCCCCGCTGTTCTGCGGGGCAGCGCCGCGGCTTGGTGACAGCGCGATGACGTGATGCCGTCCGCCATCGGTCGCCTGTTCGCGCCGTGCTGCTCGGCGGCTGGCGATGATGAGCCGCGTCCAGCGTTACGAAGTGAACAGACGCGCGCCATCGCCTGTGCTTTGACCCCCAGACTTCATCACGCGAAGATACTTCGGATCGTCCGGCATGCTCGCCGGGTTTTTCGCGTTGGGGTGATGCGAGGGCCCCCCGGCAATCCGTCGCAGGGTCCTGTGGAGGCCGCGACCTCCCGGGAGGAGCGCGCGACGGCACGCGCGCCTTGATCCTGCGCTTATGGAGGGTGTGTAATCGCATCCATCAAGCCTCGAAACACGGAGTTGCCCAATGAAGATGACGCTGCACCACCTCAATCTGACCACCGCCAATGTTCCGAAGATGAACGACTTCTATCGTAACGTGATGGGCCTCGCGGCGGAACCAACGCTGAGTGCCGCGCGCATCACCAATCAGGGTTATTCCGGCGAAACGGCTTTCGCGACGGATGGGCATGTCCAGGTGCACATGTCGGAGCGCGACCTCGCGCTCGGGTTCCGCCAAAAGCAATTCGTCAATCCGCTGGAGCGCGGACATATCGCCTTCCGGACCGACGACATCGCTGCCTTCAAGAAGCGCCTCGACGAGAAGGGTGTGCCGTATTCGGACTACGGTACCTGGGCCATGAACGGTTGGCACCAGATCTTCTTCCACGATCCGGATGGCAACGTCGTCGAAGTGCATCAGGCCAACGTATAAGCGCAACTCGCTCGCCAACCTTCAAGGGAGTTTTCAGGATGCGCTTCGGCTTTCTCGGCGTCGGCAACATGGGTCAGCCCATGGCGGGCAAGCTGCTCGACGCAGGGCACGAACTGTGGGTCCATGATGTACGCGAGGACGCCATGCGCCCGCTGCTCGAGCGCCAGGCGCGTCAGGCGACCTCGCCGAAACAGCTGGCGGATACCTGCGACACGGTCATTGTTTCCCTGCCGACGCTCGAGATTTTTCGACGCGCGCTTTCCGGACCGGACGGCTTACTCGCCGGGAAGGCGCTGAAGACGCTGGTCAACACCTGCACGGTCGGCGGGCCGTTCACCCTCAAGCTCGAGTCGGAATGCGCCGCGACCGGCGTCACCGTCATCGACGCCCCGATCAGCGGCGGTGTCGGGGGCGCCAAAGCCGGAACGCTGGCCGTGATGGTGTCCGGGGATCCGGCCAGAATTGCCGATCTGATGCCGCTGTTCCAGCTGTGGGGCAAAACCATCGTCGTTGCCGGTGACCGGCCGGGAGCCGCGCAGACCATGAAGCTCACCAATAACATGCTCTGCGCCGTCGCCCTCGTCGCCACGTCGGAGGCGATGACGATGTCGGGCAAGGCCGGTATCCCGGCCGATGCCATGCTGCAAATTCTCAACAACGGGACCGGCCGCAATTTCGCGACCACGCACATCTTCCCCGACGCCGTGTTGACGGGCAGTTTCGACTTTGGCGCAACCATCGAGATCCTCATGAAGGACGTCGATCTTGCGATCGCGCAAGGCGAGGAACTCGGCGTGCCGATGTGGGTGAGCCAGGCGGTGCGGCTCGTCCTGAAGCACGGCGTGTTTCAGGGCCGTGCACAGCAGGACATGTCGCGCGTCGTCGAGATCGTCGAGGACGGGACGCGCAAGCAGTGATCTGCTCACAAGGCGGATGAATCGGCCGAATTGCGGCCGCGGAACCTCTTGAACGCGAATGATATCCGCCCTATGATATACATGAATAATGTATATCATAGGGCGGCATCCATGATCGTTTCCAGATGGGGCAACAGCCTTGCGGTACGACTGCCCAAGGCGCTGGTCGACCAACTCGGCCTCGCGCCGGGTGACGAATTGAACGTGGTCGAGGCCTCGAACCGGCAGCTCGCCGTCGAGAAGGTCGACAAGCGCGCCGAATTTCTGAAGCAGATGCAGAAGTTCAAGTGGCCCGCTCCGGAAGACTACCGGTTCGACCGTGACGAGGCCAATGAGCGGTGACCCCGTTCTTCGATACCAACGTGATCGTCTATGCGTTTCTCGATATTGCGAGACGCGAACGCTCGCTGGATTTGATCGCCTCCGGCGGCGTCATTAGCGCGCAGGTGCTGAACGAGTTCACCAATGTGGCGCGGCGCAAGCGTGAGCGCGACTGGACAGAGATCGAGCGCGCGGTGTCGGTCATTCGGGCCCGATTCCCTGATGTCGTGCCGCTCACCGCCGACACCCACGCTTCCGCGCTCGGCCTTGCCCGCGATCATGGTCTGTCGTTCTACGACGCACTCATCGTCGCAGCGGCGCTGGAGGCCGGCTGCGACACGCTGTACAGCGAGGACATGCAGCACGGCCGCAGATTCGGCGGGCTCACCGTCGTCAATCCGTTTCGTGAAGGTGCTCGTTAGAGCGATTAAATGATCCGCCATTATTTTCAGATGGCGGATCATACCCCTGGCTCCGAGCCAATCCGCCCTTCGGACTAGGGCCTGGCCTCTCGGCAATCATCCGATCCCTATCATTACCAATCTTTGATGAGACGCCCGCCGGACGGCGCGCCAGTGTCGTCGTTGGGCCGGCGGGCGCAACGATTTTCCTGCCGTCCGCAAAAAACCCATCACGGAACAGCGGAACATCGCAAGCCCCCGGTCATTAACCGACGTCGATGCCGGGACTCGAATCTCCAGGCGTCCTGAAATATGTAGGGAGTGTGACAGCCGCCCCCCACCCTAGGCTGAAGCTGCGTTGTCAAGGACTGCACAACGCGACGTTTTTGCCTTATGGGATCTTCGCATCGGCAACGATTGGCCTAACGCCCGTCAACGCCAGCGCAAATGGTTGCCGCCCTGCCGGGAGGATGAATGTATCGACTGCTGACCGCGCTTGGGCGTGGCTTCAAGGAACGGATCGGCTGGAAACGGCTCGGTATTCTCGCGAGCCTCGTCATCATCGCCTTCGCCATCTCCACATGGTCCGCACCCTGCGGGGTGTCGATACCGGCGTGATCCTGATTGCGTTGACGGAGATTCCGCATACTCAAATCGCGCTCGCAGCACTCTGCGTGATCGGCGCGTTCTGCACGCTGACCTTCTATGATTTCTTCGCGCTGCGGACCATCGGCAAGAAGCACGTGCCCTATCGCATCGCTGCATTGTCGAGCTTCACCAGCTACACGATCGGCCACAATATCGGCGCCACCGTGTTCACCGGCGGCGCGATCCGTTTCCGGATCTATTCGGAGTACGGCCTCTGCGCCATCGACGTCGCAAAAATCTGCTTCCTCTCCGGGCTGACCTTCTGGCTCGGCAATATCTTCGTGCTCGGCATCGGCATGGCCTGGCACCCGGGGGCGGCGACCGCGATGGACCAGCTGCCGCCGGCGATCAACCGGCTGATCGCGATCGGCGGCCTGCTCGCGCATCGCGGCCTATCTGGTCTGGCTGACATCAGGCGACAGCCGCCGCGAACTCGGGCAGAACGGCTGGAAGGTGGTGCTGCCGTCGGCGCGGCTGACGCTGCTGCAGATCCTGATCGGCGTGGTCGATCTCGGGTTCTGCGCGCTGGCGATGTACCTGCTGATGCCGGCCGCAGCCCGGCATCGATTTCGTCTCGCTGGCGGTGGTGTTCATTCTCGCCACGCTGCTCGGCTTCGCCAGCCATGCGCCGGGCTCGATCGGCGTGTTCGACGCCGCCATGCTGGTGGCGCTGCCGGAATTCGGCCGGGAACAGCTGCTGGCGACGCTGGTGGTGTTCCGGATTCTGTATTTCCTGATTCCGTTCGCGATCTCGATCTCGATCATGGGCGGCCGGGAATTCTGGTTCAACGTGGTGCAGCCCTGGCGGGAACGCCGCCGGCTGAGCGAGGCCTGCGCGGCCGAGGCCGTGGCGCCGCAGCCGGTGAAGCGGCGAAGGCAGGCGCGGGGGTAACAGCCACGTTATCCCTGCTGTTTTCGGGTTCTCTTATTTCCGCCCAACCAGTAGCGTCAAACGCGTCATGGTCCGAATTATCTTCCGTCTCATCATGCCCGCAGCCCTGCTCGCGGGAGTCTCGGGCGTTCTGCCAGCGGCCGGCGCAAACCACGATAGTTCCCGGCACGCCGGCGGCAGCGCAAGGCGCGCCGGCGGCAGCGGACGCCGCGATGCAGATTTCGTGGGAGGTCCGCAACCGCTTCCGGCTGTTCCGCGAGGAGCGCGATTTCACCCTGCATGCCGAGAGCGCGCGCGGCCGCAGCATCCTGGCCTCCGAGCAGGCGCTGGGAGTCCAGAGCGACGGCCGCGGCTGGGCCCGCAACATGGTCAACCGGCTCTGCATCGATCTGCTCGGCCGCGTCAGCGAGCCCTGCAGCCGCGACAACGTCAAGGAGAGCTATCTGACGCCGACGGAGCATCCGGTCACGGTCCGGCTGACCGGACAGGTGCCGGTCGGCGCGATCTGCGCCTGGTCGCTCGACGATGGCGACGGCGCGCGGCAATCCACCTTCGACTGCGCCGAGCCGGTCAATTTCCGCGCCCGCTACGGCCGCACCACCGTCGCCACGGTGGATGTGTCGTCCGGTCCCGACGCGCCGCAGCGCGTCAATACGGAGATCGCGGTGCGCGACATCTTCATCGCCGGACTCGGCGACAGTATCGCGTCGGGCGAAGGCAACCCGGACCGGCCGGTCGCCCTGTCGGACGAGGGATTTTGTTTCCGCTCCTATCTCGGCAGCGCCAGCGCGCAATATTATCGTCCGAGCCGCGCCGGCTACAAGGGCGGCCGGGCCTGCGAAGCGCCCGGACCTCTTGTCGGTATGGCAGCGCCAGAGCGCGCTGTGGCTGAATTCCGCCTGCCACCGCTCGCTGTACAGCTACCAGACCCGCACCGCGCTGGCGCTCGCCGTGCAATATCCGCATATCGCGGTGACCTATCTGCCGCTGGCCTGCACCGGCGCCACCATTGCCGAAGGGCTGTTCGGCTCGCAGCGCGCGCGCGAATGTCCGCCGACCAAGTCAGGCGCCAACTGCGCCGGCACCGTCAGCGCGCAGCTCGCGGAATTGCGCGAAGCCCTCACCGCCGCAAAGCGCCGGCAGCCGGAACGCCGGCTCGATCTGGTGCTGCTGTCGATCGGCGCCAACGACATCAATTTTTCCGGGCTGGTCGCCGACGTCATCGTCGAGAGCGCCACCGAACGCGCGCTGTTCCGCCGCTCCGGCGTGATGGGGGCGGTGGAGGATGCCCGCGCGGCGATGGCGCGCGACCTGCCGCAGGGATTTCGCAAAATTGCGCGAAGCGCTGAAGCCTCTTGTCGGCGATCTCTCCCGCGTCGTCTTTGTCTCCTACGCCAACCCGACGCTGGCCGAGGGCGGCGCGCCCTGCCCCGGCGGCCGCGCCGGCTTCGACATCCACCCCGCATTCAACGCACAGCCGCAGCGGCTCGCCAACGTCTCCAATTATGTGCAGAACGAATTCCTGCCGCAGTTGAAGGCGCTGGCGCTGTGCCAGTCCGGCATCCTGTGCCGCGATCCCGCCGCCGATCGCATGACGTTCGTGGATGCCCATCAGGCCGCCTTCGCCGGCCACGGATTTTGCGCGCGCGCGGCAAGCGATCCGGAATTCGACCAGGCCTGTTTCTCGGCCAACGGCGAAAGTTTCGATCCGGATATCGTCACCTCGGCCAGCCAGCCGATGCTGTGCGGCCGCAGCGCCAGCGAGTACCGCGCCTACCTGCCCCGCGCGCGCTGGATCCGCGACGCCAATGACAGCTACTTCGCGGCGATGACTTATCCCGGCGGGCTGCCCGCTTCGAGCCAGCCCACCGACATCCATGACGCGACCTGGGGCGTGCTCTCGGCGGTCTATGGCGGCGCGGTGCATCCTTCCGCCGAAGGCCATGCCGCGATGGCGGACGCGGCGCTGCCGGCCGCGGCCGCGCGGTGCTGCAGCTCGATGCGGAGACCGAAGCAACGAGGACACAACCTGGAACGGCCGTGCCGGCGCCGGAGCCAGATTCGCCGCCCGTTCCCCGCGGACCGATCGTTCGGCCCGGAACCGGCGGCCTCTACTAACGCACGGGCGCCGGCGCCCCCGGCGCGGGGGCCAGCGGCGCCGGTGCGCTGGTCTTCTTCGGCGCGGCGGGCGCCTTCGCGCCGGGAGGCGGCTTCAAGGCCGCCGCCTGTGCCGGCAGGTATTTGGCAATGATCGCCGGATCGACCTGCGCCATCTCCTTATCCGGCAGCCGGGTCCAGGTCTCATCCATGCCGAACAGGGAAATCCCGAGATAGCCGCGCATGGTCAGCGACTGGCCGTCGGGGCTCACCGTCATCTTGGCCTTGTAAATTTTGCCATTGCGCGGATCGAGCACATTGCCGTTCTCATATTTCAATCCGTTGCGCTTCATGTCGCGGATCAGGGAAATGCCGAGCCAGCGGCGCATTCTTGCGGTCGTCGGTGCATTTCGAGCAAATCTCGTTGGGATTTTCGCCGGGCTTCGGAAACGTCTTGGCGATCACGCCCTCGAAGATGCCGTCGCGATCGACGACCAGGAACCAGCCCGCCGTCTTGCCGTCCTCGACTTTCTGCCAGAGCCCCGCGGCTGATCGGCTCGCGGCCGCCTGAGCTGCCGGCGAACAGCAAGCGAACAGTCATCAGGAGTGCCAGTCGGAGCCCGGAAAGAGCATTCCGCATCATCGTCACCACCTGGCCAATCACAAAGATCATAAAACAATGGCCGCAGACTAAGGCCATTTCGCGGATCGGTCCAGTGCCGGCAACGGCATCGGGTCGGCCGGGGCGCCCCGATGCTGCCGCATTGCCGGCATCTGCGGCCGTCAGTTGACGCCGAGCTTCTTCTGCAGGCTGGAGGACGAGGTCGTGTACTGGAACACCAGCCGCTTGTCCGGATAGACGTAGCGGTGCGCCTTCTGCGCCATCAGCGCGCCCTCGTGGAAGCCGCACAGGATCAGCTTCAGCTTGCCGGGATAGGTGTTGATGTCGCCGATGGCGAAGATGCCCGGGCACGTTGGTCTCGAACGCCGCGGTCTCGACCGGCACCAGATTGTTCTCGAGCGCAACGCCCCAGTTGGCGACCGGG
Organism: uncultured Alphaproteobacteria bacterium; assembly: GCA_963706975.1. GTDB lineage: Bacteria > Pseudomonadota > Alphaproteobacteria > Rhizobiales > Xanthobacteraceae > Bradyrhizobium. The sequence continues at coordinate 52,464 of CAVPOL010000014.1, forward strand.
CCGAGCTTCATGGTCAGGCCGAAGAACGGCAGCATGGTATCGCAGGCGACCTTCGTAGATGGCGTTGTCGTTGCCCTTGACGGTGGCGCCGGTGAGCTGGCCGCCCTCGCCTTCGAGGCCGGTCACCTGGCCGATTTTCAGATCGCATCTTTGCCGGCCGCCACCAGCGCGCGCATCTGTTCGACGCTGTGCGGCGCCGCGCGGAAATCGTCGCGCCGGTGCAGCAGCGTCACGCGCTTCGCAATCGGCTGCAGGTTGAGCGTCCAGTCCAGCGCGGAGTCGCCGCCGCCGACGATCAGGATATCCTTGTCGCGGAACTGCTCCATCTTGCGCACCGAATAGAACACCGAGGTGCCTTCATAGGCCTCGATGCCCGGCACCGGCGGCCGCTTCGGCTGGAACGAGCCGCCGCCCGCGGAGATCACCACCACCTTGCATTCGAACACCTGGCCCGCATCGGTGGTGACGCGAAAGCCGGGATCGCCGATCTTCTCGATCGTCTCCACCATCTCGTTGAGATGGAAGGTCGGGTTGAACGGCTTGATCTGCTCCATCAGCGCGTCGGTCAGGCCCTGGCCGGTGACGAGGGGAATGCCGGGAATGTCGTAGATCGGCTTTTCCGGATAGAGCTCGGCGCATTGGCCGCCGATCTTGTCGAGGATGTCGACAAGGTGGGCCTTGATGTCGAGCAGGCCCAGTTCGAACACGGCGAACAGTCCGCACGGGCCCGCGCCAATGATCAGCACATCGGTCTTGATCGCTTCGCTCATATCGCTTCTTTTCGGTTGAACGGTGGCCGGCAGGCCCCGGCGCGCTTTTGGGCTGCGCCTGTCTAGCCAACGCGCGGGGGGCGAGGAAAGCCATAAATGGGCGGCTGGGCTGCCCGGCAACCCCTTGCCGGACTTGCTTAACTGGGCTGTAAGGGCACGGAGGTCCGGAGACAGCCCCGTGAATGCACCTGCCCGTGTCGATTCAACGCCGCGCCTGGAGGATTTCCCCTACCGGCTGACCGACAATGTGCGGTTCGCCGACCTCGACCCCAACGAGCACGTCAACAACGCGGTGTATGCGACCTATTTCGAGACCGGCCGCGTCACGCTGATGAAGGACCGCAGCTACGGGCTGATGCCGGACGGGCGTGGCTGGATCATGGTGCGGCTCGACATGCATTTCCGCGCCGAGATGCGCTGGCCGGGCACGATCGAGATGGGGCTTGGCGTGGCGAAATTCGGCCGCACCTCGGTGACATTCGACCAGGTGGTGTTTTCGGAAGGCCGATGCGTTGCCTCGGCACGATCGGTCTCGGTGCTGCTCGACGAGGCGACGCGCAAGCCGACGCCGCTGACCGAGGAGATCATCGCAGAAATTCCAGCCCTGGCTGCGCCGGGGGTTCGGCGGGAAATAATGCGCACGCGCTGGCGGTCATCCTTGCCTTGATCGCGGCGGCGCCTGCCGCCGCGGCGGATCAATTTTATCGCGAGGAGTTGCGGATTCCGTTTGCGGCCGCCGGTGCCCGCGGGCTGGAAGCCATGCTGATACGGCCGTCCGGCACCCAACGCTATCCGCTGGCCCTGCTCAGCCACGGCGCGCCGCGCGATGCCGCGGCGCGCGACCGGCATGACGCCCAACGGCTTCCACGCGCAGGCGATCGAATTTGCCCGCCGCGGCTTTGCTGCCGTGGTGTTGATGCGCCGCGGCTACGGCGATTCCGGCGGCAGCTACGCCGAAAGCAGCGGCCCCTGCGCTCGCCGCAACTATCTCGCTCGCGGCGAACTGCTTCGGCCGCCGATCTGCGCGCCGCCGTCGATGCGATGAGCCGACGCACCGACGTCACCACGCAAGGCATGATCGCGTCGGCCGTTCCGCCGGCGGGTTTGCCAGCATCGCGCTGTCGGCCGATCCGCCGCCGGGCCTCGCCGCCGTGATCAATTTCGCCGGCGGCCGCGGCTCGCGCGCCGACAACGATGTGTGCGACGAGGCCGCGCTGGTTCGCGCCTTCGCCGCCATGGGCAAGACGTCGCGGGTTCCGATGCTGTGGGTCTACGCCAGCAACGACAAGTTCTTCGGGCCGGAACTGGCGCAGCGGATGCATGCCGCCTTCACGCCGCCGGCGGCCGTGCCCGCTTCATCGACGCGCCCGCCTTCGGCCGCGACGGCCACGCGCTGTTTTCCGCCACCGGCGCCCCGATCTGGATCCCGATGGTCGATGCATTTCTGCGCGAGAGAATCTCGGCACACGCGACCTGATCGCAGCACCGCGCCACGGCGGCGCTTGCCGCCGCCGCGGCAGTTGAGCGAAAGGGGCCGCGGCAGTTTCGCCGGCTACCTCGCCAGCGGCCCGCACAAGGCTTTCGCGGTGTCGCCGAAGGGCCACTTACGCTTACCGCAGCGGATTCGAACGTCGGCGCAGGCAGAGGCCGCGGCAGTTGCCGAATGCGCGAAACATGCGCCGGACTGCGCGCTGTATGCGACCGGCGATGAGCTTGCCGGCGAAGCCAGGCGGTGACGCCAGGCGCAGGTTGAATCACTGATGGAACAGACCAGATCGGCGGCGCCGGATATCCGGCCCGCAGCTGGCGCGATAAGGCCTATTGCAGTTCAGGCTGCCGCTCCGGGGTGGACACGATCAGGCCGTCGAGTTCGTCGCTGACCTTGATCTGGCACGACAGCCGCGAATTCGGCCGCACGTCGAAGCCGAAATCCAGCATGTCCTCTTCCATCGGCGAGGGCGCGCCGACCTTCTCGCGCCAGGCTTCATCGACATAGACGTGGCAGGTCGCGCAGGCGCAGGCCCCGCCGCATTCGGCCTCGATTCCCGGAATGGCGTTGCGGATCGCCGCTTCCATGACGGTGGCGCCGTTCTCGACGTCGATGATGCGGGTTTCGCCGTTATGGTCGACAAAGTGGATCTTGGCCATGATTGCTCGTTACTGCCGGGATGAGAGAGGTTCGGGCAGTCCTATAACGGGTCGATCCGCTCCGCGCCAGCGGTCGGGACGAAATCCTGTCGCGCTGTTTTGCAGAGGGCTGTCGGGACGGGTGTCAGGATCGGCGCAGGATCGCGTCGACGGCCGCGCGCGCTTCCGCGACGGCGTCCTCGAGCTCGGCAAGCGCCGCCGCCGGATTCTCGCCATCGCGCATGCGGCTTCCAGAGTTCGGCGGCGTCGGCCACGGCGAAGGCGCCGATCGCGCGCGCCGATCCCTTCAGCGTATGAGCCAGCGCGCCGGCATCCTCGCGGCATGGTCGCAAGCGCCACGATCAGGCTCGACGCCTGGGCTGCGAACATCGCCAGCACCTCGCGCTCGAGGCCGGCGTCGCCAAGCGTCATGCGCCCGAGATGATCGAGATCGATCGGACCGTCATCGGGGGCAAGCGGCGGCGATGGCATCCAGTCAATCCGTTCGAAGTGAAGCGCCATGTCGATAGCCCGTATTTTCTGGCCGATCCGGCAGCGCCGTTTCCGCCAGCCAATCACGGAATTGGTTAACGGAACGTTTGCCGTACTTGCCGCAAGTTCGCCTTGTTTTCGGCGAAGAGCCGCCCAATTCACCCGGCCGGAACCAGGAATTTCGTGGACCCGTAAGGCCTTACGCGCCCCTGCTGTTAACGATGATTAAGAATGTCTTAATCGCAGACCATTTCATTCGCACCGCTCATGCCAATAGGATGTTTGCGGATGGTGGCGGAGAAGGCGTGCAACGGCCGCGCCTTCGTTCCGCTCAGGGCATGACACCGGTTCCGGGCTTGCAAGGCGCGTTCCGCAAGACCGTTCCGGGAGCGTAAAAAGTAAACGAGGGCTCAGGCTGAACATGGCGAACAATCCCAAAAAGGTCAAAGACCCCACCGAAGTCGCGCTTTCTGCCATTCAGGAAGCCCTCAACATCAGCGACGCGCCCGCCGCCGACAATCACGCGCGGTTCGGTCCGGGGCGATGCGCCGTCCAAACGCCATCCACGACTTCCGACTACAATGACAGCTTCGATCACCCGGCCGAGCAATGATCGGCAGATCTTCGAAGCGATCGAGGAGCCGCGCCCCAGCCGCCGCGCCGCCAATGACGATCGCGAGACCATCGGACAGATCCTGCAGGCGATGCAGAAGGGCCGCCCCGCCCGCGGCATGTCTACACGATCGCTACCGTCTTCACCGGCATCTGGCTCGCCGGTTGCGCGCTCCTGACCGTCGCCTTCCTGCCCGCGCTGCAGGCAGCGATCGGACAGAGCGGCGGCGTGTTGGTGCTGGCAGGCCTTGCCGCGCTGTTCTTCGCGCCGGTGCTGCTGTTCTACTTCCTCGCCAGCCTTGCCTGGCGCGGCCAGGAAATGCGCATGATCGCGCAGTCGATGGCGCAGGTGGCGATCCGCTTCTCGGAGCCCGAAGGCGCCGCCTCCGACTCCATGGTCACCGTCGGCCAGGCGATCCGCCGCGAGGTCGCGGCGATGGGCGACGGCGTCGAGCGCGCGATCGCGCGCGCCGGCGAACTCGAAACCCTGGTCGCCAACGAGGTCTCGGCGCTGGAACGCGCCTACAGCGACAACGAGGTGCGCATTCGCGCCCTGCTGCAGGACATCGCCCATCAGCGCGACAATCTGGTCGGCCAGGCCGAGCAGGTGCGCAGCGCCATCTCCGGCGTGCAGATCGACCTGCGCCACGACATCGCGCTGATCTCGGACGCAATCGCCTCGCGCGTCGACGAAGTCGCCAAGAGCATCACCGGCGCGCTGGAAGAACGCGGCGCCCACATCACCGGCGCGCTCAGCCATGCCGGCGACAACATGATCCTCGCGCTCGGCGAGCGCGGCGGCGACCTGCTCGACCGGCTCGAGGAAGCCAGCGCCGAGACCACGCGCGCCGTGCTCGACGCCAGCGAACGCCTCACCACCAGCCTGAATTTCAAGACCGGCCATGTCCATGACGAGTTCGTCGACCTCGCCGACCGCGTCCACGAGATGCTGAACGAGCGGATCGACCGCATCACCAACGAATTCGAGCAGCGCTCCTCCACCATCGTCGACGGCATTTCCGACCGCACCGAGCAGGTCCACGACTCCCTGAAGAATTCCAGCGACTCGCTGCTGCTCGAGCTCGAGCTGCGCAGCGGCGATCTCGTCAACAAGATCGACGACGCCGGCAACCGGCTGGCGACCCAGATCCTCACCTCCGGCGACAGGGCCAGCGAGGCGCTCGACGTCACCGTCAACACGCTGGTGGCGAAGGTCGTCAGCCAGACCGAAACCGCGCACGACTCGCTCTCGCTGCAGATGAGCGCGTTCGACGAACTGGTGAGGAACCAGGGCGGCGAGCTCGCCGAAAAATTCGCGCGCGACAGCGGCACGCTGGGCGCCCTGATCACCCGCCACATCTCGGAATTCGATCGCACCGTAAAAACCTTCGGCGGCGAGATCGTCGACCGCATGGGTCAGCGGACCCACGACATCGCCGAAAGCCTGAAGAGCTATGTCGACAATTTCGACACCCGCCTGACGTCGAACAGCGGCGCGATCACCGCCACGCTCGACCAGCGCCTGCTGCAGTTCGAGACCACGCTGGGGAGCCGCGTCGCCCATCTCGACAGCTCGCTCGATACCAAGATCGCAAGCCTCGATAGCTCGCTCGACAGCAAGATCGGCGCCTTCGACTCCTCGCTCCACGGCAAGATCAAATCTTTCGACGAATCGGTCGATGGCCGCCTGAAATCACTGGAACAGAATTTCGACACCAGGGCGAAATCGGTCACCGAGACCATCGATAACCGTCTCGGCACGCTGGCATCGTCGCTGACCGATGGCGCCTCGCAGGCGATCGGCCTGCTCGACTCGCGCCTCAGCCACCTCACCTCGTCGCTTACGGACGGGACGGCGCAGGCGATCCATACCATCGACTCCCGCCTCACCCATCTCACCTCGTCGCTGACCGACGGCACCACGCTGGCCATCAACACCATCGACGGCCGCCTTACGCATCTCACGACGTCGCTGACATCGGGCGCCGCGCAGGCGCTCGAAGCCGTCGATCAGCGCATCGCCAACGTGACCGAGACCATCGATGGCCGCAGCGCTCACCTGACCGACACCATCACGGCGCGGTTCCAGGAGATCCACCAGGGCATCGAAAGCCGGGTTGGCGCGGTTGCCGCCGACATCGACATGCGCGTGGCGCAGTTCGAGGACCTCCTGGGCTCGCGCGTCGAGGCCGTCGCAGGCCGCATCGAAAGCAGCGGCCGCCAGGCCAGCGAGGGCCTGATGGCCCGCGCCGAGGAATTGTCGTCCGGTATCCGGTCTCATGTCGAGGATGCGGAACGTTCGCTGACCAACCTCGTGGTCAACACCAGCGAGACCATCCAGACCGGCGCCCGCACCGCGCAACAGTCGCTGCTGACGGTTTCCTCCGACGTCGGCGCGCAACTGCTGACGGTCTCCACCGAGGTAGGCGCGCAGCTCAAGATGACCTCGGCGGAAGTCGAGCGTGCCCTCATCGCGGTCGGCAGCGGCGCGGCAGAACTCGATCCTGACCAGCGCCCGCGACGCACAGTCAACCCTGCTGGCAGCTTCGTCAGAGGCCACCGGCCAGATCATGTCGCTGTCCGCCGACATCGAGCGAACGCTCTCGGCCGCGGGCACGACCACCGCGAGTTCGATCGTCGCCGGCGCCCGTGAGGCGCAGACCACGCTGGTCACGGCTTCCGCGGATGCAACAGGCCAGATCAAGTCGCTGGCAGCCGATGTCGAGCGAACGCTCTCGGCCGCGGGCACCGCCACCGCGAGTTCGATCGTCGCCGGCGCCCGTGACGCGCAGACCACGCTGGTTGCGGCTTCCGCAGACGCCGCAAGCCAGGTCAAGTCGCTGGCAGCCGATGTCGAGCGGTCGCTGTCGATGGCCGGGTCTTCCACCGTCGAGGCAATCACCTCGGGCGCACGCGATGCCCAGGGCACGTTGATTGCGGCGTCCACCGAGGTGGCCAACCAGATCAAGTCGCTCACATCGGACGTTCAGCGTTCGCTGTCGATGGCAGGTACTTCTACCGCCGAGGCCATCACCGCCGGCGCCCGCGAGGCACAGTCCACGCTGGTTACCGCGTCCTCCGATGCAACCAGCCAGGTCAAATCACTGGCAGCCGATATCGAGCGGTCGCTTTCGATCGTTTCCACCTCCACCGCCGAAACGATCACCGCAAGTGCCCGCGGTGCCCAAAGCATGCTGGTCAGTGCGTCCGCGGACGCGGCCAGCCAGGTCAAGTCGCTCGCAGCCGATGTCGAGCGTTCGCTGTCGATCGCCGGCACCTCCACGGTCGAGGCCATCACCGCGGGCGCCCGCGAGGCCCAGATCACGCTGGTCAATGCGTCCTCGGATGCTGCCGGCCACGTCAAATCGCTGACGGCCGATGTCCAGCGCTCGCTGTCCCTCGCCGGCACCGCCACCGCCGAAACCATCACGGTCGGCGCCCGCGAGGCCCAGACCATGCTGGTTGCCGCGTCGACCGACGCCGCCAACCATGTCAAGTCGCTCGCGATCGACGTCGAGCGCACTCTGACGGCGGTCGGCGCGGACACCGCCGCGTCGATCCTTGCCAGCGCGCGCGAGGCCCACAACTCGCTTGCGGCGACCTCCGCCGACGCATCCAGCCAGATCAAGGCGATCGCAACCGACGTCGAACGCTCGCTCAGCGCGGTCACCGCCAATACGACGGACAATATCCAGACCAGCGCCCTCAACGCGCAGAGCGCCCTGGTGGCCGCATCCAACGAGGTCAGTTCCAAGGTCAAGACCACCGCGTCGGACATCGAGCGCACGGTTCTCGCCGCCAGCGGCACGCTCGGCTCCACCATGACCGGCAAGACCGACGAGATCGTCACCTACGTCCAGCAGCAGACCGACCGTCTGGCGCAGATGATCGACGGCAAGCGCGGAACGCTGGTCGAGGCGATCGGCTCGAAGACCAACCAGCTCACGGTCGATATCGACCGCGTCACATCCGAGGCCCTGAAATCGATCGAGACCAGGGGCCAGGCGTTCTCGCAGTCGATGGCGACCAGCGGGTCCGACGTCGCGCGGACGATCACCTCGGCCGGCGAACTGGCCACCGGCGCCGTCAACAAGTCGCTGCAGGACCTCGAACAGTCGTCGCGCTCGGCGATCGACCAGTCGCGTCAGGTCTCGATCGCGGCCGTAACCGAGATGCAGGAGACCAGCAAGATGCTGCGCACCGACACCGTCGCCCTGTTCGAGCGGCTGCGCGAAGGCAACATCCTGCTGCAGGAAGTGCTGACCGGGGCGCATGACAACCTCAACTCGCTCGAGCGCGCGCTGGTGACCCGTGTGGCCGACTTCGTGTCCGCCATGAACGACGTCACCTCGCGCAACGGCGTCGCCACGCAGACGCTGGAAGACCAGCTCTCGGTCTTCAACACCAAGACCTCGAAGGCGCTGGTGGATCTCGGCTCGCTGTCCAGCCAGTTCGAGCAACACGGCCAGGCCCTGGTCGAGGCCGCAGCCGTGGTCGAGCAAAGCAACCGCAGCACCACCGCCTCGGTCGCCGAGCGCAAATCGACGCTGGAATCGCTGGTCACCACCATCGACCTGCGCACCGCCGATCTCGACCAGCGGCTGTCGCGCTTCACGGGCTTGCTGGATGAATTGCTGGCGGCCGCCGAAGAACGCGCCCGCGATATCGCAAGGGTGGTTGCGGAAACCGCAGGTGCCGGTTCCGCCGCGATCAGCCGGCAGTTCGAGGCGGTGCGTGCCTCGGCCGAGGAAGAGCGCAGGCTGACGGCGCAATCGATGACCGATCTCTATCAGCAGAGCACGCAGGAAACCGACGCGATGTTCCGGCAGTCGGCGGAAAAGTTCGCCAACATGGTGGCGAGCATGAAGCAGATGGCCGCCGAAATGCACAACGAGCTGGAAGCCACCCGCAACGAGCTGCGCCGTGGCGTGCTGGAAATGCCGCAGGAGGCCGCCGAAAGCACCGCAGCAGATGCGCAAGGTGATCGTCGACCAGATCGAGGCTTTGGCCGAGCTGAACCGGATCGTGGCCCATCATGGCCGCGGCCTCGACGTGGTCCCCTCGGGCCGCGCCAGCGTGCAGCGCGAGGAAGAGCCGGCGCTGGCCGCCGTCGGCGGACAGTCGCGGTCCGCGCCGCGCATGGGCGGCAGCGGCAGCGCATCGACCCTGCCGCCGCCGGACCTCGGCGGACCCGCGCCGCGCCGCACCGAAGCGCCGCCGGTCAGCCCCGCGGCCGACCAGGGACGCGACGGCTGGCTGTCCGACCTGTTGAACCGCACCGATGCCGCCGCCCCCGCTCAGAGCCCCGCGCGGACGTCCCGCGCAACCGGCAGCGAGCGACAATCCGCTGGCGTCGCTGTCGCTCGACATCGGCCGGCTGATGGATCGCAATCTCGCCGCCGAGATGTGGGATCGCTATCAGCGCGGCGAGAGCAAGGCCTTTACCAAGCGGCTCTATACGCCGGCCGGCCAGAAGGCTTTTGACGAGGTCGCCCGCAAATACCGCGCCGACCGCGGCTTCAAGCAGACGGTGGACCGCTACATCGCCGAGTTCGAGCGCCTGCTCGACGAGGTCGCCCGCGACGAACGCGGTCCGGCGATGCTGCGCAGCCACCTCACCTCGGAGACCGGCCTCGTCTACACCCTGCTCGCACATGCGGCGGGACGGCTGGGATAAGGCTTTGGCCGATTGACGAATGAAAAAACGGAGGCAGCGATGCCTCCGTTTTTTTTGCGTATTGGGCGCAATTCGCGGGTCAGGCGACTCAGTTTGAAATTTCGGGCGCATCGACGGTGATATCGTCGGGACCTACTGGCGCGTTGTTCATGTCGAAGTGCTGATAGGGCAAAAAATGGATGCCTCGAGATCTTAAGGGCGAGAAGCGCCCAGCCGATGTCATCGGCAACGCCATCACAATCGCCAGAATTGCCGTCGGCGAGAATATCATCACCGAGGACGGCAAGAATGCCGCCACCATGGCGCTGGGGCGCGTGGGCAGCAAAGCGCGGGCGGCTGGCATGACCGCCGAAAGGCGGTCCGAGATAGCCAAGAAGACGGCTAAAACTCGGTGGAAAGGCGCGGCTGCTCGGGCACGGACAAAATCTTGAGAGCGTCCTTGCTCAAAGCCCCTGATGCAATGCCTTGCATTAACACGTAGGGCTGCATTTTCGGGTCCTTGAAGCGATACTTATAAGCCCGCTCTTTGCCAAAACGTTCCAATATCGATCCGCGCTCATCACTGTTGAAAGCTCCAAGATGATTTTGGAAGTTGGCGATGTCCGTCTTCTTGCCGAGGATGCCGCTAAGCGGCTGAACCACGTCCTTAGGCGCAAATTTACCTTCATCATCGGTCTTGGTGATGGCGCAGGCGAGCAAAACTTGCCGGTACAGCGCCTCTTTCCGATTACTATCAATTGCCTTTTTATAAGCTGCATTTGCGGATTGATCTGATTGAGCCAGGATTTGCAGAATGCCCGCATCGACATCGGATTCTGTTATTTTCAAGCGCTTCTCGCCAATTGCGTGAAGAGCGGCCGAGCGGCCGAGCGAATGTACAAATTCAGGTAGGCCGCGCGAAAGCGTAACAATTTTCCAACGTGCATCGCCATCGATCGCCATACCGACCTTAACGTAACGATTGCTCAAAATGAGGTTCAATTCGTCGGTCGACATCCGAGGCATTTTTATCTCGGATATGTTGCGCGTGACTGATGCGTGTTCTTCCACCAGCGAGTTGATGTCGTCGGCGACGCCAACCAACACGATTGTTGCCGTAATGCCCGTATCGGACAATGCCTTAATCGTGTGAGACATGACGCGTTTCGTTGACTGGTCTGTGATGCGATCGAATTCGTCAAAAACGATGATAGGATGGGTTTGCTCAGCGAATCTGCCGATTTCGCGAACCACGTCGTCCGGCTCGATCTCGTCGGGATACCGGTCAGATATAGAACCGCTTTGGACTTCGTCATTTCCGTAGGCACCTTTGAGACGCCTTTCGAAGACCATGTCGCGGAACACCTTCCGCCACAGCGAACTGTAGTTGTCCGCAGGGGAAGCCTGCTTCCGAATGGACACCACGTTAGCGAGCCCTTGTTGGTTGGTCAGAAGCTCATGGAAAACGTTGCCGAGCGAGGTCTGCCCGACGCCGCGCTCACCGAAAAGCACGGCATGTCGGCCTGTCTCCGCGATGGCTTCGAACAGGCGATCAAGCTGCTCGCGGCGACCCGCAAACAACTCCGCTTTGCTGATCGGAGCAGCAGGCGTGAACAGGGAACGGACGTTAAAAGCCAATGCGGTCCAATCCGGCGATGGAACATTTTGCTTGGCCACGAGGCCTCCAAGGATAATTACTTGCCAAAGTAAGGTGTCTACTTGTATAAGTAGAACATACACTTGGAGAAATCAACCGTCGACTTGGATAAAATGCGAAAATTCAGCCTTGATTCCAAACTTCATTCTGGATATATATCTGGATATAGTTCTGAGACCGGAGTGAACCATGGGCAATACCGCACAGAAGCGAGCGCTCCGTAACTATCGAAGCCGGCTGGTCAAGCGCGGCATGGCGCGGTTCGAGGTTCTCGGTCTCGATGCCGACGCGAGCTCATCCGAACCTTGGCGAAGCGGCTTGCGGAAGATGATCCCGATGCCGCGCGTATTCGAGCGGCCGTCAGCCGGACTATTGCGGGAGAATCGCCAAAAAAAGGCGGGATCCTCGCCGCGCTACGCCGCTCGCCGCTGGTCGGGGCCGATCTCGATCTCACCCGCTCACGTGAAACCGGCCGCAAGATCGATCTGTGACCCGCTATCTCCTCGACACCAACATTATCAGCAACGCCGCAAAGCCTGCGCCATCGGCTTCGCTGCTCGATTGGATGGCGGAACAATCGGACGACGATTTATTCATTTCCGCGTTTACTGTTGCCGAAATCCGCCGCGGGTTGCTGCAAAAGCCTGTCGGGAAAAAACGGACGATGCTGGAAGCCTGGTTTGCAGGACCGGACGGACCACAGGCGCTCTTCGCAGGCCGTGTGCTCCCGTTTGACGAAAAGGCCGCTTTGATTTGGGCAAGGTTGATGGCTGAAGGTACCGCCAAGGGGCGGCCGCGGAGCGGCCTGGACATGATCATTGCATCAACTGCCGAGGCCAATGATTGCGTCATCGTCACAGACAACGAAAATGATTTCGTCGGGCTGGAATTCGTCAATCCGCTGCGAGGACCGTAGCCGCTATTGCGCCCGCCTTGGCCCCGCGCCCGCCGCTGGCGCCGGCGCGGGCCTCGGCGGCGGCGCGGCCTCGGCCGCCGGCGCGTTGCCGCCGCCGAAAATCACGCGGCTCGGGTTGCGATCGAAATTGTTCACCGCGCGGCTGATGTCGCCGAGGGTGCGGCGGCCGTCGGCCATCAGGGCGCCCGACCGCTTGTCGAAGTCGTCGGCGAGTTCCTTGATCGACTTCACCATCGCCGACAATTCACCGCCGGAAGCGCCGCCCGCGATCGTGTTCAACCCCAGCATCAGGCTGTCGGCCCGGCCCATCACGCCGTCGACCTTGAGCATGACGTTGTCGATTTTTTCGGAATTGCGGGCCAGCGCGCCCGTAAAGGTTTCGAGGTTGCGCAGCGAGTTTTTCACCGATTCCTGATTGTCGGCGACGATCCGGTTGACGTTCTGCAACGTGGCGCGGATCGCCTGGGTGACGTCCTGCAGCGCGCTGGGATCGGCGGTCAGGATCGGGATGCCGTCCTCGTCCAGCGGCACCGCGGGTGCGGCCTCCTCGCCGCCCTTCAGCGAGATCGCGGCGACACCGGTCAGGCCCTGGAATTCGAGCCCGACCAGGGTGTCCTTGCGGATCGGCGCCTTGTTCTCGACCATGGCGAGTGCGACAACTCGACGCGGGTTGTCCAGCTTTACGGAGATGACTTCGCCTATCCGAATACCGTTGAAATTGACGTTGCCGCCATTGCGCAGGCCGGCAGCCGGGCCCTCGAACACGATCCGGATCGGGCTGCGCGCCTTGGTGGTGTGCAGGCTCTGGAACCAGAGCACGAAGCCGAACGCCGCGGCGATTACCGCCAGCGTGAAGGCTCCGATCAGGACGTAATTCGCCCGCGTTTCCATTTAGCCCAACTCCGGTACTCGGCTCTGATCCAGCTGCGCTGCATCAGAAACGTCGTTGTCTGTTCGCTTGCGCATGATCCTGTCCGAAAACCGGTACCCGTTTTTCGGGATCACGCTCTAACCCATGACCGCGCGGGCGCGCTTGCCGTGGAAATATTGCCGCAGCCAGGGGTGCTGCGAGGCCTGCATATCGGCGATCGATCCTGCCGCAATGATCTTACCGTTCCCTAAAACGGCGATGCGGTCACACGCAGTATAAAGGCTGTCGAGATCGTGGGTTACCATGAAAACGGTCAGCCCCAAAGTACGCTGCAGGGTGCGCACCAGTTCGTCGAAGTCGCCGGCGCCGATCGGGTCGAGGCCGGAGGTCGGCTCATCGAGGAACACCAGTTCCGGATCGAGCGCCAGCGCGCGCGCCAGCGCCACGCGCTTGATCATGCCGCCGGAGAGTTCCGACGGGTAGCGGTCGACGACCTCGGGCTTGAGGCCGACCATGCCGAGTTTTGCAATGGTGATCTCGTCCAGCAGCCGCTGCGACAGGCTGAGATATTCGCGCACCGGGAACTGGATGTTCTGCCGCACCGTCAGCGAGGAGAACAGCGCCCCCTGCTGGAACAGCACGCCCCAGCGCCGCTCGACGCCGCGCCGCCCCTTGGCATCGGCGGCGTCGAGATCGACGCCGAACACCTCGATGCTCCCTGCGACTTTCGGAACGAGGCCGATGATGGTGCGCGTCAGCACCGACTTGCCGGCGCCGGACGGGCCGACGAAACCGAGGATCTCGCCGCGCTTCACATCGAGGTTGAGTCCGTCGAGGATGCGGTTCTTGCCGAACTGCACGGTGATGTCGCGGACCCGGATGATGGCATCGGAGGCTGGTTGCAGCGCCATCGTCACATTCCGATCGATGCGAAGAAGATCGCGAACACGCCATCCATGACGATGACGAAGAAGATACCCTTCACCACCGACGAGGTCGTGTGCTGGCCCAGCAACTCGGCGCTGCCCTGCACCGCCAGCCCCTCGACACATGCGACAATCCCGATCACCGCCGCCATGACCGGCGCCTTGATCAGGCCGACGATGAAATGGTTGATCGAGATGGCGTCGCGCAGGCGCAGCAGGAAGGCGTCCGGATCGACGCCGCCATAGAGCCACGCCACCAGCCCGCCGCCATAGAGCGCGGCCATCGCGCCGAGAAATGCCAGGATCGGCAGCGCCAGCACCAGCGCCAGCATGCGCGGCAGGATCAGCACCTCGATCGGATCGAACCCCATGGTGCGCAGCGCGTCGATCTCCTCGCGCATCTTCATCGAGCCGAGTTCGGCGGTGTAGGCGCTGCCGGAACGGCCGGCCACCATGATCGCCACCAGCAGCACGCCGATCTCGCGCAGCACCAGCACGCCGAGCATGTCGACCACGAAAATATCGGCGCCGAACTGGCGGAAATGGAAGATGCCCTGCTGCGAGATGATGCAGCCGATCAGGAAGGTGATGAGCACGACGATCGGCACCGCGCGCCAGCAGACCTGTTCGAGGTGGTGCACGGTCGAGGTCAGCCGAAAACCCCCGGGGTGGATCAAAACCCTGCCGGCTGCCGCCAGCACCGCGCCCAGCATGTCGATCAGGCTGACGAGGGTGCCGCCGATGCCGGCCACGCTGCGGCCGACCTGGTCCAGCATGCCGGTGATTGTCACCGACGAGGTCTCCAAGGCCGGCGAAGCCTTCACCCGGCGCACTTCGTCGACCAGGCTGGAATAATTGGCCGAAAGCCCGGCGATCTTGGCCTCGACCCCGCCCTGGGTCAGGCTGCGGCGCAGCCGTTCGATCAGCCAGGCCCCAAAGGTGTCGAGTTTGGAGACCTGCGAGACGTCGATGAAGATATTCGGCCGGCTGCCGGCCAGCTTTTCGGCCTCGGCGACGATCCGTTCCAGATCGGGCGCAAAACGGGCGATCCACGGGCCCGCGGCGCACAGCGCCAGCCCATTGCCCTGTGCAATCCGCTCCAATGTCGGGTCGCCGCTCACGATGCCACCACCTCCGCCGATTAGCCGAGCCTGATCGAGGGGAAAGTTCGAACACGCCGCCGCCTTGTAAGACAGGTCCCTTACCAGCCATAATTGGTTGCGCCGGGCAAGCGCACGGTTCAAAAATTGCCAGATTTTGAAATGACTTCCAGCGAATCTCCACGGCTTGCCATCCGAATCGAACGCTGGCCGATCGCGGGCTCCTTCACCATCAGCCGCGGCGCCAAGACCGAAGCGGTGACGGTCGTGGCCGAGGTCCGCCGCGGCGGTCTGACCGGGCGGGGCGAATGCGTCCCCTATCCGCGCTATGGCGAGACACCGGAGGCGACGCTGGCGGCCCTCGAGGCGATGCAGGAGCCGGTCTCGCGCGGACTGGACAGTGCGGCCCTGCAGGCCGCCATGCCGGCCGGCGCCGCCCGCAACGCGCTGGATTGCGCGCTATTGGACCTCGAGGCCAGAACCCGGGGCCTGCGGGTCTGGAACCTGCTCGGGCGTCCCGCGCCTGGCCCCTGCATCACCGCCTACACCATCTCGCTGGGGACCCCGCAGGAGATGGCGGTGGCGACCGAGCAAGCCGCGCACCGGCCCCTGCTCAAAATAAAACTCGGCGGCGATGGCGACGGAAGGCGAATCGCGGCGGTGCGCCGGGCCGCCCCCGATTCCGAGCTGATCGTCGATGCCAACGAAGCCTGGACAGCCGACGATCTCGAACGAAACCTCGGCGAATGCGCCGCCGCCGGCGTCACCCTGGTCGAGCAGCCGTTGCCGGCCGGCCGGGACGCGGCGCTGGCGCGCATCAGGCGGCCGCTCGCCGTCTGTGCCGACGAAAGCGTGCACGATCGAAAATCGCTCGATGGACTTCGCGACCGCTACGATGCCGTGAACATCAAACTCGACAAGACCGGCGGCCTGACCGAGGCGCTGGCGATGGCGGATGCGGCGCGCGCGCTCGGATTCGACATCATGGTCGGCTCCATGGTCGCGACCTCGCTGTCGATGGCGCCGGCGATGCTGCTGGCGCCGCACGCCCGCTTCGTCGATCTCGACGGCCCGCTGCTGCTGGCGCGCGACCGCGACGGCGGCCTGCGCTACGACGGCAGCCTGGTCTATCCGCCGGACGCGGCATTGTGGGGGTGAAGGGTGAGCCGATGCCGCGCCAGCCACATGATGACGCCGCCTGACAGCGCCATCGCCGCCATGACGTAGTAGATGCCCTGCCCGTAGCGCGCAAAAATCACGCCGGAGGAGATCGACGCAGTCGAGCTGACGATGCCGGTGCAGGCGGCGAGATAACCCTGCCCCCGCGCCATCACATGGGCAGGCACGTGGCGCACCAGCAGGTTCATGGTGCCGACCATGGTCAGCCCAAATGTCAGGCCATGCGCGAGCTGAACTACGGCCAGCACCGCGATCGGCGGATCCTGCGCGGTGATGGTCCAGCGCGCGACCGCACAGAGGGCGGCGATCACCACCAGCAGCGACGGCTGCAGCGTGAAGCGCGGCGACAGCGCGAACAGCACGATCTCGGCCAGCACGCCGAGCGACCACAGCCCGGCAATGGTCAGCCCGCCAAAACCCGACTGATGCCAGGCGATGGAGGCAAAGACATAATAGGCGGCGTGGCTGCCCTGGATCAGCGCCGATGCGGCGATGATGGCGAGAAAGCCGGGATCGCGCAGCAGTGCGGTGGCGCCCTGCGACGACGATGCGGCCGGTTTCGGATTGTCCAGCGGCTGCAATCCGAGACTGACGAGCGCGCCGAGCACCGCCACCGACGCAATCACCCAGATCAGGTGTTTTGCCGCGATCACCTCGACCAGCAGCCCGCAGATCAGCGCGCCCGCCACGAAGGCCGCAGAGCCCCACAGCCGCAGCGGCCCGTAATTCAACCCGTAGCGCGCCACGCCGCGCAGCGCATAGGCGTCCGTCAGCGGCGTCATCGTCGTCCACAGGCAGGCGGTGACGGCGAAGATCAGGAAGATCGCAAGCGGCTGGTGCTGGGTGCCGATCAGCGCAAAGCCGAGCGCGGTGGTGAACGCCGCCACCATCATGGCGCCGCGCAGCGCCTGGCGTCGTTCGGCAAGGCCGGTGAGCAACGGCAGCGCCGTGAACCGCGTCACCGAGGGGATGGCCGTAATAATACCGATCCAGGAGGCGTCGATCCCGATCGCCTTCAGCCACACCGGGAAGAACGGCAGATGGGTGCCGACGAGGCCGAACAGCGTGCCGTAAAACAGCGCCAGCCTGGTGGCGAATCGCCTGGAGGCCGCTTGAGATGCGGTGGGGATTTGTGATTCGCCTGGCATCAATTCAATTGCGATTCGCTCGATATCGTGATGATCGTTAACGCAACGCGCCGGGATTTGCGCGATGAGTCTTGCATGGCCGACGAAGCATTTGCCCTGTCCCCGATCTCTGCTCGCGCTGCGCAGCCGAGCGAGGAGGATTATGACGCGATCAGCCAGGCCTTCATGGAGACCTCGCGGGGCCGCTGGTTTCTCGGCGAATACGCCAAGCGCAACCGCAATGCCGACACCAGCATGGTGCTCGAAGCGGTGGCGCGGCTCGAGGAAAATCTCGCCGCCCAGCGCCAGCCGGAACCCGTCCCCGACAACGGGCTCAAGGAGGCGCTGGCCGCGATTCGCGGCGCGGTCGATGAGGCCAGGGTCGCGGCCCTCGACAGTCTTGCGCTGGAGGACAAGCTGGCGCCGGTTCGCAAGGGCAGCCGGATCATCCGGGAAATTGCCTGGCGGTGGCGGGAGATCGGCGCCGACGGCCGGATCTGCGACCTGATCGATTCCCAGATCGGCGCCATCGAGGAGGCTTGCGGGCAGATCGCATCGATCGATCCCCTGACCGCGTTCGACGTCATCGAGCGGCGGCTTGCGGAACTGAGCGGCGGCGAGCCCTTGCCCGCATCGCCGTTGGCCGCCGCGGAAGACATCGTGCCGGCCTCGCATGCCGCCTCGCCCGCCGCGGCGGATGACATGGTCGCCGCGGTGACGGAGTCAGTCGAGACCACGGCTGCCGAGGACTTCGAAGCCACGGCGAAAGCCTCGTCGGTGCTGGCCGAGGAAGCGATCGCAGAAGCGAAAGCCGTGCAGACGACGGCGGAGATCGCGGCCGAGGTGGAGACCGCGCTGGCAATGGCCGAGACCGTCGACGCCATGGCAGAGACCGTGGATGTAACGGCTGAGCCGCTGGGCCTGACCGCCGAAGCTGATGACGACGCGATCCTCGACATGATCGCGTTTGAAATGGCGGCGGAAGATCCGGACGAGGTCGCCGATACCGGGCTCGATGAGGCTCACGTCGCGGAGTTCGCGCTGGCCGGTCCCGTCATTGCCGCACCGGAGCCGATCGCGGCAGCAGCCGAGCCGCAGCAAGTTCAAGCATCGCCGCAACCCTCGCCCGAGGCTGCTGCGGAGCCGTCACTCGGCTCCTCGCTGATCGCCCGTGGAATCCTGAACAAGCCCGCCGCGACGACGGAGGCCGATCCGCTGGCGCCGATCCGGCGCATGAGCCAGGCCGAGAAGATCGCGTTCTTCTCGTAAGCGTTTGCTCGGGCCGGCCGCTCAGCCGATCAATCGCGCGAACAAATCGGCATCGACATTGCCGCCGGACAGCACGATCACGACGTTCTTGCCCTTGACGTCGATATGCCCCGCCAGCAACGCTGCGAGGCCGACGGCGCCGCCGGGCTCGACCACCAGTTTCAGCTCGCGAAAAGCGTAAGCCACCGCGGCGCCGACTTCCGTATCGGTGGCGGTGATGCCCTGCGACAGCAGCTTGCTGTTGATCGCGAAGGTGATCTCGCCGGGCATCGAGGCCATCAGCGCATCGCAGATGGTGCGGCCCTCGGCATGATGCGCCTCGCGTCTTCCGGCACGCAGCGAGCGGGTGTGATCGTCATAGCCGTCGGGCTCGCTGACGATGATCTGAGCTTGCGGATAACGCGCCTTGACCGCGGTGGCCACACCGGCGATCAGGCCGCCACCGGAGGCCGGCGCCAACACGACGTCGGGCACGAGGCCAAGCGCCGCCATGTCCTCGGCGATTTCGCGGCCGACGGTGCCCTGGCCCGCGATCACGAAGGGATCGTCATAGGGCCGCACCAGCGTGGCTCCGCGCTTCGAGGCAATGCCGCCGGCGATGGCTTCGCGGTCCTCGCGGTCGCGGTCGTACAGCACCACCTCGGCGCCGAAGGCCTTGGTGCGTTCGCGCTTGGAGAGCGGCGCGTCGATCGGCATCACGATGGTCGCTTGCATGCCGAGCAGTTGCGCGGCATGGGCGACGCCCTGGGCATGGTTGCCGGACGAGAACGCCACCACGCCGCCGCCGCGTTTTTCCATCGGGATCGACGCCAGTTTGTTGAAGGCGCCGCGGAACTTGAACGAGCCGGTCCGCTGCAGCATTTCCGGCTTCAAAAAAACCCGCGTTGCCATGCGTTCGCAGAGCACCGGCGGCGACAGCAGCGGCGTCCGCACCGCATAGGGCGCAATGACGCGCGCGGCGGCGTCGATGTCGGCGGAGCTGACGGGCAGGATCGGTGCGTTCATCCCGCAGCTTGTATCGCGTTGTCAGACATCCCGGCAAGGCGCTTGGCGGTCAGGCGCGGCTGTTCACCGCAAATTGTACCGCTTCGCATCATGCGGCCCGCGCGGCGGCAACGGCCACGGGCGCGGTCTGCCGCAGCGGATCGGTCCAGATGATGATCTCGAACCGGCCGTCCTCGTGCTCGGCAAGTGCGGTGCAGCTTTCCACCCAGTCGCCGCAATTCATGTAGCGGATGCCGTGCTGGTCGCGGATGGCGGCGGTATGGATATGGCCGCAGATCACGCCGTCGGCGCCGTGGCGCCGCGCCTCGGCGGCCAGCGTCTGTTCGAACGCGCCGATATAGTTCACGGCGTTTTTCACTTTCCGCTTGGCCCATTGCGACAGCGACCAATAGGGCACCCCGAACGCGCGCCGGAACCAATTGACCAGGCGGTTCATCTGGATCGCGAAATCATAGGCCTTGTCGCCGAGATGGGCGAGCCAGCGCGCGTTCTGCACCACGAGGTCGAAGATGTCGCCGTGGATCACCAGATAGCGCTTGCCATCGAAGCCGACATGGATGGTGTTCTCCACCACGTCGATGCCGCCGAAATGGGTGCCGTAATAGTTCCGCAAAAACTCGTCGTGGTTGCCGGGCACATAGATAATCTTTGCGCCCTTGCGCGCCTTGCGCAGCATTTTTTGGACGAAATCATTGTGCGATTGCGGCCAGTACCAGCCGGATTGCAGCGCCCAGCCATCGACGATGTCGCCGACGAGGTAGATGGTGTCGGCGTCATGGCTGCGGAGAAAATCCAGCAGGCGGTCGGTTTGCGAGCCGCGGGCTCCGAGATGGACGTCGGAGATGAACAAAGTGCGAAAGTGCCGCTCCGGCAACTCTTCACTCATAGCGTAATTCCCATGCGCGAGCAGCTAGCCGATTTGCGTGACAGCGCGATGACGGTCCATGCCCGTCGCGAATCAACTGTTTGCCCTCAGGCAAGCGAATAGCAGTGCATGCGACAACATGGCGACGGGCTCTCGGCGCGCCGCGCGAGGCGCCGACCGCGCTGGCAGGCGGCGGGGCTGGTCACGGGACTCTGCGGATTCCATCTGGCGCAGCGGCAGCGGTACGGGCAGCCTCTATTCGGCAGGCTGCGGCATCCAGCGAACGCCGCTGCCGGATCCCTGCAGCGATACCGGGGGCTCGTCATCGATGCGGCGTTCGAAAGCCCGCAGGCGCTTGTAGATCGAAATCAGTTCGACAATTCGAGGCCAGGCGTTCACGAGATATTGGAACGAGGATCGAACCTGCGAAAACGCATTGAGAATCTGGTTCATGGATCCGAGCGTGATCTTGCCGGCCACGATCGTCGGTGCGAGCACGATATAGGGGAAGATGTTGTCGGTCTGCAGATACAAGAATGCGGCCGACGTTGAAGTACATGTAATTGACATAGACCCGAAAGTAATTTTGCCGAACGGCGGCGAAGAGCTCCATCAGCCTGGGCGGTGAGGCACGATTCGAATCGTCTTCGCCGTAGACGAGTTCCTTTCGATAGGCCGCTTCCACGCGTTGATTGTGAAACTCGAGGCCCGGCAGGCGTATCCCGATCAAGCGCGAGGAACCCGGTTCCAAACGCAGCCCACAAGCAAGGCCGCGACAACCAGCGGATAGGGAATCTGCGCCGACCAGGGGCAATTCCGTTACATTGCTCGAAAGCACGACCAAGACCGGCAGAAAAGCAATCAGCGTCATGATCGCATCGACCAGGTTGACGCCCGAGCCCTTCCATCGACGTCGCAAATCGCATCGCATCTTCCTGAACCCGCTGGGAGGCTCCCTCGACGGTTCGGAGCCTGTGGCCAGTTCTCGACATAGTAAGTCGTTCATCGCCGTCCGCCAGCGAAAGATGTAGTGACTGACAAAGAATCTCGTGAGGACGCCGACCGTTACCGCAACGAAGGCAATCCCGGCGAAGGTGGCAAGCTGGAGGATAGAATTGAACCAGCGAGACGGGCTGCGGACTTTCGAAAGGGCTGCCTGCACGAGATCATAGAATGGCCCGTACCAGCCATTGATCGCGACGCTGACCTGAACCTGGAAGTAGGACGTGAACAAAATCAAGGCTGATCCGAGGATCGACCAGCGTGACCACGGGTGGGGAGACAGAAAGCATCCAGGCGGTCGCGAACAATCGCTATCGCCATCGCGAAGTAGAGATAAAACCACAGGAATGGAGGCGACCAGAACAGGGCGGCCCCAACCGTCTTGTGCTCCGGTGGCCTGAAGGTGAAATCCCAGCAATTCGCCGAGCTGAGGGCCGAAGCGCAATACCAAAAGCCGATCGCGAAGATCCGCCCACAGCAGGGCCGACCAAATGAAGATCAACGGTCGAGGAAAGAACGATACGAACATGCTTTGACCCTGAAACCGTTGGCGGAAATCACGCCGGCAATTCTGCGGCATCGCCGATCGACGTCCCGGACGATGTGCGGGAAGCCGTCATCTAGGCGGACAGGCAAGCCGCACCTAATGAAAGTTCGTCAATCTTTCATGCAGCCGATGGCGCGAATTAAATCTTGGTAAGCAGGTTGTGCGGCAAGGCGGCACCGACCACCTCGCATCGACAGCCGTCAAAGGGCTTCTCATGCAGAATTGGGGCGAACCGTGTTTGGATCGATCAGAACTCTCGTCGCGAATCTCCTCGGCGAACCCAAGTCGCGCACCGAGGGCTGCCGCGGCCGGCTCGCGAGCGCGGCGCTGCTCACCCATGTTGCCACCGTGGCAAACGAAATGTCAGAGCGTCGGAGGGAAAAGCTTTTCGCCGTTCTGAAACACAACTTCGGCCTCGATGATCTCACTACCGTTCAGCTGATGGAGGATGCGGCCGCGGCCAACCGCAAGGCGGTCGATCTCTACGGTTTCACGCGCCCGCTCAATGAAGTCCTCGACGACAAGGGCCGCCGCCAGGCCGTTCGGATGATGTGGGAGATCGTCTACGCCGACGGAAGCGCGAACGAATTCGAATCCAATGTGATCTGGCGAGCGGCAGATCTTTTGGGTGTGTCGTCGCGTCAACGTGTCGAGCTTCGCAGGCAAATTGTCGCAGCCAATGCCGCGCCGGCCCACGGGTGAGATCTTTCGCGCCCCGGTTCGGCGCGGCTTGCAAAATTCCCGAAGTCCTTTCGAAAGATTAATTTCCCGGCAAGCGGGGCGTAATGCGCGAACCGGCATCTGCAGCGGCACAAGGGCGAGCAACCGCGCGCCGATTCAGTTCCTGGAGATTTTCTTATGACGGACCTTCGATCGCTTCCTTCCTACGCATCGTCCTATCAGGAGAGCCGCTCGCTGTTCTCCGCGCGCAAACTGGCATTGATGGCATCGGTCGTGACCGGTCTCGGCATGGCCATTTACGGCTTCACGCCTTCGTCCAACGGCTTCGAGATCATCGGCGCCGCACACGCCCAGGTCAGCAGCGCCGTGTCCGGCGCCGCGCAGCCCTCGGGCTTCGCCGACATGGTGGAGCGGGTGAAGCCTTCGGTGATCTCGGTCAAGGTCACGATGAAGGAAAAGGCTTCCGACGCCAACAGCAAGACCGACGACGACAAGTCCGCCTCGCCGATGGAGCGCTTCTTCCGCCGGTTCGGCGGTCCCGATGGAATGCCCGAGAATCCCGGTCATGGCGGCCGGCACGGCATGATGGGCCAGGGTTCCGGCTTCTTCATTTCGGCCGACGGCTACGCGGTGACCAACAATCACGTCGTCGATGGCGCCGACAAGGTTGAAGTGACGACCGATGGCGGCAAGACCTATACGGCGAAGGTGATCGGAACGGATCCGCGGACCGATCTCGCCCTGATCAAGGTCGATGGCGGCTCGAACTTCCCGTTCGCAAAGCTGTCGGAGGGCAAGTCCCGCGTCGGCGATTGGGTACTCGCGGTTGGCAACCCGTTTGGCCTCGGCGGCACCGTGACGGCCGGTATCGTGTCGGCCAGCGGCCGGGACATCGGCAGCGGTCCCTACGACGATTTCATTCAGATTGACGCACCCGTCAACAAGGGCAACTCCGGTGGTCCGGCCTTCAACATGCAGGGCGAAGTGGTGGGTGTGAACACGGCGATCTATTCGCCGTCCGGCGGCAGCGTCGGCATCGGCTTCGCAATTCCGGCTCCGTCGGTGAAGAATGTGATCGCCCAGCTCAAGGACAAGGGCACCGTCAGCCGCGGCTGGATCGGCGTTCAGATTCAGCCGGTCACCCCGGACATCGCCGACAGCATGGGGCTGAAGCAGGCGGAAGGCGCGCTGGTTGCCGATCCGCAGAAGGACGGGCCCGCAGCCAAGGCCGGCGTCGAGTCGGGTGACATCATCACCGCGGTCAACGGCCAGTCGATCAAGGATTCCAGGGAACTCGCCCGTGTCATCGGCGGCTTCGCGCCCGGCAGCGCTATCAAGCTGGATGTCCTGCACAAGGGCAAGAGCCAGGTCGTCAAGCTGACCCTCGGCGAGTTGCCCAATGCGCAGGAAGCCAAGGCTGATACCGACGCCGACCGCAAGACCGCAACCGAAGGAACGGATGTTCCCAAGCTCGGCATGACGGTCGCCCCGGCAGGCAAGGTCAATGGCGCAGGCAAGGAGGGCGTCGTCGTTACCAAGGTCGATCCGAAGAGCGCGGCCGCCGATCGCGGCTTCAAGAAAGGCGACGTGATTCTCGAAGTCGCCGGGAAGAACGTGACCAACCCGGTCGACGTTCGTGAAGCGGTCGAAGCCGCACGCGCTGACAAGAAGAACAGCGTACTGATGCGGCTTCGTTCCGGCGAAGCGTCCTCGCGCTATGTCGCTGTGCCGCTCGCAAACGGCTAACCCGACGCAACAGGCTGGCAGCGGCCGTCAAAGCCGCTGCCAGCCCTCTTGCGGCGTCATCCTTGCCGCCGCGGGTCGCGGCATGACGGTCTTCAATTTCCCCGAGACACCCGATGATGTCCGACAGCCGAAATATCGATGCGTCGACCGGTTCGCAACGCGGAAATCCACGCGCCAATGTCTGGCACCTCTGGAAAGTCATCGTCCCGAGGCGGTCGATCACCGGCCGGCTGGTTTGGGGAACGGTGTGGCGGCGCAGCGACGGGCGGCGCTGGCTCTACAAGAAATTCGTCGAATTTGCGGTCACCGATGATGGGGCCAGGTAGCGACGGCTCCGCGGCAGAGGCCACCAGGAATCGAACACTCTTGAGGTCAGATCGTGTGCAAGGCATCTGAAGACGAGTTGAGCAAGTTGCGGATAATTCGGGCCTACACCAGACTTCTGTGCATTCCGCAAGGCAGCATCAAAATGGTGTTGCTTGCGCGTATCGGAAGCTACGAGGTCCGCATGCTGAAAGCCTTACGGGACGGCGCTGCCGACGCTCCACTGTTTTCGATGGAGCTGTTCGATCACGACGCGCAATCACCGGTCAGGAGCTGCGACTGCCATCATATCGACGAGGGAGTCGCTGCGCTCGAAGAATTCATTTCGCGATGAAGGCACTCGAATCAGGGCGGTCATACCGAAGATAAGGCCACAGCTGTCTGGTTGTCAGTAAAACCCGTGAAAATGATGGATCGGCCCGTGGCCATGGCCGACGCCGAGTTTGTCAGCCGCCGCGATCGCGGCGCTGACCCAGGCTTTTGCGGTGCGCACCGCGGTTGCCATGTCCTCGCCTTTGGCAAGGCCGGCGGCGATGGCGGAGGACAGCGAGCATCCGGTGCCGTGGGTGTTTTGGGTGACGATGCGCGGCGCGGCCAGCGCGATCACGCCCTCGCGCCGAACGAGATAGTCGATGCTCTCGGCGCCCTGCCCGTGCCCGCCCTTGATCAGCACCGCGGGACAGCCGAGCGCCAGCAGACGTTTTCCCTGACGCTCGATGTCGGCCTCGCCGGCGGCGACCGGCTCGTTCAGCAAGGCGGCGGCTTCCGGCAGATTTGGCGTGATCAGCGTGGCGCGCGGAATGAGTTTTTTGCGGAGCATATCGACCGCATCCACCGCCAGCAGCCGGTCGCCCGAGGTCGCCACCATCACGGGATCGAACACGATGTGTTGCGGCGACCATTTTTGCAGGCCGGCGGCGATGGCGTCGATCACCGCCGGCTGCGAGACCATGCCGATCTTGACCGCGCTGACGCCGAGGTCGGAAAATACCGCGTCGATTTGCGCCGTGACGAATTCGGCGGGCACGTCATGGATGGCGGTGACGCCTTGCGTGTTCTGCGCCGTCAGCGCGGTGATGACGGAAGCGCCATAGACGCCGAGCGCCGCAAACGTTTTCAGGTCGGCCTGGATGCCGGCGCCGCCGGAGGAATCGGAGCCTGCGACGGTGAGCGCGATCGGGATCGTCATCGTTGGGCTCGCGGGGATTCCAGCTGGTACATCTTGGGCGTTTCCTGTCCTAGCCCGGGGCGCTATAAGCAGCAAGTTCGCTTGCCATACCCATTTGAATTTGGCTCTATTGCTCGCACGAGGCGCCCTTTCGGAGACGACAGCGATGGTTCCCTTTTTCGTGCAGTTCAAGTGCAAGCTCGGGCAGTCCTATGCGGTCGCCAATGCGCTGGCCGAGGCCGAGATCGCTTCGGAAATCTATTCCACCGCCGGCGACTACGATCTGCTGGTCAAGTTCTATGTCGACAACGACACCGACATCGGCCATTTCGTCAACGAGAAGGTGCAGGTCATTCCCGGCATCCAGGACACCCACACCATCATCACCTTCAAGGCGTTCGGCGGCGGCTAGGCCGTGAACCTGCGACGTCAGTACATCCGCGACCGTCGCCATTGCAACCACGCGGTGCGGCGGCTGTCGGAGTAGCAACCAGCGAGCCCTGGCCGGTGCTGCTTCCGGCTTGCACCGGAGCCGGAAATCCGCGAGCATCGACGGCAATGCGCGAGCCTGTTTCCAGCGCGGCGCCCCTTTCGGGGGCAGGAAGCATCGGCGACAAGCGTCTCAAGGCTGCAACGACGGCCCCAACGGGAGGAATGGAATGATCAATCCGAAGATGATGCTGGCGGCCATTGCGTTGACCGGAACCGCGGTCGCGGCATCGACGGCGGTCGCGCAGGTGAAATTGCCGCCGACCGTGACGATGACGGCGTACGACACCGGAACGTCCGGATTCAACATCACCGTCGCCGTCGGCAAGATGTTCAAGGACAAGTACGGCACCGACGCGCGCGTGCTGCCCGCCGGCAACGACGTCGCCCGGCTGCAGCCGCTGCGCCTCAACCGCGCCATCCATCTCGGCGATGGGCGCGGGCGTCTATTTCGCGCAGGAAGGCGTGTTCGAATTCGCGACCCGGGAATGGGGACCGCAGGCGGTCCAGATCACGCTGAGTTCGATCGACTGCAACGGCCTTTCGCTGGCGGTCGCCGGCGACGCCGGCGTCAAGACCTACGCGGACCTGAAGGGCAAGCGCATCGGCTTCGTGGTCGGCTCGCCCGCGCTCAACCAGAATGCGCTGGCGATGCTGGCGTTCGCCGACCTGACGGCCAAGGACGTCAAGATCGTCGAATTCGCCAGCAACAACGCGATGTGGAAGGGCGCCATCAACAACGATATCGATGCGGTGTTCGGCTCGACGATCTCAGGGCCCGCCAAGGAGCTGCAGACCTCGCCGCGCGGCATCGTCTGGCCTGCCCTGCCGCACTCCGACAAGGCAGGATGGGAGCGCGTGCGCAAGGTCGGGCCGTATCTTCACCGAGCACAACGCCACCTGCGGCGCGGGCGAATTTTCCAAGGACAAGCCGGTCCAGATGGGCACCTATCCGTATCCGATCTACAGCGTCTATGGCAGCCAGTCCGAAGACGAGGTCTACATGCTGACCAAGGCGATGATCGAAGGCTACGACGGCTACAAGGACAACGCGCCCGGCGCCAGCGGGCTTGCGGTGAAGGCGCAGGCCAAGAACTGGGCGGTGCCGGTGCACAAGGGCGCGGTCAAGGCGCTGAAGGAAGCCGGCGCCTGGAGCGACGACCAGGAGAAGCACAACAACGCGCTGCTCAAGCGGCAGGAGGTTCTGGCCGCGGCGTGGACCGACTTCAACAAGGGCAGCCCGTCGGCCGATGCCGGCGAAATTCACCGAGGAGTGGATGGCCGCGCGCAAGGCGGCGCTCGCCAAGGCCGGCATGATCGATACGTTCTGAGCGGCGCCGCGTCGGGGCTTCCATCGGGAAGCCCGAGCGACCCAAACGTCTGGCCTCGCCCCGGCTTGCGGGGCGAGGGAGAAGTCAGGACTTCGCCGCTTTCTTCGGCCGCGGCGGTCCATCCACCGGCGGCAGCGATTTGATGTATTCCGCGATCGCCGTGCGATCCTCGTCCGACAATTGCGAGGTGTTGCGGATCACGCGCGCCATCGAGCCGCCGGCGGTGTCGCCTTCGGGCGTCTGCCCGGATCTCGAGGAAGTAGGCGATGTCCTTGGCGCTCCATTCGCCAAGGCCCTTTTGCGTGATGTTCGGCACCCAGCCCTCGCCTTCCGGGTTCGGTCCGCCGGCAAAGCGCTGCGCCTCGACGATGCCGCCGAGGAAATTGCGCGGGCTGTGGCATTCCGCGCAATGGCCAAGACCATGCACGAGATAGGCGCCGCGATTCCACTGACGCGGAGCGCGCGGCATCCGGCGTGAACGGCTTGCCGTCCATGAACAGGAATTTCCAGATTCCGACATTGCGCCTGACGTTGAACGGAAACGGCACGTCATGGTCGCGCGCCCTGCCCGGCACCGGCGCCAGCGTCTTCAGATACGCAAAGAGATCGCGCAGGTCTTTGATGTCGGCATGCTGATAGGAAGTGATAGGGAAACGACGGAAAATAATGCGCTGCCCGCGGGCGAAGTGCCCTTCGCCACCGCGGTGACGAAATCGGCTTCGCTCCATCGCCCGATGCCGTCGGCAGCGATCGGGCGAGATGTTCGGGAACGTAAAACGTGCCGAACGGCGAGGGATCGCAAGGCCGCCGCCGAGCTTCAAGCGATCGGGCTGGTCGGGCACGGCATGGCAGGAGGAACATCCGCCGGCATTGAACGTTGTGAGGCCGTTGGCCGGATCGGCGTGTAGGCGGGCAGCGAATTGGCAGCAATGACCGACGGGATCGTCAGCCACCAGAAGATCGCGCAGGCCGATGGCGGCGAGCAACGACAAGCCCAGGGAAAATTCGTCGGAAAATTCGCCGCAGCATTCACCGATCCGTCATCGATCGCGCCTGAACTTGGTCGCCAGTATGACCGTTTTTCCCGCCACATGCTGCCTGAAAATTGCACGGCGTCCAAGGCCCGCCGCGGGAATAAAGCTGAACGTCCGCTGTTTGGAGAACTGACACCTTCGCGTCACGTCAACAGGGAGAGAAACATGATCGAACTCCAGGACCATGCTTGCCACGCTCGCGCTGGGAGCAGCCTTTGCGTTCGCCGGACCCGCCTTCGCCGACAAGATGAAGGTGACCCTCGACGGCAAGTGCGCCAGGTCCCTCCCAACACGGCCGCCGGCACCGGCACCGCCGACCTCGACTACGATCCCGCCTCCAAGAAGCTGAGCTGGAAGATGACCTATTCCGGGCCTCCGGGCCCTGCGACGGCCGCGCATTTCCACGGCCCCGCCGCAGCCGGCGCCAACGCCGGCGTCAAGGTTCCGATCGCCAATCCCGGCACCAGCCCGGTCGAAGGCAGCGCCACACTGACCGACGCGCAGGCCGCCGACCTGATGGCCGGCAAGTACTACATCAACATCCACACCGCCGCCAATCCGGGCGGCGAAATCCGCGGCCAGGTGATGAAGTAGGCCGTAGCCCGCAAGCAAAAAGGTGCGGACGCTTGAGGCGTCTGCCCTTTTTGATTTCCGAAGCCCGGATGGAGCGCAGCGCAATCCGGGAAGCCGCCATGGACTTGAAGCTCGGACCCCGGATTACGCTGCGCTCCATCTACGGTCCGAAACAATCAGCCCTTCTTGAGGCGGAAGGTCTCGTGGCAGCCGCCGCATTCCTTGCCGATGCCGGGGAAATTCGCCTTCAGCGAGTCCAGGTCCTTGATCTTGGCCTTGGCCTCGGTCACCACCTTGGCGAAGCTCGCGACCTTGGCGTCGAAGCCGGCCTTGTCTTCCCAGATCTTCGGCGAGGGGCTGAAATCGCCTTCCCATTTGGCGTCCTTGAGGCTGGCGGGGAACAAGGTCGGCAGCTTCTTGGCGGTGTCGTCGAGTTGGGCGAGCGCGGTGTCGACCGCGGCCTGATCGTAGGGCTTTTCGCCCTTGAACATCGGGCTCAGAACGCCGCCCAGGTTCTTGCCGTTGGCCTTCATGGTGTCCTGGGCCATCTTGACCGCATCCTGCTGCGCCACCACTGCGCCGACGCCGAGCAACAACGTTCCCACTACCACGACAGTTCGCATCATCATCGCCGTTCCCCTGCTCTAGACTGCGCCAGTTCGCCGTCGGCGAATCGACGCCCATGATGGCCCAACCCCGCGCCGGGAACATTCATTCCCGGGTGCGCGACAAAATGTCAGAGGCTATGCTGGCGCTGGTGCTCGCGGATCGCGATCCAGACCCGCTCGGGGGTCGCCGGCATGTCGATATGGTCGATCTTGTATTCGCGCCATAGCCCATCGACGATGGCATTGACCACCGCCGGACAGGAGCCGATCGCGCCGGCCTCGCCCGCGCCCTTGACGCCCAGCGGATTGGTCTTGCAGGGCACGTTATGGGTCTCGAACAGGAACGACGGACCGTCGGCCGCGCGCGGCAGCGCATAATCCATGAAGGTGCCGGTGACGAGCTGGCCGTCCTTCGCATCGTAGACCGCCTGCTCCATCAGCGCCTGGCCGATCCCCTGCATCGCGCCGCCATGGACCTGGCCGGCGAGCAGCAGCGGATTGAGCGTCATGCCGAAATCGTCGACGATCACATAATTGACGATCTTGATGATGCCGGTCGCGGGATCGATCTCGACTTCGGCCAGATGGGTGCCGTTGGGATAGGTGCCGTCGGCGCTGGTGAAGGTCGAGCTGGCGTTCAGCTTCGACGGATCGACGCCCGGCCGCTTGGCGATATCCGCAAAGGTGATCGAGCGGTCGGTGCCGGCGATCCGAACGACGCCGTCGCTGATCTCGAGATCGCCGGCGCTGGTTTCCAGCGCCTCGGCGGCGATCTCCCGCAGATTCGCCCCCGAGCGTGCGGGTGGCGCGTTCGACGCAGACGCCGCCGGTCGGGATCGAGGCCGAGCCGCCGGTGCCGAGGCCGGTCGCGATCCTGTCGGTGTCGCCCTGCAGGATGTGGACGCGGTCCGGCGTCAGGCCGAACTGCTCGGCGACGATCTGCGCATAAGCGGTCTGGTGGCCCTGCCCGCTCGATTGCGTGCCGATCAGGATCGAGACGTCGCCATTGGGATCGAGCGCCACATTGGCGGTCTCCTCGCCCATGGTGCCGCAGACCTCGACATAGGTGCCAAGCCCGATGCCGCGCACCAGACCCTGCTTCTTCGCGGCCTTGGCGCGCTTGGGAAATTCCTTCCAGTTGCCGACCTCCATCGCCCGCTTCATATGCGCGGTGAAGTCGCCGGAGTCGTAGACCTTGCCGGTCGCGGTCTTGTAGGGCATCGCCCGCGGCGCGATGAAATTCTTGCGCCGGATCGCATCCGGCGCCATGCCGAGTTTTCGCGCCGCAGCATCGACCAGCCGCTCGACCACATAGGCGGCCTCGGGCCGTCCGGCGCCGCGATAGGCGTCGACCGGCACGGTGTTGGTGAACACGGTGCGGACCCGGCAATGGAAGGCCTGGATGTCGTAAAGGCCGGGCAGCATGCCGGCGCCGCCATGGGGAATGTAGGGGCCGAAGGTCGACAGATACGCGCCCATGTCGCCGATCAGGTCGACGTCCATGGCGAGGAACTTGCCGTCCTCGGCCAGCGCCATCCGCGCCGTCGTGACGTTGTCGCGGCCCTGCGCGTCGCCCATGAAATGATCGGAGCGATCGGCGGTCCATTTGATCGGTCTTGCGCAGTTTCTTCGCAGCGACCGCGATCAGCGCATATTCGCGATAGGGAAACAGTTTGGTGCCGAAGCCGCCGCCGACATCCGGACAGATCACCCGCATCTTTTCCAGCGGCATCTTCAAGCACCATGCCGGCAGAGGATCTCGCGCAGGCGATGGCTGCCCTGGCTGCCGATGGTCAG
Organism: uncultured Alphaproteobacteria bacterium; assembly: GCA_963706975.1. GTDB lineage: Bacteria > Pseudomonadota > Alphaproteobacteria > Rhizobiales > Xanthobacteraceae > Bradyrhizobium. The sequence goes on from CAVPOL010000014.1 coordinate 84,336, forward strand.
CGTCAGATGATCGCGCCTGGCGTCGTATTCGCAGACCGCCGCCCGCGTCTCCATGAAATTGGTGATGACGCGCGGATTGACGATCGATACTTCGGCGACCGCATGGGCCTTCGCGAACGCCGCCTCGGTCGCCTTCTTGTCGCCGATGCGGAACGTCGAACAGCACATTGCCCGGCATGGTCCGGCCAGACCTGCGGCGCGCCCTTCTTCACGGCATTGGCGGCGCCGATCGCCGCCGGCAGCGGCGTCCAGTTCGACCTCGATGGCCTCGATCGCGTCGCGGGCCTGGTCGATGCGTATCGGCGACCACGAAGGCTATGGCATCGCCGACATGGCGCACCACGCCGTGGGCGAGGATCGCATAGGGCGGACCGGTGAACGGATCGACTTCCAGGTTGAACAGGCAGGGCAGACCGCCGAGATCCTTGACGTCTTCCGCCGTCAGGATCGCACCGACGCCCGGCAGGGTCCTGGCGCGGGTGGCATTGATGGTGAATTTGGCGTGTGCGTGCGGCGAGCGCAGCACCAGCGCATGCATCGCCGCCTGCGGCGCGTGATCGTCGGTATAGCGGCCCTTGCCGCGGATCAGCGCGTCGTCTTCCTTGCGCAGCACGCTTTGACCGACGCCGAACTTGATGGGAGCAGCCATCGTATCTCCGGATTGCAACATTAAAGCCGCGCATAGTGCAGCGGTTCGCCCGCCAGCGCAAACCGGTTTCGGCGGCATTCGGGAACGTCGGGTAAGAGCACACTAAACCTTGATGGATTGGGACGGGCGCAACGCTACCTCGGGCCACTGCCCAAAATCGCGAAAACGACCCCATGCAAAGCTACCGTGCTGCAACAAAAAGCCCCGACAGGCTTGAAGTTCGCGAGAGAAGTCGACGATCTGGCGACCACCGGGTCTATGTCGTTGAATTATAAGCCGGATTATCGAACCAGCGAGACCAGCCAGCGGCGGCCGAACAGCAGCAGGATCGAGCCGGCATAGACGACTGCGCCGACCACAATCAGAAGCAGCAGCGCGGCCTCGTCGCGCAACGCACCAAATTGCGAAAGCTGCTGCGTTGCGAACCGGGCGGCAAACCACAGTGCGGCAGCCAGCACGAGCCACCGCCGACCAGAACTTCGCCAGCGATTGCATCAGCTGCCGGTCGAGTTCGAGATACCCTGCCCGCACCGCAAAGCCGATCACCAGCAACAGATTGATCCAGGCGCCGACCGCGGTCGCGAGCGCCAGACCGACCTGGGCCAGCGAGCCGACCAGCAGGATCTTCAGCGCGACATTGACCGCGACCCCGGTCAGCGCCGCCTTGACCGGCGTCGCGGTATCCTTGCGGGCATAGAAGGTGGCAACCGCGCTGCGGATCAGCACGAACGGGATCAGTCCGATCGCATAGGCCGCGAGCGTGGCGCCGGCGGCCGCGGCATCGGCCTTCGAGAACGCGCCGCGCGCGAACATCGCCCGCATGATGACGTCAGGCACGGTCAGGAACGCGGCGACGAACGGCACCGAAAACAGCAGCGTGAACTCGAAGGCCCGCCGCTGCGAGGCCATCGCGCCGGCCTGATCGTTCGGTGGTCAAGGCGCGCGACATCTCCGGCAGCAGCACCGTGCCGATGGCGATCCCGATCACGCCGATCGGCAGCTGGTTGAGCCGGTCGGCATAATACAGCGCCGACAGCGCGCCCGCGGGCAGGAAGGTCGCGATGATGGTGTCGGCAAACAGCGCGATCTGCGTCCCCATCGAGCCCAGCGTCGCCGGACCCAGCGCGCGAAAGAACGCGCGAACGTCTTCGTCGAGTTTGAGCGGCGCGAACCGCGGCAGGATGCCGCTTCTGGCGGCGTCGCCCGCCAGCAGCAGGAATTCGAGGACGCCCGCGATCAGCACGCCCCAGGCCGCGGCATAGCCGGCGCTGGGAAAGAACGCCGCCAGCGCCAGCGTCGCCATCATCGACAGATTGAGGAAAATCGGCGCCGCCGCCGCGCTGGCGAAGCGATGCATCACATTGAGCATGCCGCCATAGAGCGTCACCAGCGTGATCAGCAGGAGATACGGAAAGGTGATCCGCGTCAGCGTGACCGCGAGTTCGCCGCGGGCCGGATCGTCCTTGAACCCCGGCGCCAGCAGCGCGATCACCTGCGGCATGAACAGCCAGGCCACCAGCAGCAGAACCAGTTGCGTCAGAAACAGCAGCGTGAAGATGCGGTAGGCGAACAATCGCGCCGAGGTCTCGCCGCGCTCGCCATGGACATGCGCGTAAGCGGGCACGAACGCCGCGTTGAAGGCGCCCTCGGCGAAGATGGCGCGAAAATGGTTGGGCAGCCGCAACGCCACGAAAAACGCGTCCGCCACCGGACCCGCGCCCAGGATCGCCGCCAGCATGATGTCGCGCGCAAAGCCGGTCACCCGCGAAAGGAGCGTGTAGCCGCCGACCGTGAAGATGCGTCCGAGCATGCGCCGCTTCTATAGCATGCGGGGGTGCCGCAAAACGGCCAAATCAGGAAGAAAGTGCGCCGCGCACAGCCTTGATGATCCGCTCCTGCGTCGGCTCGTCGAGATAGGCATGCATCGGCAGGCTGATGACATCATCGGAGAGCCGTTCGCAGGCCGGCAGGCCGCCCTCGGCGACCGGGAAATCCCGATAGGCGGTCTGCTGATGCATCGACTTCGGATAATAGATCGCGGTCGGAATGCCCTGCGCCTTGAGCGCGGCGGCAAAGCCGTCGCGGTCGGTGCCCTTGGGCAGCCGGATGGTGTATTGCGCCCATACCGAGGTGCAACCGCTGGCGAGCCGCGGAACGGTCACGACATTGCCGAGGCCGCGCGCGTAACGCTCGGCGACCTGGTTGCGCGCCGCGATCTCGTCTTCGAATATCTTCAGTTTCTCGATCAGGATCGCCGCCTGCATGGTGTCGAGCCGGCCAGTGAGCCCAAGACGGACGTTGTCGTATTTGTCGCTGCCCTGGCCATGCACGCGGATGCTGCGCAGGGTATCCGCAAGTTCGGCATCGTCGGTGAAGATCGCGCCGCCGTCGCCATAGCAGCCGAGCGGCTTGGCGGGAAAGAAGCTGGTGGCGGTGGCAAGCCCGAAGGTACCCGAGGCGACGGCCCTTGTAGCTCGCGCCAAATCCCTGCGCGGCGTCATCGAGCACGAACAGGCCCTCGGCTTCGGCAATCGCGCGCGATCGCGTCATGATCGGCGCTCTGTCCGAACAGGTCGACCGGGATCACCGCCCGCGGCTTGAGGCCGAGTTTTCGCGCGGTCGCGATACCGCGCTTCAGCGAAGCGGCGTCGATGTTGAAGGTCGCTTCATCGACATCGACGAAAACAGGCGTGGCCCCGGTCAGCGCCACCGCCTCGCCGGTCGCGCAAAAGGTGAACGACGGGCAGATCACCGCATCGCCGCGGCCGACATCCTTCGCCATCAGCACCATCAGCAGCGCGTCGGTGCCGCTGGCGCAGGTCACGACATGCCTGGCGCCGCTGAACGCGGCGAGATCGGCCTCGAGTTGCGTGACTTCCGGGCCGTTGATGAACTGGCAATGCGTCGAGAACGCGCGCCACCGCATCGTCGATCGCTGGACCCAGCCGGCGGCGCTGCGCGGACGATGTCGATGAAGGGGACGGGTTCGGCGCGCAGATGCTGGTTCATGGAGCCTTGCGGGGATGGGAATGGGACATCGGGGCAGATCTAGCCGGCGACGCGGCGCGGCCCCTTGCGGGCGGCGGAGGCGGCGGGCTTGGCAGGCGTTTGCAGGCAGCGGATGGCGATTTCAAGGCTGGCCACGCCCTCGTCGCCGGTAACCGCCGGCACGCCGCCGCAGCGCACCGCATCGAGGAACGAGATCAGTTCGGCGCGCAGCGGCTCGTCATGGCCGACCGGCAAATGCCGCATCGAATAGCTGCCGTCCGGCTTGAAGCCGAAGCATTCGGTGACCTGACGGGTCAGGAGATCGCCCATCACATATTTGCCGCGGGTCGCCACCGTGACGCTGCGCGCCTTGAACGGCGTCAGCCAGTTGGTGTTGATGTGCGCGAGCACGCCGGAGGCGGTGCGGAACTGCAGCAGCGCGATATCCTCGCGCTCGGCGATGGCGCTGGAAAGCTGCGGCTGCACTTCGACGATGTCGGATTCGGTGAACCAGCGGATCAGGTCGATGTCGTGCACGGCGAGGTCGATCACCACGCCGACATTCGACATCCGCGGCGGAAACGGACCGACGCGCGTGATCGCGATCGAGAGAATGTCCTCGCCCGCCAGCGCCTGCTTGATGGCGGCGACCGCCGGGTTGAACCGCTCGACATGTCCGACCATCAGGGTCACGCCGGCGCGCTCGGCCGCGACGACGATCGCGCGCCCCTCCTCGACCGTGGAGGCGACCGGCTTCTCGACCAGGATATGGATGCCGTGCGCGATGCAGGCGAGCGCGACCTCGTGATGCAGGTGGGTCGGCGCGGCGATGGTCACGGCGTCGACGCCTTCGGCGAGCAGTTCATCGAGGCTTTCGAAGGCGCGGCAGCCGGCCAGATCGGTGGCCCGCGCCCGATGCTCGTGCAGGGGATCGACGATCCCGACCAGCGTGATATTCGGCAGGCCCGCCAGCACGCGGGCATGGTTGGTGCCCATGACGCCTGCGCCGATCACGCCAACGCGCAACGCGTGTATTGCGTCGGCCTTTGCGCCCGATGCCCTGGAATTCATATGATCGACCCCAACAGAATTTTCGCCGAATAGCACCCCGGCGGTCGTAGCACGCCGCCACAAATGTGGCGAATGCGATCAAACGTTTCCGGACACGTTTTGATTCAGAAAGTTACACCATCCCGCGATCAATCGGTTCTTAATTGAGCGTGATTCGTAGCTCGCGGCAACGCGATTGGATCAGAGCGTAAGCGGCGTCTCGGCAGGATAGCCCGAAACGGAAAGATCCCGGTCGATCAGCTACACGTCCAATGCCTGACAGCAGCGGCCGCCCGACTTCAGCGATGTTAGAACACACGGTGAAGCCCTGAGGTCGAGGTCCGTGTTGGAGCCATTGGCTTCGTTTCGGCAATCGGGAAGTTCCAGCCCAAGGTGCCATCAATTCAGAGCAACTGGACCTCGTTTCTGACAAATACACTTTATACGAGTATAACACCCTCAGATTGTATTGTAATACAGAACCAGAAAAGTTTTCGTTATATTTTAAGTTGAAAAATAGTAATAATTTGTATACTTAACAAATGTTAAATAAATACTTTATATTTACTCTACAATTTGGTCATTTTTCAATATTAATTTAATAGGAGATCTTAAAATGTCTAATTCAAAAGCCTCAAAAAATGCCATCTCACACGGTTTTTACTCTAACGACATCGTTCTATCCTGGGAAAATCAGCAGGAATTCGACGATCTACTGAAAGCCCTTCAGGACGAATACTGCCCAGAAGCCATCACCGAAAAACTAGCGGTATTTGATCTGGCTAGCCTTCACTGGAAGAAACGCCGCATCGAGACCAGATCACGAAGGCCCTCCAAATGCAGGGGGACCCGACACTGTGGCTGACGCCAGCAGCGATTGGGATAGCGTGGCTGATGAGGCTCGCGCCGCAGCCAGGTCGCAACTCAAAGCGGCAACGCATATCTGCGACATGGTTTTCAAACACATGGAGCGGATCGTTAAGCCCGATGAAGCGAAAGCCACCGATGCCGTTGAATTCGAGAAGCTAACCACGCTGATCCAAGAGCTGAACATCATCAGCGAAAGTCTCGTCATTCCCATGCTTAAGACCGCTGAGAAACAGAAGCTTGATCAGACCGAGCGAGCTTACGATCAGCGCATTATGGAAAGTGAACTGAAACTCCAAGCCGAAATCGACCGAAGGATCGAGAAGGCGTTGAAGCGCTTGGTGATGATCAAAGAATACAAGAAGTTTTACGTGCCCAAAGACATTGAGGCAAAGCCTGTCCTCGAATTGCTGCCTGCAAAACGGACTGGTGTGTCTGGGGAGGCCGATCCTGAAGGTTGATCCCGCTAAAACTTCAGTTGCTGCAAGCCACGACACGTTCAGCCGGGTGTTCCGCATGCTCGATCCGGGAGCGTTCGAGAAAGCCTTCCAGCGCTTCATGAAGGCCTTTGCGGAAGGCGCGAGGATCGAACAACCGAAAGGAGTGATCGCGCTCGACGGCAAAGCACTACGGCGCGGCTACGAGCGCGGCAAGAGCCACATGCCGCCGGTGATGGTGACCGCTTGGGCGGCGCAGACACGCATGGCGCTGGCCAACGTGCTGGCGCCGAACAACAACAACGAAGCGGCCGGCGCATTGGAGTTGATCGAGCTCTCTGCAGCTCAAAGGCTACGTGGTGACGGTCGATGCGCTGCATTGCCAGCGCGGCATCGGCCAAAGCGATCGTGGAGCCGGCGCGGCGACTACGTGCTGGCGGTGAAGGAGAACCAGCCGGCGCGGTTGGCCGACGCCAAGGCCGCGATCGGCGCCGCAACGCGCAAGGGAACCAGAGCGACTACCACCACGGATGCCGATCATTTGCGCAAGGAAAGGCGCACTGCCCTTGTCGCACCGGTCAAGGATATGGCGCAAAAGCACGACTTCCCCGGCATCAGGCCGTTGCCAGGATCACCAGCAAGCGCGGCAAAGACAAGACCATCGAGCGCTTCTTCCTGATGAGCCAAGCCTACAGTCCCAAGGAGGTTCTGCGTATCGTCCGTACACATTGGACCATCGAAAACAGCCTGCATTGGCCGCTCGACGTCATCCTCGACGAGGATCTGGCCCGCAACTGCAAGGACAACGCCCCGGCCAACCTTGCCGTGCTCAGGCGCCTTGCCCTCAATGTCGCCAGAGCCCACCCCGACGCAACCACCTCTTTGCGCCTCAAGCTCTAGCGCGCCGGATGGAACGATGCCTTCCTCTTCGAGATCCTTGGCCACATGCGATAGCCCTGGATTTCTGACGGGCACCGATCTACCGCCTTTTGTCCAGGCTCCCTCGACTGATATCGTCACAAATCTGCGTGCAACTGGCATCGTCCCTTCTAGATCTCATCAAACCAGAACTTGAGGGTTATCATACCACGCCAGCATCGAGTCAGAGTTTCACTGATTTGGGAATCCCCAATGAGTTACAGTTTCGGGCCGTTGGTATCAGTCATGTGCGCTGATAGTCATCCTCGATGCGGATGATGTCATCCTCGCCGAGATAGCTGCCGGTCTGAACCTCGATCAGTTCCAGCGGAATCTTGCCGGGATTTTCCAGCCGGTGCACCGCGCCGATCGGGATATAGATCGATTCGTTTTCGTGCACGGTCTTGACTGGTTCGTTGACCGTCACCCGCGCCGCACCGCGCACCACGATCCAGTGCTCGGAGCGATGATGATGCTTCTGCAGCGACAGCCGGCCGCCCGGTTTCACGATGATGCGCTTGACCTGGTGACGGTCGCCATTGTCGACCGATTGATAGGATGCCCCAGGGCCGGTGCACCTTGATGTGATCCTTCGGTCACCCCGGGCGCGACCGTCTTCAGTTTCGCCACCAGCCGCTTCAGCCCGTTGGCGTCCTTCTGGCGCGACACCAGCACGGCGTCCTGCGTCGCCACCACGACGAGGTCGTCGACGCCTTCCAGCGCCACCAGCGCCCGGTCGGTCGAAACGTTGCAGTTGCGGGAATCCTCGAACACCGCGGCGCCCTGCGCGGCGTTGCCCTGGGCGTCCTTGTCCGACAGTTCCCATACCGCATGCCAGGAGCCGACATCGGACCAGCCGCAGGCCACCGGCACCACCGCGGCGCGCGAGGTCTTTTCCATCACGGCATAGTCGATCGAAATCGCCTTCGCCGATCCGAACGCCGCGGGATCGAGCGTGACAAATCCGAGATCGCGTCCGGCCCTGGTCACGGCATCGGTGACGGCCTGCACGCTGTCCGCATCGACTTTGCGATACTCATCGAGCAGATCGCAGCTGCGGAACATGAAGTTGCCGCTGTTCCAGAGATAGCCCGCCTTGACGTATTCGGCGGCGGTCGCTCGGGTCCGGCTTCTCGACGAATTTCGCGACGCTGCGGACTTCGCCGGCAATCGCTTCGCCCGGGCTGATATAGCCGTATTCGGTGGCCGGCACGCTCGGGCGCAACGCCGAAGGTCACGATGCGGCCGGCATCGGCCGCGGCCAGACCCTGACGGCAGGCGGCGACGAAGGCATTGGTATCGCGGACGACGTGATCGGCGGCGAGCGCCAGCACGATCGCCTCGCCGTCGCGCATCTGCGCAAAGGCGGCACCGGCGGCGATAGCCGGCCCCGAATCCCGCCGCATCGGCTCCAGCACGACATCGGCCTCGAGCCCGATCTCGGCCAGTTGCTCCAGCACCATGAAGCGGTAGGCGGTGTTGGTGATGACGATCGGCCGCTCGAACAGCGCCGGATCGGATACCCGCAGCATGCGTATCCTGAAAGGTCGAGCGCGCCCCGAACAGCGGCAGGAACTGCTTCGGATGGACCTCGCGCGAGGCCGGCCACAGCCGCGTTCCGGCGCCGCCGCACATGATCAGTGGAATAATTCGTCTGTTCATTGCGGCCTGCCTCAGAATCTGTAATAGTTGCGATACCAGGCGACAAAATTGCGAAGCCCATCTTCGATCGATGTCTGCCGGCCTGAAACCCATGTCGCGCATCAGATCCTCGACATCGGCGATATGTCTCGGTCACGTCTCCCGGCTGCATCGGCAACATCTCCTTGACCGCCGTGCGGCCCAGCTCCTGCTCCAGCAGCGAAACCACATGCGACAACTCTTCCGGATGATTATTGCCGATATTGTAGATCTTCGCCGGCGCTCTGGAGGCCGAGCCACGGTCGCGGCGGCGCCTGGTTGACCAGCCGCAACACGACGACGACGCTTGCACGTCGTCGATTTGGGTAAAGTCGCGCCGCATTCTGCCATGATTAAACAGCTTGATCGGCGTACCCTCGAGGATCGCCTTGGTAAACAGGAAAATCGCCATGTCAGGCCGTCCCCACGGCCCGTAGATGGTGAAGAACCGTAAGCCCGTCACTGGAAGGCGATAGAGATGGCTGTAGGAATGCGCGATCAACTCATTGGCCTTCTTTGTGGCGGCGTAGAGGCTGATCGGATGATCGGTCTTGTCGTCCTCCGAAAACGGCAGCTTGGTGTTGGCGCCGTAGACCGACGACGACGATGCATAGACCAGATGGCCACATCCGTGGTGTCGGCAACCTTCCAGCACGTTGACGAAACCTTCGAGATTGGCGTCGACATAGGCATGCGGATGATCGATCGAGTGACGCACGCCTGCCTGCGCCGCCAGATGGACCACTCTTGGAAAGCGGTGTTTTGCGAACAGGCGCTTCATTGAGGCGCGATCGGCGAGATCGATCGGTTCGAACGCGAAACGCTGCTCGCCGCGCAGGATTTCCAGGCGGGCCTTTTTCAAGGCCGGATCGTAATAGCTGTTGAGATTGTCGAGTCCGACCACGGTGCGACCATCAGCTAACAACCGGCGAGCGATATGGAAGCCGATGAAACCGGCGGCTCCCGTGACCAATATTGCCTGATCCGACATCAGTTCCCTAAACCCGGCACCGGCTCTCCCCTTCCTGTCCGGGCCTCTTTACCCGCGTTGTCGAGGCGGCCGCAACACCTACGAGACGCCGCTATTGCCAGATCGGCCCGAAAACCATACCAAGGCGCCGAATTGCGCTACTTACCCCCTTCTCAAGTGGCGCGCTGCGACCTACTCCATCTTCGTCGATCGCGCGATCGGCCTGATCGCGCTTGCGGTCATCATCGTGGCAAGCCTACCATGGAGCTACAACCTGATCAGCGATCCCAATGGCCGTTCGGCGCTACTTTTCGTCGATTTCGCCGCGCTCGCCGGAGGGGTCGGCTTTCTTATCCTCGGCCGGTTGCGGTGGCCGTGGCTGAAGCGCTGGTGGGGACACATCACCTGCATGCCTGCTCGGTGATCGCCAACCGGGTTATCTTCAGCCGGGAGCGCGGGCCGAAGGTCGCCGTGCTGTCGTTCCTGATCCACCTTCTCGCCGTCGTCATCGCCTGGTGCGTGGTGCAATCGATCGACGCGCCGGTCCTGTTCGGCCAGATCTTCCAGCTGATCCCGCCAGTGATGCTGATCACCATGCTGCCGATCTCGATCGCGGGCTGGGGCGTCCGCGAGGCCACCATGGGGCTGGCCTTCGGCTATGCCGGACTGATGACCAGTGAAGGCGTCAATATCTCGCTGCTATACGGCGCGGTATCCTTCATTGTTGGCGCGATCGGCGGGCTGGTCTGGGTTTTCAGCGCCGAGAAGGCAGCACAAGCGGCAGCGCCGATCGGGGTTCCCGAGTAAACTTTCAAATCGTTTCCGCGTCAGGCAAAATGACCAACTCACAACTATTGCTATCGTTTGGGGCCATGGTGCCGGCCGGACTGCTGTCTTTCGTCATTATCTGGGCGATCCGGCCGCTGCTTTTGCAAGTCTCACTGGCAAAACCGAATGCGCGGTCCTCCCATCGCATTCCGACGCCACAGGGCGCGGGCATCGCAGTGGTTGCTGCCACGCTGATCGCTGCCGCAGCGGTGATCGCTTTTGGCGGCGCGGTTGATACCAGGATCCCCGTCGCGGTGTTCGCCGCCACGTTGTTCATTGCCGCCGTCGGCTTTGCAGATGATCTCCGCTCGATTCCAGTGGTGCCCCGCCTGCTGCTACAGGGGCTCGCCGTCGCGACGGTGATCTTTACCGCGCCCGAAAATCTCAGGATCGCTGCGCCCTGCCCGCTCTGGCTGGAGCGCTGCCTGTTGCTGTTGGCAGGCCTTTGGTTCGTGAATCTCGTCAACTTCATGGACGGGCTGGACCTGATGACCGTAGCCGAGGCCGTCCCGATCACGGGTGCGCTCGTTCTGCTTGGATGGCTTGGCGAACTTCCACTATCCACGACGATTGCCGCCGCGGCGCTGTTTGGCGCGATGCTCGGGTTCGCACCCTTCAATCGGCCGGTGGCGAAGATCTTTCTCGGCGACGTCGGCAGCCTGCCGATCGGTCTGCTGGTCGGCTGGTGTCTGCTGCAGCTTGCCTGGCATCAGCAATTCGCCGCGGCCCTGCTGTTGCCGCTCTACTATCTGGCCGACGCGACGGCCACGCTGTTGCATCGCATGGCGCGGCGAGAGCCATTCTGGACGGCGCATCGCACGCACTTCTATCAGCGCGCCACCGACAACGGCTTGTCAGTATGGCGCGTTGTGAGCGAGGTGTTTTTGCTCAATATCCTGCTGGCGGCATTGGCGATCGGTTCGGTCATAACCTCATCGGCGGCAATCACAGGCGTGCTTCTTGTCGCCGGAGGCATCGCCACAGCGTATTTGATGTACCGATTCTCGCGCAGGCAACCATCCCTCGGCTAACCTTGACTCTGCTGCGAGAGCTCGCGGCGGCAATACCGAAACGCCTGGAGATCTATGTCGCGCGTTCGGCCCTCTGCCCTGGCGCTTATCAGGCGGCGCTCGATCCGAATTCGGGCACGGCATCTCTGAGCACCGCCTTGACGGTGGAACGGTCATCCCGCGCAATCGCATCCTCGAGCGCGGCGAGCCATTTGCGCAGGGTCTGCATCGGGGGTTCGTTCGGTTTGGCCGCCATCATGCCGGCCACACCGATTTCCACGGTCGGCTCTTCGCTGGCGAACAGGATCTCGTTCAATCGCTCGCCCGGCCGCATGCCGCTGAACACCACCTCGATGTCGAGGCCGGGCTCGAGGCCAGACAGGCGGATCATCCGCTCGGCGAGCTCCACGATCTTGACCGGCTGTCCCATGTTGAGGACATAGACAGAGACATCGGGCCGCACCGGAGTCAACGCGTGAGTGGTCGCGGTAAGTACCAGGTCGCAAGCTTCACGAAGGGTCATGAAATACCTGACCATGTCCGGATGGGTGACGGTGACGGGGCCGCCGGCCTCAATCTGCGCCTTGAATTTCGGCACCACCGATCCGTTCGACGCCAGCACGTTGCCGAACCGCACCGAGATCAGCCGCATGCGCGGCTTGCCCCCAATTGCGCCACCAGTTCGCGGTCGAGCGCCTGGCAGTACATTTCTGCAAAGCGCTTGGTCAGACCCAGCATCGAGACCGGCTCGATCGCCTTGTCAGTCGAAATCATCACCATCGCTTCGGCGCCCGACGCCAGCGCCGCATCGGCAACGTTGACTGAACCGAAAATATTGGTCTTGACGCCCTCGCTCCAGTCGCGCTCGAGGATTGGCACGTGCTTCAGCGCGGCGGCGTGAAATACGATGTTCGGCTTGAACTCGCTCATCAGGCGCATCACCCGTTCGCGATCACGGATGTCAGCAATGCGGCCTTCGACAACGGCGCCGGTGCCGCGTTCAGCCAGCGCGTCTGTCACCGCGTACAGGGCGGGCTCCGAATTCTCGATCACCAGCAATCGCGATGCACCGAAGGTCGCGACGCGCTCGCAAATCTCCGAGCCGATCGAGCCTCCGCCCCCGGTCACGATAATAGCCTTGCCTTTCACTAGCGACTCGAGGCGAGCGTAGTCGATCTTCTCGCTCGGGCGCAGCAACAGGTCTTCGACGGCGACGTTGGTCAGCCTCGGCACGTCGCCGCTTTCAAGCGACGGGAGGCGGCTGACGAGCAGGCCGAGCCGCTTCGCGCGCATCAGAACCGCCTCGGGACGCGCCTCCGGCTCGAAGGCCGATGGGGTCATGACGAGACGCGAAATCGGTTTGCCGCGTCCGGCATAATCGCGGATGACATCCTCGACGTCGTCGACGCCGCCGAGCACCGGCACATTGCGTATCGACTGCCCCCGGTCCGCGGCCGACGGTGACAGCACGCCGACGGGCCAAAGCTGCTTGACCGCGCCGCTTTCGATCCCGCGCAGCAGCACCTCGGCATCGGCGGCGCGGCCGACCAGCAGGGTCGACGACGCCCCTCCGGTCTGGGCATTGCGGCGGATACGCGAATAGCGGAAATAACGATAGCCGAAACGGAGTCCGCTCAGCGCGAACACCTGGAGGAACCAGTAGAGAACGATGGTGATGCGGCCGAACAGGACCGGCGCCTTGTCGTTCGACGCCGCGAAAATATAGGCATAATCCAGCACCACAAGCGCGACCGTCAGTACAGTTGCCACGCGCAGGATGTTCAGTGCGTCCGGCAACGAAATGAAACGCCATTTCGTCGTCGTCAGGTTGAAGTAGAAGCAGATGACCATGCTGAACGCGACAAAGAATGGCAGTATCTCCAGCAGCAGCGGCAGGCGGGCAAAGAAAGCGTCGCTTCCCTCGAAACGCAGGTAGAAGCTTGCCAGTAATGCAAACGCCGTCGCCAGCGCGTCATGCGTTGCAATCAGAAAATTGCGACGGGTCAGTTGCGAAAGAGGCGTCATTGCGATAGCCGGCTGTCGAAGAGATGGAGATTTGCGAGGCATCCCGCGCCCGCTGATATCGTATCTCCAGCGTGCATGCCAGCAATCATGAGCGGACAATTTCGGAAGGTTCCCTAGCCTCGCCGCCGAACCTGTCCCGCAGCACCATGCCGCCGGCGACGCCTACGCCGAGCACATACATCCAGCCCTCATGAAAATCGAATAAATGCGAGTTGAACAGCGAGCTGAACATGTTTTGCAGCACGACCATCAGGCCAATCCAGGCCGCCAGACCTTCGCCGCGAAATAGCGAAAAATGCGAAAACCACATCGCGTACAGGATCACGACCCCGATGGTGCCCCACTGAACCGCGACGTTTAGGGTCTGGTTATGCGGGTTGCCGACCACCTGGCCCTGAGCCAGCGCCTCAGGACCGGTGGCCGCCGCCTCGAACAGCCCTCGCGTCGATCCGGTCCCGTGGCCGATGACCGGCGCCTCCGCAAAGAAGCGCAACGACTTCTCCCAGAATTCCAGCCGCAACCCGATCGATGTGGCCTGATTGAATTCCTTGTACAAGCGGTATTCCCGACTGAACTTCGCTGTCGTCGCCTGCAACTGAGGCGACACCGTCCAGGCCAGCGCGCCTATTACGACAGCGGCAGCGAACAGGATGACGTTGGTTCGCCATTTCAGATGCGTCATCGCGAACACCGCGAGCATGACCGGCAGCGTGACTATCGCCGTGCGTGACACGATGACGAACACCATGTTGAGGACGAAGTTCGCTGCGACGGCCATCAGCAACAACGCCTGCCAGATTTTCCTGTCGCGCAGCAGCGTGATGATGGGAAAAGCGAGCACGACCGCGCACAGCGCAAATTCCTGGCTCTGGTTGATATAATCTTTGACGAAGATGCCTCGCTCTGCACCGCCTTGCTTGAGAGTGAGGCCGGGTTCGAGCATCACCAGCCACGATACCGGCACCAGCAACGTGCAGGAAACCAGGAAACCAGCTAACACCCACATGCCGCGCGTTGAGCGCTGGAAGTGATAGAACAGCAGCGGCAACACGAGGAGTTTCGTGACGGGGCTCAAGGCATAGCGGCGCGCCCCCCACGGCGCGTCCGACCACAGCGTACCGACCAGCGCGAGCGCGAACAGCGCGATCGGTAACCAGCAGATGGGTTGTCTCAGAAAATCCAGAAAGCGCCTGAAATCGACGGTCGGCGCGACCACCAACAGCCAGACGGCCGCAAAGATGCCGACCAGCGAGGTCGACCATGGCAGCGAAAGCGCGATCAGCACCGCGACGATATCTGCGGCCGTCATCCAGGCGGCGGGATCGCGCCAGCGTCGCGGCACCTTGCTCGCCGGCAACGGTACCTCGACAGCGCTCACGCCTTGCCTCCCCGCGCACGGCTGACCAGCGAAGTCGTACTGTGGCCCGGCAGAATATCGACCAGAACGATTTCGCCGCCGGTTGCCTCGACGATCTCGTGGCCGACGACCTGCTCGCGGGTATAGTCGCCGCCCTTGACCAGCACGCTCGGCCTCACCCGGGTGATCAGATCGATCGGCGTATCCTCCTCGAAGATCGCCACCAGATCGACCGCCTCCAGCGCCGCCAGCACTTCCGCACGCGCCTGCTCGTCCTGCACTGGACGCCCCTCGCCCTTTAGCCGTTTCACCGAGGCATCGCTGTTGAGGCCGACGACCAGGCGATCGCAGGCGCCCCGCGCCGCCGTCAGCACCTTGACGTGACCGGGATGCAGGATGTCGAAACAACCATTGGTGAAACCGATGCGCAGGCCCTGTCTGCGCCATTCCACCAGATGCGTGGCGAGATCGTCGCCCGCCGCCACGATTTTTTCCTCGGCTGCCAGCGATGCATGGGGCAGGATTTTTCGCCGCAACTCCGCCGGCGTAACGGTAGCGGTGCCTTTCTTGCCGACCGCAACGGCCGCGGCGGCATTTGCCATTCGCAGCGCCGTCTCCCAATCGGCCTCGGCCGCGAGCGTCAGCGCCAGCACCGCGGCGACGGTGTCGCCTGCACCCGAGACGTCCCGCACCTTGACCGGAAGCGCCGGCACGTGGATCGGTTCGCCGCCGCGAACCACCAACGTCATGCCGTGTTCGCCTTGCGTTACCAGCATGGCCTCGCAGTCGGCAAGATACATGGCGTCCTGCGCGGCGGCGGCAATGCTACTATTGGTATCAGCGCGGCTGCGCGTGGCTTCCGCAAATTCCTTGCGATTGGGCGTCAGCAGCGTCGCGCCGCGATAGATCGCGAAATTGGCGCTCTTGGGATCGACAATCACGCGCTTGCCGAGCTTTCGCGCGGCATCGATGATATTGCGGATCACCCGCGCCGTCAGCACGCCCTTGGCATAGTCGGACAGCAGCACGATGTCGGCGCGCGGCAACTGCGGCAGGATGGCGTCGATCAGTTTCTGCTCGATACCGGCCGATGCCGGCTGCGCCAGTTCCCAGTCCGCCCGCAACATGTGGGTCGAAAAATGTTCGGAGACGAAGCGCACTTTTCGGGTGGTCGGCCGGGCGCGGTCGGACACCAGCACGCTTTCGATGCCGCTTTGCCGCGCCAGCGCCGTTTTCAGCGCACGCGCCGGCGTCGTCCTCCCCGACCAGCCCGACGAAGATGCAGCGCGCGCCGAGCGAGGCAATGTTGCACGCGACATTGCCGGCGCCGCCGATATTGGTCTCGCTGCGCTGGACCGCGATCACGGGCGCGGGCGCTTCCGGCGAAATCCGCGACACCTCGCCATAGACGAATTCGTCGAGCATGAGATCGCCGACGCAAAGCACCGTCTGGCTGGCCATCGCATGCGACAGGGCTTCAAAATCGAACATCTTTTCCCGTTATCTGTTGCGCCGTCAGCGGAAGCGGTCGGCGGTATCAAGGAAGCCCCTGACGTAGGTCGCGACCGCCTCTTCCAGCGGCGTGAAGCCGCCATTGTAGCCGGCGCGCTGCAGCCGATCGACCTCGCTCTGGGTGAAATACTGGTAGCTGCCGCGAATTTGTTCGGGCATGTCGATGTATTCGATATTCGGCACGGTGCCGAGCGCGGCATAGGCCGACAGCATCATGTCCCTGAAGCTGCGCGCGGTGCCGGTTCCGACGTTGAAAAGGCCGCTGACCGATGGCGTCGCCAGCAGCCACATCATCACCCGCACCACGTCGTCGACATAGATGAAATCGCGGCGCTGGTCGCCGTCGGCGATGCCGTCGCGATGCGACTTGAACAGCTGCACCGCGCGGCCGGCCTTGATGTCGTCGAAGCGCCGCGCCAGCACGCTCATCATGGTGCCCTTGTGATATTCGTTGGGCCCGAACACGTTGAAGAATTTCAGGCCCGCCCATTGCGGCGGCAGCTTCTCGCCGCTGCGCCGCGCGCCCGGCCACCGCCATGTCGAACAGATGCTTGCTCCAGCCGTACAGATTCATCGGCCGCAGCGCCTTCAGCGCCGGCAGCGACGGGTCGTCGCGAAAATCCCTGCGCGCCGTCGCCATAGGTCGCCGCCGACGAGGCGTAGATGAACGGCGTCGCATTGGCGGTGCACCAGTCGAGCAGCCGCATCGACAGCCGGAAATTGGTCTCGATCACGAGATCGCCGTCGGTGGCGGTGGTCTCGGAAATCGCGCCGAGATGGATGACGGCGTCGAGCCTGCGGCCCTTGCAGCCAGTCCGATCAGTTCGGCCGGCGGCACGATGTCGGCGAGCTGGCGCTTGGCGAGATTGCGCCATTTGCCGTCATGGCCGAGCAGGTCGCAGACCGCCACATCGCTGCGGCCGGCGTCGTTCAACGCGGCCACGACGTTCGATCCGATAAAACCGGCGCCACCGGTCACCAGCAACATGCCGTAACCCCTGCCCTCCTGATGTGGGATGCCAGCTTTGCCCCAGTCCCGCCCGGCAGGCAACTTGGGTGATCTCGGCGTGGTGAAGACGGCGGCCAGCGCCGCCGGGTGCACTTTACCTCGCCCGGTGGAGCCGCTACCGACAGTATTGAAACATCTAGCGCCAGACAAAGATATGAATATAGATTCAACATATAAGGGCGTGGACGGATCCGGCCGACACCCGGCCGATCCTGATCGTCCCCTATATGTGGATCGGCGACTTCGTCCGCGGCCATACGGTGGTGCGGGTGCTGAAGCAGCGCTGGCCGAACCGGCCGGTCGATCTGCTGGTCGACCTCGCTGTGCGCGCCGCTGGTCGATTATATGCCCGGCGTCCGCGCCGGGATCGTCTGGGACCTGCCGCGCAGCCGGCTTGCGGTCGCCAAGCAATGGGCGCTGGCGGAGCAGCTGCGGGCTAGCGGCTACGGCACCGCGCTGGTACTGCCCCGCACCTGGAAATCGGCGATTGCCCCGGCGCTGGCCGGCATCCCGGAACGGGTGGGCTTTGTCGGCGAGGCCCGGTTCGGGCTGCTCAACCGATGGCGCTGGGGCGAGAAGGCCCTGCCCCGCATGATCGACAAGAACGCGGCACTGGCGCTGCCCGACGGCGCACCGCTGCCGCCGGAATGGCCGGTGCCGCAGCTGCGAAGTTCCGCCTGACGAAGTCGAGCCGCTGGCGGCAGGCCAACGGGCTGGGCACCGGACCCGCGGTCGCGCTGGCGCCGGGCTCGGTCGGGTCCTCGAAACGCTGGACCTATTATCCGCAGGCCGCGCGGCTTCTGGCCGAACGCGGCCTCGATGTCTGGGTGGTCGGCGGCCCCGGCGAAAAGGCGCTGGCGGCGGAGATCGTGGCCGCCGGCGGGCCGCGCGTCCGCGACCTCACCGGCAACGATCTGCGCAACGGCATTCTGGCGATGGCGGCGGCCAGCGTCGCGATATCGAACGATTCCGGCTTGATGCACGTCGCGGCCGCGATCGGGACGCCGACCATGGGCATTTTCGGCCCGACCAGCCCCTATCACTGGGCGCCGCTGAACGGCCTCGCCGCGACCGTGCAGACCAGGACCGTGGTGCCGTGCCAGCCCTGCCACCGCCCGGTCTGCACCATGAACGACCATCGCTGCATGCGCGACATTCCCGCCTTTGACGTGGTGGCCATCACCGAACGCGTGCTGGCCGAGACCGCAGCCGGCGTTTCGCCTTGACAGGGCGAGCTTGCGCGACCGCGGTGTGATCATTACCAAGATAGCCAATTCGCAGACCTGAGGGTGCGCTTTGAGCCAACAATCGAAGGATCTGATCGCAGCCCATCTCAGCCAATCGCTCGCAGCACTCGAGCGCGCGGCGAAGCGATGCGACGCTGCTCGCCGCGGCGCGTAGCATCGCGGCCGCCATGATCGCGGCGCTCTCTGCCGGCAACAAGCTCCTGATCGTCGGCAATGGCGGCAGCGCCGCGGACGCCCAGCACATCGCCGCCGAAGTCATCGGCCGCTACAAGCAGGACCGGCCCGCCTGCGCCGCAATCGCGCTGACCACCGACACGTCGGCGCTGACGGCGATCGCCAATGATTACGGCTTCGAGCAGGTGTTCGCGCGGCAGGTCGAAGGGCTCGGGCCGCCGCGGCGACGTGCTCTTGGCGCTCTCGACGTCGGGACGCTCGCCGAATATCCTGGCGGCGCTGCGCAAGGCGCGCGAGATCGGGCTTGTCACCATCGGCTTTACTGGACTCAGGGGCGACGCGCTGGGCGCGCTGTGCGATCACCTGCTGGTCGCGCCCACCGACGACACGCCGGTGATCCAACAGATTCATCTCGCCATGGCCCACGGCATCTGCGACGAGATCGAGCAGACCATGATCCGCGAGGCCTCAAAGAAATGAGCGGCACCGATACCGCCCGCTCGATGCCCCGGCCCGCCGCCTTCCTCGACCGCGACGGCGTCGTCAATCACGACGACGGCTATATGGGCACGCGGGAGCGGATCCGCTGGATGCCGAACGCGGCGAAGGCGATCCGCCGGCTGAACGACGCCGGCTATTTCGTGTTCTTCTTCACCAACCAGTCCGGCGTGGCGCGCGGCTTTTTCACCGAGGACGAAGTCGACAAGCTGCATGACTGGATGCTCGCCGAACTGGCGGCGCAGGGCGCCCGTGGTCGACGACGTCAGGTATTGCCCGCATCATCCGGCCGGAACGGTCGCCGGCTATCTCGAGGATCATCACTGGCGCAAACCGGCGCCCGGCATGATCCATGACCTGATGGAGCACTGGCCGGTGCGGCATGAGGGCAGCTTCGTCATCGGCGACCGCGCGACCGACATCGAGGCGGCGCAGGCCGCGGGCCTGCCGGGATTTCTGTTCGCGGGCGGCGACCTCGATGCCTTCGTCGCCGAGGTCATGGCTCAAACCAGCGCGCGATAGACCTCTGCGATCCGGTTCGCCTCGGCGTCAGGCTGAATTTTTCCAGCACCCGCGCACGTCCGCGCTCGCCCATCGAGGTCGCCGAAGCGGATCGCGCATCAAGCGGCTCCAGCGCGCGCGACCAGCGCCTCGACATCGCCGGTCGGCGTCAGCACGCCGGTGACGCCATCCTCGACCACGAGTTCGGCCGCGCCCGCGCGCGACGCCACCAGCGCCGCGCCTGCCGACATCGCCTCGATCAGGGTCAGCCCGAAACCTTCGTTGCGCGAGGTGAAAGCGTAGATCGTCAGCCGCTGGTACCAGCGCGGCACCTCCTCGATCGGCAGTTCGCCCTGTGATGACGATGCGCGACTGCAGCCCGGCGGCCTCGATCCGCTTCCGCAGATCGTCGGCGAACGCGCTGCTGCTCCGGCGTGATGGCGCCGACCATCACGGCGGTGAAATCGGGATAGCTGCGGCAACAGCCGGCACATCGCGTCGACGAACACGTCGCTGCCCTTTTGCGCGCGCACGCGGCCGAAGCAGCCGATCGCGTAGCGGCCCGGCAATCCGGCCTCCGCGAACGCCGCGGCGCGATCCTGCGGCGGCGCGTAGAGCTCGGTATCGACGCCATGCAGGATGACGGTCGGCCTGCACCTTGAGAAACGACGCCGAGATGTCGCTGGTGGCGATGATCGCGTCCATCCGCCGGATCAGCCAGCGCGTGATCCAGGTGTGATGGCGCTGCGCCGCCGAGGTGAATACGAGTTTCAGCGGCCAGCCGAGCGAGCGCAGCAGCACGCCCGCGATCATCTCGTTGTTGCGCCGCGCATGCCAGATCAGCGGCGTGCGCCGGCGCCACAATTTGATCAGGTCCGCAGCCCCGATCCGCGCGATGCCGTCGGGCGCATCGGATCCGAGCCAGCCGGCGCGAAACATTTTTGCGAGTTTCGGCGCCACCATCCGGTTGGTCGCGGTGACGCCGGAATAGCGCCTGTGCAGATTCGGCACGATCAGCTGCAGATTATCGGCCGAATTGTTCTCGATCGGCACGTCAGGCTCCGTTTCGCGCAATTCCTATACGCAACATTAAGCATAGTGACCAGTTCGCCCGCGCCGAAACCCACTCTTCACCGCGCCTCGGCTAGCATCGCCGCCTAAATCGGGAGATGGGTGAGCATGACTGTGCTTGTCACCGGCGGCGCCGGCTATATCGGCAGTCACATGGTTCACGCGCTGGCGGAAGCCGGCGAGAGCGTGGTCGTGATCGACAATCTGTCGACCGGATTTTCCGCCTTCGTGCCCGAAGGCGTGCCGCTGTTCATCGGCGATGCCGGCGACGAGAACCTCGTCGAGGGCGTGATCGCGGCGCATGGCGTCAAGAGCATCATCCATTTCGCGGGCTCGGTGGTGGTGCCGGATTCGATGCGCGATCCGCTCGCCTATTACCGCAACAACACCATGACGACGCGCAGCCTGCTCAACGCGGCGGTCAAATGCGGCGTCAACCGCTTCATCTTTTCGTCGACCGCGGCGGTCTACGGCAATCCGGACCAGGTGCCGGTGCCCGAGACCGCGCCGACCCGGCCGATGTCGCCTTACGGCTCGTCGAAGCTGATGACCGAGATCATGCTGCACGATGTCGCCGCCGCGCATGGCATGAACTACGTCGCGCTGCGCTACTTCAATGTCGCCGGCGCCGATCCCGCAGGCGCGCGATCGGGCTTGCGACGGTCGGCGCGACGCATCTGCTTGAAGATCGCGGTCGAGGCCGCCACCGGGCAGCGCGCCAAGGTCGACGTGTTCGGCACCGATTATCCGACGCCGGACGGCAGCTGCATCCGCGATTTCATCCATGTCAGCGATCTCGCGCAGGCGCATCGCGCGGCGCTGTCCTATTTGCGCGACGGCGGAGCTTCGGCGACGCTGAATTGCGGCTACGGCCGCGGCTATTCGGTGCTGGAAACCATCGAGGCGGTGCGGCGCGTCTCCGGGCGCAATTTCGCGGTTCAATATGCGCCGCGCCGGCCCGGCGACATCATGACCATGATCGCCGACACCAGCCGCATCCGCAGCGCGCTGGACTGGACGCCGCAATACGACGATCTCGATACCATCGCCGCGCACGCGCTGGCGTGGGAAGAGAAATTGTTCCGCGAGCGCCATGGCGAGCTGCGGCACGCGGAATCGGCCTAAAATCCGATCCGGCGCAAGTCCCGATTTGGCTTGAAAAACCGGCATTTAGCGGGCAAGGAGACGGACGTTTCGCATGCCAACCCCTGACGCGCGGGCGCAAGCAGCTCCAGCGCTGTCAATGGAACGCGGATGACCGAATTTCCGAAGAAAATCACCGACGACCCCTATGGCGCGGCGATCCTGATTCGCCGCCTGGTCGCCGAACAGGGCCTGGCCTATTGGCGGCGCTATCTGCTGGCGTTCGTGCTGATGGCGGTCGCGGCGGCCGCCACCGCCGGCTCCGCCTATCTGCTCGGCGAAGTCATCAACAAGGCCTATGTCGACAAGGACGTGCACGGCATCGCGATGCTGTCGCTGATCACCATCGTGATCTTCGCGCTCAAGGGCGCGGCGACCTACGGCCACACCGTGATCCTGTCGCAGATCGGCAACGCCATCCTCGCCAACAACCAGCGCCGGCTGTTCGCCAAGCTGATGAGCGAGAGCATCGCCTTCTTTTCGCGAACGGCATTCGTCGGAATTTCTGGCGCGGCTGACCGCCGGCGCCAACTCGGTCACCCAGGTGCTCAATCTCCTGATCAACGCGATCGGTCGCGATCTGCTGTCGCTGATCGCGCTGGTCGTCGTGATGGTGATGACCGGATCCCTACATGGCGCTGCTCGGCTTCGCGGTGGCGCCGCCGGCCATGCTGGTGCTGCGCAAGCTGGTGAAGCGCATCAAGGGCCTCGCCCACAACCAGTTCTCCGGCACCGCCGACATCATGGAGACCATGCAGGAATCGCTGCAGGGCATCCGCACCGTCAAGGCGTTCACGCTCGAAGCGGCGATGCGCGAGCGCATCGACGCCAGCATCAGCCGCGGTCGAGCGCAACGCCAACAAGATGGCGCGGGTCTCCAACCGCTCGAGCCCGCTGATGGAAACGCTGGGCGGTTTCGCGATCGCGGTCGGCTTGATGTATGGCGGCTATCGCGTGGTCGCGACCGGCGCCTCGCCCGGCCAGTTCTTTTCGTTCCTGACCGCGTTCCTGATGGCCTATGAGCCGGCCAAGCGGCTGGCGCGGCTCAATATCGAGCTGAACAGCAATCTGATCGGCGCCCGCAAATTGCTGGAAATCGTCGACAGTCCGGCCAGCGAACCTGCCGACGACGACAAGCCGGCGCTGAAGCTGAGCGAGGCGCGGGTCGAGTTTCGCGACGTGACTTTCGCCTATCGGCCCGACGAGCCCGTGCTCCACCGCATGAGCTTCGTCGCCGAGCCCGGCAAGATGACCGCGCTGGTCGGCCCCTCCGGCGGCGGCAAATCCACCGTGCTGGCGCTGCTGCTGCGGCTCTATGAAGTCAAGCGACGGCGATGTCCTGATCGACGGGCAGGCGATCTCGGGCGTGTCGCGCACGATCGCTGCGCCAGCAGACCGCCTATGTCGGACAGGACGTCTATCTGTTCCGCGACACCATCGGCGCCAACATCGCCTTCGGCAAGGTCGGCGCGACGCAGGACGAGATCGTGGCCGCCGCCAAGGCCGCCTGCGCGCACGAATTCATCATGGGATTTCCGCTCGGCTACGACACTCCGGTCGGCGAGCACGGCGCGCAACTGTCCGGCGGCCAGCGCCAGCGCATCGCGGTGGCCCGCGCGCTGATCAAGAATGCGCCGATCATCCTGCTGGACGAGGCGACCGCGGCGCTGGATTCGGAATCCGAAAAGCAGGTGCAGGAAGCGATCGAGCATCTCTGCGCCAACCGCACCACCATCGTCATCGCCCACCGCCTGCATACCATCATGCATGCCGACGCCATCCTGGTGGTCGAGGGCGGCGAGATCGTCGAGCGCGGCCGGCATGACGACCTGTTGCGCCGCGGCGGCCGCTATGCCTCGTTCTTCCGCCTGCAGCATCGCGATGCCGGGCCGCTGACGCTGGCGCCGATCAGCGCAACCGCGTAAGACTATCCGCCGATTTCCCGCCCTTAACCCTCGCCGAGACCATTCATGAACGCCACATCCTACGTCATTCCCGCTCCGCCGCAGCCCTCGCTTCCCGTCGTCGGCGAAACGAAATCCTATCCGGTCCGCCGCATCTGGTGCGTCGGCCGCAACTATCTCGAGCATATCCGCGAGATGGGCAATGACGAGCGGGCGCCGCCGTTCTTCTTCGCCAAGCACGCCGACATGCTGGTGCCGGACGGCGCCACCATCCCCTATCCGCCGCTGACCAAGGATCTGCACCACGAGGTCGAACTGATCGTCGCGATGAAGAGCGGCGGCCTCAACATCCCGGCCGACAAGGCGCTCGACCACGTCTACGGCTATGCCGTCGGCATCGACCTCACCCGCCGCGACCTGCAGATCGCCTCGCGCAAGAAGGAGCGGCCGTGGGAAGTCGGCAAATCCTTCGACTATTCCGCGCCCTGCTCGGCGCTGCAGCCGGCCTCGAAGATCGGCCATCCTTCCAAGGGCAAGATCTGGCTCACCGTCAACGGCACCGAAACCCAGAAGGGCGACCTCACCGAACTGATCTGGAACGTGCCGGAGATCATCTGGCAGCTGTCGCAGCAGGTGGCGCTCGCCGCCGGCGACATCATCATGACGGGAACGCCGGCCGGCGTCTCCCAGCTCCAGCCCGGCGACAAGATCGAATGCGGCGTCGACGGCGTCGGCACCCTGAAGGTTGCGATCGGCCGGCCGGCGGCCTGATCGGCCCTTAACAATTTCGATCCGGCCACAATTATCCATTAACGGCCAGTTGGAGTTCCATGCGGTCTGACGGGACCTGTCGCCAAAATCATGGCAAACTCATGAGCCAGCCGGAAGACCTCGCGCCAGATTCCGGGAACCGCGCGATGGTGCCGGCAATGCTGCTGATGCTTGCGCTGCTTGTTCCGCTCGATCCGGGTCATCTCCTTCGGGAAGGAAGTTTTGCCATGGCCAAGCGCACAAGCGCGAACGGGGTACAAAAGTCTGCCCGCGACAAGATCGACTCCTCCTGCCAGGGATCCCGAGGTGGCGGTGGGGGAGGAATATCTGATGGCCCTGCAACGCGGCACCGCCGAGGCGATGGAGCTGTTTATTGCACGGCACCCGGACAGCTCCCTGGCTGTAAAGGCGCGTGACGATCTGCGTCGGCTGCAGCGTTAAGCGGAACAGGGCCGGCCAGCCGCCTTCGCGGCGCCGGTGGGGGAGTGACGGGTCACGCGCAGCCGGAGCGGGGGTCAGCCCCGCGCCATCGCCTGCAGGCCCTTGAAGGTGAGGCGCTTGGGATCCTTCACGCCGGTCAAATAAAGCCTGCGGATGAAGGCGGCAACCGCTCGCGGTCGCAATCGGTCAGCGCCACGATGGCATCGACGGCAATTTTCTGGGCGTCCATGGGCTTCCTCCTGCTGGCTCAAGCCTCGCCCGCAAGCCTAGGATTCGCCGATTAATGCAGCGTTAACTGTTTCGCACGTGCCCGATTCGCCAGCGCCGGATACGGAACCACGCATTGGGCGATCGCATATTGCGGCCGGCCGTCAGGAATACCGCATCACGCCGTCATCGACCTTGCCGTAGCGCAGCGTGACGATGTCGAGCGCGTAGTTCTGGTACAGCCGCCACGGCCGCTTCGAGCCCTGCTTCGGCATTTTCGCGATCGCACGCTGCACGTAGCCGGACGAGAAATCCAGCGACGGCAATTCGGTGACGGTGGGATCGACATTGTGCGCGCACGCACTGCCTGTAGCCGTGCCGGTCCATGTAGTTGATCAGGCGGCAGACATATTCGCAGGTCAGGTCGCATTTCAGCGTCCACGACGCATTGGTGTAGCCGAACGCCGACGCCAGGTTCGGCACGTCGGAATACATCATGCCCTTGTAGTTCAGCGTTCTGGAGAAATCGACCATGCGGCCGTCGACGCTGACCTCCATGCCGCCGAGCACCTGCAGCACGAGCCCGGTGGCGGTGACGATGATGTCGGCTTCGAAGCTCGCTGCCGTCCTTCAGCCTGATGCCGCTTGGGCGTGAAGGTATCGATCTCGGTGGTGACGACCGACGCGCGCTTGTCCCGGATCGCCTTGAACAGGTCGCCGTCGGGCACCAGGCACAGCCGCTGGTCCCAGGGATTGTAGCGCGGCGTGAAATGGGTGGCGATGTCGTAGTCCGGCCCGAGCGCCATCCTGACGCCGCCGAGGATCAATTGCTTGACCTTCGCCGGCTTGCGCCGGCGAGAGCTGGAAGAAGATACATGCCCCAGCAGCACGTTGCGCCAGCGGATCAGGTGATAGGCCAGCTTGGTCGGCAGCTTCGCGCGGAGCTTGTTGGCGACCGGGTCTTCCGCCGGCCGCGCCACCACATAGGTCGGCGAGCGCTGCAGCATGGTGACATGCGCCGCCTGTCTTGGCCATCTCCGGCACCAGCGTCACCGCGGTCGCGCCCGAGCCGATCACCACCACGCGCTTGCCGGCGTAGTCGATGTCTTCGGGCCATTTCTGCGGATGCACGATGCGGCCGGCGAAATTCCGTCGAGCCGGAAAATTCCGGCGTGTAGCCTTCCTCGTATTTGTAATAGCCCGAGCACATGAACAGGAAATTGCAGGTGAAGCGCACGATCTCGGTATGCGCCCTCGCCCGACACTGCGCTCGGCCTCCACGGTCCAGCGCGCCTCCGGCGTCGACCACGACGCGCGCTTGACGCGGTGATGAAAGCGGATTTTCTTGTCGATGCCGTTCTCGGTCGCGGTCTCGCGGACATAGTTCAGGATCCGCGGCCCGTCGGCGATCGCCTTGGCCTCGACCCACGGCTTGAACGAATAGCCCAGCGTGAACATGTCCGAGTCGGAGCGGATGCCGGGATAGCGAAACAGGTCCCAGGTGCCGCCGATGCAGTCGCGGCCCTCGAGAATGACGTAGCTCTTGCCCGGGCATTTCTGCTGCAGGTGATAGCCCGCGCCGATGCCGGACAGGCCGGCGCCGACGATCAGGACGTCGAAATGTTCTGATGCTCATGCCATAGCTCACCCGCACCACGGCAGTTGTTGCATGGCCAGGCTTGTCCCGGCCATCCGCGCGTCGGTTCCCGACTGTAGAGACGTGGATGCCCGGGACAAGCCCGGGCATGACGAGAACCGATAGACCTTCCGGCCGGATGCGACGGTATTCTCAATACCGGTAATGATCGCTCTTGAACGGGCCTTCCTGCTTGACGCCGATATAGTCGGCCTGGTCCTTCCGCAGTTCGGTCAGCTTGACGCCGATCTTGGCGAGATGCAGCCGCGCCACCTTCTCGTCCAGCGACTTCGGCAGCACGTAGACTTCCTTCTTGTACTTGCCGTCCTTGTTGTTGGCGAACAGTTCGATCTGCGCCAGCGTCTGGTTGGTGAAGGACGCCGACATCACGAAGGACGGATGGCCCATCGCGTTGCCGAGATTCACCAGGCGGCCTTCCGACAGCAGGATCATCCGCTTGCCGTCGGGGAAGGTGATCTCGTCGACCTGCGGCTTGATGTTGTCCCACTTCAGGTTCTTCAGATGCGCGATCTGGATCTCGTTGTCGAAGTGGCCGATGTTGCAGACGATGGCGCGATCCTTCATCGCGCGCATGTGCTCGATGGTGATGATGTCCTTGTTGCCGGTGGCGGTGACGAAGATGTCGGCGCGCGGTGCCGCGTCTTCCATGGTAACGACTTCATAGCCTTCCATCGCCGCCTGCAGCGCGCAGATCGGATCGATTTCGGACACCATGCACGCGGCAGCCGGCCTGGCGCAGCGAGGCGGCCGAGCCCTTGCCGACGTCGCCGAAGCCGGCGACCATCGCGACCTTGCCGGACATCATGACGTCGGTGCCGCGGCGGATGCCGTCGACCAGCGATTCACGGCAGCCATAGAGGTTGTCGAATTTCGACTTGGTCACGCTGTCGTTGACGTTGATCGCCGGCAACAGCAGCTTGCCGCTCTTCTGCATCTCGTAGAGGCGATGCACGCCCGTGGTGGTCTCTTCCGAAACGCCCTTGATGTTCTTGGCGATCTCGGCGAAATAGCCCTTCGGCTTTTCCTTCAGCTGCTTCTTGATCAGCGCGAAGAAGACTTCCTCTTCTTCCGATCCCGGCTTGTCGAGGAACGCGGTGTCGCCCTTCTCGGCGCGCAGGCCGAGATGCACCAGCATGGTGGCGTCGCCGCCGTCATCGAGGATCATGTTGGGGGTGCCGCCGCCGTGCCAGTCGAACATCTTGGCGGTGTAGTCCCAGTATTCCGTCGAGGCTCTCGCCCTTGACCGCGAACACCGGAATGCCGGCTGCCGCGATCGCGGCCGCGGCGTGATCCTGGGTCGAATAGATGTTGCAGGAGACCCAGCGGATGTCGGCGCCAAGTGCTGCCAGCGTCTCGATCAGCACCGCGGTCTGGATCGTCATGTGCAGGGAGCCGGCGATGCGGGCGCCCTTCAAGCGGCTGCTTCGGGCCGTATTCCTCGCGCGTCGCCATCAGGCCGGGCATCTCGGTCTCGGCGAGCGAGATTTCCTTGCGGCCGAATTCGGCCAGCGAGATGTCCTTGACGATGTAATCGGTGAAGGCGGGCTTCTTGGCGGCGGCGGTCATGTGGTTGATCCCTTAAAAAGCATATTCCGGAAAGCACAAATGCTTTCCGGAATACGCACGATGATTACGGAGAAAGTCAGACGGCGCGCTTCAGCGCGTCGGCAAGATCGGTCTTTTCCCAGGAGAAGCCGCCATCCTTGTCCGGGGTGCGGCCGAAATGGCCGTAGGACGAGGTGCGGGCGTAGATCGGCTTGTTGAGGTCGAGATGCTTGCGGATGCCGCGCGGCGTCAGGTCCATCGCCTCGGCCACGGCCTTCTCGAGCTTCTCCTCGGGCACCTTGCCGGTGCCGTGGGTGTCGATATAGATCGACAGCGGCCGCGCCACGCCGATGGCGTAGGCGAGCTGCAGCGTGCAGCGGTCGGCAAGGCCGGCGGCGACGATGTTCTTGGCGAGATAGCGCGCGGCATAGGCCGCCGAACGATCCACCTTGGTCGGGTCCTTGCCGGAGAACGCGCCGCCGCCATGCGGGAGCCGCGCCGCCATAGGTATCGACGATGATCTTGCGGCCGGTCAGGCCGGAGTCGCCGTCGGGGCCGCCGATGAAGAATTTGCCGGTCGGGTTGATGTGCCAGACGGTCTTGCCGTTGATCCAGCCTTCCGGCAGCGCCTCGCGCACATAGGGCTCGACGCGTTCGCGAACCTGGTTCGAGGTCATGTCCTCGACCAGATGCTGGTGCGAGACCACGATCTCGCGCACGCCGACCGGCTTGCCGTTCTCGTATTGCACGGTGACCTGGCTCTTGGAGTCCGGGCCCAGCACCTTCTCCTTGCCGGAGTGGCGGGCTTCCGAAATCAGCCGCAGGATCTTGTGGGCGTAGAAGATCGGCGCCGGCATCAGGTCCGGCGTCTCGTTGGTGGCGTAGCCGAACATGATGCCCTGGTCGCCGGCGCCCTCTTCCTTGTTGGTGCCGGGCTGCAGCGCATCGACGCCCTGCGCGATGTCGGCGGATTGCGGATGCAGCAGGATTTCGATGTCGGCCGGTCTTCCAGTGAAAACCTTCCTGCTCGTAGCCGATGTCCTTGATCGCCGCGCGCACCACGCTCTCGATCTGGTCGTTGGTGACGGATTTCGGGACCGCGGGTCTCGCCGGCGATCACCACCTTGTTGGTGGTGGCGAGCGTCTCGCAGGCGGCCCGGATCGCCCAGGGATCGATGCCCGCCTTCGGGCCTTCACGGAAAAACAGATCGACGATCTCGTCGGAAATCCGGTCGCAGACCTTGTCCGGATGACCTTCGGAAACCGACTCTGAGGTGAACAGATAGGACGCGCGCATCAACCAACCCCTTTTCCGCCAGACCTCGGCGGTCCGTTGAAAATGTCCTGAGATGTCAGTCGCGACGGCGCGAGATGACGTAGGATTCGTCGTAAAACCACAGCCCGTTATGCTTGCGCAGAACTTCCCTGGTGGCATCGAGAGTACGGCCGTTCTGGGTCATTTCCGTCAACCGGTCGTCTTCGATCTGGGCGACATACACCGCCGCGTTCCATGCTGCAAAGGCCGTCGAGGTTCCGATCGAGCCGGTGACCTCGTTGGGCAGCGCTTCCATATCATAACGGAAGATCGAACGGTTATCGGCGTAGGCATTAAAGTTAAGGTCGCGCCCGGCCGATCCCAGCTCGTATTTCACTGCGCGCAATAGCTCATGACGGCTCACGGCGAAAGGATTTTCTCCGGGCCAGACCGCCTGGATGATTTCGAGGCCGGGATCCTGCCCGTGGGAGTGAATTCCGATCAAACGGCCCCCGGCCCGCAGCGCCCGGGCCAGCGGTGCGATGATCCGCTTGGCGCGGAAATTCACAGAAGATTTGGCCCGGTAGGGCTGCGAAGCGATAATCAGGTCGAAATTGGCCTCGGAACGGCCGGCCCGGGGGATGATCGAATCAAGCAAAAACCGGTGGTCCTCGCGGTAGAGGACGATGGCGACCGGGCGCTCATAGACCGGCATGCCCGAGCGAGGGCTGACATTGGCGCGCCAGTTCTGCTCCAGAAACGGCCCCAGTTCGGCGATCTGGGCCTCGAATTCGCCCGACGAAGCCCCCCTGCAAGGCCACCTCGTGCCAGATCATGCCCGAGGCCGCCGCGGGCGAGGCCGGGGTGCAGCCAGGGGGCCTCGGCATAGTACATGTTGGTCAGCACAAAAACCGTCGCCGGGTGCTCGAACAGCCGGTCCGGCACCTTGTCCAGGGTCAGCCGGACATCCTCCAGGCTGAGCTCCTTGCCCGCGATGTAGAAGGGCATATGGGGGAAGCGGCCGTGCATCGAGCGCATCACCCGCGCCAGCACGGTGCCGTCGCCCACACCCGCGTCGAACACCCGCAGCGCCGGCGGCCGGGGGTGGATGCTGGAAAATTCCAGCGCCACCCGCTCGGCGATCACCCGCTTTTCGCTGCAGGTGTGGACGAACAGCAGGTATTTTTGCCGGTTCTCGAAAAACCGGAAATTACCCCGGGGGTCTCGCTTCTCCGGCGGGACTTCCAGCCCGCGCGGCGGCGGCACACCGCCGGGCATGGAGGCTGCGATAAAGGCCTGTATCCGGTCCAGCGTGTCGATGGTGATCCGCTTGCCCTCGCGCAAGCGATGCACCAGCTTGCCGTCATTGACGGCGCGGCGCCCGAAGGTCGATTCGGCCATGTCCGCCTGGCGGCAGAATTCGGCGATCAGGCTGAGAATCTGGTCGTTTTTCATCGGGGCGGATTTGGGCCGGATCGGTGGGCAGCGGCGGATCGTCTCAGTGTCCTACCATCTTCTGCCCACGATTGGGAAATGCGCGACATGAACCCGCGGACCGCCGGCGGCAACAAACCGGGCAAGCTGTTCGATGCCCGGCGATTTCATGCGCCGATCGATTTTGATGATCGCCCTGTTAGCTGCCGCGCTCTGGTCCGCGCCCGCCGCCGCCCAGCAGCGTTCGCAGCTCGGGCCGTTCTGCACCACCGACACCACGCCGGCCGACCAGCAGATCGACGCCATTAACAAGGTTCTCGCGTTAAAGGTTTTCTCCGGCGAGAAACTGGCGACGATCTATTTCTGGCGCGCGGTGGGCTGGAACAAGAAGGGCAATTAGTTGCAAGTGATCGCCGACGCCAGCGAGGCGCTGCGGCTGAAGCCCGATAACGCGCTCTACAATCTGCGGGGCTCGGCCTATTACGACAAGGGCGAGTACGACATCGCCATTGCGGATTTCAACGACGCGCTGCGGATCGGCCCGCCCAGCGGCATCATCTACCACAACCGCGGCAACTCCTTTCGCTCCCGGCGCGATTACGCCAAGGCGATCGACGACTATGACGAAGCGATCCGGCTGGGTCCGAAGGACGCGTACACCTATCAGAACCGCGGTGGAAGCGCGGCCTCGCAATGACGGAAGAAACTACTTCCCCCACACTTCCTTGGCGACATCGACCGCGAGCTTCAGCTTGGCCCACTGCTCTTCCTCGGTCAGCAAATTGCCTTCTTCGGTGGAGGCAAAGCCGCATTGCGGCGAGACCGCGAGCTGATCCAGCGGGGCGTATTTTGACGCCTCTTCCAGCCGCCGCTTGATGTCGTCCTTCTTTTCCAGCTCGCCCGATTTCGAGGTGATGACGCCGACCACCACGATCTTGTTGCCCTTCGGCAGGAACCGCAGCGGCTCGAAGCCGCCGGCGCGCTCGGAATCGTATTCGAGGAAATAGCCGTCGTAATTGGTGCCGGCCAGCATGGTCTCCGCCACCGGCTCGTAGCCGCCGGAGGAGATCCAGGTGGAGCGGAAATTGCCGCGGCAGACATGCGTGGTGATGGTCATGTCGGCCGGCCGCTCGGCGATCGCGTAATTGATGATGCGGGCGTAAATCTCCTGCAGGCCATCGGGATTGTCGCCGCGCTCGCGCGCCTTCTTCAACTCCTCCTGCGAGCAGAGATAAGCCCATACCGTGTCGTCGAACTGCAGATAGCGGCAGCCGGCGTCATAAAACGCCTTGACGGCCTTGCGGTAGGTCTTGGCGAGATCCTCGTAGAACGCGTCGAGATCGGGATAGACGTCCTTCGAGATCGACTTGCGGCCGCCGCGGAAATGCAGCACCGCCGGCGACGGAATCGTCATCTTCGGCATCACATGCGCGGTGTCGGCATGTTTTTTCAGGAAGCGGAAGTGATCCAGCATCGGATGATCGGCGGGAAAATCGAGCTTGCCGATCACCCGCACCGCGTCGTGCCGGGTCTCGACGCCCGCGAACTGGATGCCGGTCTCGGGGTGAAACAGTTCGCATCCGGTGAGCTTGGCGAGGAAGTCGAAATGCCACCAGGAGCGGCGGAATTCGCCGTCGGTCGCAAGCTTCAGGCCGATCGAGGCCTGCTTGTGCACGACCTTCTCGATCTCGAGGTCCTCGGCCTTGCGCAGTTCGTCGGCCGAAATCTCGCCCTTCTCCAGTTTGGCGCGCGCCTCCTTGATGCGTGGCGGCCGCAGCAGGCTGCCGACCTCGTCGGCGCGGAACGGGGCTTTTGTTCGTTGCATGGTCTCAACTCCCGGAAATTACTTAATGTGCCGCGGCACCCGAGACGCCCAAAAAGCGTTCCAGCACCGCGGGATCGGCCTTCAATGCGGCACTCTGTCGCGTCATGGACGATCGCGCCGCGCTCCAATATCACAACCCGGTCGGCGAGCCCCAGAATCTTTTGCGCATTCTGCTCGACGATGATGGAGCAGATGCCGCCGGCCCTTGTGATGGTGCCGAGCGCCTTCAGGAGCTCCTCGACAATGATCGGGGCCAGCCCCTCGGTGGGCTCGTCCAGCAGCAGCACCTTTGGATTGAGCGTCAGCGCCCGCCCGATCGCCAGCATCTGCTGCTCGCCCCCGGACAACTGGTTGCCGAAATTGTTGCGACGCTCCTTCAGCCGCGGAAACATCTCGTAGACCTTTGCCACCGTCCACGGGCCCGGCTGCGCCACCGCGGTCATGTTCTCCTCCACCGTCAGGGAGCGGAAGATATTGCGCTCCTGCGGCACCCAGCCGATGCCGGCCCGTGCCCGCTGGTCGGAGCGCAGCGCGGTGATATCCGATCCCCCAAGGGTGATGGTGCCGCCGAAGCGGCGGGTGATCCCGACGATCGAGTTGATCAGCGTGGTCTTGCCGGTGCCGTTGCGCCCCAACAGCGCCAGCACCTGGCTTTCCGGCAGGTGCAGGGTCATGTCGGGCAGTACCACCGCCTCGCCGTAGCCGGCGCGCAGGCCCTGGATCGTGAGCAGATCAGACATCGGCGCCCTCGCCGAGATAAACCGCCTTGACCCTCGGATCGCGCGCCACTTCGTCCGGCGGGCCCTCCACCAGCATGGCGCCGTTGACCAGCACCGAAATGCGGTCGGCGAACGAGAACACCAGGTCCATGTCGTGTTCGATCAGCAGCACGGTGACGTCGCGCGGCAGCGCCGCCACGGCGGCCAGGATATCGTGGCGCTCGCTTTCCGGAACGCCGGCGGCGGGCTCGTCGAGCAGCAACACGCGCGGTTTGGCGGCGATCGCGACCGCGATCTCCAGCAGGCGCTGTTTTCCGTAAGGCAGCGTCACCGTCAGCTCGTTCATGACGTCGAGCAGATGAAACCGCGCCAGGTTCTCCGCGATCTCGGCATTGACGTCATCGCGCGTACCCATCTGCCGCCACCAGTCGCCACCGCGGCCGAGCCGCTCCGACACCGCAAGACCGATGGTCTCGAGCGGGGTCAGATCGGCATAGAGCTGGTTGATCTGGAAAGTGCGCGACAGGCCGCGCAGCACCCGGGAATGCACCGGCAGATCGGTGATGTCGTTGCCTTCGAGCAGGATGCGTCCGCCATCGGGTTTCAGCACGCCGGTCAGAAGATTGATCACTGTGGTCTTGCCGGCGCCGTTGGGGCCGATCAAGGCATGGCGGGCGCCCTGTTCGATCCGGAGCGACAGATCGCGGGTGACCTTGAGGCCGCCGAACTGCTTTTCCAGATTTGTGGTTTCCAGCGCGACCGTCATGACGCGTCGCTTTCGGGAACGACAACCACGGCCTTGCGTCCGGCGATTTTCCGGATCACCAGGTTCGGCAGAAACAGCGCCCAGCGATGCATGCGCTCGCGACCGACCAGCACGATCACCACCAGCACGAGCCCGATCCAGAACAACCAATATTGCGGCGTGATGGTCTGGAACAACTCCTGCAGCATCTTGAACACGACCGCTCCGATCAGCCCGCCATAGAGATAACCGGTGCCGCCGATCACCAGCACCAGCATCAGATCGGCCGATTTTTCGAACGCGAACACGTCGAGCGAGGCCAGTGCCGTAGTCTGGGTGAACAGCGCACCGGCAATACCGGCATAGAATGCCGACAGCGTGTAGACCGCGATCAGGCGGCGGTTGACGGGGATACCGATCGCTGACGCCCGCAGCGGGTTGTTCTTGATAGCACGCAGCGACAGGCCGAATGGCGAATGCACGACGCGGCGCGCGAGCAGGAACAACAGGAACAGCACGGCAAAGCAATAGAAGAACCCGACCTTGCCGAACATGTCGAACGCAAACAGGCCGAGGAGCGGCTGGATCTCGATGCCCTGCAGCCCGTCGGTGCCGCCGGTGATATTGGAAAAGCGCTCGGCGAGCGCTTCCAGCAACAGGGCTATGCCCAGCGTCACCATCAACCGGGTCAGGTCGACGCCACGGATCACCAGGAAACTGGTGAGGAAGCCGACAGCGGTGGCGACGAGCCCCGAGACAAGCAGCGCGATCACCGGCTCGTTGATGATGCCGTGCAGCGCCAGCAGCCCCGCGGAATAGGCGCCGACGCCGAAGAACGCTGCGTGCCCCAGCGACACGATTCCGGCATAGCCAAGGATCAGGTCGAGCGACATCGTGAACAGCGCCAGCCGCAGGATGTCGGTCATGATCAGATAGCGGGAGGGAAACAGGAAGGCGCAGGAAAAGGCGAGAACCCAGAACGCGACCTCGCTCGGGCGCCAGCGCGCGTGCTGCCTTGCGTGAAATCCGACGTCGGATGGTGCTGACATGGCCGTCCTCAACGGGCCGCCGAACGGCCGAACAGGCCGTTCGGGCGCCAGATCAGGATCACGATCATGATGGTGTAGATCACGAACGGCCCCATTTTCGGCACGTAATACTTGCCGGCAACGTCGCCGATGCCGAGCAGCAGCGAGGCCAGGAACGGCCCGGTGATGCTGGAGGAGCCACCGACCGTCACCACGATCAGGAAGTAGATCATGAACTTCAATGGAAAATACGGATCGAGCCCGAGAATTTCAGCGCTCAGGGCGCCGCCGAGCCCGGCAAGACCGCAGCCGAACGCAAAGGTGAAGGCAAATACCTGCGGCACGTTGATGCCGAGGCCGCTGGCGGCGCGCGGATCGTCCACCGCCGCGCGCAGCCGGCTGCCGAACCGGGTGCGCGCCAGGATCAACTGCAGCGCCGCGGTCAGCAAGCCGCAGATCACGATAATCATGAGACGGTAGCGGCCGATGCCGACGCCGAAGAAATCGAACTGGCCCTCAAGCGCCGCGGGAAGCTTTATGAAAATCCGCGACGATCCCATGATGTAGTCGACCGCCGCCACCGACATGAAGACGAGACCGACCGAGAACAGCACCTGATCGAGATGGCTTCTGGTGTAGAGATGTCGGTACAGCGAACGCTCCAGCAAGACGCCGATTGCTGCACTGGAGACAAACGCCAGCGGCAATGCTGAGAAGAACGGCCAGCCGGAATTGTTGACCAGCACGGCGCAGACGTAACCGCCGGTCATGGCAAAGGCGCCATGCGCGAGATTGACGAAATTCATCAGCCCAAGCGTGACCGCCAGGCCGCAGGCCAGCACGAACAGCAGCATGCCGTAGGCGACGCCGTCGAACAGGATGGTGAACAGCGTGGTCATGGGTAAAGGCCGGAAAATTCTGGATGGGTCATTCCGGGGCAGCGCGTAGCGTTGAACCCGGAACCTGGAGCGACAAATTGCGAGATCCCGGGTTCGCTCTAATGCGCGCCCCACGATGTGCAATTGCACATCGGGGATGACGCGCTTTCGCGCGTCATTTCTTGGTCTTGCCGGAATCCTTCACCGCCTCGAAGGTGGCGAATTCGACGTTGTAGAGTTCGCCGTCGACCTTCTCGACCTTGCGGATGTAGATGTTCTGCACGATGTCGCGGGTTTCCGGATCGATCGAGATCGGGCCGCGCGGGCTTTCCCACTTCATTCCCTTCATGGCCGCGATCAGGCCGTCGCCGTCGGTCTTGCCGCCGGTCTTCTTGAGCGCCTCGTAGATCAGATGGATTCCGTCATAGCCTCCCACCGCCATGAATCCGGGCCGCGAGTTGAACGCCTTCTTGTAGGCGGCGACGAATTCCTTGTTCATCGCGGACGGATGGGCCGCTGAATACAGATGCGCGGTCACGGTACCGAGCGCCGCATCGCCCATATTGTTGAGCAGATCGTCGTCCATGACGTCGCCGGGACCGATCACCTTGATGCCGGCCTTGTCGAGGCCGCGCTCGGCATACTGCTTCATGAAATTGCCGCCCTGCCCTGCGGGCACGAACACGTATACGGCGTCGGGCTTGGAATCCTTCATCCGCTGCAGGAACGGTGCAAAGTCGGGATTGGCCAGAGGCACCTTGACCTCTTCGACGATTTCGCCGCCGCCGGCGGTGAAGTTCTGCTTGAAGAAGTTCAGCGCGTCATTGCCGGGCGCGTAGTCCGAAGTCAGGGTCGCGACCTTCTTGATGCCGTTCTTGGCGGCCCAGTCGCCGATGATGGTGGAGGACTGCGCCAGCGTGAAGCTGGTGCGCACGATATAGGGCGAACGCTCGGTAATGATCGAGGTGCCGGCCGCCATCACGATTTCCGGGACTTTTGCCTGGGTCGCCAGCGGCGCCGCGGCAAGGGCCGCGGGCGTGACGCCGAAACCGGCAATGAAGCTGACCTTGTCGTTGACGATCAGTTCCTGCGCGAGCCGCTTGGTATTGTCGGGAACCGCGGCATCGTCCTTCAGGATGATCTCGATTTTCTTGCCGGCGACGGTGTCGCCCTTCTGCTGCATGTAGAGCTTGACCGCGTTGTCGATCTGCTTGCCGGTCGAGGCCTGGCCGCCGGTCATCGGCAGGATCAGGCCGATCTTGACGCTCTCCTGCGCGCTAGCCGGCGCACCTCCCGCCGCGACGGCGAGCACGATGCCGGTGGCAGCCAACGACAATAATTCAGTGCAAATCGACATGAACGCTCTCCCCTGGTCGGTTTTGTGCCTCGAACCGAAGTCTCCGCTTTTGCCGTACCATACCCCCGGTGTTTCAGCCATGTGCCGGCGCGGCATGACGTCTTATATCGTATCGGCGCGGCATGGCGACCAGCCCCGTCGCGGCCGATTGCGGCAGTCCGCACCAGTTCGCTGGTCAGCGGCAGGTCCCCTGCCGCTACTGTCGCCGGATTCCAGCCTTCCTGGTATTAAAATACCACAGTCTGAAATAAGGGTAGTTCTGATAATGCGTCCGACAGCGCGCGACTTCGGCTGGAATCCGAGAGCCTTCCAACGGTATTCAATCCATGAACACCACGGTCTTGCGGCCGTTGAGGATCACGCGATCCTCCAGATGATGGCGCATGGCGCGCGCCAGCACGCGGCGTTCGATGTCGCGACCCTTGCGAACCAGGTCTTCGGGCGTGTCGCGATGGCTGATGCGCTCGACATCCTGGTCGATGATCGGGCCCTCATCGAGCGCGCTGGTGACGTAATGCGCGGTCGCGCCGATCAGCTTGACGCCGCGCTCATGGGCCTGATGGTAG
Source organism: uncultured Alphaproteobacteria bacterium (assembly GCA_963706975.1). Taxonomy (GTDB): domain Bacteria; phylum Pseudomonadota; class Alphaproteobacteria; order Rhizobiales; family Xanthobacteraceae; genus Bradyrhizobium. The sequence goes on from CAVPOL010000014.1 coordinate 122,602, forward strand.
GGACGCGCGCCCTTGAACCCCGGCAGGAACGAATGATGGATGTTGATGCAGCGTCCCGACAGCTTCGCCGACATCTCGTCCGACAGGATCTGCATGTAGCGCGCCAGCACCACGAGGTCGGTTGCGGTTTCGACGACCAGATTCCAGATCGCCGTCTCCTGCTCGCGCTTGGTCTCCTTGGTCACCGGCAGATAGTGAAACGGAATCTCGCCAAAATCGAGATTGCTGTAGGTGTCGCGCGGATGGTTGGAGACGATGGCGGTCGGGATCATCTCGAGTTCACCGGTGCGCCAGCGATATAGGATATCCACGAGGCAATGGTCGGATTTCGAGACCAGCAACATCACCCGGCGACGGCTGGAGCGGTCGCGCATCTGCCAGTCCATGCCGAAGCGTTCCGCGATGGCGGCGAAGGCGGTCTGCAGCGCCGCAAGGCTGACCGCGAGATCGGCGGCGGTGAAGACGACCCGCATGAAGAAATGACCGGTCTCGACATCATTGAACTGCTGGGCGTCGAGGATGTTCTGGCCGTTATGGGCGAGGAACGTCGATACCGCCGAAACGATGCCGGGACGATCCGGGCAGGACAAAGTCAATACGAACTGATGATCGGGCATGCGCGAGCTTGGTTACTTCACGGTGACGAGGATGGAACTCGGTTTGCGGCCCTGCTCTATCACCCGCAGCGCCCTTGCGCCAATCCCGGTCGAGGCGTCATGATGAACAAAACATCTCCCTGGCGCTTAGAGCAATTCATGGCTGACCGACTGAACGGCTACCGCATTCTCATCCTGGAAACCCGCGAAGAGGCGCAGTTTTCCCGCCTGCTGGTCGAACAGGGTGCCGAAGTGCTGCAATGCCCGATGTTCGCCATCCACGATGCGCCGGATGCCGCGCCGGTCGAGGCCTGGATCAGGCGCTTCATCGCAAGGCCATGCGACGATCTGGTGCTGATGACCGGCGAAGGCCTGCGCCGGCTGATGAAGGTCGTGCGGCGGCTCGGCGTCGAGCCGGAATTCATTGTCGCGCTCGGCAAGGCGCACAAGTTCGTGCGCGGTCCCAAACCTGGCCGCGCGCTGCGCGAGATCGGACTGGAGCCGCAGGTAACGACGGAAAAGCCGACCTCCGAGGGCGTCGTGGAGATGCTGTCGCGCGCCGATCTCAGGGGCCATCGGCTCGGCCTGCAGCTTTACCCGGACAAGGACCACGGCGCGCTGATCGGCGCGATCACGGCGCAGGGCGCCGAGGTCGATGCCGTGCTGCCGTACGTCTATGACGCGCGGGCCGCCGACGCCAATATTGTCACCGCGATCGGGGAAATGGCAGAGGGCCGCGTCGATGCGATTGCGCTGACGAGCTCAGGCCAGGTTCGCCGCCTGATCGAGGTCGCGCAGGCGCATGGATGTGAGCCACGGTTACGCGAAGGCCTGACGCGCACGCCGATCGCTTCCGTCGGGCCTGTCGTCTCGGACGAACTCAAAAGCCACGGCTTGCGGACCGACATCTATCCGGCCAACGATGCCTTCTTCATGAAGCCGCTGATATCGGCGATGGCGGCTTCGCTCGGCAGGACCGCACCGCGCAACGCCGCACCTCCCCGCTGAAGCCAGCGCACGCCTGGAGCCGTTTCCGTTTCGATTAGATCGAAACGGGGCTTCAGATTCTTGATTTGACGCGTTTTCTCGACGCGAACCGGTTTCCACTTCGCTTGAAAACGTCTAGTCCACCTTGGCGCCCGCGAACTTCACCACCTTGCCCCATTTTTCGGTTTCGTCCGCCACCAGCTTGCCGAAATCGGCGGGCGAACCCGGCAGCAGGATGGCGCCGATTTCGGTGAACCGCGCCTTCGCCGCAGGATCGGCGAGGATCGCGTTGACGGTCTTGTTCAGCGTCTCGACGATTTCGCGGGGCGTGCCCTTCGGCGCGGCGAGGCCGTACCAGGCGCTGGCTTCGTAGCCGGGCAGGAAATCGGCCACCGTGGGCAGGTCCGGCAACACGTCCGACCGCGTCGTGCTGGTGACCGCCAGACCGCGCAACTTGCCGGACTTGACGTGCTCGGCGCAGGTCGGGATGTTGTCGAACATCACCTGGACCTGCCCGGCGATCAGATCGGTGAGCGCCGGCGCGCCGCCGCGATAGGGCACGTGGACCATGTTGGTGCCGGTGAGCATCTTGAACAGCTCGCCCGACATGTGAATGGTCGAGCCGTTGCCGGAGGACGCCATGTTGAGCTTGCCGGGATTGGCCTTGGCGTAAGCGACCAATTCCGGGATGGTCTTGACCGGAACCGACGGGTGCACCACGACCACGTTCGGAAAACGGATGATGCCGGCGATCGGTTCGATCTCCTGCAAGAAATTGAAATTGAGTTTTTCGTAGAGCGTGGCGTTGATGGCGTTTGCCGGCGCCACCAGAAGCAGCGAGTAGCCATCCGGCGCGGCCCGCAGGACCGCCTCGGTGGCGATGTTGGTGCCGCCGCCAGGCCGGTTCTCAATGACGAATGACTGGCCGAGCCGTTCCGAAATCCATTGCCCCATCAGCCGCGCGGTCAGGTCGGCCGAGCCGCCTGGAGTATACCCGATCGTGAGGCGAATGGGACGCGTCGGATAGTTCTGCGCAAGCGCGGTCCTGGAAACGGCCGGGAGCAGCGCTGCGCCTGCGGCGAGATGCAAAAACTGACGACGCGGAATTCTCATGATGCCTCCCCCAACAAATCGTGTCCGGCGGCTCAGCAATCCCTTCGGGAACGATGCGGCCGCGCATTTTATGCCTTGATGCATGAGGGTACATTCAGCCGGGTGCATCTTACAAGCCGGATAAACAGACGATCGCCCTGGCGGCCCATCACTTAGCGGTCTGAGCCAATTCGCTCAAGAACGCTCAGCCGGTCCGTCCCCAGGCGTGGTGCCGGCTGCACTTCATGCAGCGGGCAAGTCGGTTGTCCTGCCATTGGCGGAAAAAGAACGCACGCTGATTGGATCGAACACGCGCCAAGCTCGCCGCGACAAAGGTGCGCAATCCCGACCTCCCGGACGCCGAGAGCGAGCCATCCCATTCGGCAAGCCGCCAATGCACCGCGCGGTCGAGGTGATCTCGTCAGGTTGGCGCTTCCTGCTCACCTGCAATCACCTTCCGAATATCCGATTGAGAGATACCGAACTGCTTGGCGATTTTCGAGGGTCGAACACCCGCTTTGAAGGCAGCGCGAACTGCGTTCAATTTGCCGGGCGTCAAAGAGATGGCAGCTCCCGCTAGCCGCACTCATGGTAGCCGATCGCAAACCCCTCCTCGCCATCGCCGCCAAAAAACATCACGAGGTCGAGGCGTTTTGCGCAGACCAAAGAACGCGAACTAAACTTAAATCGCTCCGGTCCAATGGCGCCCCCTCTTTGCGACGACCACTCAATTATGCGAGTCCGCCTTGCAAATCGCGACGAAAGAGCCCGTTACCACGAAAGAGGTAATGTCACAAACGCGATAGGAAACAAACTGTCCGCGTTGTTTCTGGTTGATGTTGACGAAGTAGCGGAACATAACACGGACGATCGTGCGCGATACGATTGATACTCTGTCCACGAAGCTGGATAGCAAAATGAGTAGCATGGAACGACCTTCAATTAAAGTCGTCGGTTCGCTTCAACTCTTTCCAATCGAAACCAGATGGCCCCGGATCCGCTCCGCAGGAAAGCGCGCGGCCGTCCTTCTCGTCCTAACTTCCGCGCCACCCTCAAAGCATGGGTTTTAGAAGCGAGCGAAGATGGATACTGCTTTAGCTGGACGACCGAAATTCTCCTTGACCGTCTGCCCTGCGACCGCGGCGTGGCATCGAAAAGCCTTCTCAGCTCAGGGAACATCTTTGAAAAACAATTCGTCCTAGTGGACCAAGAGCTTCGTCCCGAAGGGCTAATTCCACAAGTAAACTTTTAGATACCCCGCCGCGCAAAATAAAAATCACGCTTACGGAAATGCGCCAATCCGGCCCCTCCGGCTCATCGCCTACTGGGCGGCTACAAATGCATCATAGCTGATATGTTTCCGGAGAAACTTCGACACCGTGCTCGGCAAAAAAGCCGCTCACATTGAATTCTTGCGAAGCCCGGCACTTTCGCGTGTTGACCGGGTCGGCTCATCTAGAATACCAGTGATTCGTATCTCTCGGAGCAGCCGTAGAGCCGAGCTACGTCGCGCGCAGAGATAGGGAACCCGACCCTGCCATGACGACAATTCGCCAGCCGACCGTAAGAATCGTTGCATTGACCGCCACGGACTACGCCGCTCCCGGCGTCCCACAAGAGCGGCTGGCGCTGCCCGCGGGCGTGCGACCGTTTCGGCTCAACTGGCCCTATGTCATCGTGATCGCGGCCTATCATGGCGCGGCGGTTCTCGCCTTCATGCCCGGCTATTTCAGCTGGAGCGGACTCCTTGTCGCCATCCTCGGCACCCATCTGTGCGGCTTGTTCGGTATCAACCTTTGCTACCACCGGCTTCTCACCCACCGCGGGCTGAAATGCCCGAAATGGCTGGAGCATTCCATGGCGGTCATCGCGGTGTCCTGCCTGCAGGAAACGCCCGCGCGTTGGGTCGCGATCCACCGCCGGCATCATCAATTCGCCGACGAGCAGCCCGACCCGCACAGCCCGCTGGCCAGTTTCCTCTGGGCCCATATCGGGTGGATCCTGGTGCACCAGCCGGAACTGGCGCGGCTCGGAATCTACGAACGCTATGCCAAGGACATCCTGCGCGATCGCTTCTACGTCGCGCTCGAACGCCACGGCTGGCTGGTCTGGATCAACCTGATCCAGATGCCGCTGTTCTTCGCCGCCGGATTCGCCGCAGCGTGGCTGTCAAGCGAAACTTCGGCCGCCGCCGCGCAGACCGGTGTCAGCATCCTGCTGTTCGGCGTGTTCGTCCGCACCGTGCTGGTCTGGCACATTACATGGGCGGTGAATTCGGTGACCCATTTGTGGGGCTACCGTAGCTACGAAACCGACGAGGACAGCCGCAACAACGTTGTCGTGGGACTGATCTCCAACGGTGAAGGCTGGCACAACAACCACCATGCCGACCCGCGCTCGGCGCGCCATGGGCTGCGCTGGTGGGAAATGGACAATACCTGGCTCACCATTCGCTTCCTGGCGTGGATCGGCCTTGCCACCGACGTGGTGGCGCCCAGTGCCCACCTCGCCGGACGGCACGAAGGCAGCAAGGTGATCACACGCGGATCGAACGGCGTGCCGGCCGAGTGAGGCGCCAGACCAAAGATCAAGCTCAACGGTTGGTACAAACCATTAGATTCGCAAGCGGATGCTCCCATGCCACTCTTGCGAGCTATCCTATCCTTCTCGCCTTGCCATCCTCTTGAGCTTCGCAACTTGTCGGAAGAAGTCTCTTATCGGCTGTGCAGGGCTTCCAAGCACGACGGCGCCTGGAACTACATCCGAAATGACGCCCGCCTGCGCGCCGATTCCGGCACCTTGACCGATCCGAAGATGCCCGGCCATAGCCGCCTGCCCCCCGACGCGGACGAAATCTTCCAGCACGGTTGAACCCGAAATGCCGGCCTGTGCGACGATGACACAACACCGGCCGAGGATGACATTGTGGCCGATCTGGACGAGGTTATCGAGACGGCAGCCGGCACCGATCACCGTGTCTTGCGATGATCCTCGATCAATCGTGGTATTCGCACCGACTTCGACGTCGTCTTCAAGAATAACTCGCCCAAGCTGGGGGACAGAGAGAAATCCATCCTTGGTCGAGGCAAATCCAAAGCCTTCCTGTCCGATCCTGGCGCCGGGAAAGACGTAAACACGTGCTCCCAGAAGCGCATGGCTCAGGCTTGCATGTGCGCCAATTCGGCAGTCCCGGCCGACAATCACGCTGCTGCCGATAACCGCGCACGGACCGATCCGACAGCCAGGCCCTATCTCTGCTCCGGCCTCAATCACAGACAGCGGCCCGACCTCCGCGGACGGATCGACGTTCGCCCCCTCCGCGACAATTGCGGACGGGTGGATACCGGGAGAAACTGATGGCAGGGGATAGAAGAGTGCAGCAACGCGCGCCCACGCTGCGTATGGTTCAGTGGTCCGGATCGCCACCGTCCCGGCGGGCACTCGCGCTGCCATGTCAGGATGCACAATCACAGCACCCGCGGATGTCTGATCGAGTGCCGATGCATAACGTCGATTATCCAGAAAACTCACTTCCTTCGGGCCAGCCGCTTGCAGAGGGGCCACACCTTCGAGAACCAACTCGAGTTCATCCGCAACCCCGTGTGCCGCACTCGCAACAACCGCAAGCGAATATGGTCCGCTTCGGCGAAAGAACTTTGCGTTACCCAGAGTTCCTTGAACCATCGACGCTCCCGCCGGCGAACCGGCTCAACTTTCTAATGGTACCATAGAGCGATCGGCGTGTTGATACAGATCAATGTCAGCAGCCCCTTGTCGGGAGCAACGTAAGCATTACCCCTGTTTACCACCGACGCGTAGGTAGCCAGTCGGATTCACCCAGCATGGTTTTCCATGAACCATCCGACGACCAGCTGCTGCCGCTGAATCGAAGAGGCAACAATTGAATCGTGCCCGTTGGCTCCGTGTAATCGCCGATGAGGTCGAAAGCCGCCTCGGTAGCTGATGCAGCGAATGAGCTGCGGCGCGCCCCGGCAACACCCCCCTGGCCATGATCGCGGCCAGCCTTGGCGTGAAGGGTGATTTTGGCCGTCGCGAGCATCGTGCGCACGGCATGAACCGCCAAATCTTTGTCGTGGGATATGCCCCTGGCAAGAAGATTAGGATCGCGCGAGCCGCTAGGCGGCAATGCGCAACTGCCGCACATCCTTCAAAATCCGCCGAAAGGCTGGCCCAGGCGCGTAGCACATTTCGATATGTATCCAGGAAGGACATGTTCGTTCCAACGACGCCAGGACACCCAAGAATAGTTTGGATGACGACGAACTACCAAAAGTTGTGCTGGACCGACAATGGTTTCGGTTCTGATGGACGCAAGCCCGCGGAGAGGCCGTTACCGGCGAGGCGTCATCGGGCTTGCGGGTCAGGG
>CAVPOL010000015.1:0-26273 GCA_963706975.1 uncultured Alphaproteobacteria bacterium
ATGCTTCAGCTTCCGCAGCGCCTTCGCCTCGATCTGCCGGATACGCTCTCTCGTCACCGAGAACTGCTGGCCGACTTCTTCCAGCGTGTGGTCGGTGTTCATGCCGATGCCGAAGCGCATGCGCAGCACGCGCTCTTCGCGCGGGGTGAGCGAGGCCAGCACGCGCGTGGTGGTCTCGCGCAGGTTGGACTGGATCGCGGCGTCGATCGGCAGGATCGCGTTCTTGTCCTCGATGAAATCGCCGAGATGCGAATCTTCCTCGTCGCCGACCGGGGTTTCGAGCGACAGCGGCTCCTTGGCGATCTTGAGAACTTTTCGAACCTTCTCCAGCGGCATGCCGAGCTTTTCGGCGAGTTCTTCCGGGGTCGGTTCGCGGCCGATCTCGTTCAGCATCTGGCGCGAGGTGCGCACGATCTTGTTGATCGTCTCGATCATGTGCACGGGAATGCGGATGGTGCGGGCCTGGTCGGCGATCGAGCGCGTGATCGCCTGCCGGATCCACCAGGTCGCATAGGTCGAGAACTTGTAGCCGCGGCGGTACTCGAACTTGTCGACCGCCTTCATCAGGCCGATGTTGCCTTCCTGGATCAGGTCGAGGAACTGCAGGCCGCGGTTGGTGTATTTCTTGGCGATCGAGATCACGAGGCGCAGGTTGGCCTCGACCATTTCCTTCTTGGCCTGGCGCGCCTCGCGCTCGCCCTTCTGCACGCCGTGCACGATCTTGCGGAATTCGCCGATCTCGAGCCCGGTGAGCGCGGCGAGCTGCTGGATCTCGCCGCGCAGTTCCTTGATGCGGTCCTTTTCGTGATGGACGAAATTCTTCCAGCCTTTTGCGGAAAGCTTCGAGACGCGGTTGAGCCAGCGCGGATCGAGCTCCGAGCCCTGGTAGTTGCGCAGGAAGTCCTCGCGCGCGACGCCGTGGCTGTCGCCGAGGCGCAACAGGCGGCCCTCGAACGAGACCAGCTTCTTGTTGATGTCGTAGAGCTGCTCGACCAGCGAATCGATACGCGCCTGGTTGAGCCGCAGCGACTTCACCTCGACGATGATCTCGTCCTTCAGCTTCTTGTACTTGCGCTCCTGCGAGCGGCGACAGCGACTCGTTCTGCAGCTGGTTGGGGATGTCCTGCTCCTGCAGGCGGCGCAGCTTCTTGTAGTTGTCGGCGATCTTGTCGAAGGTCTCGACCACCTTCGGCTTCAGCTCGGCCTCGATGGCGGCGAGCGACATCTGGTTTTCGAACTCGTCGTCGTCCATGTCGCCTTCGGCGGCAGCCTCGGCCGGATCCTTCTCGGCCTCGGCGGCGGCGGCGGGCGCGGGGCGGAACGGGGTCGGCGCCGGCGGAGCGGCCGGCGGCGCGATATGCGCAGGCGCCGACGCGCTGCGATCGCGGCACCATTGTTGCCGTGGCGCGACCGGCTGGCCGTCGGGGCCGAGCGGGGCCGCGATCAGCGCCGGGTTCATGTTGTTCTTGGCGTCGGGGCCGGCGTAGGTGGCTTCGAGATCGATGATGTCGCGAAGGAAGATCTTTCCTTCGTTGAGTTCGTCGCGCCAGATGATGATGGCCTGGAAGGTCAGCGGGCTTTCGCAGAGGCCCGCGATCATCGCCTCGCGGCCGGCCTCGATGCGCTTGGCGATGGCGATTTCGCCCTCGCGCGACAGCAGCTCGACCGTGCCCATCTCGCGCAGATACATGCGCACGGGATCGTCGGTGCGCTCGCCGGGCTCGGATTTCTTGACTTCGGTGACGGCCTTCTGCGTGACCTCGACCAGCTCGTTGTCGGTCTCGTCCTCGGCCTCTTCCTTGCTCTCTTCCTCGCTTCGGACTCCTCGGCCTCGGAGACGTTGATGCCCATGTCGGAGAGCATCGACATGATGTCCTCGATCTGCTCGGGCGAGGTGGTGTCGGACGGCAGGACTTCATTGAGCTGATCGAAGGTCACGAAGCCGCGCTTCTTGGCCTGCTTGATCATCTTCTTGACGGCGGCATCGGACAGATCGAGCAACGGCGACGGCGCGTCGGGAGCATCCTTCTCGGGAGCGTCGGCGGCCTTGTCGTCTTTTTCCTTGTCTTTTACCTGCAGCGTCTTTGCCTTGGTGGCCATTCAATCGCTCCAAACGCGCTCAGCCGCGCGTCATGCCGCGCGCTGAACTGATCCGTCACTGGAGGCGAAACCACGCCTCTGAATTGTTGCATGTCCGCTCAACGACGCGGACCAAGGGCGGCGCAACAAGTGCGCCGACCCGCCGGAAAGGGCGATGCTCGCACGGCGCCACCCAACTTGTAGCCTCTACCTTAGGCGAATCTTAAGCTTCGATTAACCCTGTCGATCCTGTTTTTGCGGCCAAACCATGGATTTGGCAAGTCTTTTTCCGGTTCCGGCCGACGCCGTCCGCATTATTTTTCATCAGACGCCTTGCTGCGACCGGCCCGAGGAATTCGCCAAAACCCTCAATCAGGGCCTCGGTGCCGTCCACTGCCTGCGAGCCGGGCCTTGATATCGCGCAGCCACGCCAGATTGGCCTCGCTCGCGTCTCTCGCCGAGGGCCAGCTCGGCATCCTTCAATTCCCTAAGTAAGGAGTGCCATTGGTGATGCAAGGAGACGAGCTGGTGCCAGGTGGAAAGAACATCCTCGCGCGCCGCGCCCGGGCTGCGCGCCCCACACCGCCTGGGTCGTGATCGCCCGCTCAACCCTTTGAAGAACCTCGGAAAATCCGCGCGCTTGCGAGGTCGGCGCGCATCTTCTCGGCCTGCTCGTCCGGCTCCGGGCGTGGTGGTGGTCGCTGGCAAAGGCGGCGATGATGGCGGCGCGCAGCTTGTTGGCCTCCGGATGGGCCAGTTCCAGCGCCGCGACCTCTTCCAGATGGTCGTGCAGCAGCCAGGGGTGGTTGATCAGGGACTGCAGGATCAGCGCCTCGCGGCGCGAAATCGCGCTGCGCTGGCCGCGCATGAGCGGGCTCAGGGCGAGCTGCGGGCTGGCGGCCTGGTAGGGGCCGCGGTTGATGGTCTGGCTGGCGGCCGAGGCCTGGGCCCGACCGCGCGGCTCGATTCGCCCCGCCGCGCCCGGCGTGAACGAGCTGGCTGCGGGGCGGAAAGCTGCGGCCTGATTCGCTGCCGAAGTCGCCGCTGCGCCGCCGGCGAAATTGCCCCTGCCATAGCCGCCGCGGCCGCCTTCGCGGCGCGAACAGTGCGCTGCAGGCGCTCCGCCAGATCCTGGCGGTAATAGCGCCGCACCACCTCGTCGCGGATGCCGTTGGTCAGTTCGCCGATGCGCGCCTCCAGCGCCGCGCGCCGCTCCGGCGTCGCAAACGCGCCGCCCTCGATCTCGCGCGACCAGATCACGTCGGCAAGCGCCGCGCGCCGCGCCGATCACTTCCTCGATCGCGCCGCGTCCGCCGGAGCGCGCGAGATCGTCCGGGTCCTGGCCTTCGGGCAGCAGCGCAAAACGCAGGCTCTTGCCGGGCTTCAGATGCGGCAGCGCCAGGTCGGCGGCGCGCAACGCCGCCTTCTGCCCGGCCTTGTCGCCGTCGAAGCAGAGGATCGGCTCGTCGGCCATGCGCCAGAGCAGCACCAGCTGGTTTTCGGTCAGCGCCGTGCCGAGCGGCGCGACGCTGGCGGGAAAGCCCGCGCCGACCATGGCGATGACGTCGACATAGCCTTCGACCACGACGAGGGTCGCGCCGTCATGCGTGGCCTGCCGCGCGGCGGCGAGGTTGTAGAGATTGTCGCCCTTGTGAAACAGCGGCGTTTCCGGCGAGTTCAGGTATTTCGCCGGCGACGTCCTTTTCCAGCGCGCGGCCGCCGAAGGCGATGACGCGGCCGCGCAGATCGGTGATCGGAAACATCACGCGGTCGCGGAAGCGATCGTAGGGCACCGGGATGTCGTCGCCGGCGACCAGCAGGCCGGCCTCGACCATGTCCTCGACCGGAATGCCCTGCGCTGCCGAGATACTCCTTCAGCGCAAAGCGTTCGCCGGGCGCATAGCCCATGCGGAACTGCAGCTGCGTCTCCGGCGAAATCGCGCGGTCGGCGAGATAGCCGCGCGCCTTGGCGCCGTTGCGCGAGGCCAGCGTGTCGGCGAAGAATTTCGCCGCAAGCTCCATCACGTCGTGCAGCGTCTTGCGGCGCTGCTCGTGCCGCGCGGCATCGGGCGTCGACTGCCGGCAGCGCCAGGCCCGCCATCTGCGCGCAGCGCTCGACGGCTTCGGGGAAGCCGACGCCTTCGGTCTCCATCAGGAAGTCGAGATGATGTTGCCGTGCTTGCCGGAGGAGAAGTCGTGATAAAATCCCTTCTGGTCGTTGACCGTGAAGGACGGCGACTTCTCCTGCTGGAACGGCGACAGCCCCTTCCACTCCTTGCCCGCCCGCTTCAGCTTCACGCGCCGGCCCACGACTTCCGAAACCGGAAGCCGGGCGCGCAGCTCGTCGAGGAATTGGGGCGTGAAGCGCATGGGGGAGTGTGTGCCGGAGTTGGGGCGGTGCCAACCGACGATGGATATAGGGTGGCCGCGGTAAAATACGAGAATTATTGGGCTTCTCCCCGCTATTCACAGCCTCTCCACCGTCATTCCGGGGCGCGCGCAAGGCGTAACCCGGGCATGTGCAATCCACATCGGGTCGCCGTCATTCCGGGGCACGCGCAGCATCGAGCCCGGAATCATCGACGCAGATCCTGTGGTTATGGATTCCGGGCTCGCGCTTCGCGTGCCCGGAATGACGCGATACGGCTTGAACCCCGCCCGGTTCCACGCTTCGATAGACGCATGTTCACGACCTTCCGAGGCGGCCAGAGCGGGGCGTGGCGGGTCATCTCGCTGGCGGCGGTCGAAGGGCGCGCCGCTGGCAGCGGTGCCGCGCTGTCGGTCATGCATTCCGAAGCTCGATCGCGCTGCCGCTGTTGCCGTCGCCGACCTCGTGGCGGCTGGCCGGCGTCGCCAGCCATCTGCGCTATGTCGAGCGCGCCGAGAAGGACGCAACTGGCCGCGGTGCAGGCCGGGCTCGGCCGCACGGAGGCAACGCTGCGCGGCGCTGATCCCGATCGGAAATCAGCGGCCTGGTGGGAACTGACCCAGGAAGAGCGGCGGCAGATATTCGAGGACAAGTCGCGCCATATCGCCGACAGCCTGAAATACCTGCCCGCGATCGCGCGGCAGCTCTATCACTGCCGCGACCTCGGCGAGCCCTTCGATTTCCTGACCTGGTTCGAATACGCGCCCGAGCATGCGAGCTGTTCGAGGAACTGGTCGCCATGCTGCGCGCGACCGAAGAATGGAATTTTGTCGAGCGCGAGGTCGATGTGCGGGTGGTGCAGGAACGATCTGCCGTAGCGCGCGGCATTTGTCCAGAAATCGTCCCGAGGCGATCCGCGGCAGGCCGGTCGACCGGCCAGTTGTAGATGTAGGTCCAGGCCTCGCTCGCGCTGCCGTCCGCCAGCGTCACCGGCAGCATCTGCCTGATATATTCGGTCGGCTCGGCAAAGCCCTCGCCGCAGGCCTCGTACATGTCGAACTCGCGCAGCAACGCTTCGCGGCTGGCGCAGCCGGTAGAGTTCGCCGAACACGAGGTCGGCGGGATCGTCCGACAGCAGCAGCCCGGGATAATGCTTGATCAGATAAAGCCGGCCGCGGCAGCGCGCCTCGCCGATGAAATCGGCGCTGCGCGACAGCAGCTGCGCCATCGGATGGTCGAAGCCGCGCATCAGCGTGCCGTAGACGAAGAGACGATCGGAGTTCATGGCGTACTCTATAGCCCGTCATTGCGGGGCGATGCAAAGCATCGAACCGGAAGCTGCGAATTGCGGATCTGGATCGCTTCGCAATCCCGGAATGACCTGGAGAGGAGCGCGCACTAAGCCGGCACCACCTCGTCGCTGACGACGACGAACTTCACCAGGTCCATCCGCCCGAAACTCGTGGTCAGCGCGACGTCGGCGGCGTCGCGGCCGGTGCCCATCAGGATGCGGCCGATCCGCGGATGGTTGTGGCGGGCGTCGAAGGTGTACCACTGGCCGGACAGATAGACCTGAAACCAGCCGGAAAAATCCATCGGCGCCGGATCCGGCGGAATGCCGATATCGCCCATATAGCCGGTGCAATAGCGCGCCGGGATGTTCATGCAGCGGCAGAACGTCAGCGCCAGATGCGCGAAATCGCGGCAGACGCCGGTGCGCTGCTCGTAGACGTCATGCGCCGACTTCATGTGATGGGCGTGCTGGTAGCCGAAGGTGACGTGGTGGTGGACGAATTCGATGATCGCCGCGACCCGCGCCCAGCCCGGCGGCGTGTTGCCGAACAGCGACCAGGCGATATCGGTGAGCTTGTCGGTTTCGCAGTAGCGGCTCGGCATCAGATAGAGCAGCAGTTCGTCCGGCAATTGGTCGATCGGGACCTGCTGCGCGGTCGGCATCACCACGTCAGGCAATCCGGAATCGCGCACCAGCGCCGAGCCGCGCAACGTGACGCCGCCGGCCGGCGCCACCAGCCGGCCGCAGACATTGCCAAAACTGTCGCGGTAAAATCCGATCGGCACGTTGGGTTCGGCGACGATGCTTTCGGTGCCGACGATGTCCGGAAAAGCGCGAGGGGTGAATGCTGAGCATGATCACCATCGGCGTCGGCTGCACCGCCGCGTAGGCAATCTCGAAGCCGACCTTGATTTCCATGATCAGGCCTTTTCGTCTTCGCTGACCGACACGACGTTGATGCTGACCTCCATGCCGACGAACGCGTCGGCGGAGCCGAGATAGGTGCCGTGCAGCGGGATCGGCCTGGCGCGGATCGCGCGCCACCGCGACGCGGACGAGGTCGCGGGTGCCGACGATGCCGTTGGTCGGATCGAACTCGATCCAGCCGGCGCTCGGCAGATAGACCTGCACCCAGGCATGGGTGTTGCCGCCGCCGACATAGCCATGGGCGCGGTCGCCGGGGATGAAGATGTAGCCGGACACGAAACGCGCGGCGATGCCGAGCCGGCGCAGCGCCTCGATCATGAACAGCGCATAGTCGCGGCAGGTGCCCGAGCTGCGTCTGCAGCGTATCGAGCGGATGCTGGGTGCCGTGCTCATGCCGCTTGCGGTAGGTGAACGGCTTGCGGATGCCGTGGGTCATGCCGGAGAGAATGTTGAAGGTCGGGCGTCGGCCCCTCGGCATCGAGGAAATTCCGCGCCCAGGCCGACAGCTCGCCATCGGGATCGCCATATTGCGGCGTGATGTATTGCACGAGGTCGGGAAACTCCTCGTCGTCGTAGAGGAAGGGATAGAAATACGCCGGATCGTCCGGCGTCAGCGCGAATTCTTCGGCCGGATTGTGCTCGACGGTGGCGGTGGAGGTGAAGGTCAGGGTTTCGGCGCGCTCGTCGAAGGTCGCGATCGCGACGCTGTTGCCGAACACGTCGTGGATCCAGCGCAGCGACATCGGCTGCGGCTCGATCTCGAGGCTGCTCGGACAGCATGCGCAAATCATGGCCCGGCAGCGGACGCAGCATGATCCGGTGCTCGCCAAACGCCACCGGATGGGCATAGCGATATTCGGTCTTGTGATGGATCGTCAGGAGCGGCATCGTCGAGCGCAATCATCGTGATTTTGTGCAATCTAATCTATAGACGATCGCTGCTCATTTCTAGATCGGTATGCTGCTTCGATAGGCAACAGGAAAGGACATGACTTTGGACAACGCGGGCGACACATCCCTACTCCTCGGAAGCGATGAAGTTCCGCCGGTTCTCGAACAAAATGCCGCGGGCCGCTCGCCGTTCCTGCTGCACTGCGATCATTACGGCCGGCTGATCCCGCGCGCGCTCGGCGATCTCGGGGTGCCGGCGAGCGAACTGACGCGGCACATCGCCTGGGACATCGGCATTGCCGGCGTCGCCGAGGCGCTGTCGGAGCAGCTCGACGCGCATCTGATCGCGCAGCGCTATTCGCGGCTGGTGATCGACTGCAACCGGCCGCCGCGGCGCGCCAAGCTCGATCCCGCGTGATGTCGGAGGCCACGACGATTCCCGGCAATGAAGGGCTTGCGCGCGGCGCGGCCGAGGCGCGGCGCGCGAGCGATCTTCGATCCCTATCACCGCCGCATCGCCGAGGTGATCGACGCAGCGCCTGCGCCGGGGCATGCCGACCGTGCTGGTGGCGCTGCACAGTTTTACGCCTGTTTATGCCGGCATCGCGCGGCCCTGGCATATCGGCACGCTGTATCATCGCGACACCAGGCTGCCGCCGCTGCTGCTCAAGCTGTTGCGCGGCGGAGGCCGATCTGGTGGTCGGCGACAACGAGCCCTATGCGGTGAGCGACGAGACCGACTACGCGCATTCCCGTGCACGGCGAAGCGCGCGGCCTGATGAATACCGGAATCGAAATCCGGCAGGACCTGATCGCGGACCAGGCCGGCCAGAAGCAATGGGCGGACCGGCTGGCGCGGATTTTTGGCGAGATCGAAACCATGATGCGGACGCAGAAGCGGTCTGGTTTAGAGACGCATTGCTGTGACAGCATCACGGGGCGACCGAAGGACGGACGTGGGCGTTGCGAGAAGTAGCGGTCTAGCGAGTGACGGACGAAGAGGTGTTGAGGAGCGGCGAATCTCGGTCAGCGCGGTGGAAGTGACTGAAGCACGCTTGAAGGGAGAGACTGGCACGCGGAGGCTGATTGGTGACGCCTGAGACTGTAGCTCTGAGCCACGCCTGAGAGAGAGAGCCGGCGTTCGCTGATTGTCGAAGACGCGAAGCAGATGCAACGAGGGTTGGGTGATCTGTCAATTGCGATTGTACGAGAAAGGGAGATAGACGGTCACCCGACGAGCCCATCAGATCGGCATCGTGTGTGATGCATGCTTGCGTGCATCCGTAAGAGTCGCGCCGATGACGCGGCGGATGGTGAATGCCAGCGCAAGGTGCGAATGTTGCTGGTGTATCTTGGCACTGGTCTGGGTATGTGATAGTCTGAACAGGCTCAGCGTGGGCCGGCGGACAGGGCCGTTGGCGCTTCGGGATCGAGCTGATGGTAACGGAAGATGGGTACTGGATTGATAGTCTGGCAGCGGCAATGGCGGTGATGCCGGTAGCTGCAGAGGGCGCGTGTGCGTCGATAACGGTATCGGCGATGGCGTCACCTGTGGCGCCACGCTTCAGGTTGCGACGCCTCGGATAAAGCGTCGGTATCAGCCGTTGGTCAGATCGAAAGCCACGATAGCGTGCAGGCTGAAAGCGTTGCGCGTTATAGCGTGACGGCATGAGGTGCGGTGCCCGGAAAAGCTTAGATAGGCTCGGATACCAATGGCTTAGTCCACGCGTTCGCAGATGCTGCGGCTGACCTTGCACGCTCGTGCGAGATGAGGGCTGGATGCAGCCGCGACATCGACGGGCTGCCGGCGATAGCTGCTCGCCGATCAGCTTCGTCGTCGAACGCCAGATAGTGCGCAATCTGGCGATAGAGGCAGCAATCATTTTAGATAGCTGCGGGGTGATAGTGATGCGGCTAGCCACGAAGCTGATCTGTCCGTGGATAGCAGCAGTTCGCGCACAGAACAGCGACGCTCAGGCAGAACCGGATAAAGGCAAGGCATACTCCACGATCGCCTCGGCGTGGTCTTGCGGAAGTGCGCATCGTCTTGAACGCAAGCGTCGGGCGGTTGAGCAGTCACAGCACCTGAAGTTGCGATGCGCTCGCGCCTGTAGCCGACGACTCGCCCGCTCCAGGTGCAGGTACCATAGAGATACAGCTTCAAGAGATCGCCAAGGCGTAAGGCGATCGATCAATCTCTTCCGATAGCAAGTTTGGAATTTCACAGCTTCAGCCAAATCCAGACCAGTCTACGAACGCATCGAGTACACGCACCGGATCGTCACGCTCGACAAAGCGTGGAGGACATAGGGGATTAAAAGTGTGGAAGGGGTATCGCGATTGTCAGGTGACGAGCGCCGTGCAGTCCGCTAGATATCAAAAAACGCTGCCGCTCATAATAATCCGAGCCTCATCACACAGAATGGCAACGCAGGGGCCGATAACCACAGGACTGTCGGTTGTGAAGCAAGGCGTCCAGATAGCGTGCATCACGCGCGAGGCCGCGACGTGTAAGAGAAGTCACCTGAAAAGAGCGGAGACGACCTGCCTCGAGGGAATGATGGTGCGGCGATCGCGAACTAGCCCGCCGTCGCCATCCAGATACGCCCCGGCCCACAGCCCAGCTGCGATCACCACAGCAGCCACAGCAGCCAGCCGAATGGCGCGCGCGGATTGAGCGTCGCTTCCGACGGATTGACCGGATTGACCCAGACCTTGACGCTGGCGCCATCCTGAAAATCCATCCCGAACAGCCGCAGCATCCATCGCGAGGTCGTTTTCGTATTGCTCGAGAAGCTGCCGTGCACGGCGGTATAGGCGACGTCCTTGAACCGGTAGCTGTAGGACACCTTCCGCTCATACATGATGGAGCCGCGCCGGCCGCTGTCGCTCGGGTGCCGCGCGGTATTCATCCAGGCCGGACAGTTTTATCATGCCCGGCACCACCGGCCAGGTTTTCGCCAGCGCCGATTGGCGGCGCAGCACCAGCGCGAACAGGGCCGCGACCAGGCCGAAGCCGGCCAGCGCCACCACCGGCACCGACATCTGCGGATTGGCCAGCGCGCGCTGACAAATTCCGAGATGCGCTTGAGCCGATCGCCGAGCCGAACACGACGACGAGCGCGATCACCGTGGCAATGCCGAGGCAGCCCCACAGGCCCTGCGGCAGGTCGCGCTCCAGCACCGCCTCGCGCGGATGCCGCGAATTGTAATAGACCGTGACGACGGTGCCGACCGGATATTTCGCGATGGTTTCGGCGACCTGGAAATTGCCGCGGTCCTCGCCGATGCTGACGCGGTTGTTGCGGAGCTTCTGGCCGCTGACCGAATATTCGTAGACGATATTTGCAAAATTGCGCTGCTCGAGCTTGCGCCCGCCTTCGCGCTCGCTGTCGAGCACCTTGACGTCGCGCAGCTCGGAATTCGAGACCACCACCTTGCCCGGCGTCGACGGCCATTCCCGCGCCGCGCGCACCTGCAGCGTCTTGTAGATGGCGGCGACCAGAATGAGCCCGAGCGGCGCGAGCAGCATCGCGTAGACGAACCACGGCAAATCAGGCACGAGATTTTCCCCCAAGGAAAGCGGGCGATGAAAGCCGCCCTTCCCTTGGACGGGCCGGGATGCCGGATGGTTCAAGTGGCGAATGGCGCGAGCTTTACCGCGCCCGCGTCAGCGCCAGCCAGATGCCGCCGCCGATCATGAAGCCGCCGGAGACCTGCGACACCAGCCGGGTCCGCTGCGCCGAGAAGAACAGCCGGGCGCGGCCGGCCAGCACCGCATAGATCGAATCGGTGACCGCGCCGGTGACCATGAAGGTGATGCCGAGCAGCGCCACCTGCGAGAAATGGTCCTTGCTCATATCGACGAACTGCGGAATGAACGCGCCGAAGAACACCAGCACCTTGGGGTTGACGAGCAGCACCAGAAAACCCTGCAGGAAGAACCCGCCGCGCGGCGGCGGCGGCGGCACATCGGCGTCGACGCCTTCGACGGGCTCGCGGACCAGCTTGATGCCGAGCCAGACCAGATAGGCCGCGCCGGCAAACCGCACCCAGTCGAACCAGTAGCCCATCGTCGCCATCAGCGAGGTCAGCCCGACCGCGACGATGCCGATCACGATGGCGAGGCCCGCCTGCACGCCAGCGATATTGATCAGCGCCGCGCGGGTGCCATAGCGCAGGCCATTGGCAATCACCAGCGTCACGACCGGACCCGGAATCAGCGCCAGCCCGATGCAGGCGGCGACAAAGGCGAGATAGAGGTTAAGGGACATGGGGAACTCGTGAATGGGGAAGTGGTTTCTCCTATCATGCACCAGCGCACGACACGAGGAAACAGTCGTCTTCCCTTCTCCCCTTGTGGGAGTTTGGGGCTCTATGTAACCGATTGAGATACTCGGAAATATAGCCGTGCTTACTGGCGGAGGCTGGCGCGTTCGGCACGGGGACGGGATGGCCCGCCGAGCGGCACGGCTTCTGCCTTCATGGCATTGCGCGGCGGCAAGACTGACCGGAGTGCGACCGCAACTACGGCTGCAATGCCAAGCCTGCATCTTTGTATCCTCCATCGAAATTCACGCTAAATTGAAGGTGCTATCGCCAGCCCAAAAAACGAAACAGCGGGAGCATGCTACGTCAACGCGACAATTCAACACCTCCCCGAAACTGCGCATAGACGAGCCGATTGTGCCCAAACAAAATAACGTCGTACTCATCGGGCGGAGTGTCGGGAACTTCCATGCCCGGTGAGCCGACCGGCATCCCACGCACAGCCAAGCCAACGGCGTTCGGTTTTTCCTTCAGGAAGCGGTGAAGTGCTGAAGCGGGCACGTGACCTTCAATCACGTAACCGGAGACCTCAGCCGTATGGCAGGCTGCAAGCTCGGCTGGAACTCCATATCGAGCCTTCACTTTTTGAATGTCTGATCCGTCCCCACGCACTTCAACAGTAAAACCTGCTTGTCGAAGATGCTCAACCCAACCGCTACAACAGTCGCAGTTAGGGTCTTTGGTTACGACCACGGTTGGCCCTGCCGCAAAGCTAACGCCAGCGCGGGACAGCAGCGCAACGGCTGACAAACCCAGCAATGTTTCGCGGCGGCGTATCATACATCCTCCAGCTGCGAACCTCACTTTAACCCGGGGCAGGAAGCTCCTGACAAAGCCGTTGTTACCCCCCCTGTGATGTACTTTGACGAATGCCCTACACCAGCCGCCCGCCATGGCCCACCCGCATGCCTCTCCTCGTTTCGCGGGTCCTTTGGAGGGCGTAGGTTTTCGGGAGGATCGCGCGACGCCGGAACCTAAGCGTACCTGCCCGCGCCCGGTTGGAATTGCACTCGCTTCCTCGATCGAATTGAGCGAGGGTTCTCTTTTTGGGGAGGCAATGATGTCGCCACATCATATCGATGTCGCCAGCCGTCGTCGCTTTCTGCAATTCCTCGCCGCCAGCCCGTTGTTGGCGCGCGAGGCGCTGGCAGAGGGGTCGCGGCCAACGGATCCGGTGGAGTGGGCGCCGCGCGACCTCGACAAGCTGATTGCCGACCCGACCCAGGCGCTCGACGTGTTCGACTTCGAACCGGTCATGAAGAAGAACGTTCCCCCGGCGCATTTCGGCTACATGGCCACCGGCGTCGACGATGAAGTGACGCTTCGCGCCAATCGCGAAGGCTTTCGGAAATTCGAACTGCGCCCGCGCCGGCTGGTCGATGTCAGCAAGATCGACATGAGCACCGAGATATTCGGCATGAAATATGACAGCCCGATCGTGATCGCGCCGACCGGCAGCAACCGGGCGTTTCATCCCGACGCCGAAATCGCGGTCGCAAAGGCTGCGAAGGCGGGAAACCATCTGCAAATGCTGTCCACCGTGGCGACGACCTCGATCGAGGATGCCATCGCCGCGCGCGGCGCGCCGGTCTGGTTCCAGCTCTATACGACGCAGCGCCGGGAAGATCGGCGAGGCCCTGGTCAAGCGGGCGGAAGCCGCCGGCGCGCCTGTGATCGCGGTGACGCTCGATGTCAGGGCGCCGGCGAAATGGGAGACCTTTGCCCGGCTGCGGCGCACCGACACGCGCGACTGCGGCAGCTGCCATGGCGGCAACGACTATCTGTCGCGAAAACCGAATTTTGCCGGCATCGATGTCGGCGGCGTCACCGGCACGGTCGTCACCAACCTGACCTGGGATGCGATCAAGCGGCTGCGCGACACCGTCAAGGTCAAGCTCGTGCTCAAGGGCATCCTTCATTATGAGGACGCAAAACTCGCCGCCGATAACGGCATCGACGGCATCGTGGTCTCGAACCATGGCGGGCGCGTCGAAGACGGCGTCAGCGCGACCATCGAGGTGCTGCCGGAAATCGTCGCAGGCGGTCGAGGGCCGCATGCCGGTGCTGGTCGACAGCGGCTTTCGCCGCGGCAGCGACATCGTCAAGGCCTTGGCGCTCGGCGCGCAGGCGGTCTGCATCGGCCGGCCCTATCTCTGGGGCCTCGGCGCCTTCGGCCAGCCCGGTGTCGAGCGCGTGCTCGGCATTTTGCGCGCCGAGACCCGCGCCGCCATGCAGCAACTCGGCGCGCCGTCGCTGAAGGATCTGACGCCGGCGCTGATCCGGCGGGCGTGAGGCCGCTTCCGTCGAAATTCACCAGAACTCTCGCTTCAGAAGCGCGCTCAGATCTCATCCTGGGGAGCCGCGCCGCTTGGCGCGGCGTCTCGAAGGATGGCGTCAGGCAGTGTGCCCGATGGTTCGAGACGCGCGCCAGCAGCGCGAGGGCGCTGCCGGCGTGCTCCTCACCATGAGGGAGTTGGGAGCACCGCCCGGTAACTACCGGTCCTGCGTTCGCTAGAGCAGGTTCCTATTAATCCAAGCTGTATCCTGCGTGAGCGAAGAAGTTTGCGCAATCGTCGGGTTTGAACTGTGGCAGGGCATTGGCGGCGGCTCGTTCGAGTGCGTCGAGGGTGCGCGCGGCTGATTTTCGCACATGCGCCTTGAGCTTGGCGAAGGCATTTTCGATCGGATTGAAGTCGGGACTGTAGGGCGGCAGATAACGGAGCTCGGCGCCGCAGGCTTCAACAGCCTGTCTGACGCCGGCCACCTTGTGGGCGGCCAGATTGTCCATGACGACGATGTCGCCTGGGCGCAAGGTAGGCGCCAACATCTGCTCGACCCAGGCGAGGAAGCATTCTCCGTCCATCGGCCCGTCCAGAAGCATCGGTGCAACGAAGCCCGTAAGCGTGAGCCCGCCGACAAAAGTGACGGTCTTCCAATGACCGTGCGGAATTGCAGCGCGGCAACGTTCGCCTTTGGGCGCCCAGCCACGAAGCCGCGCCATCTTGGTCGAAAGGCCGCTCTCGTCGATGAAAATCAGGTGTTCGGCGTCGAGATCGCCCTGACCGTCGACCCAATCCTCGCGCGCGGCCTTCACATCAGCGCGCTCTTGCTCGCTGGCGTGGGCGGTCTTTTTTTATGCGTCTGGCCGTGCCGATCGAGTAACTTCCACACCGCGGTCCTCACAACCGTGACGCCGCGTTCCTCCCGCAACCGCTCGACCATCTCGTCAAGCGTCGTGTCAGGCGCTTCTGCAAGGGCGCCCAGAATGAAATCCGCGTGGGCGTCCAGCACCGCCCCCTTCGGCTTGCCCTGTTTTGCAGGGCGAACGTCCCCGGTGGCCCGTTTCAGCCGCGCCCACGTCCCAGCTGTCGCTATTCCGATCGAAAACCGCGCCGCCGCCTGGTGCGTCGACTCGCCGCCTTCGATCGCCGCAACCACCCGCTCACGCAAATCCATGCTGTACGGCTTGCCCATCCCATCCTCCCGACTTAGTCGCAAAGATGGAATCAGCTTTCGGCCTCCAGGAGAATCCCCCGACTCGCTTTTCGAGGAACCTGCTCTAGCTTCTCCATAAGCGAACAAAGCCTCCCCCTCGCGCGAACGTGAAAACGTCGGCTTGACATGCAACCATTTGGTTGCCTATTATCCCTGCCATGGATGAGGTCTTCAAAGCGCTGGCCGATGGTTCGAGGCGGTCGCTGCTGGACAGGCTGCACGCCAAAAACGGCCAGACCCTGAACGAACTCTGCGACGGCCTCGCCATGACGCGGCAGGCGGTGACGAAGCACCTTGGAATCCTCGAGGCGGCCAGCCTCGTCACCACGTTCAGGCATGGCCGCGAGAAGCTGCACTATCTCAATCCGGTGCCGATCCATCAGATCGGCGAGCGGTGGATCAGGAAATTCGAGCGCGCCCGGCTGACCGCGCTCGGCGAATTGAAACGGCAGTTGGAGAAGCGCGATGAGTAAACCGGAATTCGTCTACACCACCTATATCGAGACCACGCCCGAACAACTCTGGCACGCGCTGACATCAGGCGATTTCACCGAGCGCTACTGGTTCGGCCACCGGGTCGCCTCCGACTGGGAGATCGGCTCGCCCTACAAATTCGCCAAGCAGGGCAAGACCACCATTGCAGGCAAGGTGCTGGCATTCGAGCCGCCGAAGCGGCTGTCCTACAGCTGGGACAACCTTTCGCCGGACACCGAAGCACGAACGCAGCTCGCGCGTCACCTTCGATCTCGAGCCGCGCGGCAAGGTGGTCAAGCTGACGGTGACGCACGACAATCTCGACGAGGGCGGCAAGACCTTCCGCGACATTTCCGGCGGCTGGCCGATGGTGATCGCCAGCCTGAAGAGCCTGCTGGAGACCGGCAGGCCATTGCCATCTGGCATTTCCGCGGATGCGGCACAGGAGCATACCAATGCGTAAACCGGAATTCATTTACGTCAGCTATATCGAGACCACACCGGAAAAACTCTGGGAGGCGCTGACATCGAGCGAATTCACCAAACGCTACTGGTGGGGAACCAGCGTCGTCTCCGACTGGAAAGTCGGCTCGCCGTTCAAGCTGGTGATGAACGGCACGACCACCGATGACGGAGAGGTGCTGGAGGTCGATCCGCCGCGGCGATTGTCCTATTCTTTCCATCACGTCCTCAACGAGCGGGCGAAACAGGAACAGCCGTCGCGCGTCACCTTCGTGCTGGAGCCGCATGGCAAACTGGTGAAGCTGACCTTGACGCATGAAGGCTTTGCCCCCGACAGCGTCGTGCTCGACGGCATCTCGCAGGGCTGGCCGGCTATCCTGTCGAGCCTGAAGAGCCTGCTGGAATCGGGAACGGCGCTCGCGATTCCCGCTCTCCTGCATGGCAGGCTAATCGCGAGGTCCACCGCGCATGAACATCGAAAAATTCAAGCCGACGATCGTCTACACCATCTACATTGCATCCACGCCGGAAAAGGTCTGGGCAGGCGCTGACCTCGGCCGAGTTCAGCCGGAAATATTTTTCCGGCTTTGCGATCGAGGCCGAGCTCAGGGTCGGCGGCGCCTTCATCGCCCGCGCCCCCGATGGCTCCGTTCATATCAGCGGCGAGGTGTTCGAGTGCGATCCGCCGAAACGGCTCACCATCACCTGGAACGTGAACTGGCCCGATCTGGTGGAGAAACTGGGCCCGACGCTGGTGACGTACGAGATCGAGCAGGCCGGCGATGCCGTGAAGCTGACGATGCTGCAATCGCACGACCGGCCGATCGACGACGACATCTTGTCCGGCGGCCGCGCCGGCTGGCCGGCGATCCTCTCCAGCCTGAAGAGCCTGCTGGAGACCGGCGCGCCGCTGGCGATCCGGATGGAACCGCCGCGGCGCATGCTGGCGGCGCTGAAGAAGATGGGAATCGGAACGCCGTAGCGCGCGCCAACCAATCTCTCGTCGTCCCCGCCTAGTGCGCAATTGCGCACTGGGCGCGGGGTCCATAACCCGGTCGTCTATCGTAGCAGGAGGTATTTCACACCGGTTTTCACCAAGGGCCGTAGCGTTGGGTCCCTGCGTTCGCAGCCGCGCATATCCGGCATTGCAACCTGCCCGCTCTGGACTGACGGCATGCCCGCGCGGCACATTGCGCGATCGTTACGTCTGCCTGATTTGAGCGCGGAATGACCGACCGATGACCCTGCGCACCCGGCTATTGTTACTGGTTATCATGGCCATGCTGGTGCCGGCCGTTCTGATGGGGTTGCGCTTCGTCCAGAACCGCAGCAGCGAAATCAACGCCGCGTTGGTCAAGCTGTCGGCAACCGCAGATGATATTTCCAGCGACCTCGACGAGAAGATTCAGGGCACCGCCCAGCTTCATTACGGCCTGGCCCGTGCCCGCGATCTCGACACACGCAACAAGGCGATGTGTTCGGCTTTTCTTTCCGCCGTGCGCGAGGAATATCCGCAGTTCACGGGGATACTGACCATCGATCCCGACGGCAGCCTGTTCTGCGACTCGCTGCAGACCAACCGCAGCCTCGACCTCAGGGACCGCGAATATTTCAAGCAGGCCCTGATCGCGAAGGGGACCGTCACGCTGGAACCGGCGTTCGGCCGGTTGACGGGGATATCGGTGTTGCAGATCGCCTACCCCGTACGCTCGGAAACGGCGGAGCTGAAATTCGTCCTGCTGGCTTCGCTCAATCTGCAGAAATTCGCGGAGTATCATTACAAGCGCCTGATGAACGAACATGCCGGCGCAGGCGAAATCCTGCTCGTCGACAGGAAAGGTACGGTCCTCGTCGCCTATCCCGGCAAGGTTCGGACCGAACACGCCGGCGCCTCGATCGCAAATTCCGAGTTGTTCCGGTTTGCGGCCGCACCTGGCGGCCAGCGCTTTCGCGAGGCGACCGATACGAACGGCGGCAGCCATGTCTGGGCGGTCGCCCGCACGCCCTCGATCCGGGACGCCGGACTTCATGTCATGGTCGGACTGCCCAAGGACAGTCTGGTGGCGACCGCCAACCGCCGACTTTACGAGGATATGGCGATTCTCGCGGTGGCCGTGCTGCTGCTGCTCGCCGGCGTATGGGTACTGGCGAAAGTGGGCATCGGACGCCAGGTCAAACGCGTCGCCGCGATGGCGACCAGGCTCGGACTTGGCGATCTCGGCGCGCGAATTGCCCCGCCCCATCCGCGCGGCGAACTCGGCGGACTGATGAGGCTGCTCAACCGGACCGCCGAGTTGCTCGAGCACCAGCGCGCCGCGATCGACGACCTCAATCAGAAGCTCAGCCAGTCCCAGAAAATGGAAGCCATTGGCCAGCTCACCGGCGGCGTGGCGCACGATTTCAACAATCTGTTGACCGTGATCCTGGGCAATGCGGAACACCTCGCCGAAAAACTGGCGTCGCACAGGGAATTGCGCGGCTTCGCCGAAGACATCGCGACATCGGCCGAACGCGGCGCAGATCTGACCCGCAGCCTGCTCGCGTTCTCGCGCAAGCAGCCGTTGATGCCGAAAGATATCGACATCGGCCAAAAGGTCCTCGGCATGGAGCAATTGCTGCGCCGGACCCTGGGCGAACATATCGAGTGCGAATTCCTGCTCGATCGGGACCTGTGGCTGGCCAGCATCGACCCCGGACAATTGGCGGCGGCGCTTCTCAACCTCGTGCTCAACGCGCGCGACGCCATGCCGGAAGGCGGCAGGCTGACGGTCGAGGTCCGCAATGCGTCACTCGATCAGGACGATGCGGCGCTGAACGGGGACGCCCCACCCGGCGACTATGTCACGGTCGCCGTGACGGATACCGGCAGCGGCATGACGCCGGAAGTCGCCGCCCGCGCCTTCGAGCCATTCTTTACTACCAAGGAGGTTGGCAAGGGCACCGGTCTCGGTCTCAGCATGGTGTACGGGTTCGCGCAGCAATCCGGCGGATCGATGCAGATAACCAGCGAATTGGGACATGGCACGGTCGTCAGGCTTTGCTTCCCCCGTGTCGGCGCACCGCAGGCGAACACGCCGCCACCGGTCGACCAGACCGTCTCGCCCGCTGGCAACGAAACCATTCTCGTTGTCGAGGATGACGACATGGTGCGATCGTATGTCGAAGGGGAATTGAAGCAGCTCGGCTATCGCGTCATCGTGACGCCCAACGGGCCGGCGGCGCTCGAGATGTTGCGCCAGAAGGCAGACATCGATCTGTTGTTTTCGGATATCGTGATGCCCGGCGGCATGTTCGGGCCCGAGCTTGCCCACGAGGCGCAGCGCCTGCGCCCTGGACTCAAGGTACTCCTGACCTCCGGCTACAGCGAACATCCCGTCGACCCGCGCGACCGATCCGACCAGGGTTTCGAGATTCTCAACAAGCCCTACCGCCGGCACGAACTGGCGTCACGACTGCAGTCGGTGCTGAAGGCGGGGTGATCACGGGGGCCGTGTCCCGGACGCGGCGCAGCGTTCTTCACGCTGCGCCGCAGAGCCGGGGCACGAGTTATTCGAACCTACCCCAGCGTCCGCAGCTCGCGCCGCAGCACCTTGCCGGTCGCGGTCATCGGCAGCGTGTCGGTGAACTGCACGAAGCGCGGATATTCGTGGGCGGCGAGCTGCACCTTGACAAATTCCTGGATCTCGCGCGCCAGCGCGTCATTGGGCGCAAAGCCCGGCCGCAGCACGATCCAGGCCTTGATCGATTCGGTGCGGATCGGGTCGGGAATGCCGACCACCGCCGACATCGCCACCGCCGGATGCTTCATCAGCGTGTGCTCGATCTCCGACGGCCCGACGCGGTAACCGGCTGTGGTGATGACGTCGTCCTCGCGGCTGACGTACCAGAAATAGCCGTCCTCATCCTGCACGCCGAGATCGCCGGTCAGCAGGAATTCGCCGGCGTATTTTTTCGCGGTGGCTTCCGGATTGCGCCAGTATTCGAGCATGGTGCATGGGCACCGGCTGGCGCACGCCGATGATGCCGCGCGCTGCCCCGCGGCAGTTCCTCGCCCTTGTCGTTGACGATGCGGACGTCAAAACCCGGCGTCGCCTTGCCCATCGAGCCCGGCCGGATCGGAAACAGTTTCGAGTTGCTGCCGATCACGAGATTGCATTCGGTCTGGCCGAACACTTCATGGGCGTCGATGCCGAAGGTCGCGCGCACCCAGTCCAGCAATTCGCCGCCGAGCGACTCGCCGCCGGTAAAGATGCTGCGCAGCCTGACGCCCTCATGTTTGACGTCGGCCTGCCGCATCAGTTTCAGCGCGGTCGGCGGCAGGAACACGTTGCGGATGCCGTAGTCGGCCATGATAGCCATCGCCGCCTGCGGCTCGAATTTTCGCGCGCGATGACCGACGACCGGCACGCCGTGATACCAGGCCGCGAACAGCGCGTTGATCAGGCCGCCGATCCAGGCCCAGTCGGCCGGCGTCCACATCAGGTCGCCGGGCTTTGGCAGGAAATCGTGGCACATCTCGACATTGGGCAGATGGCCGAGCACCACGCGATGCGCATGCAGCGCGCCCTTCGGGTTTCCCGTGGTGCCCGAGGTGTAGATGATCAGGGCGGGATCGTCGGCCGAGGTATCGACGGTGGTAAAGTCCGGGGACGCCGCCTGCAGCGAGGGCCAGAACGATTTTGTGCCGGCATGCGCGGCATCGCCGATGACATAGACATGTTTCAGTTCCGGCAGCCGGTCGCGGATTTTTCAGCTTCTCCCACCCGCCCTCGTCGGTGACGATCGCCCTGGCGCCGGAATTCGACAGGCGAAATTCCAGCGCGTCCTCGCCGAACAGCGCGAACAGCGGGATCGACACATGGCCAGAGCGAAACGCCGCCAGATGCGCGATCGGCAATTCCAGCGACTGCGACAGGAACACCGCGACGCGGTCGCCGCGCACGAGGCCATCCTGCCTTCAGCACATTGGCGAACCGGCGGGACATTTCGGCCACCTCGTCGAACGAGGTGCGCGTCGCCGCGCCGTCCTCATTGACATAGATCAGCGCCAGCCGCCGCGAGCCGTCGGCATGGCGGTCGCAGCAGGCGGTGGCGATGTTGAAGCCGCGCCGGGATGTCCCAGCGGAAATTGCGGTAGAGGGTGTCGTAGTTGGTGGCCTCGGTGAGCATGGCACTAGGCTAGACGATCGCCAGCCCGGCATAAACCCTGGGCTGGGCCGGCGTGCGCCTAAAAGCGGTGGCCCGCTGTAACCGGCTGCGGCTTGCCGATCGGCGGCGGCGCCTCCATCGGGCGGCTCGCGACCGCCGCTTCGGTGCGATAGCGAGGGAGTTGATCCTCCAGCGAGTAGAACACGATAGCGCGAGGCTCGACCAGACCGCCATGCTGAAATACAGCGACATCCAGGCGATCTCGCCTTTCCACTCGGCAATGTCGTGCGCCACGATCCAGCGCGTGCTGACGTCGCGCAGACCCTCGATCGGCTTCAGATGGGTGCGGCCATCTTCGACCCAGGCCCGCCATCGGCTGAGATACATCGGGACATCGACGGTCATCAGAAACGCCAGATAGGCCACGATTTCCGAAATCGAGACGATCAGCACTGCGCGAACCGGGCCATCGAATTCCGGCAACAACCGGCAAAGGCCGATCCCGATGATAAAGAAGGTCACCGCCCAGATCGAATTCTCGATGGCGTTGCCGCGATAATTGGTGGTCAGCACCGCATGCCAGGAAAAGCATTCGGCGATCAGGATCAGCGGCACGATCACCCACGCGACATTCAACGGTGGTCTCCGCTCCCGTCATGGTGCCGAGCTGGTGCAGGATGATCGCCCATTGCGCCGCGAAGGCTGACCTCGGCCACGGTGGCCACCGAGCGGCCGACCATGACGCTCGACAGCCAGGTGTCGAACAGACAGATCCGCTGCACATCCGCGCGCGGCAGCAACGACCGGAAGGCGCAGCCAAAGACATAGGCCGCACAGAACAGCAGCATCAGTCCGACGTCCGGATTACTGCTGGGACCGGCCGCCGGCTGAAGCTCGCGGTACAGCAGGAACCAGACCGCGATATTGACGCCGCTGACCAGCGTCAGCATGGCCCACCACCAGGCGTGCCAGCGGATTCGACCAGGCCAGGGAACTCCGCTGCGCCCGCCATTCCAAACTCATGTATACGCTCCGGATGTAACCGAACTGACATTGAGCCTGTAGCAATACTGTCACGAAGCGGAGCGGGTCACGACAAGAATTTGTGTTCGGGGAAAGCGTTGGGGCTGATGGTGGCCGCCAACGGGAGGGGTGAGCAGTAATCGCTCCGGCTTCGTGTTTAAGCGGCCCGCTTGACCACCCCGGTCGGCGTCGCGAAGGTCTCGATGGTTCGAATTCGCTTTTCGAGCCACCAGCCATATTCGGGCGTCCAGTCCTCGAACCTGCCGTTAAGGCCGAGATCATGGGCCCAGTGCTGCGCGATATTGGGATTGAACTGGGATTGCCGGCCGACCGCGATGAGGTCGGCCTGCCCCTTCTCCAAAATGGCTTCGGCCTGCTCGGCTTCGAGAATGATGCCGACCGCCATCGACGCGATGCCCGCTTCCTTGCGGACACGTTCCGCGTAAGGCACCTGGAAACCGAGGCCGCGCGGAACCTGGGCGGCGGTCGCCGAACCCGAGATGCCGCCGGAAGAGCAATCGACCACGTCGACGCCGCGGGCCTTCAATTCGATCGCGAAGGCCACCGTGTCGTCCAGATTCCAGCCGTTCTGGGCCCCGTCGACGGCGGAGACGCGCACGAACAGCGGCATGGTATCCGGCATTTCGCGCCGCACCGCTTCGACGATCTCGAGCGGCAGGCGCATGCGCCCGTTGCGGTCGCCGCCATATTCGTCGTTGCGCGTGTTGGAAACCGGCGAGAGAAACGAGGCCAGCAGATAGCCATGGGCGGTGTGGATCTCGATCACGTCAAACCCGGCAGCGACGGCATGGCGGGCCGCGTTGGCCCAGGTGCGCACCATCGCCTTGCATTCTTCGGTCGTGAGCTGGTGCGGCGTCAGCCACCCATCGGCAACCGGTTCGCTGGTCGGGCCCACCGGTTGCCACAGTTTTGCACCCGCCTTGATCTGTTCGGGCGTGAGCGGGCCCATGCCGTCCATGGCGCGCTGCGAGGACGCCTTGCGCCCGCCATGGGCGAGCTGAATGCCGATCGCCGTGTTCTCTCCCCTCATGAAGGCGATCAGCGGCTTGAAGCTTTCGCCTGCGCGTCATTCCAGATGCCGAGGTCATGCTCGTTGATCAGGCCAACCTCCTCGACGGCGGTGGCCTCGACAAAGACCAGCCCAAAACCTCCGAGCGCATAGCGGCCGAGATGCACATGTGTGAAAGATGCCGCAGGTGCTGCCGGGTCCGGCCCGGTAGTGCACCATCGGCGGCACGACCAGGCGGTTCTTCAGGGTCAGGCCGCGGATCGTGAACGGCTGGAACAGCAGGGGGCGTGCGGTATCGATGCTGTCGGTAACAGAGGATGACATGGGATGGCTCTCTTCTTCACCTCTCCCCGTTCTTCACGGGGAGAGGTGGCGAGCATAGCGAGCGGATGAGGGGCTTGTCACCACTGGCACCGTGATCGCGGAGAGCCCCCCTCACCCGAAATTCGCTGGTGCGAATTTCGACCTCTCCCCGCAAGCGGGGAGAGGTGAAGAAACTCACCCCGTCAGCGCCGCCTTCACCATGCCGCTGGCTTTGCCAAAATCCATCTGCCCGGCGTATTTCGCCTTCAGCACCCCGATCACCTTGCCCATGTCCTTCATCCCGGCCGCGCCGGTCTCGGTGATCGCGGCGGAGATCGCGGCCTTCACATCGGCCTCCGACATCTGCTTCGGCAGATAGGCCTGGATGATCGCGATCTCCTCGCGCTCCTGGGCGGCGAGTTCGGCGCGGCCGCCCTTGTCGTAGAGTTCGACCGATTCCTGGCGCTGCTTGATCATTTTCTGAAACACGCCGAGCAGGTCGGCATCGCTGAGCGGCGGCTTGCCTTCCCCGCGCGCGGCGATGTCGGCGTTCTTGATGGTCGAATTGACCATGCGCAGCGTGGAGAGCTTGCGCTCTTCCTTGGCCCGCATGGCGTCCTTGACCGCGTTGTTGATGTCGTCGCGCAGCATCGCTCTGACCTCTCCGATCTATTGGCCACGTGCGGAAGTCTGATCTAGGCCGTTCGCGGCGCCGAAACAACTAGCTTCGCAGCCATTCCGACCAGCGCATCCGCTGTCGCTTGCGGCTGTTCCACCTGCGGCAGGTGACCGCAATTCGCGAGGATCACGAGTTTGGCGCCGTGAATGTCTGTCGGCCATCTCCTTCGACAGCGAATTCGGGATGGTGTTGTCCTCGTCGCTGGACAGCACCAGCGTCGGACACTTGATCCAGGCCAGCGACGGCCGCGAATCCAGCCGGCCGATCATGGCGGTCTGCTGGCGGACAAAGGCGTCCGCCCCGACATCGTCGCCCATGTCGTGCACCAGTCTGGCGCAGATCGGCATCGTCGCGCCGCGACGGATGCACGAAGCCGGAAAACAGTTCGTCGAGCATGGCGCGGTATTGGCCGCCTTGCGCGCGCTCGATCATGGCCGCGGCGGCGGGCCGTCGCCTCCGCCGTATCTGATCGCGCCTGCGTATTCATCAGCGCCAGTTTGGCCACCCGCTCCGGGGCCTGCCGCATGATTTCGAAGGCGATGTAGCCGCCCATGGAATGGCCGGCCAGCGCAAAGCGCGGCGGCGCCTCGGCCAGGATCCGGCGCGCGATCGCGCCCATATTGTCGTCGCGGATGTGGTTGGCCACCGTCACCGGCCCGAAGCGCCAGAGGCTGGGCACCACGGGCGCAAAAATCCGCGGCGAGCAGACGAGGCCCGGGACCAGCAGGATCGGCATCGGATTGTCCATGCGCGGCTCCGGATTGGGTGGTTTTCGGAGGGAATGGCCCAAAGCGGGGAACCGCAGATTAAGGCGGCGTTTTCGGCTGTCAAATATGCAACAAAACGCATGTGAATCCGCCCTTTCCGGCTTTGACGCGGCGGGCTCTCGCGACTATGTAATGCGCTCATGACAACATCTGAAAACGCCTCAGCCTGGCCGGACCACAAACCGACCGCGCTCCTCGTGCTCGCCGATGGCACCGTGCTGGAAGGTTTTGGCCTCGGCGCGGAAGGCCACGCCGTTGGCGAGGTCTGCTTCAACACCGCGATGACCGGCTATGAGGAGATCCTCACCGATCCCTCCTATGCCGGGCAGCTCATCACCTTCACCTTCCCGCATATCGGCAATGTCGGCACCAACGAGGAAGATATCGAGACGGTGAACATGGCGGCGACGCCGGGCGCGCGCGGCGTGATTTTGCGCAGCGCCATCACCGATCCCTCGAACTACCGCTCCGCAAAACATCTCGACCAATGGCTGAAAGCGCGCGGCATCATCGGCCTCTCCGGCATCGACACCCGCGCGCTGACCGCGCTGATCCGCAGCAAGGGCATGCCCAACGCCGTGATCGCGCATGCCAAGGACGGCCAATTCGACCTGCACGGCCTGAAGGAAGAGGCCCGCGAATGGCCCGGCCTCGAAGGCATGGACCTGGTGCCGATGGTGACGTCCGGCCAGCGCTTCACCTGGGATGAAACGCCGTGGGCGTGGGAAAAGGGTTTTGGCCGGCAGACCGCGCCCGAGTTCAACGTCGTCGCCATCGACTACGGCATCAAGCGCAACATTTTGCGGCTGCTGGCCGGCGAAGGCTGCAAGATCACCGTGGTGCCCGCGACCACCTCGGCCGAAGACATTCTGGCGATGAAGCCCGACGGCGTGTTCCTGTCGAACGGCCCCGGCGATCCCGCCGAGACCGGCAAATATGCCGTGCCTGTGATTCAGAAGGTGATCACGTCGGGCACGCCGACGTTTGGAATTTGCCTGGGCCAC
>CAVPOL010000016.1:0-276683 GCA_963706975.1 uncultured Alphaproteobacteria bacterium
ATGCCCTTTTCTAACGCAGCGAGTCGCGAAATCTTCCTGGTCCAGTTTCGTTCGTCCTGCTGTTGCCCGACCAAGCGTTGTGAAATACTGTTCTTTCGTTTGGATCGAGCACGTCCAGTGCCGCAGTATTCCGAGCCACGATATTGCTTCGCTGATTCACCAGGGCCCTCTTTCCTCTCCTGAGCCAGATGGCCTCTGAAATCCTGCTGTATGCAATCGAAAGATAATTTGCGACGGAAACCTGCGTCTTGAATTGCTCTTCGTTGTTCGCTCATCTCGAGGTCAAGCTGATTTCATATACTCGCGATCCGATTATTTCTTTGCCTGATTTGTTTCCAGTTTCTCGCGGGCGTCGGCTATCTTTTCGCTCTATCGTTGTTATTGATGTTTCTCGATCCAGCCGATATTTTGATATTCGAACAAGCGATTCATTTGTGGCTACCGGTCGCCCTGGGCCTGTCGACAAGGGACTTTATCTGCCCATCGATGGGGCGCCGTTAACAATGTTACGGGAGCATTGATCAACCGCGCGGTCCGACGGGTCTGTTACAATCGGAGGAACGACCGATGTAATGATCAACAGCCGATGAAACGCCAGCCACTGGAAGCCGTATGCACACCCGAAGAATTCACGGGATGCTGTGTGAGTTCTCGAAGGCTTGACGGGCTGCGTTCTGGGGAAGTCACGAACGATAGTGTCATACATTGGCTGGCTTCCGAAATGGGTGAAGCAATGGTAATGCTGCCTCCAACAGTTATCGGTGACCGAAAAACATGTCCCGTTGCGCAATCAACTGCAGCGCAGCATTTCGGTTCCTGCCCCGGTGCACAAACTTCACCTATCGACTGGCGCGATTGCCATCAACCTTGGCGCATTTTTTGGCAGTTGGGCGGTTGCGTGCGAGCTCACGACGCCTTCGCGCGGAAACTTCTGCGGCAGCCTGTGGCTGAGAATGCTAGCTAGTTCCTATGCTCAGTTCACTAGTTCTGCCCCAGCTTCGTTGACGCACTCGCTGAATTCACGTTTATGGCAGACGCAGCGGCTCGACGCCCAGCGCGGCGCGCTTTTTCCGTCGCCTGCATGAACGAGAACTGGGAAAACGGCGCCATCGCGAGCTCGCGATCCGTCGGCTGCCTGTTGATCGGCGGGCGAATAGGTGATGGCCTTGTGTCTTAGGCTGTCCGCTTGGTGCCTAACTCAGCCATCTCTTTCGTATACTTACCGAACATGGCGATCCGCTTACCTGTGAATTCTGCAATGACAGTGAGAAATTCGACGGGCGACTTAATCGTCGCTAGCCTTTGGCTGAATTCAAAAGCAAATGTCAT
Organism: uncultured Alphaproteobacteria bacterium; assembly: GCA_963706975.1. Taxonomy (GTDB): domain Bacteria; phylum Pseudomonadota; class Alphaproteobacteria; order Rhizobiales; family Xanthobacteraceae; genus Bradyrhizobium. The sequence continues at coordinate 1,330 of CAVPOL010000016.1, forward strand.
GTTAGCTTGCGCCATTTCCAGCAGCTTTGCCTGATAAGCGCGCACGTTTGCGGTGGCTGAAGATAAATCAAATCCTTTTCTCAAACTGTTATCCGTCATCGTCTGTGTGAAATCTCCTTGTAGGGCTGTCACTGGATTCTCGATTGCAAGGGGAGCCGCTGGTCTAACAAGGGGAGCCATTGGTTTTGAGTCGTTATGACGCTTGGGGGACGATTCAGCCGAGCCTGTCGCAACCGAGCGCAGACGAACCTTCGGGCTTCTGACAACAGCCTGAGCGGCCCGCTGGGCCTTCGCGGCTATTTTCGGGCTGCGCGCGTGCTTTGACGCCGTTGCCGGTTTACGTTTGCTCATATAGACACTCCAAAGGATGGATTGGGACCACAGCGGGCATTCATGCAAAGACAACAGGCTGCGCAGTTTAACGTTCCAAACACCGAACGCTATGTTCCCGTCGGCTGTCGCTGTTCGCGGTTCAACTGAAACCTGCATCCGTTCGGCTCCGGCGCGAAAGCCGCTTCGCATTTTTCGCTACATGCTGCCGGTATCGATGAACTATTTCATCCCCGGAAGCACCAGCCACTAGACTTGCGGTAGCTTCGACAGCCGCTTTTATCTTTTCGCTGACCATTAAATTAGCTTCGCGCCGGGCGCTTCTGCCGCCTCGCATCAGCTTCATCATCCGAAGCGCAATTACTTCGTTTGCTTCGGCTGCCAACAACATCAAAGGATTGAACATCGGGGCGCTCCACCTGTGACAAGGTGAAAGGTCAGAAATTGTTCCGGGAAGCGTCCGCCAACCTAATCGTCAAACCAGACGATTTAACCGATGAGGGAGGAGACTGAGAGTTGGGACGAAATCTGCACTTCCAGAAGAGGCGGCCTTACTCCGGGTCGCGGTGAACGAACTGGCGATAAATCTCCCCTACTTCGTTGACCAATATTTCAAGGTCCTGATCGTCACCGGCTGTTATCGCGGAAGTCCTGCGCCATCTCTTTGCAGTGTTTGATCGCATCAGCATTCGTGTCGAATTCAATGCCGACGCGGTCTCTATTCGGGACGCCGTCTTTCATATCGAAGAAGAACTTTTGCATGTTGATGGCGGCCTTACTTGGGCGGCTGAAAACCGGGCGACGAGAGCCATTCATCCACATGCGATGCGGTTTCAGCCTGACGCGCTTTTCGTATCATGGTATCGCGCTCAGGGCCGGGCCTCAGGGCGTTTGCCTCCCCTTTCAATCGTGAGGCGTGAGCGCAACACTCTCAGTCACCGATGGGATGCCAAGTGGGGCGGTGATGGAACCATATGACGTCCGCCTCACATTCCAAAAGTTAATCTGTACAGCTCGCTTCACGCTTTGGGCGGCTCACAGTGAAAATGCGGCTTTTTGGGCCTGCTTTTCTTCGAATGGCTCGCGCCGTGTCGCGATGCGCGCTACGGCTGGCGGTGACCGTCTGACGATGGCGGCCTTCCGGCATTTCGAAATCAACGATGTCCACGGGTCAGTCCTTTCGCCTAGCGCTGCTGAACCGCCCGGCAGCATCGCGCGGCACCCGCCTTCCGGCCGCCTGAAGGTGCGAGACCGACGGCGCGACAGACTGAATCGGTGTCGCGTAGAAATCGCGGTCGCTTCGTTCGAACTTGTTGCGGAATCGCTTGCTCATGCCGCTTTCTTCTCTTTCGCAGCGGCCCAGTTCGGGCCGGAATTGGCTTCGACAAGGCCGTTGAGGGGGCGCCGGGAACGTCTCGGCAAAGGCATCCAGCATGGCTTTGACGAGAAGTTCCGCGGCCTTTGCGGCGTTCTTCGCCGGAACCTCAAGGACGATCTCGTCGTGCAACCACGCCACCGGGCCGCCATCAATGTCATGCTCGAATAGGAGGTCGTTGATCGCCGCCAGCGCCACCATGGACGCATCGGCGCAGGCTCCTTGGACGGGGAGATTGCAGGACACAGTGTAGGAAGACTTGCCTTCCGGCAGGCGCGACAGCGGATAGCGCCGACCGATACCATTGGCGGCGGCCTTTCCAATGACAATGTACCGGCGATCGGCGCATCGGTCGGCGTGTTCCCGCCTCCATCGATCGAAGATCGGGTATGCTTCGGCGAAGGCCGCCAGCCAGCGAGTTGCCTCCGTCGGCGTTAACACGGTGCCGTAGGCATCCCAGGCGCTTTTCACCAGACCGGCGGCACCCATGCCGTAGATGGCGCCAAAATTGACGCGCTTGGCGCTGTTCCGCTCTTCGTCGGTCGCATCGGCAGGGTCTTTTCCGGACATTCTTGCGGCCGTGATGCGGTGCAGGTCGTCGCCACGCACGAAAGCCGCTGTCATGGCGAGATCGCCGGAGATACTGGCCGCCGCTCGCAATTCCATCGAGGAATAGTCAGCGACCACCAGGATATTGCCGGGATCGGCTACGAACAGGGCGCGGAAACGTTTGTCTCGCGGCATCTGCTGGAGATTAGGACCGGAACAGGACGCGCGGCCGGATGCCGTGCCCGCGACTTTGTAGCTGGCGTGCACGCGCCCGGTGACTGGCGACACCTTTGCCGCCAGCCTGTCGCCGAAGGAGGTCAGCAGCTTGTCGATGGCCGCCAGCTTGGACAGGGCGGTAATGGGCGGATGATGGGCGGCGCGGCGCAGGTCGCTGCGTTTGGTCGAGAGGCGCCGGACTTCTCCGTCCGCGCCCAACCGTCGAGTTCGGCTTTGGTCAGGAGGGTCTGGATGAGGTCTTTCGGCCGGCGTTGCCGGGACAGGAGCGCCGGCCAAGGCCAGGTGGCCGCAATCAATGCGCGCCTTGGCGTACTCCGCCATAACGCCGTATCGTTCGTCTCGCAGGTCTTCGATCAGCTTGTGGTGGGCGTCGGTGTCAAGGCGAAAACCGCGCAGTTGCATCCGCGAGCAGGACGCTCCCCGAGCCATCGAACACCTTGATGGCGGCGGCGAGCTGCAGGCTCGCCCCGCCGGCGAAGTCGATGGTCTCGATGCCCCACAGCGTGTCGGTGCCGTCGCGTCCCGCGACCTGGTCGGCGACCGTGTAGGAGCCGGAGGGATCGCGCGTGACGGCATAGTCGGTGCTGGCGCCGGAATAGATCGCCGTGTCGGATTCACCCGCGTTCGGCGCCGCGCCGGTGATGCCGCCGACATTGAAGGTCGCGCCGCTGCGCACGACCGTCGCATCGTTGCCGATGATCGTGTCGTCGCCGCTGCCGCCTGTCAGCGTATCGTTGTCGGCGCCGCCCACCAGGGCGTCGATGCCGGCACCGCCTGCGATCACGTCGTCTCCCGCCCCGCCGCGCGCGAGATCGGACAGATTGCCCCCGGTGAACGCGTTCTGCCCTGCCGTCGCGGTCACATCCGCGCGCATGTCGAGCGTGAGCAGAGCCGTGTCGGAGGTCGCTCCGGTGGAGAAGTCCGTGACAGTGACGCTGAGCGCACGGTCGCTGGCGTTGAAGCTGAAATCGGTCTGGTTGATCGCGTAGGTGACGTTTTCGAGCAGCGTCTCCAGCGCCTGGGCCGTGAAGAACTGGCCGGACGGCGCCGAAATCGTCAGGGACTGACCGCCATTGCCGGTCACCTCGACGGTGAAGCCGAGCAGGCTGCTCACCAGCGCGAGCGTGTCGGGCGATATGCCGAGCGCTTCGCCGGCGTTGACGCTGCCGCCCTGTGGCGCCGTGATCGTGATGGAGACCGAGCTGAGCTTGTCCTCCGCGTCGGCGATCTCGGTCGCCGCGACCCCGAACACGAGCTGCGCCGGCGTCACATTGTCGAACAGGCCGGCATTCCGGTCATCACCGGCGTTGCCGAAGTTCAGGTCGAGATCGACCTGATCATTGACGTTGGTGACCGTGATGGTGACGGTCTCGGTGTTGGGATGCGCGTTGTCGGGGGAGGCGGTGACGATGATGTCGTAGACGTTGTCGGCGCCGGCATCCGCGGCGTTCTCGAAATCGGGAGAAGAGTTGAACGACACGTTTCCGCTGGAGTCGATACTGAACAGTGCCGCGTCGGCGCCGCTGAGCGAATAGGTCACGGTGACGCCGGGGCCGGCGGGAATGCCGCCCGCGAACACGGTGGCGCCGGCGGCGACGTTCTCGGCCACGGAGGCCGAACCGCTGGAGACGGTTGTGTCCGCGGATGTGGCTGTCGACGAACAGGTGCGATCCGTTCGAATGCTGGTATTCGAAGAACAAATGGCCGGGCGCCACCGCGGCGTTGACCACGCCGGTGGCGATCAGGGTATAGCCGGTGCCGGCGATGAGGATGTCGTCGGCGTCGCCGACCACGTACAGGCTGTTGGTGCCCGCATTGACCTGCGCGATGTCAGTGCCGACCAGGTTCAGGGTGGCGGCGCTGGCGTTGCGGAGGTCGATGACCTCGACGTCGCTGACCTTGGAGATGTTGGCGTGCAGGTCGAAGCTCTGCGACGGCGCGGTCAGGGTGATGCGGTCGGTGGTGCCGGCATTGCCGTCGATGATGGCAAACGCGCTGTCGGCGATCCGGAAGGTGTCGTCCTGGTTGCCGCCGAGCAGCACGTCGGCGCCGCCATTGCCGGTGAAGACGACGCCGTAGCCGGTGACCGCGGAGGCATCGATGGTGTCGACCGCCGCCGATCCGGTGGCGACGATCCTTGCTGCCGCGGTAATGCCGTCGGCGAGACTGAAGGTGCCGCCGTTCTGCAGGAAAACGCCCTCGATCCCGGAAACGCCGGCGAGATCGGCGGTACTGGTGGTCCCGGCCGTGGTCATCCACAGCGTGTCCAGGCCACCGCCGCCGGCCACGGTATCGGCCGCCGTCAGCTGTCCGCCCCCGAACAGGAACAAGTCGTTGCCGCCGCCGCCGGTGAAGGTCTCGTTGCCGCCGTTGGTGCCGAAAAAGGCGATCGCCGTGCCGGTGACGCCGCTGCCATCCACGGTATCGTTGCCGGTGCCGTCTCTGACGACGAAGAATCCAAAGCTGCTTCCGTTCACCAGGCCGTTGGTCAGCGTGACATTGTTGGTGCCGTTGGCGAGCGAGAGGGTTTCGATGCCGGTGACGTTGGTGAAGGCCGATGCCGCCAGTGTCCCGGCCGTATTGAGGAGCAGAATGTCGATGGCGCCGCCCTGCACGGTGTCGGCGCTGGTCAGGTCGGTGGGGGCGAATGAATAAATGTTGGTGCCATTGCCGCCGCGGAACGTGTCGGCGCCGCCACTGGCGAGAAATGCAATGGTGCCGCCGTTGGTGACGCCGCTGGCATCCACGCTGTCGTTGCCGGCGCCGTCGGCGACCACGAGCGCGCCATTGTCCGAACCGCCGACCACGGCGTTGGTCAAGATCACGCTGTTGCCGAGGCCGTTCAGCACCAGGGCTTCGACGCCGGTCACGTTGGTGAGGGCCGCCGGCCCGACGGTGCCGCCGGTGGTGAAATAGAGATTGTCAACGCCGAGGCCGCCCTGGAAGGTGTCGACCGCGTTCAGATCGGTCGCGGCGACAAAGAACGCATCATTGCCCGAACCGCCTGTGAAGGTGTCGGCGCCGGCGCCGGCAAAAAACACGATCGTCGTGGCGCTGACGGCGCTTGCATTCACCGTGTCGTTGCCGCCGCCATCGGTAATGGCGAGATAGCCAGTGCTGCTGCTCGCGGCGAAGCCGTTGTTCAGCGTCACGTTGTTGCCCGCGCTGCTGAGATTGAGAATCTCGAAACCCGTCACACTGGTGAAGGCGGAGGCGGCGGCGGTGCCGGCGGCATTGAAGGAGAAGGCGTCGATGCCGGTGCCGCCCTGGATGGTGTCGGCGGAACTCAAATTGGCGGGCGCGAAGAAGACCGCGTCATTGCCCTGGCCGCCGATGAAGGTATCGGCGCCGGCGCCGGCGTAATACACGATCGGCGTGGAGCTGACGGCGCTGGCGTCGATGACGTCGCTGCCGCCGCCGTCAATCACCGCGAATACGCCGATGCTGGTGCCCGCGACCAGGCCGTTGGTCAGCGTGACGTTGTTGCCGCCCGTGGAGAGGAACAGCTGCTCGATATTGGTGACGCCGGTGAACTGCGCCGCGCCGATGGTGCCCGAAGCGGTCGCGACCATGACATCGAAGAAGCCGCCGGTGCCACCGCCGGTGACCGTGTCGGTCCCCTGCAGCGTCGATGGCGTGAACTGGAAGACATTATAATCGCCGGCCACTCCGATAAAATTGTCCACTCCCGGCCGTCAGCGTGCGAATATTGGTCATTGGATTTGCTGCCTTGCCTATCGAACATCGTTCTTAAGCAAGTAGTAACCACGTTAACCTTGGCGACGCCATTGGAGATCGGCGGCCGCGAGCGTTTCATGGCGAAACAGATGAACTTCTCGACCGTAGTTTTACGGGGATCATTGACGGAACGCGGTTGCGCGATCTGTTCTCGAAATTCAATTAGTAACGGCCTTTGTCAAAAAATTTCACGCTCGGCTTACCCTGCAAGCAGGAAAACGCGCGTTGGCAACTTGATTTCCCTGCCGTACGGCGATCGGTAACAGATCTGGGTATTATCTACCTGGAACAGTAGATTGCGATCTACAGAAAGCAGACCTCCATGAGCGAGCGACTTGAAACGCTGAAAAAGGCGCGCGAGCGCATGGCCGACGACCGCGACGCCTTCGCAAAGACGTTGGCCGCGCCGTTCGACCGCGACAAGGCCGAGCGGGCGCGGATCAAGTTCATCGAGACCCAGTGCTGATCGATGCGATCGATCGCGCCATTGAGGGCGAACAAGCCGCCGTGTAGCGCTCACGCCTTCACCAGGCTCGCAAATCCCCCGTAGATCATCCGCTTGCCGTCGAACGGCATCTCCTTGCCGGATCATCATGCCGGCGAGCCGCTTGTCGGCCATCACCTTGGCGTTGACCTTGTCGCGTTGCGCGCGGGACTTGTAGGTGATCCAGGAGAACACCACGGTTTCGCCGGGCTTGAGCTTCACGCTGCGCGGGAACGAGGTGACGTTTGCCGACCTTGACGTCGTCGGCGACCCATTCGCGTAGTCGAGCGCGCCGTACTCGCGCCAGATCTTGCCGGCCTTCTTCGCCAGGCTGCGGTAGGCCGCGAGATTCTTCTTCGGGACCGGAACGATAAATCCATCGACGTAAGGCATGGTGCTTCCTCTGCTTGTCATTGCGCCGCCCGATGACAGGCTCGGCGGCGAAGCAATCCAGCTCATTGCAGCAATGGATTGCTTCGCTTCGCTCGCAAGGACGGTTCCACTGCGTGCTCAGCTCCGGCAGCAGGATGCCCGAACCGGCGCGGGTTGCTACTGGGCATGTAGCCGCAGCCCGTCCATCGGATATCGCTCTGGAATACTGGATCACGCTTTCGCGGGTGATGACAGTCCTTGGGAACTACGCGGTGCGTCGCCGCGCAGAGCGCGCCGCGACGCGATCGTTCGCTGCAATCAGTCGACTTTCACGCCGGCGGCCTTGACCACCTTCTCCCATTTCTCGGTTTCGGCCACGATCATCTTGCCGAAAGCCTCGGGCGACCCGATCAGCGGCTCGCCGCCGAGATCGGTCAGCCTGGCCTTGATCGCGGGTTCCGCAAGCACGGCGTTGATCTCCGTGTTCAGCTTGGCAATGATTTCCGGCGGCGTCTTCTTCGGCGCGCCCATGCCGAACAGCGCGGTTGCCTCATAGCCGGGAACGGTGTCGGCTAGCGTCGGCACATCCGGCAGCAGCGGCGACCGCGCCGTCGACGTCACCGCCAGCGGGCGCAGCGAACCGGCGCGAATGTGCTGGAGGATCGACGGCATGTTGTCGAAGATCAATTGCACCTGGCCGCCGAGCAAATCGGTGATCGCCAGCGCCGAGCCGCGATAGGGCACGTGCTGCATCTTGACGCCGGACATCATCATGAACATTTCGCCGGACAGATGCACCGAGGTGCCGTTGCCCGAGGACGCCAAATTCACCTTGTCGGGATTGGCCTTCACATAGGCGATGAACTCGGCGACGGTCTTGGCCGGCACGTCCTTGTTGACCGTCATCACGTTCGGAACGCGGTTGAACGCCGCCACCGGCGCGATGTCGCGCACCAGGTTGAATTTCAGGTTGGTGTAGAGCGAGGCGTTGATGTAGTTGGCGGGATTGACCAGCAGCACCGTATAGCCGTCGGGCTCGGCATTGATCACCGATTCGGTGGCGATGTTGTTGCCGGCGCCGGGCTTGTTTTCGATGATGAATTGCTGGCCGAGCCGCTCGGACAGCCGCTGGCCGATCAGCCGCGCGATGATGTCGGTGGCGCCGCCAGGCGGATAGCCGACCACCCATTTCACCGGCCGGGTCGGATAATCCAGTGCCGCGGCGCTGCCGATCGAGGCGATTGCCGAAATGCCCATTGCGATCAGACAAATCGCGGTGCGACGTGAAGCCATGCAGTTTCCTCCGGCGGCCGCGTCGTATCGCGCGGTCCGCATCTGTTGAATTGACAACGGCGGGCGTTGTAACAAACAAAGCCTGACCCGCCTAGGTGCGCCGGCGCATGGCGGACCGCGACCAAAGGATAAGCCCATGGCCGTCAAGGTACATGCGCTCGATCATATCGTGATCAACGTCTCCGACGTGGCGCGCACCGTCGAATGGTACCGAAAAATCCTCGGCATGGAGGTCCGGGTGTTCGATCCCGGCCCGGGCAAGACGCCGCGGACCTCGCTGGTGTTCGGGAACCAGAAAATCAATGTGCGGCCGCGCGGGGCCGACAAGGTCGAATGGTTCACCGCGGACCACGAAGTCGCCGGCAGCGACGATCTGTGCTTTCTCACCTCCGACCCGCCGGAACAGGTGGTGGCGCATCTGAAGGCGTGCGGGGTGGCGATCGAGCAAGGCCCGGTGGCGAAACAGGGGGCGCGGGGCACGCTGCGGTCGGTCTATTGCCGCGATCCGGATGGCAGTTTGATCGAGATTTCGTCGTATCAGGACGGGGCGGCGTGACACCGCGATTTGATCCCCGCGCCGTCCGGTGGCAGTAATGCTGCCAACAACACCATAACAGCAGCCGCACCCCAAGGCTGCGCGGGAGGATATATGTCGAATTTGCAGGCAGCGCCGGGCATCGTCGGACCGTTCGCGGGGCTCGACGTGCCGTGGCTGCTGCGGATGCGGGCGGAGACGCGGCGCGACCATCCGTTCCTGATCTGGGCGCCGTTCGAGGCGCCGGCGCGAAGCTGGACCTACGGCGAATTTCACGAGCGCGCGGCGCGCTGGCCGCGGGGCTGGTCAAGCGCGGCATCAAGCCCGGCGATTATGTGCTGATCCATCTCGACAACTGCATCGAGGCCATGCTGGCCTGGTTTGCCTGCGTCGAACTCGGCGCCATCGCGGTGACCACCAACACCCGCTCGGCGCCCGCCGAAATGGAATATTTTGCGGGGCATTGCGGCGCGGTGGCGGCGATCACGCAGCCGGCCTATGCCGAAATGGTCGCCGCGCATTGCCGCGGCCTGCGCTGGATGGCGGTGATCTCGCACGATGCCGGCGCCGCCCCGGCACAAGGTTCAAGCCCCCAGCGCAGCGACAGTTTTGAGGCGCTGTTCGCCGACAGCGCCGACCGGCCGCGCCGCGCCACCGATCCGCTCGCCCCGTGCAGCGTGCAATATACCTCCGGCACCACGTCGCGCCCGAAGGCGGTGCTGTGGACCCACGCCAACGCGCTGTGGGGCGCCAAGGTCAATGCCGTGCATCAGGACCTGCACCAGGGCGACGTGCACCAGACCTATCTGCCGCTGTTCCACACCAACGCGCTGGCCTATTCGATGCTGGCGAGCCTGTGGGTCGGCGGCACCTGCGTGATCCAGCCGCGGTTTTCCGCGAGCCGGTTCTGGAACGTGGCGCTCGAGCACGGCTGCACCTGGACCTCGACGATTCCGTTCTGCATGAAGGCGCTGCTGGACCACGAGATCCCGAAGCATCACCAATTCCGGCTGTGGGGCACGCGCCGTCAACGACCCGCCGCCGTTTGCGGTGTTCGGCATCAAGATCATCGGCTGGTGGGGCATGACCGAGACCATCACCCACGGCATCGTCGGCGAAGTCGACCAGCCCAATATTCCGATGTCGATCGGCCGCGCCGCGCCGGAATATGCCATCCGCATCACCGACGACAACGGCGCGGCGACGCCAGGTCGGCGACACCGGCAACTTGCTGATCAAGGGTGTCCCGGGGCTGTCGCTGTTCGCGGAATATCTGCACAACGAGAGGGCCACCGCGGAGAGCTTTGACGAGCACGGCTATTTCATCACCGGCGACCGCGTCACACTGTGGACGACGGCTTCATCAAGTTCGGCGACCGCGCCAAGGACATGCTGAAGGTCGGCGGCGAAAACGTCGCGGCTTCCGAGATCGAGCAGGTGATCTCGGTGGTGCCGGGCGTGCGCGAGGCGGCGGTGGTGGCGAAGAAGCACCCGATGCTCGACGAGGTGCCGGTGGTGTTCATCATTCCCGCCGCCGGCGTCGAGGGCGCGCCGAAGGATTTGCACGACACCGTGATGGCCGCCTGCCGCGGCGCGCTGGCCGATTTCAAGGTGCCCAGGGAAATCCGCTTCGTCGACGAGATGCCGCGCTCGACGCTGGAAAAGGTGGCGAAGGCGGAGCTGCGGAAGCTGCTGGGGTAGCGGTCGGCTCTCACCGACTGTCGTCGCCCGGCCTGACCGGGCGATCCAGGGCGGATTCAACCGGTCGTCGCAACACTTCGTGTATGGCTCAATCGCAGGAATTCGTCGAGGGTTTCCGCCGGTGTTTTCCAGCCAAGAGTTTTCCGGGGCCTGGTGTTGAGCGCAAGGGCCACGGCCTCAAGATCATCGACGTTGTGAGCGCTGAGATCGGTGCCCTTTGGAAAGTACTGGCGTAGCAATCCGTTGGTATTCTCGTTGGTGCCGCGCTGCCAGGGGCTGTGGGGATCGCAGAAGTAGACCTGCATGCCCGCGTCCATCTTCAGGCGTGCGTGCTGAGCCAGCTCAGCTCCCTGATCCCAAGTCAGCGACCGACGCAGTTGCTCAGGCATGGTTGAGATCGCGCGGGTGATGGCGTCGCGTACTGCCTCAGCACCATGTCCGGCGAGTGCGGGGCCTTTCTTCACGCGAGCTTCCTGGTCATGGCCCGTCATGCGCGGCAGGTGCAGCAGCATGGTGAAACGTGTCGTGCGCTCCACCAGGGTGCCGATTGCGGAACTTTCAATGCCTATGATGAGGTCACCTTCCCAGTGGCCCGGTACGGCTCGATCGGCTGCCTCTGCCGGACGTTGGCTGATCATGATCTCGGGAGAAACGAAGGTCCTGCCTGGCCTGCGCGTGCGCGCCTGCGGCATCCGCAGCGCCCGACCGGTGCGCAAGCAGGCCGACAGTTCACGGCGCAACGCTCCTCGACCTTGCACATAAAGTGCCTGATAGATCGCCTCGTGACTGATGCGCATCGTCTCATCCTCGGGGAAGTCGAGCCGAAGGCGACGAGAAATCTGTTCCGGGCTCCATGCCGTCGCCCAGCGTCGGTGCTGTCGATGCACGGCCCGGCGGCCTTTCCACACGACCTTCGGGCCGACGAGGGGCACCCCGTCCGGCCTGGCGATCATACCGGCAAGCCTGTCTTGCACATAATCTCGCAGGATTGGATTAACCGCCAACTTCGCCGGCTTTGGCCGTCGAGCGGACCGGTCGGCGTGCCATTGTGCCGTGGTTGCTCGATACTCTGGAGCGCCGTGGCGCCGCGCCGCATTGCGCTCAAGCTCACGATAGATCGTGCATGGAGGGCGATTGAGTTGACGAGCGATGGCTCCTACACCGTGACCCTGGGCGCGCAAGATGGCGATCTCCTCACGCTCGGCGAACGAAAGGTAGCGCCCTGATGGCGGTTTTGACGACTGCGAGAAATGGGTTGGTGGCATGCCGCCCGCCTTCCGGAACCACCGTACGCCGACAGCCGGCGACACCCCGGCGTCAATCGCAGCATCCTCGCTCGAGCGCCCCGAGGCAATCGCCTTCCAGAACTGTCTACAATTCTCCCGCAGTGCTTCCCGAGGCCGGCCTAGCGATCGTAAAGCTGCCCGCTCACACCTATCCGAACCGCGCCTGTATGCCTTCATCGCAACCTCCTTTGCTGGAGTGTTGCGACGACCGGTTGAACCCGCCCTGGGTCGCCTGGTCAAGCCGGGAGATGACAGCGGAGGCCGGTATCGAACTCCGTCGCGACATTCCCGCTATCCCTCAATGACACCCGAGCGCGATCGGGCGGAAGGCCTGCAGCAAATGCTGGTCGAGCTTGTCGCCCATCTGCTCCATCATCGCGAACGCCTTGGCGTGGGCGAACGGCATCCGGTAGGTGCGCTTTTCCACCAGGGCTGCGTAGATATCGACGATGGTGATCAGCCGCACGATGTCGCTGATCTGGTTGCCGCGCAGGCCGTTGGGATAGCCCGACCCGTCGAGATATTCGTGATGGTGCAGGATCACGTCCAGCATCTCGGGCGGAAAGCCGCCTTGCGCCGCCAGCGCGTCATAGCCGCGGCGAGGATGGGTGCGCATTTCGGTCATTTCCGCGGTGGTCAGCGATCCCGGCTTGTCGAGGATCGCAACGGGAATGAAGGCCTTGCCGACATCGTGCAGCAGCGCGGCGCGCACCAGCCGGCGCTGGTCGTCGTCGCGCATCCCGAGATGCTGGGCGAAGGCGACCGCAAAACCGGTGACGAACAGGCAATGGCGATAGGTCTCGTGGTGATAACAGCCGACATTGGTCAGCCATTCACGCAGCGAGGAGTGTTTTATCGCCTTCAGGATCTTGTTTTCGGCGGCCATGACGTCGCTGAATTGCAGCGGCTCGCCCAGGGGAAGTTTTTCGAACATTTTGACCAGCACCGCGTGCGCGGCTTCCACGCCCCGGTTCAGCGCCTTGCCGCGATCGGTGGCATCAAAGCCATGGCTGTCCGGAAACGCGGCGCGAATCCGCTGCAGGATCGCCTGGGCATCGAACGGCCGCGCGATGGTGTCGGTGGCGCCCAGCGCCCACGCCTGCATCGAGCCGTGATGAAGCGCGTCGGCGAGCACGAACAGCCGCGGCATGCCGCGATAGGCCTCGGTGCGCAGCTTGTTGCGCACCAGCTGCACCGATTCGGGCGAGCGCAGGTTGATATCGACCACGACGCCGGCGAATTCTCCGGCGGGTTTTTCGGGGATGTCCGAGGTCGGGATGGTGGCGAGTTCCCCCGCCAGCTTCAGAATATCGGCCAGCTCGCTGCTCTGGTCGCTGCGGTCCGATGCCAGCAGCAGCCGGCGTTTCGGCGAAGGTTTTGTGGCTGGAGCTGACATGGAACCTCGGGGGATAGCGGGGTGGCGACTTCCCAGAGTTACCAGACAACGGGTTTTCTGCGGCTTAAGGGGCATGGTGAACGCCGGGGAATCGCGATCGTTACAAGTTTACCGATTTGGACGGGAGGAGGTTTGGCCTGGCCCATCAACGTCGTTGCGAGCGCAGCGAAGCAATCCATTCTTTCCTTGCTCGGTGAAATGGATTGCTTCGCTGCGCTCGCAATGACGTGGTGAGATTTCGATTCGAATTTCAAACAGCAGATACACGTCCGCGTTCTCGCGGCACGATCTGCCCGAGGTTTTGCATATTTGTTGTCCCCCAGGAAATGAGGGAGCAGGGAATGCCGGATGCGCGCTGCACCCGCGGTCTCGTGTGCAATGGGTAGAAGAATGCGCACACGAGCATACAGGGCAGCGGAGAACATCCGGCATCCCTGCGCAATGGCTCTACGGCTTATAACGCGCTCACCCCGGGGTATCGGCCTTTCCTGCCCCCGTCGCCTCCCGGAAGATGGCACGCCGGCCCGGTTGAGCCTTTGCACCTCCGCAAGACTTGACGCCAAGCACTGAGGCGTCAGATCCACACGTCTTTGCCGTACGCTTCGACACCGCTCGTCAGCACGTTCTAAAGACCGCTCACGGAGTTTATCCCGCCCTGCAATCCTCGCGCGCACGATGCCGTCACGTCCACCGCAACTCCCGTCCCAACGTTCGGTAACGATGGCCAACGTCCCTTCCAAGGGGACAGGATGGCGTGAGTTATTAATGGTGATTTGCCCTTCGGAAAAAGCGAAGTTTTGCCCGACGGGCTAATTTGTCGCAGCGAACTTGCTTTTTCACTACGCCGAGCCGTCTGAACTTCCGGGCGCGCGCCTTCAGCCTACGGATGCGCCTGCCTTTGCCCGGCTTATTCCGAGCGCCAGGATGCGATGCAGCAGGTCCGGGTAGTCAAGTCCGTCATGCCGGGCCGCTGTCGCGAACTCCTGGCTCTTGGCGATTTCGGGATTGGGATTGGCTTCAATGAAATACGGGGTGCCGTCGGCAGTGAGGCGAAAGTCGATACGTGCGTAGCCGTCGAGCCCCAGGGTCTTGTAGATGCGTTTCGCCGTTCGCTGAATGCGGGCGTATACCTCCGGCGCGAGGTCATCGGCCGGCCCGTCGACGATTCCGACGCGTTCCTGGTAGTCGGGATCGTGTTTGGCCTTTTGGGTGGCGATCTGCCGTGCCCCCTGACCGCCAAGGTTGCCGAATTTCAATTCCCAAACCGGCAGGACGCGCAGCCGGTTGTTGCCGAGCACGCCGACATAGAGCTCACGTCCCTCGATGTACTGCTCGGCGATGGCGGCGGTTTCGAGCCGCTCGTGAACGAAGGCGACGCGCTCTGCGAGTTGCTCGTCCGTATCGACGATGGATGCCTGCGAGATCCCGAAGGATCCATCCTCGCTCAGGCTCTTGACGATCAGCGGCAGCGCAAGGCGCGCCGGCCGCTTGACCTTGCGGCGCATCGGAAACACGGCAAAGGCCGGCACCGCGATCCGGCGATGGTGCACCAGTGTCTTGGACAGATCCTTGCCGCGCGCCAGGATCAGGCCGCGCGGGTTACACCCGGTATACGGGATTTTCATCAGCTCGAGATAGCTCGCGATGTGCTGGTCATACGCGGTCGCATAGTGGAACTCCTCCAGCAGCGTGTACACCACATGCGGCTTGAAGCTTTCGATCTCGTCGCGCACCGGCTTGATTTCCTCCTGCACGCCGAGCGGGCGAACGTCATGGCCGGCCGCACGCAAGGTGCTCACGACGTCGAATTCGGTTTTCCATTCGTTGATTTCCTGCGCGGTGTATCCGTCGGTCGAGTTCGGAGGCACGCAGTCCGGATGCATCAACACCAGAATGCGCAGGCGTCTCATAGCGCGATCCATTTGCGCCGCGACGGGCCGAACAGCGCGTGCATGGTCTTGGCGGTCAACAGGATGGTGAAGTTGATCACAAGCTTGCGTTCGGAACCGGGGGCGCGCAGATCGAGTTCGCGGCAGCGGGAGATCATGTTGTCGAGAACGGCATCGAGCGTGAGCTGGTTCTCGCCCGTCCACCGCGCGACCAGCTGCCTGATTTGCGCGCGGTGCCGCCTGATGAAGAGCGCAGCCGGCTGCGCCCGCCGGTGCCGTGGATCGGCGGAGAACAGACGGGAGAGGTCGCGGTCGTATGTCTTCGGCGGCTCGAACTCGTAGAACGCCTGCTTTTTCCGGTAATGCTCGCCAAGCGTCTGGCTCAGCGCTGGACAGCGGATCGGTGCGCTCGCGCGTCATGACCGGCGGCCGCTTTCCTGCGATCTCGGCCATCAGCTCGTCGACATATTCGAGCTTCTTCAGCGCCGGCCAGCCGGCATAGCGCGTCCGCCAGTTCGACCGCGGCCGCAGCCACACCGCAAAGGTTTCGGCGAAATCCTCGTCCGGATGGCTCTGCGCGTACCAGCGCCGAAGATGCTGGACATAACGCCGGCTGGCCGGATTGGGCCGGTAGTAGAGCGGATAGTGTTTCGAAGACGGGCCGAACAATTGCTGCCAGCGCCGGCGGCGTTGCAGCTGGTAGGCGTGCTGCACGGCATGGCCGGTCTCGTGACGGAGAATGGCCATGCATTCGGACCAGGTGCCGCCCTCGACCTCGAGCATCATCTTCTTCTCGAGTTTCATCAGGCGGGGATGGGCGAGATAGAAGGGAATTGCAATGCCGGGCACATCCGCCGGGCTGAACCATTCGCTCGACATCCATGCGTGCGGCCGCAGCCGGATGTCCCGCGCCTGCAGCTCTTCATTCAGGGCGCCGAGACAATCCTCGAGCCAGGTGCCTTCGACCTTGACCCTCAGACTGCTGAGGCGTTGCTTGAGCAACTGCTCATCCGACAGCTTTTCCCAGGCATATTTCTGACGTGGCATAGGCATCCAGAAGTCACGGAGAAAACGGTGCCTGGATGGTGTCACAGGATACTGCCGGCAACAACCGCCGAGTCCTCGCGGCGTGCCATCGTTCAGCGCCCGCGACGGCTTTGGGTCACATTCGGAACGTCTGTCGACTACCGCCTCATTCGCTCACTTTGTCGAAGAGCGAGAGCATCACTCGGGAAGGCCTGCCATTCGTAATGGCGCAACCATCGCGTCAAGGTCTTTCTGGTGGCGATAAGGCGATCCCTGCGCCCAGCGGGTTGCAGTCAGGTTGGGATGACGGGCCATCATCTCCCTTACAATGATGCGAGCTTCTTCCTCGCTGCCGAGGTTCCAGAGCGCCGCCGCCAAGAGTCGTTTGCGCGCTTAGCCAACCCGGTCTCTCGATCAGGACCCGCGAGGCAATGTCACTTGCGGCAACAAGATCGCCGAGGTGAAACCTCGCCCGCGCCTCATCGACCCTCGATTCATTGCGGCTAAGTGGACTGAGCCGCTGCGACTGCTCCTCATACTGGGCAGCTTTTCGGAAATCGCCGGCATAGCCGTGAATCATACCGGCGACATGGTAGACGCCCGCCGAGCCGGGGCCGAGGGCAATCGCCTTTTCTCCGGCGGCCAAGGCATCGTCATGGCGGCGTTGAAACAGGCGCGTATAGCCTATCGTGATGTATGCTTCATCGCAATCCGGGTCGACTGCCAGAGCACGAGCCGCGCACTCCAGTGCCGCTTCGTAGGTTGCCGCCTGGTCCTTTTCCCAACCAAAGCGAGCCTGGTCAGTCAGTGTGAAGCCCAACAAGCCAAGCGCTGGCGTAAAGAGCGGGTTGATGGCCAATGCCAGTTCGAATTCCTTGCGTGCTTGTGCATGAGTGTGCCTGGAAAAGTTGACGTACAGCGTGCGACCTTTCAGCAAATGCTCGTATACCAACGGGCTGCCAGAGCGTTTGCGCCAGACCCGCGCTTCTTCGCCAAGCGTCAACTGGACCTGGAGCGCGGCGACGATGTCCTGCGTTATCCGATCCTGAAGCTCGAACACGTCGTCCAGGTCGCCCTCGAAACGGTCTGCCCACACATGGCTGCCGTTCAGGCTGTCGATCAATTGCGCCGCCAATCTCACCCGATTGCCGGCCTTGCGAACGCTCCCTTCCAGCACATAGCGGGCGCCGAGCATTTGCCCGATCTCGCGGATGTCGCGCGCCTGTCCCTTGAACACAAAACTCGAAGCGCGCGCGATCACCAGCACCTCCTGGATCTTCGACAGGGTCGTCAGCACGTCTTCCGCGATGCCGTCCGCGAAATACTCCTGTGCGGGATCATCTGAGAGGTTTTGGAATGGCAACACCGCGATCGAAGGCTTGTCGGGCAGCGCAAGGCCGGGTTTCGATGGTTCTACGGGGTTATCGGCGACCGTTGCGGCTGCGGCCCCTCCGCTTCCCGCACTGGTCCCGATGAAACGGAAGCCCTTACGCGGCAGCGTCTTGATCAGTCGCTGTTCCTCGCCGGAATCGCCGATCGCGGTTCGGGCGCCATTCAGGCGGGTCGTCAGCGCTGCATCGGAAACGCTACGTCCATTCCAGATGGCGTTGATCAGGTCGTCCTTGCTGACGACGCGCTCCCTGTTGCGGATCAGGTATTCGAGCAGATCGAATACCTGTGGCGCGATCGGGACGGCGCTCCGCTCCGCGATGCAGTTCGCGTCGGTCGATGTCGAATGAGTAGTTATCGAAGAGATAGCGCAAGTTGCCATTCCCTCAGGCTCCGATGGTCGAGGGCTCCAGCGCCGGTAGGCAAAGAATAAGCCGCCGGTAAGGAAAAAGTAAGCCGAACATCAAGCACACCCGCTCGTGTCCCGGCATCCTCATCCCTGTGGCAACAGACCCAAGGAGATGATGCAATGAGCACGACCTATGGTGCACCAGGGCTGGGACAGACGGCCGGATCGACCCAGCGCGTCTCCAGCTTCATCAGGGGATATTGGGATGCGTTTCAGGAGCGACGCAAACGCGCGAAGGTGCGGGCGGCTTTGTACGGCCTGAAAGACCACGATCTCAAGGATATCGGCATTTCGTACGGCGAGATCGAGTACGTCGCCTCGCATCGGGAAATTGACCCGCGAGGCATCCGATCGGCCCGATGAACGCTGGCATCGGGGTCGATGGCCGCAATTGGACGCGATCAGGCGCAGCATTCCCCGGACTTCCGCTTTGGGTCCAATTTTCGGACCTCCGCGCGGTCCAGAACATCTCCGCCTTTCCTGTCAGAGCAGATATTGGCGGCCAAGCGCTTCAGGTCCGTTTGGTGCCGGGAACAGACATCGCCGCTTCACTCGATCACCTCGTCAGCGCGTTGTTGAAGATTGAACGACACATCCAGCCCAAGCGTCCTGGCGGTCTTTAGATTGATCACCAGTTCATACCTGGTAGGGTTCTGCACTGGCAAGTCAGATGGTTTGTCGCCTCTCAGTAAACGTAAACAGCAGCGCGCCGGAACTGGTCAACCCGATCGGAACCGTAGGAGATCAGCCCCCCGGCTGAAACAAAGCCGCGGCTGTAGTACACAGCCGGCAGTCTGTGCTGGGCTGCTTGCGCGATGATCATATGGCGATGACTTATCGCCAGTCCGCTCGACGTCACAATCAGGCCGCCATTCGGATAGCGTGCAAATGTTGAGACCGCATGCTCAAGTTCCGAAGCGTCGCGCAAGTTGATCGGACTCGCCTCCATCCCCATTGATGGGGCCGCCGTCTGAACCGCGCTCCACTGACCAACTCCAGCGGTCAAATTGGAATCTCGGAGGACTGCTACCCGCTTGACGCGAGGGGCTATTTCCCTGAGTAGCTCCAGCCATTTCCCTCCAATGTCATATGAAAAACTCGTGAATCCTGTGGCGTTGCCCCCGGGTCGCGCCAGACTGTCGACAAGTCCGGCGCCGAATGGATCGGGAACGATTGCAAACACGACAGGTATGGCTCGTGTGGCCTGAAGCAATGGCCCCGCCGACGTGTTGCCGGCCGCCACAATGACATCCGGCGCCAACGCGACCAATTCCCCTGCAAATTTGCGATTAGCGTCGGCACCACCTCCGGCCCAGCGAATGTCGATGCGAACATTTCGAGCTTCGGTCCAGCCCAATTGCTGCAGTCTCTCCACGAATCCCCTGACGAGACCGGGATATTCGGAATCGTCCAAAGTTGCGGGGAGTAGCATGCCGACGCGGCGCACGCGCTCACCCTGCTGCGCACGCGCCTCAAGTGGCCACGTGACTGCCGAACTGCCGAGCAGCGTGATGAACTCGCGGCGATGCATGTGCGCCTCAGAGAACGCGTCTTGTCGAATGCCTGAAGCCTAGCACTTTGCGACCGTGCGGCGAGTGAGAAAGGGCAAACAACAGGCCTTGGGCGCTGCGACCCAATGTCTGTTCCGGGGTCAAAAACGGAAGTCGAGAACCTCATTCACCTCGCCGGCGCGCGTATCTATTTCATCTATAGGACAGCAACACTGGCTTGATCAGCATCGCCGCTGGTAACAGATGCTACACCATCGGGGATCGTTGGCCCGACACATCGGCAACGCACTGGACGCCCCCTTAAGGCCGTGCGTCCCATGGCAAGGTAGGCACGGTTACGTTCGAGCACCGCTCGACGCAGCAAACCTCCTGGCAAACGCAGCGCAACGGCGGGCCGTCGAGGGAAACCTTGGCGGCTTTTGCGTGTGGCCAGAACGAAACGGCCCCTTCTGAGAGCCGCAGGCTCAGACAAAGCGGCGGTTTTCGCATTGGTCCCTAAGCTGCGGTCTCGGAAGGTATTGTCGAAATAGCGACGAAACCTGTCGACTCTATGCAGAGCTTGATGGCCCCGCCCAGGCTTGAAGCAGCCAGGTCGGCTTTGGCGCCTTCTCGCAGGCTTTCCAACGTCGCTGGCTCCATGTCCTTCATCCAGCAGCCCAGAATGATTGTTGCCTTCGGCAACTTGCGACGAAGCCGCCGGACCGAGTATCGCATATGAGCCGGGCTGGTTGCATCCATGTAGACAAGGCAAACGATCGCGACCCCCCTGGTCTCGAGCCGAAAGATATTGGCGGTCGACAACGCTTCCGCTCCCTCAACGCGGGCTGACAAGCCGTGTGCGGTCGAAAGTTGACCGAGCATGATTGCAGCGGCTTCATCGACGAGACTGCGACCGGCCACACAGAGGACGGGATGCTCGCCTTGCCATTCAGGGGGCAGATCTTCCTTGCGGAGAACCGGCAGATTCTCGTAAGGCGCATCTTCAGCCACGGTCTCTACCGCAGAAGTAGCTTCCACGTCGGTGGTCGGATTGATTTTCGGCGGTAGACGGTCATCATGTTCCGAAATATTGCCGGCAAATTCTCGCACGGCGTCTCTGATCTTGATCAGACGCTCGGGATCCAGCGCGCCGCGTTCGACATCGGCTTGGGCCAACCGCAATCCTTTCAGGGCGACTTCGTCATAGTACGAGCTGAGAGATCGCTCCTTCAAAAACTCTTCGGCCTTTTCAGACGCTTCGGTCGGGTCGCCCGCGAGCATCCGTTGATAGAATATCTCGGGCGGAGAGAGCGCGGGTCGATCTCCGAACATCACGTCAAGGAACTCCAGACGTTCGACATGCCGCCCGAGTACAACCAGGCACACCGTCAAGGGCGTCGCAAGGACAAGTCCAATCGGTCCCCACAACGCCGTCCAAAACGTTGCAGATGCCACAACAGCGACGGGCGAGAGCCCGGTGCTTTGTCCATAAACCAACGGTTCGATCACATGGCCAACGATCGGCTCGACCACGAGAAACAGCGCGACCGTCCAAAGCAACATGGTCCAGGTTGGATCGACGGCCACCGCCAGAGCGAGAGGGAATGCGGCGGCGATAACTGCTCCAATGTAAGGTACGAAGCGCAATACCGCTGCCAGGATGCCCCAAAGGATCGCGCTTGGGACGCCGATGAGCCAGAGGCCCGTTCCGATAATGATGCCGAAGCTTCCGTTCAGAAGGAGCTGAATCAGGAAAAGCCGGCTGAGGCGAATTGCTGCGTCATCCAGGGCGGCCGTCGTGCGTTGAAGATCGTGCGAGCCGGCCAACCTGATCAAGCGATTGCGAAGGTCCTCGCGCTGAATCAAGATGAAGATGACAAAAATGACGATGATGCCCGTTGTCGCAAGGGGATGAAGCAGAGGAGAAATAAGGCTTTGCAAACTCTCCAACGCTCCTGGATCGGGCTGGCGAACTTCCACAGGAACGGGTTTGGGCGGCACCGCCTTCGGGGTTGAGCCCGCTTCCAGCGCGGTCATCGCCTCCTTGGGCTTGTCGAGTTCCTTGCTCAGATCCTTCAGCATGCCGGACGCGCGTTCAAGCGTGCCCCGGCCGGCGGTGGTCTCACGAAATGATTGGATCTTCTCGCTTATCGTGGATTGATATCGCGGCAAATCCCCGGCCAGTTGCGCGAGTTGTGTGGCGAGTAGACTGCCCATCGCAAATATGAATGCGAAGGCTATCAGGACAACGCCAACTACGGCCAACCCACGCGGGACACGGACGCGTTGGAGCGCTCCAACCAGAGGCGCCAGCACAAAGCTAAGCAAAATAGCTAGCGCTATCGGGATGATGATCTCGCGACCAAAGTAGAGCAACATTATTATTATTACAGCGAGTATGGCTGTTGCTACCGCGCTCAGAAGGGCAATCAGTTCTTCCGCAGTGCGCGCTTTGAACGGCTGTCTGATCACAGTCTCCTCCCTTGCTGGAAATCAGACGTGGTCCTGAACCTTTGCATTTGCGCGCGGATCGCACGGCCTCCATGAGCAACTGATCTTGTCGAACGTGTTCTCTTGTCGGCTGCGGTCATCATATGCTCTCGGGGCGTGCACGAAATCCAGGACGATCCAAGAAGTGTTGCAGCGCAAGAAGAACAATCGCCCCCTGGGTTGGTTCCACGCGCTAATCACCACGACAACCCCACAGTCGTGTCCTGGGTCATTCGTCATTTTGACGGTCTGCCCATGACTTCCGGTCTCCCATCGGGAGCGGGCATCGTCACAACCGCTCGGCATGTCTCAAAAGGTGCCAACAAGAGACACTATGCTTTACAGCCGAACGCTTCTATTCGATCACCTCGCCGGCGGTGGCGAGCAAGGAGAGTGGCACCGTGATGCCTAGCGCCTTGGCCTCGATCCGCGCCGCGCATGTGGCAGCCGACCACGGGCCGCCGACCCATGCTGAGGGCGTCAAAGCGACCATGCGCGGCATCCGACGCACGAGCACCAAGAGAAAAAATCCGCCGGAGGAAACCTCCGGCGGATCGCTGTCATCGATGGCGCAATCTCCTCACGCCTTCATGTTCGCCTTCACCGCCTCCGCCGTGATCGGCAGCGCGCGAACCCGCGCGCCGCAGGCGTTGAAGATGGCGTTGCCGATCGCGGGGGCGACCACGGTCACCGCCGGCTCGCCGACGCCGGTCGGCTTGTCGCCATTGGCGATGACGTTGACCGCGACTTCCGGGGTCTGGCTCATGCGCAACGGCGTGTAGGTATCGAAATTGGTCTGCTCGATACCGCCGTTCTTCAGCGTCGCCTTCTCGTACATCGCGAGCGAAAGGCCCCACAGCGCCGCGCCCTCGACCTGGGCGCGGATGTTGTCGGGATGCACCTGCATGCCGACGTCGGTGGCCACGGTCAGTTTCTTGACCTTGACCTCGCCGCTGGCGGACACCGCGACATGGGCCACGCAGGCGGTCCAGCTCGCGGTCGCGCGCTCCTGGGAGGAGACGCAGGCCACGCCCATGCCCTCGCCCTTCGGAAGTTTGGTGGTGCCGTAGCCGGCCATGCCCATCGCGGCGAGCAGGGTGTTGCGCAGGCGTTGCGCGCCGCCGTCGTTCTTGCCCTTGCCGTCGAGCAGCGCGATCCGGTATTCCGCCGGATCCTTGCCGGCGGCATGGGCCAGTTCGTCGATCATGCTTTCGACCGCCCAGAAGGTCCAGCCCGGTGCTACCGACCGCAACTGCCCCGACGGGGTGGCGTTGTGCGCCATCTCGTTCTTGATGGCGCGGACATTGTGGTTGGGCACGGAATAGAAGAAGTCCGCGCCATTGACGGTGAAGGCGTCGAGCGGCCCCTTCTTGTCGACCGAGGGCGACAGGAAATCGGGGATGCCCCAGCGCGCGGTCGGCCACGCACTGACCACGTCGTGATTGAGCGCGATCAGCTTGCCATCGGCATCGAGGCCCGCCTTGACCTTCTGGAAGGTGAGCGGCCGCGAATAGTCCATGGTCATGTCGTTTTCGCGGCTGTAGATCACCTTGACCGGCTTGCCGACGGCTTTCGCCGCCTGCACCGCCGGCACCATCATGTCGGCGTCGAGGCGCCGGCCGAAACCGCCGCCCAGCCACATCTGGTGCATCACCACGAACTTGGGATCGATCCCGGCAGCACCGGCTGCAATCGCGCCGGAGCGCGTCGCGAACTGATTGCCGGAATAGATGTGAAGGATCTCGCCCTTGAACTCGGCCGTGGCGTTCATCGGCTCCATCGGGGCATGGATGTTGATGCTGGTGGTGTACTCGGCCTCCAGCACCTTGGCCGCGGTGCCGAAGGCGGCTGCGGTATCGCCGTCCTTGACGAAGAACTGCCCGGAATCGTCCAGCGCCTGCAGCCGCTTGGCTTCGTCGATCAGCGACTGGCTGGACAATTTGGCGTTGGGGCCGTTGTCATAGCTGATCTTCAGCGCGTCGGCGGCCTTGGCCGCACCGGCGTAAGTGCTGGCGACCGCCACCACCCAGCCGGAGGTGCTCAGCGTCTTGTCGTCCAGCGTCACCGCCTTGATGAAGCCCGGCACCTTCTTCGCCGCACTGTCGTCGACCGACTTCACGGTGGCGCCGAAGCGCACCGGCGGGGTGACGACCTTGCCGTAGACCATGCCCGGCAGCATGACGTCGATGCCGAATTTGGCCGTGCCGTTGGTTTTTGAGGGAATATCGAGCTGCGGCACCGAGACGCCGATCATGGTGTATTGATCCGGCGTCTTCAGCTTGATCGCCTTCAGCTCGTCCGGCGTGAAGGTTTTGGTGGCCTTGCCGCTCTTGACGATGTCGGCGAACGACATCGACTTCTTCGACTTCGGATGCGAGATCACGGAATTCCGGACCACCAGTTCGCCGGCCGGCACGCCCATCGCGGCGGCCGCAGCCTCCGTCAACGCCATGCGCCCTGCGGCACCCGCGCGGCTCATCGCATCGAAGTTCATCATGGTGCTCCAGCTGCCGCCGGTAATCTGCGCGCCGAGCACGGGGTCGTTGAACTTCGGATCGTTGGATGCGAGCTGAACCCGCATGTCCTTCCAGTTCGAGCCGAGTTCTTCGGCGACGATCTGCGCCATGGTCGAGGCAATGTGCTGGCCCATGTCGGCCTTGCCGCAGGTGACGGTGACGAGGCCGTCCGGCGTGATCGAATACCAGACGCTGGGATCGAAACTGCCGGGGGCGGCGAGCGCCGAATCGGACCCGAGCAGTCCGCCAACGCCGGAATAGCCGAGCACGAGGCCGGCGGCGCCGAGGCCGACCAGGAACGAGCGGCGGCTGAGATCGGGTGACGCGTCGGGGGTGATTTCCTGGGGGGTGATATTCACGTGCGTATTCATGTGGGCCTCCGCTCGGTGGCGGCGTTGGACGCCGTGCGCATGTCGGCGGCGGCGCGCATGATCGCCTTCTGAATGCGGGAATAGGTCATGCAGCGGCAGAGATTGCCGTCCATATGCGCGACCACTTCTTCCTTTGTCGGATTGGAATTTTTCGCGAGCAGCGAGGCCGCCTGCATGATCTGGCCGGACTGGCAGTAGCCGCATTGCGGGACCTGCTCGGCGATCCAGGCCTTCTGCAAGGGATGATCGCCCTTGGCGCTGAGGCCCTCGATGGTGGTGATCTTCTTGCCGGCGACGTCGCTCAGCGAGGTCTGGCAGGATCGCACCGCTTCGCCATTGACGTGGACCGTGCACGCGCCGCACAGGCCGGCGCCGCAACCGAATTTCGTCCCTGTCATCTGCAATTGTTCGCGGATCGCCCAGAGCAGCGGCGTATCGCCCGCCGCCTCGACGGACATATTCCGTCCGTTGATGTTCAGATTAGGCATCGTTTCTTCCCCTGCCGGTGCATGATGCCGCTTACGGCGGCAACTCACTTTTGGGTATTGGCTGGCACCCACCGGGTCGATGTCAGTTGGCGCGCAGGATGATACCGTTCCTGTTTAGAGGCAATGCAAATTAGAATCGTCCCAAAAAAATATCATCTGGGGTTGTGCGCTGCGGCAAAGTTTTGTCGCGGGTTTGTAAAGGGACCGCATTTCCCAACGGTGAATGGATCGCGCTAGAATGCAAAACATTCCATTGACCGGAAAATCGCGATGCCAAAGCTCAATCGGGACGGAATCAATATCCATTACGAGGTCCATGGTTCCGGTCCGCCTGTCTTGCTGACCCATGGCTATTCCTCGACCGCGGAGATGTGGCAGGGCCAGATCGCGGCGCTGTCGAAACATCACAAGCTCGTGTTGTGGGACATGCGCGGCCATGGCCGCTCCGATTATCCCGATGACGCCGCAGCCTACAGCGAGGCGGCTGTCGTGGCCGACATGGCGGCCCTGCTCGACGAGGTCGGCGCGGAAACCGCCATCGTCGGCGGGCTTTCGCTCGGCGGCTACATGTCGCTGGCATTCTATCGCGCGCATCCCGAGCGGGTGCGGGCGCTGCTGATCATCGATACCGGACCGGGTTTCAAAAAGGACGAGGCCCGCGACGCCTGGAACAGGCGCGCGCTGGAGACCGGCGACCGTTTTGAGCGCGAAGGCCTCGCGGGTTTGCAATTGGCCAGCCGCGAGCGCTCGAGCGTCAGCCATCGCGATGCGACGGGACTGGCGCGCGCCGCACGCGGCATGCTGACCCAGCGCGACGCCAGGGTGATCGAGTCGCTGCCGGAGATAAAAGTGCCGGCGCTGGTCGTGGTCGGCGCCGACGACACGCCGTTCCTCGCCGCTTCCGACTACATGGCGGCAAAAATTCCCGGTGCTGCGAAGGTGGTGATCCCGGCCGCCGGCCACGCGGTCAACATCGACCAGCCGCAGGCGTTCATCGACGCCGTGCTGCCGTTCCTCGACAGCCTTGAGGCCAAGCCCGTTCAAAAGGCCGCATCATGAGGGCGATCGTCACGGCGGCGTTCGCCGCGCTGGCGGGTGCGGCGCCCGCCAGCGCGCAAGGCCTCCCGCCGTTCGGCGGCCCCACCCCGCCGCCGTTCACCGCGACCTTGTCGAACAATGTGCCGCTGGTGTTCGGCATGGACGCTGTGGATGCGGCGCGCGCGCTCGGCGCGCCGCTCACCTACATCAAGGGACGTCCCGGCAACGAAGTTTTTCTGGCGTTCCGCAATTTCGGCGGCAGCGGATTGTTTCCGCACCGCCACCGTCTCTATCTGCAATTCCGCGGCGGCCGGCTGGCCGGCTGGAAGGGCGACTGGGGCCATAACTGGATGTGGCAATAGCAAGCAGTCGCCTCGTCATGCGCGGGCAGAATCGCGTTTTCGAAAGCGCCGTCATTCGCGCGGGCGACCCGCGCATCGAACCTTCTTCACAAAACTTTCCTGGAGATGGATTGCCGGGTGCAAGCCCGGCAATGACGACGAGGGCGATCAGAACCAGCGCTCGCCGACCAGCACGGTATCGCCGGGGCTCAGCGGCGTGCCGAGCGGCACGACGGCCCGCATCGTTCCGCGGTCGTCGGTATGGGTGAGCGTGACGCGGTCGCGGCGGGCGCGCGGCGAGAAGCCGCCGGCGATCGCTATCGCGCTCTCGACGCTCATGTTGGGCACGTAGGGGTACAGGCCGGGAGCTGCGACTTCGCCGAGGATGTAGAACGGCCGGTAGGCCTCGATCTCCACCGCGACAGAAGGTTCGCGGATGTAGCCGCGGCGCAGCCTGCCGGTGATTTCCGCGGCGAGATCCGCGGGCGTCAGTCCGCGTGCCGGCACGATGCCGATCAGCGGCATGGAGATACAGCCGGCGGCATCGATCGCATAGATATTGGTGAGACCTTCCTGGCCGTAGATCACGACGCGGAGCCTGTCGCCGGAGAGGCGATACGCCGCGTCGTAGGCCCCGGCATCGGCGCGGCCACTGGCATTGGCGCGGCCACCGGCATTGGTGCAGCCACTGCCCGGCATTGGTGCAGCCACCGGCATCGGTGCAGCCACCGGCATCGGCGCGGCCACTCGGCATTGGCGCGGCCACCGGCATCGGTGCAGCCACCGGCATTGGCGCGGCCACCGGCATCGGTGCAGCCACTTGCATCGGCGCAGCCACTGGCACCGGAGCTGCCGCATAGGTCACCGGCGCAGCCGCATAGACCACCGGGACCGGCGCGGAAGCGCGGCGAAGTCGGGTAAAGCCGGATCGGAGCGCTGCGATCGCGCCGCCGCCACCGGAATCCGCGACGACGACAGGCGGGGCGGGAGCATAGGGCTGGCCGTAGGCCATGGCATCGAGGCCGGCCGGCGGCGCCACCACCGCGACAGGAGCCCGCGTGCGCATGCAGCCCGACAAGACGAGTGCCGTCATGATGGCCGTGATTGGTAATCGAAACGCGCGCGCAACCCGCACTGGAGCCATCCCTCATAGCGAGACAGCTAAATTCTTGCACCGGTTATGGTTAACAAACGGTTTTTTTGCGGGGTTTGCGCGGATGAAGTTGAAGGCTTCGCCCGCGGTATTTTTCTTACCCTCCCCTGGAGGGTAAGTGGAAATCACGCGCTGACGCCGGCGCCGATCGGGCACGACACGCCGGTGCCGCCCAGCCCGCAATAGCCGGCCGGGTTTTTCGCGAGATATTGCTGGTGATAGTCTTCGGCGAAATAGAATTCGCCCGCCGGAGCAATCTCCGTGGTGATGGCGCCGAGACCTTTGGCCGACAGCGCCTGCTGGTAGACCGCCTTCGACGCATCCGCCGCCTTGCGCTGGGCATCGCCAAAAGTATAGATCGCGGAACGATACTGGGTGCCGATGTCATGGCCCTGACGCATGCCTTGGGTCGGGTTGTGGCTCTCCCAAAAATTCTTCAGGAGTTTTTCGTAGGAGACCTTTTTCGGATCGAACACCACCAGTACCGCTTCGGTGTGACCGGTGCGGCCCGAGCAAGTCTCCTCATAGGTGGGATTCTTGGTATGCCCGCCGGCATAGCCCACGGCGGTGACGAAGATGCCGTCGCCGAGTTCCCAGAATTTGCGCTCCGCGCCCCAGAAGCAGCCGAGCCCGAACACCGCCTGTTCGAGGCCGGCGGGATAGGGCGGCGGCAGTTGCCGGCCGTTGACGAAATGGGTTTTGGCCGTCGGGATCGGCGTCGAACGGCCCGGCAGCGCCTCGGCGACGCTCGGCAGTGCGGTGGTTTTGCGCATGAAGAACATGGCGATCACCTCTCGATGTCGAAGGCGCGTGCCGGGAAACCCCGGCTTACGCCATTCGAACTCAATATCTGTGGCTGCAATATATGTCGTTACGCCGGCAGCGGCACTACCGTTACACATCCCTGAACAGAGGCGGCGGGAACCGGCTCCCGGTCAGTCCCTGGAATAGCCGATCAGCGGCTTGCGCGGCCGGAACAGCAGCATCAATAAAATGCCGAGCACGCCCATCACGGCAAAGACCGGCTGGTCCAGGACCACCTTGACGACACTGGTCCAGAGCCAGGGCGCCGTGCCCTCGACCCAAGTCTGGAACGCCTTCTGGCTGGATTGATGGATATCGTTCCAGAACTGCCCGAACCGGGTAAATTGCAGGGTCTGGTCGGCAACCCAGCGGGCGCCGTCATAGACCATGAAGATAAATCCGCCGGCCAGAAGCAAGAGCCCGATAATTCGGAAGAAACCGCGGATCATGCGTCACCTTATATATGTCCAGCCCGGAACGCCGTCAGGCATTACCGGGGGTGCCCGAGAAATTCAACCAGTTCAGCACCTTATCCGGGCCTCCGGAGCGGACCCCGCCGGTGCCGGGGGGCCCCGAAGGCGTTGACGCTGCAAGGCGCGCCCTCTATAAGACCGGCAATGGCGGCGGGCGCAATCCCGCCGCCGCTGTTCTTTGAGCCGCGCCGTCTTGAGAGCATATTGGCTCCGAAAACGGCATTCTCGGGAACACTTGAAAACACCCAGCGTCGATCATGCAGTTGAAGGTTTGGCAGGGTCTCACCCGCTGCGATCGGTCACTGCCGAAGGAAATTTGAGAATATGGCCAATACCACTTCCGCCAAGAAGGCGACGCGCAAGATTGCCCGCCGCACCATCATCAACAAGTCGCGCCGCACCCAGATGCGCGGCGCGGTTCGTAACGTCGAAGAAGCGATCAAGAGCGGTGACCGCGATGCGGCCCTGAAGGCGATGGCGCGCGCGGAGCCGGAACTGATGCAGGCCGCCCAGCGCAACATCATTCACAAGAACAATGCGAGCCGCAAGGTCTCGCGGCTCGTGCACCAGATCGCCAAGCTCGCGAAATGAACTGAGCGTCAAAGTTTGTTCGACAGGAAAGCCCGGCATCGCCGGGCTTTTTTGTTTGGCGGATCGTTGTCCAGTTCGAAGCACGCGCGATCGCGGCGTTGCGCCGAACCGCCGGTCGATGGCTGAAGACGAAGCGCGCTCAAGGTCACGCGTTGGTGGAAGCCCCCACGCGTTTTGGATCCGGCAATCACATTCCATCCACCAGAAGAAGCCGGCATGACGATGGCCGGGCAAAAGCAAAAGGATGACGCCCGAAACTTCGCGTGAGCGTAACCATCGAGCAGTTTCAAGAACCGGGATCGACAACCCCTGAGCACAGGAGATTTTGGCCAGCGCGGATTTTTTTGGTGGCATTTTTTGGTGATCCGCGGCGGAGGCGGGCGAATGGATTGCCATCCAACAAATAGCGCAGCGGACGAAATACCCGTATTTTGTCGGGCTGCGGGCGTGCAGCGCGATCATCAGGTCGGCTCCGATGGAACGGCTGCTGGGCGCCTGAACGGGAAGCGAGCCGACCGCGATTGCACGCAACGCGCGCGGAACCGGAACCGATGCGGGGAGCGCAGCGCACCATTCAGCACGGCGATGCGAGCGAAGCTCGCGCGGCTCGCGCATCCGATCGCCTCGCCGCGAGATGGACCGAGTGCAAGAGATATTCGTCAGGAAGCCCGGCAATGCCGGGCGTTTCTCTTGAGAGTGTGCCGCACTCCGCAAGATTGCGGTTGGCAAAGCGCGCGCACTTCCGTAGATTTACTGGCGCCAGGCAGAGTGACGAGCATTGCGAAATGCGCGCTGGCCATAGCCATATTGATTCCGGTCAATGCTTTCAGCGTTTTCAAAAAAGCAACCGCGATTGCGCCACGGCATGCGACGCCGCTTCAGGGTTACCCTGTTCCGATGAACAAAAAAATACGCGCTCGAACCGCTACTTATCGGCATAGCAGCGAGCGGTTGTTGGAAAACCCAATTCTGCCGAGCTCAAATGTAAACGAACTGTGAATTTTTTTTACGCAATTTTCCGAACTGTCACATCCGATCCGCAGTTCGAATCCATGCACAGATTCAAAACCTTGCCGCGCTCAAAAAAATCCGCCGTCTGATTTTGCAGGCGCGAAGTGATTTTTCGGGCGCGCGGGACGAATCATTTCCGTTGCGGGAAACAGGGAATGAAGTATCTGTAAGGACGTTCGCGGCGCCCACGTTCTTGAGACCAGCGCGGTTCGGGAAACGAGGCGGACGTGCAGATCGGCGGCGGTGTGTGCGTTGGCGATGCTTTCCAGGCGATGGTCGGGTTCAACCTCATAGCGATATGAGGAATGTGGTTCTGTGTCGAAATTTCTCAGGGCGGGGCGTTCCAGTCTCGCTCGCCTAACAAGGGAGATACGACCGGTCCTGCCGACAGGCGCGCGAAGGCGGGGCACCCGGACGGGTTAGAACGGGCAGGTTGTAGCAGCGTCTGAACGGGCTTTGGGCGTCGTCGACTGAATTTGAAACACACGTAAAATGACAACTCGCCATGGGCAAATCATGGCGGAAGGGGGAGGCTGTATGCTTTACGGAATCATCACGGTAGTCGAAGCGATGCCAGTCTTCAATGATGACGTATTGATCGCCTTTGATGCCGCCTGCGCGCGGCCCCCGACGCGAACTCCGGAAAGACCGTCGAGTACGCGCTGACCTCGCGAAACTTCCCTTCCAGCCGGTGTTTTGCCTGACGGCGTCTTGCCGAACGGCAGCGCTGTGGCTGGAGACGAGGTCTCGCTCGAGGTCACGCAGCGGGGCAGACCCGCGGCGGTTTTCACCAGACAAGATTTACTCCCTTTAGAAAAGTCACCGGATATGACCGATATGGAACAGGATCGCTGGTCACGCGTGAAGGGTCGGCTGCGCACCAGCGTTGGCGAGGACGTCTACACCAGCTGGTTTGCCCGCATGGACCTGGAAAGCGTGCAGGATGAAAGCGTCCGCCTTTCGGTTCCCACGCGCTTCCTCAAGAGCTGGATCCAGGCGCATTACGCCGAGCGCGTGCTCACCTGCTGGCAGGCCGAAATGCCGGAAGTGCACCGCATCGACCTCACCGTGCGCACCGCGATGCGCTGTGCTGCGCCCGCCAAGGAAGCGCCCGCTCCGCTCGATCAGCGTCCCCGCGAACGGACCGACGGCCGCCCGGCGCAGGAACTGCGCGCGACCGCGATCGCGCCGGTCTCCGCCAGCCATGACGCGCTCGGCGGCTCGCCGCTCGATCCGCGCCTGACCTTCGGAAGTTTTGTCATCGGGCGCTCCAACACGTTGGCCCATGCCGCGGCGCGGCAGGTGGCGGAAGGACGGCGCGGCGACAGCGTGATGTTCAATCCGCTCTACATCCACGCCGGCGTCGGCCTCGGCAAGACCCATCTGCTGCAGGCGGTGACCTGGGCCGGCAATTCCGGCAGCGAGCGCAAGGTGCTGTATCTTACGGCCGAAAAGTTCATGTACGGGTTCGTCGCGGCGCTGAAGACGCAGACGGCGCTGGCCTTCAAGGAAGCGCTTGCGCGGCATCGACGTGCTCGTGATCGACGATCTGCAGTTCCTGCAGGGTAAGTCGACCCAGGCCGAATTCTGTCACACCCTGAACGCGCTGATCGACGCCGGCCGCCAGGTGGTGATCGCGGCGGACCGTCCGCCTTCGGATCTCGAAAGCCTCGACGACCGCGTGCGCTCGCGTCTGGCCGGCGGCCTCGTCGTCGAGATGGGCTCGCTCGGCGAGGAATTGCGGCTCGGAATCCTCAAATCACGCGTCGCGGCAGCCCGTGCGCATCATGCAAGCTTCGACGTGCCGGCGCCGGTGCTCGACTATCTCGCCCGCACCATCACCCATAACGGCCGCGACCTCGAAGGCGCCATCAATCGCCTGCTGGCGCACAGCAAGCTCAACGCGCAGCCGGTGACGCTGGAAATGGCCGAGCGCGAGGTGCGCGACCTGATCCGTCCGCAGGAACCGAAGCGGATCAAGATCGAGGACATCCAGCGGGTGGTGGCCCGGCAATACAATGTCAGCCGCTCCGACCTGCTGTCGTCGCGACGCACCGCCAATGTGGTCCGCCCGCGCCAGGTCGCGATGTATCTGGCAAAAACGCTGACGCTGCGCTCGCTGCCCGAGATCGGCCGCCGGTTCGGCGGCCGCGACCACACCACCGTGCTGCACGCGGTGCGCAAGATCGAGGCGCTGGTGGCCAAGGATGTGGCGCTGTCCGAGGAGGTCGAATTCGCTGAAGCGGCAATTGCAGGAGTAGAAAATTCTCCGTTCCCCGACGGAGGCGCCGCACATCGCCGTCCCGGCGAATGGCCGGGGCTGAGGAGCGGATTTCCTGGCGAAAACGTGGGGAACGCGTGCCGTTTCCCTCGTCGTTTCCCTTGCGCTTGAGGGCCATCCGCGCCACCTTGCGGTCCCCCCACGGGTTTGATCAAATCCAGCTTTGATCGGGCTTTTCGGGTTTCAATTGCCGCGGCGCGCCGTCTCGGCCGCCCGGCTTTTCCATCTCAGGGATCAGGCGGGTATTGCAATGAAGGTTACCGTCGAACGCGCGCAACTCCTGAAATCGCTGGGCCACGTCCATCGCGTGGTCGAGCGCCGCAACACCATTCCGATCCTGGGCAACGTGCTGATCCGCGCCGAAAGCGCCCGGCTGTCGCTGAAGGCCACCGACCTCGACCTCGAGGTGACGGAAACGCTGCCGGCGGAAACCGCAACCGGCGGTTCGACCACGGTGCCGGCGCACATGTTCTACGACATCGTGCGCAAATTGCCCGACGGTTCGCAGATCGTGCTGGAAGGCGACGGCGACCGCTCGGTGCTGGCGATCCGCGCCGGCCGCTCCCGCTTCACGCTGCAAACCCTGCCGGAAAACGATTTTCCTGATCTCGCCGCCGGCGACATGACGCATTCCTTCACGCTGGCCGCCGCCGACATGAAACGGCTGATCGACCGCACCCAGTTTGCGATCTCGACCGAGGAAACCCGCTACTATCTCAACGGCATCTATCTGCACGCCGCGGGCAGTGCCAAGGCCGCGACCCTGCGCGGCGGTCGCGACCGACGGCCATCGGCTGGCGCAGGTCGATCTGGCACTGCCCAAGGGCGCCGATGGCATGCCCGGCGTGATCGTGCCGCGCAAGACCGTCGGCGAAGTGCAGCGGCTGATCGAGGACAGTGAAGGCGAGGTCGGGATCGAACTTTCGCAGGGCAAGATCCGTTTCACCATCGGCCATGTGGTGCTGACCTCGAAACTGATCGACGGCACTTTTCCGGATTACGGCCGCGTCATTCCGCAGAACAACGACAAGGAACTGATCGTCGACAAGAAGGATTTTGAGGCCGCGGTCGACCGCGTCTCGACCATCTCGAGCGAACGCGGCCGCGCCGTGAAGCTGGCCTTGTCCGCCGGCAAGCTGGTCCTGTCGGTGACCAACCCGGATTCCGGCAGCGCCACGGAAGAACTCGAGGTCGAATACGCCTCCGACGCGCTCGATATCGGCTTCAACTCGCGCTATCTGCTCGACATCGCCGCCCAGATCGAGGGCGAGGTCGCGGTACTGAAACTGGCCGACCCCGGCTCGCCGACGCTGGTGCAGGACAAGGATTCCAAGGGCGCGCTCTACGTGCTGATGCCGATGCGGGTGTGACAAGTAACAAGCAACCCTCCACTTCCCCTCTCCCCTTGTGGGAGAGGGTGGCGCCTCACGAAGTGAGGCGACGGGTGAGGGGTTCGCGCCGCAAACGCCACACCATCGCCCTACCGCCTAAGCGCATCCGCGGCTTTGCAACAAAGCTGCGCCGCGAACCGCCCGACGCCGAAATCGGCGATGTGGCGATTGCTCCGTGGCCGACGGCTCGAACACCTGAAGTTTCGTCGGCAGGTCCCCTTTCAAAATTTCATTCTCGACTTCGTGTGCTTCGAAAAGCACTTCATCATCGAAATCGATGGCAGTCAGCATGCTGACTCCGAGCGTGATGCCGCGAGAGACGCCGTCCTGATCGCGGAAGGCTTTCGAATTGCGCGTTACTGGAATAACGACGTGCTGCAACAACCTTCCGCCGTATTGGAGGACATTCTCGCAAAGCTTGCCGAGCTGTAACAACCCCTCACCCGTCGCCGAACTTCGTTCGGCGCCACCCTCTCCCACAAGGGGAGAGGGAAGAAGAACGGCCTTTCTCCTTCACATGACCGCCTCCCGCATCCATCGCCTCACCCTGACGCATTTCCGCAATTATCGCGCGGCGAGCCTGCGGACGCGTGGCGATGTGGTGGTGCTGGTCGGGCCGAACGGCGCCGGCAAGACCAATTGCATCGAGGCGATCTCGTTTCTCACGCCCGGCCGCGGCCTGCGCCGCGCCACGCTCGACGATGTCGCCGATATCGAGGGCGACGGCTCCTGGGCGGTGTCCGCCGAGGTCGAGGGCGCGCTGGGACTCGCCACACTCGGCACCGGCATCGACGCGCCCGGCAGCCGAGGGCGCCGCCACCAGCCGGCGCTGCCGGATCGACCGCGAACCGGTGAACTCGGCCACCGCGTTCGGCGACCATCTGCGCATGGTCTGGCTGACGCCGTCGATGGACGGATTGTTTCTCGGCGCCGCCTCCGAGCGGCGGCGGTTCTTCGACCGGCTGGTGCTGGCGATCGACAGCGAGCATTCCAGCCGCGTCTCCGCGCTCGACCGCTCGCTTGCGCTCGCGCAACCGGCTGCTGGAAGTGCGCAATTACGACGACCACTGGTGCGACGCGATCGAGCGCGAGACCGCGGAGCTTGCGGTCGCGGTCGCGGCGATGCGCGGCCAGACCGTGACGCGGCTGGCCGCGATGCTGCGCGCGCGCGGCGAAGGCTCGGCGTTTCCCTCTGCGCAGATCATGCTCGACGGCTGGATGGAAAACGCGCTGGTCAACGAGCCCGCGACTCGCGTGGAGGATCGCTACCGCGAGATCCTGCGCGCCAGCCGCGCCCGCGACGCCGCCGCCGGCCGCACCCTCGACGGGCCGCATCTGACCGACCTGCAGGTGATCTACGCGCCGAAAAACATGCCGGCGCGCGATGCTTCGACCGGCGAGCAGAAGGCGCTGCTGATCGGCCTGGTGCTGGCGCATGCCAGCCTGGTCGCCGAGATGACCGGCATCACGCCGCTGTTGCTGCTGGACGAGGTGGTCGCGCATCTCGATCCCGGCCGGCGCCGGTCGTTGTTCGACGAACTGGCAAAACTCGGCGCCCAGGTCTGGATGACCGGCGCCGATCCCGCGGCGTTTGGCGACGTCGGCGCATCAGGCGAGATTTTCGACGTCGATTCCGGCCGGATCGTCCCCCGCGCCTGAGGCTGCGCGGTCATCCCGTCAGAGCTGCCGGCGGCTCACAAAAGCCGGTTTGCGACGACCCGGAATCGGCGGCCGAATCGCGCTTTTTCGGAGCCTCCAAATCGGCCTCCGGACGCCTTGAAAAACTCTCAAAAAATCCCATTTATTCAATAGCTTGCTGATACAGACTTTGCGCTAGGCGCATCGCGTCTTTCATGGCACAAATAGATTGAATTCAGCGCCCCGTTTTGCGCCGCTGATTCGGGACATCCTCGAAGGCCTCACATGACAGAACCTGCCCGGCAAACCATCGCCGACACCGAGCATTCCATTCCGGTCGAATACGGCGCTGAATCGATCCGGGTGCTGAAGGGCCTCGATGCCGTGCGCAAGCGGCCGGGCATGTATATCGGCGACACCGATGACGGCTCGCGGCCTGCATCACATGGTCTACGAAGTCGTCGACAACGCCATCGACGAGGCGCTGGCCGGCCACGCCAGCGCGGTAGAGGTCGTGCTCAATGCCGACGGCTCGGTCACCGTGCGCGACGACGGCCGCGGCATTCCGGTCGACATCCACAAGGGCGAGGGCATTTCGGCGGCCGAGGTCATCATGACCCAGCTGCATGCCGGCGGAAAATTCGACCAGAATTCCTACAAGGTGTCCGGCGGCCTGCATGGCGTCGGCGTGTCCGTCGTCAACGCGCTGTCGGAAAAGCTGCAGCTGCGGGTCTGGCGCGACGGCAAGGAGCACTTCATCGAGTTCGCCCATGGCGACGCGGTGGCGCCGCTGGTGACGCTCGGCGACGCCAACGGCAAGCGCGGCACCGAGGTGACATTCCTCGCCTCCAAGGAGACCTTCACCAACGTCGAGTACGATTTCGCGACGCTGGAACACCGCCTGCGCGAACTCGCCTTCCTGAATTCCGGCGTCAACATCGTGCTCTCGGACATGCGCCACGCGGTCGAGAAGCGCGAGCAGATGATGTACGAGGGCGGCGTCATCGAGTTCGTGAAATATCTCGACCGCAACAAGAAGCCGATGGTGCCGACCCCGATCATGATCAATGCCGAACTGAACGGCATCGGCGTCGAAGCCGCCTTGTGGTGGAACGACAGCTATCATGAGAACGTGCTGTGCTTCACCAACAACATCCCGCAGCGCGACGGCGGCACCCATCTGGCGGGCTTTCGCGGCGCGCTGACGCGGCAGGTCAACGGCTATGCCGACGCCATGGCCAAGCGCGAAAAGATCGCGCTGACCGGCGACGACTGCCGCGAGGGCCTGACCGCGGTGCTGTCGGTCAAGGTGCCCGATCCGAAATTTTCCTCGCAGACCAAGGACAAGCTGGTGTCCTCGGAAGTGCGCCCGGTGGTCGAGAACGTGCTCAACGAGGCGCTGGCGGCGTGGTTCGAGGAACATCCCGCGGAAGCCAAGGTCATCGTCGGCAAGGTGGTGGAGGCCGCGGCCGCCCGCGAGGCCGCGCGAAAAGCGCGCGAGCTGACGCGGCGCAAGGGCGCGCTCGATATCGCCTCATTGCCCGGCAAGCTCGCCGACTGCCAGGAAAAGGACCCGGCCAAGTCCGAACTGTTCATCGTCGAGGGCGACTCGGCCGGCGGCTCCGCCAAGCAGGGCCGCAACCGCGAATTCCAGGCGGTGCTGCCGCTGCGCGGCAAGATCCTCAATGTCGAGCGCGCGCGCTTCGACAAGATGCTGGGCTCCGAGCAGATCGGCACGCTGATCACGGCACTCGGCACCGGCATCGGCCGCGACGATTTCGATCTGTCGAAAACTGCGCTATCACAAGATCATCCTGATGACCGACGCCGACGTCGACGGCGCGCATATCCGCACTTTGCTGCTGACCTTCTTCTTCCGCCAGATGCCGGCGCTGATCGAGGGTGGCTTCCTCTACATCGCGCAGCCGCCGCTCTACAAGGTGACGCGCGGCAAGTCCGAGCAGTATTTGAAGGACGAGCGCGCGCTGGAAGATTATCTGATCGAGACCGGGCTGGACGACTGCGTGTTCAAGCTGGCGTCGGGCGAGACCGCGCGGCAGCCGCGATTTGCTGGCGCTGGTGGAGGATGCCCGCGTCATTCGCGGCACGCTGCACAATCTGCACAGCCGCTATAACCGCAAGGTGGTCGAGCAGGCGGCGATCGCCGGCGTCATGAATCCGAAGATCACCGGCGACGTCGCCACCGCCAACGCCGCCGCCGACTACATCGCGCGACGGCTGGACGCGCTGGCCGACGAGGTCGAGCGCGGCTGGACCGGTCACTTCACCGAGGGCCAGGGTTTTCTGTTCGAGCGCACCGTGCGCGGCGTCAAGGATGTCGCCATCATCGACGACGCGCTGCTCGGCTCGGCCGACGCGCGCAAGCTCGACGATTACGCGGCGAAGCTGCAGGAGGCCTATCCGAAGCCGGGCGTGCTGCGCCGCAAGGACACGGAAACGGCGATCCACGGGCCGGTCAGCCTGTTCGAGGCGGTGACCGACGCCGGCCGCAAGGGCGTGGCGCTGCAGCGCTACAAAGGCCTCGGCGAAATGAACCCGGGCCAGCTCTGGGAAACCACGCTCGACACCAACGAGCGCTCGCTGCTGCAGGTGAAGATCAAGGAAGTCGACGAGGCCGACGACATCTTCACCAAGCTGATGGGCGACGTGGTCGAACCGCGCCGCGAATTCATCCAGGACAATTCCCTCAGCGCCAACGTGGACGTGTGACCGATAACCTCATGCCAGCCCTTCAATACATCGTTGAAGGCGGTCACCGGCTGTCGGGCACCATCGAGCCGTCCGGCAACAAGAATGCCGCATTGCCGATCATCGCCGCGGCGCTGCTGACAGAGCATCCGGTCACGCTGGAGAACGTGCCGCGGATTCGCGATACCGAGACGCTGGTGGAACTGATCCGCTCGGTCGGCGCGTCGGCCGAATGGCGGGGGCGCAACACGCTTTCCATCCACGCCAAAAACATTCGCGCCACCGACCTCGACCCGGTGCTATGCGCGCGGATCCGGGCCTCGATCCTGCTGGCGGGGCCGCTGTTGGCCCGCTGCGGCGCGGTGATGCTGCCGCCGCCCGGCGGCGACGTCATCGGACGGCGCCGGCTCGACACGCATTTCCTGGCCTTCGAGCAACTCGGCGCCACGGTCACCGCGAACCACCGGCTGGAATTCCGCGCCACCCGACTGAAGGGGGCGGACGTGTTTCTGGATGAGCCGAGCGTCACGGCGACCGAGAACGCGCTGATCGCCGCCGTCGCCGCCCACGGCACCACCTATCTGCGCAATGCCGCCTCCGAGCCGCATGTGCAGGACCTCGCGCACTTCCTGGTCGCGCTCGGCGCCAGCATCGAGGGCATCGGCACCAACACCATGATCGTGCATGGGCCGGCGACGCTCGGCCCCGCCAGCTATACGATCCAGCCGGATCATATCGAGGTCGGCTCGCTGATCGGGCTTGCCGCGGTGACGCGCTCGCCGCTGCGGATCGCGCGCGCCGGCGTCGAACATCTGCGCTCGATCCGGATGGGATTTGAGCGGCTCGGCATCGTCTGCGAGGTCGAGGGCGACGATCTGATCGTGCCCTCCGGCCAGACCCTGAAAATCCATGACGATTTCGGCGGCCACGTGCCGAAGCTCGAGGACCAGCCGTGGCCGGCGTTTCCGGCCGACCTGATGTCGATCGCCATCGTCACCGCGACCCAGTGCGACGGCGTGATCCTGATGTTCGAAAAAATGTTCGAGTCGCGGATGTTCTTCGTCGACAAGCTGATCGCGATGGGCGGACGCATCGTGCTGTGCGATCCGCACCGGGCGATCGTGGCCGGGCCAAGCCGGCTGCGCGGCGCGATGATGACCTCGCCCGACATCCGCGCCGGCATGGCGATGCTGCTGGCCGCGGTCTGCGCCGAGGGCGTCAGCACCATCAACAACGCCGACCAGATCGAGCGCGGCTATGAGCGCATCGACGAACGCCTCAACGCGCTGGGTGCGAAGATCACGCGGGTGCCGGCGCGGAATGGCGAGGGCCGGTAGACAGTCACTTCGCCCGAGCCGGCGATAGCGCGTTGCTGCGCGGCCACCATTTCGTCCCGGCGGCCGCGCTGCTAGTCTGCGTTCCCATGACCTCCCTTGATAAAATCGAGAGCACGAGCGCCGCCGCCGTCGCCGCGGCAGGCCGGCCACGTCACCTCGCCGTCGAGCTGACGGAAACGCTGAAGCTCGCCGTCCCGATCGCGCTGACGCAACTCGGGCAGATCGCGATGATGACGACCGATCTGGCCCTGATCGGGCGGCTCGGCGACGAGGCGGTTGCCGCCGCGGCGCTGGCGCATACGGTGTTTTTTGTCGCCTTCACCTTCGGCATGGGACTGGTGTCGGCGGTGGCGCCGCTGGCGGCCCAGGCGTTCGGCGCCCGCAACCCCCGCATGGTACGGCGCGCGCTGCGGGTCGGGCTGTGGGCCGCGCTATTGATTTCGCTGCCGATGATGCTGCTGCCGCATTATGGCGAGCGGATCCTGCTGGCGCTGGGCCAGGCGCCCGCGACCGCGCAGCTGGCGCAAAAATACCTGCTCGGACTGGTGTGGGGCCTGACGCCGGGACTCTGGTTCCTGGCGATCCGCGGCTTCATGGGCGCGGTCAACCGGCCGGAACCGGTACTGTGGATCACGCTGGCCGCGATCCCGGCCAATGCGGTGCTGGTCTATCTGCTGATCCATGGCGCGTGGGGATTGCCGCGGCTGGAGCTGTTCGGCGCCGGGCTCGCCACCTCGATCATC
Organism: uncultured Alphaproteobacteria bacterium; assembly: GCA_963706975.1. Taxonomy (GTDB): domain Bacteria; phylum Pseudomonadota; class Alphaproteobacteria; order Rhizobiales; family Xanthobacteraceae; genus Bradyrhizobium. Next base: position 42,204 of record CAVPOL010000016.1, read on the forward strand.
AACTTCGCCATGTTCCTGGCCGGTCTCTGGTTTGCGCATCGCCGCCGGCCGTTCAGAAAATATCATGTGCTGGGCCGGATCTGGCGCATCGACTGGCTGCTGATGCGGCAGCTGATCGTGATCGGCGCGCCGATCTCGCTCTCGTTCCTGATGGAATATGGCCTGTTTGCCGCGGCGGCGCTGCTGATGGGCCTGATCAGCACCACGGCGCTGGCTGCCCATCAGATCGCGCTGCAGATCGCGGCGATCCTGTTCATGGTGCCGTTCGGCATCAGCATCGCGGCGACCGTGCGGGTCGGCCACGCGGTGGGACGCGGCGACCCGGCGGCGGTGAAACGCGCCGGATTTGTTGCAACGGGACTCGGCATCGCATTCATGTCGGTCATGACGCTGGCCGTGATTCTCGGCCGGTTCGCAATCGCGCGGTTGTTCTTCGGTGAGGCGGTCGAGAGCGGAGGCGCCGTCATCGACCTCACCGCCATGCTGCTGATGGTCGGCGCGACCTTTTTTATCGCCGACGGCATCCAGACCGTGGCCGCCGGCTCCCTGCGCGGCATGAATGACACACGTATCCCGCTGTTGTTTGCCGCGATCAGCTACTGGCTGATCGGATTTCCCGCCTCCTGGATGCTCGCCTTTCGCACCGAACTCGGCCCGGCCGGCGTCTGGATCGGGCTGTCCTGCGGCACCGCGGTGTACGCCGTGCTGCTGATCTTGCGCTTTCGGCGGCTGGCAAATCAACTGGGGCTGCAACGCTGATCCGCCCCGAGGTGAGGCCATGAAAGTCCGCGAGGTCCAACCGAACGTCGATGCCGGCGCGTTGCTGGCCGGCGCGCAGTTCATCGATGCCTTCAGCATCGGCATCGAGGATACCGCGCTGGATGCGCGCCATGCCGCCGAGAGGATGATGGCGAAGGGGCCGCGATGGATCGACATGCTGCTGGCCTTGCGCAATCTCATGGTGGCGCCGTTTGGCCTGAAGGCGGGCGCGCCGGACGGAAGCGGACGCGCCGATATCATCGGGATCTTTCCTGTCGTGAGCGAGACGCACGAGCGGCTGGTCGCCGGTTTCAACGACCGGCACCTGGATTTTCGCGTGGTAGTCGATGTCGCGCCTTGCGGCGAGGGCAAGGGCCAGAACGTCACCGCCACCACGCTGGTGCTGACGCATAATTGGCTCGGCCGGGTCTATCTCGCCGTGATCATGCCGTTTCACCGGCTGATTGTCCCCGCCATGCTGCGCCAGGTCGCGGCCTGAGCCGCAGAGGGCTGACCCGCCGGAGCTGATGTTGACGGCGCACCGTGGCAGCCGTACCTAATTCCCAACAACCAACGAGCCGGAACCAACGAGGCAACGCCATGGCCAACGAAACCGCAACCCTCGCCGCCTACGTCGCCAACCTGAAATTCGAGGACATTCCGCAGGAAGTGCTGCAACGCGCCAAGGTGCTGACGCTGGATTTCCTCGGCAGCGCGATCCGGGCGCGGCGCGACGCCGAATCCACGCCGTCGCTGCTGAAAATGCTGGAAGCGCTCGCGCTCGACGGCAGCGGCGAATCCACCGTGTTCGGCGACAGCAAGACCTGGACACCGGCGGTCGCGGCACTGCTCAACGGCGCGCTCGGCCATTCCCTCGATTTCGACGACACCCACGCGGATTCCTCGCTGCATCCGAGCGCACCGGTGGTGCCGGCCGCATTTGCGATCGGCGAACTGGTCGGCGCCTCCGGCCGCGACGTGCTGACCGCCATCGTTGCCGGCTATGAAGTCTGCTGCCGGCTCGGCAAAGCACTCGATCCGACCTCGCATTACGCGCGCGGCTTTCATCCGACCGCGACCGCCGGCACCTATGGCGCGGCGGCTGCGGCGGCAAAACTGTTCGGGCTGTCGAAGGATCAGATTGTCGCGGCGTTCGGGGTCTCCGGCAGCCAGGCCGCGGGCTCGCTGCAGTTTCTGGTCAACGGCGCCTGGAACAAGCGCTACCAGGTCGGCGCCGCCGCCATGAACGGCGTGATCGCAGCGACGCTGGCGCGCAACGATTTTGTCGGCTCATCCGAATCGGTCGAGGGCAAGCACGGCCTGCTGGTCGGCTACAGCGACAATGCCCATCCCGACAAGGCGGTGGCCGGCCTCGGCGCCATCTACGAGACCATGAAGATCGGCGTAAAACCCTATCCGAGCTGCCGCTATACCCACGCAGCCCTCGATGCGCTGATCGCGATGCGCCGCGAACACAATCTGACGCCGGACCAGATCAGGCGAGTCGAGATCGGCCTGCACCGCAACGGCATTACGCTCACCGGCGACGCCGCCACCAAGCGGCATCCGACCTCGATCGTCGGCGGCCAGTTCTCGATGTTTTTCACCGGCGCGGTGGCGCTCGATCAGGGCCGTTTTGGTTGGGACGACTACGAGCGGCTGGGCGATAAAGCAGTCGGCGCGCTGGCCGACAAGTTCGACGTGGTGCAGGACGATCGCCTGGAAATCGGCCGCACCCACCCGTTCGGCGCCAGGGTCTCGATCACCACCGACGACGGCGTGCATGAGCGGCTTTATGCCGATCCCTCCGGCGAGCCGAATTCTTTTCCGGATGCGCAGGCGATGGCGCAGAAATTTTTGACCCTCGCCCGCCCGGTGCTGAACGGCCGCGCCGACCAGCTCGCCGACGCGATCCTGTCGCTGGAACGATTTGACCGGGTCGCGAAGGCCACGCAGCTGGGACGGCAGTAAAGCTTTCCACCGCTGGTTCGGCAAACTCGGTCTGCGGCGGCCGGTTCGGCGAGCGGCCGAGCCGGACGATCACCAGACGTTCCGATGGAATGATGATGACATACTGGCCGACGGTGCCCCTGGCGAACAACACATCGCGCGGCCAGACCTGTTCATCGCGATTTCCATTTTCATGGAAACGATCCGCTACCTCGCGTCAGGCGGCAAGTGCGGTGCGGATCATCTGGGCGAGATCCGACTTGCGATAGGGCTTTGGGAGCAGCAGCACGCCGGCGTCGAGATGACCGTGGTGGATGATGGCTTCGTTCGAATAGCCCGATGTATAGAGGACTTTCAGCGAGGCCCGCCGCTTCAGCGCGGCGTCCGCAAGTTGCCGGCCGTTCATCGAGCCCGGCATGATCATGTCGGTAAACAGCAGATCGATTTGCTGCGGGCCGTCGATGACGACCAGCGCTTCGGTGGCGTTGGACGCAGCCAGCGTGAGGTATCCAAGGCTCTCGAGCTGGGTCAGGACGAATCCGCGCACCAGATTGTCGTCCTCCACGACCAAGATCGTCTCGTCGCCACCTTCAAGGGCCGGCACAACTGCCGCAGCGGCGGGTTTGGCGATGCCTGTCGCCGGAGGCAGATAGAGCCTCACCGTCGTGCCAACCCCCTCTTCGCTGCAGATCCTGATGTGCCCGTTGGACTGCTTGACGAATCCGTAGACCATGCTGAGGCCGAGGCCTGACCCCTTGTCGACATCCTTGGTGGTGAAGAACGGCTCGAACACCTTTTCCAGGATGCCGGTGGGAATGCCGTGCCCGGAATCGGTCACCGCGACCACCACATAGTCTCCCGCGACCACATCGGGGTTGATGGCGGCATAGGCCTCGTCGAGCACGACATTGCAGGTCTCGATGGTGAGCTTGCCGCCATGCGCCATGGCGTCGCGGGAATTGAGCGCCAGATTGACGATCGCATTGGTGAGCTGGCTCGGGTCGATCAGCGCGTTCGGCGCCTCGCTCGCCAGCCTCATGCTGATCTCGACGTGCTCGCCGAGCGTCGATCGCAGCCGGTTTGCAGCATCGACCGCCAGCTTGTTGATGTCGACTTCGCGCGGCTGCAGCGGCTGCTTGCGGGCGAACGCCAGCAGGCGCAGGGTCAGATCGGCGCCGCGCGCCGCGGCTTCGTCGATCATTTTCGCGATCGCCAGCAGTTCCGGCCGGTCGGCAACGGCTTCCGCGAGGATTTCGATGGTCCCGGTAATGACGGTGAGAATATTGTTCAGGTCGTGAGCGACGCCGCCGGTCAACTGGCCGACCGCTTCCATTTTCTGTGCCTGGCGAAGCTGCAGGTCCGCGGTGTTCTTGTCGTGCAGCAGGCGGTCTTTCTCGTCGACCAGTTCCTTCATCCGATCGACGGTAACCTGCAGCGCCGCGCCGCGCGAAGCGGTCAAGACGGCTTCGGCCACCACATTGGAGAACCCGGTCAGGAAATCGATGTCATGCTGGTCGTAGTCGTGCTGCCGGTCATGGTCGATCTCGAGAATTCCAAATGGCCGGGAGTCGCTGCCCTTGATGATGACATCGACAATCGAAACGATGCCGTGCGCGGCATAGAACGACGGCGGGCTGAAGCCGCCGGCCTTGCGCAGATCGTCGATAATCGACGGCTGGCCTGTCGTGAAGGCGCGTCCCTGCGGCGAGCTCATATCGGCGCGCGACACCACGCAACCGATGACGCCATCCGCCGCCATGGCCGGCGATGATGAGAAGATCGTTCTCTGCCTCGCGGTAGCGGCAGATCTTGCTGAAGGGGACGCTCAGTCCCTCGGCGCAGACGCGGACGGCTTCGTCGAGAATCCTGTCCAGATCGCGCTCGCGGAGCGCGAAGCTGCCGAACCTGGCAATCGCCGCTTGCTGGCGAAGCAATTTCTGAACTTGGGCCGCGGCGTCAGGCATGGGGGTGGCTCGACTGCAATGTCGGGTATCGCCGCATGCAGCATGGACCGCCGGACTGCGGACGACTATCCGTAAAATCACGGGGTTTGGTGTTTCGTGACGTCGCAGTGCGCGCACCTGCCCTGCAACTGCCGGACACCTGCAATTCCGGCCATCCCGGGCGCCGGTTGCTGTCGGCTACTCGAAGGACGAAGCGCTGACGCGCGAAAAATTTCGCGATGGCTGGTGGCGCAGCGGCGATCTCGGACGGTTCGATGACGACAACTACCTCTGGGTCTTCGGCCGCATCGACAATGTCATCAATACCGGCGGCATCAAGGTCTCGGGCGAGAAGATCGAGCACGCGCTGCTGTCGCATCCGAACGTCGCGCAATGCGCCGTGGTCGGCCAGCCGGATCCGCAGACGGGACAACGCATCGAGGCGTTTCTGGTGGCTCGCGGCGCGCCGCCTGCTGCAGCGGCGCTCGATCAGTACCTGCGCACCGAACGTCATCTTGCCGGTTTCAAGGTGCCGAAGGCATTTCACTGGGTGAGCGAGTTGCCGACCGGACCGACAGGAAAGCTGTTTCGGCGGGCGTTGCGGGAGGAAGGGATAACTCAGCGCAGCACACACCTCCGTCATCCTGAGGTGCGCGCTCTTGCGCGCCTCGAAGGATGGCCGCATCATGATTCTCCATCCTTCGAGGCTCTCTGAGCGGTGCAGACGCACCGCTCAGAGAGCACCTCAGGATGACGGCACGAAACGAATTTGACGGAGAGTTCCCATGAGCTGGCTTCCCTCCAACGATCCCCTGCTCGGTGATCCCACCTCCTGCGATGCGCTCGAACTCATCATCGTGCCGCGCACGCGCGACCTCGGCGATGGATTCGAGGTGCGGCGGGCGCTGCCGCATGGCAAGCGGCAGATGGTCGGGCCCTTCATCTTCTTCGATCATTTCGGGCCGGTGCAGTTCATGTCCGGCAAGGGCATGGACGTGCGCCCGCATCCGCATATCGGGCTCGCCACCGTCACCTATCTGTTCGACGGCAGCATCATGCACCGCGACAGCGAGGGCAACATCCAGGAAATCCAGCCCGGCGCCATGAACCTGATGACCGCCGGCCGCGGCATCGCCCATTCCGAACGCACGCCGGAGCGTGCAGCGCCGCGACGGCCAGAAGATGCTGGGCCTGCAGAGCTGGATCGCGCTGCCGGCGGGCTCCGAGGAGATCGCGCCGTCGTTCCAGCACTACGCGGCCGAAAGCCTGCCGACCGTGACGGACGGCGGTTTTACGGCGAGGATCATCGCCGGCGGTTCGTTCGGCGTGAAATCGCCGGTGACGATGGTGTCGCCATGGTTTTATACCGAGGTGACTGCACAGGCAGGCACCAGCGTGCCGCTCGACCCCGATCACGAAGAGCGCGCGATCTACGTGGTCGACGGCGAAATCGAGATCGCGGGCGATCGCTATGAGGGACCGCGGCTCTTGATCTTCCGGCCCGGCGACCGCATCACGGTCAGGACGATAACACCGACGCGGATGATGTTCCTCGGCGGCGATGCGCTGGAAGGCCCGCGCCATATCTGGTGGAATTTCGTCTCCTCCAGCAAGGGACGGATCGAACAGGCCAAACAGGACTGGAAAACCGGCCGTTTTGCCCATGTTCCCGACGAACACGAGTTCATTCCGCTGCCGGGGTGAGCTATCTCAGGGTTCGCTGGTTCGCGCGTGCGCGGGACCGTATTCCGATTGAAGGCACACAATGACCACCATGCTCGCCAGCGACTTGCCGCTGCCCCGGATCGGGCGCGGAAAAGTCCGCGATATCTACGCCGTCGGCGACGACCGCGTGCTGCTCCTGACCACCGACCGCATCAGCGCCTTCGACGTTGTCATGGCCGAGACCATCCCGATGAAGGGCGCGGTGCTCACGCAAATCAGCGCCTGGTGGTTCGCGCTGCTCGAAGGCGTGGTGCATCACCACATGATCAGCGCCGACGCCGACGCCATCATGTCGGAGGTGCCGGCGTTGCAGGGTCATCGCGCCTCGCTCGCCGGACGCGCGATGCTGTGCAGGCGCACGACGGTGTTCCCGATCGAATGCGTGGTCCGCGGCTACATCTCCGGTTCGGCCTGGAAGGAATATTCCGCAGCGGGCACGCTGGCGGGCGAAAAGCTGCCGGCCGGCCTGCTCGAAAGCGCAAAACTGGAGCCGGCGATCTTCAGCCCGGCGACCAAGGCCGAGACCGGCCATGACGAGAACATCACCATCGCCCGCATGCGCGAGGTGCTGGGCGAAGAGGTGGCGTTCGAGCTGGAGAGCATGAGCCGCGCCGTCTATACGCTCGGCGAAAAAATCGCGCGCGAGCAGGGCATCATCATCGCCGATACCAAGTTCGAATTCGGACGCGACAGGGATGGCCGCATCATCCTGATCGACGAGGTGATGACCCCCGACAGCTCGCGCTTCTGGGCGGCGGATGCCTACATCCCCGGCCGGCCGCAGCCGAGTTTCGACAAGCAGCCGTTGCGCGACTATCTCGACGCCGAGCGCCGCGCCGGCCGCTGGAACGGCGACGCCCCGCCTCCGCCGCTGCCGGCCAGCGTGGTGGACGCCACCAGCAAGCGCTATCTCGAAGCATATCGACGGGTTACGGGAAGCGAACTGATAGTTTGATTCCGTCATTCCGGGATGGTCCGAAGGACCAGACCCGGAATCTCGAGATTCCGGGTTCGATGCTTCGCATCGCCCCGGAATGACGAACATGCCAGGGGAGCGCAGCCATGACCGACGCCGATACCGTTCTGGTCGAACGCGATGGGCCGGTGACCATCGTCTCCATCAACCGCCCGCATTGCCGTAACGCCGTCGACGGCGCCACCGCGCGAAAACTGTTCGATGCCTTCCTTGCCTTCGACGCCGACGCCGAGGCGTCGGTCGCGGTGTTCACCGGCACCGGTGGCACTTTTTGCGCGGGCGCCGACCTCAAGGCGGTGGCGTCGGGCGATCCCAACAAAAAGCGCGAGATCGGCGGCCACGATTCGATCGCGCCGATGGGGCCGAGCCGGTTGCGGCTGACGAAGCCTGTGATCGCGGCGGTCGAAGGTTTTGCGGTCGCCGGCGGCATGGAGCTGGCGCTATGGGCCGACCTGCGCGTGGTCGCCGAGGACGCCACTTTCGGCATCTTCTGCCGCCGTTTTGGGGTGCCCTTGATCGATCTCGGCACCATCCGGCTGCCGCGGCTGATCGGTCATTCGCAGGCGATTGATCTTATTCTCACGGGACGGCCGGTCGGCGGCCCGGAGGCATTGCGGATGGGCCTTGCCAACCGTCTCGTTGCCAAGGGCGAAACCCGCGCGCAGGCGATCGCGCTGGCCCGGGAGATAGCCGCCTTCCCGCAAACCTGCCTGCGCGCCGACCGGCTGTCGGCGCTACGGCAATGGGACCTCGAGGAGGCCGACGCCATCGCCAACGAGATGCGCGGCGGGCTTGCCGTGATTGCCTCGGGCGAGACGCTGTCGGGTGCGGCGCGCTTTGCCTCCGGCGCGGGACGTCACGGCGCGTTCGGCCCGGATGCCGGGAAGTGACGATGAGCCAGATTGCCTCGGCCGACGCGAAAACGTTTGTCGTCAGAGATTTCCGCCTGCAAAGCGGGATCGTGATGCCGTCCGTGACCATCGCCTACCGGACGCTGGGAGTGCTGGCGCCCGATCGCGGCAATGCGGTGTTGGTCACTCATGGCAACACCAGCGGTCCGCAGATGATCGATCCGGGGGATCGACCGGCGAAGGCAGCTGGAACGCGATCGTCGGCCTCGGCAAGGCGGTCGATACCGACAGGTTCTTTGTCATCTGCCCCAACATGCTGGGCTCGTCCTACGGCTCGACCAATGCGGCCAGCATCGATCCCTTGACCGGCAGGCCCTATGGGCCGCGGTTTCCGGACCTCACGGTGAGCGACATCGTCGCCACCCAGCGTGCGCTGCTCGATGATCTCGGCATCGGAAAGCTGGTTGCGATCGTCGGCCCGTCCTATGGCGGGTTTCAGGCTTTCCAGTGGGCGGTGAATTATCCGGACAAGATGCGCGGGATCGCCGCCATCGTCACGTCCCCCGTGGTGCCGCGCGAGCGCTCCGAAGGCAATGTAGCGCGCCTGCTGGCAACGCTGTCGCAGGACCCGAACTGGAACGGCGGCGACTATTACGATCGCGGCGGCGTGCGCGAGACCATGACCGCGATCCGCATGGCGACGCTGAAGACTTACGGCATCGAGGCCCGCCTGCACGATACGCTATCAGATCCCGCCGGGATCGAGGCCGCGATCCGCGACGAGGCCGCGCGATGGGCTGAAGGTTTTGACGCGAACTCGCTGATCATCCTGGCGAAGGCGCTGCGGGGTTTCGATGTCACGGCGCAGTTCGACCGCATCAAGTCGAAGGTTCTCTATGTCTTGTCCCGCACCGACAGACTGTTTCCGCCGGAGATCGCGCCCGGCGTGATGCAGGGGTTTTCGGCCGCCGGTGTCGATGCCGATTATTTCCTGCTCGACAGCGACTACGGCCATTCCGCGTCGGGCAGCGACGCCCACAAATGGGCGCCGCGGCTGCGGATGTTCATGGATGGGCTGATTTCGTAATCAAATCCCCGCCATCATCACATATTTGATCTCGACATATTCCTCCATGCCGTGATGCGAGCCTTCGCGCCCCAGGCCGCTTTCCTTGACGCCGCCGAACGGGGCGACTTCGGTGGTGATCAGGCCGGTGTTGACGCCGACCATGCCGGACTCCAGCGCTTCGGCGACCCGCCAGACGCGGCCGAGATCGCGCGAATAGAAATAGGAGGCCAGCCCGAACGGCGAGTTGTTGCACATCGCGATCACGTCGGCCTCGTCCTTGAAACGGAACACCGGCGCCAGCGGCCCAAAGGTTTCTTCATGCGCGACCAGCGCATCGGGCCTGACATTGGCCAGCACCGTCGGCTCGAAAAAACTGCCGCCGAGCGCGTGGCGCTTGCCGCCGGTGACGATTTTGGCGCCGCCCTTGACCGCGTCGGCAATGTGCTTTTCGACCTTGTCGACCGCATCCATGTTGATCAGCGGGCCCTGGGTGACGCCGGTCTCGGTGCCGTCCCCGATCTTCATCGCCGCCACTTTCTTCGACAATTTTTCCACGAACTGGTCGTAGATCCCTTCCTGGGCATAGATGCGGTTGGCGCAGACGCAGGTCTGGCCCATGTTGCGATACTTCGAGACCATGGCGCCGTCGACCGCGGCATCGATATCGGCATCGTCGAACACCACGAACGGCGCATTGCCGCCGAGTTCGAGCCCGAGCTTTTTCACGCCGACCGCGGCCTGCTGATAGAGGATCTTGCCGACCTCGGTCGAGCCAGTAAATCCGACGAAGCGTACCGCGGGATGTTCACAAAGCACCTTGCCGATTGCCGAGGAATTGCCGGTGAGGATGTTGAACACGCCCTTGGGCACGCCGGCCTTTTCCGCCAGCGCCACCAGCGCCAGCGCGGTGAGCGGGGTTTCATTGGCGGGTTTCAGCACCACGGTGCAGCCGGCGGCCAGCGCCGGCGAGACTTTTCGGGTGATCATCGAGCAGGGGAAATTCCACGGCGTGATCGCGCCGCAGACGCCGATCGGCTGGCGGATCGCGAGCAGCCGCGCGTCCGGCCGCTGGGTCGGAATGGTTTCGCCGTAGACGCGGCGGGCTTCCTCGGCGAAAAATTCGACATAGGCGCCGCCGATATCGACTTCGCCGAGCGCTTCGGCCAGAGGCTTGCCCTGTTCCGAGGTCAGGATCAGAGCGAGGTCCTCGCGGTTGGCGATAATCAGGTCGAACCATTTTCGCAGGATGTTGGAGCGCTGCTTTGCGGTGAGCTTGGCCCAGGCCGGGAATGCGCGCTCGGCGGCTTCCACGGCCTGCGTCGCCTCCGCGGTGCTCAATCTTGGGACTTTTGCCAGTTCCACGCCATTAACGGGATTGGTCACTGGGTTGGAAGGCGTGCCGGTCCAGGCGCCGTCGATGTAACATTGCTCGCGCAGCAGCGAGGGGTCTTTCAGGCGGTCGCGCAAGGAGGGGGCGGCGGATGTGGCGCGTGCGGCTGTTGCGGTGGGGGTCATGGCGTTGCTCCTCGGGATGCTTTTTTGGCCTTGGCGCGGAATATAGGCGCAAACCGGCTGGGATGCATCGGTTTGGCTGGCCAACCGCAAAGTGGTCATTCCGGGGCGATGCGAAGCATCGAACCCGGTATCTCGAGGTTCCCCGATGCGCAATTGCGCATCTGAGGTTCGCGTCTTCGACGCGCCCCGGAACGACGGAGGGTTCAGGCGGCGCCGCTCATATAGGTTTCGCGTCGGCCGATCATGCGCTCGGCGGCGGCCTTGGCGGCGGCTTTGGAGGAGGTCGCACAGGTCCGGTATTCGAGGTCGGGCATTTTTTCCGGTTCGCGGCGGCCGAACCAGGATTTGGAACCGACCGACAGCAGCGCCAGCGCCTGGGCGAGATTATCGACCGCGCCGAACGAATGCAGCGCACCGGTTCCGGCGACGCGGACCTCGTAGATGCCAGGCATGATCGGCGCTTCCAGATTTTCGCCGCGGCCGGCCCGCGGATACCGCTTCCATTCGCTCCAGGTCGAGATCATATCCGCCCCCTTGCAACAAGAATAAGCTCGCAACAAATTGCATCAAATTCAGCAGCTGGCGGCATCAAATTGCGCCACCGTTCAAACACTTTACCGTCAAAATCGTTCCACGACCCGTGATCTAGATCAAAGCTACCCGTGGATATCCGCACTGGTCATCGCCATTGCAGGCCCTTCACCGCGAAATATGGCCAGATGTTGTCATTCGGTCGGCCATTCACCGTGCATACGAGCTTCCTCCCTCCCTCCCCCCGCCATCACGAGCGCGCGAGCTTGCGCCCGGCCATCGGCTGCCGCTTGCGGGAAGTGAAAGCGCGGTGGAAGATCGGGGACTTCAAAAAAATCCAATCGGGAGGTGATCCATGCAGAGCAAGGCCCAGATCGATCAGGTGCTTCGTCAAAAGTCCGACGCGAAGGAGATTCCCGGCGTGGTCGCGATGGCTGCGAACGGAAATGAGGTGATTTACCAGGGCGCGTTCGGCAAACGCGACCTTTCCAAGGACGACGCCATGACGGCGGACAGCGTGTTCTGGATCGCTTCCATGACCAAGGCGATCACGGCGGCCGCCGGCATGCAGCTGGTCGAGCAGGGAAAACTGTCGCTGGAGACGCCGATCGGCAAGCTGTTGCCTGATCTGGCCTCGCCGCAGGTGCTGGAAGGTTTTGACACCAGCGGCGCCCCGAAATTGCGGCCGGCCAAAAATCCGATCACGCTGCGACATTTGATGACCCATACCGCAGGTTTTGCCTACGACATGTGGAACGGCGACATGGTGCGGTATCTGGAGAAGACCGGCACTCCCGGGATCACCACCTGCCAGAACGCCGCGCTGAAGACGCCGCTGATGACCGATCCCGGCACGCGCTGGGAATACGGCACCAATATCGATTTCGTCGGCAAGGCGGTGGAGGCGGTCAGCGGCAAGCAACTCGATGCTTACTTGCGCGACCACATGCTGGCGCCGCTCGGCATGACCGATACCGGCTTCAAGATCACAGACGCCCAGCGCAAGCGGCTGGTTGCCATGCACAACCGCGGCGAGGACGGATCGCTGGCGCCAATTCCGTTCGAACTGGAGCAGGATCCGGAATTTTTCATGGGCGGCGGCGGCCTCTACGGCACCGCGGGTGATTACATCAAGTTCACCCAGATGATCCTCAACAAGGGCAAGGGAAACGGCAATCAGTTGCTGAAGCCGGAGACGGTGGCGGCGATGAGCCAGAATCACATCGGCGCGCTCAACATGGGCAAGCTGACCTCGGCGGTGGCGTTCGCGACCAATGATGTCGATCTCTATCCCGACATGGACAAGAAGTGGGGCCTCAGCTTCATGATCAACACGGCGAAGACGCCGGAGGGCCGAAGCCCCGGCAGCCTCGCCTGGGCGGGCCTTGCCAACACCTATTTCTGGATCGATCCCTCGCGCAACGTCGCCGGCGTGATTTTGATGCAGCTGCTGCCGTTCGTGGATGCGAAGTGCATCGAAGCGTTTTCCGGATTCGAGCGCGGCGTCTATGCCGGGCTCGATGCCGGCAGCGGGCAAAGGGCGGCGTGAGCCCTCTCTCCCGGCGCGGTCAGACCGATCGCGCCGGGAGATTGCCTCCCCACGGGTCATGCGCCTAATGTCCGCCCGCGCGGACTCTCACTCATGGAGGGGCAGACTTGACCGAAAATACGGACAGTGCGGCCAGTTATGTTTGCGGCGTCGCCGATGCACCGTTGCTCGGCGATACCATCGGGCGCTGCCTCGACCGGACGGCGCGGCGCTGGGCCGGCCGCGAGGCGCTGGTTTCGCCGAGCCATGATGTCAGGTGGACGTGGGCAGAACTGGCGGAACGGGTCGATGCGCTGGCCGCGGGTTTTGTCGCGCTCGGCCTCGAGCGCGGCGCGCGGATCGGGGTCTGGTCGCTGAACCGGCCGGAATGGACGCTGACACAATTTGCCGCCGCCAAAGCGGGCCTCATTCTGGTCACCATCAATCCGGCCTACCGCCTCAGCGAACTCGAATTCGCATTGGCAAAAGTCGGCTGCGCGGCGCTGGTCACCGCCACCGCGTTCAAGACCAGCCATTACATGGAGATGCTGAACACGCTGCTGCCGGAACTGGCGACGGCCGCGCCGGGCGAATTGCATGCGGCGCGGTTGCCGCAGCTGCGCGCGATCATCCAGATCGGCGGCCCCGCCTGTCCCGGCACCATCCCGTTCGAGCAGGTCGCCGGCATGGGCGGCGCGCGGCACCGCGACGCGCTGGCGGAGCTCGGCAAGACCCTGCAGTTCGACGATGCCGTCAATATCCAGTTCACCAGCGGCACCACCGGATCGCCTAAGGGCGTCACGCTGACGCATCACAACATCCTCAACAATGGCTATTTCGTCGGCCGCGCGATGCGCCTCACCGAAGCCGACCGCATCTGCATCCCGGTGCCGCTCTATCACTGCTTTGGGATGGTGATGGGCAATCTCGCCTCCGTCACCTCGGGGGCCGCCATGGTTTACCCCGGCGAGGGTTTTGATCCCCTGGCGACGCTGCAGACCGTCGCGCAGGAAAAATGCACCACGCTGTACGGCGTGCCTACCATGTTCATCGCCGAACTCGACCATCCCGACTTTGCAAAATTCGACCTGTCGTCGCTGCGCACCGGTATCATGGCCGGTGCACCCTGCCCGATCGAGGTGATGCGGCGCGTCAACGACGTCATGAACATGCGCGACGTCACCATCGCCTACGGCATGACCGAAACCAGCCCGGTCAGTTTTCAGAGCGCCACCGACGATCCGCTGGAGCGCCGGGTATCGACCGTCGGACGCATCCATCCCCACGTCGAGGTCAAGGTGGTCGATCGCGAGGGACGCATCGTGCCGCGCGGCGCGCGCGGCGAACTCTGCACCCGCGGCTACAGCGTCATGCTGGGCTATTGGGACGAGCCGGAGAAAACCGCGGACGTGCTCGACGCCGGCGGCTGGATGCATACCGGCGACATCGCCGTGATCGACAATGAGGGCTATTGCAACATCGTCGGCCGCATCAAGGACATGGTGATCCGCGGCGGCGAGAACCTCTATCCGCGCGAGATCGAGGAATATCTCTACCGGCATCCAAAAATCCAGGACGTGCAGATTTTCGGCGTCGCCGACGATCGCTATGGCGAGGAGCTGTGCGCCTGGATCCGGGTGCGGCCCGGCGAGACCCTGACGGCCGACGAGGTCCGCGGCTTCTGTCACGGCCAGATCGCGCACAACAAGATTCCACGCTATGTCGAATTCGTCGACGAATTTCCGATGACCGTGACCGGCAAGATCCAGAAATTTTTGATGCGCGAGACGGTGGAGTCGAAGCTTGGATTGAAGGCGGCGAAGACGGCGTGAGAGAAAGTCGTTAGCGACCGTCATTGCGGGTCTGGCAAGACGCCCCGCCACACCAAAACTGTCGTCGCCCGGCTTGACCGGGCGATCCAGTACGCCGCGGCTTGCCGGTTGAACACGATCGTCTCTGGAATACTGGGTCGCCCGGTCTGCGCCGGGCGATGACAGCGGTGTTTGCCTCACGGGAGGGGTTCAATCAAACATGGAATTTCGTTCTCGCGGCGCCATGCGCCCGAGGTTTGCCAGAAAACTCTCGCGCCTTGGAATCCAGAGGGCGCGGGGAATGCCGGATGCGCGCTGCACCCGCGGTCTCATGTGCAATGGGTAGAAAGAAAGCGCACATGAGCATACAGGGCAGCGGAGAGCATCCGACATTCCCTGCGCAGTGGCTCGACGGCTTATCACGTGCTCACCCCGGAGTAGCGGGCTGTCTAGTCTCCGTCGCCTTCCGGAAGATGGCACGTGAGCCCGGTCGGGCTTTCCGCGCCTCCGCAAGACTTGACGCCAGCGTCGAGGCGTCGGGCCCACACGTTTTTGCCGTACGCTGCAACGCCGTTCGTCTGCGCGCCGCTCGATCGCTCACGGAGTTGATTCCGCCCTGCCACCACTAGCGCGCCCGACGCTGCTGCGTCCACCGCTCCCCGACCGACGTTCGTGACGATCATGATACGCCCCTCCTGGAGGGCCGGGATGGAGAGGGATATATTTTGCAAGGGGTGAGTCGGTCAAGAGAAATTTTCGGAAAATCGGAAATTATTTTTGGGAGGCAAAGTCCCGTTGCTAACTCCTGCGCCCGACGCTGGCACTCGACCGCCGCATCCATCACGCGCCCCAATCCATCACCATCAGGCCCGGCACGCGCTCGAATTCGCGGCGGTTCGCCGTCACCAGAGTGGCGCCGCGGCGTCGCGCTTGCGCGGCAATCAGACAGTCGTAATGACCGATCGGCGTGCCCTTGCTCTCCAGATGCGCGCGGATGTCGCCGGCGTGCGCGGCGTCTTCTGCCTCGAACGGTAGCACTGCGATTCCTGGCGCCAGAAACTCGGCCAGCAGACGATCGGATTCATCCCGCCTGTCACTGCGCGCGTGCCCGTAGCGCAGTTCGAACAGGGCTATCACGGGGAAACCGATCTCCGTGCCCAGCCGCAATTGTTCCGCCAGCCGATGCCGAACCGAGGGCGCTCGGCGGTTGATCACGTAAATCGCAATGTTGGTGTCGAGACAGATCATTTGTCGAAAAAGATTCGCGGATCGGGCTCGGCCGGCGGATCGTCAGGAATGCCGTCGGGGAGGAAATCACGTCCCCCGAGTTCGTCGAGACGGGCGAACCACGCCTCCGCATCGAAGGGCTGCTTCTTCAACGGCTCCAGGATCACCTTGTCGCCGACCTTGCTGACCCGGACCTCGGTGCCCTCGAAACGGAATTCCTTGGGCAGGCGCACGGCCTGGCTGCGGCCATGCATGAACAGTTTGGCGGTTGAACTCATGATCCGCCTCCTTCCCGTGATAGCTATCTTTGATATATATCATGGTCTCAGCGCCCCCGCAAACGCGGCGAGCCCGAAGAGCCTCACACCGGCAACCCGTTCTGCTGCGCCAATTCCCTCAACGACGCCTGCGGCCGGGCCCCGATATGCTGGATCACCTCCGCCGCCGCCAGCGCGCCCAATCGCCCGGCATTCTCATGCCCGGCGCCCCGCACCAGACCGAACAGAAATCCGGCGGCGAACAGGTCGCCGGCGCCTGTGGTGTCCACCATGCGATCGATCGGAAACGCCGGCACCGCGACGACGCAGTCGGGTGAGGCCACCACGCAGCCCTTTTCGCTGCGGGTGACGATGCCGAGGCCGGTGTCCTGGCGCAGCTGCGTCAGCGCGGTGTCGAAATCCGAGGTCTGGTACAGCGAATGCAGTTCGGCCTCGTTGGCGAAGATCAAATCGACGGTACGCTGGCGCATCGAGTTGCAAGAATTCGTCGCGGTAGCGATCGACGCAGAAGGAATCCGACAGCGTCAGCGCGACTTTTCGGCCGGCGCCGTGAGCGATGGTGGCGGCTTTTACAAACGCTTCCTTGGCGCTTGCGGGATCCCAGAGATAGCCCTCGAGATAGACGATGCCGGAGGCCGCGATCTGCGCGGCGTCGATGTCGGCCGGCTTCAGATCCTGCGCGGCGCCGAGGTATGTGTTCATGGTGCGCTCGCCGTCCGGCGTCACCAGGATGTAGGAGCAGCCGGTGGCGGGGCCGCCAGTCGCGGGTTTTGTGTCGAAGGCGACGCCGGCGGCGCGGACGTCGTGACTGTAGAGACGGCCGATCTGGTCGTCTCGGACTTTTCCGATGAAGGCTGTGCGGGCACCAAAATTGGCGATCCCGACGATGGTGTTGGCGGCCGAGCCGCCCGACATTTCCGTGGCCGGCCCCATGTCGCCGTAGATCGCCAGCGCGCGGGCCTCATCGATCAGCGCCATGCCGCCTTTGGTCATGCCGTGTTTGGCGAGAAACGCCTCGTCGGTCTGCACCAGCACGTCGAAGATCGCATTGCCGATTCCGAGAACGTCGTATTTTGTGGAAGTCATTTTTCGGTCCTGTTGCGGCAAGTAGCGAGGGCGCGGAAATCCGCGCCGGATCGGCGCTGGAAAGGTGCTGCGGCCTATCACGTTCAGCCCGGCGCCAGCAAGGCGGCTGCACGCTTCACTCCCTCATGGTGAGGAGCGCGCCGGGCAGCGCCCTTGCGCTGTCCGGCGCGCGTCTCGAACCATCTGGCACTCCGCCTGCCGCCATCCTTCGAGACGCCCGGCTTCGCTGCGCTTCGCCAGGCTCCTCAGGATGAGGTCGGGGCAAGCGGCACCACGAGCGCATCGTCCGCACCAGCCTCGCGGTATTCGCAGCGTTTCGGTATATGCTCGCGACAATGATCCGCTCCTTCCTTACAGTGTCCTCGGGCACACTGGCTTCGCGGCTGCTCGGTTTTGTGCGCGATTCCATCATGGCGGCGCTGCTCGGCGCGGGGCCCGTCGCCGACGCGTTCCTGGTCGCGTTCCAGGGGGTCAATGTGGTGCGAAGGCTGTTGACCGAGGGCGCGCTGAACGCTGCCCTTGTGCCGGCCTGGCTGCGCGTGCGCGAGACCGGGGGCGCGGCCGCGGCTGCGGCGTTTGCGGGCAGCGTGCTCGGCACCGTCAGTGCCGCGCTGGTGGTGGCGACCGCGCTGCTGGGCCTCGCGATGCCGCTGGTGATATCGGCGCTGGCGCCGGGATTTTCGGGAACGACACTGCAACTCGCGGTCGATGACAGCAGGCTGATGCTGCCCTATCTCGCCTTTGCCGGGCCGGTCACCGTGATGATGGCGCTGTCAAACGCGCAAGGCCGTTTTGCCCTGACCGCGTTCTCGCCGCTGCTGTTCAACATCGCGCTGATCGCTGTGATGACGGCGCTGCTGGTGTGGCGACGGGATGCGGCCGATGCCGCGCTGATCGTCGCGGCCACCGTCGGTTTTGCCGGGTTATTGCAATTGCTGGTTCTGGCGTGGCGCAGCCGGGCCGGCAGTCTTGCCACGCCTTTGAAAATTTCGTTCGACCCGCCGATGCGCGGTTTCCTCGCCAAAGCGGTGCCCGGCATGATCGCCAGCGCCGGGCCGCAATTGCTGGTGCTGGCCGGTGCCGTGATCGCGTCGGCCTCGCCGTCCGTGGTGTCGTGGCTGTATTTTGCCAATCGCCTGATCGAGCTGCCGCTCGGCATCGTCGGCATCGCCATGGGCAGCGTGCTGGTGCCCGGAAGTTTCGCGCAGCGTGTGCAGGCCGGCGACCGCGCCGCCATCGCGCATGCCGAATCGCGCGGGCTCGAACTGGCCGTCGGCCTCGCGCTGCCGGCGATGCTGGGTTTTATGGTGCTGAGCGAGCCGATCGTGAAAATGCTGTTCCAGCACGGCGCGTTCACGGCCGCCGACACCGCGGCGACCGCGCAGGCGTTGATGGTGCTGGCGCTCGGGCTGCCGGCGCATGTGCTGATCAAAGCGCTGTCGCCGGCGTTTTTCGCGCGCGGGGATACGCTGACGCCGCTATGGGCCACGCTGAAAGGAATCGCGGTCGCGATCGCGCTGGCCGTGGTGCTCGGCCATTTTTATGGCGCCGGCGGCATCGCGGCCGGCCTCGCGATGGGAGCCTGGAGCAGCGCGCTTTCGCTGATCCGGCGCGGTGCCGCGACTTTCGGCTTTTCCATCGATGAAGCCGCGCGCCGGCGGCTGCCGCGAATCGTGGCGGCGGCTTTTGCGATGGGCGCGCTGTTGTGGCTGACGGCGACATATGCGCTGCCGCTGGCAACTGAGGCGCATGGCCTCGCGCAGGCGGTTCTGCTGCTGATGCTGATAGCGGCCGGAATCGCGATTTACGGGCTGTTTCTGGCCCTGTTCGGCGTGACCGGCTGGCGCGAGGCTGTTGGCGCATTCAGGCAAATGCCGGCCTCCGACTTGCGCGACCGGGGCCCGCATGGCAAGTGACGGCGCGTTGCGCCAGACCATCTACGGCGCGAGACGGCTACGCGCGGAAAACTGACCATGGCATTCGTTGAACGGGTTTTTTCAGGGCGTCCAGCCGACCGGCAATCTGCATCTCGGCAATTACCTCGGCGCGATCGTCAATTTCGTCAAGCTGCAGGAGACGCACAACTGTCTCTATTGCGTAGTCGACATGCACGCCATCACGGTGGGCGGTGGACGTGTGGGGCGGCCCTGCGGAACTCACGCGCAACACCCGCGAAGTGACCGCGGCCTTCATCGCCTCCGGGATCGATCCGGCAGAAGCATATCGTGTTCAACCAGAGCCAGGTCTCCGGGCACGCCGAACTGGCATGGATCTTCAATTGCGTGGCGCGGATGGGCTGGCTCAACCGCATGACCCAGTTCAAGGAAAAGGCCGGCAAGGACCGCGAGGCCGCATCGATCGGTCTCTACGACTATCCGGTGCTGATGGCGGCCGACATCCTGGTGTATCGCGCCACCCATGTGCCTGTCGGCGAGGACCAGAAGCAGCACCTCGAACTGTCGCGCGACATCGCGCAGAAATTCAACAATGACTTTTCCGACTCGATCCGCGCCAACGGGTTCGAGGACGGGCTGTTTTTCCCGCAGCCGGAGCCGCTGATCACCGGCCCCGCGACCCGGGTGATGAGCCTGCGCGACGGCACCAAGAAAATGTCGAAGTCGGATTCGTCGGACAATTCGCGGATCAATCTCACCGACGACGCCGACACCATCGCGCAAAAGATCCGCAAGGCGAAAACCGATCCGGAGCCGCTGCCGTCGGAGGAAAAGGGCCTGGAGGCGCGGCCCGAAGCCGACAATCTGGTCGGGATCTATGCGGCGCTGTCGGGCCGCGGCAAGGCCGAGGTGCTCGGCGAGTTCGGCGGCGGGCAGTTTTCGCAATTCAAGAATTCGCTGGCCGAGCTGTGCGTGACAAAACTGACGCCGATCGCCTCCGAGATGAAGCGGCTGGCCGCGGATCCCGGTTACGTCGACCAGGTCCTGATCGACGGCGCCGACCGCGCCCGCGCCATCGCCACCGAAACCCTGAAGGCGACCAAGGACATCCTCGGCTTCATCCGCAAGCCGTAACGTTCGCTGTCGTACCGAGCCAGCCGCGAGTGCCCTTTACCTCTCCCTTTGGGAGAGGTCGGATTGCGAAGCAATCCGGGTGAGGGGTTAAGCTCAATCGATAGACCGTACCCCCTCACCCCAACCCTCTCCCCATGGGAGCGGGGGCGCATTTTTTCGCTGCAGAAGAGAGGCTGAACTCTCCACGTCTTTGCCACAATTGACATACCGCAAGCCTCGGGCCTGCGGCTTGTGGAGGGTGGCTGCGCCGTGGCAGCATGCGGCCTGCCTGGAGCAGCATCGGGACGTGCATGACCACCCAGCGACGAAGCTACGAGACGGGTCACAAGCCGAAATGCCTGGTTATCGTTGACGACACCGCGGAGTGGGACCGCGCGGTCTATTATGCCAGCCGCTGGGCGATCAGGGTCGGCGGCGGCGTGGTGATGCTGCGCGTGATCGAGACCGAGGACCAGAACCAGCAATGGCTGGGGGTCGCCGACATCATGCGCGCCGAGGCCGAGGAGGCCGCCAATGCCGCGCTCGACCGCGCCGCCGGCCGCGCCAACGGCATCGCCGCGATCACGCCGGAGCGCGTGATCCGCGAGGGCGACGCCGACCGACCAGATCCTCGAGGTGATCGACAGGGATGTCGACATCGCGATGCTGGTGCTGGCCGCCAATCCCGGGCCGGAAGGCCCCGGCCCGATCATCAGCCATGATGGCCAAGACGGTCGGCTCGTTCCCGATTCCCGTCGTCGTCGTGCCCGGCGACCTCACCGATTCGGATATCGACGGGTTGTCGTAGGCCCCTGATGCGATGGCGGAATTGGTGCCCTGCGCCCCTTGACCGTGCATCCCCGATCGCCATCTGCTATGGAATGACCACGCGCCGGCCTTGAACCGGCGACGCCGGAGAAAACCATGTTCATCCAGACCGAAGCCACGCCCAATCCCGCTACCTTGAAGTTCATTCCCGGCCGCGTTGTCCTCGACGGCGGCACCATGGAATTCGCCAGCCGCGAACCGCGGCGCGTTCGCCGCTCGCCGAACGGCTGTTCGACGTCCCCGGCGTCACCGGCGTGTTCTATGGCTCCGACTTCGTCACGGTGACCAAGGCCGAGGGCGAATGGCAGCATCTGAAGCCGTCGATCCTCGGCGCCATCATGGAACACTACATGTCCGGCGCGCCGCTGTTGGCCGACGGCGCTGCGGCCAGCGACGAGGCCGCCGACGAGGAAGACGAGTTCTTCAACGAGGCCGACGCCGAGACGGTCGCCACCATCAAGGACCTGATCGAAACCAGGGTGCGGCCTGCGGTCGCCAATGACGGCGGCGACATCACCTTCCGCGGCTTCAGGGACGGCATCGTCTATCTCAACATGAAGGGCGCCTGCGCCGGCTGCCCGTCCTCGACCGCGACGCTGCAGCACGGCATCCAGAACCTGCTGAAGCATTTCGTGCCCGACGTGGTCGAAGTCCGGCCGATGTGAGCCGAACGTCGTCATTCCGGTGGCGCATGCCGCATTGCATCGAACCCGCGCATCTGCGAGATGCCGGGTTCGAGTGCATGCCGGGCTGCGCCCGGAATGACCGCATCACCCTCCTACACCGCCTGGCCGATGCTGGCGGCTTCCGCCGCCGCAAGGCGCATGCTCGATCGACATCTCGCCGGTGACCGTGCTCTGCTGCTCCACCGCCGCCGCGGTCGATGAGACGTATTCGTTCACGTGCTGAATGGCACTCTCGATCGAAGCGAGCGCGTCGACGACGTCGTCGAGATGCCGTTCAGATTGCCGATTTCAGTGTCGATCTTGTCGGTGGCCTGCTTGGCCTGGTTGGCGAGGTTTTTGACTTCGGCGGCGACCACCGCAAAACCGCGGCCGGCCTCGCCGGCGCGGGCGGATTCGATGGTGGCGTTGAGCGCCAGCAGGTTGATCTGGCCGGTGATGTCGCCGATCAGACTGCACGATGCTGCTCATCGATCCCGCCGCCGCAGAGAGGCGCTGCGCCTGGCGGTCGGCGACCTCGACCTGGCCGACGGCCGCCGAGGCGGTGTCTCTTCGATTTCATCATCGCGTCGGAGATTTCCCGAACCGATGAGTTGAGCTGGTCGGCACCTGCGGCGACGGCCTCCATCATGCTGCGCACGGTTTCGCTCTTCTTGCGCGCGACCACCTGCGCGGTGGTGTCGGCGGCATATTTCACCACCTTGTATGGCTTGCCGTTGAGGTCGCGGATCGGATTGTAGGAAGCCTGGATCCAGACCTCGCGGCCGCCCTTGCCGAGGCGGCGGAATTCGCCCGACTGGAACTCGCCGCGCTTCAGGTTCGCCCAGAACGCGCGATAGGCTTCGCTGTCGCGCTCGGTCCGGAGGCACGAACATGCTGTGATGCCTGCCGCGGATTTCGCCGAGCGAATAGCCGAGCGCGCCCAGGAAGTTTGCGTTGGCGTTGAGCATCGTGCCTTCCATGTCGAACTCGATCACCGCCTGCGATTTGCCGATCGCCTCGATCTGGCCCTCGAAGTCGGCGGTCTTCAGCTTCTGCGCGCTGACGTCGGAAGCGAACTTCACCACCTTGAAGGGTTTGCCGGTGTCGTCGAGAATCGGATTGTAGGAGGCGAGGATCCAGACCTCCTTGCCGCCCTTGCCGAACCGCTTGTATTCCGCCGACTGGAACTCGCCGCGGTTCAGGCTCGCCCAGAATTCGCGGTAGGCGCTGCTGTCGCGCTCGCCCGGTGCGACGAACATGCTGTGATGCTTGCCCTTGATTTCGGCCAGCGAATAGCCGACGGCAGCAAGGAAAAGATCATTGGCGGAAATGATGGTGCCGTCGAGATTGAACTCGATCACCGCCTGGGCGCGGCCGATCGCGGCGATCCTGCCGGCGTCCTCCATGCTGCGAATTTTCTGCGCGGTGATGTCGGTGGCGAACTTGATCACCTTGCGCGGTTTGCCGTCGCGATCGAGGACCGGATTGTAGGAAGCCTGGATCCAGACCTCGCGGCCCCCCTTTGGCGATCCGCTTGTACTCTGCCGCCTGGAATTCTCCGCGGTTGAGATTGGCCCAGAACGCGCGATATGCCGCGGACTCGCGCTCCGCCGGCAGCACGAACATCCGATGATGCTGGCCCCTTATTTCCTCCAGCCGGTATCCCAGCGCAGCGAGAAAGTTGTCGTTCGCGGTGATGATGGTGCCGTCCAGGTTGAACTCGATGACAGCCTGCGATTTGTTGATCGCGGCAACCTGGGCCAGCGCGTCGCGCGCGGCCGAATCGCTTCGCCAAAAAGTCACTTAAAACCCCTTCTGCCTGCG
Organism: uncultured Alphaproteobacteria bacterium; assembly: GCA_963706975.1. Lineage (GTDB taxonomy): Bacteria > Pseudomonadota > Alphaproteobacteria > Rhizobiales > Xanthobacteraceae > Bradyrhizobium. Next base: position 65,778 of record CAVPOL010000016.1, read on the forward strand.
CGCAACGAGCGTCGTCCGAGCCCGAAATGGACTCGGATTACCCGTGCAAAGCCTTGTCATGGGGTTGGCTAATGCTTCCTTAATTCCCCATAATATCAAAGGCTTGTTTTCTCAAAAAGGTTGTGCGCGGTAGCGTGCATATTTCCGAAGCCATGCGCCGTCAGGGCCGTCCCCTGGCGGTCAGGAACAATCCATCCGCGGCACGGCCGGGGATGATAAGACTGGAACCATGCTGATCCTCGCCATCGATACGGCGCTCGACGCCTGCGCTGCCGCCGTACTGGATACCGACGCGAGCAAGGTCGATCGCGCAGGAATCGCCTGCCGATGAAGCGCGGCCATGCCGAAGCCCTGATGCCGCTGATCGCGCGCGTCATGAAGGAGTCGGGCATAGGTTTCGCTGCTCTCGACCGAATCGCGGTCACCACCGGCCCCGGTAGTTTTACGGGCTTGCGGGTCGGCCTGTCGGCCGCGCGCGGCATTGCGCTCGCCGCCGGCAGACCGGCGGTCGGGCTGACCACGCTGACCGCCTATGCCGCCTCCGTGGTTGGCCAGCACGGCGAACAGCCTGTGATCTCGGCAATCGATGCGCGGCATGACCATGTCTATTTTCAGGTGGTCAGCGGCGACGGCACGCCGCTGATCCGGCCGCGCGTCGCACCGATCGCCGAAGCGCTCGAGGCCGCAAGATTCGGCGCGCCGCATCTGGTCGGCAACGCCGCCAAAATCCTCGCCGACCGCTGGCCGGCCGACGCGGCGGCGCCGTTCAAGGTCGATCCGCAGCCGGCGCCGGATATCGCCTGGGTGGCGTGGCTGGGCGCCGCGGTCAGTCCGGACAGCGCGCCGGCGCGGCCCTATTACCTGCGCGCGCCCGACGCAAAACCTTCGAGGGATCCGTTGCAGCAAACCGCGCAACCATCCGCGCCATGATGAGCCGTATAAGTTCCTGGTTGTCGGAATGGTGGCGCGGCGGCACCCCGGTGGTCGAGCCCGCGAGCCAGCGCGACGCGGCGCGTCTGGCGCAACTGCACGGCGCCTCGTTTCACCGCGGCTGGGGCGAAGGTGAATTCGAGGCCATGCTGCGCGAGCGCAACACGCTGGTTCATCGGCTGAGACTGGGGCGCAAGGTGATCGGCTTCGCGGTATCGCGGATGGCGGCGGATGAGGCCGAAATCCTGTCGATCGCCGTCGGTAGCGGCCATCGCGGCCGCGGCCTGTCGCGCGACCTGTTGCTGACGCATCTCGGCCATCTCGCCGGCCGCGGCGTGCGCAGCGTCTTCCTCGAGGTCGAGGAAAACAACCAGCCGGCGCGGCGGCTCTACCAAAGGGCCGGATTTGCCGTGGTGGGGCGCCGCGAACGCTATTACCGGGAGGCAAACGGGGAACAATTGAACGCACTTCTGATGCGCCGCGACTTGTCGTGAGCCGCGCGGAGTGGCAAAAAGGCGTCGTAAGGGCGCATGATCTTATCGCCAAACCGCTTCACACTTTGGCGGATCATGCGTTTGCCGAAGGCAGAATACCCATGACCGCACTGAAATCCTCGCACGGGCTCAATGCCACCGGTATCGAAGCCCGCTGCGCCGCCACCGGCATGCGCATGACCGAGCAGCGCCGCGTCATCGCACGGGTGCTGGCGGAGGCCGTGGACCATCCCGACGTCGAGGAACTGTATCGCCGCTGCGTCGCGGTCGACGACAAGATCTCGATCTCGACGGTGTATCGCACGGTAAAACTGTTCGAGGACGCCGGAATCATCGAGCGGCATGATTTCCGCGAGGGCCGCGCCCGCTACGAGCAGATGCGCGACAGCCATCACGACCACCTGATCAATCTGCGCGACGGCAAGGTGATCGAATTCACCTCCGAGGAGATCGAGAAGCTGCAGGCCGAGATCGCCCGCAAGCTCGGCTACAAGCTGGTCGATCACCGGCTGGAACTGTATTGCGTGCCGCTCGACGACGACAAATCCTGATCTGCTTGAGTATTTCTCTCATTATTTTCGACTGCGACGGCGTGCTGGTCGACAGCGAAGTGATCTCCTGCCGCGCGCATGCGGAAACCCTGACGCGACACGGCTACCCGCATCACATCGCAGCAAGTGCTCGAACGCTTTCTCGGCGTGTCGGACCGTGAGGCGCGGCTGGCCATCGAAGCCGAACTCGGCCGAAGACTTCCCGATGATTTCGAATTGCAAATGAAGCAGGCGGCGCTGCAGCGCTACCCCGACGAACTGCGACCAATTCCCCATCTCGGCGAAGCGATCGCCGCGATCGGCCTGCCCAAATGCGTGGCATCAAGCGGCACGCCGGAGAAGATTCGCCACGGCCTGACCTGCGCCGGGCTCTATGACACCCTCGCACCGCATATTTTCTCGGCCGGTCAGGTCGAGCGCGGCAAGCCGGCACCTGATCTGTTCCTGTTCGCCGCGAGGCAGATGGGGACGGCGCCTGCGCAATGCCTCGTCGATCGAGGACAGCCTTCCTGGCGTCATTGGCGCGGTCGCCGCCGGGATGACCGTGCTCGGGTTTCACGGTGGCAGCCATTGCCGACCCGGCCATGGCGACAGGCTGCGCGCCGCCGGCGCCGCGTCGACATTTGACGATATGCGGCAATTGCCCGGCTTGATCGGCGGCCGAATCGGGGCTGATTGACGACCCGATCGATTCCGGGGCGTGCTCGCATCGCCCCGAAATGACGCCTATCTCGCTGGATTTTCCGCGCTTTAGCCTATAACTGACCCCCGCGCCGCAATGGCGCCACCTCCGCACAGCATTCAGGTTCCATGAGCCCGCCGCGCAAGCTGCATATCAAGTCATACGGTTGTCAGATGAACGTCTACGATGCGCAACGCATGGTGGACACGCTGGCGCCCGAAGGCTTTGTCGAGACATCAAGCGTGGATGACGCGGACCTCGTGATCCTCAACACCTGTCACATCCGCGAAAAGGCCTCCGAAAAGGTCTACTCCGAACTCGGGCGGCTGCGCGTGATGAAGGACGAAGCGGCGCGCCAGGGCCGCACCGTCAGCATCGCGGTGGCCGGCTGCGTCGCGCAGGCCGAGGGGCAGGAGATCATCCGCCGCGCGCCTGCCGTCGATGTCGTGGTCGGTCCGCAAAGCTATCATCATCTGCCGCAGCTATTGGCGCAGGCGAAGCGCCACGGCCGCGCGCTCGAGACCGAATTCCCGGTCGAGGACAAGTTCGGCTTTCTGCCGCCGCCGAAACCGGCAGCGATCCGCGCCCGCGGCATTTCGTCATTTGTCACGGTGCAGGAAGGTTGCGACAAGTTCTGCACGTTTTGCGTGGTGCCCTATACCCGCGGCGCCGAAGTTTCCCGTCCGGTCGCAAAAATCGTCGACGACGTGCTGCGGCTCGCCGACAATGGCGTGCGTGAAATCACGCTGATCGGGCAGAACGTCAACGCCTATCACGGCGAAGGGCCGGACGGCCGCGACCTGGTCGCTCGGCGAACTGCTGATTCGCCTCGCTGCCATCCCCGGCATCGCGCGGCTGCGCTACTCGACCAGTCATCCCCGCGACGTCGACGACTACCCTGATCGCGGCCCATCGCGATTTGCCGGCGCTGATGCCGTTCGTGCATCTTCCGGTCCAATCCGGTTCCGACCGGGTTCTGGCGGCCATGAACCGCAAGCACACCGCCGCTGGATTACCCGGGTCATCGACCGGTTCCGCGCCGTCCGGCAAGATATTGCGTTTTCATCGGATTTTATCGTGGGTTTCCCCGGCGAGACCGAGGAAGATTTCGCCGCGACCCTCGCGCTGGTCGCGGCAAATCGGATACGCTGGCGCCTATTCGTTCAAGTATTCGCCGCGGCCAGGCACGCCGGCGGCGGACATGCGGGAGACGGTGTCAGCGGAAGAAATGGACGAGCGATTGGTGCGGCTCCAGGAATTGATCGATAGCCAGCAATCGGCCTTCAACAGGGCCACGATTGGCAGCACCGTCGATGTGCTGTTCGAACGCGCCGCCCGCAATCCCGGCCAGATCGTCGGCCGCACCGCCTATCTGCAGCCGGCCCATGTGATGGCGTCGCCCGACATCATCGGGCAGGTGTTGCCGGTGACCATCGGCAGCCTCGAGCGCTACAGCCTGCTCGGCGAACTCGCCGGCGACGCACGGCCTGCCATCTCGCCTATGACAAATTCCTCAGCCATGACCACGGGAGCCTGAACCCTTGCCAAAAAGCGCATCGGATTCGCCTGCACTCGCTCCCAGCCGAAAATTTGACCGCGACATGCAAATTCCGCCCGAAACGCAGGTCGTCATCGATTTCGACGACAATCGCGCGGCCTCCGCCCTGGTCGGGCCCTACGGACAGAACCTGGCGCTGATCGAGCGGCGGCTCGGCATCGTGGTCGATTCGCGCGGCAATCACATCACCATCGCCGGCTCGCGCGACGGCTGCGACGCCGCGCGGCGCGTGCTGGAGACGCTGTATGCGCAGGCGGTCCAGGGCCACGACCTGGCGCAGGGCGACGTCGAGGGCGCGATCCGCGCCGTGATCGCGCAGGGATCGCTGTTCGAATTCGACGCCAAGACCGCGAAGACCGCGTTCGAGACCATCAATCTGCGCAAGCGCCCGGTGCGGGCGCGCACCGCCGCGCAGGATTCCTATATCCGCGCGCTGAAGCGCAGCGAAATGGTGTTCGGCATCGGCCCGGCCGGCACCGGCAAGACCTGGCTCGCGGTGGCGCATGCCGCGCAATTGTTCGAACGCAAGGAAGTCGACCGCATCATCCTGTCGCGGCCCGCGGTCGAGGCCGGCGAGCGGCTCGGCTTTTTGCCCGGCGATCTGCGCGAGAAGGTCGATCCCTATCTGCGGCCGATCTACGATGCGCTGTACGACCTGATGGATTCGCGGATCGTCGAGCGCGCGCTGCAGGCCGGCGAGATCGAGATCGCGCCGCTCGCCTTCATGCGCGGCCGCACGCTGACCAACGCCGTCATCATCCTGGACGAGGCGCAGAACACCACGTCAATGCAGATGAAGATGTTCTTGACCCGGCTCGGCGAAAACAGCCGCATGATCATCACCGGCGATCCCTCCCAGGTCGATCTGCCGAACGGCCAGACCTCGGGGCTCGCGGAAGCCGCCAAACTGCTCGACGGCGTCGAAGGCATTGCCCAGGTGAAATTCACCGCCGAAGACGTGATCCGCCATGAATTGGTGGCGCGGATCGTCGCCGCCTACGAAGGATTGCCGCAGAAGCCGGCAACCAAGAAACCTTGATGCGAGATTTGACCGCCGAGCGCGCGCCGGGCACGGGATCCCGGCCGCAACAGAAATTCCGGACCGATGCCGACCACTAGCCCTTCCCATCACCGAGGTTCTCGTGGTCGCCGATGCTGGCAGGCCGAGCCCGACGCCGAAGCGGTGGTCCATCGCGCCATCGCAGCCGCGGCCGAGACCGTCGATGCCGACGTCGGCGACGCCGAACTCGCGGTCATGCTGACCGATGATGCCGGCATTCGCACGCTGAACAGCAATTGGCGCGGCATCGACAAGCCGACCAACGTGCTGTCGTTTCCGGCGCTGCAGCCGACCGGCCCGGCCGGACCCGACGATGCGCCGCGCATGCTCGGCGACATCGCGATCGCCTATGAGACGACGCGCAGGGAAGCCGACGACGAACAAAAGCCGTTCGATCATCACCTCAGCCATCTGGCGGTGCATGGCTTCCTGCATCTGATCGGCTACGACCACGAAAAAGACGACGACGCCGAAGCCATGGAAGCGATCGAACGGCAGATCCTGTCGCAGCTCGGCATTCCCGATCCGTATGCGGATCGGGATCCCGACGCGGACCGGGAGCGGATGGACTGAGATGCCGGACTCCGACCCGACCCACGACAATCCGCGCAACACGCGCAACCTGCCGGCGGTGGTGCAGGAAGGCGAGGTGATGCGTCCCGCCGCCGAGAACTGGCTGACCCGCGCCATCCGCACGCTTGTTCGGCTGGAAGCCGGGATCGGTGCGCGACGACCTGCAGGTCGTGCTCGATGCCTCCACGCCCGGACGAGGTGGGGTTTTCCGCGATCGAGCGCACCATGCTGCGCAACATCCTCGGCCTGCATGAGCGGCGCATCGCCGACGTCATGGTGCATCGCGCCGACATCGTCGCGGTCAAGCGCGACATTCCGCTCGGCGAACTGATGAGCCTGTTCGAAAGCGCGGCGCATTCGCGCCTGGTGGTTTACAACGAGACCCTCGACGATCCCGAAGGCATCGTCCACATCCGCGACCTGCTGGCCTACATGACCGCGAGCGCGCGGGTAGCCCGACACCAGCAAGGCCAAGCGGAAGAAGCCCTTGCCGGCCGGGCTCGATCTGCGCGCGGTCGACCTCGCGATGCCGCTCGCGGAAGCCGGCATCATCCGCAAACTGCTGTTCGTGCCGCCGTCGATGCGGGCGATCGACCTTCTGGCGCAGATGCAGGCCTCGCGCATCCATCTGGCGCTGGTGGTCGACGAATATGGCGGCACCGACGGGCTGGTTTCGATCGAGGACATCGTCGAACAGATCGTCGGCGAGATCGACGACGAGCATGACAGCGACGAGCCGCCGGCGATCGTGCGGCAGGCGGACAATTCCTTCATCGCCGATGCCCGCGCCAGCCTCGACGACGTCCGCTCGGTGATCGGCGAGGAATTCGTCACCGGCGAGGCCGGCGAGGAAGTCGAAACCCTCGGCGGCTATCTCGTGACCCATGTCGGCCGCCTGCCGGTGCGCGGCGAGGTGATTTCCGGCCCCGGCAATTTCGAGATCGAGGTGCTCGACGCCGATCCGAGGCGCGTCAAGCGGCTGCGCATCGCCACCCGCAAGGAGCGCCCCGCGGCACGCGCGGCCGCGGCGTCGCGACGCCGCGCCGGAGGCTGGCCGCCGCAGGCCAACGACAATGCGAGCTCGCCGACCCGGCGACGGAGCCGGTTCGCAGTGATCTCTGCAGACAAACTCCGCAGCGCCGGTCTTGCGATCATCCTGTCCTGGGGCTGGAAGCGCGCCGCCATCGCGCTTGCCGCCGGCGCGCTGTCGGCGCTGGCGATGGCGCCGTTCAATGCATGGCCGGTGCTGTTCATAAGCTTCCCGGTGGTGGTCTGGCTGATCGACGGCGCGGGCGCCGGACGCTGGGGCGGCGTGCCGGCAGCCGCCATGACCGGCTGGTGGTTCGGCCTCGGCTATTTCGTGCCGGGCCTGTACTGGATCGGTTACGCGTTCCTGGTCGATGCGCCCGACCTTCGCCTGGCTGTTGCCGTTTGCCGTGCTCGGCCTGCCGGCCTATCTCGCGCTGTTCACCGCGTTCGGTTTCGCGCTGGCGCGGCTGATCTGGAGCGGCGACGGCGTCGCGGGTGATTGCGCTGGCCGCGAGCCTGACGTTGAGCGAATGGCTGCGGGGTTACGTTCTCACGGGCTTTCCCTGGAACACGCTCGGCTACGCGCTGAGCGAACCGCTGGCGCTGGCGCAGACGGCTTCGCTGATCGGCCTGTGGGGCCTGACGTTTCTCAGCCGTTGCGATCTTCGCCAGCCCCGCCGTCCTGATCGATAGGGCTCGCGCGCGCGGCGGCCGTGGATCGCGCCGGTCACGGCCTTGCTGGTGCTGGTCGCGATGGGGCTGTTCGGCCTGATCCGCCTGTCGCTGCAACCGACCGTGATGGTCGAAAAGGTCAAGCTGCGCATCATGCAGCCGAACCTGCAGCAGGACGTCAAGTTCAATTACGCCGCCAAGGCGGAGGTGATGCAGAAATATCTGACGCTGTCGGATCGCGCGTCCGGACCGCAATCCACCGGCGTGCGCGACGCCAGCATCCTGATCTGGCCGGAATCGGCGTTTCCGTTTTTCCTGACCCGCGAAGCCGATGCGATGGCGCAGATCGCCGAACTGCTGCCCAAGGGCACGATCCTGATTACCGGCTCGGTGCGGGCGCCCGATCTGCCGCCCGGCGCCCAAAGTCACCCGCGCCTATAACTCGATCTACGCCATCGACCATGACGGCAGCGTGCTGTCGGTTTACGACAAGCTGCATCTGGTGCCGTTCGGCGAATATCTGCCGTTCCAGGACTGGATGGAGAAACTCGGCTTCGTGCAGTTGACGAAAGTTCAGGGTGGATTCATCGCGGGCACGCGCCGCCGTCCGATGGAGCTGCCGAATGCGCCGCGCATGCTACCCTTGATCTGCTACGAAGCGATCTTTCCCGGTGACGTTGCGACGCGCGACGATCGTCCGGGCTGGATCGATCAACCTGACCAATGACGGCTGGTTCGGAATTTCGACCGGCCCCTATCAGCATCTGCAGCAGGCGCGCCTTCGCGCAATCGAACAGGGATTGCCGGTGGTTCGTGCAGCAAACACCGGCATTTCCGCTGTCATCGATCCATCGGGGCGGATCGTCGCGAGGCTCGGTCTCGGCATCGAAGGCGTACTGGATTCCGGCCTGCCGTCCGCCATCAAGCCCACGGTTTACGCGCGCGCCGGCGACATTCCCGCAGCGATCATGGTCGCCGCCGCCTTGCTCTTCGTGCTTCGGCGCCGGGTCGCACATCGAACTTCCTGACGCCTGCACCTTCTACTTTCGGTTGCCCGAGAAACGCGGCGGATGAAAATCCGCAGTTGACAGATCGACTATGCAATTCGCATTCTGCGGGACGACTGATTCCGTTAGTTCACTGCTCAATGATCCGCATCGTGGCGGTGCTCAAGAGCAAGATTTGACGGTGCTGACGCCTGAGGCAATATTCCACTGCCTCATCCCGCAGGCGTATCCCAGGGAGTGCTGGAAATGTCGACCAAAGCGCCCAACCCTGTTGACAAATATGTCGGCAGTCGTGTGCGCATGCGCCGCATCATGCTTGGCATGAGCCAGGAAAAACTCGGCGAAGCTTTGGGCCTCACATTCCAGCAGGTGCAGAAATACGAGAAGGGCACCAACCGGGTCGGGGCCAGCCGCATTCAGCAGATCTCCGAAATACTTCAGGTGCCGGTGTCGTTTCTGTTCGAGGGAGGACCCAGCGGCACCGCCACGCCGGGCGGCTTCAGCGAAGGCACCTCGCCGGCCTATGTGGCCGATTTCCTCGCGACCTCGGAGGGACTGGCGCTGACCCGCGCGTTCACGCGGATCGCCGATGCCAAGCTTCGGCGCAGCATCGTCGAACTGGTCGAACAGATCGCGACGCGCGAAGCACCCGACAAGCGCTGAGCCTGATCGTTTTGGTTTGAGCGACGTCGCAATCTGCCATATGCCGTGGTTCCGGAACTGCGCCAAAAGCGGCGCATCCCGAAATGACAATCGCAGGCCATATCACGCCGATGACCGCCAATCCTTTCGACTGCAACACCATCCTCGACGGCATCCGCCGCTGGGTTGAAATCGAGACCCCGACGGAAGCACCCGAGCAAATCAACCAGCTCGCGAGCATGGTCGCGGACGGCTATCGCGATTTGCCCGTCACGATCGCGCGGGTCGCGGGACATTCCGGCTGCGGCGATCATCTCGTGGTGCGTTCGTCATGGGGTCAGCAGCAACCGGGCATCCTGGTGCTGAGCCATCTGGATACGGTCCATCCATCGGATTCATCGAACGGCTGCCGTTCAGGATCGAGGGCGACAGTCGCCTTCGGTCCCGGCATCTATGACATGAAGGGCGGCGCCTATCTGGCCTATCACGCCTTCAAGCAGCTCTGCGCCGCCAGCGAGCGTCCGCCGCTCGGCGTCACACAGCTCTATGTCTCCGATGAAGAGGTCGGCAGCCCGACCTCGCGCGCGCTGATCGAGGCCGAGGGCCGCAAGGCGAAATATGTGCTGGTGACGGAGCCAGCCCGCGACGGCGGCAAGATCGTCACCGGGCGCAAGGGCGTCGGACGGTTCGAAGTCTTCATCAAGGGCGTCCCCTCCCACGCCGGCACCCGGCCCGAGGACGGCCGCAGCGCCATCCGCGAACTCGCCAACGTCATTCAGGCGCTGGAAGCAATGAACGATCTGAAGCGCGGCATCACCGTCAATGTCGGCGTCGTCCGGGGCGGCACACGGCCGAACGTGATCGCGGAAGAGGCCCATGCCGAAATCGACCTGCGCGTGCCCTCGATGGCGGATGCCGACGAACTGGTGCCAAAATCCTCAACCTGAAATCGCGGACCGACGGCGTGAGCGTCGGCGTCACCGGGGAATTGAACCGTCCGCCCTACGAGAAGGGCAATGCCGGCGCAGCACTTTACGAACACGCCAAAACGCTGGCCGCTGAAATCGGCTTCGACCTGGTCGACACGTTTACCGGCGGCGGCTCCGACGGCAATTTCACCGCACCGCATACCGCCACCCTCGACGGTCTCGGCGTCGACGGCAAGGGCGCGCATACCCATTACGAGCAGATGTACATTTCGTCGATCGAGCCGAGGGCGCGGCTGCTCTATCGGCTGTACCAGACGCTGCGATGAGTGCGGCCCGCGATCCCTCCGATCCCGATGCATCGCCCGACGACGGCGGCGTCGCGCATTCGCACGGTTCGTTCTTCGGGCGGCGCAAGGGCCACAAGCTCCGCTCGCACCAGGCCGACCTGATCGAGCATCTGCTGCCGCGGCTTGCGCTCGACATCACCGGCCCGAGCCCCTCCGGCCTCGCCGAGCTGTTCGATCCGCCGGCCGGCGACGTCAGGCTCGAAATCGGATTCGGCGGCGGCGAGCATCTGGTCGCGGAAGCGCGCGCCTTTCCGGACACCGGCTTCATCGGCTGCGAACCCTATGTCAACGGCATGGCCAAGATCCTGACGCAGATCGAGGCGCACAACATCGGCAATGTCAGGCTGTTCGCGGGCGATGCCGCCGAACTGGTGGCCTGGGCGCCGGCGCAGTCGCTCGACCGGATCGACCTGATCCATCCCGACCCGTGGCCGAAGCGGCGGCACTGGAAGCGGCGCTTCGTGCAGGACGCAACCGTCGCCGCCATGGCGCGGGTGCTGAAGCCGGGCGGCGAATTCCGCTTCGTCTGCGATATCGCGGACTACGTCGCCTGGACGCTGGCGCATCTTTCGCGCTCGCCCGAATTTTTCTGGACCGCCGAACGCGCCGCCGACTGGCGGCTGCCGTGGCCGGACTACACCATGACGCGCTACGGCATGAAGGCCGAGCGCGAGGGGCGTCAGGCTGCGTATTTGCGGTTTCGAAGGACCTCATCCTGAGGAGCCGCGCGTCTTCGCGCGGCGTCTCGAAGGATGGCGTCAGGCGGCCTGCCAAATGGTTCGAGACGCGCGCCGGACAGCGCAAGGGCGCTGCCGGCGTGCTCCTCACCATGAGGGAGTTGGGAGTATCGCGAAGTTCAATTGACCTTACGACTTCACCGCCTCGCCCGTCCGCGCCTTCCGCGCATCGGTGGCTTCCCACACCATGCGCTTGCCGCGCTCGCGGCCCAAAAGTTCGATCGGGTCGTGGTTGTCGATGTGGCCGAACTGTCCCTTGTAGACGCTGTAGCCGCATAATTCCTGCAGGCGGCGCGGAAACCTTCGCGCGGTTTCACGGGGAATCCCGAGCTGCAGGTTTTCCTGTTGCCGCATCCAGCCCCAGCAATAGGCGCAGGAGAATGCAAAGCGCCGCTCGTCGCTGGTGTTGGCGCCGCCGCCATGCCAGAGCGCGCTGTCGAACAGCATCACGCTGCCGGCGGCCATGGTCGCGGTGACGGCGTCATAGTGTTTGCCGTATTCGGGCGAGCAATCGTATTTGTGGCTGCCCGGCAGGATCCGCGTGGCGCCGTTGTCTGCCCTGAAATCCGAGATCGCCCAGATCGCGTTCAGCGTGATCGGGATGTGCGGGCGCGGCAGCGGGATCAACTGCGTGTCCTCGTGAATCGGCTGCGCCTCCTGACCCGGCCCGAGCACCAGCGAGCAGAACGACGACAGCAGGCATTCCCTGTCCAGCACCCGCTCGACCACCGGCAACACGTTGTCGTGCAGCGGCACTTGCCAGAACATGTCGTCATAGGTCAGCAGGTTGTTGATGCGGACGGTCTTAAAACCTTCGAACGAGGTTTTGGCGGGACCGAGCTTGTGTTCGCGCTCGGTGCGCTCCAGCGCCTGCTTCAATCCCGCGACCAAGGCGGGATCGGCGGCGAGCTTCGATCACCGTAAAGCCGTCGTCACGGATTTCGGTCGGCATGTCGTTGAATGTCGGCGTCATCAAGCATTCCGCTTTCTCCGGTGGCGCTGTGCCGCGCCTGTGGCGGCAACATAGCCTCGCCGGTTTGGCAGAGGGAAAGTGCTTACCGCGCAAGGACGGTTTCAACTCATGCCGATTGGCGGGTCTGCCAGAAACCGACCACCCGCTCGGCGGTCGACGGCATCAGGCGCGCGAAATTGACCCGCGCGCTTTCGATGTCGGCTGGCGACGACGATCCGGTTCGGGCCGAGCCGCAGCAGGATCAGGGCGCGGACGGTCGCCCATTCGAGGCCGATGGTCTTGCCGACGATCAGGATCGGGTCGTAGCGGTCGCCGGAGATCAGGACGTCGAGGGTTGCGATCTTCACCGCCGCCATCGCCGAAAGCGCCGCAACCGATTCCTCGTATTTGTAGTCCTTGGCAAAGCCGAGCAGCGCGGTTTCGTTCAGATTGCCGGCCGCGATGCAGCGCCAGGATCGTACGCTGTGCCGGCGCGAAGTCGCGGCGGTTCTCGACCCGCCCGGCCACCGGCAATTTCGCCCATCGCCTGCGTGATATCTGCCTGGCGGTCGGGCTTGACCACTTCGAATAGGCGGCGGCGCGACAACGTCGATCGACCCCGCCAGCAGTTCCTTCAGCTCGGCGCCCGAAAGGTCGGCGCGCTGGCCGACCGTGAGCGTCAGCACGGCGTCCTGGCCGGCGCGCCTGATCAGACCGTTGAATATCCGGCATTCGAAAACAGCGCGCCGGAATTGCCGGCGGCGCGCCTGACCACCTCGCGATCGCCGCGGTGGACGATGACATCGGTGAGATCGGGCGACAGCGTCGGGCGTTCCGACATCGCCAGCAGATGGCCCTGGCCCTTGATGCGGGCGATTTCGACCAGCGCGCGCTCGTCGATGACGGGCGATCGGCGCAACAGCGGGCCCGCGATGGTGATTTCGTCGTCGCGCGCGAGTTGTCCGACCAATCCGCGCGGCGCGTTGGCGAGGTTCGACAGCCGTTCGGCCAGATCGACGCGCGCGGCGAGCCCGGCATGTGGAACGAGGCCGGTCAGCACGCCGTCAAACAGCTCGACGTGCTCGGTCCTGAATTTCGCACGCACCCTGCAGGAACAGTTCTGCAATCCGCCGCGCGGCGTCCGCACGGCGTATGGGATCGCCATGCCTGACGATCTCATCCAGCCCGGGGATCAGCGAGGTCGCTACCGTCATCAAGAACACACTTAATTAAACTGTCGCAGCCGCGGGTTTTCCGCTACGTTATGCGGGCTTCATGAAGGAAGGGTTAGGTTCAAAAACGCTCGCGAATGGCCGTAAAATCACGGTTTCGCGCCCTGACAGGCCTTGCCGGACCGTGGAAAAACCGCTATATCCGCGGCAACTTATGGTTCTCATACGATCGCGTATTGAGAGTGGGCCCGCTCCGGACCCGCTCTTTTTTATTACCTGAACGAGCCCGACGGGGATACCGGCGCCGGGTTCCATTCGGGGAACACCGCCGTATCTCAAAAATCCGGCCAACCCACTGCAAGTACACAGATTTTGACCCTGGATATGACCGATCCGACTGCTGGTTCCGTGGATATCGATCTGCTGGCCGAACCGCGCCTCGTGGTCGAGCCGGGCGTGGCGGCGCGGGTCTCGGCGGTCGCCGGTCCGGTGCTGCAGGGGATGGGCTACCGGCTGGTGCGGATCAAGATTTCAGGGGAGTTCGGCTGCACGGTCCAGATCATGGCGGAGCGGCCGGACGGGACCATGCTGATCGACGATTGCGAGGCGATTTCAAGGGCGCTGTCACCGGTGCTGGATGTCGCCGATCCGATCGAGAAGGCCTATCGGCTGGAGATTTCATCGCCGGGGATCGACCGGCCGCTGGTGCGCCGCTCCGATTTCGAGCGCTATGCCGGCCATCTCGTGAAGATCGAGATGGCGGTGGCGCATCAGGGCCGCAAGCGGTTTCGCGGCATCCTCGGCGGCGTCGAGGGCGACGCCGTGCATCTCATGCGCGATGACGTCCGCGGCGACGAAGATGCCGAGGTCCTGCTGGTGATGGAAGACATCGCCGACGCGCGGCTGGTGCTGACCGACGAGCTGATCGCCGAATCGATGCGGCGCGGCAAGCTGGCGGAACGCGAGTTGAAGCAGAATCTCGGGTATCAAGCCGCCGCCCCCGCCGCACGCCAAGAAAAGCGATCCGACCAAGAGCAACGCGCCGAAACCGAAATCGAAGCTGGCCAGAAAGCCGGCCCCGAAAAACACCAAGGAACACCGCCTCGCCGCAGAAAGACTGCGGCGTGGCGAAATCGACCCCACCGAAGGAGACTGAGCCATGGCAGCTGTCAGCGCCAACAAACTTGAACTGCTGCAGATCGCGGACGCGGTTGCGCGCGAAAAATCGATCGACCGCGGGATCGTGATCGCGGCGATGGAGGACGCGATCGCCAAGGCGGCGCGGGCGCGCTACGGCTCGGAGACCGACGTGCACGCCGAGATCGACGCCAAGAAGGGCGAATTGCGGCTGTCGCGCCACATGCTGGTGGTCGAGCAGGTGGAAAACTCCTCGAACCAGATCTCGCTGATCGACGCCCAGCGCGCCAATCCGGGCGCCCAGGTCGGCGACACCATCGCCGACACCCTGCCGCCGCTGGAATATGGCCGCATCGCCGCCCAGTCCGCCAAGCAGGTGATCGTGCAGAAGGTGCGCGAGGCCGAACGCGACCGGCAATACCAGGAATTCAAGGACCGCATCGGCGATATCGTCAACGGCATCGTCAAGCGCGTCGAATATGGCAGCGTCATCGTCGACCTCGGCCGCGGCGAAGCCATCATCCGCCGCGACGAAATGCTGCCGCGCGAGGTGTTCCGCAACGGCGACCGCGTCCGCGCCTATATTTTCGACGTCCGCCGCGAAACCCGCGGGCCGCAGATCTTCCTGTCCCGCACCCATCCGCAATTCATGGCAAAACTGTTCGCGCAGGAAGTGCCCGAGATCTATGACGGCATCGTCGAGATCAAGGCGGTGGCCCGCGATCCCGGCTCGCGCGCGAAAATCGGGGTGATTTCGCGGGATTCCTCGGTCGATCCGGTCGGCGCCTGCGTCGGCATGCGCGGCTCGCGCGTGCAGGCCGTGGTCAATGAATTGCAGGGCGAGAAGATCGACATCATCCCGTGGTCGCCCGACATCGCGACCTTCGTGGTCAACGCGCTGGCGCCGGCCGAAGTCGCCAAGGTCGTGATCGACGAAGACCGCGAGCGGATCGAGGTCGTGGTCCCCGACACCAACAACCAGCTGTCGCTGGCGATCGGCCGGCGCGGCCAGAACGTGCGTCTCGCCTCGCAGCTGACCGGCTGGGATATCGACATCCTGACCGAGACCGAGGAATCCGAGCGCCGCCAGGCCGATTTCGAGAACTCCACGCGCGTGTTCATGGAATCGCTCAATGTCGACGAGGTCGTCGGCCAATTGCTGGCGTCCGAGGGCTTCACCTCGGTGGAGGAACTGGCGCTGGTCGACGTCAAGGAACTGGCCGGCATCGAGGGTTTTGACGAAGAAACCGCCACCGAACTGCAGAGCCGGGCCCGCGAATATCTGGAACAGCTCGAAGGCGAGCTCGAAAACAAACGTAAGGAACTCGGTGTGGAAGACGCTCTGAAGACGGTGCCCGGCGTGACTTCGAAAATGCTGGTGAAGTTCGGCGAGAACGACATCAAGTCGGTGGATGATCTCGCCGGTTGCGCGACCGATGATCTGGTCGGCTGGACCGAACGCAAGGAAGGCGCCGAGCCGTAAAATATCCCGGCATCCTCGATGCCAACGAAATCTCGCGCGACGACGCCGAGAGCATGATCATGCAGGCGCGCGTCATCGCCGGCTGGATCACCGAGGCCGACCTCGTCAAGAAGCGACGAGGCCGAGGCCACCGAAGACCAGCCGGTTTGATGCCCGGCTCCGGCAAAACAGGTTACCGGTTCTGCGCGACCGTGACGCGCCGATGACAGGAGAGATGTCGCATACATGCTCGCTATTGGCTGACCCCGATCTCGACGACGGACCGCGGACCAACAGGTCCGCGACGACGCGGATGTGCGCGGTCAGCCGCGAGGTGCGGCCGATCGACGACCTGATTCGGTTCGTCGTCTCGCCCCAGAGCGAGGTGGTTCCGGATTTGAAACGCAAGCTTCCCGGCCGGGGCCTCTGGGTTTCGGCGTCGCGCCAGGCGGTTGCAGAGGCGGTCCGGCGGAACCAGTTCAGCAAGGGGTTCAAGCGCGAGGTCCGCGCCGCCGCGACCCTGGCCGCCGATACCGAAGCCCTGCTGGTGCGCGGCGTGATCGACGCGCTCGCCATGGCCGCCAAGGCCGGCCAGGCCGTCTCCGGTTTCAGCAAGGTCGAGGGGGTCCTGCAGCAGGGACAGGCGGCCGCCTTGATCCACGCCTCCGACGGCGCGGCGGACGGAATCCGGAAATTGGACGCCATCGCCAGGCAAAATGCCGGCAATGGCGATAAATTGCGGCAATTGCCCGGTCGTCACGGCGCTGACTTCCGAACAATTGGATTTGGCACTAGGCCGGTCAAATGTGATACATGCTGCCGTGCTCGCGGGCCCGGCGAGCAAAACGTTCCTGTCGCGCAGCCATGTCCTGGTCCGATACCGGATGGCGGATGACGACAAGACCGCCTACGCGGCCAAGAATTTGAATTCGCCGAAACAGACTGTGCGGACACGCACGGCAGAGCAAGATTAGGACTGCTGAATGGTTGATACGAAATCGCCTGGCGACAAGACACTGAGTGTTCCGACCAAGACCTTGACGCTCAAGCCACGCGTCGAGACGGGCACCGTGCGCCAGAGCTTCAGCCACGGCCGCACCAAGCAGGTGGTGGTCGAAAAGCGCGGCAAGCGCCGTATCGGTGGCGACGGGCCGGGCAGCGATGCGCCGCATGCGCCGGAGCCGGTGGTTGCCAAGGCCGCGCCCGCGAAACCTGCGCCGCTTGCCCGCCCCACCCCGCCGGCAGCGCCGCGCGGCGGTTCGGCGTGGTGCTGCGCACCCTGACCGAGGACGAGCGTTCCGCGCGCGCCAGCGCCCTGGCCGACGCCAAGGTCCGCGACATGGAGGAACGGCGCCTCGCCGAAGAGGAAGCCAAGCGCCGCAACTCCAAGGAAGGTATCGAGCAGGCCGAGCGCGAAGCCGCCGAAGCCCGCCGCAAGGCCGAGGAAGAGCGCCACCGCCAGGAAGAGGAAACCAAGCGCAAGGCCGAACTCGAGGCCAAGCGTCGCTTTGGTGAAGCCGAGGCCAAGACCGCGGCAGCCGCGGCCAAGACCGCTGCGGCGCCGCCCGCACGCGCGCCCCGGTGTCGCCGCCGACATCACCGACGAGGACGAAGGTCCGCGCCAGATCCGTCGCGGCCCCGGCGGCGTCGCCCGTCCGGTCACGGCTCCGAAGACCACCGCCAAGCCCGCGCCCGCCAAACAGCGCGGCCGCCTGACGCTGGTTACCGCGCTGAATGCCGACGACGTGCGCGAGCGCTCGATCGCCTCGTTCCGCCGCCGCACCCAGCGCCTGAAGGGCCATCAGTCCAACGAGCCCAAGGAAAAGCTGATCCGCGAAGTCATCATCCCGGAAGCCATCAACATCCAGGAACTCGCCAACCGCATGTCCGAGCGCGCGGTCGACGTCATCCGCCTGCTGATGAAGCAGGGCGCGATGCACAAGATCACCGACGTGATCGATGCCGACACCGCGCAGCTGATCGCCGAGGAACTCGGCCACACCGTCAAGCGGGTCGCCGCCTCCGACGTCGAGGAAGGCCTGTTCGACATCGTCGACGATTCCTCCGACACCGAGCCGCGTTCGCCCGTGGTGACCGTGATGGGCCACGTCGATCACGGCAAGACCTCGCTGCTCGACGCGCTGCGCCATGCCAATGTGGTGTCCGGCGAGGCCGGCGGCATCACCCAGCATATCGGCGCCTATCAGGTCACCTCGCCGGAAAGCGGCAAGAAGATCACCTTCATCGACACCCCGGGCCACGCCGCGTTCACCGCGATGCGGGCGCGCGGCGCCAAGGTCACCGACATCGTGGTGCTGGTGGTCGCGGCCGATGACGGCGTCATGCCGCAGACGATCGAGGCGATCAATCACGCCAAGGCGGCCAAGGTTCCGATGATCATCGCGATCAACAAGATCGACAAGCCGGACTCGAAGCCGGAGCGCGTGCGCACCGAACTGCTGCAATACGAAGTCCAGGTCGAATCGATGGGCGGCGACGTCGTCGACGTCGAGGTTTCCGCCAAGAACAAGACCAATCTCGACAAGCTGCTGGAAATGATCGCGCTGCAGGCCGACCTGCTCGACCTCAAGACCAATGCGGAACGCCCCGCAGAAGGCACCGTGATCGAAGCAAAACTCGATCGCGGCCGCGGTCCGGTGGCGACCGTGCTGGTGCAGCGCGGCACGCTGCGGGTCGGCGACATCATCGTGGCCGGCGCCGAAATGGGCCGCGTCCGCGCGCTGATCAACGACCAGGGCGAGACCATCGACGAGGCCGGCCCCTCCGTGCCGGTCGAGGTGCTCGGCTTCAACGGTCCGCCGGAAGCCGGCGACCGGCTTGCCGTGGTCGAAAACGAAGCCCGCGCCCGCCAGGTCACCAGCTACCGCGCCCATCAGAAGCGCGAAAACGCGGCTGCCTCGATTTCCGGCATGCGCGGCTCGCTCGAACAGATGATGTCGCAGCTGAAAACTTCGGGCCGCAAGGATTTTCCGCTGATCATCAAGGCCGACGTGCAGGGCTCGCTGGAAGCGATTCTGGGATCGCTCGACAAGCTCGGCACCGACGAAGTCGCCGCCCGCATCCTGCATGCCGGCGTCGGCGGCATTTCCGAATCCGACGTCACGCTGGCGGAAGGTTTCAATGCCGCGATCATCGGCTTCAACGTCCGCGCCCACAAGGAAGCGGCCGCCGCCGCCAAGCGCAACGGCATCGAAATCCGCTACTACAACATCATCTACGATCTCGTCGATGACGTGAAGAAGGCGATGTCGGGCCTGTTGGCCCCGACGCTGCGCGAAACCATGCTGGGCAATGCCCTGATCCTGGAAGTGTTCAACATCTCCAAGGTCGGCAAGGTCGCGGGCTGCCGCGTCACCGACGGCTCGGTGGAACGCGGCGCCAATGTCCGCCTGATCAGGGACAATGTCGTCGTGCACGAAGGCAAGCTGTCGACCCTGAAGCGCTTCAAGGACGAAGTGAAGGAAGTGCAGTCCGGTCAGGAATGCGGCATGGCGTTCGAGAATTACGGCGACATGCGGGCCGGCGACGTCATCGAATGTTATCGCGTGGAGACCATCCAGCGCAGCTCTGTAAGTCTGAACCTTACGGCTTCGTCAGAAGGATATTGAAATAGTTCGGCGTCATGCGCCGGGCTTGATCCCGGGCATCCACGTCTTGAAGAATTCCGACCGCTAGAAAGACGTGGATGGCCGGGACAAGCCCGGCCATGACGATTTGTTTCGAGAGACCACCATGCCCAGCCACCACAAGAAGAGTTCCGCTCCCGGCGGCTCGCAGCGTCAGTTGCGGGTCGGCGAAGTCGTGCGTCACGCGGTGGCCGACATTCTTTCGCAAGGCAGCGTGCACGATCCCGATCTCGAGGGCCACATCATCACCGTGCCCGAGGTGCGGATGTCGCCGGACCTCAAGCTCGCGACGGTTTACGTGATGCCGCTCGGCGGACGCGACACCGACGTCGTGATCGCTGCATTGGAGCGCAACAAGAAGTTCTTGCGGGGCGAGATCGCGCACCGCGTTAACCTGAAATTCGCTCCTGATATCCGCTTCCGCGTCGACGAGCGATTCGACGAAGCGGAACGAATAGAGAAATTACTGCGAACACCTGCGGTGCAGAAAGACCTCGCGCCCGATTCGCCTGATACGGAAGAATGAACCGATGATCGTGACCACCGCCAACAGCGTGATCGAGCCGGAAACCGGTGATTCGGACGCGCCTGAAAAAAATATTTTGTCGGATTCGCCGCGCGACGAGAATCGTCCGCGTTCCGGCAAGCAGCCGCGGCAGAACAACCAGGTCAGGCGCGACAAGCGCGACGTCCATGGCTGGGTGGTGCTCGACAAGCCGATCGGCATGACCTCGACCCATGCGGTCGCGGTGGTGAAGCGGCTGTTCCAGGCCAAGCGCGCCGGCCATGCCGGCACCCTCGATCCCCTGGCCTCCGGTGGCCTGCCGATCGCGCTGGGCGAAGCCACCAAGACGGTTCCATTCGTGATGGACGGCCGCAAGCGCTACCGCTTTACGGTCGCGTGGGGAGAGGAACGGGATACCGACGATACCGAGGGCCGTGTCACCCTGACCAGCGAAATCAGGCCCGACGCCCGAGGCAATTCGGGACCTGCTGCCGCGCTTCACCGGCCTGATCGAACAGACCCCGCCGCAATACTCCGCGATCAAGGTCCAGGGCGAGCGGGCCTATGATCTGGCGCGCGACGGCGAAACCGTCGATCTGAAGCCGCGCCCGGTCGAGATTCACCAATTAACCCTTGTAGAACAACCGGATAACAGCCATTCGGTGTTCGAGGCCGAATGCGGCAAGGGAACCTATGTACGGGCTTTGGCCCGCGATATCGGCCGGATCCTCGGCTGTTACGGCCATATCTGCGCGCTGCGGCGGACCCTGGTCGGGCCGTTCGACGAGGCGGACATGATTCCGCTGGAACAGTTGGAGGCTTTGTGCGATAGAGCCGCGTCTGGCGAGGGTAGCCTCGCCGACGCGCTTTTGCCCGTTGAGACCGCGCTGGACGACATCCCGGCACTGGCCGTCACACGGGCTGATGCGGCAAGGCTCCACCGGGGCCAGGCCGTTTTGTTGCGCGGACGGGATGCGCCCAATAGTAGCGGCACAGTCTATGTCACGGTGGCAGGCCGGCTTCTGGCCCTCGCCGAAATTGGCAATGGCGAACTCATCCCCAAGCGCGTGTTCAACCTGACCGGACTGACTGCCAGTCCGGCTCGCAGCAATGAAAGAGTTTGACGATGTCGATTACCGCCGAACGCAAAGCGGAAGTCATCAAGACGAATGCCAACAAGGCCGGCGATACCGGCTCGCCCGAGGTTCAGGTTGCGATCCTGTCGGAACGCATCAATAACCTCACCGGGCATTTCAAATCCCACGTGAAGGACAATCATTCACGCCGGGGCCTTTTGAAAATGGTCGCCACGCGCCGGTCCCTGCTGGACTACATCAAGCGCAAGGACGAGGCGCGCTACAAGGCGCTGCTCGAAAAGCACAACATTCGCCGTTGAGCTTAAGTTCACGCGCGCATCTCGCGCGCGTTTTCGCATGGTCTTCCGTTTTACGGACTTTCGATTTTCGAAAGACGACCCTGCGCCAGAGCCCGATCCGCAAGAATGAGGATCGCGCTCAAACCCTAGACGTCCAGCAGCAATCCGGCCGCTGGGCGGGGCAGATGCCCAGAAGTTGAAGGGATGCAAGTCATCCGAAATATAAAGACCATGGCAGGATCGCCGGACGCTGATCTCACTTTCGGGAACAGCGTCCCGCAATCTTGCGCATGGTCTTTGTGCTTTGGGGCCTTACGTTCTTTCGTGAACCCATGAAAGAAGACCTACATGTTCAATATTCATTCAGTCGAAATCGACTGGGGCGGCCGTCCCCTCAGGCTTGAAACCGGCAAGATTGCCCGTCAGGCCGATGGCGCCGTGGTTGCCACCTACGGCGAGACCGTGGTGCTCGCCACCGTCGTTGCCGCCAAGCAGGCCCGCGAAGGCGTCGACTTCCTGCCCCTGACCGTCGACTACATCGAGAAGACCTACGCCGCGGGCCGCATTCCCGGCGGCTATTTCAAGCGCGAAGGCCGTCCCACCGAAAAGGAAACGCTGGTCTCCCGCCTGATCGACCGTCCGATCCGTCCGCTGTTCGTCGACGGCTGGCGCAACGAGACCCAGGTCATCGTCACCGTGCTGTCGCACGACATGGAGAACGATCCCGACATTCTGGCGCTGGTTGCCGCCTCCGCGGCACTGACCATTTCCGGAGCTCCGTTCAAGGGTCCGATCGGCGCCGCCCGCGTCGGCTTCATCAATGACGAGTATGTGCTCAACCCGACGCTCGACGAGATGGTCGAAACCCAACTCGACCTCGTCGTCGCCGGCACCGCCGACGCCGTGCTGATGGTGGAATCGGAAGCCAAGGAGCTCAACGAAGACATCATGCTCGGCGCCGTGATGTTCGGACATCGCCACTTCCAGCCGGTGGTCAACGCCATCATCGAGCTGGCCGAGAAGGCCGCCAAGGAGCCGCGCGACGTCAAGGTCGTCGACGAGAGCGTGCTGGAGAAGGAAATCCTCGGACTGATCGAAGCCGAGCTGCGCGCCGCCTACGCCATTCCGATCAAGCAGGACCGCTACGCCGCGGTCGGCAAGGCCAAGGAAAAGGTGATGGCGCACTATTTCCCGGAAGGCCAGGAGCCGAAATACGACAAGCTCCGCGTCGCCGGCGTGTTCAAGGAACTGGAAGCCAAGATCGTCCGCTGGAACATCCTCGACACCGGCAAGCGCATCGACGGCCGCGACTCCAAGACCGTGCGCCAGATCATCGCCGAAGTCGGCGTGCTGCCGCGCGCCCACGGTTCGGCGCTGTTCACCCGCGGCGAGACCCAGGCGATGGTGGTGACCACGCTCGGCACCGGCGAGGACGAGCAGTACATCAACTCGCTGTCAGGGACCTACAAGGAGCAGTTCCTGCTGCACTACAACTTCCCTCCCTACTCGGTCGGTGAAACCGGACGCATGGGCGGCACCAAGCGGCGCGAGATCGGCCACGGCAAGCTGGCCTGGCGCGCGATCCATCCCGTGCTGCCGCCGCATCACGAGTTCCCCTACACCGTGCGCGTGGTCTCGGAGATCACCGAGTCGAACGGCTCGTCGTCGATGGCGTCGGTCTGCGGCGCTTCGCTGGCGCTGATGGATGCGGGCGTTCCCCTGAAGCGGCCGACGGCGGGTATCGCCATGGGCCTCATTCTCGAAGGCTCGCGCTTTGCCGTGCTGTCCGACATTCTCGGTGACGAGGATCATCTCGGCGACATGGACTTCAAGGTCGCCGGCACCGACCAGGGCATCACCTCGCTGCAGATGGACATCAAGATCGCCGGCATTACCGAGGAGATCATGAAGGTCGCGCTCGGCCAGGCCAAGGACGGGCGCATCCACATCCTCGGCGAGATGGCCAAGGCGTTGACCAACGCCCGCGCCGAACTCGGCGAATACGCGCCGCGCATCGAGACCTTCAAGATCCCGACCGACAAGATCCGTGAAGTGATCGGCACCGGCGGCAAGGTGATCCGCGAGATCGTCGAGAAGACCGGCGCCAAGGTCAACATCGACGACGACGGCACCGTCAAGGTTGCTTCCGCCGACGGCGAATCGATCAAGGCCGCGATCAAGTGGATCAAGTCGATCGCCTCCGATCCGGAGCTCAACGCCATCTATGACGGCACCGTGGTCAAGGTGATGGAGTTCGGCGCGTTCGTGAACTTCTTCGGCGCCAAGGACGGCCTCGTCCACATCAGCCAGCTCGCGGCCAACCGCGTGCAGAAGACCTCCGACGTCGTCAAGGAAGGCGACAAGGTCAAGGTCAAGCTGCTCGGCTTCGACGATCGCGGCAAGACGCGTTTGTCGATGAAGGCGGTCGACCAGGTCACCGGCGAGGACCTCGAGGCCAAGCAGAAGGCCGAAGTGCCGCAGCGCGAAGCCGCCGGCGAGTAAGCTTCTTCAAGGACTGGAACAACGAAGGGCGGCTTTTCAGCCGCCCTTTTTGTTTGCCGCAACATCCATGCGCGCTTTCGCCGCGGTGCGGCAGGCTCCGAAAATGAAACCAAAGCGGCCCTGAACCGCATTTCAGTTTCGGACCTGCGTCGCTACATGATCCGAGTCGAGCCACCAAGCCGTCACACCCCGGGAGGATATTTCATGCCGTCACTTTCGCGCCGTCGTTTCTTCAGTGCGGCCGCGGGCGTCGCCACCGCAGCCGCCATGCCGCGTCTCGTCTTCGCCCAGGCGCCCGCCGCAGCGCCTGCCGCAGCACCCGCCGCGACCGGGCCCTTCACGCTCCCGCCGCTGCCCTATCCAGCCAACGCGCTGGAGCCCCACATCGATGCCAAGACCATGGAAATCCACCATGGCCGGCACCATGCCGCCTATGTCGGCAACCTCAACACCGTCGCCAAGGCCAATCCGCAGTTGGGGACCGGCAAGATCACGGACGTGCTCGGCAACCTCAATGCCCTGAACGACGACATCAAATTCGCGGTCCGCAACAACCTCGGCGGCCACGCCAACCACACCATGTTCTGGGAGATCATGGGACCGAACGGCGGCAAGCCGGAAGGTGAAGTACTGGCCGCGATCGACAAGGATCTCGGCGGCCTGGAAAAATTCCAGAACGATTTTAATGCCGCCGGCGGCCGCCAGTTCGGCTCCGGCTGGGTGTTCGTGACGGTTGACAAAGGACGGCAAGCTCGCGATCGAGACCCGCCCCAACCAGGACAGCCCGATCATGGACGGCAAGCGCGCGCTGATGGGCAACGACGTCTGGGAGCACGCCTATTATCTCAACTACCAGAACCGCCGCGCCGATTATCTCAAGGCGTGGTGGAACACGGTGAACTGGAGCAAGATCGCCGAGCGCTATGCGGCGGCGAAGGCCGGCACGCTGGGGGTGTGACCGGAATGCTTTCGTAGGCCCCGGCTCAGCGTCGCAACGTTTTACGTTGCGCCGCGTCCGGGGCACGAGGCGCTTCAACACTCTCCTTCACCACCTCGCCCAGCGCCGCAAAATCCGCCTTGCGCGGCGAGGTGCGGCGGAAGGCGAGGCCGATGCTGCGGCCGGGCTGCGGGTTTTCCAGCCGCAGGAATTTTATTCGCTCGTCGCGCCGCTCGACATCGGCGGCGATCTGCGGAATCAGCGTGATGCCATATCCGCCGGCGACCATCTGCATCACGGTGTTCAGGCTGCTGGCGCCGAACACGGTGCCTGCGGCGCTTGTGGAGCGGTTGCGCGTCGCGGTGGCACAAAACGCCAGCGCCTGGTCGCGCAGGCAGTGGCCGTCCTCCAGCAGGATCAGCCGGCCTTGATCGATGTCTTCCACGGCGACCCGCGCAGCCGGCTGGCGCGGATCGCTGGCGGGCACCGCCAGCAGGAACAGATCCTCGAACAGAGCAATCGTATCGATTTCCGGCTCGGCCACCGGCAGCGCCAGCATCGCCGCATCGAGCGCGCCGCTCTTGATGTCCTCGACCAGCTGCTTCGTCTGGGTCTCCCGCAACTCCAGCCGCAGCTCGGGGAACCGGTCCTGCAGTGTGGGAAGAATTCGCGGCAGCAGATAGGGCGCCAGCGAGGGAATGACGCCCAGCGTCAGCCTTCCCGTCAGCAGGCCGCCGCGATGGCGGGCAAAATCGACCAGGTCGCGCGAGGCCGTCAGCACATCGTTCGCTCGGCGCGCGATTTCGCGCCCGACGTCGGTCAGCATCACGTCGCCCGGCCGCCGTTCCACCACGGCAACGCCCAAGTTGCGTTCGAGGTCGCGGATCTGCATCGACAGCGCCGGCTGGGTCACGGCGCAGGCCTCGGCGGCGCGGCCGAAATGGCCGTGTTTTGCAAGTGCCGAGAGATAACGAAGCTGTCGAAGCGTGATCATGGCTATCAGATAAACTGATCGAGAGCCTAAGACAATTCGACTGGACCTGATGTTAGATATCTTCCAAGGTGGGGATCCAGCGAATTTGACAAAGGCACCGAGTAACCCCGCGGACCCGGGCTGGCGTGGTTGTCCCATGTCAATGCGTCCGTGGTGTCCCCTTTGCTCAATGAGCGCCCTGCCCCACCTGCCGGAAGGAACGACAGCGATGGCTGACCGCTTCCGATCAACGACCGGCGCCGGCAACGGAACAACCTGAAGAAAATTACAGCACGCGATCGGAGAGAAACATGGACGCAAAAACTGACGACAGCGCAGGCAAATGCCCGTTCACCGGCGGCAGCCGCGGACACCGAAACCGCGACTGGTGGCCGGAGCACCTCGACATCGGCGTGCTCCATGCCAAGACGCCCTCCGCCGATCCGATGGGCGAAGCGTTCGACTATGCCAAGGAATTCAAGAGCCTCGACCTCGATGCCGTGATCAAGGATCTGCATGCCCTGATGACGGGACTCGCAAGCCTGGTGGCCGGCCGATTTCGGTCACTACGGCGGATTGTTCATCCGCCTGGCCTGGCACAGCGCCGGCACCTACCGCATCACCGACGGCCGTGGCGGCGCCGGGGCTGGTCAGCAGCGCTTTGCGCCGCTCAACAGCTGGCCTGACAACGCCAACCTCGACAAGGCGCGCCGGCTGCTGTGGCCGATCAAGCAGAAATACGGCCGCAAGCTGTCCTGGGCGGATCTGTTCGTTCTGGTCGGCAACGTCGCCCTGGAATCGATGGACTTCAAGACGTTTGGATTTGCCGGCGGCCGCGCCGATGTGTGGGAGCCCGAAGAGCTGTACTGGGGTCCTGAAGGCACCTGGCTCGGCGACGAACGCTACAGCGGCGAACGCGAACTCGCCGAACCGCTCGGCGCGGTGCAGATGGGCCTGATCTACGTCAATCCGGAGGGACCGAACGGCAAGGCGGATCCGGTCGCGGCGGCGAAGGATATCCGCGAGACGTTCTTCCGCATGGCGATGAACGACGAGGAAACCGTCGCATTGATCGCGGGCGGCCACACCTTCGGCAAGGCGCACGGCGCCGGCGATCCGTCGCTGATCGGCGCGGACCCGGAAGGTGGCGCCATCGAGGACCAGGGCCTCGGCTGGAAGAGCAAGCACGGCACCGGCTACGGCGCCGACACCATCACCGGCGGTCCGGAAGTGACCTGGTCGCAGACCCCGACCAAGTGGAGCAACCACTTCTTCGACAATCTGTTCAAGTTCGAATGGGAACTGACCAAGAGCCCGGCCGGCGCGCAGCAGTGGAAGGCGAAGGGCGCCGAGCCCTCGATCCCGGACGCGCATGACGCGTCCAAGAAACACCTTCCGACCATGCTGACCACCGACCTCGCACTGCGCTTCGACCCGGCCTACGAAAAGATCTCGCGGCGCTTCTACGAGCATCCGGACCAGTTCGCGGACGCGTTCGCCCGCGCCTGGTTCAAGCTCACCCATCGCGACATGGGTCCGACCGTGCGCTATCTCGGCAAGCTGGTGCCGAAGGAAACGCTGATCTGGCAGGACCCGATCCCCGCGGTCGATCATCCCCTGATCGACGACAAGGATGTCGCGGCACTGAAGGCGAAAATCCTCGCCTCCGGGCTCACGGTGTCGCAGCTGGTCTCGACCGCCTGGGCTTCGGCCTCGACGTTCCGCGGCTCCGACAAGCGCGGCGGCGCCAACGGCGCGCGCATTCGCCTGAGCCCGCAGAAGGATTGGGAGGTGAACAATCCGACCGAACTGGCAAAGGTCCTCTCAAGCTATGAGGCGATCCAGGAAGGAGTTCGGCAAGAAGGTGTCGCTCGCCGACCTGATCGTTCTCGGCGGCGGCGCTGCCATCGAGAAGGCGGCGAAGGATGCCGGCCTGACCGTGACGGTGCCGTTCACGCCCGGCCGCATGGACGCGTCGCAGGAACAGACCGACGCCGCCTCCTTCGCCCCGCTCGAACCCCGCGCCGACGGCTTCCGCAACTACATCAGCGGCAAGCAGCAGTTCATGATGCCGGAGGAAGCGCTGGTGGACCGGGCGCAACTGATGACGCTGACGGCGCCGGAAATGACGGTGCTGGTCGGCGGACTGCGCGTGCTCGGCGCCAATGCCGGCAACGCCAAACACGGCGTCTTCACCGGCAAGCCGGGAACGTTGACCAACGACTTCTTCGTCAACCTGCTCGACATGAGCACGGAATGGCAGCCGGCCGGCTCCGGGTACGAGGGGCGCGACCGCAAGACCGGGGCGGTGAAGTGGACCGCCACGCGCGTCGACCTGATCTTCGGGTCGCACTCCCAGCTCCGCGCGCTGGCGGAAGTCTATGCATGCGCGGACTCGAAGGAAAAGTTTGCGAACGACTTCGTCAAGGCATGGACCAAGGTGATGAACGCCGATCGCTTCGATCTCGCCTGATCTCCCGCTTTTGATTGAAGTCAAACAGGCCCTCGCGATACTATCGCGGGGGCTTTTTCATTGCTGCCGTGCCATTTTGCGGGTCGTCATCACCCGCGAAAGCGGGATCCAGTATTCCATGAAGAGGAAGCGGTCGAACCGACGACGGGCTTCGTGATGAAATGGTATCGGTGGACGCGAGAGGAAATTGTCAGATGATGAAACTCTACTGGGCGCCGCGCTCGCGGTCGTTTACCGCGCTCTGGCTGATGGAAGAGACCGGCCAGCCCTACGAGCGCGTGCTGACCGACATCACCACCGGCGCGCAGAAGACGCCGGAATATCTCGCGATCAATCCGATGGGCAAGGTGCCGGCGCTCAAGGACGGCGATGCCACGCTGGCGGAATCCGCCGCGATCTGCGCCTATGTCGCCGAGCGGTATCCCGAAGCCAGGCTGGCGCCGCCACCCGGCGATCCCCTCCGCGCGAAATATCTCTACTGGCTGTTCTTCTCGCCGGGCTGCATCGAGCCCGCGATCGTGCAGCTTGCGACCAAGATCGAGATGAATCCGGTCGCCGCCGGCTGGGGCGAGGCGCAGCGGGTGTTCGACGTGCTGGATGCGGCGCTGGAGAAGGGCCCGTGGCTGCTCGGCGACAATTTCTCGGCCGCCGACATCATGATCGGCGTCGGGACTGAATTTCGCGGTGCGGCTGTTCAAGATGGTGCCGTCGCGCCCGTCATTCGACGCCTATATCGCGCGATGCATGGCACGGCCGGCGTTCCAGCGCGCGGAGAAGATCGCGGCGGGATGACGCGGGATATCCTGCGCTGTAGCAAGATCACCGTCATCCTGAGGTGCGCGCTCTTGCGCGCCTCGAAGGATGGCCGCGAGCACCGAGCCAGTCATCCTTCGAGGCTCGCCGAAGGCGGCGAGCACCTCAGCGATGACGTAGTCGCGCTACTCCGCCTTCAGCCCTTCCGGGCGCGGCATCGAGATGATGTTGTAGCCGGAATCGACATAGTGGATTTCGCCGGTGACGCCGCCGGACAGGTCCGACAGCAGATACAGCGCCGAGCCGCCGAGTTCATCCAGCGTCACGCCGCGGCCGAGCGGCGAATGCTTCTGCTGGAACGCGAACATCGCGCGCGCGTCGCCGATGCCCGATCCCGCCAGCGTCCGCACCGGGCCGGCCGAAATCGCGTTGACGCGAATGCCGCGCGGGCCGAAATCGGTGGCGAGATAGCGCACCGAGGCTTCCAGCGCGGCCTTGGCGACGCCCATCACGTTGTAGTTCGGCATCACCCGCATCGAGCCGCCAAAGGTCAGCGTGATCATCGCGCCGCCGGATTCAGGCATCATGTCGGCCGCGCGCTTGGCAAGCTCGGTGAACGAAAAGCAGGAGATCACCATGGTGCGCGAGAAATTGTCGCGGCTGGTGTCGGCATAGCGGCCCTTCAGCTCGTTCTTGTCGGAAAAGCCGATGGCGTGAACCAGGAAATCCAGCTGGCCCCATTTTTCGCGCAAGCTCTCGAACACGGCATCGACGCTGGCGAGATCCTCGACGTCGCAGGGAAGCACCAGCGCGAACGCCGAGCTGCTCGGCCAGCGGCTTGACGCGCTTGCCGAGCGCCTCGCCCTGATAGGTGAAGGCCAGTTCGGCGCCCTGCGCCGCCAGCGTCTTGGCGATGCCCCAGGCAATCGAATGATCATTGGCGACGCCCATGATCAGCCCGCGCTTGCCCTTCATCAGGTCCTGCATCGTCTAGTGCTCCACTCGCCTTGCTTGCCGTCATCACCCGCGAAAGCGGGTGATCCAGTATTCCAGAGGCGTCAGTGAATTGAATCGACACGGCCGCAGCGTACTGGATGCCCCGGGCTTCCGCGGGGCCATGACAAGACCGACCGAGGCATACTCACGCATCCATCCGCTTGAACACCAGCGTGGCGTTGGTGCCGCCGAAGCCGAACGAGTTCGACAGCACGGTGCCGAGCTTCGCATTGTCGATGCGCTTGCGCACGATCGGCATGTCGGCGAACACCGGATCGAGCTCGGTGATGTTGGCGCTTTCGCAGATGAAGCCGTTCTGCATCATCAGCAGCGAATAGATCGCCTCCTGCACGCCGGTGGCGCCGAGCGAATGGCCGGTCAGCGCCTTGGTCGCCGAGATCGGCGGGCACTTGTCGCCGACGCCGAACACCTTGCGGATCGCCTCGATCTCCGGCGGATCGCCTGCCGGCGTCGAGGTCGCGTGCGGATTGATGTAGTCGATCGGCGTCTTCACATACTCCATCGCCATCCGCATGCAGCGCTCCGCGCCCTCGCCCGAGGGCGCGACCATGTCGTAGCCGTCGGAGGTGGCGCCATAGCCGACGATCTCGCCATAGATTTTCGCGCCGCGCGCCTTGGCATGCTCGAGCTCTTCCAGCACCACCACGCCGGCGCCGCCGGCGATGACGAAGCCGTCGCGGCTGACGTCATAGGGACGCGACGCGGTGGCGGGCGTGTCGTTGTATTTCGACGACATCGCGCCCATGGCGTCGAACAGCACCGACAGCGACCATTCGAGTTCCTCGCAGCCGCCGGCGAAGATCACGTCCTGCTTGCCGATCTGGATGGTCTCGTAGGCATTGCCGATGCAATGGTTCGACGTCGCGCAGGCCGACGAGATCGAATAGTTGACGCCCTTGATCTTGAACCAGGTGGCGAGCGTCGCCGACGCCGTCGACGACATCGCCTTCGGCACCGCGAACGGCCCGACCCGCTTCGGTCCCTTGGTGCGGGTGATGTCGGCGGCTTCGACGATGGTGCGCGCCGACGGTCCGCCGGAGCCCATGATGATGCCGGTGCGGATGTTGGAGACATCGGTCGGCTCAAGGCCGGAATCCTGGATCGCCTGCTCCATCGCGACGTGATTCCACGCCGCGCCCTCGCCGAGGAAGCGCATCGCGCGGCGATCGATCACATCGGCCGGATTGAGGGTCGGCGCGCCCTGCACCTGCGAGCGGAAGCCGAGCTCGGCATATTTGTCCGCGCGCGTGATTCCGGACTTCGCCTCGTGGAGGCTCGCCAGTACTTCCTGGGTGTTGTTTCCGATGGACGAGACGATGCCCATCCCCGTGATGACAACCCGCCTCATGATCGCCTCGCCCTGTCGTTACGGTTCTTGTCTGTGATGGCCGTCGTCGAAACCGAAAGCTGCCCCGGCCGGAGCTGATTAGTCCCGGCTGACGCGGCGTCCTGCTTGAACAGGCCGACCCTCAAATCCTTCGCGCGATAGATAATCTCGCCATCGGCCGAAAGCCAGCCGTCGGCGATGCCCAGCACAGAGCTTCGAGCGCATCACGCGCTTGATGTCGACATTGTACACAATCTTGCGGACGTTCGGCAGCACCTGGCCGGAGAACTTCAGCTCGCCGAGGCCGAGCGCCCGGCCGCGGCCCGGCGCCGCCGGTCCAGCCGAGATAGAAGCCGACCATCTGCCAGAGCGCGTCGAGGCCGAGGCAGCCCGGCATCACCGGATCGCCCTTGAAATGGCAGCCGAAGAACCAGAGATCCGGCTTGACGTCGAGTTCGGCGCGGATCGAGGCCCTTGCCGTATTCCCCGCCGGTTTCGGAGATTTCGCTGATGCGGTCGAACATCAGCATCGGCGGCAGCGGCAATTGTGCGTTGCCCGGGCCGAACAGCTCGCCGCGGCCGCACGCCAGCAGATCCTCGTATTCGTAACTGCCGCGCCGATCCAGCATCGTGCTCAGCCTCTTCCAAATATCCCGATGGAGCGTTTTCGAGCGAAATGGACCCGTTTCGCGTTGCAGGCGCGTCAAATACGCTAGATTGGCGCGAATACCGCGGGTCAGGATGGTCCTGCGGCACCGGCGCTCAGCCATTGCCGGAATCGCAAAGCTGGGTCCGCGCGCTCTCTATCATAGGCTCCGCGGCGGCAAAGCACCACGGCAGGGTAAATCGCCGCGCTCCGGCGCCTCGGTTCCGCCGTTCTAACTCCTGGGATCGTTCTAGTTGCGAAATACTTGCATCTAACGGATTTCCTCTATATTCCATCGATAATGCCGAGACAGCGAGTACGGTGCCTGACGTGGAAATGAACGACTCGACGCTACGATCTAGCGACGACGCCGCCATCAGCGGCGCGCGCGCGGTCATCAGCCAGCGCTGACCGGCTGCCCGTGGCATGACGTCAACGAAATGCTGCAGGCGGCCGGCCTGCGCCCGACCCGTCAGCGCATGGCGCTGGGCTGGCTGCTGTTCGGCAAGGGCGCGCGCCATCTCACCGCGGAAATGCTCTACGAGGAAGCCACGCTGGCCAAGGTTCCGGTGTCGCTGGCCACCGTCTACAACACGCTCAATCAGCTGACCGATGCCGGCCTGCTGCGCCAGGTCAGCGTCGACGGCACCAAGACCTATTTCGACACCAACGTCACGGCGCATCACCATTTCTATCTCGAAAACAACCACGAGCTGGTCGATATTCCGGACCCGCATCTGATGCTGCAGAAGATGCCGGAAGTGCCCGAAGGCTACGAGATCGCCCGCGTCGACATGGTCGTGCGGCTGCGCAAGAAGCGCTGAGCTCTCCTCAGCAATCGTCGTCCCGGCCTCGAGCCGGGCACGCCATCGCCGTTCGAACGCATTGTTGCTTGATGCGAGAGCGTCTACCGCCGCGCCTCACCGAGAAATCGCGCGGTATGGTCGCTACGCGCGTTGGCCGGGACGACGCTATACCTCAATCCACCTTCTCGTCGGCATAGACGCCCCACAGCCGCTGCTGCTCGATCCAGCCGTCAAACCGGTGCCGATGATGCGGCACCAGCCGCCCGCGCATTTCCTCACCTGGGCGACGACGCCGGCCTGCAGCCGGGCGGCGACCGCGCTGCGTTCGGATCGGCGCGGTCGTAGAGCGGCGCGAGTTCGTCCTTGGTCTTCATGGTGATGACGGCGGTGCGGCGGCCCGACAGCAGCGAGTGATAGACCCAGCCCTCGGCGCCTTCGGAATCGCGGACGCGCCGCCAGTTCTCGAATTCGGCGGTGATTTCGACCGGCAGGCCGGAGCGGGTGTAGACCCAGGCGACGTCATTGTCCTTGGTCGGACCGGCGCTGACATTCACATGATCGGATTTGAGGCTGACATAGCGCGGCAGCGGCAAGCCGCTGGTGGTCTGGCCCGCATCCTTCGCCGAACGTCCGGGGCCGACCGACGCGCCCAGCAACGCAGCTTGCGAGCACCACCACACGAACAACAACGCCTCAACGCCATCAACTCGTCTCCTGCCGAGAAACCCAACCCGAATTCTTCGAGTTGAAGCACTCGGTAATGCCGACCCCGTACTCCGCCCACGACCCCTGCCGTGCGCTGGCATTGATCCTCGGCGTTTACCCTCGGCTTTCACCCTGCGGCTTGCCGGGTTCTTGTCTTGGCCCGGCCTTCTGCTAGAGAGGACGGAACGTCAGCACCAAGACGAACCCGAATATTCCCGGGAAATCAGCGGGAAGCAACGGGGAACCCCGGGAAGCCCTGAGGTTAACACCGGGACTGCGCGGCAAACCGCAGTGTCGAACAGCCGGGTTAATGAGGTCTGAACGGCAAGCTTTGCGCTGAGCCAAGCCTCATGAGAGCAGGACATGTCGGTTAAGAAAAAGCCTCTGGTCGTCGTCACGCGCAAGCTGCCGGACTCGATCGAGACCCGGATGCGCGAGCTGTTCGACGCCCGGCTCAATCTCGACGACACGCCGATGACGCCGGAACAGATCGCCGACGCCGTGCGCACGGCCGACGTGCTGGTTCCGACCGTCACCGACGAAATCACCGACAGCGTTCTCAATGAGCCCGACTGCAAGGTGCGGCTGATCGCCAATTTCGGCAACGGCGTCGACAATATCGATGTCAACGCGGCGCATGCGCGCGGCATCACCGTGACCAATACCCCAAAGGTCCTGACCGAAGACACCGCCGACATGACCATGGCGCTGATCCTCGCGGTGCCGCGGCGGCTGATCGAGGGCGCCTCCATCCTCACCGAGGGCAAGAACTGGCCGGGCTGGTCGCCGACCTGGATGCTCGGCCATCGCATCGGCGGAAAACGGCTCGGCATCATCGGCATGGGCCGGATCGGCCAGGCGGTGGCGCGGCGCGCGCGCGCCTTCGGCCTGCAGATCCACTATCACAACCGCCGCCCGGTGGCGCCCAGCATCGACGAAGAATTGGGCGCGACCTATTGGGAAAGCCTCGACCAGATGCTGGCGCGGATGGACATCATCTCGGTGAACTGTCCGCACACGCCCGCGACGTTCCATCTGTTGTCGGCGCGGCGGCTGAAGCTGATCCGCAAGGACGCCTATATCGTCAACACCGCGCGCGGCGAGGTGATCGACGAGGACACGCTGGTCAAGCTGATCGAAGCCGGCGAGATCGGCGGCGCCGGCCTCGACGTCTACGAGCACGAGCCCGCGGTCAGCCCGAAACTGGTGCGGCTCGCCAAGGCCGGCAAGGTGACGCTGCTGCCGCATATGGGTTCGGCGACGATCGAGGGCCGCGTCGAGATGGGCGAGAAGGTGATCATCAACATCCGCACCTTCCTCGACGGCCACAAGCCGCCGGACCGCGTGCTGCCGAGCATGCTGTGAGGCTGTCGCATCGAGGCTGATTGAGCGAGACACACGCCTCCCTGCTGCGCCGTCTCGCCGCCGCCATCATCGCCCTGCATCCGCAACGAATGATCCGTGTCGCCATCGACGGCGTCGATGGCGCCGGCAAGACCACGCTGGCGGATGCGCTGGCGCCGCTGGTTTCCGCACAAGGCCGCCCGGCAATCCGGGCTTCGGTCGACAACTTCCATCATCCCAGGGCCGTTCGTTATGCGCGGGGCCGATATTCGCCGGACGGGTTTTATCTCGATTCGTATGACTACGATTCGTTTTGCGGGCTGTTGCTCGACCCCTTGAGCCCGGGCGGTTCCGGCCGATACCAGCCGAGGTCGTTTGATCTTGAAAACGACAGGTTGTTTGATCGATGCTTGCAGCAGGCCCACCCGGCGGCGGCCCTCATCGTCGACGGCATTTTCCTGCAGCGGCCCGAGCTTCGGTCGTATTGGGACCTGTCGATATTTCTGAGGGTGGATTTCGAGGTCTCGCTGCCGCGCGCCGCGCAGCGCGGCCCGGCGCCGGGCTTGGCCGATCCCGCCGCGCCCCTGAACCAGCGATATGTCGGCGGGCAAAAAATGTACCTCGACGAGTGTACGCCGGAGCAGCGGGCGGGCATCGTCATCGACTACAACGATCTGCGTGAGCCGAAGGTGTTGAAGTGGGATGTTGGTGAGGAAAAATGACGTGGGGCAACCACGGAACCCTAGATCGCATACCCGCTCAAATCCACGATCGTCGGCTTATCGCCGTTGAGCGGGTTTTGCGGGATCGCGCGCATAGCGCAGGGTTTCGAACCGCATCGCGCGCGCGTCGACCATCAACAGCCGTCCGACCAGGCTCTCGCCGAAGCCGACGATCTCGCGGATCGCCTCCAGCGCCATCATCGATCC
Source organism: uncultured Alphaproteobacteria bacterium (assembly GCA_963706975.1). Classification (GTDB taxonomy): domain Bacteria; phylum Pseudomonadota; class Alphaproteobacteria; order Rhizobiales; family Xanthobacteraceae; genus Bradyrhizobium. The sequence continues at coordinate 101,651 of CAVPOL010000016.1, forward strand.
CAGCACGCCGGCCAGCGCGCCCAGCACGCCGGCCTCGGCGCAGGCCGGCACCGTGCCCGGCGGCGGCGGCTTCGGGAAACAGGCAGCGATAGGTCGGATTGAACTCGCCTTCGGCGTTGGTCTCATGGGCGCGGATCGTGGTCAGCGATGCCGTCGAACAGGCCGAGCGCCGCCGTGATCAGCGTCTTTTCCGCGAGGAAGCAGGCATCCGACACCAGATAGCGGGTCTCGAAATTGTCGGAGCCGTCGAGCACGAGATCGTAACTGCCGATCAGCTCCATCGCATTGCCGGCCGTCAGCCGCGAGGCATGCGCGGCGAACCCGACATGGGGATTGAGCGCGTAGATCTGCCCGGCGGCGCTGTCGACCTTGCGGCGTCCGATATCCGGCGTCGCGTGGATGATCTGGCGCTGCAGATTGGACAGCGACACCATGTCGTCATCGACCGCGCCGAGGGTGCCGACGCCGGCCGCGGCGAGATACATCAGCGCCGGCGCGCCGAGGCCGCCGGCGCCGATCACCAGCACCGCGGCTTCCTTCAAGGCGGCCTGGCCGGGGCCGCCGACCTCGCGCAGCACGATGTGGCGGGCGTATCGTTCGAGTTCCTCGGCACTCAGCATGGTCGCGGCCAGATCCTGATTGTTCGGCATGGTCTCATCACGCGTCGCGGCAGCCATGGCCAGTATAGCCTGAACCATCGCGTGGTTGTTGCCGACCAAGCAGATGTGCTTAATTAAGTGCTACTTCAATGGACCGGGATTTGTCATGAGACGTTGCTGACGGCGACATTGATCTTCGCTGCCGTCGGAGCTTCCGCCCAGGCCCCGTGTCCGGCCGCCGCCGCCGTGCCCGGCGTCAAGCCGAAGCCGGTGACGACCGTGCCGATCCGCCCCGCACTGCAGACCCCCGCCGACACCGCCAATGCGATGACGCAGGCGGAGCGCCTGGCGATCCAGTCCGACCTCGCCTGGGTCGGCCAATACAATGGCGCGATCACGGGCGAAGTCAGCGAGCGCATGGTCGCCGCCATCAAGGAATTTCAGAAGGCCCGCGGCGGCCAAGCAGACCGGCGTGCTCAATCCGCAGGAGCGCGGCATCCTCGCCGACACCGCCAGGAAGCGGCAGGAGAATGTCGGCTGGAAGATCGTCACCGATCCCGGCACCGGGGCACGGCTCGGCGTGCCCACAAAACTGGTGCCGCAGCAATCCGCCGACGCCAACTGGCGCCAAATGGACCTCCGCCACCGGCACCGTCCAGATCCAGCTGGCGCGGCGCAAGGAGGCCAACCCGGCCACCGCCAAGCTCGCCGAGCAGGAAAAGAAGGAGCCCGCCGGGCGCAAGGTCGACTACACCGTGGTCAAGCCGGACTTCTTCGTGCTGTCGGGCCTGCAGGGCCTGAAGAAATTCTACGTGCGCGGGACGTTCAAGGGCGACGAGGTCCGCATCCTCACCATCCTGTACGACCAGGCCACCGAAAACACCGTCGAGCCGGTCGTGATCGCGATGTCGAGCGCGTTCAACCCGTTCCCGGCGGGCGCGCAGGCCGCCGGCCCGCCGCCGCGCAAGACGGTCGAATACGGCACCGGCATCGTCGTCAGCGGCGACGGCGCCATCATCGCCGACCGCCAGGTCACCGACGGCTGCCTTACCGTCGCGATTGCGGGCCATGGCAACGCCGACCGCGTCGCCGAGGACAAGGATCACGATCTGGCGCTGCTGCGCATCTACGGCGCGCGCGGATTGAAGCCGCTCAATCTCGCCAATGGCGCGGCCAGGGCCGGCGTCGACCTCACCGGGATTGCCGATCCGCAGAACCAGGGCGGAGGGGCTGCAGCCAGCAGCGTCAAGGCCTCGATCGCGCAGGTCGGTGGCGGCGACCTCGCGCTATCGCCGGCGCCGGCGCTGGGTTTTTCCGGCGCCGCAGCGCTCGATGCCGACGGAAAATTCGCAGGCGTCGCGTTGTTGAAACCGGTGCTGGTCGCAGGTCCCGCTGCCGCTGCGTCGGCGGCGCTGGTGCCGGCCGATATCGTGCGCGGTTTTCTCAAGTCCAATGGCGTCAACGCGTCAGGCGATTCATCCGATGCCAAGGCTGCCGTGGTGCGCGTGATTTGCGTGCGGAAGTAGTAGCTGGAAATCACAAATCGGTTTGCTGCAGTATCCATCCTCTCACGCCAGCCCAACCTTTTCCCCGCGCTCGATGCGGAAGCCAAATTCGCGTCCATCGCGCTGTTGAAGCCGGTGCGTGACTGACGTCACAGCCGCCACCCAGGCGGCGCTGCTAACTGGCGATACCATCCGCGAATTTCTCGAGGCCGATAGCGTCGATGCGGCGGGTGGATCGGCGGAGAAACGGCTTTCGAGGAGAATTACTCCATGAGGTATTTCCATGACTGACATTGTCAAACCCGCAGCGACCGGGCGCAAGGTGCTCGCCGCAATACTCGACTTCTTCACGATTTTTTTTGTACTCGGTTACACAATCGCCAAGCTGACCGGCAACGTGACGAATGACGGCTTCAAGCTCGAAGGAATGCCGGCGTTCGTTCTGTTCGCGCTGATCATCGTCTATTTCGTGGCCGGGACCAAATATCTGGGCGGCACGATCTGGCAGCGCATCCTGTACCGGCGCTAGTTTGCGCCGATCACGCCAGCCCGAACCGGATGCCCGCGCGCGCGAGGCCTCCGGCGAGGGCGATCGGCGTGCCGTCGGCACGCCAGCAGGCGGCGCCCGACATCGAACCGTCGTCGTGGAACTGGATCGCATTCATGCCGCCGGCCACGTTCGGCACCGCCAGCACCCGATGACCCATCGATGCCAGTGCCGCGCGTACGCTGTCGGGAACGGCGGCCTCGACCTCCAGCGCGTTGCCTTCGGTCCAGACCCGCGGCGCCTCGACCGCCTCCTGCAGGCTCATGCCGTGATCGATCAGATTGATCAGCGCCTGCATCGCGCTTGGAAAGATCTTCTTGCCGCCGGGCAGACCCAGCGCATAGACCAGCTTGCCGTCGCGCAGCGCCATCATCGGCGACATCGAGGTGGTGACGCGCTTGCCGGGCTCAAGCGACAGCGCATGGCCGGGCCGGGGATCGTACAGGTTCATGTAATTGTTCGGGATGGCGCCGAGGCCGGGGATCAGGAACTTGGCGCCGAACAGATTGTTGATGGTCTGCGTGGTCGCGACCACGTTGCCCATCGCATCCGCCGCGGTCATGTGCGTGGTGTGGGCGCTTTCGAGCTGGCTGACACCCGCGCTCCAGCGTTGCGCGCGCACAGGATCGATCGCGGCGCGGCGTTCCTTCGCATATCCCTTCGATGTCAGTTTCTCCACCGGCACGCCGATAAAATCCGGATCGCCGCTGGCGGCGGCGCGATCGGCAAAGGCGATCTTCAGCACTTCGGCGAGCAGATGGATGGTCTCGGTGGTGCCAAATCCTTTTGCGGCGATGTCGTAACCCTCGAGAATATTCAGCATCTGCGCGATGTGCACGCCGGAGGCGGCGGGCGGCGGCGGCCCAAGAATTTGCCAGCCGCGATAATCGGCCCGGACCGGCGCGCGCTCGACGGTTTTGTACGATGTGAGATCTTCGCGCGCGATGAAGCCGCCATGCTCCCTCATGTAGTCGACCAGGATGTCGCCGAGCGGGCCGGTATAGAGCGCCGCCTCCCCATCGCGCGCGATGGTGGTCAGCGTCTCCGCATATTCCACCTGCACGACGCGTTCGCCGGCCTTCAGCGGGGTGCCGTCAGGCAGATAGATCGCCGAGATCGCCTTGTCCTTCAGCATCTCCTGCGCGCCGTCGGTGATGCATTCATGCAGGTAAGGCGTGGCCGCATAACCGCGCGAGGCATGCTTGATAGCGGGCTGCAGCACATCGGCGAGCGGCATGCTGCCGAACCGCGCCAGCGTCTCGCACCACGCCTTGAGCGAACCCGGCACCGCGACCGCCTTCGGACCGGTGAGATTTTCATCGCCGACGGTGTCGAACACGTCGTGCGCCGAGCCCGGCTTCGAGCGATAGGTATCGGGCCGGACCGCCAGCGGAACGGTGCTCTGGCCGTCAATAAAACGGTGGCTGCCGTCGGCGAGGCGGATATGCGCCATGCCGCCGCCGATGATGCCGACCATCATCGGTTCGACCACGGTCAGCGCGAACAGGGTGGCGATCGCGGCATCGACCGCATTACCGCCGGCGGCGAGCATCTCGGCGCCGGCGGCGGACGCCAGCGGATGATTGCTGACGACCATGCCGCGGCTACCGGAGGCCGGCTGCTTCTGGCACTCGAAAACCGTGTCCGTGCGATGCCGCCAGTTTCCGAGACCCATCCTTAATCCCCTTCTGCGCGCGAATTCTCCACGTCACTTCTGGCACTTCGGACACCAGAAGGTCGAGCGCCCGTTCTGCGTGAACCGCTTGACGACGCCGCCACACCCGCCGTCTGGCATTTTTCGCCCTCGCGGTCGTAGACCTGGAAAGAGTGCTGGAAATAGCCGAGTTCGCCCGAGGTCTGGCGATGATCGCGCAACGACGAGCCACCGGACTTTATCGCCTGGTTCAGCACTGTATGAATGGCATTCACCAGACGCCTGGCGTGATCGGTGGCTTCGCCCTTCCTGGTCGCCAGCGTCGCGGCCAGCCTTCGCGGCGACAGCTGCGAACGATACAGCGCCTCGCAGACATAGATGTTGCCGAGCCCTGCGACCACGCGCTGGTCGAGCAGCGCGGCCTTCAGGCTGGTCTTCTTGTTGGCGCAGGAGCGCGCCAGCATGGCGGCGTCGAATTCATTGCCGAGCGGCTCGGGGCCGAGGCCTTTCAGCAGCGGTTCCTGGTCCAGCGCGTTGCGCGCGATGATCTTCATGTAGCCAAAACGGCGCGGATCGTTGAACACGACCGACGCGCCCGACGACATGTGAAATACGACATGGTCATGCGCGCGATCTTCGCTGCGCGGATGGTGGAATTGGCCCGGCGCCTTGATCCCCTCGTTCGCGATCACGCGGAACGAGCCCGACATGCCCAGATGCATCAGCAGCACGTCGCCGGAGGCGAGATCGGCCATCAGATATTTGGCGCGGCGGCCGAGCCCGGTCACGGTCTGGCCGTCAAGCCTTGCGACAAAATCCTTCTGGAACGGAAACCGCAAATCCTTGCGCCGGGTCTCCGCCTTGAGAATTTTCGAGCCCTCCATGGCAGGCTGCAGGCCGCGGCGGACGGTCTCGACTTCGGGTAATTCGGGCATGGGGGGTCGTTCACCTTGAGGTGCTGACGTGATAGCGCCATTGCGGCGGGCGCGCTATGGTCTGCGCGATGGAGAAGAGTTGATGGACCGGCCGGACCAGACCACGCATTTTGGCTTCAGGGACGTACCCCTGGGGGACAAGCAGACGCTGGTGAACGATGTGTTCCACAGCGTGGCGCAGCGCTACGACCTGATGAACGACCTGATGTCGGCAGGCCTGCACCGGGTCTGGAAGGACCTGATGATCAACGCGCTCAATCCGCCGCGCAGCGACCGGCCGTTCGCGCTGCTCGACGTCGCCGGCGGCACCGGCGACATCGCCTTTCGCGCCGCCGGGGCGGCGGGCGCGGGCTTTCGGGCCACCGTCTGCGACATCAATTCGGACATGCTCGAGGTCGGACGCAACCGCGCCGCGGCGCAGCACCTCGACGACCGGGTTTCCTTCGTCGAGGGCAATGCCGAGGCCCTGGCTTTTCCGGATCGCTCGTTCGACGCCTACACCATCGCCTTCGGCATCCGCAACGTGCCGCGGATCGATCTGGCGCTCGCGGAAGCCTATCGCGTGCTGAAGCCGGGCGGCCGCTTTCTGTGCCTGGAATTCTCCACCGTCGACATGCCCGGCCTCGACCGCATCTACGATCTGTTTTCGTTCAAGGTGATCCCGCCGCTCGGCCGCGCCGTGACCGGCGACGCCGATTCCTATCGATACCTCGTCGAATTGATCCGAAAATTTCCGAGACCCGAACGCGTTCGCCGAGATGATGCGCAGCGCCGGCTTTGCGCGCGCCAGCTGGCAGAGCTTTTCGGGCGGCATCGTGGCGTTGCATTCGGGCTGGCGTTTGTGATTTCTGCCCTGACCCACATCGCGCGGCTCGCCCGCGCCGGTTTCGTGTTCGCGCGCGAGGGCGTGTTCGGCGTCGTCGATCCCTCCCTGGTGCCGCCGCCCGGGCAGCTGGCGCTGCGTCTGGCGCGGCTCGATCGAGCGCCCCGGCGCCAAGTCCGGTCCGCAGCTGTCCCGCGCGCTGACGCGGCTCGGGCCGGCCTATCTCAAGCTCGGACAGTTTCTCGCCACCCGGCCCGACGTGGTCGGCGTGATGATGGCGCGCGACCTCGAAAGCCTGCAGGACCGGCTGCCGCCGTTCCCGCAGAAGCGAAGCCGAAGCCGTGATCTCGACATCGCTGGAACGCCCGATCGCGCTGGCTTATGCGAGCTTCGGCCCGGCGGTCGCCGCGGCCTCGATCGCGCAGGTGCATCGCGCCGAAACCGAGCAGAACGGCGTCCGCAAGTCGGTCGCGGTAAAAGTGTTGCGGCCCGACGTCGCCTCGCGCTTCCGCCGCGACCTCGCCGATTTCTTCTTTGTCGCGCACAAGGCCGAGGCCCATTCGGCCGAGGCGCGGCGGCTGCGGCTGATCGAGGTCATCAATACCATGTCGCGCTCGGTGGCGATGGAGATGGATTTGCGGCTGGAGGCCGCCGCGCTGTCCGAGATGGCCGAGAACACCAGCGACGATCCGGATTTCCGCGTGCCGACCGTCGACTGGGACCGCACCACGCACAACGTGCTGACGATGGAATGGATCGACGGCATCGCGCTGAGCGACCATGCACGGCTGGAGCAGTCGAAGGTCGACCTGCCCGAACTCGGCCGCAAGGTGATCCAGAGTTTTCTCCGCCACGCGCTGCGCGACGGGTTTTTTCATGCCGACATGCATCCCGGCAATCTGTTTCTCGACGATGCCGGCCGGCTGGTCGCGGTCGATTTCGGCATCATGGGCCGGCTCGGCATGAAGGAGCGGCGCTTCCTCGCCGAAATCCTGCTGGGCTTCATCACCCGCAACTATCGCCGCGTCGCCGAGGTGCATTTCGAGGCCGGCTATGTGCCGGCGCATCATTCGGTGGAGAATTTCGCGCAAGCGATCCGCGCCATCGGCGAGCCGATCCACAACCGCACCGCCGAGGAAATCTCGATGGCGAAGCTGTTGACGCTTGCTGCTCGAGGTCACCGGCCTGTTCGACATGCGGACGCGGCCCGAACTGATCCTGCTGCAGAAGACCATGGTGGTGGTCGAAGGCGTCGCGCGCGGCTTCGATCCCAAACTCGATATCTGGAAGGTCGCCGACCCCGTGGTGCGCGAATGGATCGAGCGCAATCTCGGACCCGATCGGCCGCATCGGCGGCGCGGTGTCCGGCGCCGGCGAGCTCGGGCGGGCGCTGGCGGCCTGCCGCGATCGCCTCGCGGTCGGTCACCGTGCTGGAGCAGCTGGAGACCATGACCCGGGAAGGCTTTACGCTGTCGCCGGAGACGATCGCGGCGATGGGCCGGACCGAGGCCCGCAAGAGCCGCTGGCGCACGCTGGCGCTCTGGATCATCGCCGGAACGTTTATCGCGATTCTGTTCGCGGTCCGGCAACTTTGATTGCAATGCACACATATTGTGCTAGCATTGCTGTCACCCTTTCCGGATGCAGCCCATGGCCAGCCTGACCATCCGAAAACTCGACGACGCCATCCGCGATGAATTGCGGCTGCGCGCCGCCCGCAACGGCCGCTCGGTCGAGGACGAGGTGCGGGTGATCCTGCGCGAGGCGGCACAGCATCACGCCCTTGCCGGCTGCCACAACCCGCCCCGAGCTGACCGCCAGCAGATCGCGCCCCAAGCGCGACACGCGGCAGGGCTGCCCCGCGTCACCCTGATCATCGGCGGCGGCATCGCCGCCTACAAGGCGCTGGACCTGATCCGGCGGCTGAAGGAGCGGCACGATTGACGTCCGCTGCGTGCTGACCCGCGCCGCGCAGCAGTTCGTCACGCCGCTTGCCGCCAGCGCGCTGTCGCACGAACGCGTCTACACCGACCTGTTCGATCCCGCGAGCGAGTTCGACGCCGGCCATATCCGCCTCGGCCGCGACTGCGACCTGATCGTGGTGGCGCCGGCGACCGCCGACCTGATGGCGAAGATGGCGCAGGGCCATGCCGACGATCTCGCCAGCGCGATTCTGCTCGCGGCCAACCGGCCGATCCTGCTGGCGCCGGCGATGAACCCGCTGATGTGGAACAACGCCGCGACCCGCCGCAATGTCGCGCAGCTTGCAACGCGATGGCGTCGCCATGATCGGACCCAATGCCGGCGAGATGGCGGAAGCCGGTGAGGCCGGCGTCGGCCGGATGGCGGAAGCGCCGGAGATCGCCGCCGCCGCCGAGAGGTTTTTGCGGCCGCCGCAGCCGCGCCCGCTGGCCGGCAAGCGCGTGCTGATCACCGCGGGTCCCACCCACGAGCCGATCGATCCCGTCCGCTACATCGCCAACCGCTCTTCCGGCAAGCAGGGCTTTGCCATTGCCGCCGCGGCGCAGGCGGCCGGTGCGGATGTGATCCTGGTTTCGGGGCCGGTCGATCTCGACGATCCCTCCGGGGTCACGGTGAAGCATGTCGAAGTCCGCGCGCGACATGCTGGGCGAGGTGGAAGCCTCGTTGCCGGTCGATATCGCGATCTTCGCCGCCGCCGTCGCCGACTGGCGCGTCGCCAATGCCGGCGAGCAGAAACTGAAAAAGACCTCCGCCGGCATGCCGCCGCTGCAGCTGGTGGAAAATCCCGATATCCTGGCGACGATTTCGAAGCTGAACGGAAAAGCGCCCGCCGCTGGTGATCGGCTTCGCCGCCGAGACCGAGCACCTGATCGACAACGCCAAGGCAAAATTGGCGCGCAAGGGCTGCGACTGGATCGTCGCCAATGACGTCTCGCCGGCGACCGGCGTGATGGGCGGCGACCGCAACACCGTTCATCTGCTGACGCGCGACGGCGGCGAGATCAGTGTCGAACTCCTGGCCGGTCATGACCAAGGAACAAGTCGCAACCGAACTGGTGGCGCGGATCGCCAACTCGCCGTCCGGAGAAAGCCTCGTGAGCGCCTGTGGTCAAGGTCGAGATCCGGCAATTGCCGCATGGCGAAGGCCTGGCGCTGCCGGCCTATCAGAGCGCGCATGCCGCCGGGCTCGACCTGCTCGCGGCGGTGCCGGAAGACGCGCCAGTGGTGCTCGCTCCCGGAAAATACGCGCTGGTCCCGACCGGGCTCACGATCGCGCTGCCGCCGGGCTATGAGGCGCAGGTCCGGCCGCGGTCCGGCCTTGCCGCCAAGCATGGCATCACGGTGCTGAATTCGCCCGGCACCATCGATGCGGATTATCGCGGCGAGATCGGCGTGCTGCTGATCAACCATGGCGACGCGCCGTTTTCGATTCGGCGCGGCGAGCGCATCGCGCAGATGGTGATCGCCGCCGTGATCCGATGGCGGAACTGGTTCCCGTGGCGGCGCTCTCGGCGACCGAGCGCGGCAGCGGCGGCTTCGGTTCGACCGGGCGATAGCCTCGACGCAAGACAACGCCGGGTTCCATCTGAGTGTCATGCGAAAATCGCGCCGAATTACAGATCGTTTCATCATTCGCGCATTTTTTTGCATCGGGATTCGCGTTCACGATCTGGACTCTTACCCGCCGAGTCCCGTGGGGATATTGTGATTCGATTCGCGAACGGCGTTGAAGCGCGCCGGGCGTAAAGTCGTGCGGTTTGGGGCAAACCATGTCGGGCGTGATCGTGGCGATGCGTCGGACCCTGCTGTCGTGCACATCATTGGCACGCAACGGCCTGATCGCCGCTTGGCATGGCGGCATGCTGCTGCCGGCCGCGCCGGCCTATGCCAGCGACCTTGCCTTGTCGCAGAGCCATCGCGGCCTGGCTCGATCTCGATCACCAGGAATTCGTGATCCTGGCCACGGCACTGGCGCTGCTCGGCTTTTCGGTGGTGGCCGCGATCCTGCTGATGCGCACCCGGGTCCGCGCGGCAGGCAACGAGGCGCGGCTGCGTGCCGAACATCGGGGATCTGCAGGTGCAGGCCGACCGCCTGCGCGCGCTGTTGTTCGCCGAACCCCAGATCCTGATCTCGTGGGCCGCGGGCGACAATCGCCCGCAGATCAGCGGCGACACCTCGCTGTTGCTGGCGCAGGATTAGCCGCCGCAGCGCATTCTGGCATTTGGAACCTGGCTGCCGCCGGAGCCGGCGCTGCAGATGGATCACGCGGTCGACGCGCTGCGCGAGGCCGGCGAGGGCTTTCTGCTCAATCTGACCACCTCGAACGGACACGCGCTGGAGGCGATGGGCCGCGCCATCGGCGGCCAGGCCATTGTGCGGATTCGCGAACTCGGCGGATTGCGCCGGGAACTGGCGGAGACCAACCTGCGCTACAAGGCGCTGGCGGAAGAAACCGAGATGCTGCGCGGCTTCGCCGCGGCCGCGCCCTGGCCGATCTGGGCCAAGGAGCGCCAAGGGCGGTCTCAGCTACGCCAATGCCGCCTATGCGCGGGCGACCGAGGCCGCCAGCGTCGCGGATGCGATCGATCGCGACCTCGAACTGCTCGACAGCGGCGACCGCGGCGACATGGAGCGGGCGCTGAAGGACGACTGCGGCCTTCAGCCGCGCGACTGCCGATCGTGGTCGGCGGCGAGCGGCGCATCCACGATGTGCGCGCGATGAATGTCGGCGGCGGCAGCGCCGGCATCGCCATCGACGCCAGCGAGGCCACCGCGCTGCGCGCGGCGCTGGAGCGGATGGCGGAAGCGCATCGCCGCACCCTCGATCAATTGTCGTCCGGCGTCGCGGTATTCGACGGCCAGCGGCGGCTGGCGTTCTACAACGATTCCTACCGCCGGCTGTGGGATCTCGACCGCGTCTTTCTCGACGGCAACCCCGACGATTCCAGCGTGCTCGACCGGCTGCGCGCCGCGCGCAAGGTGCCGGAGCAGCCGGATTTCCGGGCCTGGAAGGCCAAGCTGCACGAGGCCTATCGCGCGGTGGAGCCCGACAAGGACACCTGGTACCTGCCCGACGGCCGCGCGGTCAGCGTCGTCACCACGCCCAATCCGGAAGGCGGCGTCACCTATCTGTTCGACGACGTCACCGAGAGCCTCGATCTGGCGCGGCGGTTCGACGGCCTGATCCGGGTGCAGCGCGAAACGCTCGACAATCTCGCCGAAGCGGTCGCGGTGTTCGGCAGCAACGGCCGCGCCCAATTGTTCAATCCGGCCTTCGCCAAGATGTGGAAGCTGTCGCCCGAGGCGCTGCAGCGAGCAGCCGCATATCGAGACCGTGGAAGCCTGGTGCCGGCCGCTGTTCGACGACGAGGACGACCTGGCGGACCATCCGCGAAGCCATCACCGCGATCGAGAACCGGGTCGAGGTGCCGCTGAAGCTGGAGCGCAACGACGGCAGCGTGCTGGACTGCATGACCATGCCGCTGCCCGACGGCGCCACCATGCTGACGTTCCAGGACATCACCGATACCGAGAATGTCGAGCGCGCGCTGCGCGAGCGCAACGAGGCGCTGGAGACCGCCGACCAGATGAAGGTCGATTTCGTCCACCACGTGTCCTACGAACTGCGCTCGCCGCTGACCACCATCATCGGCTTCGCGCATTTCCTCGCCGACCCCGTCACCGGCCCGCTGATGCCGAAGCAGGCCGAGTATCTCGGCTACATCACCACCTCGACCAACGCGCTGCTCGCGATCATCAACAACATCCTCGATCTCGCCACCATCGACGCCGGCGCGATGTCGCTCAATCTCGGCTCGGTCGATATCCGCAAGACCATCGAGGCCGCCGCCGAAGGCATCCAGGACCGGCTCGCCACCGACCGCATCGAACTCAAGGTCGACGTCGATCCCGAACATCGGCAGTTTCACCGGCGACGAGCGCCGCGTGGTGCAGGTGCTGTATAATCTGCTGGCCAATGCCGTCGGGTTCTCGCCGCAGGACGCCACCGTCGGCCTGAGTGCCCGGCGAACCGAACACAGCGTGATCTTCAGCGTGACCGATTCCGGCCCGGGCATTCCGCCCGACGTCAAGGACAAGGTGTTCAACTGGTTCGAGAGCCATTCCAACGGCTCGCGGCATCGCGGCGCCGGCCTCGGCCTGTCGCTGGTGCGCTCCTTTGTCGAACTGCATGGCGGCAAGGTGAGCGTCAATTCGATCGTCGGCAAGGGCACGACCGTCACCTGCGACTTCCCGATCGATCAGGCCGCGCATCGTCACGCCGCGGAATGACCGCCCCCACCACATTCTCGCTGGCGCTGCCGAACGAGGCCGCGACGGCGCATTTGATGGCCGACCTCGCTCTGCTGATCGGCCCCGGCGACGTCATCACGCTGTCGGGCGATCTCGGCGCCGGCAAGACCGCCGCGGCGCGCGCCATGATCCGCTATCTCGCCGACGACGACGCGCTGGAAGTTCCAAGCCCGACCTTCACGCTGGCGCAAAGCTACGACCTGCCGCCGTTTCCGCTGGTCCATGCCGATCTTTACCGCGTCAACGACCCCAGTGAGCTGGAGGAGATCGGCCTGTCGCCATTGCCCGAGGGCACGGTGGTGCTGATCGAATGGCCGGAGCGCGCCGCCGGCGCGCTGCCCGGAGACCGCATCGATATCGCGCTCAGCCATCGCCCGGCGCTGGGCTCGGCCGCGCGCGCCGCCGAAATCACCGGCTACGGCAAGGCGGCCGCGCAGGTCGAGCGGCTGAAGGCGCTGCGGCAGTTTCTCGACGGTGCCGGCTATCTCGAGGCCAGGCGCCAGCGCATGGCCGGCGACGCCTCGACCCGCTCCTATGCGCGGCTGATCCGCGACGACGGCGTCGTGATCCTGATGAACTCGCCGCGGCGGCCCGATGGACCGGCGGTCTATGACGGAAAATCCTACGCGCCGGCGGTGCATCTGGCCGAGGACGTCAAGCCGTTCGTCGCCATCGCCGGCGGCCTGCGCGAGCGCGGTTTTTCGGCGCCGGCAATCCACTCACGCCGATCTCGATGCCGGATTCCTGATCACCGAGGATTTCGGCAGCGAAGGCGTCATCGAGGGCGATCCGCCCGCACCGATCGCGGAGCGCTATGAGGCGGCGACCGACATGCTGGCGGCGCTGCATCGCGAGCCGTTGCCCGAAAAGCTGCCGCTGGCGCCGCGGATTTACCTATGCCATTCCCTTCTTCGACACCGACGCGCTGCTGGTCGAGATCGGACTGATGCTGGAATGGTATCTGCCGGATCGCGGTGCCGAGCTGAGCGACGATCTGCGCGCCGAATTCATCACGATGTGGCGCGATCTGCTGGCAACACCCGCGGCGGCGCCCCGAACCTGGGTGATGCGCGACTTTCATTCGCCCAACCTGATCTGGCTCGGCGATCGCGAGGGGCTGGCGCGGGTCGGCATCATCGATTTCCAGGATGCCGTGCTGGGGCCGGCCGCCTATGATCTGGTGTCGCTGTTGCAGGATGCGCGGGTCGACGTCCCCGAGCCGCTCGAGCTGGCGCTGCTCGACGCATTACATCAGGGCGCGGCGCGCGGCCGACGAGAGCTTCGATCCGGCCGGGTTCGCCGAGCTCTACGCCATCATGTCGGCGCAGCGCAACACGCGGCTGCTCGGCACCTTTGCGCGGCTCAACCGGCGCGACGGCAAGCCGCAATATCTGCGTCACCAGCCGCGGATCTGGACCTATCTCACCCGTTCGCTGGCGCACCCGGCGCTGGCGCCGCTTCGGGAGTGGTATTCGAGCCAACGTGCCACCGCCGGTTCCGTAAATTTACCGGTTGTTAGCCAGCGTCAGCCTTAATCTGCTGGCCAAGTCCTATCCCCGGACTGGGGATGCGGCGACTGTTGGCGGGGAGCAATGCAATGGCGAACAGAGCGGCGCAAGGGCGAGCGCGTTACCTTCGAGCGCGGCATTCCGGCGCACATGATGGGCATCGACGGCACCTGGCGGCGCGAATGCGCCATGGAAGACATTTCCGAGACCGGCGCCAAGCTCACGGTCGAAGGCTCGGTCGAGGGGCTGCATCTCAAGGAGTTCTTCCTGCTGCTGTCGTCCACCGGCCTGGCCTACCGCCGCTGCGAGCTGGCCTGGGTCAATGGCGACCAGATCGGCGTCAATCTTCCTCAAGCCGGGCGACAAGAAGAAAAAGGCCGGCAAGCGCGGTCGCAGCGGTCGAGGCTTGAAACCCGTTGGCCTTGCCGCCGTCGTATGGCCGTCACGACACCTGGCTATGGCGTCAACATCAATGCGCCAGCCCGAATCACCGTGATATGATCCGCGGCAACGACAACCACCGTTCGAGAAACTCCCGAAAATGTCCGTCAATCCCACCAAAGCCATGGTCCTCGCCGCCGGTTTCGGCGTGCGCATGCGGCCCCTGACCGACAAGATGCCGAAACCGCTGGTGCGGGTGGCCGGCAGCGCCTTGCTCGACCATGTGCTCGACAAGCTCGGCGACGCCGGCGTCGACGAAGCCGTCGTCAACGTGCATTATCTGCCCGACCAGATCATCGATCACACCAGCGGGCCGGACCCGACCCCGCGTCATCATTTCGGATGAGCGCGACCAGGTGCTCGGCACCGGCGGCGCCGTCGTCAAGGCGCTGCCGCTGCTCGGCGACGCGCCGTTTTTCCACGTCAACGCCGACACGCTGTGGATCGATGGCGTGCGGCCGAACCTGGCGCGGCTGGCGGAAACCTTCGATCCCGCGCGGATGGACATCCTGCTGCTGATGGCGCCGACCACCAGCAGCATCGGCTATGGCGGCCGCGGCGACTACGCCATGCTGCCGGACGGCGCGCTGCGCAAGCGCCGCGAGCAGCAGGTGGTTCCGTTCGTCTATGCGGGCGCCGCGATCATGTCGCCGTCGCTGTTCGCCGACGCGCCGTCAGGCGAATTCTCGCTGACGAAAATGTTCGATCGCGCCAACGAGCAGGAACGGCTGTTCGGCCTGCGGCTGGACGGCGTCTGGATGCATGTCGGAACCCCCGACGCGGTTGCCGCGGCGGAAGAGGCGTTTCTCGAAAGCGTGGCGTAAAGGCTGCGCGCCGCAGGGTGAAGCGCTCTTACGCGACTCCCTCCCACTTCCCACTCATGCCATGATGCATCCCGATCCCGAATCAGGAAGCCCATGCGCGTTTTCAGCGTCCCAGTCTCCGCGCCGTTCCTGCGCACCGTCATCGCCGCGCTGGTCGATGGCAGGCTGGTCGATGGCTTCGAGGCCCGCACCGATCCGGCACAGGCTGGCGCAGGCGACGCTCTATCTGCCGACCCGGCGCGCCGGGCGGCTGGCGCGGGAGAATCTTTCTCGATGTGCTCGAAGACCGATGCGGCGATCCTGCCGCGCATCGTCGCGCTCGGCGACATCGACGAGGACGAACTGGCCTTCGCGGAGGAATCCGAGCCCGGCGGCATCGCCCCGCTCGAAATCCCGCCCAAGCTCGGCGAACTCGAGCGCCGGCTGATGCTGGCGAGACTGGTCGCGGCCTGGGCCAAGCGCCCGGTGCTGTCGCCGCTGGTGGTCGGCGGCCCCGCCTCCACGCTGGCGCTGGCCGGCGACCTCGCGCGGCTGATCGACGACATGGTGACGCGCGGCGTCGACTGGAGCGCGCTCGACCGCCTGGTGCCGGACCAGTTCGACAAATACTGGCAGCACACGCTGGAGTTCCTGCAGATCGCCCGCGAGTTCTGGCCGGCCTATCTCGCCGAAACCGGCAGGATCGAGCCCGCGGCACGCCGCGACCTGCTGATCGACGCCGAAGCCGCGCGCCTGACCAAACATCATGACGGCCCGGTGATCGCCGCGGGCTCCACCGGCTCGATGCCGTCGACCGCGAAATTCCTGCATGCCGTCGCCAGACTGCCGCAGGGCGCCGTGGTGCTGCCCGGGCTCGACACCGACCTCGACGACGAGGCCTGGCAAATCGATCGGCGGCGTCAAGGATGCGACAACGGCAGCTTCACGACGCCGCCCGCCTCCAACCATCCGCAATATGCGATGCATGCGCTGCTGACGCGCTTCGGCATCAAGCGCCGCGATGTCGAAATTCTCGGCAAGCCCGCACCGGGCGGCCGCGAGGTGCTGGTATCCGAGGCGATGCGGCCGTCGAGCGCCACCGCGCAATGGCACGACCGGCTGAAGCGGCTGGATATCGCCGCGCAAATCGCGGCCGGCATGGACAAGCTCGCCGTGGTCGAGGCGGCCAATCCGGAAATGGAGGCGCTCGCGATCGCGGTTGCGATGCGCGAGGCGCGGCATCTGAACAAGTCGGCGGCGCTGGTGACGCCGGACCGCGCGCTGGCGCGGCGGGTGATGGCGGCGCTCGGCCGCTGGAATCTCGAGTTCAACGATTCCGGCGGCGACGCGCTGATGGAAACGCCGGCAGGAATTTTTGCGCGGCTGACGGCGGAAGCCGCCACAAGGGGACTGGAGCCGCCGACGCTGCTGGCGCTGCTCAAGCATCCGCTGTTCCGGCTCGGCGGCGCGCACAGACGCGCTGAAGCGCGGCATCGAAGTGCTCGAGCTGGCGCTGTTGCGCGGCACGCGGCCGCAGGCCGGCAGCGGCGGGCTCGCCGCGCGACTTCGCCGGCTTTCCGCGAGGAATTGCGAAAGCTGCGCAACAACGAGACCTCATCGCTGCACCGCGCCGAGCCGCGCGCACGGCTTGAAGCGACCTCGAACTCGATCAGGCCGAAGCGCTGATCGAGGCGTTCAGCAAGGCGCTGGCGCCGCTGGAAAGCTCTCGTCGGCTCCGAAGCTCACGATTTCGCCGAACTGGCCCAGCGCCACCGCGAAGCGTTGGTCAATCTCTCCGCCGATCAGCACGGCGTCGCCATGGCATTCGAGGGCCGGCAGGTCTCGGCGCTCGCGGCCGCTTTCGACGACTTGCTCGGCCGGCAGGAGCGCGATCGGCCTGATGGTCGAGCTCGGCGACTATGCCGAGGTATTTCAGACCGCCTTTGCCGACCGCATGGTGCGGCGGCCGGAGCTTGCCGGGCGCGAAGCTTCATATCTTCGGTCAACTCGAAGCGCGGCTGACGGAATCCGATCGCATCATCCTGGGCGGCCTCGTCGAAGGCGTGTGGCCGCCGGCGCCGCGCGTCGATCCCTGGCTGAGCCGGCCGATGCGCCACGAACTCGGCCTCGATCTGCCGGAACGGCGCATCGGTCTCTCCGCGCATGACTTCGCGCAACTGCTCGGCCATGACGACGTGATCCTCACCCATGCCGCCAAAGGTCGGCGGCGCGCCCGCGGTCGCCTCGCGCTTCCTGCACCGGCTGGAAGCGGTCGCGGGCGAGGAGCGCTGGAAGGCGGCGAAGGACGGCCGGCGACAAATATGTTCGCTTACGCCGAGCGCGATCGACCAGCCGGCAAAAGTCGAACCGATCCAGCAGCCCGAACCACGGCCGCCGCGCGCGACGCGGCCGACAAAGCTTTCGGTTACCGCGATCGAGGACTGGCTGCGCGATCCCTACACGATCTATGCCCGCCACATCCTGCGGCTCGATCCGCTCGATCCCGTCGACATGCCGCTGTCGGCGGCCGACCGCGGCTCGGCGATTCACGAATGCGCTCGGCGAATTCACGCAAGCCTATGCCGGCGCATCTGCCCGCCGATGTCGTCGGCGTGCTGCGCGCGCATCGGCGAGAAGCATTTCGCGCCGTTGATGGAGCGGCCGGAAGCCCGCGCGCTGTGGTGGCCGCGGTTTCCAGCGCATCGCGCGCTGGTTCGCCGACTGGGAAACCGCGCGCCGCGGCGACATCACCGCTATCGCCGCCGAGATCAGGGGCGAGATCAAGATCCCGCTCGACAATGAGCGGACATTTACGCTCTCGGCACGCGCCGACCGCATCGAACGCCGCCGTGACGGCAGCTACGCCATCCTCGACTACAAGACCGGCGCAGCCGCCGACCGGCAAACAGGTGCGGATGGGCCTGTCGCCGCAGCTCACGCTGGAGGCGGCGATCCTGCGCGAAGGCGGCTTCGCCGATATCGACGCGGGCGCTTCGGTGGGCGAACTCGCCTATGTCAGGCTGAGCGGCAACAATCCGCCGGGCGAGCACAAGACGCTGGAGTTGAAGGTCAAGCCGGGCGACACGCCGCAGCCACCGGACGACGCCGCCGACTATGCCCGCGCGCAGCTCGAAGCGCTGGTCCGCCGGTTCGAGCAATCCGGACGAGCCGTACCGGTCGCTGGAGCTGTCGATGTGGACCGACCGCTACGGCAACTACGACGACCTCGCCCGCATCAAGGAATGGTCGGCCGCCGGTGGCCTCGGGCTGGAGGAATGGTGAAGGCGCCGCGCACCATTCCGCCTGCCGTTCGCGACGCGCAGGCGCGCGCGTCCGATCCGGCATCCTCGTCCTTCGTGTCGGCCAACGCCGGCTCCGGCAAGACGCATGTGCTGGTGCAGCGGGTGATCCGCCTGCTGCTCACGGGCGTGCCGCCGGAAAAAATCCTCTGCATCACCTTCACCAAGGCGGCCGCCGCCAACATGGCCGAGCGCGTGTTCACCACGCTCGGCCATTGGGTGACGCTCGATGACGACAGCGCTCGACGCCGCGATCCGCGACGCCGGCATCGCGCAATCCGAGCGCCTCGCTGCGCAATTCGGCGCGAAAATTGTTCGCCTCGGCGCTGGAGACGCCGGGCGGGCTGAAGGTGCAGACCATCCACGCGCTTTGCACGCGGCTGCTGCAGCAATTTCCGTTCGAGGCCAATGTGCCGGCGCGCTTTGCCGTGCTCGACGACCGCGACCAGACCGAGATGATGGAGCGCGCCAGCCTCGGCGTGCTGCTCGGCGGCCTCGCACGCGCCCGACAGCGCTCTCGGCCGCGCGCTGCTCGGCGCCATGGCCAGCGCCGCCGACGTTACCTTCAAGGAAGTGGTGCGCGAGGCGTGCCTCAGCCGCGACCACTTCATGGCCTGGACCGATGACGCCGGCAGTGCGGACGCCGCCGCAACGCAGAGTATCGGCAGCGCTCGGCTTCAGCGCCGATGACCGTCTCGAGGATATCGAACGCGAGATCGTCGACGGACCGCACTTGCCGCGATCATGCTGGGAGGAGGTCGCGCGCCGCTCTCGAGGCCGGCGCCAAGACCGAGCGCGACAACGCGGACACGGCTGCGCGCGGCGCTCATGGCGACGGGCCCGGCCCAGGTCGATGAGTATCTCGGCGTGTTCCTGACCGCCACCGATCGCACCCCCCGCAAATCGGTGGTTACGAAGAACTTTGCCCGGGACAATCCAGCGCTCGGACGACGCTTCGACGCCGAGATCGGCCGCCTCGTTCCGCTGATCGAAAAGCGCCGCGCGCTGACGGTGCGCGACCGCACCGAGGCGCTGCTGCACATCGCGACTTCGGTTGCGGCAAACTACCGGCGCGAAAAAGCCGAGCGCGGCTTGCTCGACTATGACGACCTGATCGACAAGACGCTGGCGCTGCTGAACAGGGGCTCCGCCGGATGGGTCCACTACAAGCTCGACCGCGGCGTCGATCACGTGCTGATCGACGAGGCGCAGGATACCAGCCCCAAGCAATGGGACATCGTCGCGCATATCGTCTCGGAGTTCGCTTCCGGCGCCGGCGCGCGCGAGGGCACGTTGCGCACGATGTTTGCGGTCGGTGACGAGAAACAGTCGATCTTTTCCTTCCAGGGCGCGGACCCCCACCAATTCGATGCACGGCGGCGGGCGTTTCAACGCAAGTTCGAGGGCGCCGAACTGAAGTTCGATCGCATCCCCTTCACGACCTCGTTTCGCTCGGGATCGGCGATCCTGCAATCGGTCGACTGCGTGTTCAGGGATGAGGCGATCTATCGCAGCATCCACGCCGAAAACGCCTATCCGGTGCACAATTCGCTGGCTGATGCCGGCCCGAGCCAGATCGATCTCTGGGACCTAGCGGAAGCCGATGACCGCAAGGAGATCGAAGGCTGGCGCGCGCCGTTCGACGGCGTCGCGGTGACCAGCCCCGAAGTAAAACTGTCAAAACGCATCCAGGCCGAGATCAAGGAGCTTATCGCAGCCGGCACCATGACCGGAAGCGAGGGATGACCGCCGTCCCCTCACCTATGGCGACGTCCTGATCCTGGTACGCCGGCGCGGCAACCTGTTCGATGCCGTGATCCAGGCGCTCAAGCACGCCGGCGTTCCCGTCGCGGGCGCCGACCGGCTGAAACTCACCGAGCACATTGCAATCATCGACCTGATGAATCTCGCGGATGCGCTGCTGCTGCCGCAGGACGATCTGGCGCTGGCGGTGGCGTTGAAAAGCCCGCTGTTTGGCCTGTCGGAAGACGACCTGTTCGCCCTGGCGTATAATCGCAAGCAATCGCTGCGCGACGCGCTAACCTCGCAAGCCCCGGCAAATGACAGGTTCAAGGCCGTTCTCGACCGCCTCGAACAATGCGAACGGCGCTTCCGCCATGAGACCCCGTTTGCCTTCTACGCCTGGCTGCTTGGCGGCGACGGCGGGCGTGGACGCATCCTGCGCCGGCTCGGGCACGAGGCGAATGACGCCCTGGACGAATTCCTCGAACTCGCACTGGCCTATGAACGCAGGGCGCCCGCCTCGCTGCAGGGATTTCTGGCCTGGCTGCGCGCCGCCGACACCGAGGTGAAGCGCGACATGGAGATCTCGCGCAACCAGGTTCGCGTGATGACCGTGCATGGCGCGAAAGGGCTGGAGGCTTCGGTCGTGTTCCTGGTGGACACCACGACCTCGCCGCAGGACACCCAGCGGCTGCGGCTGATCCGTCTGCCTGACGGCAAGGGCGGCGAAGTCGTGGTTTGGGCCGTCAGAAAGGCGGAAGACACGGAAGGTATCGCCAAGGCACGGACCGCGATGCTGGACGAGATCGAGCATGAATACCGCCGTCTGCTCTATGTGGCGATGACACGCGCGGCCGATCGTCTGATCGTCGCTGGCTGCAGGCCCGGCAACAGGAAGAGCATCCGCCCGGACTGCTGGTACGACCTGATCAGCAGGGGTCTCGAAAATTCCGGACCTGCAGGTCGAGAAGATCGCAACGCAGCCCGGCGGCACCGTCATGCGTTACACGCGGCCGGAGGATGCGGCGCCATCCGGCGCGCCCGCGATGGCCGCAGCGGCGAGCCAGCCGGTCGCGCTGCCGGAATGGCTGCACACCCCGGCCACGCCGGAGAAAATCGTCGACCGCCGGCTGCGCCCGTCCGATCCCGCCGCCGAGGACAGCCATCGCATCCGCCCCGGCGAATCGATCCAGTCGCGCGCCCGCGCCATGCAGCGCGGCACGCTGGTGCACCGGCTGCTGCAATCGCTGCCCGATGTCGCGGCCGAGGGCCGAGGCGAGGCGGCGCTGCGTTATCTCGCCCGCAACGCCGGCGACTGGAGCGAGGCCGACCGCGAGACGCTGGCGGCGAAAATGCTGGCCCTGATCGCCGATCCCCGCTTCGCGCCGGTGTTTGCGCCGGGCAGCCGGGCCGAGGTTTCGATCGCAGGAAGGCTGGAGCGGCCGGGACAGCCGCCCGCGCTGGTTTCGGGGCAAATCGACCGGCTGGTGGTCACGCCGCGCGAGGTCCTGATCGTCGACTACAAGACCAACCACGCCCCGCCGGACGCCGTGGCCGGGACTCCGGCAGGCTATGTCCGCCAACTGGCGCTCTACCGGGCGGTACTGGGAAAACTTTATCCCCAGCTGCCGGTCCGGGCAGCGCTGCTTTGGACTGAAACGCCTGAATTAATGGAGATTTCTACCCCTGCGCTGGACGCGCAACTGGCAACCATTATCCCCGGGAATGACCGAGCTTGACCCGGCCAGACCGCGTTCATAGGTTGATTGCATGATCTGGCGGCGATTCTTGCGCCGCGTCTTTCCCAACCCGAACGAGGTATCCCCATGGCCGTTGGCAAGGTTTCTGACGCCGATTTCGAAGCCGAAGTGCTCAAGGCGACCGGCCCGGTGGTGGTCGATTTCTGGGCCGAATGGTGCGGCCCCTGCCGCATGATTGCTCCCGCGCTCGACGAGATTTCCGGCGCGATGGGCGACAAGGTCAAGATCGTCAAGCTGAACGTCGACGAGAGCCCGAAGACGGCCTCGAAATACGGCGTGATGTCGATCCCGACCCTGATGATCTTCAAGGGCGGCGAAATGGCCTCCCGCCAGGTCGGCGCCGCGCCGAAGGCAAAACTGCAGCAGTGGATATCAGCTGCGGTGTGATCGGTCGCCCACGACACTCTGCTTTGACGGCCGGCTCATCGCCGGCCGTTTGCGTTTCAGCAGCTACCTGATCCACCCCGTCGCCAGCGCCGACGCAAGCGCCGGCTGCGCCGTTGCGGCGCGCCAGGGCCGCCATCGCCTCGTGATCGTATGGCACATGCCGGAAAATCGTTCGCCACTGCACTGCCGCAAGATTCCAGGATCGCATAGCGCGCATCCGGGGAGCCTGCCTCCATCACATGCGGAAACGGGTGGACGTCGCGATAGCCGGGCGAGCCGACGCTGCCGGGATTGACGATCATGCGTCCATCGGCGAGCCGCACCGCGCGCGCGATATGGGTGTGGCCGCAGAGAATGAGCCGTTGCGTGATCCCCGCGGCGGCGGCCTCGATCGCTTCCAGCGCCGACATCCGCACCGTGCCGTCAGGCAGCACGGTCTCCAGCCAATAGACCTCGTCATGCGCGGGAGTAGCGTGGCAGAGAAACACCCGATCCCGGTAGACAAGCGTCGGCGGCACCGTGCGCAGCCAGTCGAGATGCGCCGCGTCGAGTTGCGCATGCGCGGGCCGGTCCCACGACCCCATCTTCTCCGGCGGCCGGTCGATCAGATAGCGGTCGTGATTGCCGAGCACGTGCACGGCATCGAGCGCCATCAATGCATCCATCGTTCTTCGTGCGTCGAGCGGGCCCGCTCGCCATGTCGCCGAGATTGACGATTTCGTCGATGCCCTGCGCGCGGATATCGGCAATGACGGCTTCCAGCGCGAGATGGTTTCCGTGCACATCGGCAATCGCGGCAAAACGCATGTTGATTTCCGTCAAGCCTATCCCGGCGAGGTGCCGTTGGCGGCCAGCACATGTCCCGCGAGGTACAGCGATCCCGTGATCAGGATGCGCGGCGGCACCTCGTAGGCGAGCCGCGCCAGCGAGCGCAAGGCGGCTTCGACGCTGACGGCGCTCTCCACGCGCATGCCGAGCGCGCGCGCCGCGTCCGCCAGCCGGTCCGGCGGCATCGCGTTGTCGCGGCCTGGTATCTGCACCGCGATGATGTGGCGGGTGAGCCCGGCGAAATTGGCGAGAAACGCCCCCGCATCCTTGTTGGCCATCATGCCGACGATCACCACCAGCGGACGCGATACCCGCTCCTCGAGATCGCCGAGCGCTGCTGCGACCACGCGGCCGCCTTCGGCATTGTGGCCGCCGTCGAGCCATAGCTCGGCGCCCGGCGGCGCCTGGTCCAGCAGCGCGCCCGACGCCAGCCGCTGCATCCGCGCCGGCCATTCGGCGCCGAGGATGCCGGCCTCGAACGCCGCCGTGTCGATCCTGAATTCATCCAGCGCGCGCAGCGTCGCGATGGCGAGGCCGGCATTGTCGAACTGATGCCGGCCGAACAGTTTTGGCGCCGCCAGATCCATCAACCCGCGTTCGTCCTGATAGACCAGCCGGCCACGCTCGACATTGACGTGCCATTCCTGCCCGGCGGCATACATCGGCGCATGCATCCGCCGCGCCTGCCGCTCGATGATGGCAATCGCTTCCGGCGCCTGCTCGGCACATATCACCGGCACGTTGCGCTTGACGATGCCGGCCTTTTCACCGGCGATGGTCATCAGCGTATCCCCGAGAAACTCGGTGTGATCCATGCTGACCGGCGCGATCACCGTCGCCAGCGGGGCGTCGACCACGTTGGTCGCATCCAGCCTTCCGCCGAGACCGACTTCCAGCAGCACCACATCGGCCGGATGCTGTGCGAACAGGCAAAATGCCGCCGCGGTCTGGATTTCGAACAGGGTGATGGGTGCGCCGGCATTGGCCCGCTCGCAATGCTCCAATGTTGCGCGCAGTTCTTCATCGCCGACCAGCGCGCCGCCCCCCGCCCTTCCGAGGCGATAGCATTCGTTGAGCCGCACCAGATAGGGCGACGTATAGACGTGGACGCGCAGATCGGCGGCTTCCAGGATCGCGCGCAGGTAGGCGATCGTCGAACCCTTGCCGTTGGTGCCGGCGACATGGATCACCGGCGGCAGTTCGCGTTCGGGATGATCGAGCTTCGCCAGCAGAAGCTGCATGCGCTCGAGGCCGAGATCGATTTGCAGGGGATGCAGGGCCGACAGCCGCGCGATCACTTCGCCGAGCGGCTGATCCCGCTTTGCCGCAGGTACGTTCACGCCGGGGGTGCGGCCGGCGCCACGTCCGCGCCTGTCATGACCGGGGCCTCGTCGGTCACGGTGGCAGCGGGCTTGACTGCGGTGTCCAGCGCCGGCGATTTCGTCAGCAGGCGGCAGAGCCGCGCCAGCGTCGGGCGCAGTTCGTGGCGATGCACGACCATGTCGACCATGCCGTGGTCCTTCAGATATTCCGCGCGCTGAAACCCTTCCGGCAGCTTTTCGCGAATCGTCTGTTCGATGACACGGGCGCCGGCGAACCCGATCAGCGCGCCGGGCTCGGCGATCTGAACGTCGCCCAGCATCGCATAGGAGGCGGTGACGCCGCCGGTGGTCGGGTTGGTCAGCACAACGATATAGGGCTGTTTTGCCTCGCGCAGCATCTGCACGCCCACGGTGGTTCGCGGCATCTGCATCAGGGACAAGATGCCCTCCTGCATCCGGGCGCCGCCGGAGGCGGCGAACACGATGAACGGCGATTTCTTTTCGACCGCGAGCTCAAGCCCGCGCACGATCGCTTCGCCGGCGGCCATGCCGAGCGAGCCGCCCATGAAATCGAAATCCTGCACCGCGATCACGACGCCGGCGCCCTCCAGCTTGCCGTAGCCGATCTTGATGGCGTCGTTCAGGCCGGTGCGGGCGCGGGCATCCTTGATGCGGTCGGCATAGCGGCGTTCGTCGCGGAATTTCAGGGGATCGGCGGTGACCTCCGGTAGTGCGATGTCGTACCAGGTCTCGTTGTCGAAGATCGATTTCAGCCGCGCCACCGCACCCATGCGCATGTGGTAGTTCGAGCCGGGAATCACGAACTGGTTGGCCTCGACGTCCTTGTAGAACACCAGCTGCCCGGAATCGGGGCACTTGATCCACAAATTCTCCGGCGTCTCGCGGCGCAGGATGTTGCGGATTTTCGGCCGGACGACGTTGGTGAGCCAATTCATGGTTCGCTCCGAAATGCGGTAGTTTATCTTTTTGACGCGTTTTCTTTACGCGAACCGGTACCCACTTCGCTTGAAAACGCTGTAGGACGCATCGTCTGCATTATATGGCGGCCCGAAAGTTGCCCGGCAAGCCGCCGCTTCCGGTCTATCTCGCCCCAAATTGTGGCTTATTCCGCGGCCTGCTGGGCGCCGCGCACGCCCTGCGCAAGTGCTGCCACCAGATCGGCCACCGCCGTGACGGTTTTCCCGGTCGCCCGGCCCTCCGCATCGAGGCTGGCCGCCAAAACATCGACCAGCGCGGTGCCGACCACCGCGCCGTCGGCATTTTGCGCGATGCCGCGCGCGGCCTCCGGGGTGCGGATGCCGAAGCCGACGCAAACCGGCAATTTCGTGTGCCGCTTGATCCGGGCGACGGCCTCGCCGACCACGGAACTGTCGGCGCTGGCGCTGCCGGTGATGCCGGTGATCGCGACGTAATAGACAAAGCCCGAGGTGTTGGCGAGCACGGCCGGCAGCCGCTTGTCGTCGGTGGTCGGCGTCGCCAGCCGGATGAAATTGAGCCCGGCCTTCATCGCCGGCAGGCACAATTCGACGTCTTCCTCCGGCGGCAGATCGACGATGATCAGCCCGTCGACGCCTGCGGATTTCGCATCGGCGAGAAATTTTTCGACACCGTGGATGTAGATCGGATTGTAATAGCCCATCAGCACCACCGGCGTCGCGTCGTCGGTTAACCGAAACTCGCGCACCAGCGCCAGTGTCTTCTTCAGCGTCATGCCGGCCTTCAGCGCGCGCAACCCCGCCGCCTGGATCGACGGACCGTCGGCCATCGGATCGGTAAAGGGCATGCCGATCTCGATGACGTCGGCGCCGGCCTTCGGCAGCGCCTTGACGATCTCCAGCGAAGTCGCGGGATCGGGATCGCCGGCCGTCACGAAGGTGACGAAGGCGGAGCGGCCCTGCTTCTTCAGCTCGGCAAATCGGGCGTCGATACGGGTGGTCATGTGGCGGCGTTCGCTGTGCTATACCTCTCCCCATCGGGGAGAGGTCGGCTGCGTAGCAGCCGGGTGAGGGGGATGGACAAGTTCAAAACGAGAGCCCGAAGCCTTCGCGTGTCGCAAACCAGTGCAGAGGCGAAGCTTTGGCAAGCACTCCGCAATCGGCGGCTGGCCCGGTGGAAATTTCGCCGCCAGCATTCGATCGATCGATACGTCGTAGATTTCGTAACGCTGGACGGAAAACTAATCGTCGAGGTCGACGGCGTAACGCATGCTGAATCCTCGGAATTAGCGAGAGACCAAGCCCGAACGGACGTCCTGGAGGCCTGTGGCTTCCTCGTTGTCCGCGTGTCCAATACCGACGTGTATGACAATCTCGAGGGTGTGCAGGAAATGATCGAAAGCACGCTTCGATCAGATTGAGCGGGAAGTCCCCTCACCCGGCTGCTGCGCAGCCGACCTCTCCCCGTCGGGGAGAGGTGAAGGAGGCGGAGGCGATCGGTGGTCACTTCTTCTGGCCCTTCAAAATCTCCGCCACCTGCGGAATGTCCTTGTCGCCGCGGCCGGAGAGGTTGACCACCATCAGATGGTCGTTCGGACGCTTCGGCGCGAGCTCCATCACCTTGGCGATGGCATGCGCCAATTCCAGCGCGGGGATGATGCCCTCCTGCCGCGACAGCAATTGAAACGCGGCCAGCGCCTCATCATCGGTGGCGCTGAGATAGGTAACGCGTCCTGTCTCGTACAGCCAGGAATGCTCCGGCCCGATTCCCGGATAATCCAGCCCCGCCGAGATCGAATGCGCGTCCTGGATCTGGCCGTCCTCGTTCATCAGCAGATAGGTGCGGTTGCCGTGCAGCACCCCCGCCCTGCCGCCCGCGATCGAGGCCGCGTGCAGTTGAGTGAGGCCGTGCCCGGCAGCTTCAACACCAAAAATCTCCACGCCGGGATCGTCGAGAAACGGATGAAACAGTCCGATCGCATTGGAGCCGCCGCCAATGCAGGCAACGAGCGAATCGGGCAGCCGGCCCTCGGCCTCCTGCATCTGGGCGCGGGTCTCGACACCGATGATCGACTGGAAGTCGCGCACCATCATCGGATAGGGATGCGGGCCGGCGACGGTGCCGATGCAATAAAACGTATTGTGCACGTTGGTGACCCAGTCGCGCAGCGCCTCGTTCATCGCATCCTTCAGCGTGCGCGTACCCGACTGCACCGGGATGACCCTGGCGCCCAGCATTTCCATCCGGAACACGTTGGGCGCCTGACGCGCGACGTCGACCGCGCCCATATAGACGATGCATTCCAGGCCGAACCGCGCGCACAACGTGGCGGTGGCAACGCCGTGCTGGCCGGCGCCAGTCTCGGCGATGATGCGCTTCTTGCCCATCCGCCGCGCCACCATGATCTGGCCGAGCACATTGTTGACCTTGTGCGAGCCGGTATGGTTGAGCTCCTCGCGCTTGAAATAGATCTTGGCGCCGCCGAGATGCCCGGTCAGCCGCTCGGCGAAATACAGCGGCGACGGACGTCCGACATAATGCGTGAGGTAACCGTTCATTTCGGCCTGGAAGGCCGGGTCGGCCTTGGCGGCAGCGTAGGCCTTTTCCAGGTCGAGGATCAGCGGCATCAGCGTTTCCGCGACGAAGCGGCCGCCGAAAATGCCGAAATGACCCGTCTCATCGGGACCGCTGCGGAAGGAGTTTGGCAAGGGTTTTGACAAGGGTGGGTTCATCGGACCATCAACTCTTCGGTGGCGCGCGCGGCGCGGATAAAGGCGCGGATCATCTCGGGATCCTTGACGCCGGGCTTGCTCTCGACGCCGGAGGAAACATCGACGCCGCCGGCGCGGGTGACGCGAACGGCCTCGGCGACATTATCGGCGTTGAGCCCGCCCGAGACCATGTACGGCAGTGTGAGGTCGAGTTTCGCCAGCAGGCGCCAGTCGAACACGGCGCCGAGGCCGCCGGGACGGGTGGCCTCCCTGGGGGCGCGGGCATCGAACAGGATGCGATCGGCGACGGCTGCGTAACCCGGCAGGGCTGCGAGATCGGCCGCAGTCTCGACCGGCAGCGCCTTCATGACCGGAAGCCCAAAAGTCTGTTTGATGTCACGCAGCCGTGCCACGCTTTCCTTGCCGTGCAGCTGCAAGATGTCCGGCGCCAGCGCCTCAACGATATTGGCGAGCGTGGCATCATCGGCATCGACGGTAAGAGCCACCTTTGTCGCGCGGCCTTTTGCCTGTTTGCCCAGCTCGCGCGCCGCCTCGAGGCCGATATGCCGCGGCGACGGCGGAAAGAACACGAAACCCACCATGTCGGCGCCGGCCAGCAGCGCGACGTCGAGCGTCTCGCGCGTGGACAGGCCGCAAATTTTGACGATCAGGGGCATGGTTTTTCAGGGCACGGGTTTTGGGAGGCGGCTACGGGTCCGAACCAGCAGCTGACGGGGCGGGTTTTACAACGTCGCGTCGTGCTTGTCTCGCCCACTGGCCGCGTACGAGCGGCCCTGGGTCAGGGCCGGAAGGCCCCGCGAGGCCGCCGCATTGGCACGCAGATCCGCCACTTGCGTCCGCGCCTTCAGGGCATCGGCCTCATTCCGGCGCGCCGCCCGTCGCCAGTGACGCTGCCGGAACCAGGTCGCGGAGCCGCCCGCGGCCACCCCTGCGATCGCCACGGCGATGATGACGACGAACAGCGGCAGCGAGACGGCGACCGATGGATCGGTCGAATTGAACGGATCGAACGACACCCTCACCAGATGCCGGTTGGCGACCGCAAAGACGATGAAGATGAGGCCCAGCGGGATCACTATCAGCGCCGTCAGGAATTTTCGCATGACCTTCTCTCGCATTGACGGGGCCGGCGGGCGCGTTCCGCCGATGGCTGCGAACGCTGCGGCCGATACGCTGGAAACGCCTACGCGCCGGCGTCCGGAGATCCGCCGTCGCGGTTCAGCCGTTCGCGCATTTCCTTGCCGGTCTTGAAGAACGGCACGCTCTTCTGGTCGACCGGCACATGCGCGCCGGTGCGCGGATTGCGGCCGGCGCGGGCGGGACGATGCTTCACCGAAAACGCGCCAAAACCGCGCAGCTCGACCCGGTCCCCGCGCGCCAAGGCTGCCACGATCTCATCGAGGATCGCGTTCACGATGTTCTCGACATCCCGCTGATAGAGATGCGGATTGTGCTCGGCGATACGCTGAACGAGTTCGGATTTGATCATCGAGACTGGGACCCGGGACTTGGCAGCTTGCATTTCCGTGAAAATGCCGTGAACTGTCAAGACGCTAAATCATTTTTGGGCGTCGCGAAAAGGCGTGACAAACGCCCGGATTCGGGATTGTGACGATACCCGCAATGCGGGAGGAATGGGCCGGAAACCCGACTTAGGGGACGCCGAGGGGACGCATAGGGACTCTTGGGAGGTTCAGCGGGTCCCCGCCGGCTGCCACAAGGCCAGCATCCCATCCAGTCCGAGCCGGTCGACCGCCTGCGCGATGCCGGCGTGCTCGACCTGCCGCGCAATCGCGCCGAAGCCGAGCGCGTCCAGCGTAATCGACGCCGCCGTGCGCAGGAACGTCAGGTCGCCAAAACGCGGCGTAAGCTTGTATTCGCGCACCGGCAGATTGCTCTTGACGTTTTTCTGGGCCACCAGCCAGGCAATGGCGGTCTTCTCGTCACCCAGCTGATCGACCAGCTTGAGCTCGACCGCCTGGCGGCCGGTGAACACGCGTCCGTCCGCGACTTTTTCCAGCAACGCATCGTCCATGCCGCGGCGCTCCTTCACGAGGCCGCGAAACCAGGCATAGGAATCCTTCACCAGCGCATCGAGGGCGGCGCGCGCCTCCGGACTGGTCGGCTCAAAGCCGTTGGGTGCTGCCTTCAGAGGTGAAGATTTCACTTCCTCGACCTTGACGCCGACGGTCTTCAGCAGCTCGGTGAAATTCGGATACTGGAACAAGACGCCGATCGAGCCGACCAGCGAACTCTGCTGCGCCACGATGTGGTCGGCCGCGATCGCGGTGATGTAGCCGCCCGATGCCGCCAGTCCCTCGACCACGACCACCAGTGGTTTCTTCGCCTTCAACCGCAACAGCGCGTCGTGGAGTTGCTCGGAGCCGGCGGTGGTGCCGCCGGGTGAATTGATGTGCACGATGACGGCGGCGGCCTGGGATTTCTCCAGCCGCTCCAGCGCCTCGACGCGATCCTTGTCGCTGCGGATCAGTCCATTGATATGGATGCGCGCGATCGAGCCTGCCGTCGTCAGCGTGCCGCGCCCGGCCGGCGTCACGGCCACGCCAATGGTGACGATCGCGGCGATCGCTACCAATGCTGCGACCACGCGCCAGAACGTCAGTTTGCGGCGGATCCGGCGGCGATCCACGATCACGTCTGATTCGAGCGACATCTGGAACTCTCCTGCGGCGCGGTGGGGCGTTACGGTATTCTGCGCACAGCCCTAATATCCCGTGCCTGACTTACATCAATTGCGACGCAATATGAAGAAAACAAGGCCTCTCTTACTTCCTTCTCCCCTTGTAAGGGGAGAGGGAAGAAGCGTCCGCCGCCCTTAAAAAAAGGCCCCGGTCGAAACCGGGGCCCGATTGATGGCGCTTCGGCGCGAGGCTTACTTGTCGGTGCGCTGCTTCAGCGCGGTGCCGAGAATGTCGCCCAGCGTCGCCCCCGAATCGGAGGAGCCGTACTGCGCGATGGCTTCCTTCTCTTCGGCGACTTCCAGCGCCTTGATCGAGACCTGCACCTTGCGGGCCTTCTTGTCGAACTGGATCACCCGCGCATCGACCTTTTCGCCGACGGCGAAACGTTCGGCGCGCTGATCGGAGCGCTCACGCGCCAGTTCGGACCGCTTGATGAAGGTGGTGAAGTCGGTGCCGGCGATCTTCACTTCGATGCCGCTTTCCTTCACTTCGAGCACTTCGCAAGTCACGACCGCGCCCTTCTTGACGTCGCCCGGCTCCGCGAAGGGGTCGCCTTCGAGCTGCTTGACCCCGAGCGAGATGCGCTCCTTCTCGACATCGACATCGAGCACGATGGCCTTGACCATGTCGCCCTTCTTGAAGTTGTCGATCACCTGCTCGCCCGGAAGCTTCCAGTCGAGGTCGGACAGATGCACCATGCCGTCGACGTCGCCTTCGAGACCGAGGAACAGGCCGAACTCGGTCTTGTTCTTGACCTCGCCCTCGACCGTGGCGCCGACTGGGAATTTCTCGACGAACACTTCCCAGGGGTTGCGCATGGTCTGCTTGAGGCCGAGCGAAATCCGCCGCTTGACCGAATCGACCTCGAGAACCTGCACTTCGACTTCCTGCGAGGTCGAAACGATCTTGCCGGGGTGCATGTTCTTCTTGGTCCACGACATTTCCGAGACGTGGATCAGGCCTTCGATGCCCGGCTCGAGCTCCACGAAGGCGCCGTAGTCGGTGATGTTGGTGACGCGGCCGGTAAAGCGCGCATTGAGCGGGTACTTCGCCTCGATGCCCTGCCACGGGTCGTCCAGCAGCTGCTTCATGCCGAGCGAGATGCGGTGGGTTTCGTGGTTGATCTTGATGATCTTCACCTTCACGGTCTGGCCGATGGTCAGCACTTCGGTCGGGTGATTGACCCTCCTCCAGGCGATATCGGTGACGTGCAGGAGGCCGTCGATGCCGCCGAGGTCGACGAACGCACCGTAGTCGGTGATGTTCTTGACCACGCCGTCGATGACCTGGCCTTCTTCGAGGTTCTGGACCAGTTCCTGGCGCTGTTCGGCGCGGGTTTCTTCCAGCACCGTGCGGCGCGACACCACGATGTTGCCGCGGCGGCGATCCATCTTGAGGATCTGGAACGGCTGCGAATTGTTCATCAGCGGTGCGACGTCGCGGATCGGGCGGATATCGACCTGCGAGCGCGGCAGGAAGGCGACCGCGCCGTCGAGGTCGACGGTGAAGCCGCCCTTGACCTGGTTGAAGATGACGCCGTGAACCTTCTCGTTGTTGTTGAAGGCCTTCTCGAGCTTGCCCCAGCTTTCCTCGCGGCGCGCCTTGTCGCGCGACAGCACGGCTTCGCCGAGCGCATTCTCGATCCGGTCGAGGAACACCTCGACCTCGTCACCCACCTTGAGTTCGCTGTCCTTGCCGGGCCCTGCGAATTCACGCAGCGCCACACGGCCTTCGGTCTTCAGGCCGACGTCGATGACGGCCATGTCCTTCTCGATCGCAACAACGATGCCCTTGATGACGGAGCTTTCCTGCAGATTGCCGCCGGCAAAGCTTTCGTCGAGCATCGCGGCGAAATCGTCGCGGGAAGGATTATAGGAAGTAGCAGTCGAAGCCATTTGTTCTCCAGATGCGGGTATCGCCGGCCATTCGGGTTAAGGGCGGATCGGGCGTGAAGGGTCAGGGTTCCGCAAACCCTGACGACCGCCTCGCAGGAAATCGCGAGAGCGGGCCGGCAGCATGCCTTGCACGTTCGATACGGTGATATGTCCGGGACCTGAAAGCGAGCGTATCGACTTCAAGACCGGGAGCAGGCTTTCCTCCAATGACGGCACCAGTTTTGTTTGAAAACGCTCAAACCCGATGCCGGCCCGCTCGGACGGCCTCGACAATGTCGATGGCGGCCCGGACGCCGCTTTCTATATCCAAATGCGAGTTATCGAGCAAGTGCGCATCCACGGCGGCTTTCAGGGGCGCGACCGCGCGGTTCTGGTCGCGCTCGTCGCGTTTGAGGATATCGGCCAGCACCAGGGCCTCGTCGGCGTCCTCCCCCCGCGCCCGCGCCTCCAGGGTCCGCCGCCGGGCCCGGACCCGGGGGTCGGCGACCACGAAAATCTTCACATCGGCATGGGGACAGATCACGGTGCCGATATCGCGGCCATCCAGCACAGCGCCGGGCGGATCGGCGGCGAATTGGCGCTGAAAATTCAATAAAACCTCCCGCACCTTGGGAATCGCCGAAACCACCGAGGCAGCGTCCCCCACCGCCTGGGTCTTCAGGGCGGGATTGCCGAACTTTTCGGGATCGAGTTCGAGGGCCGCCGAGACCGCGATCACCTCGTTCGTGAGGTCGGCGCCGGCATCCAGCAGCGCCTTGGCGACCGCGCGGTAGATCACGCCGGTATCGAGGTGACGATAGCCGTAATGCTTGGCCAGCCGCTTCCCGAGCGTTCCTTTTCCCGAAGCCGCGGGTCCGTCGATGGCGATGATCATGCTGGCCTACCTACGTCTTGGCATGTTGCGGGCCACGGGCCCGCCGCAGCGGCCGTTCCTCGGTGAAGAGGTTGCGGGAGGCGAACTCGGCCGGGCTGGCAAAGGTGAGGTATTCGCGCATGCCGTCGTCCGCCATCGATGACGCGTGCCAGTCACGATCCAGATACCTGATCGGCGAATACGCCCAAGTCGGGACCTTGGGCAAGTCGAATTGATGGGCAAGGTATTCGGCAACGGCACCAAGCAATCCATCCACCTGCGGGTTGCCGGTCGGGATCGGCTCTTCCGTTAGCATGGGGATTTGCAGCTCTGGCGTTGCTGCCAGATAGAATTCATCGAGGAATTCGGGGAGCGCCTTGTCGAGCGGCTGACCCGACGCGATGCGTTCAGCTGTCTGTGCGAGGGTAGCGGGGCGCATCCGTCGAAGTTTCCCTGGAGAGAAGTCGTTTTAGCACGAAGCGCTGCTTGTCCGCATCCGATGCGCTGATCGGGAAGAATTCGGCGAGTAAGGCGATGGCCGGCTCGATTTCGAGATGAGCGACGTCGGCCATATCCTGCCGGCCCTTTTCGAAATCCGAGACCCGCAGCGCCTTGAGCTTCAGGGCAAGCATATACCGGGCAGTCGGCACGAAAACGCAAAGCCCTACGTTGTCACCTCGCCTCGGAAAGGTGCCGAATGCCGTTAGATCACGATCCGCCTGTGCCAAGGGGCTCAGATGAAATGTGACGGCATCGTTGAGCCATGTGCGTGACCAATTGTCTTGACTTGCGATGTGCTCCACGATTTCCGACAGCCAAGCGGGCCACTGCCTGCCAATATCAGCGATATCGACATCCTCCGTGGCAAACCGAAAATTGCTCGCCAGCATCAGCGCCGAGCCGCCATACACTGCGATCTGCAGCTTGGTTCCGGCCAGCACCGCCGCCCGGCCGATCTGGTCGAAGGCGTCGAGCAGCGCGTCGCGGTCGAAGGCGGCAGCCATCACGCTTTCCTCAAGAAAACTCCGCGCCCAGCCCGCGCATCATCGGGATGAAATCCGGGAAGCTGGTGGCGATGAAGGCGGTGTCGTCGACTTTTACGGGCTTGTCGGCGGCCAGTCCCATCACCAGGGCCGACATCGCGATGCGGTGATCCATATGGGTGGCGACGAGGCCGCCGCCCGGAACGTGACCCTTGCCTTCGACGATCAAATCGTCGCCTGATATCTCCACCTTGACGCCGTTGACCCGCAGCATGGCGGCGGTGGCCACCAGCCGGTCGGATTCCTTGACCCGCAATTCCTGCAGCCCGCGCATGATGGTGGTGCCTTCGGCAAACGCTGCCGCTACCGCGAGCACCAGATATTCGTCGATCATCGAGGGCGCGCGCTCCGGCGGCACCTCGACGCCGCGCAGCTTCGAGGCCCGCACCCGGAACTGGGCCATCGGCTCGCCGGCATCGCCGCGAATCTGGCTCTCCTCGATCGAGGCGCCCATTTCGCGCAGCGTCGTAAAGAGCCCGGTGCGCAGCGGATTGGTCATGACATCCGACAGGACGAGGTCGGAACCATCGACAATCAGGGCCGCCACGATCGGAAACGCCGCCGAAGACGGATCGGCCGGTACCACGACATCGGCGCCGTGGAGTTCAGGCTGGCCGGTCAGCGCGATCCGCCGGCCATGAGGCCCTTCCGGTGTCGAGACGATCTGCGCGCCAAAATGCCGGAGCATCAGCTCGGTATGGTCGCGGCTGGCCTCGGTCTCGATCACGGTGGTGACACCGGGCGCGGCCAGCCCCGCCAATAGTACCGCTGACTTGATCTGCGCCGAGGCCACCGGGGTGCGGTACAGGATCGGCAAGGGATCGCGGGCGCCCTGCAGCGTCAGCGGCAGCCGGCCGCCATCCTTGCTCGCGGTGACCCGCGCACCCATCAATTCCAGGGGATCGAGTACCCGCCGCATCGGCCGCGAGCGCAGCGAGGCGTCGCCGTCGAAGTCAGCCGCAATCGGGCAGCCGGCCACCGCCCCCATCACCAGCCGGCAGCCGGTGCCGGAATTGCCGAAATCGAGCGGGCGTGCTCGGCTCGGCGAACCCGGCGACGCCAACGCCGCGCACGGTCCAGGCAAAATCACCTGATCGTTCGACCCTGGCGCCCAGCCCTCGCATCGACTTGGCGGTATTGAGCACATCCTCGCCCTCGAGCAGGCCGGAAATCCTGGTTTCGCCGACCGCCAGTGCCCCTAGGATCAGGGCGCGGTGCGAAATCGACTTGTCGCCGGGAACACGTATTTTTCCGGTGAGTGGGCCGCTGGCGCGGGATTCAAGCGGGATCGGCTGGTCAGATTGGGTCAAGATTGTGTCCTCTGCGCCGCGGCAGGTACCACACGGCCGGCCCTGCGTCACGCCATGTCGGAATGCGTGCAAAGCGCTATTGACAGGGGCGTGACAACTAGCCAAGTGAAGCACCGTTTTTCAGAACATTCCCAGGATTCCACACGTGGCCAAATCCGATCTCGGAACCAAACGCATTTGCCCCACGACGGGTAAGAAGTTCTACGACCTCAACAAGAACCCGGTGATCTCACCCTACACCGGCGAGGTGGTGCCGATTGCGCCAATTCCGCCGCCCAGGACCCGCGCCGACGCTGCCGCGCGCGCTGCGGCCGCGGCTTCCGCCGCATCTGCCGCCGAGGCGCCGGAGCCCGCCGAGGCTGAGGAATTGGTGCCGCTCGAGGAAGCCGATGCCGAGGAGAATACCGGCAAGGTCAAGGCCGTGGTTCCCGAATCGGAAGACGACATCGAGATCGACGAGACCATCGAAGACGACGATGACGACAATTCCACCTTCATCGCCGACGAGGAAGAAGGCGACGAGGACGTTACCGACATCATCGGCGACGTCGGCGGCGACGAAGAGACCTGAGAGAAGAGGCTTGAGATAAGCCCTGAACTGTGGTGTTCAGGGGTCCGCAACCCGGTGCGTCGCCCAAGGCGAACCGGCAAATATGATCCGGTTGCTGGTTAGCCAAACGGGTCAGGCTAAAGGGGCCATAGCTCAGCTGGGAGAGCGCTTGCATGGCATGCAAGAGGTCGGCGGTTCGATCCCGCCTGGCTCCACCAGCCTTCGCTCGCTTCGCGAGCTTAGGCTGTGAAAGTTTGGGTAGTCTGGCGTGGAGCGAAGACTGTCTCGGCACGCTCCTCAATAACGAGTAGCGCCTACTCCCCCAACGCCGCATTCAGCCTGTCGCGCAGCGACACGATCTCGCTCTTCAGCGCGACCAGCTCCGGCACCGAACACTCCGACGCTTCGAGGATCGACTGCGGCACGTCGCGCGCTTTTTCCTTCAGCGCCTGGCCCTGCGGCGTCAGGTCGATCAGCACCTGTCGCTCATCCTCGGTAGAGCGCGTGCGCCTGACGAGGCCTGCCGTCTCCAGTCGCTTCAGCAATGGCGTCAGCGTGCCGGAATCAAGAAAGAGGCGCTCGCCGATGTCCTTGACCGGCACGCCATCGCGCTCCCACAGCGAAAGCATGACCAGATATTGCGGATAGGTCAGGCCGAGCCGGTCGAGCAGCGGCTTGTAGACCCGGTTGAAGGCGTGCGCGGCCGAATAGACCGCAAAGCAGATTTGATTGTCGAGCAGCAGCAGCGGGTCCGCCGCTTGTTTCCTGACCATGCTAACCTCGTCGTCACACCGAATGGGCTTCCGGCCCGCCATCATGGGCCGGCGGCGGACTGCATTCAATTGCAAACAATTAAATGTGAGACCATGGATTTTATATTGTGCACAATCTAATTCTGTGCAATACAACTGACGTCAGCAAGCCCCAACGGCAACCCAAAGGGAGACCACGATGTCCGTAAAAGTGCTCTACAAAACCACTGCCAAGGCCACCGGCGGCCGCGACGGCACCGCCTCCACGCTCGACGGCGCGTTCAGCGTCAAGCTTTCCACCCCGAAGGAGCTCGGTGGCGGCGGCGGGGCCGGCAACAATCCCGAGCAGCTGTTCGCCGCCGGCTACGCCGCCTGCTTCATCGGCGCGATGAAGGCGGTAGCGGCCCAGGGCGGCCCGAAAGTGCCCGCGGATGCTTCGGTGACCTCCACGGTCGGCATCGGACCGCGCTCGGAAGGCGGTTTCGGCCTCGACATCGACCTTGCGGTTTCCTTGCCGGGCCTCGAGCGCGCGGACGCCGAGGCGCTGGTCGCGAAGGCGCATCAGGTCTGCCCCTATTCCAACGCCACCCGCGGCAATGTGGATGTCCGCCTGACGGTCGTCTGATCGGTCCGGCAAAGGTCCGCTTCCCGGCAACGCGGCGGGCCATTCGGCCTTGCGAGAACAGCGCGGCATCCGCATTTGCGCCGACCCGTGCGTAATGCTTAGTGGCCGCGACGTTTCACGAACCTCGCAAGCACACCCATGACCACTGAAACCTCCCCCGCGCGCGATGACCGGATTGCGCGTGATCGACCTCACGCGGGTGCTCGGGGGACCCTATTGCACGCAGATCCTCGCCGACCACGGCGCCGACGTGATCAAGGTGGAGCCGCCCGCCGGCGACGAGGTGCGCGACTGGGGGCCTCCGTTCCACGGCGAGGACGCCGCTTATTTCGTCGGCATCAACCGCAACAAGCGCTCGATCGGCCTCGACCTTGCCTCCGAGCGCGGCCGCGCCGTGCTGATGAAGATGCTGGAGAGCGCCGACGTCCTGATCGAGAATTTCAAGCCCGGCACGCTCGACAAATGGGGCATCGGCAACGACCTGCTGCGCGAAAAATTCCCAAGACTGGTGCATTGCCGGATTTCCGGTTTTGGGGCCGACGGCCCGCGCGGCGGCAATCCCGGCTATGACGCCATCATCCAGGCCATGACCGGCATGATCGCGGCGACCGGCTCGCCGCAGAGCGGGCCGATGCGGATCGGCGTGCCGCTGGTGGATATCACCACCGGGCTTTATGCCGCGATCGGCATCCTGATGGCGCTGTCGGAGCGGCAAAGATCCGGCGTCGGGCAGTTTCTGGAAACCACGCTGTATGAAACCGGTCTCGCCATCATGCATCCGCATGCGGCGAATTATTTCATGCACGGCAAGCCGCCGAGCCTCACCGGCAACGAGCATCCCAACCTCGTGCCTTACGCGATCTTCCCGACCCGCACCGACAATATCTTCATCGGCGTCGGCAATGACGGCACCTTCCGCAAGCTTGCCAAGGAGATCGGCAAGCCCGAACTCGGCACCGATCCGCGCTTTGCCCGCAACAAGGACCGCATCGCCAACCGCGATGCGCTGCGCGCCGAGTTGGCCGCCGTATTCAGCCAGCACGATGCCGGGCCGTTGTGCGACCGCCTGCTCGCCGCCGGCCTGCCGGCGGGTCCGGTGCAGTCGATCGACCAGGCGCTGACCAGCGCCCACACCGTGCACCGCGGCGATGTCGTCGAAAAGGACTGGTACAAGGGCGTTGCCTCGCCGATCCGGCTTTCGCGCAGCAAGCCGGGCCTGCGCCGCACCCCGCCGAAATTCAGCCAGCATACCGCCGAGGTGCTGGGCGAGTTCGGGTATTCGAAGGGCGAGATCGAAGCGCTGGTCGCCACGGGTGCGGTCTGCGGCAGCGAGCGGAAGCGCTGAGGGTTCGGTTCGAGCCCCGGCTCTGCGGAGTGGCGGAAGTACGCTGCGCCGCGTCCGGACCGTAAGGTTATCTCGGCCTATTTTTTCCGGCTTTCCCACCCCGCAGCTTCCCCGCTAACCTGCTTTCGCATATACGGTCATTTGCACGTCATCGAGCGCTGTTATCGCGCCAAATGAAGATGACGGTCCAACCGGGAGGAATTTGATGATGCTTCGACACCTAGGCCTTGCCACCACGCTGACAGCCACGCTTGCGCTCGCCAGCCCCGCTCATGCGGTGATCGAGCTGCAGTGGTGGCACGCCATGACAGGCGCCAACAATGACGTCGTCAATAAGCTTGCCGAGGAATTCAACGCCAGCCAGCCCGACTACAAGGTTGTGGCGTCCTACAAGGGCGCCTATCCGGACACCATGAATGCCGGCATCGCCGCGTTCCGCGCCGGCACCGCGCCCCACATCATGCAGGTGTTCGAAGTCGGCACCGCGACCATGATGGGCGCCACCGGCGCCATCAAGCCGGTCTACCAGCTGATGAAGGATGCGGCCGAGCCGTTCGATCCCAAGGCGTATCTGCCGACCATCACCGGCTACTATTCGACCTCGAAGGGCGACATGCTGTCGTTCCCCTTCAACTCGTCCTCGATGGTGATGTGGGTCAACAAGGATGAATTGAAGAAGGCGGGTGTCAACGAAATCCCGAAGACCTGGCCGGAAGTGTTCGACGCCGCCAAGAAGCTCAAAGCCGCCGGCCACGAGACCTGCGGCTTCTCCAACGCCTGGGCGTCCTGGGCCCATATCGAGCAGTTCTCGGCCTGGCACAATCTGCCGATCGGCACCAAGTCCAATGGCCTCGACGGT
Source organism: uncultured Alphaproteobacteria bacterium (assembly GCA_963706975.1). Taxonomy (GTDB): domain Bacteria; phylum Pseudomonadota; class Alphaproteobacteria; order Rhizobiales; family Xanthobacteraceae; genus Bradyrhizobium. The sequence continues at coordinate 141,723 of CAVPOL010000016.1, forward strand.
TTTGACACCGAATTGAAGTTCAATTCGCCGGTTCACGTCAAACACCTGCAGAACCTCGTCGATCTGCAGAAGGACAAAATCTACAGCTATGGCGGACGCGGCAGCGCCAACGAGGCCCGCTTCGGCTCCGGCGAATGCGCGATCTTCCTGACCTCGTCGGGCTACTACGGCACCGCAAAGGCCACCGCCAAGTTCGACTTCACCTCGGCGCCGATGCCGTATTATCCCGACGTGCAGGGCGCGCCGCAGAACTCGATCATCGGCGGCGCTTCGCTGTGGGTGATGGGCGGCAAGAAGCCGGAAGAGTACAAGGGCGTCGCAAAGTTCTTCGCCTTCCTGTCGGATACCAACCGCCAGGCCAAGCTGCACCAGGAATCCGGCTACCTGCCGATCACCAAGGCAGCCTATGAGAAGTCCATAAAGGACGGCTTCTATGAGAAGAACCCGACGCTGCAGACGCCGCTGAAGGAGCTCACCAACAAGGAACCGACCGAGAATTCGCGCGGTCTGCGCTTTGGCAATATGGTGCAGATGCGGGATGTCTGGGCCGAGGAGATCGAAGCGGCCCTCGACGGCAAGAAGAGCCCCAAGGAAGCGCTCGACACGGCCGTCACACGCGGCAATGCCATGTTGCGAACTTTCGAAAAGACGGCAAAGTGAGCCGATCTAATCCAGGTTAAGCCAGTGGCGCGCTCCCTCCCGATCCGGGAGGGAGCGTTGCATCACCCGGAAGACCGCGACGCCCGTATGGAAAAGTCCACCGTCTTCAATAACAAGCTGCTGCCGTATTTCCTGCTGTTTCCGCAGCTCGTTATCACCATTGTTTTCTTCTACTGGCCTGCGAGCCAGGCGGTCTGGCAATCCTTCCTGCGGGAGGACGCGTTCGGCCTCGTCTCCGAATTCGTCGGCCTCGAAAATTACCAGGCACTGTTCGCCCAGCCCGAATACTACCGGTCGATGCTGACGACCATAATCTTCTCGATGTTCGTCGGGGTGCTTTCGCTTTCGATCGCATTGTTGTTTGCGACGCAAGCCGACAAGAACCTCAAGGCCGCCGGCGCCTACAAGACGCTGATGATCTGGCCCTATGCGGTGGCGCCCGCGGTAGCCGGTGTACTCTGGTTCTTCATGTTCCAGCCCTCGCTCGGCATGCTGGCCCGGCCGTTGCGCGGCATGGGCATCGACTGGAATCCGCTGCTCAACTCCACCCATGCCATGATCCTGGTGGTGATGGCCTCGGTGTGGAAGCAGATCTCCTATAATTTCCTGTTCTTCCTGGCCGGCCTGCAATCGATCCCGAAAAGCGTGATCGAGGCCGGCGCAATCGACGGCGCAGGCCCGATGCGCAGGTTCTGGACCATCGTCTTCCCGTTGCTGTCGCCGACCACGTTCTTCCTGCTGGTCGTCAACATCGTCTACGTCTTCTTCGACACCTTCGGCATCATCGATGCGGTGACCGGCGGCGGTCCTGCCGGCTCCACTACCACTATGGTCTACAAGGTCTATGCCGACGGCCGGCTCGGCGGCGACCTCGGCGGCTCGGCGGCGCAATCAGTGGTGCTGATGGTGATCGTGATCGCGCTCACCGCGATCCAGTTCCGCTATGTCGAACGCAAGGTGCAGTACTGATGGTCGAGCACCGCCCACTCAGCGATTTCATCGCCTACGCCATCCTCACCATCGGCGTGTTCATCGTCGCCTTCCCGGTTTATCTCGCGCTGGTCGCCTCGACCCATGACGCGGCGACCGTGGTCGGCGGCCACATGCCGGCGACGCCCGGCAGCCGGACGCTCGAGAATTACTACCGCGCCATCTTCATCGGCGGCTCACGCACCAGCCGCGAGCCGGTCGCGAACATGCTGATCAATTCCTTCGTCTCGGCGATCGGGATTGCCCTCGGCAAGATTTTCATTTCGATCCTGTCCGCCTATGCAGTGGTCTATTTCCGCTTTCCATTCCGCAAGACCGCGTTCTGGATCATCTTCATCACCCTGATGCTCCCCGTTGAGGTGCGCATCTACCCGACCTACAAAGTGGTCGCCGATCTCAGGATGCTCGACACCTATGCCGGCCTGATCCTGCCGTTGATCGCCTCCGCCACCGGCACGCTGCTGTTCCGTCAGTTCTTCATGACCGTGCCGGACGAGTTGCTGGAAGCCTCGCGCATCGACGGCGCCGGCCCCTTCCGCTTCTTTTGGGATACGCTGCTGCCGCTATCGGTCACGACGATCGCGGCGCTGTTCGTGATCCAGTTCATCTACGGCTGGAATCAATACCTCTGGCCGCTTCTGATCACGACAAAGGATTCGATGCAGACCATCGTGATCGGCATCAAGAAGATGCTGGTGACGACCGACGAACTGGCCGAATGGCAGCTCGCGATGGCGACAGCGGTACTTGCCATGCTGCCGCCGGTCGCAGTCGTCATCTTCATGCAGCGGCTGTTCGTACGCGGACTGGTCCAGACGGAAAAGTGAAATGGCCAACGTAACCCTCCGCGACGTCCGCAAAACCTACGCCGGTGGCTTCGAGGCCATCAAGGGCATCGACTTCGAGGTCGGCGACGCCCAGTTCTGCGTGCTGGTCGGGCCCTCCGGCTGCGGCAAGTCCACGCTGCTGCGCATGGTGGCGGGGCTCGAGACCATCACCGGCGGCGAGATCGACATCGGCGGGCGCATCGTCAACCAGATCGAGCCGGCCGACCGCGACATCGCCATGGTGTTCCAGAACTACGCGCTCTATCCGCACATGAGCGTCTACAACAACATGGCCTACGGCCTGCGCAACCGGCGCATGCCGGAGCCCGAGATCGACAGCCGCGTCCGGGAAGCCGCCCGGATTCTCGAACTCACCACCATGCTCGACCGCAAGCCGCGGCAGCTGTCCGGCGGCCAGCGCCAGCGCGTCGCGATGGGCCGCGCCATCGTGCGGCAGCCAAAAGTGTTCCTGTTCGACGAGCCGTTGTCGAACCTCGACGCCAAACTGCGCATCGCCATGCGCGTCGAAATCCGCAAGCTGCAGCGGCGATTGAAAACCACCTCGATCTACGTCACCCATGACCAGCTGGAAGCGATGACGCTGGCCGATATTCTCGTCGTGATGAACGGCGGGCGCGTCGAGCAGATCGGCAATCCGCTCGGCATCTACCAGAAGCCCGCCACCACCTTCGTCGCTTCCTTCATCGGCGCGCCGCCGATGAACCTGATGCCGCTGCTCCAGGACAGCGAACTCACGTCGCAACTGACCGCGGGCGAGGCCGGCATCCTGGGGATCCGGCCCGAGGATTTTGTCATCAGCAACGAAGCCCTGGCGGGCGGCGTGGCGCTCGGCCTCACCGTCGAAGCGGCCGAAAAGGTCGGTGCCGAGACCTTCGTCTACGGCACCCGCGAGCGCGAGATCCCGGGCGTCGCCTCGAATCCCGGTGAATTGCCGCCGGGCGAAGTGATCGTGCGGATTCCCGGCGCGGTCGCGCCCGCCATCGGCGAGCGAATCCGGGTGATCGCGCCCCCGAAAAGCTGCATCTGTTCAGCGCCGACGGCCGCCAGCGGATCGCTCTCTGACCGGCATTCCGGGGCGCGCGCAGCGCGAACCCGGAATGACGTTCCTCGAGCCATTTTGTCGCGGTTCTACAGGTGCTTGAACGCCCTCGAGATAATGCCCATATTGTGGATTGACCGGCGGGCAAGTCCGCCAACCGGCCGAAATGGGGCGCCGCAAGGGCCCCGAAACATCAAAGTCGCTTCGAGAGGGCTTTGTAGAAATATGTCTCGTGTTCCCTCGTTATCCAGTCCGTTCCTGCTGGGATTCGACGAAATCGAGCGCGTGCTCGATCGCGTCGTCAAAGGCGCCGACGGTTATCCTCCCTACAATATCGAGCGGTGCGACCGCAGCAACGGTGCGCCCGAATGCCTGCGGATCACGCTGGCAGTAGCGGGTTTTACCCGCGACCAACTTGATGTAACCATTGAGGAAAACCAGCTCGTGATCCGGGGCCGCCAGCACGACGACAAGGCCCGGCAATACATCCATCGCGGCATCGCCGCGCGCCACTTCCAGCGCACCTTCGTGCTGGCGGAGGGGATGCAGGTGCTGGGCGCGGACCTGAAAAACGGGCTGTTGTCGATCGACCTCGCAAGGCCGGAGCCAGAAAAGGTCGTTAAGACAATCGCTATCAATGAACACGAATAATGGAACGAGTAGCGAACTCGACCGCTTAGTCTGACAGAGGAGTCGAGACCATGACTGAAGCTGATGTTGCGTATGAAGCCACCGCCGTCTCCCCGGAGGCGCTGGCGACTCTCGGCGAGGGCCACATCGCCTATGTGAAGCAGATCCGTTCCGAGGACGTGCCGGGACTGTTTCCCCAGGCGCCGAAGATCGCGCCGGGCCTGAAACTGTTCGCCCTGCATGCCGCCGACGGCACGCCGATCATGCTGACCGACAGCCGGGAAGCGGCGATCGCGAATGCATGGAGCAACGAATTGCAGGCCGTCAGCGTTCACTGACACGGCCCTGGCCGCTGTCACTGACGCTGGCCGACCGAGCTTAAGCCAAGCAGGTTTCTCGCGGCAAACGTCGCCGCCGATCGGTTCAACATACGCGGGTGGGTTTCCGGCAAGCGGAGGCCGCCCGCGTATTTGTTTTGAATGTGCTATATCCTCGCGAGACGCGGCGTCACGCACGGGGGAGTAGATGGGGAGGGAAATCAGGCGTGTGCCTCCCGGTTTCCAGCATCCTCTTGACGAGCAGGGCTATCCTATCCCCGGCGCCCATCTTGAGCCGCTGCACAACGCTGGCGCAACACTATGCACTTGCTATCAGCTCTATGAGAATGTGACAGAAGGCACTCCGGTCAGCCCGGTATTTGACCGCGAGTCGGCTCTCATATCCTGGCTGAAAGAAAATGGGTGCTCCGAAGAGAGCATATCGATGCTTGTGAGATGGGGCCATGCGCCGTCGGTCGTCGTGCATATCTAGACTGCTCGCGTGCACGCTATCAGTCGCGCCAAGTGTAGTTCGAAAATGCGCGCTCCGTGGCGCGTCCATCGATAGCGGCCCTACGCCGCGGTCGCGGGCGGCAGCGCCAATACCGAATAGATCGCCTGGGCGTCGCGCGAGGCGCGCAGCTTCTTGGCGACGTCCTGGTCGCGCAGCAGGCGCGCGATCCGCGCCAGCGCCTTGAGGTGGTCGGCGCCGGCACCTTCCGGCGCCAGCAGCAAAAACACCAGGTCGACCGGCTGGCCGTCCATCGCCTCGAAATCGATCGGGCGTTCGAGCCGGGCGAACAGGCCGAACAGCTTTTCCAGCTTGGGGAGCTTGCCATGCGGAATGGCGACGCCATAGCCGACCGCGGTGGTGCCGAGCTTTTCGCGCTGCAGCAGGACCTCGAACACCGAGCGTTCGTTCTGGCCAGTCAGGGCGGCCGCCCGCGCCGCCAGTTCCTGCAATGCCTGCTTTTTGCTGTTGACCTTCAACGCCGGGATAATCGCCTCGGGTGCGACCAGATCGGTAATCGTCATGGGGCGTTCCGAGGTGAAATTAAGCCGTCAGGGTTGCGAAATAGGGTTCAGAAGGGCGGCGTCAAGGAGATCGAGAGGCAGGCCGTACGGCGGTCCCGAGGGGTTTCCGCCGCCTTCTCCTACTCCAACGCAAGACCGGTGCCAACACCCGGGAAAGTTGTTTCCCACGCCCGTGTTAAGGGCGGGGGACCATAGGGAGGCTCCAGAAAGGCGTCAATGCCGGGCCGGCACTAACCCCCAGGCTCGACCACAGGGGGATCGATCCAGCCGACATTGCCGTCCGGCCGCCGGTAAATGATGTTCACCCGCCCGCTGGAGCCATGCTGGAACACGAGGCAGGCGGCTCCCGTGAGGTCCAGTTCCATCACGGCTCCGCTGACCGAAAGCCGCTTCAGCGAGGTGGTCGCCTCGGCGATGATGACCGGGCTGTAGCCATCCTCGTCATGCTCGTCCTCCCCGGCCGGCGCCTCGATCACATAGCTCGGGGCCTCGAGGGTAGGCGCGGTCAATTCGGCGATCGCCACGGCCTCGGCATGCGACTTGCGCGCCGAGCGGTCCTTGAGCCGGCTCTTGTAGCGGCGCAGCCGCTTCTCGATCATCAGCAGCGCCTGGTCGGCGCTGGCATAGGCGTCGGCGGCATTGGAATCCGCTTCCAGCGTGATGCCGGAATCCAGATGCAGCGAGCAGTCGGTGCGGAAGCCGAAGCCGTCCTTGCTCAGCGTGATGTGGCCGGAATAATTGCCGTCGAAATATTTTCGCAGCACTTCATCGGTGCGTTCGCTGACGCGTCCGCGCAGGGCTTCACCGACGTTGATGCTTTTTCCCGAGATCCGAAGACTCATTTGATGCCTCGATTGGTCTGGTACCGGACCGACACTAGTCCGATTTGGCCGGGACGCAATCAGGCGGGGGCGGTGTCCCGGGAGCGATCGGAGGAAGCGGCAGGGGCGGACAGGGCATTGCCGAGCATGCTTTGTTTATCGCGGCGGCGCTGCACCGAAGAGGGAATACGCATCGCCTCGCGGTATTTTGCCACCGTACGGCGGGCGATATCAATGCCCGTGGCGCGCAATCGTTCCACGATGGTGTCGTCGGACAGGATCACTGCCGGATCTTCCGCATCGATCAGCTGCTTGATGTGGTGGCGGACGGCCTCCGCCGAATGGGCCTCGCCGCCGTCGGCCGAGGCGATCGAGGCGGTGAAAAAATACTTCAGTTCAAAACTGCCGCGGTTGGTCGCCATGTATTTGTTGGCGGTGACCCGCGACACCGTCAATTCATGCATCTGGATCGCGTCCGCCACCGCTTTCAGATTGAGCGGCCGCAAATGCGCGACGCCGTGAGTGAAGAAGCCGTCCTGCTGGCGCACGATCTCGGTGGCGACTTTCAGGATGGTGCGGGCGCGCTGATCGAGCGCGCGCACCAGCCAGGTCGCGTTCTGCAGACAATCTGTGAAATAGGATTTGTCGCCGTCCTTGCGAATGTTCTTCGCAAGCTCGGTGTAATAGACCTGATTGACCAGAACCCGCGGCAGAGTGTCGCTGTTGAGTTCGACATGCCAGCCGCCATCGGGGCCCGGCCGCACATAGACATCCGGCACCATGGTTTGCGTGCGGGCCGAGCCGAATTTCAAACCGGGCTTTGGATTGAGCCTGCGAATTTCGCCGATCATGTCGGTGATGTCGTCGTCATCGACACCGCACAGCTTTCGCAAGCTTGCGATATCGCGCTTGGCCAGCAGATCGAGGTGCTCGACCAGCGCCTGCATCGCGGGGTCGTAACGGTTGAGCTCGCGCAACTGGATTGCCAGGCATTCGCTGAGGTTTCGCGCGCAGACGCCGGGCGGATCGAATTTCTGCAGCACCGCGAGCACGGCTTCGACGTCGGCCTGCGAAGCGCCCAGCCGCTCGGCGGCCTGGCCGAGATCCGCCGGCACATAACCGGCCTCATCGACGAGGTCGATCAGATATTGCCCGATCATGCGCTGTGCCGGCTGCGTGAACGCCACCGCCAGCTGTTCGGCGAGATGGCTGCCGAGCGTGACCTCGGAGGCGACGAAGGCTTCCAGATTGTAGCTGTCGTCGTTGGAGGCGCCGCCGCCCCATTCGGTGTAAGCGGTCGGGGCGGCATCCTGCGCGGTGCGCGCGGCGGCCTCGGACGGCTCTTCGGAAAACACGTTGTCGAGCGGGGTATCCAGGGTCTGCTCGATCTCGGCGCGGCTGCCGAGGTCGTTGTTCATCCAGTCTTCCTGGACCGGCTCAAAACCCTCGCCAGCGGCGCCATTGGCCATTTCGACGCGCTCGCCGGGGCCGTCTTCGCCGTAAGCGGAGCCGGAATCCTCATGGCCGGTATATTCGCCGCGCTCGGGGGCGGGTTCGCCCGCCACCGGCGCCTCGGTACCGTCGCTGGCACGCTCCAGCAGCGGATTGCGCTCCAGCTCCTCCTCGACGAAGGCCGAAAGGTCGAGATTGGACAGCTGCAGGAGCTTGATCGCCTGCATCAACTGCGGCGTCATCACCAGCGACTGCGACTGTCGGAACTCTAATCTCTGCGTCAGCGCCATAGAAGCAAGAACCGATCCAAGGAAGTTGGTCCAATTCTTGCTTAAACTAGTCCAAAGCCGATGTACACGGCTTGACGAAAAGGAAAAACCGAATAGAGGGGAAATTGCAAGCCAAGGGTTAAGATCAGGATTAAAGCCGGAATTCTTCGCCCAGGTAAAGCCGCCGCACATCCGGATCGTTGACGATTTCGTCCGGATTGCCCTCGGTCAGGATTTCGCCAGCATAGACGATATAGGCGCGGTCGGTCAGCCCCAGCGTTTCCCGCACATTGTGGTCGGTGATCAGGACGCCGATGCCGCGATTGGTAAGATGGCGCACCAGGTCCTGGATATCGCCGACCGCGATCGGATCGATGCCGGCGAACGGCTCGTCGAGCAGCATGTAGTTCGGACGCGTCGCCAGCGCGCGCGCGATTTCGACGCGGCGGCGCTCACCGCCGGATAGCGCAATCGACGGCGATTTACGCAATCTCGCGATGTTGAACTCGTCGAGCAGCGCATCGAGTTCCTTCTCGCGCTTCTTCTTCGAGGGTTCGACGACCTCAAGCACCGCGCGAATATTCTGCTCCACCGTGAGGCCGCGGAAGATCGAGGCCTCCTGCGGCAAATAACCGATGCCGAGCCGGGCACGCTGATACATCGGCAGCTTGGTGACGTCGTGGCCATCGAGCTCGATGGCGCCGCGATCGACCGGGATCAGGCCGGTGATCATGTAAAATACCGTGGTCTTGCCGGCGCCGTTCGGCCCGAGCAAACCCACCGCCTCGCCGCGGCGCACATAGATGCTGACGCCGCGCACCACTTTTCGGGAGCCGAAGCTCTTTTCCACGCTATGCACAACCAGGTAACCGGCGCGTTTGGTCAGCTGCGGCGCGGTGGCGCCATTGGTCTTGGAAGTGGCCTTGGAATTGTCCTTGGAATTCTTCCTGGAACCGGTCTTGGTCCGCGGCGGGTTCGGCGCTTCGGCGGCCGGTGGCGGCGCGTCCGGCAACAGCCCATCGCGGGCAATGGGAATCGCCTCCCGCGCCATCGGCGGCGCATCGCGCACCGGGCTGGTCAGGAGGTCGCCGATGCTGTCGCCGAGCGCGGTGATGTCCTCACGCGTGCGCGCAAACCCCGGCGGCTTGCGTTTCGCCGGGCGCCGACGGAACATGCTGAGAAAATCCACCATCCCCCGCTTCGCTTCGAGCCTTTCACGGTGATCCCGCGCGCTGGCGCGGGCACATCGATTCGCCCGACCAACATGAATGAATGGATGTCCCTTGCCCAGCGAAACACCCCGCGATCTGGCACGGAAGCGCGCCGCCTGGCCGCCCGTAGATACAGGCTTGTGCAGTGCGCTTCAACCTCACCGCCTGCCGATATCTTACAAGTAATTGATGTTACTTTTGTTTATTGGGCGAACCCGGAGGCGGCGCAAGCGCAGGCGCAGGCGTGGACGGCGTCATGCCAGGGATCGCCGGCGTGCCGCCTCCGCCGGAGGAGATGAACAGGCCCTGCACGCGCCCGCTATCCAATTCCACCCGCGAGACGCCCGTGGTCATGTCGACCATCAGCCGGTCGCCGCGCAGCACGTTCTTGCCTTGGGTCAGCACGATGCCGCCGAGCATGGTGATCATGTTCGCCCTGGTGTCGAACACGGCGGTCTCGCCGGTCACCACCTGGTCCTTCTGGGTCACCACCACATTGCCCTTGGCCTCCAACCTTCGGATCGACGAACTGCCGCCGGGACCGGGGGCGGCGGCCTGCATCGGCGCCGATTTCGCCGCCTTCTGATTGGCGGGCGAAGCCGCCGCGGGGCTTGAGGTCGAATTCGTAGAATACGACCAGGGTTTTCGACGTCATGACGGTGTCGCCCTGCACCACCTTCACATTGCCGGCGAAGGTCGCTTCCTTTTTCTTGTCACGCATCTCGAGCGAAGCTGCTTCGATCTGGATCGGCTGGTCGCGGTTCTGCGAAAATCCCTGCATCGCGTTGGGCACGCCCTGTACCGCGCTCTGCGCGCCGGCTTCGCTGCCGGCGACCAGCGCCAGCACGCAGACGGCCGCGCTGGCGAAATGCGCGATCCGCCCGGTCGACATGCTGCGCGGTGGAAACTTCATCATCAGGATCATTTCGGGTTGGGTTTGACGGATCGTGTCCTGGGTTGAGCGACCGGCTCGGGCTCCGGGGGCGGTTCGGGGCTGTCCATCACCAGATTCATCACGACATTGCCTTCGAACCGCACCACCTCGCCGCCGCCGGTGATGCGGAGCCGGTCGGCGCTCAGCGTGCCGTTGAGCAGTTTGACGTCGACATGCTCTTCCGAGGTCACCGTGCTCTTGCCGATATCGACCAGCGCCTGCGACAGCCGGGCTTCGTAGCCGGTGGAGGATTGCAGGAAGATATCCTTGTGCAGGTCCAGCAACTGCGTCTTGGAATCGAACACCCCGTCGCGGGCATCGAGGGTGATCTGGGTGGTGCGGTCCTCCATCAGGACCTTGGCGCGCAACGTGTTGAGGGCGACGCGGTCGGGAACGGTCAGGTCCTGGGTCGCGGTTTTCGCCCAGACCTCGTAGGGCCGCTGATCCGGCGTGTAGCCGGACATGTGCGGCGATTCCATGGTGATCTTGGTGCCGGAAACCACCAGGTTTCCGATATCGACCGGTAGCTTCGGCAGCAGCATCCGGAACGGATTGTAGATCGAGACGAACAGGATCGCCGCCATCGAAATCGCCACTGCGGCCGGAACGGCGATGCGCAGAAACCGCACCATCCGGCTGTGGCGTGCCGCGATCGCAAACCGCGCTTCCATTCCGGCTTGATAGGTTGGGTTCTGAACCGAATTCACCGCTGCTCCAGGGCACTGGTATCGCCGGTCATATTAGCCGCGATCGCCAAATTATGCAGCCCGACACTCGCTATCAGTGTGACCGAATAGGGGCCGCAACCCGCGGCAAAGCGCCGTTCCGGCGCTCAGGAATGGGCAAAAATGTCCTCGGCCTCCCAGCCCTGCAGATCGAGTCTCACCCGTGTCGGCAGGAACTCGAAACAGGCCCGGGCAAGTTCCGTACGGCCTTCACGCGCGAGCATGCCGTCGAGCCGTTCGCGCAGGCCATGCAGATGCAGCACGTCGGAGGCGGCGTAGGCGAGCTGCGCCTCGCTCAGGGTCTGCGAGCCCCAGTCGCTCGACTGCTGCTGCTTCGACAGGTCGATGTTGAGCACCTCGCGCACCAGATCCTTCAGCCCGTGGCGATCGGTGTAGGTGCGGCACAGCCGCGAGGCGATCTTGGTGCAATAGACCGGCTGCGGCATCACACCGAAGGCGTTTTGGAGCGCGGCCAGATCGAACCGGGCGAAGTGAAAGATTTTTGTCACCTTTGGATTGACCAGCAGCGCCTTCAGGTTCGGCGCCTCGGCAGGGTCCTTCGGGATCTGCACCACATCGGCGCTGCCGTCGCCGTTCGAGAGCTGCACCACGCAGAGCCGGTCGCGATGCGGATTGAGCCCCATGGTCTCGGTATCGATCGCCACCGAATCGGTGTAGCGGGTCAGATCGGGCAGATCGCCGCGATGCAGGCGAATGGTCATGGTGCTTAAAAACCTCGTCGAATCGATTGGCGCCCAAACTAACGTTGAATTCGTCAACAAACGAGGGAGCAGGCGGCCGTCCCCGGCGACGATCGGAGGCAACCGGCCCCTATTTCGATCGCAAACCGCTGAAACGCAACCGTTTTCCATCGTATCGACCGCCGGGTGGGGTGCTGCGCCCGGCTTCGCGGCGCCATTTTTTCCGGAATCGCGCAAGTTGCGTCAGTATGCAGGGATCAGCCACCGTGGCCGGAGGTGCCCCATGAAAGCCGAACAACAGCGCCTGCCCCGCTTCGCCGTGCTGATCGACGCCGACAACACCTCGCCGCAGATCGCCGGCGGGCTGTTCGAGGAAGTCGCCAAATTCGGCGAGGCCAGCGTGCGCCGCATCTACGGGGATTTTTCCGCCGGACAGCTGAAATCCTGGGCCGACATCCTGCAAAAGCACGCCATCGATCCCTACCAGCAGTTCGCCTATACCAAGGGCAAGAACGCGTCCGACATTGCGCTGGTGATCGACGCCATGGACCTGCTGCACAGCGGCCGGTTCGACGGCTTTTGCCTGGTGTCCTCCGACAGCGATTTTACCCGGCTGGCCTCGCGGCTGCGCGAACAGGGCGCCGACGTCTACGGGTTCGGCGCGCAGAAGACGCCGGAGAGTTTTCGCCAGGCCTGCCGCCGCTTCATCTACACCGAGAACCTGCTGCCGCCGCAGCCGGTCGCTTCCGGCTCCGGCACGGAGGTGGCGCCAAAACCGAAATCACGGCAACCGCCGAGTGCGGCGATACCGATTCTGATGAAGGCCATTGCACAAATCGAAACCGAAGATGGCTGGGTGTTGCTCGGTGAGGTCGGCGGGCAAGTCTCCAATCTGTTCTCCGACTTCGACGTGCGCTCCTACGGCCACAGCAAGTTCAGCGAACTCGTGCGCAAGACGGGCGCCTTCGAAGTCGCGAAGCGCGGTGGCAGCCAGTTTTGGGTGCGGGTGAAGCCGGCCGGGGGCGACGGTGGGGCCAAAGCCAAGTAGTGATGACGGTCATCCGCGTGCAGAGGGTCCTGCAGCAGGGTGCGTCGGACTCGCCTACCGGAGGGGCTCGCTACCAAAATCGCGAAAACAACCCCATGCAAAGGAAGGCGCCTCGACCTCCCTCATAGTATGTATGTCGACCTGCATAATTATGTCGGTCGACATACTGATTGGCAGATGGTATTTTTGGACATGGCAAAAGCATCTGATTCTAAAGGCAAAACACTGGCGGCGGCAGCAAAACTGTTTCGCCAGCAGGGCTATCATGGCACCGCGCTTGCAGGACATTTTGGCGGCCAGTGGCTCGCCGCGGGGCTCGCTCTATTTCCATTTCCCCAAAGGCAAGGAGGAGATCGGCGAGGCCGCGCTGACTTTTGCCGGCGAAACCGTGCGCCAGGCGATCGCAAAGGCCGCCGAGGCATCCGACAGCGCCGAACGCTTTCTCAACCTGATCGCGCGCGGCATGGCCACTGAACTGGAAAGATCAGGTTTCAAGGAAGGCTGTCCAATCGCGACCACCGCGCTGGAAACCGCTTCCCAGTCCGAGGTACTGGGCGCTGCGTCCCGAATGACGTTCAAAAAATGGGAAGCTGAAATCAAGCGCGGGCTGGAACGCTTCGGCATGCCGTCGGCGCAAGCCGACCTGGTCGCAACCTGCGTCCTTTGCCAGCTCGAAGGCGCGCTGCTGCTGGCGCGAACCTACCGCAGCCTCGCGCCGATGCACCGCGCCGAGCAGGCGTTGAAGCTGCTGGTGCGAAACGCATCGGAATGAGGTTGGATCGTGGGCACGGGCACAAGTGGTGCCCAGGAAAGGACTCGAACCTTCACGGCCGTTAAGCCACTGGCACCTGAAGCCAGCGCGTCTACCAATTCCGCCACCTGGGCCCGGGCGGGTTAGTACGGATCGGTCGCGCGCTTGTCAAATCGGTTCGATGCCGGCCAAATGCGCTGTACAGCAGGAGCGCGTTGTCGTATCGCGAAATGGCTCAATCCGTTGCGATCCCTAGGGCTTTGACCCCGGGAAACTGACCAGGAAACCCCGACCCATGGCATCGAATCTGGACACCCTCGTCACGGTTTTCGGAGGATCGGGTTTTGTCGGGCGCAGCGTGGTCCGGGCGCTGGCCAGGCGCGATTACCGGATTCGCGTTGCGGTGCGGCGGCCGGAACTGGCCTTCCATCTGCAGCCGCTGGGCCGGGTCGGCCAGATCCACGCCGTGCAGGCCAATCTGCGCTACCCGGCCTCGGTCGAGGCCGCGATGCGCGATTCGCACGTCGCCATCAACCTGGTCGGCATCCTGGCCGAGGCCGGCGCCCAGAAATTCGACGCGGTGCAGGGGGCCGGTGCCGCCGCCGTGGCCAGGGCGGCTGCCGCCGCCGGCGCCCGGATGGTGCATGTCTCGGCGATCGGCGCCGACGCGAATTCGCTGTCGGCCTATGGCCGTTCCAAGGCCGCGGGCGAAAAGGCGGTGCTGTCTGCGGTTCCCTCGGCCACCATCCTGCGGCCGTCGGTCGTGTTCGGACCCGAGGATCAGTTCACCAACCGCTTTGCGGGGCTCGCCACCATCTCGCCGGTGCTGCCGCTGATCGGCGGCGGCCTGACCAGACTGCAGCCGGTCTATGTCGGCGATGTCGCGACCGCGGTCGCGGACGCCGTCGACGGCAAGACCAGGCCCGGGGCCACCTACGAACTCGGCGGTCCGGAAGTGCTGACCATGCGCGAGACCATCGAAATGATTCTCGCCACCATCGAGCGCGATCGCATGCTGGTCTCGCTGCCGTTCGGGCTGGCGAAATTCAAGGCGACGTTCCTGCAGTTCGCGCCGGGCGCGCTGAAACTGACGCCGGACCAGGTGGCGCTGCTGCGCACCGACAATGTGGTGTCGGACGCCGCGAAAGCCGCCGGGCTGACGCTGGAGGGCCTCGGGATTTCAGCCGATTCGCTGCAAGCGATCGCCCCGCAATATCTCTGGCGTTTTCGCAGGACCGGCCAGTTCGCGCACAAGGGCGCGTGAGGCGCATAACCGTTCGGGCCGCCGCTCCGCCGTCATTGCGAGGAGCGTAGCGACGAAGCAATCCAGACTTTCCTTGCCACTCTATGGATTGCTTCGCTTCGCTCGCAATGACGAGCTAATTCTTACCGTCCCATCGCCAGCGCGATCAGCCCGAGCGTGCCGACGATGACGCGCCACCAGGCGAAAAACGTAAATCCGTGGCGGGTGACGTAGCCGAGAAACGCCTTTACCACGATCATCGCGGTGATGAAGGAGACCACGAAGCCGATCGCAATGATGCCCGCGTGATCCATCGTCATCTCGCCGCGGCTCTTGTAGAGGTCGTAAACGAACGCGCCGACCATGGTCGGGATGGCGAGGAAGAAGGAAAATTCCGCCGCCGCGCGCTTGTCGGCGCCGAGCAGCATCGCGCCGACGATGGTGGCGCCGGAACGCGAAACGCCGGGGATCATCGAAATGCATTGCGCGAAGCCGATCCAGAAATACGTCAGCAGCGGAAATGTGGTGGCGTCGTGTTCATGCGGATCGAGCTCGAGCTGATCGACCCAGAGCAGGATCGCGCCGCCGACGATCAGCGAAAAACACACCACCCACGGATTGAACAGGAATGCCTTGATGTAGCTGCCGGCAGCGGCGCCGATCACGGCCGCGGGCAGGAACGCCACCAGCACCCCGATCACGAACCGGCGCGCATCGGGATCCGAGAACATGCCGCGCGCGATCCGCCACAGTTTGGAAAAATACAGCGCGACGATCGCCAGGATGGCGCCGAGCTGAATCAGGATCGCAAAGCTCTTCCAGAACGGGCCCTCGCCGAGATCGAAGAACCGTTCGGCCAGCAAGCAGGTGGCCGGTCGAGGAAACCGGGATGAATTCGGTGACGCCCTCGACGATGCCGAGAATCACCGCCCTGACTAGCATCAGCCAACATGCGAGTGGTCCATTATGATCGAAATGGCCAAAAAAAGCCGGGTTCTTCTCGCTTATTCGTCCCCCTGCGGCAATCGCAAAAAACGCCAAAACACAGGTTGCCTCATTTGTGTGCTTAGGTAGTTTGGCGCCGCAGCGGCGGTTGAGGGTTTGTTAAGCCCCGCGAAATAATCAAGGAATTCATGTACACGCTGTTTCACCATCCGTTCTGCCCGCAGTCGCGTTTCATCCGCCTGGTGCTGGGCGAATACGGTCTCGATCTCAGGCTGGTGGAAGAGCGGGCCTGGGAACGGCGCGAGGCGTTTTTGGCGCTCAATCCCGCCGGCACCACGCCGGTGCTGATCGCCGAACGCCGGCCGCCGATTCCCGGCGCCGGCATCATCGCCGAATATCTCGACGAGACCCATGGCGCCGGCATGGATCGAGCGCCGGCTACTGCCGACTGCGCATCGGCGAACGCATCGAAGTGCGCCGGCTGATGGCCTGGTTCAACGACAAGTTTTTCGAGGAAGCCTCCAATCCGCTGGTCACCGAGCGCATCTACAAGCGCTTCATGGACGAGGGAGACGGCGGCGGCGCGCCGGCAGCGGAGGTGATCCGCGCGGCGAAGGCCAATGTGCGCTATCATCTGGCCTATATCGGCTGGCTGGCGAAGACGCGGAACTATCTCGCCGGCGACCAATCTGACCTATGCGGACCTCGCCGCCGCGGCGCATATTTCGGCGATCGATTATCTGGGCGACGTGCCATGGATCGAGGACGACGCGGCAAAGGCGTGGTATGCGCGGGTCAAATCCAGGCCCTCGTTCCGCCCGCTGCTCAGCGAATGGCTGGCCGGCGTGCCGGCCTCGCGCACCTATGTGGATCTGGATTTCTGAAACCACTCCGTGAACCGACAACTATCATCGCAGCGATGACGGTCTGCTCCTTCTCCCCAACTCGGGTCTACCCGAGTTGGGATTCTTAAATTGCCGAAGTCGGATGTATCCGACTTCGGGTGGGAGAGGGCTGGGGTGAGGGGGTACGGTCCATCGAGTGAACAGAACCCCTCACCCGAATTGCTTCGCAATTCGACCTCTCCCTATGGGAGAGGTGAAGATCAGCGCTCGCTTCGATGGTAGAGAATCTCAAGGACGCGCTCACGCAAGAAGCCCGCGCGCTCGGCTTCGATTGCGTCGGCGTCACCGCGCCTGATGCGATCGCCGACGCCGCACGACATTTTCGCGAGTTCCTCGATTCCGGCGCCCATGGCGACATGGACTGGCTCGCGGACCGCCCCGAACGCCGCGCCGATCCGCGCGGGCTGTGGCCGGACGTGCGCTCGGTGATCATGCTCGGCGTCAATTACGGGCCCGACCAAAACCCGCTGAACATTCTCGAAGCGGCGCACGCGCGGCGCGATCTCGGTCTATGCGCAGGGCGACGATTATCACGATCTGATCAAGAAGCGGCTGAAGGCGCTGGCGCGCTGGCTGGTCGCGCGCCGAGGCGCCGAGGTCAAGGTGTTCGTCGACACCGCCGCGGTGATGGAGAAGCCGCTGGCGCAGGCGGCGGGACTGGGCTGGCAGGGCAAGCACACCAATCTCGTGTCGCGCGAATTCGGCTCCTGGCTGTTCCTCGGCGCGATCTTTACCACGCTGGAGCTGCCGCGCGACGACGCCGACATCGACCATTGCGGCTCCTGCCAGGCCTGCCTCGATATCTGTCCGACCTCGGCGTTTCCCGCGCCCTACAAGCTCGATGCGCGGCGCTGCATTTCCTATCTCACCATCGAGAACAAGGGCCCGATCCCGCGCGAATTCCGCAAGGCCATCGGCAACCGGATCTATGGCTGCGACGATTGCCTCGCGGTCTGCCCCTGGAACAAGTTCGCGCAAGCCGGGCGCGAGACCAAACTCGCCGCGCGCGACGAATTGCGCGCGCCGTCACTGGCTGAGCTGGCGCGGCTCGACGATGCCGCGTTCCGCGCGCATGTTCACCAAATCGCCGGTCAAACGCATCGGCCGCGACCGTTTTGTCCGCAACGTGCTGATCGCGATCGGCAACTCCGGGGATGCCGAGTTGGCCGGGCGAGGCGGAACGCCTGCTCGATGACGAAAGCCCGCTGGTGCGGGGTGCGGCGGTGTGGGCGCTGTCGCAGTTGATGGAGCGCGAGGCGTTCGAGGCGCTGGCGGCGAGGGCGATGGGCGCGGAGACGGATGAGGCTGTGCGCGCGGAGTGGCGACTGGCAAGCACCGCTGCCAGACCCTCATCCTGAGAAGCGCGCCTCTTCGCGCGCGTCTCGAAGGATGAGAGCCACGCCCCATGGTTCGAGACGGCGCAAGTGCGCCTCCTCACCATGAGGCTGAATGAACAGGGTTGCATTTCCCGCCCTTGATTTCGGCGCAAAATTCCGTCATGGTCCCGCGCCATGACAAATCAGCCTTTCTTTAACCGGGACTGCGACGCCTTCATTCCCACAGTGGTCGCCAACGGGCCATGGGACCCGAACTCGATGCACGGCCGCGTCGTCGTCGGCCTGCTCGCCTTCGCGATCGAGGAGCGCCACGGCTCCGACGAGTTCGTGCCGGCGCGGCTGACGGTCGACATGTTCCGGCTGCCGAACATCAAGACGCCGGTCGAGGTCACCACCAAGCTGATCCGCGACGGCATGCGCATCAAGGTGGTCGAAGCCGAATTCATCTCCGGCGGCACCAGCATGGCGCGCGCCTCCTGCCAGTTGCTGCGCCGGACCGAAAATGCGCCGGGTAACGTGTGGTCGCCGCCGAACTGGGATGCGCCGCTGCCCGAAAAAATTCCCGCGCCGACCGATCCAAAACTCGGCATGAACGGCAAATGGACCACGCGGCCGATCGTCGGCAAAATGGGCTCGCTCGGGCCGCGGCGGCTGTGGATGAGCGAGGTGCGCGAACTGGTCGAGGGCGTGCCGATGTCGCCGTTCGTTCATGTCGCCACCGGCGCCGATTTCGCCAGCCCCTTTGCCAATGCCGGCGACCAGGGCCTCGGCTACATCAACAGCGACGTCACGCTGTATCTGCACCGGCTGCCGGTGACGCGATGGATCGGTTTTGACGTGGTCAACCATCACGCCAGCGACGGCATCGCGATCGGCGAATGCTGGCTCTATGACGAGCAGGGCCCGATCGGCACCTCGACCGTGGCGGCGCTGGCGCAGCGCAAGCCGATGACGAATGTGCCGCCGCCGTAGCGTCGACTCAGCCGTCATTCCGGGAGCGCATGCGACGAAGCAATCCAGCTTTCGATTTCGCCGACACGAATCTGGATTGCGGTTCGCGCTTGCGCGCCTCGCAATGACGGGAGAGCGCATTACGTCAGATGCCGCGCCATCTCCGGCCGCGCCTTCAGCGCCGCGCCTTGCTTGGCGACAATCTTGGCGATCCGCTCCGGCGCAAAATTCAGTGTCGACAAAGCCGGCGCGGCGTTGGCGACTTCGTGGTATTCGACGATCCTGCCGTCGCGCAGCGTCATGATCGCGACGCCCTCGAACATCACCCGCGCCCCTTTGGCTTCCGGCAGCAATGAGCGATAGCTGAAAGTATAGCGCGCATAGAGCGTCGTGGCCGTCGCTGACCGGCGCATGCATGTCCCAGCGAAAATCCGTCGCGGTGCGATAAAACCAGTCGTCGATCATCTCGGCGATTTTGGCGCGGCCCTTGAACGCGCCGTAGAACACATCGTGATAGACGCCGTCCTCGGTGAACAGTTCGGCAAACGCCTTGCCGTTGTGCTGTTCGACGGCGTCGCAGAATGATCTTGAGCATTGCGGTCGTGTTCATGGCGTTTCTCCCTTGCACACTTGCAGTCCATCCTTCGAGGCTCGCCGAAGAGGCTCGCATCTCAGGATGACGCCTTTGCGTGTTGACGTCACCCCCGCGCAACGGCTTCGCCGTTGTCGCTGGAGGTGCCCGTCGCGCCTTCGCGCACGGCCTCGAAGGGAAGACGGCTCGCTCCAGATCTCCGCCACCGCCGCGATGCATCCGCGCGATGTCCTGCGGGCGCGACAGGCGGTGATCGCCGTCCTGGATCATGGTCAGCACCACGTCGTCGGTCGGCAGCCGGTGCGCCAGCGCGAAGGCGTGCTGCCACGGCACGTCAGGGTCCTGCGCGCCCTGCAGGATGCGAACGGGGCAGCCGACCTCGATGGCGCTGCCGAGCAGCAGATGGTTGCGGCCCTCCTCGATCAGCGCGCGGGTGATCGGATAGGGCTCGCCATATTCCGACGGCCGCAGCCAGACGCCCTTGGTCTCGATCTCCTGCTTCACCTCGGGCGAAAACCCGTTCCACATCAGCTGTTCGGTGAAATCAGGCGCCGGCGCGATCAGCACCAGCCCGGCCAGCGAGGCGCGGCTATCCGCGCCGTTTGGCCAGTTCGCGCGCCAGCAGCAGCGCCATCCAGCCGCCCATCGAGGAGCCGATCACGACCTGCGGGCCGCGAGCAGAACTGCTCGAACACCGCGACGCTCTCTTCCAGCCAGCGCCCGATGGTGCCGTCGGCGAACGCGCCGCCGGATTCGCCATGGCCGGAATAATCGAACCGGACGCAGGCGCGGCCGCTGCTCGGCCGCCCAGGCATCCAGCGCCAGCGCCTTGGTGCCCTTCATGTCCGAATTGAAGCCGCCGAGCCAGAACAGCCCGGGTGCGGAGCCTTCGCGGGCCCGCACCGCGATTCGGCGTCGGCCGTCGCCTTCGCCGACCTCGATGAAATCAGGTTCCTGATCGGATGGCGGATCGGCCATGAATTGGTCATGAGATCGTAACCTCGTTGCCAGCTGTTTGGGTGAGCATGGCGGAATCCGTCAACAACGGACGCCAAGACCGGCCGGCAGCGCTCACGGCGCTTGCGGATGGTCGCTCCGCCCTCTATCTCGTCCGGCGTGACCAAAATGCCGCGCATTTGCCGGTTTTTGCCATTGCCGCTGCGAGTTCGCTTGCCCGCTGGGCCTTATTCCTTCAAACTATCGCCTTCGTTCACAACCTTGGAGAGCTACCCATTCGCCGTCCCAACAGAGCCCCGCCCGCCGCCACCAAAGACGGGCCGCGCACCAATGATGAAATCCGCAATGCACAGGTCCAGCTGATCGACCAGAACGGCCTGAACCACGGCACCGTCGAAACCGTCGCCGCCGTGAAGATGGCGCTCGAAGCAGGCATGGACCTGGTCGAGATTTCGCCGAACACCAATCCTCCCGTTTGCAAGATCATGGATTACGGGAAGTTCAAATATTCCGCCCAGAAGAAGGCCGCCGAGGCCCGCAAGAAGCAGAAGATCGTCGAGATCAAGGAGATCAAGCTCCGCCCGATGATCGACGATCACGATTACGACGTGAAGATGCGGGCGATGCAGCGGTTCTTCGAGGAAGGCGACAAGGTCAAGATCACGCTGCGCTACCGCGGCCGCGAAATGGCGCATCAGGAAATCGGCACCAAGCTGCTCGACAAGGTCAAGGCCGACGTCGCCGAATTCGCCAAGGTCGAGCAGGACGCGCGTTTCGAGGGCCGTCAGGTCGTGATGGTCCTGGCGCCGCGCTGATTGGCGAGACGGCGTTTCGCGTATGTTGCTATCGGTGAAAACGGCCCTCGGACTTCTGCCGGGGGCGTTGTCGTTTTGCCTTACGCCATCACCTTCACATCTCCGCCTTCGCGCGCCGACGTCATGGCGGCTTCGATGCAGGCGATGATATGCCGGCCATAGTCACCGGTAACCGGCACGTCGGTGCCGTGCGCGATGGCCGCGGCAAGCGCCTGCCACTCCCGGATCACCGCGTTCTGCATCCATAGCGGGTCGTGTGAGTTCGGAACGTCGGACCACTTTCCGCCGCGCCCGATGGCGACGCCACGATCGGGGTCGATCCGGAGCGTTGCGTTCTCGCAGACGAGGTCGACGCCGAACGTGCCCGCGCCCTCGCGAAAACCGATGCTGGCCACCTGTCCGAACCGCCCGTCGGCAAAGCGCAACAGCATCATGGCGCTGTCATCGGCCCTTTGATCGTGGAACGAGGTGGAGACCGCGGCCGAAACCGAGCCAACGCGGCCGTCCATCAACCAAACCAGCTGATCCAGCGCGTGGATGCCGGCGGTCATCAGCATACCGCCGCCGGTTGCGGGATCGAGATGCCAGCCGCGGCGGTTCGACTCGATCCAGGTTTTCATCAGCGTGCTCGATCCGGTGACGGGTTTTCCCAACTCGCCGCGATCCAGGATCTCTCGCGCCACGATGCAGGGCCACACGAAGTGCATGATCTGCCCGACCATCAATTTGCGGCGGCTGGTTTCAGCCGCGGCAATGACGCGGCTGCATTCGGCGACCGACAGCGCCATCGGCTTTTCCAGCAGCACATGCTTGCCGGCCTGCAGGGCGGCCACCGCCATCCCGCAATGCAGGTGATGCGGCGCCGTGATCGCAACCGCCTCGACGGATTTGTCGTCGAGCATCGCGCGCCAGTCGCCATAGGGCTTGCCGCCATGTTCGGCCGCAAACGTTTCGGCCAGCGGCAATTCCTCCGCACAGACCGCGACAATTCGGGCGCCGTCAACGGCCGCAACGGCGCGCGCGTGAAAGGCGCCGAAAAAGCCGGCGCCCAGTATCCCCACCCCCAGCATCGATACCCCTTACCCCACTATCGTCCCGGACAAGCCGGAACGAAACTACCCCCGCGCGGCCTGCCAGACACCGCTGCAGCGGTCGCCAGTGATGAGTCCGCTCCAGCGGCCGGCGCCGGAATTGCGAGCGAGCCGGCCAGTGCCATCAGCCCATGATGCGCCGACGGTGATCCGGACGGTGACACTGCCGGCCCGGGTGACGCCGCCGGTGACCCTGCCGCCGCCGGCTGAGGAGACGCGGGTGCCATGGACGTTGAAGGGCAGGGTGTTGCTGGCGTGGCAGTTGCCGGCGCTGGGGGTGAAGGTGACGTTCCAGAGACCGTCATAGCTACCCATCCTCACGGCCCTGGTTCCCTGGGCGGCGGCGAGGTCGGGCGCGGCGCTGGCGGCAAGGATTCCGCGACAAATGCCCATCGAAGGGCGCGCAACACCTTGAAATCGGCAAAAAAGGTAATGAACCGGGGTGAAATCGTCATTTTTCTTCCCTTTCGGGTGGGTGGCTGTTCCCGTTACGATGAATTGGTCGAAGCTCCCGGTTCCGCGGTTCATCGTTGCCAATCTCACTTGGCTCTGCCATAAGCGCAACCTTCATCGCCCGGCTGATCAAGGGCTGCCGTGTCGATGTCCGTGCGGGCTGTCTCATTTCGGAAATAGCCAAGCACTTTCAACGCTCTAACGAGCATTTTAGCCGCGAAAGCGCCCCTTAGGGCGCGTCTTTCGTTCGGCAACAGGAGAGCCAAATGCCCAAGCTGAAGACCAAGTCGGGCGCTAAAAAGCGCTTCAAGGTGACTGCCACCGGCAAAGTGATGCACGCCCAGCGCGGCAAGCGCCACGGCATGATCAAGCGGACGAAGAAGCAGATTCGTCAGCTCCGCGGCACCCGCGTGCTGTTCAAGACCGACGGCGACAACATCAAGAAGTATTTCTTGCCGAACGCCTGATCGCGTTCACGCCGCCCATCACACAGCCGAGCCGCGCCCGCGCGGCGATCCCGTCACCATTTTCATCTGAAGGAGACCCGTCATGTCTCGCGTCAAACGCGGTGTGACCTCTCACGCCAAGCACAAGAAAGTCTACAAGCTCGCCAAGGGTTACCGCGGCCGCCGCAAGAACACCATCCGCACCGCCAAGGCGGCGGTCGAGAAGGCCGCCCAATACGCCTTCCGCGACCGCAAGCGCAAGAAGCGCACCTTCCGCGCGCTGTGGATCCAGCGCCTCAATGCCGCGGTGCGTCCGCTCGGCATGACCTACAGCGTCTTTATCAACGGCCTTGCCAAGTCGGGCATCACGGTCGACCGCAAGGTGCTGTCGGATCTCGCCATCCACGAGCCGGCGGCGTTCCAGGCAATCGCCGAAAAGGCCAAGGCCGCGCTGGCGGCGTAAGCCGTCGCTTCTCGGTCGTTCCGCGGATTTTTTGACGTCGTCATGGCCGGGTATAAGCGCGAAGCGCGTCTTCGCACTAGATGACCCGGCCATCCACGTCGTCCTTCTCGCGAACGCCGTAAGACGTGGATGCCCGGGACAAGCCCGGGCATGACGGGCTAGGAGCATCGGCCAAGCATCCTAGCCAAAAGGAATTGCCATGACCGACCTCACTGCCCTCGAATCCCAGATCATCGCCGATATCGCCGCGGCCTCCGACGAGGCCGCGCTCGAAGCGGTGCGCGTCGCAGCGCTCGGCAAGAAGGGCTCGATCTCCGCGCTGCTGTCGACGCTCGGCAAGATGTCGCCCGACGAACGCAAGACCCAGGGCGCGGCGATCAACCTCGCCAAGGATACGGTAACGCAGGCGCTGTCGGCGCGCCGCGATATCCTGAAATCCGCAGCGCTCGACGCAAGGCTCGCCTCCGAGACCGTCGACGTCACGCTGCCGCTGCGCGAGGCCCTCGCCGAGCAGGGCCGGATTCATCCGCTCAGCCAGGTGATGGACGAACTGACCGCGATCTTCGCCGACATGGGATTCGCCATCGCCGAAGGTCCCGACATCGAGACCGACGACTACAACTTCACCAAGCTGAATTTCCCGGAAGGCCATCCGGCCCGCGAGATGCACGACACCTTCTTCTTCAATCCCGAAGGACGACGGCTCACGCATGCTGCTGCGCACCCACACCTCGCCGGTGCAGGTGCGCACCATGCTGAGCCAGAAGCCGCCGATCCGCATCATCTGCCCGGGCCGCACCTACCGCATCGATTCCGACGCCACCCACACGCCGCAGTTTCACCAGGTCGAGGGCCTCGTGATCGACAAGGGCTCGCATCTCGGCCACCTCAAATGGATCCTGCACGAGTTCTGCAAGGCGTTCTTCGAGGTCGATCACATCAACATGCGGTTCCGGCCGTCGTTCTTCCCCTTCACCGAGCCGTCGCTGGAGGTCGATATCCAGTGCCGCCGCGACAAGGGCGAGATCCGCTTCGGCGAAGGCGAGGACTGGCTGGAGATTCTCGGCTGCGGCATGGTGCATCCGAACGTGCTGCGCGCCTGCGGCATCGATCCCGACGTCTATCAGGGCTTTGCCTGGGGCATGGGCATCGACCGCATCGCGATGCTGAAATACGGCATGTCCGACCTGCGGCAGCTGTTCGAAAGCGACGTGCGCTGGCTCAATCATTACGGCTTCAAGCCGCTCGACGTCCCGACGCTGGCGGGAGGGCTTGAGTACGTGAGCACCGGCGTTCCCGAAAAATACCGGGAGCTGCGATCGTTCGCGTTCGGCGACGGCCCGGCACTGGCCGACGAGTTGCTCGATCTCGTGCTGGCAGGGCATCAAGACCGCGACCTGCAGCACCGAGGATGAGCCGAACACCTCGACGCCGGGCGAACGCTGGATCGTGCGCGATGGAAGCGGCATGCCGCGACTGCGTAATCGAAACGACCGAGGTCACCTATCGCCGCTTTTCCGAGGTCGATGCGACGTTCGCCCACGAAGAGGGCGAAGGCGACCGCAGCCTCGCTTACTGGCGACGAGGCCCACCGCGATTATTTCGGACGGCAGGGCAAATTCAGCGAAGACATGATGCTGATGTGCGAACGCTTTCGGCTGGTTGAGATACTTGCAGACCAAAGATAACACATGAAATTCACGCTCTCCTGGCTGAAGGAACATCTCGACACCGACGAGCCGCTGGAAAAGCTCGCCGACAAGCTCACCATGATCGGGCTCGAGGTCGAGAACATCGACGACAAGGCCAAGGCGCTGGCGCCGTTCACGATCGCGCGGGTGATTTCCGCCGAGCAGCATCCGAATGCCGACCGGCTTGCGCGTCTGCATGGTCGATACCGGCGACGGTGCGCGCACCGGTGCAGGTGGTCTGCGGCGCGCCGAATGCGCGCGCGGGCCTGGTCAGCGTGTTCTCGCCGCCCGGCACCTTCATTCCCGGCAAGAACATCACGCTCGGCGTCGGCACCATCCGCGGCGTCGAGAGCCGCGGCATGCTGTGCTCGGCCGCCGAACTGCAGATCTCCGAGGACCATGACGGCATCATGGAGTTGCCGGCGGACGCGCCGGTTGGCGCCGGTTACGCGCAATGGGCCGGGATCGGCGATCCCGTGCTGGAGATCAACCTGACGCCGAACCGGCAGGATTGCACCGGCGTGCACGGCATCGCGCGCGATCTGTCCGCCGCCGACATGGGCAAGTTCAAGGATCCCGGCATCAAGCAGATCAAGGGCGAATTCCCCTGCCCGGTGCAGGTTGACGGTCGAGGACGCGACGCTGTGTCCGGGCTTTGCGCTGCGGCTGGTGCGCGGCGTCAAGAACGGCCCGTCGCCGGAATGGCTGCAGCAAGCGGCTGACCTCGATCGGGCTGCGGCCGATCAACGCGCTGGTCGACATCACCAACTTCATGACCTACGACCGCGCCCGGCCGCTGCATGTGTTCGATGCGGCGAAGGTGAAGGGCAACCTCACCGTGCGCCGCGCGCGCGACGGCGAGACCCTGCTGGCGCTGGACGGCCGCACCTACACGCTCGATCCGAACGATCTGCGTCATCGCCGACGAGCACGGCGTCGAATCGCTGGCCGGCATCATGGGCGGCGAAGCCTCCGGCTGCTCGGAGACCACCACCGACGTGCTGATCGAATCGGCGCTGTGGAACGAGATCAACATCGCCCAGACCGGCCGCAAGCTCGGCATCAATTCCGACGCGCGCTACCGCTTCGAGCGCGGCGTCGATCCGGCCTTCATGGTGCCGGGGCTGGAGATGGCAACCAGGCTGGTGATGGAGCTGTGCGGCGGCACGCCGTCGGAGAACGTCGTCGTCGGCAACGCCTTCGGCGAAGACCGGATCATCGACTTTCCCGCTCAGCGAGATCAAGCGGCTGGCGGCGATCGAGGTGCCGCTGGGCGAGGTCAGGCGCATCCTCGGCCATCTCGGCTTCATGGTGGCCGGCAGCGGCGCGGTGGTGAAGATCGCGGTGCCGTCCTGGCGCTCCGACGTGCACGGCAAGGCCGACATCGTCGAGGAGATCGTGCGCATCGTCGGCGTCGACCAGGTGCCGATGACGCCGTTCGACCGCGGCGACGATCCGCGCAAGCCGATCCTCGACCCGATCCAGCTGCGCACCCGCCGCGCCAAGCGCGCGCTGGCCGCGCGCGGCATGGTCGAGGCGGTGACATGGTCGTTCATCGCGAAGCCGCAGGCCGAATTGTTCGGCGGCGGCGCAGGCCGAACTCGCGCTCGCCAATCCGATCGCGTCCGATCTGTCCGACATGCGGCCGAGCCTGCTGCCGGGCCTGGTTGCGGCGGCACAGGCCAATGCCGACCGCGGCTTTCCCGACGTGGCGCTGTTCGAGGTCGGACAGATCTTCAGGGGCGACAGCCCGGAGGATCAGCTGGTCGCGGCGTCCGGCGTTCGCCACGGCCTTGCATCGTCGACAGGGCTCGGGCGGCACTGGTCCGGCTCGGCGACTGCCGACGCGCTGGACGCCAAGGCCGATGCGTTCGCCGTGCTGGCCGCCGCCGGCGCGCCGATGCAGGCGCTGCAGGTCGTGGCCGGCGGACGCTGAGCTGGCTGCATCCCGGGCGTTCCGGCACCATCCAGATCGGTCCGCAAAACGTGCTCGGCTATTTCGGCGAACTGCATCCGCGCGCGCTGGAGCAACTCGGCGCCGACGGTCCGTTGATCGCGTTCGAGGTGATCCTCGACCGCATTCCGGACGCCAAGCAGAGGCCGACCCGCGCCAAGCCGGTGCTCGAGCTCTCGGCGTTCCAGCCGGTGTCGCGCGACTTCGCCTTCATCGTCGACCGCAGCGTCAAGGCCGGCGATATCGTGCGCGCCGCGCAGGGCGTCGACAGGAAGCTGATCACCGGCGTGACCGTGTTCGACGTCTACGAAGGCAAGGGCATCGACGACGGCAAGAAGTCGGTCGCGATCGCGGTGACGATCCAGCCGCGCGAAAAGACCCTGACCGATCAGGAGATCGACGCCGTGGCCGCGAAGATCGTGGCCGAGGTGACGAAGAAGACCGGCGGCACTTTGCGAGCATGATGCCGAAAAGTGTGAAGCGGTTTTCGGATCACATCATGCTCCAAAAGAACAGGGCATGAGCCTCGCCGGCCTCATCCCGACCGATGTCGGCCGTCAACGCCGCGATCGCCATCTGCGCGATCGCCTTCGTCTCGGGAACCGCGCGCGGATTTTCCGGCTTCGGCTCCGCGCTGATCTTCATGCCGCTGGCAAGCAGCATGGCCGCCCCGCAGCTGGTCGCGGCGCTGCTGCTGATCATCGATTTCGTCGCGGCCTTGCCGCTGATCCCGAATGCGTGGAAGCAGGCCGACCGCAAGGCGACATCGGTGATGGCGTTCGGCGCGCTGATCGGCGTTCCCATCGGAACCTAGTTCCTGACCCGGCTCGACCCGGTGACGACACGCTGGATCATCTCCGGCTTTCGTCGTTCGCGCTGCTGCTGCTGCTGCTGTCCGGCTGGCGCTATCGCGGCAAGGACCATCGCGGCGATTTCCGTCGGCATCGGCGGCCTGTCCGGCTTTTGCAGCGGCCTGGCGCAGACCGGCGGCCCGCCGATCGTCGGCTACTGGCTCGGCCGGCCGATCGCGCCGGTGATTGCGCGCGCCAACATCCTGCTGTTTTTCGCGGCCTCCGATTTCTTCTCCGTCGTCAGCTATTCGCTGACCGGGCTGATCACCTCGGACGCGATCCGGTTTTCGCTGCTGGTCGGCCCGGTCTATGCGGTCGGCGTCCTGTTCGGCGCCCAGCTGTTCGGCCGCGCCAGCGAGACGCTGTTCCGCGCGATCTGCTACGCGCTGATCGCGGCGGCGGTGGTCATCGGACTGCCGGCGCTGGATGGCGTGCTGCGGTAGCATCTCGTCACCCTCCCCTGGAGGGGGAGGGTCGGCTCGCATGGAGCGAAGCGAAATGCCGAGGCGGGGTGGTGACGGTCCCTCAACTCGAACGCTATCCGAAACGAGAGACACGTCACCCCACCCCGCCGCTCCTTTCAGTCGCGTCGACCCTCCCCCTCCAGGGGAGGGTAAGTATCCGCCATCACCAGATCGCAATACGCATAGCCATCGCGCTCGACGCGCTCGCCGGTCGCGACCTCGAGCCGCCGCGAAAACATCGGGCCCGCCACCACGCAGGTGTGAAACTCGCCGTTCTCGCCGCAGGGATCGACGCCGTCAGGCAAATCCGCCAGCAGCTGCGCATCGAACTTGCGCCCGGCGAATTCCGCCGGCAGTTTCTTCAGATCGACGGTGGCGAGATATGCTTCCAGCCCGCTTGCGATCATCGCCTGCGCCAGCGGCAGGCGTCGGCCGCTGCCCACAGCGGAAACACCGGCGTGATGCCGGTGCCTGCGAGCTTCTGCTTCGCGATAGGCGCGGATGTCGGCCAGGAACAGATCGCCGAAGATCATGTGGGTGATGCCGTCGCGCACCGCTTGCGCGACGGCCTCGCCCATCCGCGCTTCGTAGATTTCGTTCGGGCAGGGGTACGGGATCGGCACGATGCGAGGCGGCAGTCCCGCGGCATCGAGCTGCGCGCGCAAAATTTCCTGGCGCACGCCGTGGATCGACACCCGCCCGAAGGTCTCGGTCACCGTCGTCAGCGCGCCGACGACGTCGAATTCGCCGGTCGCGCCTGATCTCGTGCAGCGCAAACGCGCTGTCCTTGCCGCTGGACCAGGAGATCAGCGCCTTCGGCTCGGCTTCAATTGATCGGTGCTCCTGGAACCGGTCTCGCGGGCGCGGCGCGGCGCGGCTGCTTCGGCGCCCGCGCTGGCACGGGCTGTCGGCTCGTCCTTCAAGCGCGCCGATCCGGCGCAGTGCTGCTTCCGCGGCACGCTCGCCGCTTTCCCAGGCGCCGTCGACCGTGCCCCACAGCGTTTCGTGGGTGGCCTCGCCCGCAAGATACATCGACCCGATCGGCTCGGTCAGGATCTTTCGCGATCCCTGCGCGCCGGGCGCGGCCGACCGACATCGCGCCGAGCACGAACGGCGCCGCGTTCCAGCGGGTCGCGCTCGATTTCTTGACGGCCGAAGCGATGTCGCTGCCGAACAGCTTGGCCAGCCATTCGATCGCAAAGGCCACCATGGCGGCTTCGCCCTGCGCCGAGAGATCGCGGCCGAAACTGCCGCCGACATCGATCGAGCACAGCGACGATCCGCCCATATTGGCGAACAGCAGCGCCGTCCGCGTCGAGATCGCTCTGCTCGATGATGATGTCGTCGCGCGCGAGACCGAGCGGATTGCCCGAAAGTTGCAGCGCGATGCGGTCGAAGCTGCCGAGGCCCAGCTTTGCCGCCGCGTCGAGGTGACGCTTCGGAATGTCGGGCGCGAACTTGATGTTGCCCGCGGCCAGCACATTGCTCGACACCGTGACGATGCCGGCGCGCGCGACGATCTTGCCCGCAGGCGTCTCCACGATGACGTCGCGGTTGCTCCAGCCGATGCGGCTGGCCGGCGTCGACAGCGACAGCGGCAGCTGTTCGCCGAGTTTCGCGATCAGCGTGCCCAGGCCCTGGCGGCAGGCGAGCGCGGCATTGCGGTCCTGCGCGCGGGCCTTGTCGATCGCGGAGACATCCTTCAGATCCTTGCCCGCAAAATTGGCCCCGAGCACGAATTCCGCGGTCCCGGCCCAGTCGCCGAGGTCCTTCGGCAGCGCGGACGCGCAGGACGACGTCGACCTTGCCGCGCGAGGCTTCGTCGATGGCGCGGTTGGCCCGCACCAGAGCGGCGAGAAATTCCTCGGTTTCGCCGGCCCGCGCGTTGCGGCGGCCGATGCGGATTTTCTGGCCCGACGGCGCGGGCGCGACATCGAGCCCGGCGGCGCGCGCCAGCTTGATCATCGGATTGGTCTCGGGATTGTGCATCCAGCGCGCGCCGCGGTCGAACGGCACGCTCGAAGGTCGCTGTATCGGTCATGCAGCGGCCGCCGATCTGGCTGGCCGCTTCCAGCACGATCACCTTGCGATTGGCGGCCATGATGCGCCGCGCCGCGGCAATGCCGGCGGCACCGGCGCCGATCACGACAATATCGGCCTCGCGCGGCAGCGGCGCCGCCCATGCGCGGGCGCCGAACACCGGCGCTGCGGCGAAGGCCGCGGACGCCGACAGGAAATCGCGGCGCGTCATTGTCATGTCATGGTTTCCGGAACTTTGAGAAGCGCGAGAACATGTTGCGAACTTGCCGCATCCGGGCGGCTGCAGCAACCGTCATGGTGAATCAATCATGATTGATCGCCTGCGTGGCATGAACTAAATTGCAACGGCTTTCGACCATGATAGATATGGGAACAAAAAGCGGTCGGAAAGCCGCTTCGGGGGGAAGAGTATCATGGGCGTAATGCTCGATACCATCGGCAAGCTGATTGCGGGCTACCTTCAGAAGGAGGTGCCGGGCTATGAGCCGTTCACGCCGAGCGACCCGGAGCATCTGCGCGGCATCATCGAGCCCGGCGACGTCATGCTGGTCGAGGGTAACAACCGCATTTCCGGCATCATCAAATACCTGACGCAATCGACCTGGTCGCATGCCGCGCTGTTCGTCGGCCCGATCGACGGCGCCTCCGAGCCCGACGGCGAGCCGCACGTGTTGATCGAGGCCAATATCGGCGAGGGCGTGACCTCCGCGCCGCTGTCGAAATATTTTCCCTACCACACACGGCGTGTGCCGCCCGGTCGGCCTGTCCTACGAAGACCGCAACACGGTGTGCCGCTACGCCATCAACCGGATCGGCTTCGGCTACGACACCAAGAACATCGTCGACCTGATGCGCTATCCTCATTCCGCTGCCGGTGCCGCAGCGCTGGCGGCGGCGCATGATCGCCTTCGGTTCCGGCGATCCGACCAAGATCATCTGCTCGGCGCTGATCGCGCAGGCGTTCGACGCCGTGCGCTATCCGATCCTGCCCAAGATCACCCACGCCGGCAGCCGCAAGGCGCGCGCGCGAGATCCTGCACATCCGCAATTCCTCGCTGTACATGCCGCGCGATTTCGACATCTCGCCCTATTTCGAAGTCGTCAAACCCACCATCGTGCACGGCTTCGACTACACCGCCCTGCACTGGGCCGACAAGCAGAAGCCGCTCCAGGAGGTAGCGGGCGAATTCGGAGTGTTTCCAGAGCGGTCGAGTCGCCGCCGCTCGTTCCTGAGAAGGTTGACCAGGAGGCGCCGCTTCCGGCTGCGCCTGCGGAAGTAACGACGCCAGCGAGCGAGACCAAACTGGTCGAACACGTCCTCGTATCCGAACATTTCCTGGCCGTCGAATACGTTCCGGAGCGCCGTGCCAGTCCGCGCGAGCGGACCCCGGAGCTCACCGCATAGACGCCGCCCATTCCTTGCGCCGGTACGCGTTCTTCCCTTCTCCCCTTGTGGGAGAAGGTGGCGGCCGAAGGCCGCCGGATGAGGGGTTCTATCCGCGGGCAATCTGCCTGCTGAGCCAACCCCTCACCCAAGTGAAGTTGTTGCTGATGGCAGCGATGCCCTCTCCACAGCAGGAGAGGGCGATGCGACTGGCCCCTGGCTACAGAACCATTCTCACGCCGCCTTCTGCGCCGCGCCACCCGGCAATCCCGCCCGCGCCAACCCGCCATACAGCGTCTCGCTCGGCATTTCCGCTCGCAAAATCGCACGCACGCCGATCAGTCTCTCGATATCGATGCCGGTTGAAAATCCCTTGCTCTCGCACAGGAACGCCAGATCCTCGAACACCACATTGCCGGTGGCGCCGGGCGCGAACGGGCAGCCGCCGAGGCCGCCGAGCGAGCCATCGAGAATGCGTGCGCCGGCATCGAGCGCCGCGGACGCATTGGCGATGCCCATGCCGCGGGTGTCGTGCAGGTGAACGCAGACCGGTTTTGAGCCGGATAGTTTCACCGCCGCTGCGGTCAGTTCGCCGACCTGCTTCGGGCCGGCATAGCCGACGGTATCGGCGATGGCGACGAAATCGACGCCGGCCTCCAGGCATTTGTCGACCAGTTTTAAGACTTCCTTCGGATCCACGGCGCCGGTGATCGAACAGCCCAGCGCCATCGAGATCGCGGCGTTGACGATCGGCCGGTGCGCGCTGGCGTCGCGCAGATCGCACATCCGCTTGACGTTGGCGATCGCGGACTCGCGCGAACGGTTGGCGTTGGCCTGGCTGTGCTCTTCGGTGGCGGAGACCACCGTGGCGATTTCGGCGACGCCGGAGGCCAGCGCCTCGTTGACGCCGCGCTCGTTCAAGGCCAGCCCCACGCCATGCGCGCCGGGCAACGACGCGATGGTCGCGACGATCTCGCGCACATCGACGAATTGCGGAAAGGTTTTGGCGGGCAGGAACGAGCCGACCTCGAAATGCCGCACGCCGGCGCCGTATTCATCGCGGATCCAGCGCTGTTTTGCCGATGTCGAGGGAAAGGTCTTGACCAGCTGCAGGCCGTCACGCAGGCCGACTTCGCGCAGGCTGACGCGGCCTTCCGGATAGATGTCTTGAATTTGGGTCATGCGAGCCTCACAGCGGGTTTGGCGGTTGGAGTAATTTGCTGTTCGTCGAGTTGGGCGTGAATGGCCGCGGTATCGGCGCCGAGCACCGGCACTTTCAGGCCTTCGCCGATATTGGCCCCGTTCCACTCGATCGGCAGTGCCGGAACGCGAAACGGCTCGCCATTGGCGTTGATGTTATTGACGAGGCCGCCCGGTCGCAACACGTGGGGATCGTCGAACAGGTCCTCGGGACGGTTGATCGGCGAAAAGCAGATGTTGAGCCGGTCCAGCGTCGCCGAAAGTTCCGCGGCATCCCGGTCCCGGATCACCCCGGCGACGCGCGGAATGATTTTTGAGCGCGCCAGGATACGGTCGGTGGTGGTTCGCAAAGCGGGGTCGTCCAGAAATTCCTGCAAGCCGAATTCGCGGCAAAAACTCTGCCAGTGGCCCTCGGTCACGACGCCAATAAAAATGCGCCCGCCGCCGGCGGTCTCGAAAATATCGTAGATCGGCCAGGCGTGCTCGCGCTCCGGCATCGAGCGCGGCCTGTTGCCGGTCATCTCATATTCGACCATGTGCTGCGCTACCAGAAACAGGCAGTTTTCGAACAGGCCGATGCGGATGCCGGCGCCCTGCTTGCCGCCGCCGCGCTTCTGATAAAGCGCCGCCAAAATCGCGATCGCGCCGAACATGCCGCCCATGATGTCGTTGGCGCTCGAGCCAACCCGCTGCGGCTTTGCCGTGGTGCCGGTCATGGCGGCCAGCCCCGACATCATCTGCACGACCTCGTCCAGCGCCGGACGATGCTCGTAGGGGCCCGACAAAAATCCCTTGTGGCCGGCGACGATCAGATCCGGATATTTTTCGCGCAGCGCTTCGGCGCCGAGACCCTGTTTCTCCAGCAGCCCGTCGCGAAAATTTTCCAGGAACACGTCGGCGGAGGCCAGCAACCGATGCATGGTCTCGCGGTCCTCGGGTCTTGAAAAATCCAGCACCACACTGCGCTTGCCGCGGTTGAACAGCGGGAAGAACGAGACCCCCATGCCGCCGAGGCTGCGGGTCTTGTCGCCGGCGGGCGGCTCGACTTTGATCACCTCGGCGCCGAGTTGCGCCAAAACCATGCCGCAGGTTGGCCCCATCACCATGTGGGTCATCTCGATGACCCGCACGCCTGCAAGCGGCAATCCCGTCCCGGCCATCCCAGTCTCCCGCAATCGTTCGTTCTTGGCGCTCAGACTAGGCTGCCTGACGCCATCTGGAAAATACATTCTGGCGCGGTGTCCCGCCCGATCGCTTCCCTCCATGCCTGGGCCCTTAGCGGGTGGACGACGGCCGGTATTTCTGTAACCCTGTTATTTCCTGATGTTGCCTGGGGACACAGCATCGATGCCTGGGAATGAGACGTGGCCGGTCGGAATACTGTTCTCACGATCGGGTGTCGTGAAGATAACGGAGTCCGAGCACTTCCGCGGCACCGCGCTGGCGATCGAGGAGATCAACACTGCCGGGGGAATTCTTGGCCGGGAGATTGCGCCGATCTGTTACGATCCGGCTTCCAGCATTCTGGAATATCGCCGGCTCGCCGACAAACTTCTGACTGAAGATGGCGTCAGCATCATTTTTGGTTGCATGACGTCGGCCAGCCGCAAGGCTATCCTCGCAGCACTCGAACGGCGCAACGGGCTGCTGTTATATCCCGCCAATTATGAAGGTTTCGAATACTCCCCGAACATCATCTATACCGGCGCAGCGCCCAACCAGCACACGCTTCAGCTTGGCCGCTTCCTGATCGAGAAATATGACAACGACATCGCGCTGGTCGGCTCCGACTATATCTTCCCGCGCGAGACCAATCGCGTGCTGCGTTACCTGGTCGAGAGTTCCGGCGGACGCATCGTGTCGGAGACTTACGTGCCATGGGATCCCGATGAAATCTTGCTCAAACGCGTATTATCGGCGATCGCCAAGGACAAGCCAAGCGCGATCGTATGCACCATCATCGGGCGAGGGGTCGGGAATTTCTACCGGATCTATCGCGACGAGGGGCTCGATCCCATGTCCTGCCCGATCGGCAGCCTGTCGCTCGCCGAAAACCAGGTACAAATCATCGGGCGCCAGTTTTGTGCCGGCCATATTACTGCTGCGACCTATTTCGACAGTATTCGAACGTCGTCCACCGAGAAATTCCGCGAGGCGTTCCGAAGCCGCTTCGGCGAAGCCGAGCACACCAGCGTCTATTCGGAAAGCGCCTACAATCAGGTGTATCTATTTGCCGCGGCCCTGAAGCGGGCCGGCACCCTCAATCCGGAGCAACTCACCGCCGCGGCCCGCGGTATCGAACTTGAAGCGCCGCAAGGCAGGATCACCATCGATCCGGACAACAACCACACCTGGCTAAATCCCCGAATCGGGATGCTTGACGAGGCAGGTAACTTCGACGTGGTCTGGCAGTCAAACGGACCGGTCAAGCCCGACCCATACCTTGTCGATCATTCGTTCGAGCGCATGAATGGATATTGACCCGACATGAGCAGCGCATGGCTCATCCAGAGTCTGCGGCAGGCTCACGTTCTGGTGCTGCATCCGCGCGATCGCGACGGGGACGAACTTGTGCGCCAATTGAAACGTATTGGATGCCAGGTGGATCTGATCTGGCCGGCGCCGCCAAGCATTCCCGACGGAGTCGAAATCGTCTATTTCCTGCTCGATCCTGACCAGGCGTCCGGAATGAACTGGCGCACCGGCGAGTTGCGCGCCACCATGATCGCGATCATCGATTTTGAGAATCCTACCATTCTGAAGGAACTTCTCGATACCAACGCGCATGGCGTGCTGGTTCGCCCGATCAGGCCTGGCGGCGTACTTTCGACGCTGGTGCTGGCATTGTCCCATCGCAATTACGAGGCCCGCCTGCTCGGCAAGGTCGCCAAGCTCGAGGAAACCCTGAAGGCGCGACGCGAGATCGAGAAGGCGACCCAGATCATCATGAAGCTCAGGGGCCTGTCGGAAGGCGACGCCTACGAGTTCATCCGCCGGCAGGCGACCGCCAAGCGGATATCGACCGCGGCCATCGCGACCTCCATTATCAACGCGCAGGCCATCCTGAGCGAACTGGACGGCAACGGGCAGGGATGATCGGCCCGATCCGTCTCTGCCTCATCAGCGTGCACATCCGCTCAACATTTGCGCGTCCGGCGCGATCTTCCTCTGTTGACAGAAAAGCTGCGCTGGACCTAACGTGCTGACTGAGCGCCTAATGGCGAACCGGCAGCGTTGCCTGGTCTTATATGTGGCTGTGTAGCCCCCGATCTGCGTCGTAAGGACGCCGGCGGGGGCTTTTGTTTTGCGCGTGCGCGTGGAAGCGCCGAACGACTTGTGATGTCTTCGGGAATGTTGAGATGATCGTAGCCTGCATTCAGATGGAGCCCGTCATCGGCGACAAGCCGTCGAATGTATCGCGCAGCGCAGGCTTGATACGGTCTGCCGCAGAACGTGGGGCAGACCTTGTGGTGCTGCCCGAACTCGCCAACACGGGTTACGTGTTTCGAGATCGGCAAGAGGCCCTCGAGCTGGCCGAACCGGTGCCGGGCGGCGAGACCACCGAGGTATGGTCGGAGCTGGCTTCACGCCATCACTTGACCATTGTGGCCGGCATTGCCGAACGGGACGGCGCCACGCTGTTCAATTCCGCCGTTATCGTCGGGCCGAAGGGCTATCTCGGTCGCTTCCGGAAAGTTCACCTGTGGGGTGACGAGAAGAAGATCTTTGCCGGCGGTGATCTCGGTTTTCCGGTTTACCAGGCGCCGTTCGGCCGGGTCGCGATCGCCATCTGCTATGACGTCTGGTTTCCGGAAACATTCAGGGCCGCCGCTTTTCAGCAGGCCGACATTCTTTGCGTGCCGACAAACTGGGTGCCGATGCCGGGCCAGCCCTCGGATCGTCCGGCGATGGCCAATACCCTAGTCATGGCTGGCGCGCATTCCAACAATCTGGTCGTCGCCTGCGCCGATCGGGTCGGCGTCGAACGCGGTCAGCCGTTCGAAGGTCAGAGTCTGATCGTCGACCGTCGCGGTTGGCCGGTCGCTGGACCGGCGAGCCGTCAGCATGAGGAAATCCTGTTCGCCGAAATCGACCTCGATCCCGGCAGCCGGCGCGGCGTCGGCGCCGACAACGACGTTCTGAAAGATCGACGCCCCGACGTCTATGCGGGAATTGCCAATCTTCGTCCGTGACTCTCTCTCAAGTCCACTCCATGAAAGGATAAGCTATGCCCATCTCTCGCTTCTTGATTGGTACAAGCCTTGCGATCACCCTGGCCTGTGGCGGCACTGCGCGCGCGCAGAGCATCACGATCGGTGTTCCGGTCGGGCTGAGCGGCGCCAACAGCGTTGTCGCCCCTTCCGTGGTGCAGGCCGCGGAATTGGCCGTCGATGAAATCAATGCCGCCGGCGGCCTGCTCGGCAAGAAACTTGCCCTCGAAGTCGCGGACGACGGATCCGGCGCCGCCGGCGCCCAAAAGGCCTTCGACGCCCTGATCTTTCAGAAAAAGGTCAATGTCCTGATATCGATGGAGACCAGCGCGGCGCGCAACGCCGGGCTTCCGATCGTGAGCCGCGGCAAGACCCCGTTCATTTACACCTCATTCTACGAGGGACGCTCATGTAACAAGTACATGTATATCAACGCCTGGGTTCCCGACCAGCAGGTCGCGCCGATGGTGGATTTCTTCATGGACAAGAAGCAGTCGAAGACCTTCTTCCTGATCGGCAGCGATTATGCGTTCGGCCGGGGCATGCTGAGCTTCACCAAGAATTACGTCGAGAAGCGCGGCGGCAAGGTGGTGGGTGACGAATACAATCCGATGGATGCGACCGACTGGACCGCCATCATCAGCAAGATCCGCGCGACCAACCCCGACGCGCTTCTGATGTCCACCGCTGGCGGCGCCCCGAACGTCACGCTGACCAAGCAGCTGCGTGCCGCCGGAATCAAGGCGCACTTCGGCAACCTCGGGCTCGACGAAGGCACCGCGAAGAGCATGGGCGCCGATGCGGAAGGGACCTACCTCGCCGGATCCTACTACACCAGCGTCGAAACCCCGGCCAATGCCAAGTTCCTGGCGGCGATGAAGGTCAAGTTCGGCGAAAAGTTGCTGACGCCGAACGATCTTTCGACGCCACAATACGAAGCTGTCCATCTCTACGCGCTCGCCGTCAAGAAGGCCGGAACCACCGATGCCGAGCCGGTGCTGGCGGCGCTGAAGGATGTCAGCTTCGAGGGACCTCGCGGCTTGATCCAGATGAACAAGGAGCGTCATGCGCCGCTCACCATGTATCTCGGTCAGGTCAAGCCGGATGGCACCGTCAACATCATGTCGACCTTCAAGGACGTGGACCCGGGCAGTCAGTGTCCGAATCTCGGTTAGGTGATGACTTGCATCACGGCCTCCGGGCCGTGATGCTGCGAGACAGAAGCTGGCACATGAATACCGATTGAAGAAATCTCTCCGAATGGTTGCGCAACTACTCGACATCGTCAGCACGGCCGCCATCCTGTACGCGGTGGCGGCCGGCCTGCTGCTTGTCTTCGGCGTCATGAAGATCATCAACTTCGCGCACGGCGCTCTTCTGGCAGTCGGCAGCTACGCCGCGGTGGTGGCGGGCTGGTACGGCCTCAATCCCTGGCTTGCGCTGCCCGCCGCGGCGGCGGTCGGAGCGCTGCTGGGTATCGTCATCGAATATTTCGTCGTGCGCCCACTCTACGCACGTCCGCTCGACGCGATCCTCGCAACGTGGGGCCTGGGGATCGTGATCGGTCAATTGCTGACCATTTCATTCGGCCGCGGGGTTCATTTTGCCGAGCCGCCGCTCAAGGGCGTCATCGATATCCTCGCTGTCGACTATTCGCGCTATCGGCTGGCGCTGATCGGCGTGGCCGCCGTGATCGGCCTGAGCATTTCAGCACTGCTGTCCCGCACGCGGCTGGGGTTGGACACCCGGGCAGTTATCATGAATGAGGATCTGGCACAGGGGATCGGGATCAACAGCGGCCGCGTGCGTTTCATCACCTTTGCCGTCGGGTCGTCGCTGGCGGCAACTGCCGGCATGCTGATCACGCCGCTGTCGAGCGTCGACCCGAACATGGGAACGCCGTGGCTCGTCAACGCCTTCATGCTGGTTCTGGTTTCCGGCTCTTCACTGCTGAGCTTGGCCGTCGCGTGCGTCGTCCTGGGAGGCGCGCAGGTTCTGGTCAGCTCCTACTTCAATCCCATCCTTGGCGGTCTGACGATTGCGGTGCTGGCCGCGATCATTCTGCGGGTCCGGCCACAGGGCTTCGCCAATGCTTGAGCCGCCCGGTAACGAAGCGATGCTCGATTCGGCGCTACAGCAAAGGCATAGCCGGCTGCTACCGATCCTGGCAGTCCCGCTGGCTTGTCTGGCACTGGTCGGCGTCGCGCCGTATCTGCTCGATACGTATTCCGTCAACGTCCTCACCCGGTCGCTGCTCTATGCCTGCGTGGCGCTGACAGTCGATCTCCTCTGGGGATATATGGGCATCCTCACCTTCGGCCAGAGCGCGTTTTTCGCAGCCGGCGCCTACTCGGCCGGGCTGTTTTTCACCCATTCGGGATTCGGCCCGGGCACCGCCCTGATCGCGCTTGCGACCGGCATATTGGCCGCCGTCGTCATGGCGCTGATTGTTGGATGGCTGGCATTCTGGCACGGGGTAAGCGAGCTCTACGCTTCGGTCATTACACTGGTATTGCCGATCGTTTGCACGCAGCTGCTCTACTCCGGCGGAGCGTTTACCGGTTCGAGCAGCGGACTGTCCGGCTTCGAGAGCTTCGATCTTTCCGTGGAAGCCTGGTTCTGGACCGCCGGCACGCTGCTGGTGGCTCTGGCGACGGCGTCATGGGTATTCGTGAGCAGCGACGCGGGCCGTGTTCTGGTGGCGATTCGCGAGAACGAGCAGCGTTGCCAATATCTCGGCCTGGACACGCCGCGGCTGAAGATCATCCTGTTCGTAGCGTGCGCCGTCGTCGGCGCCATCACGGGCTACGTGTTCGCGTGCTATTCGATGGTGGTCGCGCCGGAGTTGGCCGGCTTCGTGTTTGGCACCGAACTGGTCATCTACACCGTGCTGGGCGGACGCGCCACTCTGATCGGCCCGGTGCTCGCCACCATCATAGTGGACTACGAGAGCGCCCAGCTTAGCGGTGACTATCCGTATGTCTGGAAACTGATTGAACGGCATGGGCAAGTCGACCCTCCTGAAATGCATCATGGGCTTCCTGCCGAAGACGGCCGGACAGGTCGAACTGGACGGCCGGGACATATCCACGTTGCCGCCTCACCTGATCGCCCGCGCCGGAGTTGGCTACGTCGCCCAGGAGAAGGCGTTGTTTCAGGACCTCACGGTGGAAGAAAATATCCGGCTCAGCGTTCGGGACCGGCCGATCGGCGTGGCGCTCGGAGAGATCGAAAATTCGTTTCCCTTCCTGCTCAAGCGGCTAGCGCAACGCGCGGGCACACTGAGCGGTGGCGAACAGAAGATGCTTCTGATTGCCCGATGCGTCGCCAACGGGTCCCGCCTGCTGCTGATCGACGAGATCAGTGAGGGTCTTCAGCCGTCCGTCATCGAGCGGGTGGCATCGATACTGACCAACCTGGTGAAGCAAAAAGGAACCGCCGTGCTGCTGGTCGAACAGAATATCGCTTTCGCAACGCAAGTGGCGGTTCGCTACGCCGTGCTGGAGCGCGGCGAGATCGTCAACCGCGGCTACGCCAGCGATCCGAATGCGTCTGGACACATCGCCGGTTATTTCAGCGTCTGACCGAAGGACACGCCATGCAGGAATTCAATACTTTTTCCATCGTCGCGCGCTGCCCGAGGACCGGTCTGCTCGGCGTGGCCGTGGCAACGGCCGTCCCCGCCGTCGGCTCGACATGCCCGTTCAGCAGACCCGGGGTCGGCGCCGCTTCGACCCAGTCCTGGGTCAATCCATACCTGGCCATCGCCGTTCTCGACGGCATCGCAAGCGGAAAAAATGCCGTGCAGGCGCTCGATGCGGCGATCGCCGCAGACCTTGGGCGGTCGCTTCGACAGATTGGTGTCGTCGACCACAACGGCGTCGCGGCGGCCTGGTCGGGGTCCGATTGCACGCCATGGTTCGGTCAGGAGGTCGGCGACGGCTTCGCCGTCCAGGGCAACATGCTGGTCGGCCCGGAAACCATCGCGGCGATGTCCCGCGCTTTTCGTGACAGCGAAAGCTGCGACCTCGACGAGCGCCTGATGCTTGCGCTCGAAGCAGGAGACGCTTCCGGCGGCGACAAGCGAGGGAAGCAATCGGCCGCGCTCCGCATCCAGGGTTCCGAAGCCTATCCGGTTCTCGACGTTCGCGCTGACGAGCATCCTGAACCGATCCCGGAGCTTCGCCGCATTCTGACAATCAGCCGTCTTCAACTCATTCCCTTTGTTGCCGGGATGCCGAAGCATGATGGTCCCGCCGGGGCCGCGCCGGCAGAGGTACAGACCATGCTCGCCCTTCCGCCGCCGCTCCGGCCCGGAGGGGGCGGTTCCTTGCCTGCGAAAAATGTGTCTTCGTGACCACGTCTAGTCGGCTCCGCGCCGCGTCCGTCTGAGTTGGGTCATTGGCGTCAATTGGACACGATTCAAATAAAACCGCATCCATCCGTATCTGGCTGCGCGCGGTCGTCGCGTTCGCCCGAACGTGCGCGGCTTGCCGCTCGCCGCCCAGGCTCTTGCCGAAGCCCCGGCGCATGGCTACCTCTCGCCAAGTGCTTTCGTGAGAGGACAAGACCGCCATGCTCGACGCCGCCGTCAAGGCGCTTTCGCAAATCCTGTCGCCGCCGATGCGCTCGATCCTGTGGCGCTCGATCGGGCTGGCTTTGGTGCTGATAACAGTGCTCGCGTTCGGCCTGCAGCGGCTGCTGAGCTGGTTTGCCACCTCGGGCGAAGCCTGGCTGGAGGCGATGCTGGGGCCCGGGTTCCACACCTCGATCAACGTACTGGCCTGGATCGTCTCGATCGCCGCCGGGTTCGGCGTGGTGTTCGGCGCGGTATTCCTGATGCCGGCGATCACCTCACTGATGGCGAGCGTGTTCGTCGACGAGGTCGCCGACCATGTCGAACTCGAACATTATCCTGCCGAGCGCCCCGGCACCCCGCTTCCGGTCGCGACCGCGGCGATCGAAGGCGTCAAGACCGCAGCTCTGACCATCCTGGTCTACCTGGTCGCGCTGCCCTTCGTGTTCATCGCCGGCGCCGGCTTCATCGTGTTCTTCATCGCCACCGCCTGGCTGCTGGGACGCGAATATTTCGAGCTCGCGGCGATGCGGTTTCGTTCGCCAGCGGAAGCCAAGGCGATGCGCAAGGCCAACGCGGCCACCGTGTTCACCGCTGGATTCTTCATCGCGGCGTTCGTGTCGATCCCGATCGTCAATCTGGCGACGCCCCTGTTCGGCATGGCCTTCATGGTCCACATGCACAAGCGCCTGAGCGGACCGCGGCCGGAACTGATCGAGCCATCGCGCAAGTCGCGCATGCCGGTGGCGTAGATTCTGGATGATCCGCTGCTGCCTCATGGTGAGGAGCCGCGCTCTTCGCGCGGCGTCTCGAACCATGAGAGCCCCGCTGCCGCCCATCCTTCGAGACGCCCGGCTTCGCTGCACTTCGCCGGGCTCCTCAGGATGAGGACGGAGCAAGCGGGAAGAGGTGAGAAGTTACACCGTCTTCTCCGGCCATCGGCAGAGATCGTTGATCAGGCACACCTCGCAGCGCGGCTTGCGCGCGAGGCAGGTGTAGCGGCCGTGCAGGATCAGCCAGTGGTGGGCGTGCAGCATGAATTCGGAAGGGATCACCTTCTCGAGCCCCAGCTCGACTTCGAGCGGGCTGTTGCCGGGCGCCAGCCCGGTGCGG
Source organism: uncultured Alphaproteobacteria bacterium (assembly GCA_963706975.1). Lineage (GTDB taxonomy): Bacteria > Pseudomonadota > Alphaproteobacteria > Rhizobiales > Xanthobacteraceae > Bradyrhizobium. The sequence goes on from CAVPOL010000016.1 coordinate 184,836, forward strand.
TTGCCGACCCGAAACACATGCGTGTCGACCGCCATGGTATGCTCGCCAAATGCCATGTTGAGCACGACATTGGCGGTCTTGCGGCCGGCGCCGGGCAGCGATTCGAGTTCCGCGCGGGTGCGCGGCACCACAGCCGCCGAATTCCGCGATCAGTTTTTCCGACAACGCGATCACGTTCTTGGCCTTGTTGCGGTAGAGCCCGATGGTCTTGATGTAGTCGCGGACGCGCTCCTCGCCGAGATCGAGCATCTTTTGCGGCGTGTCGGCGACCGCAAACAGCGCGCGCGTTGCCTTGTTGACGCCGGCGTCGGTCGCCTGGGCCGACAGCACCACCGCCACCAGCAGCGTAAAGGGATTGAGATGTTCGAGCTCGCCCTTCGGCTCCGGATTGGCCTTGCGAAATCGGCTGAAGGCTTCGTGGACCTCGGCGGGGGTCCACGGTTTGATTTTGGCCGGTTTATCTTGGCTCGCGGCGTTTTGCGCGGCGCCCGATTTGGCTGAAGCTTTTTTGGCGCGTTTCGGCGCCGGAGGTTTCGATTCGGGCCGGGATGCGCGGGTGATTTTCGCCATGATCGGGGTATACTGACCCCTGATGACCGCAGGCAATGATTTTGATCAGCCGCCAAAATTGTTCTCAGCGCTGCTGACGCCGCACCGCTCGCTGAACCGCACCGGTTTTGTGGTGCTGATGGTGTTTCTCAGCGTGGTCAGTTTTGCGACGGGCCTGGTCTTCACCCTGATGGGCGCCTGGCCGGTGTTGGGCTTTTTCGGCCTCGACATTCTCGCGATCTGGTGGGCGTTCCGGATCAATTTCCGCCGTGCGCAACGCGACCGAGGAGATCACGGTGACGCCCTGCGAATTGCGGGTGCGCCGGGTCAGCCATCGCGGCCATGTGGTGGAATGGGTGCTCAATCCGCTGTGGGTGCAGCTCGACCAGAAGGCGGATGCGGAATTCGGCATCGAGCGGCTGTATCTGGTCTCCCGCGGCCGCCGCGTGTCGATCGCGAGCTTTTTGGGCCCGGACGAAAAGGCCAGTTTTGCCAAAGCCTTGATGGCGGCCCTGCAGGCCGCCAAGCGCGGGCCGACCTATAATCCGGTGTCGTGAAACCAGATCGGAAATCGGGTGGTTTGCGGCCCCCGCCCGGCCTACATCCAGAACCATGATGAACCTTGCCATGAATGAGCACCGCCTCACCAAACCGGGACCCCAGAACGCCGCGCTGCGCGACTATGATTCGGTGCGGCGCGCCATCGCCTTCATCTCGGAGAACTGGCGCGCGCAGCCGACCATCGAGGCGATGGCGGATGCCGCCTCCGTCACGCCGGACGAGCTGCACCACCTGTTCCGCCGCTGGGCCGGGCTGACCCCAAAGGCCTTCATGCAGGCGCTGACGCTCGACCACGCCAAGGGCCTGCTGCGCGATTCCGCCAGCGTGCTGGATGCCGCGCTGGACTCCGGGCTGTCGGGCCCGGGTCGGCTGCACGATCTGTTCGTCACCCATGAGGCGATGTCGCCGGGCGAATGGAAGACCGGCGGCGCCGGTATGACGCTGCGCTTACGGTTTCCATCCCTCGCCATTCGGCACCGCCATCGTGATCGCCAGCGGCCGCGGGCTTGCCGGCCTCGCCTTCGCCGATCCCGGCGGCGAACAGGCCGCACTGGCCGACATGCAGCGGCGCTGGCCGCATGCCACCTATGTCGAGGACAGCGACGGCACGGCGGGCCTCGGCGCAGCGCATCTTCGATACGCAGCCTGTGGCGCGCCGACCAGCCGCTGCGCGTGGTGCTGATCGGCACCGATTTCGAGGTGCGGGTGTGGGAGACGCTGTTGAAGATTCCGATGGGCCGCGCGGTGTCCTATTCCGACATCGCCTGCAATATCAAAAACCCGAAGGCCTCGCGCGCCGTCGGCGCTGCGGTCGGCACGCAATCCGGTCTCGTTCGTGGTGCCCTGCCATCGCGCGCTCGGCAAGAGCGGCGCGCTGACCGGCTATCACTGGGGCATCACCCGCAAGCAGGCGATGCTGGGCTGGGAAGCCGGGCAGGTGGGCGTGCATTAGCTAGCGGCAGGCACAATCTTTCGCCGTCATCCTGAGGTGCGAGCTTCTGGGCGAGCCTCGAAGGATGACTGGCTCCGTGCCTGCGGCCATCCTTCGAGGCGCGCAAGAGCGCGCACCTCAGGATGACGGCGAAACCGTTACACGAGGGGCGACGGTTCAGCTCACCCCGCCAGATCGAGCTTCGAGGCCACCGTGGAATCGGCATTGAGCCGATAGATCACCGGCGCGCCGGTGGCGAGTTCGCGCTTCAGGATGTCTTCCGGCGTCAGCTTTTCCAGCACCATGATCAGCGCGCGCAGCGAATTGCCGTGCGCGGCGACCAGCGTGCGCTGCGCCGCGCAGCACGCCGGCAAGATCTCCTGCACGTAATAGGGCAGCGCGCGCGCCAGCGTGTCCTTCAGGCTTTCGCCGCCCGGCGGCGGCACGTCGTAGGAGCGGCGCCAGATCAGCACCTGCTCCTCGCCCCATTTCTTGCGGGCGTCGTCCTTGTTGAGGCCGGAGAGATCGCCATAGTCGCGCTCGTTCAGCGCGAGGTCCTTGATGGTCGGCAACCCGGTCTGCCCGATCTCGGCCAGCATCAGATCGAGCGTGTGCTGCGCGCGCGTCAGCACCGAGGTGAAGGCGATGTCGAACGACAGCCCCTGCGCCTTCAGTTTGACGCCGGCCTGCTTTCGCTTCCGCGACGCCTGCTCGGTGAGGTCGGGATCCTTCCAGCCGCGTGAACAGGTTCTTCAGATTCCATTCGCTCTGGCCGTGACGCACCAGCACAAGAAGACGCTCGCTCATTCCATTGATCCGTTTCGATTATAAAAATGTTCAGAAGTTGGAAAGCCCGAGCACGTCGGCCATCGAATACAGGCCGGGCTTCTGTGCCATGCGCCCACAGCGCCGCCTTCAGCGCGCCGTGCGCGAACAGCATGCGGTCCTCGGCGTGGTGCGAAGGTCGATGCGCTCGGAGGGGCCGGCAAAGATCACGCTGTGATCGCCGGTCACGCTGCCGCCGCGCAACGAGGCAAAGCCGATATCGCCCGGCCGGCGCGCGCCGGTATGGCCGTCGCGGCCGCGCGCCGAACGGGTTTGCAGATCGACGCCGCGGCCGGCGGCGGCGGCCTCGCCCAGCATCAGCGCGGTGCCCGATGGCGCGTCGATCTTGGCCTTGTGGTGCATCTCCAAAATCTCGATATCGAAGCTCTGGTCGAGCGATTGCGCCACGCGCTTGACCAACGCCGCCAGCAGATTGACGCCGAGGCTCATATTGCCCGACTTCACCACGATGGCGCGTGCGGTGACGCTCTTGATCACGGCATCGTCGGACGACGACAGGCCGGTGGTGCCGATGACATGGACGAGGCCGCGCTCGGCCGCGATCGCGACATTGGCGATGGTGGCGGCCGGCACGGTGAAATCCAGAATGCCGTCGGCATTGGCCGACAGCGACCACAGATCGGCCGAGAGTTTGACGCCGTTTTCGGGCAGGCCGGCCAGCACGCCGGCATCCTTGCCCAGCAATTCGGAGCCGGGCGCTTCCAGCGCGCCGGTAAGCACGGCGCCCGGCGTTTCCGAGATGACGCGCGTCAGCGCGCGGCCCATCCGGCCGCCGGCACCAGCTACGATCAAACGCATGTCGGCCATGGCGCTACCTCTCTAATGCCCTATACCGGGCGCAGGCTTTCCGGACAACGGATTGATGCCTCATGGCGAGGGGCGACGACGCCGCTCTTCCGCCTGAGGCACGGATGCTTACGGCTGCGGGCCGTCATAGCCCTCGATGATGACGAGATCGGCGATCGAATGCGGCTGCCGCACCTTGATGTTGGCCTGATATTCCGGCGAGTTGTAGCAGGCCAGCGCGGTCTCGTAGTCGGCAAATTCGATCACGACATTGCGCGAGCGGCTTTGCCCCTCCATGCCGTTGAATTTGCCGCCGCGCACGACGAAGCGCCCGCCGAATTTCTTGAAGATGGCCGGATTGGCCGCCGCATAGGCCTTGTAGCCTTCGTCATTGTGAACGTCGACGCGCCCGATCCAGTAGCCCTTTGCCATTGTCGGTCTCCCTTTCGTTGTTCAACCCAGCGCCTGCTTGATCTCGGCCTGGATCGCCTCGGCCGCTTGCCCTGGGATCGGCGGCTTCGGTCACGGGACGTCCGACCACCAGATAATCCGCGCCGGCGGCGATGGCGCGCGCCGGCGTCATGATGCGCTTCTGGTCGCCGACGGCCGCGCCCGCGGGCCGGATGCCCGGGGTGACCAGGTTCATCTGATGGCCCGACCACCTTGCGCAAATGCGCCGCCTCTTCCGGCGAGCAGACGAGGCCGTCGACGCCGAGCACCTGCGCCTGCTGGGCGCGGCGCCTCGACCAGATCGGACACGCCGAGCCGATAGCCGGCGGCATGCAGGTCGCCGTCGTCATAGGAGGTCAGCACGGTGACCGCGAGGATTTTCAGGTCGGAGCCCGCGCGCGCCTCGACCGCCGCCTTCATGGTCTGCGGATAGGCGTGCACGGTGAGAAAGGTCGCGCCCAGTTTGGCGATGCTCTCGACGCCGCGCGCCACCGTGTTGCCGATGTCGTGCAGCTTGAGATCGATGAAGACCTTCTTGCCCTGGTCCGCGAGCTGGCGGACCAGCGGCAGTCCGCCGGCATAGGCGAGCTGATAGCCGATCTTGTAGAACGTCACGCTGTCGCCGAGCCGGGCGATCATCGCCTCCGCCGCGGCGACGCCGGGCAGATCGAGCGCCACGATCAGGCGGTCGCGGGGAGCGATCTCAGCGAGGCTTGCATGTCACCTCACATCATGCGTTGGGAAATGTCGATCAGCTGCCGCACCATCGCGCTTCAGCGCCTCGATATCGGCCGGATGCTTCAGCCTGTCCATATCATCATAGGCCTCGGCGGCGAACGACAGCGCGAGCTGGTTCGGAACGACCAGTGCATGGCAGGCGGTCAGGATCAGCCGCAGCGCCGCCAGGCCCCGCGTGCCGCCGAGCCGGCTTTCGGAAGCCGCCGCGATCGCAAAGGCGCGCTCGCGAAACACCTGGCCGCGGGTCTCGTGCGGGTCCTGCACCCGGCTCACCCAGTCGATGGCGTTCTTCAGCAGCGGCGGCACCGAGGAATTGTATTCCGGCGTCACGATCAGGACGCCGTGATGCGCCGACATCATGCGCTTGAGGTTGACCGCGTGCTTCGGCACGCCGGATTTGCTCTGCAGGTCGCCGTCATAGATCGGCAGCGGAAAATCCGACAGCGAGATGCGGGTGACTTCGGCGCCGGCCAGCGCGAATTCATGGGCAGCGGCCGCCGCCAGCCTCGCATTGATGCGAGCCGGTGCGAAGCGAGCCGGGGATCACGAGGATTTTCAGCGCGGCCATCGAACCAAATCGCGAACAGGGGCAAACCGGCGCGACTCACGCCGGAAAAGGATCAGCCCTTGCGATACACCCAGACCCGGGCTGGCGGAAGGTTCATCCAGATCCGCTCGGAGGCTTCTGTGGAAACGCCCGGCAGCGATTTCGGAATCGGCGGCGCCACCGAATAGGTGAACTGCACGAAGGGCGCGCCCGGCGCCAGCGCCGCGAAGGCGTCGCGGATCAGTTTCAGGCGCGTCAGCATCGGTTTGGTCACCAGCGGCAGGCCGGACACCACGGCGGATGCCGGCGCCTTCAGCACATCCCACAGCAAGTCGCGCAGCGCATAGGCGTCGCCCTGCACGACCTTGGCCTGCGGATAGCGGTCGCGCAGCAGCGCGCAAAAGCCCGGATTGTATTCGACCAGCACGAGTGCGCTTCTGATCGACGCCGTGCTCGATCAGCGCGTTGGTGATCGCGCCGGTGCCCGGGCCCGAGTTCGACGACCGGGCCTGCGGAATCGACATCGACATACTGCGCCATGGTGCGGGCGAGCAACTTGCCCGAAGGCATGACCGCGCCCATATGCAGCGGCTTTTCGATCCATGAACGGAGAAAGCGAACCTCATCGTCAAGACGAGGGGGCTTCTTCAACGCACGCACGGACGATTGCAAAGGCATTTCGCTACCAGACGGGACCGCTGTTAGGCGGCGATGTCAGAAAACAGTCATAAAGAGGTATAGGTAGCGGCCGATATGGTCAAGCCGAAGCGTCAGTTACGGGCTGGCGCGATTGCCGAAGAAGTCCTTGACCTTGGTAAAGAAACCCGCCGCTTCCGGCTGGGTTGCGCCGGACGATAGTTTTTCGAACTCGGCCAGCAATTCCTGCTGCTTCTTGGTGAGATTTTGCGGCGTTTCGACCACCACCTGGACATACATGTCGCCGGTCTGGCGCGACCGCAGCACCGGCATGCCCTTTGATGCAATGCGAAAGCGGCGGCCGGACTGGGTCCCGGAGGGCACTTTCACCTTGGTCTTGCCCTTGTCGATGGTCGGCACCTCGAATTCGCCGCCGAGCGCCGCCGCCACCATCGAGATCGGCACGCGGCAATGCAGGTCGGCGCCGTCGCGCTGGAAGAATTCATGCGTGGCCAGCGACAGGAAGATGTAGAGATCGCCCGGCGGCCCGCCGCGAACGCCGGCCTCGCCTTCGCCGGCCAGCCGAATGCGGGTGCCGTCCTCGACGCCTTGCGGAATATTGACCGACAGATTGCGCTCGCGCGTCACACGGCCCGAGCCCGGTGCAGGACGGACAGGGATCCTCGATCATCTGGCCGCGGCCCTGACAGCCGGGACAGGTGCGCTCCAGCGTGAAGAAGCCCTGCGCCTGCCGGATCCGGCCGGCGCCGCCGCACATCGAGCAGGTCTTCGGCTTGGTGCCGGCCTTGGCGCCGGTGCCCGAACAGGATTCGCAGGTCACCGAGACCGGAATCTCGATCTGCGCGGTCTTGCCGTGGAAGGCTTCCTCCAGCGTGATCTCCATGTTGTAGCGCAGGTCCTGCGCCGCGCTCGCGGCCGCCGCGCGCCGCGCTGGCCGGCCATGCCGAACAGGTCTTCGAAAATGTCGGAGAAGGACGAGGCAAAGCCGGCGCCGAAGCCGGGGCCGCCGCCGCCCATGGCCCTGCTCGAACGCGGCATGGCCGAACCGGTCATAGGCGGCGCGCTTGTCGCCGTCCTTCAGGACTTCATAGGCTTCGTTGATTTCCTTGAAGCGGACTTCGCTGGTGGCATCGCCCGGATTCTTGTCCGGATGCCATTTCATCGCCAGCTTGCGGAACGCCGCCTTGAGCTTGGAATCGTCCGCGCTCCGCTCGACTTCAAGGGTTTCGTAGTAGCAGCGCTTGGTAGACATCCGTCAAACCCGCCCGAAGTTCTGTTCGCGTTCCGAAGGCCCGCATCCGCTCTGAAGATGCAGCCTCCGGCTTAACGAAAAATGACCCTCACCCCGGAAGACGCTGCTCACGCGCTCTTCGGAATGAGGGTCATCGTATCCAGCCGCTTAAGCAGACTTCTTGTTGTTCTTGTCGTCGTCGACTTCGGTGAATTCCGCGTCGACCACGTCATCCTTGGCGGCATCCTTGGCCGCGTCGGCCTCGGCCTGCTGCTTGTACATGGCCTCGCCGAGCTTCATCGAAGCCTGCGCCAGCGTGTTGGTCTTGGCCTTGATCGCCTCGGCATCGTCGCCCTTCAGCGCTTCCTTCAGGTCGCTGACGGCGTCCTCGATGGCGCGGCGCTCGCTCTCCTCGACCTTGGAGCCGTGCTCGGCCAGAGCCTTCTCGGTGGAATGCACCAGCCCGTCGGCGTGGTTCTTGGCGTCGACCGCCTCGCGGCGCTTCTTGTCCTCGGCCGCATTGGCCTCGGCGTCCTTGACCATCTTCTCGATGTCGGCTTCGGACAGGCCGCCGGATGCCTGGATCCGGATCTGCTGTTCCTTGCCGGTCGCCTTGTCCTTGGCCGAAACGTTGACGATGCCGTTGGCGTCGATGTCGAAGGTGACCTCGATCTGCGGCATGCCGCGCGGTGACGGCGGAATGCCCATCAGGTCGAACTGGCCGAGCACCTTGTTGTCGGCCGCCATTTCACGCTCGCCCTGGAAGACGCGGATGGTGACGGCGTTCTGGTTGTCCTCGGCGGTCGAGAACACCTGGCTCTTCTTGGTCGGGATCGTGGTGTTGCGGTCGATGATGCGGGTGAACACGCCGCCCAGCGTCTCGATGCCGAGCGACAGCGGGGTGACGTCGAGCAGCAGCACGTCCTTGACGTCGCCCTGCAGCACGCCGGCCTGGATCGCCGCACCGATGGCCACGACTTCATCCGGGTTGACGCCCTTGTGCGGCTCCTTGCCGAACAGCTGCTTCACCACTTCCTGCACCTTCGGCATGCGGGTCATGCCGCCGACCAGCACCACTTCGCCGATCTCGCCGGCGGTGAGGCCGGCATCCTTCAGCGCCTTGCGGCAGGGCTCGATGGTCTTCTGCACGAGATCGTCGACCAGCGCCTCGAACTTGGCGCGGGTCAGCTTCATCGTCAGATGCTTCGGGCCGGACGGCGTCCGCAGTGATGAAGGGCAGGTTGATTTCGGTCTGCGTGGTCGACGACAGTTCGATCTTGGCCTTTTCGGCCGCTTCTTTCAGGCGCTGCAAGGCCAGCTTGTCGTTGCGCAGGTTGATGCCCTGCTCCTTCTGGAATTCGTCGGCCAGATAGCTGACGAGGCGCATGTCGAAGTCTTCACCGCCGAGGAAGGTGTCGCCGTTGGTGGACTTCACCTCGAACACGCCGTCGCCGATCTCGAGAATGGAGACGTCGAAGGTGCCGCCGCCGAGATCGTACACCGCGATGGTGCCGGCCTTGGTCTTGTCGAGGCCGTAGGCGAGCGCGGCCGCGGTCGGCTCGTTGATGATGCGCAGCACTTCAAGGCCGGCGATCTTGCCGGCGTCCTTGGTGGCCTGACGTTGCGCGTCGTTGAAATAGGCGGGAACGGTGATGACGGCCTGCTCGACCTTCTGGCCGAGATGGGCTTCTGCGGTCTCTTTCATCTTCTGCAGGATGAAAGCGGAGACCTGCGAGGGCGAATAGGTCTTGCCGTCGGCTTCGACCCAGGCGTCGCCGTTGGATGCCTTGACGATCTTGTAGGGGACGAGCTTCTTGTCCTTCTCGACCATCGGGTCGTCGTAGCGGCGGCCGATCAGGCGCTTGACCGCGAAGAAGGTCCGCTCGGGATTGGTCACCGCCTGGCGCTTGGCCGGCTGTCCGACGAGGCGCTCGCCATCATCGCTGAAGGCGACGATCGACGGCGTCGTCCGCATGCCCTCGGCGTTCTCGATGACTTTCGCAGTCTTGCCATCCATTACGGCGACGCACGAATTGGTGGTGCCGAGATCGATCCCAATGACCTTTCCCATGGTCCTCATATCCTTCTTTTTGCGGCAGGTTGGCTGGGCCCTGACGGCACACCAATCCAAACCCCCAAACGATCAAATACTCGCGATATTGCGACGGTGAGCCTCATATAGGAGGGGGGGTGGGGCCTGCAAGGACCGGACGCAACCTTAGCCCCATGAAAAGCCTGCTTGAAAATTCCATGCCGGGGCAGGCTGCGCCGCGCGGCCTGATGGCCGGCGAGATCGTAAAATTGTCCGGCGATCGAACAGCTGACCGGCGGGCCTCCGACCGATCGGCTTCCCCCGGAACGAAATTGCCGCCTGCCCTGTTGCCCGGACAGCAAACCCGCTAAAAGCGGGGCACGCGAAATGGTCCCCCGAACGACCGCACCGGCCGACCATTGAACGGCCTCAATGCAAACCCAGCAGGTTTTCATGACGCTCCTTCGATCGATGTTCGCAATTGCCCTGCTGATATCGGCATTCGGCACCGCTTTTGCCGCGGACCCGGTTTTTCCGCCGGGCATCCGGGTCGGGCTCACGCCGCTGGTCGGCCTCTCCCGCGCCAAAACCTTCGTCGGATTCGAGACCGAGGATCAGGGCGTCAGGGTGCTGGTCGCGGAGCTTCCGGCCGAGGCCTATACGGAGGTGATGAACGCCTTCAAGAAGGATCCCGCCGGCACCGGCGGCGTCAAGCCCGAGAGCATCGAGACCTCCGCCGGGCTCGCCTATTACACCATCGAAAACGCCAAGGATGGCCCGACCAATGTGCGGCGCTATTCGATGATCCTGTCGGGCGGCACCTTCTCGGGCTATATCGCCGTGCAGGTTCCGGAAAACGCCTCGAAAATCTATACCGACGATGCGGTCCGGCAGATGTTCGCCTCGGCCGTGATCCGCAAGGAGGTTCCGGTCGAGGAGCAGCTGGCGCAGATGCCGTTCAAGCTCAGGGATCTCAACGGCTTCAAGAATGTCCGCACGCTGGCGGTCAGCGCCGCCCTCGTCCTCGCCGACGGCGACGAGGAAAAGGGATTTGAGGCGGCGCCCTTCATGGTGATCGGCATTGTCGGAACCACGCCCGAACCAGCCCGAGGATCGCGGCCGTTTCGCCCAGCAGGTGGCGACCACGATTCCGGGCATCCGCGACGCGCGGGTCACGATGTCGGAGCCGCTGCGGATCGACGGCACGCCCGGCTTTGAAACGCGCATCGAGGCGGTGAGCGGCAAGGACAATACCCCCGTCACCGTGGTGCAATGGCTGCGCTTCGGCAGCCAGAGCTCGTTGCGCATCATCGCCAGCGCGCCGCGCGAGCAATGGGCGGCCGCCTTTCCACGCTTCCGCGCCGTACGCGACAGCATTCAGCCGCGCTGAACTAGAGGCGACCAGCTGCCGAACATTCGTGCGGCTGGCTGCGCGTAAACGTCTTTACGCTCTCGGGGTGAGGTGATTTGCTGGCGACAGTCTTCTACTCTCAGCAGGGAGATGCAGCATGTTGAACCGAAGGCAAATTCTCGCCGGCCTCGGCGGTGCGGCGATCGCAACCGGCTTTGCCGACCGGCTTTGGGCGGCCTCGATCAAGCCCGATGAAGCTTCGGCGCTTTTGGTGATCGATGTCCAAAACTGCTTCCTGCCCGGCGGCAGCCTGGCCGTCAAGGACGGCGAGCAGGTGGTTGCCGTGATCAACCGCATCGCCAAGGGTTTTGCGAATGTCGTGCTGACGCAGGACTGGCACACCCCCGGCCATGTCTCCTTCGCCAGCAGCCATGACGGCAAGAAGCCGTTCGAGACCGCCGATCTCGCTTACGGCAAGCAGATGCTATGGCCGGACCATTGCGTGCAGGGCACCGAGGGTGCGGCGCTTTCCAAGGATCTCTCGATTGCGCATGCCGTCGCTGGTCATCCGCAAGGGATTCCACAAGGACGTCGACAGCTACTCGGCCTTCACCGAGGCCGACGGCAAGACCACGACCGGGCTGGCCGCCTACCTGAAGGCGCGCAAGGTGGAAGGACTGTTCCTGGCCGGCCTCGCCACCGATTTCTGCGTCGCCTGGAGCGCGGTGGATGCGCGCAAGGCCGGCTTCGAGACCTATGTGGTCGAAGACGCCTGCCGCGGCATCGACACCCAGGGCTCGCTGGCAAAGGCCTGGGCCGACATGGACCAAGGCCGGCGTCAAGAGGATCCAGTCGGGCGATATCGCGGTTTAGACCGGCGGTTGACATCATGTCGGATCCCGGAGCCCCGGTCGCGTTCGAATTGACGCGCCGTCCGCCCTCGCAACGGATGGCCGGTCTGATCACCGGAATGACCGGCTATCGCGAGACGGCGCGGGGCCGGTTTTGCCAGCGCGAGGCCGCGCCGCTGGCGGTGCCGCTGATCATCAGCTTTGGCACGCCGTTCAGGATCGCGCTCGGGCGCGATCCCGATGCGGCCGACCGCCAGCACAGTTTTGCCGCGGGACTTCATGCCGGCGCTGTCTACATCGAGTCCGACGGCGCCGCCGAATGCGTGCAGGTGGATTTCACGCCGCTCGGCGCCTTCAGATTTTTCGGCGGCGCCGTGGTGGACCTCGCCGCACGCATGGTCGACATCGGTGACGTGCTCGGCAGTGAAGCCTCGCGACTGCGCGAGCGGCTCGGCGCGACCATCGGCTGGCAGCGCCGCTTTGATCTGCTCGAGGACTTCGTCCTGCAGCGCGCCGATCACCTGCCGTCCGCAGAGATCGCCTTTGCCTGGCGCCGGCTGGCGCTCACCGGCGGCGGCGTCAGGATCGCCGCTCTGGCCGGGGAGATCGGCTGGAGCCGCAAGCACCTCGTCGATCGCTTTCGATCCGAACTTGGCATCGCGCCGAAATCCGCCGCCCGCATGATGCGCTTCCACCAGGCCTGCCGGTTGGCGAAAACCTCGGCGGCGCGGGGATGGGCCGGGATCGCGGCCGAGAGCGGTTACGCGGACCAGGCCCATCTCGTCCGCGAATTCGCGGCTCTGGCCGGCGAGTCACCGACCGCCTGGGCGCGGCGTGTGGCGCTGAGCGACGACCGGCTCACGCGCCCCGACGACGCGCTGGCGGGCTGGTAACAAATCTTCAAGCGTATGAGGCCCGCCTGTGCAGACTGGGGCCGAGACGTCGTTTTGGAGGAGGAGTTTTCCATGACAAGGACCGCCGAGATCGAAGCGCCACGCATCTACCCGACCCTGCGCTGCAGAGACGCCGAAGCGATGATCCGCTGGCTGACGGAGGTGTTTGGCTTTACCGAATATGTCGTCTACCGCGACGGCGGCGTGGTGCAGCACGCCGAACTCGCCTTCGGATCCTCACTGCTGATGCTGGGCCAGAGCCGTGACGACGAATACGGCAAGATTGGTCGGGGATTTCGGCGGCCGGCGAACCGACGCCATCTATGTCGCCGTCGACGATCCCGACGCGCTGCATGCCAGGGTCAAGGCCGCGGGCGCAAAAATCGAGATGGAGTTGCACGACACCCATTACGGCAGCCGCGATTTCGCCTGCCGCGATCCGGAAGGCAATCTCTGGAGTTTTGGCACCTACTGGCCGAAAGCGAACGAGAAGCCGTTGGCGGCCTAGAGCAGGTTCCTATTAATCCAAGCTGTATCCTGCGTGAGCGAAGAAGTTTGCGCAATCGTCGGGTTTGAACTGTGGCAGGGCATTGGCGGCGGCTCGTTCGAGTGCGTCGAGGGTGCGCGCGGCTGATTTTCGCACATGCGCCTTGAGCTTGGCGAAGGCATTTTCGATCGGATTGAAGTCGGGACTGTAGGGCGGCAGATAACGGAGCTCGGCGCCGCAGGCTTCAACAGCCTGTCGGACGCCGGCCACCTTGTGGGCGGCCAGATTGTCCATGACGACGATGTCGCCTGGGCGCAAGGTAGGCGCCAACATCTGCTCGACCCAGGCGAGGAAGCATTCTCCGTCCATCGGCCCGTCCAGAAGCATCGGTGCAACGAAGCCCGTAAGCGTGAGCCCGCCGACAAAAGTGACGGTCTTCCAATGACCGTGCGGAATTGCAGCGCGGCAACGTTCGCCTTTGGGCGCCCAGCCACGAAGCCGCGCCATCTTGGTCGAAAGGCCGCTCTCGTCGATGAAAATCAGGTGTTCGGCGTCGAGATCGCCCTGACCGTCGACCCAATCCTCGCGCGCGGCCTTCACATCAGCGCGCTCTTGCTCGCTGGCGTGGGCGGTCTTTTTTTATGCGTCTGGCCGTGCCGATCGAGTAACTTCCACACCGCGGTCCTCACAACCGTGACGCCGCGTTCCTCCCGCAACCGCTCGACCATCTCGTCAAGCGTCGTGTCAGGCGCTTCTGCAAGGGCGCCCAGAATGAAATCCGCGTGGGCGTCCAGCACCGCCCCCTTCGGCTTGCCCTGTTTTGCAGGGCGAACGTCCCCGGTGGCCCGTTTCAGCCGCGCCCACGTCCCAGCTGTCGCTATTCCGATCGAAAACCGCGCCGCCGCCTGGTGCGTCAACTCGCCGCCTTCGATCGCCGCAACCACCCGCTCACGCAAATCCATGCTGTACGGCTTGCCCATCCCATCCTCCCAACTCAGTCGCAAAGATGGAATCAGCTTTCGGCCTCCAGGAGAATCCCCCGAACTCGCTTTTCGAGGAACCTGCTCTAGCGTCGCTCGTCATGCCACCAGCCGCACCGGCAGCTGCGTCATGGCGCGGATGCCAAGGCGCTTGTGCCACTCGACCTTCGACTCCCTCGTGGTGAGGCGCATGTCCGGAAAGCGCGCGAGAATGCGCTCGAACGCGATCGCGGCCTCCGCCCGGGCGAGCTGGAAACCGAGGCAGAAATGCACGCCAGTGCCAAAGGAAAGGTGCGGGTTCGGGTGGCGCGTGATGTCGAAACGGTGAGGCTGCTCGAACCGGGCCGGATCGCAGTTTGCCGCCGCGAGGAACCCGGCGAACATCTCGCCGCGGCGGAATTGCCGTCCCTGCCAGACCACGTCCCGGGTCGCGAAGCGCGGCTTGGTCATCTGTACCGGCGATACGTAGCGCAGGCATTCCTCGACGCAGGTCGGCATCAGGCCCGGATCGCTCCGCAGCCGATGCAGTTGATCCTCCTGCGACAGCAAGGCGAAGAGCCCGCCTGAAATCAGGTGGGTCGTGGTTTCCTGCCCGGCTCCGAAGAGCAGGAAGATCATCGATACCAGTTCGTCCTCGCTGAGCGTCTGTCCATCGGTTTCGGCATCGCGCAGCGCGGCGATCAATCCGTCAGGCAGCGCTCCGCCTCCCGGCCGCGAGACGCGCCGAAGATAGCGGACGACGCTGATCACGCCGGGGATGGCCCGGATGACCGCGCCGATGTTGGCGGTATCCTTCAGCCCGCCCAGCCAGTTCTTGAATCGGTCGTGATCCTGTTCCGGCAGACCGAGCATTGCACAGATGACCGAAAGCGGCAGGTCCCGGCAGAATTCGGCCATGAGATCGGCCTCTGCCCTGCCCTGCAACCGGTCGAGAAGCCGGTCGGCGATTTCAACGATCAGCGGCTTCATGGCCGAAATCGTATGCCGCTGGAACGCCTGGTCGACGAGGCCGCGCAGGCGACGGTGCTCGGGATCGTCGTGGCCGAGCATGTTCAGCGCCAGAAGACCGATCGTCCTCGGCAGGACCCTCAAAATTCGCGCCTGCGTCCTGCTCCCCGCGTTGGCGGGGTCGCGCGCGAAGCTCTCATGATCCTTCAACAATGTTGCACAGGCGTCATGCGTGACGGCGAGCCATGTGCGACCGATGATCGGCAGCTTGATGTGCACAGCCGGGCCTTCGGCGCGCATGCGGTCGAGCGTCGGGAATGGATTTGCGTGAAATCCCGGAGACAGGATGTCGAAATCGCGCGTCTCAGTCATGGCTTCACTCCGGAGCCGGACGTCGTCTTGACGCGCTGCATTCTCCGCCTATGTCGCGTTACCCCTCATGGCCGCAACGCCGGCGATACCGCGCCCGACACGCAACGCGCGGTTGATGCCTCACGGCGCCGGGACACCAGGTTCTCACACAGCCGCCTTGGCGCCGCCCTTGGCGACCGCGACCAGCGCCGGCCGCAGCACGCGCTCGCCGATCATGTAGCCGGCCTGCACGACCTGGACCACCGTTCCCGCCGGCACCGACGGATCGGGCACCTCGTACATCGCCTGCTGGAAGTTCGGATCGAATCTTCTCGCCGGCCGGATCGAATTTTTTCACGCCGTTCTTCTCCAGCGTGTTGAGCAGCGAGCGCTCGGTCAGTTCGACGCCTTCGATCAGCGCCTTCAGGCCGGGATCGGCATTGGCCTTGGCTTCCGCCGGCACCGCGTCGAGCGCGCGCTGCAGATTGTCGGCGATATCGAGCACGTCGCGCGCAAAACCGGTGATCCCGTAGCTGCGCGCGTCGGCAACCTCCTTCGCGGTGCGCTTGCGCAGATTTTCCATTTCCGCCAGCGTGCGCAGCATCTTGTCGCGTGACTCGGCGGCTTCCTTTGCGAGCGCTTCGGCCGACCCCTCTTCGGGGTCGTCGGGCATGATGTATGGCTTCGACACCACGGGCTCGGCGGCCTGCGCCGCGTCCGGATTGTCCTTCTGCCCGTTACCGTTCGGATCGGTCATCACGCTGCCTTCTCAAAAAATCGACGTTTTGGGATTGAGTGGGGTTTGCTGGGCCGGATATCGTGCTTTGGGCGCCGAAAATCAAGCGCCACGGCGACACTTGGACCGGATCATCAACCGCCCAGCAGCCGGCTCACGATGCGCGCCGCATAATCCACCGTCGGGATCACGCGGGCATAATTCAGCCGGGTCGGCCCGATCACGCCGAGCACGCCGACGATATGGCCGGCGCCGTCGCTGTAGGGGGCGATGATGGTCGAAGAGCCCGAGAGCGAGAACAGCTTGTTTTCCGAGCCGATGAAGATCCGAACGCCCTCGGCGCGCTCGGCGCGTCCGAGCAGATCGATCACCCCGCGCTTGGTCTCGAGATCGTCGAACAGCGATTTCACCCGCTCCAGATCCTCCAGCGCGTGCAGGTCTTCGAGCAGGTTGGCGTGACCGCGCACGATCAATTGCCGGTCGTCGCTTGCGCCGCCGGACCAGCTCGCGATCCCCGCCGCGATCACCTTCTGCGTCAGCTGATCGAGCTCGGTGCGGCTCTGTGTCAGCGCGGTTTCCAGTTCCAGCCGCGCTTCCGCCAGCGTGCGGCCCCTGATCCGCGCATTGAGGAAATTGGTGGCCTCGGTAAGCGCGGAGGAGGGCACGCCCGGCGGCAGCGTCAGCACCCGGTTCTCGACCTGGCCGTCCTCGCCGACCAGCACCACCAGCGCCCGTTCCGGCTCCAGCCGCACGAATTCGATGTGTTTAAGCCGCGAATTGGATTTTGCGGTCAGCACCACCGCGGCGGCGCGGGTCAGACCCGACAGCCGGGTCAGGGCCTCGCCAAGCGCTGCCTCGACCGATTGCGCCTTGCCGACCGAGGCGAGCTGGTTCTGGATCGATTCCCGCTCCGGCTCGGTGAGATCGCCGACCTGCATCAGGGCATCGACGAAAAATCGCAGGCCCAGTTCGGTCGGCAGCCGGCCGGCGGAGGTATGCGGCGCGTAGATCAGCCCGAGCTGCTCCAGGTCCGACATCACATTGCGCACCGAGGCCGGCGACAGCGGCATCGCGATCAGGCGCGAAATGTTGCGGGAACCGACGGGTTCGCCGGTGGCGAGATAACTCTCCACGATCTGGCGAAAGATATCCCGCGAGCGCTCGTTGAGCTGGGCGAGCCCGGCATGCGGCGCAATCAGGCCAATCGGATCGTGGTGGGCCAAAAATCACTCCAAACAGGCGTGCGCCCGGCCGAAAAACCGGTTCCCGCCGGTTGCGCTGGCATCAGGTCTAATTTGTCTATCACAGCGGCCGGTGACAAGCAGGTATTAGTGGGGAACCGGCAGCCAAAGGGCCTTGCCGCTGCCGCCTCCCCCTCCTACAAGCACCGCGAACCGGCTTTTTCATCGAATTTCTGGAGGATATCCCATGCGGCCAAGCCGCCGTGCGCCCGACGAACTGCGCGCCGTGTCGCTGGAACGGGGCGTGGTCAAATACGCCGAGGGTTCCTGCATGGTCAAATTCGGCGATACCCATGTGCTGGTCACGGCCACCCTGGAAGAACGGCTGCCGCCCTGGCTCAAGGGCCAGGGCCGCGGCTGGGTCACCGCCGAATACGGCATGCTGCCGCGCGCCACGCTGGAACGAACCCGCCGCGAGGCCGCCGCCGGCAAGCAGGGCGGACGCACCGTCGAAATCCAGCGCCTGATCGGCCGCAGCTTGCGCGCCGCCGTCGATCTGGTGGCGCTGGGCGAGCGCCAGATCACCGTCGACTGCGACGTGATCCAGGCCGATGGCGGCACCCGCACCGCCTCGATCACCGGCGCCTGGGTGGCGCTGGCCGACTGCATCGGCTGGATGAAAACCCGCAACATGATCAAGGGCAATGTGCTGCGCGACAATATCGCCGCGATCTCCTGCGGCATCTATAACGGCACCCCGGTGCTCGATCTCGATTACGCCGAGGATTCCGAAGCCGATACCGACGCCAATTTCGTCATGACCGGCGACGGCCGCATCATCGAGGTGCAGGGCACCGCCGAAAAAACCCCGTTCTCGGAAGGTGAATTTTTGGCGCTGATGAGCTTGGCCCGCAAGGGCGTATCGCGTCTGGTCGACCTGCAGAAAATGGCCGTGGCGTGATTAGAGATCGCGCGCCGACTGTCGTAGACTGAAACCATGCACCGTCGAATCACCGGCAAGCTCGTGATCGCGACCCACAATCCCGGCAAGCTTGCCGAGATGCGCGAATTGCTGGCGCCGCACGGCGTCGAGGCGATCTCGGCCGGCGATCTCGGCCTCGATGAGCCCGAGGAGACCGGCAACAGCTTTCGCGCCAATGCCGCGCTCAAGGCGATCGCCGCCGCGAAAGCTGCAAACCTCGCCGCCTTCGCCGACGATTCCGGCCTCGTGGTCGACGCGCTCGACGGCGCGCCGGGAATCCTTTCGGCGCGCTGGGCCGGACCCAACAAGGATTTTAACGCGGCGATGACGCGGATCGAACGCCTGCTGCAGGAGCGCGGCGCGACGGAGCCTGCGCAGCGCACGGCGCATTTCGTCTCCGCGCTCTGCGTGGCCTGGCCCGACGATCACATCGAGGAGGTCGAGGCGCGCGCCGACGGAACCCTGGTGTGGCCGCCGCGCGGCACCGCCGGCTTCGGCTACGACCCGGCGTTTCTGCCGGACGGACACGCCCGCACTTTTGGCGAGATGACCAGCATCGAAAAGCATGGCCTGCCGCCGCTCGGGCTTGGCCTGTCGCATCGTGCCCGTGCATTCGTAAAGCTCGCGGAGATCTGCCTTGACCAGCGCTGACACAAAAGCGTTCGGCGTCTACGTGCACTGGCCGTTCTGCCTTTCAAAATGCCCGTATTGCGATTTCAACAGCCATGTCCGGCATGCGCCTGTCGACGAAGCGCGCTTTGCCAATGCCTTTGCCCGCGAAATCGCGACCACTGCTGCGCGCACGCCGGGCCGCGAAGTGTCCTCGATCTTTCTCGGCGGCGGCACGCCGTCGCTGATGCAGCCGAAAACCGTCGGCGCCGTGCTGGATGCGATCGCAAAACACTGGCTCGTTGCCCCCGACGTGGAAGTCACCCTGGAAGCCAATCCGACCAGCGTCGAGGCGGCGCGGTTTGCCGGCTATCGCGCGGCCGGCGTCAATCGCGTTTCGCTCGGCGTGCAGGCGCTCGACGACGTCTCGCTGAAGGCGTTGGGCCGCCTGCACAGCGCGCGCGAAGCGCTCGATGCGGTGGCGATCGCGCGCACCGCATTCGACCGTTATTCATTCGACCTGATCTATGCCCGCCCCGACCAGACCCCCGCGATGTGGGCGGACGAGTTAAAACTCGCGATCTCGGAAGCCGCCGAGCATCTGTCGCTGTATCAGCTCACGATCGAGGAGGGCACGCCGTTCTTCGGGCTGCATGCCGCCGGCAAATTGAAGACGCCGGATGAAGTGGTGGCGCGCGCGCTGTATGACGTGACGCAAGAGGTCTGCGCACGCGAGGGCCTGCCGTCCTACGAGATTTCCAACCACGCGCGGCCGGGCGCCGAGTGCAAGCATAATCTGGTCTACTGGCGCGGCGAGGAATATGCCGGCGTCGGTCCCGGCGCCCATGGCCGGCTCGATATCGATGGCGCAAGACACGCGCTCGCCACCGAAAAGCGCCCCGAGGCCTGGCTGATGCGGGTCGAGGCCAACGGCCATGGCGTGATCGTCGACGATCTCCTCAACAGCGAGGAGCGCGCCGACGAATTTCTGCTGATGGGCCTGCGGCTCGCCGAGGGCATCGATCCCGCGCGCTATGCCGCTCTGTCGGGCCGCACGCTGGATCCCGGCCGGATCGCGATCCTGCGCGAGGAAGGCGCCATCACCGTCGACGCCAACGGCCGGCTGCGGGTGACGCAAGCGGGATTTCCGGTGCTCGATGCCGTGGTGGCGGATCTCGCGGCGTAGATCTCTCGAAGAGAAGAATCACGCCCCAAAACTCTTCGGCGAACCGGCGACCGGGGTGCTGCCGCCGGTGGCCACCTTCATCACCGCGAGACCGCGCTCATTGGTGCCGTCGGCGCGGAATCGGAACAGTCCGTCGATGCCGGCAAAGCCCGATGGATTGGTCAGCACTTCAGGCGAAAAACGCTGCCGCCCCTGGGTGCGCGCCAGCGCCGCAACCAGCGCCACCGCGTCATAGGCGAGCGTCGCGGTGCGCACGGGGTCGGCGCCGAACCTGGTGCGGTAGCGGCCGGAAAAACTGCGGAAGCCCGACGGATCGGGCGCAGCGTAGAGCCCGCCCTGCAGCGCCGGGCTGGCGAACACCCGCGGATTGTCCCACAGACCGGTGCCGAGCAGCTGGATGTTACGCAGATTCGCGCCCGCCGCAGTCAGGGCGTCCGCCACCGCCACCACAGAATCGCCGTCGTCGGCGATGAACAGCGCGTCCGCCCCGCCCAGCGCCTCCGCCACGGTGCGCGCCGGCGTGGCGCGGTCGGCGCCGTATTTTTCGAACGCGACGATGCGTCCGCCCTTGCGGGCCGCGGCCTGCTTGAACGCGACCTCCACCACATTGCCATAGGCGTTGTCGGGCAAAAGCGCGGCAAACGAGCGTTTCCCGGTACCGGCGGAATAATCGATGATGCGGTTGACGTCGGATTCCGGCAGGAAGCTCAAGAGATAGACACCGCGGCCCGCCACGCTGGAATCGGTCGAGAATGCGATCACGGAGACGCCGCGGGCGCGTGCCAACGCGGCCGTTGCCGGCACCGAGGCCGCAAACAGCGGGCCCAGAATGATTTCGGCGCCTTCGTCGAGCGCCTGCTGCGTGCCCTGGCTCGCGCCCTGCGGGCTGCCGGCGTCGTCCTTGATCAGAAGCTGGATGTTGGGGTTCTGGAATTCCGCCAGCGCCATCTCGGCGGCGTTCTTCATCGACTGCGCCGCGACGCCGGCATTGCCGGACGCCGACAGCGGTAGCACCAGACCGACCTTGACCTGGCCGGTACCGACCGCCTGCGGTTGCTGCGGCGGGCCGGCGGGACCGGCGTCACTGGAAAACTGGCCAAGGGTTTGCTGTATGCTCGAGCAGGCCCCGAGCAGGGGCGCGCCGAGGATCAAGCCAACCGCCGTCCGCCGCGTGGCCGACTGGGATCTGGTTTTGAGCGGGCCCGTCATCGCGTCTCTTCTCTTGGCCGCCCCCTTTCGGGACGGCACCACACCTCCCGCTGACCGGGAGGGGTGGATTCAGGCATATTGTCGACGAATAGTTAACCAAACAAAAGGTTTGCGTTCACGCCAACCGGCGCCCGGTTGCAGAAATCCGTCCTTGATATGGCTGCGCGGCATGCCTTCCTGCCGCCGCGAGCCTCAAGGTGTGTGGCGCGAGCGCCCTCTCCCCTCTAGATTGGCATTATGCGCCCAAAACCCGCGTCCATAAATACGCACTGAAGGCCAGCCGGAGCCCGCAAGCCGGACATTTTCGATTGCCGGCCACCTCCTGACCGCGCCGAAAGCGGTTCCCGGGCTGCATCTGGTGGCGACCCCGATCGGCAATCTCGGCGACATCACCCTGCGCGCGCTGGAGACGCTGGCCGGGGTCGACATCATCGCCTGCGAAGACACAAGGATGACCCGCCGGCTGACCGAGCGCTATCTGATTTCGGCGGTGCTAAAACCCTATCACGAGCACAACGCCGCGCTGGCGCGCCCAAAAATCCTGGAGAAGCTCGCGCAGGGCGCCTCGATCGCGCTGGTGTCGGATGCCGGCACGCCGTTGATCTCCGATCCCGGATTTAAGCTCGTGCGCGAGGTCTGCGCCGCCGGCTATCAACGTCATCGCACTGCCCGGCCCGTCCTCGGTGCTGGCGGCGCTGTGCGTGGCGGCGTTGCCGACCGACCGGTTTTTCTTCGAGGGATTTTTGCCGTCGCGAGCAAGGCGCACGCCGCGCCCGGCTGACGGAGCTGTCGCGGATCGACGCCACGCTGGTGATGTTCGAATCCGGCAACCGCGTGCAGGACACGCTGGCCGATCTCGCCGACATCATGGCCGGGCGCGACGCCGCGATCTGCCGCGAACTGACAAAACTGCATGAAGAGATTTTGCGCGCGCCGGTCGCCGAACTTGCCAAGGCCGCCGGCACGCTGGAGACGCGCGGCGAATTCGTGCTGGTGATCGGCCCGTCGGCGGATGCGCAGGTCATGACCGACGACCGGCTCGACGATCTCCTGCGCGCGGCGCTGCAGACAGCGCAGCGTCAAGGATGCGGTAGCGCATGCGGTCGAGCTGTCCGGCCGGCCGCGCCGCGAGATCTATGCCCGCGCGCTCGAACTCGCCAAGGAGAGCGGGGAGGCCGGCGATGGCGAAGACTGACGCCGCGCCGCCCGGCAAGCCCGCAAAAATCGCCTCGCCCGAGCGCGTCGCCGCGTTCCGCACCGGCCTGTCCGCCGAAAGCCGCGCCGCCGCCTGGTCTGATGGCCAAAGGCTATCGCATTCTGGCAAAGCGCTTTCGCACGCCGCATGGCGAGATCGATCTTGTCGCGCGCAAGCGCAATCTGGTGGCGTTCGTCGAGGTAAAGGCCCGCGCCACGCTCGACGAGGCCGCCTATGCGGTGACGCCGCGCCAACAGGCGCGCATCATCGCCGCCGCCGAGGCCTGGCTGATGGCGCATCCCGAACATGGCGAATATCGAACTGCGTTTCGACGCCATGCTGATTGCGCCGAGGCGCCTGCCCCGCCATCTGTTAGCGGCATTCGACGCCAGCACCTGACACCCCCCTGCCCAGCAACTTCCGGACCCGCCAAATGAAATTGAACGTCGCCGTCCAGATGGACCCCATCGCGCGCATCAACATTCGGGCGATTCCACCTTCGCGCTGCTGCTGGAGGCGCAGAAGCGCGGCCACAGCCTGTCCTATTACACCCCTGACAAGCTCTCGCTGCGCGGCGAGGAACTGGTGGCGCCGGTGCAGCTTTTGTCTGTGCGCGACGAGGTCGGTAATCATTTTACGCTGGGCGAGCCCCGCCGAGAGCCGATGATCGCCTTCGACGTCATCCTGCTGCGCCAGGACCCGCCGTTCGACCTCGCCTACATCACCTCGACGCATCTGCTCGAGCGCATCCACCCCAAGACGCTGGTGGTGAACGATCCCGCCAGCGTGCGCAACGCGCCGGAAAAAATCTTCGTGCTGGATTTTCCGCAGCTGATGCCGCCGACGCTGATCTCGCGCGACCTCGACGAGATCAACGCCTTTCGCGGCCAGCACGGCGCGGTCGTGATGAAGCCGTTGCACGGCCATGGCGGCGCCGCCGTGTTCCGCATCATGCCGCAGGACATGAATTTCGGGTCGCTGTTCGACATGTTCTCGGTGACGTTCAGGGAGCCCTGGGTGATCCAGCGCTTCCTGCCCGAGGTCAAGCACGGCGACAAGCGCATCATCCTGGTCGACGGCGAATTCGCCGGCGCCGTCAACCGCGTGCCGGCGCCGGACGATTTGCGCTCCAACATGGTGCGCGGCGGTGCTGCGCAAGCCACCGATCTGTCGGACCGCGAGCGCGAAATCTGCGCCACGCTCGGCCCAAAGCTGCGCGAGCGCGGCCTGCTGTTCGTCGGCATCGACGTCATCGACGGTTTTCTCACCGAGATCAACGTCACCTCGCCGACCGGCATCCGCGCCATCGCGCGGCTGAACGGGCCGGATGTCGCGGGAAAAATCTGGGACGTGATCGAGAAGAAGCGGGGCTGAGCGGCGCTGCTGCGGCGTTAGCGAGATTTCAGCCGGGCGCCCTGCGGCCCCGGACCGACGCCGCTATTCGCACGCCGGCGACAAGTTCAGCTTTCTCAGGATCGGATCCAGGCCATCCGAACGGCACGGCTTCACGTTACTCGCCTGTTTGGACGCTCGCTCCGCGACGTCCTTCCTTGCCGGCCTTGAGCTGCCGGCCTTTTGCTTCTTCGCCTCGAAAAACTTCAGATCACGCGGATCGTGCCAGTGACGGGAAACGATACGGGGAGGCGGTGGACTGGCTGCCTTTTGCGGGGCTGTCGGAGGAGCCAGGTTTTCGACAGGTGCGACGTAGGCGATCGCCACCTTCTCTGCGTCAGTCAGCGTGTCTCCACGGGTCATCCAGGGCAGACGATCGGCCTTGTCGCCCGCCACCACAGGGAACACGACTTCGGCCGATTGGGGCAACGTCAATTTCTTTGCAGCCGCGGCGATCGCACCGAGGGCAACCAGGCAAACTATTCCAAGCGCGACGGTCCTGATCACGTGGCATGGTTCCAGGCGGAGAGGGTGCCAGCGTTGCGATCGAATCAGTCCGGATTAAGGCCGCGCGACCGGGTTGGTTAATGTGCGAACGCTGGTTCTGATGAATGCCGATCCTTGCCACGCTCCTCACGAGACAGGGAACCCCTCGCCCCCGCTCAGCGAACGTCTGCAGCATCCGTGGTTTGGGCTATATGCCGTTCTGCAGGCAGCCTCGCGGCGGTGGGCCATTGGCCTACCCAAGGTCAGGCGCGGTGTGATTGAGCGCGGCGCACTGGATTGTGCATCCGGCGGAATTTCCTTCACGCCTTGCCGCTGACCCATTTCGCTTGTCAGTTCGGACAGGCGGGCGCAGCATGTCCGCGCAACCGGACGATGAGTCCGGATGACAACGCACAGTTTCCATAAAAACAACCGGAGGAAAAACGCATGACACAAGATGTTTCGCGACGGTCCCTGCTCGCGCTCGGCGCCGGTCTGGGAGCCAGCACCTTGCTCGGCGGCAGCGCGCTGGCGAAAGCCCCAAAGCTCGGCACCCAGTCGCAATATTTCTACCGGTTCAATCTGGGTAACGCCGAAGTCAGCGTGGTCTCCGACGGACCGCTGCCGCTCGGCCCTCCCAAGGGCACCTTCATCGGCGTTCCGGATGAAGAAGTGAGGAAGATGCTGAGCGACAATTTCCTGTCGCCGGACAATGTCGTGCTCGAGCAGAATTCGCCGATCGTCAACATGGGCGAGAAGATGGTGCTGTTCGACACCGGCATGGGCACCTCGAAGGCGTTCGGCCCGACCACCGGCCGGCAGCAGAAGAGCATGGCGGAAGCCGGCATCAAGCCAGGCGACATCGACGCGGTGGTGCTCTCGCACGCGCATATCGACCATATCGGCGGCATCGTCGGCGAAGACGGCAAGTCGCTGTTCCCCAACGCGCAGTTCTACATCGCCCAGAGCGATTTCGATTTCTGGACCGATGAAGGCAAGCTCGGCGGTCCCTTCAAGGATTTCATCGTCCATGCGCGCAAGAACCTGTTGCCGGTGCGCGACCGCCTGGTGTTTTTCAAGGACGGCCAGGAATTCCTGCCTGGCGTGCAGGCGCTGGCGGCCCCCGGCCATACCGTCGGGCACACGATATTCACGGTGACCTCGAACGGCAAATCCTTCGCCTTCCTCGGCGATCTCACCCATCACCCGATCCTGCTGCTGGAGAAGCCGCGGATGCAATTCTCCTACGACACAGATCCGAAACAGGCCGCAGACACGCGCGTGAAGTTGCTGGACATGATCGCCACCAACAAGATCCCCGTGATGTCCTATCACTTCGCCTGGCCGGGTTTTGGCCATATCGCCAAGACCGGGGAGGGGTTTCATTACTATCCCGAGGCGATGAACATGAACCTCTGACGAATTCATGCGCGGCCGGACATGAGCCGGCCGCGCACAGATCGTCTGCAAATTGGTGCTCAAACAAGCTCACGGTCGACGTCGAGCCAGTTATTCTGGCGTTCACTAACAAGCGAGGCCTGCGTCTGTAGTTTGCGCCGCACGCCCCGAGAGGCGGAGCACCCAAATATCTGTTCCCCTAATGTTCTTGCCGAAACCCCGCTTTTCCGCTACCCTCGATTGCGGAGCGAGGGGGCAGCATGGTCCAGCGGGTTTCCACCGTAGCCTTTGAGGGGATCGAGGCCCGCGCGATCGACGTGCAGGTGCAGGTCGCGCCCGGCCTGCCGGCCTTTGCGGTGGTTGGCCTCGCCGACAAGGCGGTGTCGGAGGCGCGCGAACGGGTGCGCTCGGCGCTGATCGCCTCGGGCCTGGCGCTGCCGGCGCGGCGGATCACGGTCAACCTCGCGCCCGCCGACGTGCCGAAGGAAGGCACCCATTACGACCTGCCGATCGCGCTCGGCCTGATGGCGGCGATCGGGGCGATCCCGCCGGATGCCTTGAGCGGTTTTACCGTGCTCGGCGAGCTCGGCCTCGACGGGTCGATCGCGCCGGTCGCGGGCGTGCTGCCAGCGGCGATCGGCGCCAATAGCCGCGACGAAGGCCTGATCTGCCCGGCGGCCTGCGGCGCCGAGGCGGCGTGGGCGAGCCCCGACATCCAGATCGTGGCGGCGAATTCGCTGATCCAGATCGCCAACCATTTTAAAGGCACCCAGGTGCTGTCGCGGCCGCAACCAAAGGTGCGCGAGGCCGAGCCCGAGCATCTGCGCGACATCAAGGGCCATTAGACGCTATACGCTGACCGCCGCCCTCAGGGGAGCATGAGTAACCATGGTGGCTTGGGGAACGCCTTATACAGCTCGGAACACGGCTGGAAGCCAGGGTGGTGTACGTGGGCGCATAACGCCGGGATTGATGAGCTAGACGTGGTGTGGCCCTTGGTCGCCTCAGGAGATCCGCCGTGAGAACGGCACTACAGGCGGAGCCTAAGGCCTACAGCTACATCAGGTTCAGCACCCCTGAGCAGGCCAAGGGCCACTCGCTGCAACGTCAGACCGAGGCGGCGCAGGCATGGGTTGCAGCAAACGGGGTGATGCTGGATGACGAGCTGACGTTTCAGGACAGAGGCGTCTCGGGGTACACCGGGGCCAATCTAGAGACTGGGGCACTTGGCGTGTTCTTGGAATGTGTCAGGGACGGCACGATACCACGGGGTTCTTGGCTACTGGTTGAGAACCTCGACCGTATAAGCAGACAGGTTGCCCGTAAGGCCGTGAGGACCGTTGAGGACATCGTGGAGGCTGGGGTCACGGTGGTAGACCTCTCGGATGGGTGGCCGGGAGTACAGCGCGGCAACGCTCGATACGGACCCGATGCTGTTTATGATGAGGTGATCCGGTTCATTCGCTCGATGAGGAAAGCGCCTCGAAAAGCGTGCGCGTGGCGAAGGCTCACGCTGCCAGACGCCAGAAGTTCGCGGGCCAAGAGAAGCTGACGAAACCGTAGACGCTGAGGCTTCCGGCATGGATACAGTGGGAGTGAAGGCACCGCCAGCTACGAGTTGATTGAGGATCGGGCGACACTGTTGCGGTGGATGTTTGAGGTCACGGATGACGGCTTAGGAGCGCACAGCATCGCAGCGCAGCTCAATGCGGACAAGGTTGATACCTGGGGGGCAGGGGGATGGAAGGCTAAATACTGGCATCGATCATACATCCGAAAGCTCCTCACCAATAAGGCCGCCATAGGCATCTTCGTGCCACACCGCGTTGAGAAGGTGGACGGCCACCGCACCAAGAAGCGCACGCCGCAGGAGCCCGATTGCACACCGCTTCCCGGCAGCGATAGACCGCGAACTATTCGAGCGCGTGAATGCCCGCCTGAGCACCGTCAGCCCGCGCGGTAAGAACGCCCAAGAGCCCGTGAGGTCCATCTTCGCAGGCGTGCTGAAATGCCAGCACTGTAGGGGCACCGTCACGAGGGTCAACAAAGGGGACCATGTGTATCTCGTATGCGCAGCGGCACATGCGAAGGCGGGCACCTGCAAATATGAGAGCGTGCCGTATGAGCAGGCGGTGTATGGCTTTACGCTTCAAGTGCGAGGCTGGATCGAGGAGGCACCACGGGGCAATAACACCGCAGCGATGGACGCCGAAGATAGAGAACTTGAAGGGAGGCATTGACGCAGGAGAAGATGGTGTGCGCGACATGCTTGATCTCATCACTTCCGACAAGAGCAGGGCCGCGAGGCAGAGGCTACAGGACTTTGAGCGGGAGCTAGATGGGATGAAGGAGCGCCTCAGGGAGATATCTGAGCACCGGGACAGCATCACGAGCACCAACGTCACCCTTCGATTAGCCGCTGTCGAGAAGGCACTCACACAGGAACCGATAGATGTTGCGGAGGCCAACAAGGCGCTTCGAGGAGCGGTGCGCAAGTTGATCATGCGGCCTCAGGAGACGGCCATGGATATCCTATGGCATCACGCCGATGAGCCTCAGAAGATATTTTTCTACACCAGCCGTTCGAGGCTTTTCGAAAGGGAAGATGGGTTGGTGTACAGACCGGACAATAACGACAGCGAGACATAATGAGACGGAAGAAGAGCGAACGCCGCGTACGACGCACAATCACGCGGGGCAACGTGAGGAGACCCGAGGACACCCTCGAAAGCATCGAGGAGCTAGAGGTGAAGCTCGCGACAGCGGAGGCACTGACCTTGCCATCGAAGCCGGGGGCTATCGTCGGATTGAGACGCAAGGCCATCAAGGTGGCCGAGCGGGCATTTCAGTGGCGTATACCGAAACACAATCGCCTCCCCAGCGATGATCACATTCTCACCTTAGCGCGAGCGATCCAGCGCGGAGACGCGATGCCACCGATACTCGTGTTTCCGGTCGGGAGAGAATATTACGTGATGGACACGGGGCACCACCGCTTAGCCGGGTATGAC
Source organism: uncultured Alphaproteobacteria bacterium (assembly GCA_963706975.1). Classification (GTDB taxonomy): domain Bacteria; phylum Pseudomonadota; class Alphaproteobacteria; order Rhizobiales; family Xanthobacteraceae; genus Bradyrhizobium. The sequence continues at coordinate 213,410 of CAVPOL010000016.1, forward strand.
AATGCGGGTTGGTCGAAAGCGATACCGGCCCAGGTGTTCACAGGGAGCCTTAGGACGGCTGAGCGTGCCGCGCTCCGGGCCAACAACAAAGACAGGCTATCACTCACGCGAGAGGATCGGACCGAGGCGGCTTGGCGCTTGGTGCGGGCAGCGCGATCCTCAGGACAGCATCAGGAGCATCATGCAGGACACCGGGGCCAGCAAAGGGACGGTGAACACCATGAGGGACATATTGAAGAAGGTAGAGGAGCAAGGGGAGAGCCCTAAGGACATCAAGTCCCTGTCGTGGGGCAGAGCGCGCCAAGAGCCCTAAGATCGACCTGAGCTGCAGGAGCTAGAGGACTGGATTGAGGCTGAGGCGGAGAAGCCGTGGCCATCGTACGCTTCAAGTTGGGGACACGGTTCACCAAGAACACAGACGTGACGGCCCGAGCGCTGGCGAAGCTCAATCCGGACCTCCCGCCGCCTCATGGCGGAGTGGGGGCTGGAGCCTGAGGAGGAGCCGGAGTTTGACCCGCACCGCCGGGCGGACCCGGATGACCCCGATAACGTTATTTTCTAGCGGAGGACGCTGACCTTTGGGGCGGCGCGGTACGCCGCTTTGAGACCCAAGCTCTGCGTAACGGCAATCTTCTTGGGGGGCCCCAGAGAGCCCGGTGGGTACCCAAACACAAGAGCACCCAATTGGGGTAGGCACGGCAACGGGCCCGCCGCGAACCACAAGAAAACAACGCATGCGGAGCCTATACCCCTAGGTTCAAACACCGGCAAAATAGAGCAAATCAGACATAACGGCCACCCCTCGGAGCCACAGGAACTGTAGGGCGCGAACCAAGCAACTTTGTAGCAAAAATGTGGATGAGCGGGTCCGGTTACGGGAACTTATGCAGGGCGGACGGCTTCACTCCTCTAGGATGCCCACAAGAGCCCGTGCGTGTTCTATGGAAATCTAGCTATGTGCGGCTATTTTACCTAAAACGCACATGCGACGATCCACGGCCTCCCAGAACCCATAGGCTATAACGCCGTCCCAGTTACTGATTGATGCCCTTCAGCGACGCTCCAGCCGCAGATAGGGCGGCACCGAAGCGGGCAGCGCGTGCCGAGGCCAACTCGTCCTCAAGCACAGCCTGCTGACGATAGGCGATAAGGTTCTGGCGGCATTGCTGATAGGACGCTGCGTCTGATCGCGTCCCGGTCTCACTGGCCTGCGACCAAGGCGAAGATGGCTCAGCGCATCGTAGTCCGCGCATGAGGCATCACGGCGCGCATCTGCTCGTGGGTGGCCGGCCTCGATATTTGAGAGTGCGCGCAACCGGTTCGGAGCCCAAGCATCCAAACAAAAAGACCGCCCGAAGGCGGTCTCATGTACATTTGACGGGCTGGAAGATCAGACCAAACGAATTGTATTTCCACTACGACGGCGGTAGGCCATGAAGCCGACGCCAGCGAAGCCGAGCAGCATCATCGCCCAGGAAGCAGGCTCAGGTACCGCCGCCGTGGTGGCAAGGTTGCCGCCGTAGCCTGCGGTTGATCCGGCAGTACCGGCAATGTTCAAGATAGTAATCACCGATAGGGAGGATTGCCGAACCGCCGAAGATCTGGCAGTTCGCGCCGCAACCGGGGCCACCGAACGCCGGTCCCAGCACCAGAATATCGTCGCCAAGACCGGGACTGGCGTCGACGGCCCCGACGATTTCGAAGACGGAGCCATTGAAGTTAGCAATGAAGTCACTGAGGTTGCGGGAAGACGTTGGTCGCCGAGCCAATGGTGAGAAACTGCTCGGCACCGACCAACTGGAAGGTCCACTGATCGGCAAACGCGCCGGTCGGCAGGTTTTGGTTGGAAAACGCACCAGCGGAAGACGTCGGATTAATTCCGAGGTCGCCGACAACGGCTGCGTTACCCGCAGTCGTCAAGGCAGCTAACGCTGCCGTCGCGAGTAGTAGTTTTCGTAACATGATAGTCCTCTTTCTAGCTAGGAAAGTGCTGCGAAGTTGCAGCGCAAAGCTCACCTCGATGGGCTTGGCGATGCAACGGGGGTGCGCTTGATCAGTAGATCTTCTTGCAAGAAAAGATTTTCAACGCACCCCCGCCGATCCGTCAAGCGTAGGTCGTCTACGCTAGGCGGAAGCTCTTCCAACGCTACCCCATGCCAGCAACGCCAATAAAGCCCAGCAGCATCAAGGTTCCAAAGTATCATTTTGATCGCCCGGCATAAAGGCTATGGATTAAAAACTGACGACGGAGAGTCGGAATTTTTTTTTTTACTTTTAAAGTTAAACGAAAATTTTTGCGTTGGCTAGAGGCAATTAAAAAACAACATGATGACGGATTGGGACCGCAAGGCGCGAGCGTAGAAGTTTGTAACCGCGCAAAACCGAGGCTTTTGGTGCCATTTTAATTCCGGTTACCAGAAACAACTGCTTAATTCGGTCAACGGAAATATCGGCCAAACGTTTGGATTTAAAGGCTTTTCGCGCCTACCATCCACGAGAGTGGCATGTGAGAGGCGAGCAAATTCGCGGTGCGGCTATCGTGAAGAAAAACGGTTAGCGGATGATCAAAAGCGCCGACGAGATAAAGGAACATCTGCAAGATTTGCTCGCGCTCACAAAAAACCAACCGAGCCGCCTCGGCATATTCGGAAACGAGCTGGCACCATCTGCGGCCGGATTGACGAGCTGCACAGCGAGGCCGTGCGCCCCACGTCGCAAAGCACTCTGAAGCGGCCTGACCGACTGGAAATCATCGGCACACGCACCAACTGGTGGCCAGCCTCAGCGAGCCTGACGGTCAACGGGCTGCGCAATCGAAATGCTTGGCTTCGCTGTCTATCGAACGGCGTAGACAGAGGCTGAGAAGGCCCGCGAGCCTCTGGGCTTCCATAGCGGGAGTGGCTCGCGTCAGGTGCATGCAACGCCCGCAAGTATCGAGGGAATTCGGCAGGGAGCGACACTACTGCCGTCAGCTCGGCGGCGGCGGCGGCTTAGGCCGAAGGAACTTCAAATCAAATTCGAATGAAATCTCTAATAGGGTCCCATGCGCGATATGGGACCCAAAGATGTTTCGATTGCCTTAGACGAAAGTCGTAAGGGAGAAATTTCATTTTCCCATTGAGATAATCATATGTTGATGATCGGCTCGCCCGGCGCCGGCAAATCGATGCTGGCGGCACGGCTGCCCTCGATCCTGCCGCCGCTGTCGCCGTCGGAACTTCTGGAAGTCTCGATGATCGCCTCCGTCGCCGGCGAAATCCGCGACGGCGCGCTGACCGCGCGGCGGCCGTTCCGCTCGCCCGCATCATTCCGCCAGCATGGCGGCGCTGACCGGCGGCGGCATGCGCGCAAAACCCGGCGAGATTTCGCTGGCGCATCAGGGCGTGCTGTTCCTCGACGAATTGCCGGAGTTCGATCCGCGCGTGCTGGATTCGCTGCGCCAGCCCATGGAGAACGGCGAGGTCGCGGTGTCCCGCGCCAATCACCGCGTCACCTATCCCGCGCGCTTCATGCTGGTCGCGGCGATGAATCCCTGCCGCTGCGGCCATGCCTATGAGCCCGGCTATTCCTGCAAGCGCGGCCGGATCGACCGCTGCACCGCCGATTACCAGGCCCGCATCTCCGGGCCCGCTGATGGATCGCATCGATCTGCGGATCGAAGTGCCGGCGGTCACCGCCGCCGATCTGATCCTGCCGCCGCCGGCGGAAGGATCGGCCGAAGTCGCCGCCCGCGTCGCCGCCGCGCGCGATATCCAGCTCGCGCGCTACGCGGCCGCCGGCCTGCCGCAGGTCCGCACCAATGCGGAAGCGCCGGCCTCGCTGCTGGAGCAAGATCGCGCAGCCGGACGCGCAGGGGCAAAAACTGTTGCGCGACGCCGCCGAGACCATGCGTCTGTCCGCGCGCGGCTATCACCGCGTGCTGCGCGTTGCCCGGACACTGGCCGACCTCGACGGCGCCGAAAAGATCGGCCGGCTGCATCTGGCCGAGGCGCTTGTCCTACCGTGCGCTGGCCGAAGACTCTGCGCCGGCGCGGCTGTGAGTTTCCGCGCGACGCCGGTATCGTCCGCGTCAACGCGGCAGGTAACTACTTTTCTTTACACTCCGCCAACCATAAGCCCCGGCGTTCCACGGGGCTTGTCGGCAAGCGAGTGCGTATCAAGTTGCGTTTCAAGATCCTGGCCTCGGTTATTCCCCTGGCGGTCGCCGCCTTTTTCGCCCGCGGCGATCTGTTCCCGGCGCGCGGCCCTGCATCGCGGTGGCCGATATGTCGGTCCAGATCACCTCGCTGCCCTGGCAGGCCGAGCGTCATGTCGGCTTCACCAACGATCCGGCGCTGGCGACCGTGCGGGTCGCAGATCATCGACAACGCCGAGGCGGCCGACTTCGCCGTCATCGACGACATCGACAATGCCGACGCCGGCGGCTGCCAGACCAATCCGGCGACACAACTGGTTGCGATCTCGGCAAGCCCGTCGGCGTCCGAGCCCGTGATCTATCTCTCGGCGGACAGGGCCCGCCGATTACCGGATCTTCGTGCGCTCAAAGACGTTCTCGGCGCGCGATGCCGCCGCCCTGATCGTCGGCGCCCGTCGGACGGACTCGCGAGCGCGTCCATCGCCGCATCCAGGCATGCGTCGCTGTAACCTTTCATTAACCCTGTTTTCATCGCGCCGCGCGGGCACAACGCCGGCCTCAAACACTTCGCAAGGTCGCCGCCGCATCGTGGCGACGCGGCACGGGGCAATTCAAGCAATCGGGAAAATCGGCGATGGGACGGGTTTTCCGGATCAAGCTGCACATACGCCGCTTTTCGCGCCGCGCATCCCTGGCTGGCCTTCATCGTCCGCTCCTTCATGATCTTCTCCGCCGCCTTCGGCGGCGCCTATGGCTTCATCGCCGGAAGCCGCTCTCCGGTTTCCGGCTATGACCCCCACGCCTTTGCGATCGGCGCGAGTTTCCTGTTCGCGATCGCGTGCCTTGCGCTGGCGACCCAGAGCTTCCGGCTGCGCTGCATGCGCAAGAAAATGCGCAAGATCGCCCTGCACAACGAGGCGCTCGCCGACCGCAACTGGGAATTGCAGGAAGCCGAGGCGCGCGCCCGCAGCCTGTTCGAATCGCAGGGCGACCTGATCGTGCTGCGCGACGCGACAGGCCGCATCACCTTCGCCAACGACGCCTATTGCGAACTCGCCGGCTGGCCGCGCGAAGAACTGATCGGCAGCACGGCTACGCTCGACGTGCTCGAGCAGGGCGACACCGCGCTTGAGACCGAACGGCACGCGCATCCACGACCAGAAGATCGAAACCGCGCTCGGGCCGCGCTGGATCGCCTGGCGCGAAGGTCTGGTCCGCAACGACGCCGGCAGGCCCGCCGAGATGCAGAGCGTCGGCCGCGACGTCACCGACCGCACCGAGAGCGAACGCGCGCTCGACCGAGGCCCGCGACCAGGCCAATGCCGCCAACCGCGCCAAGTCGCGCTTTCTCGCGATGGCCTCCCACGAAATCCGCACGCCGCTCAACGGCATCATCGGCATGAGCGGGCTGTTGCTCGACACGCCGCTGACGCCGGAGCAGACCACCTACGCCAGGGCGGTGAAGACCTCCGGCGACGCGCTGCTCGCGCTGATCGAGGAATTGCTGGACTATTCCAAGATCGAGGCCGGCAAGATCGACCTCGAACACCGCCCGTTCGCGCTGTCGGCCCTGATCGAGGACATCACCGAACTGCTGGCGCCGCGCGCCCAGGCCAAGAAGATCGAGATCGCCGCCTATGTCGACGAGCGGCTGCCGCTGGAAGTGATCGGCGATGCCGCGCGGCTGCGCCAGGTGCTGCTCAATCTCGCCGGCAACGCCATCAAGTTCACCTCGACCGGCGGCGTCGCGCTGATCGTCGAGCCCGGCATCTGGCCCAATGAAATCTCCTTCCTGGTCCGCGACACCGGCATCGGCATCGCGCCCGAAGCGCGCGAGCGCATTTTTCGCGAGTTCGAACAGGCCAATGACGGCATCGCGCGCAGCTATGGCGGCACCGGCCTTGGGCTCAGCATCTCCGAGCGCATCGTCAAGCGCATGGGCGGCCGCATCACGCTGGAGAGCACGCCCGGCGACAGGCTCGACCTTCGAGGTGTCGATCCCGCTCGCCGCCTCCGAGAGCAACGAACACAGCAGAGCGTTCGCCGCGCCCGATCTGGCCGGGCAATCGATCATGCTGGTGTCGCCGCAAAGCATCGAGGCCTCGCTGATCGCGCGCCGGCTGCAGCGCTGGGGCGCCCAGACCTGCCTGGTCTCGGACATCGAGGTGGCACAAGGCCCTGCTGCCGGAACGGGCCTGGCACGCCGTGCTGATCGACCATGCGCTCGGCACGGCGGAAATCGCAAGATCTCGGCGAGGCCGCGCGCGCATCCATGCGACGCAGCGGATCGTGATGTTCACGCCGGCGACGCGGCAGGAGCTGCAGCCTCCGTCAGCTCCGCCTTCACCGGCTATCTGGTCAAACCGCTGCGCGCGGCCTCACTGGCGGCCCGGCTGACCACGGCGCCGGAAGTGGCCGCGCCCGATCATTGCCGGCGATGCCACTGATCGATATTCCCGACCATGCCGAAACGCCAGCCCCGCGACCCGCAAGCGGCTTGTCGATTCTGGTCGCGGAAGACAATGAGATCAACGCGCTGTTGATGCGCTCGCTGCTGGCCCGGCTCGGCCACCACGCCGTCATCACGACCAATGGCGAGCAGGCGCTGGAATCCTGGCAGGCGGCAAGATCGGCCGGCGCGCCCTATGACCTCGTGCTGATGGATATCCAGATGCCGCAGCTCGACGGCATCGAAACCACGCAACGGATTCGCGAAGCTGGAGGCCGGCCAGCCGGGCCGGCAGACGCCGATCCTCGCACTGACCGCCAATACGCTGGTGGAAGATCGCTATGCCTGTTTCGAAGCCGGCATGGACGGCTTTCTGATCAAGCCGCTCGACCGTGAAAAGCTCGCCGATGCGCTGGCCGGCCTTGCCGCTTCAAGGCATATCGCGGCGTAAGGACGGAACGCCGCGTCAGCGGATCAGAGCCGCCGCAGCGCCACGGTTTCGACCATGTGGTCGGCGCCCTTTTTCAGGATCAGCGTCGCGCGCGGGCGCGTCGGCAGAATGTTGTCCTCGAGATTGGCGAGGTTGGTGCGTTCCCAGATCGCGAGCGCGGTCGCGGTGGCTTCCTCGTCGGAGAGCAGCGCATAGCGATGGAAATAGGATCGCGGATCGGTAAACGCGGTGTCGCGCAGCGCCAGGAAGCGCCGGACATACCATTCGCGCAGCACCGGCTCGTCGGCATCGATATAAACAGAGAAGTCGAAGAAGTCCGACACCACAGGAACCGCCTTGCCGTCGCGCGGCAGCCGGCCGGTCTGCAGCACGTTGACGCCTTCGACGATCAGGATGTCCGGCCGGTCGACCTCGATCCATTCGTTCGGAATGATGTCATAGGTCAAATGCGAATAGACCGGCGCGCGCACCGGCCGGCGCCCGGCCTTGATGTCGCTGAGGAACTGACAGCAGCATCGGCAGGTCGTAGCTTTCCGGAAAGCCCTTTTTCTGCATCAGGCCCTGCCGCTCCAGCACCGCATTGGGAAACAGAAAACCGTCGGTGGTGACGAGGTCGACCTTGGGTCGCGGCGACCAGCGCGCCAGCAGTGCCTGCAGCACGCGTGCGGTGGTGGATTTGCCGACCGCGACCGATCCGGCGACGCCGATGATGTAGGGCACCTTGCGGTCCCGGATGCCGAGGAACTGGCGTTGGGCCTGATACAGCCGCAGCGTGGCATCGACATAGATCGACAGCAGCCGCGACAGCGGCAGGAAGATGTCCTCGACCTCTTTCATATCGAGCCGGTCATGCATCGAACGCAGCCGCTCGAACTCGCCCGGTTCCAGGGTCATCGGCGTATCGTCGCGCAGACGCGCCCACTGCTCCCGCGAGAAGATCCGATAGGGATTATATTGCTGATCCGGTGCCCGAATGTCCATCACGCCGCCTCTGCGCATTGCCCTTGACTCTCACGTATCAGCGCTTGCGCGCGGCCTTCTCTTCCAGGCCGGACATCGTCGTGCGCTGCGCCAGCGCGGCCTCGACCTCTTCGAACCTGACGCCGCGCGATTTCAGCAGCACCAGCAGATGAAACAGCAGATCCGCGCTCTCGGCGATCAGGTGGTCGCGGTCATTCTCGACCGCGGCGATCACGGTTTCGACCGCCTCCTCGCCGAGCTTCTTGGCGCAGTGCTCCGCGCCCTTGCCGAGCAGCTTGACGGTGTAGGACGCCTCACCTCCCGACGGCGGCGCGGGCGTCGATGGTGGCAGCCAGATCATGGATCGTGAAACGCGGCATCAACTCGAACTCAACAGCCGCCCGCAGGGCTCGGGGCATCTTCGGGTGGATTTAGCACTTCTGTCACAAAGAGTCGTCAGGGATCGAGCCGCATCGGCAACCCGGCGCGGACCATGTGGTCCTTGGCCTGACGGATGGTAAATTCCCCGAAATGGAAGATCGACGCCGCCAGCACCGCGGTGGCATGGCCCTGGCGGATCCCGTCGACGAGATGATCGAGATTGCCGACGCCGCCGGAGGCAATCACCGGAACCCGGATGCTGTCGGCAATGGCCTGGGTCAGCGGCAGGTCGAATCCCTGCCGCGTGCCGTCGCGGTCCATCGAGGTCAGCAGGATTTCACCGGCGCCGAGCGAGACCACTTCCTGGGCATATTCGATGGCGTCGATCCCGGTGGAATTGCGCCCGCCATGGGTAAAGATTTCCCAGCGTCCGAGCCGCCGCCGCGCTTGACCCGCTTGGCGTCGATCGCCACCACGATGCACTGGTCGCCGAATTTTTCGCGCCGCTTCCTTGACGAATTCGCGGCGGCTGACCGCGGCGCTGTTGATCGACACCTTGTCGGCGCCGGACCGCAGCAGCATCTTGATATCGTCGACGGTGCGCACGCCGCCGCCGACCGTCAGCGGCATGAAGCAGGCTTCCGCGGTGCGCCGGACCACATCCAGCATGGTGCCGCGATTTTCATGCGTGGCGGTGATGTCGAGAAAGCAAAGCTCGTCGGCGCCAGCGGCATCATAGGCAATCGCCGCTTCGACGGGATCGCCGGCGTCGCGCAGATCGACGAAATTGACGCCCTTGACCACGCGGCCGTCCTTGACGTCGAGACAGGGGATCACGCGAACTTTGAACATGGAAGTCTCCTAGGCCGCGGCGCGCGCGCTGCGGATCAGCGCAAGGGCAGCGGCAGGATCGAGGCGCCCGTCATAGAGCGCGCGACCGGCGATCGCGCCGGCCAGTTTTTTCGCGCGCGGCGCCAGCAGCGCTTTCACGTCTTCGATCGAGGCAAAGCCGCCCGAGGCGATGACGGGAATCGAAATACTCTCGGCGAGTTCGATGGTGGCGTCGAGATTGAGGCCCTTCAGCAGGCCGTCGCGGGCGATGTCGGTGAAGATGATGGCGGCAACGCCGGCATCCTCGAACCGCTGCGCGATTTCCAGCGCCGTCACCTGCGAGGTCTCGGCCCAGCCCTCAACCGCGACCTTGCCGTCGCGGGCGTCGAGACCGACCGCGACGCGGCCGGGAAATTTTTTCGCCGCGGCTTTGACCAGTTCGGGATCGCGTACCGCCGCGGTGCCGATGATGACACGCGCGACGCCTTTTTCGAGCCAGGCTTCGACCGTCCCGAGGTCGCGAATTCCGCCGCCGAGCTGCACCGGCATGGTGACGGCCTTCAGCATCGATTCGACGGCGTCGGCGTTGATCGGCTTGCCGGCAAAGGCGCCGTCGAGATCGACCACATGCAGATATTCAAACCCTTGCGCGGCAAAACTCTTCGCCTGCGCGGCGGGATCGAGGTTGAACACGGTGGCGCGCGCCATGTCGCCCTGCTCCAGGCGCACGCACTGGCCGTTCTTCAGATCGACAGCAGGAAAGAGGATCACGGCTTCCATTTCAAAAAGTTCGAGATCAGGGCCAGCCCAAAACGCTGGCTCTTCTCCGGGTGAAACTGGGTGCCGATCGCGGTGTCCCGGCCCACCATCGCGGTGACTGGCCCACCGTAGTCGGCGCGCAGCAGCACTTCCGCCTCGTTGGCGGCGTTGAGGTGATAGGAGTGCACGAAATAGGCATGGCGGCCTTTGGGCCCCAGCGGCAGGCGCTCCAGCACCGGATGCTCGCGCACCATGTCGAGCGTGTTCCAGCCCATATGCGGGATCTTCAGGTTCTCCTCGCGCGGGGAAATCTTTTCGACGTCGCCGGCGATCCAGTTGAACCCGTCGGTGGTGACATGCTCCTTGCCGCGCGTAGCCATCAGTTGCATGCCGACGCAGATGCCGAAGAACGGCCGCGCCTTTTGGCGCACCGCTTCGGTCATCGCCTCGATCATGCCGTCGAGCGCATCCAGTCCGCGGCGGCAATCGGCGAAGGCGCCGACCCCGGGCAACACGATGCGATCGGCGCGGAATACGGTTTCGGGATCGCGGGTCACCACGACCTTTTCCGGCACGTGCATGCCGCGCGACGCGCGCTCGAACGCCTTGGCCGCGGAGTGCAGATTGCCGGAGCCGTAATCGATGATGGCAACGCTCACCGCTGGCCTCCCGGCTCCGGGAATAACCCGATGATCTCGTTTCTCGACGCCGGCGGGGGCCGCGAGAACGGCTGGCCCGGAACATCCCGTGTCGGCGGCGGCGCGCCGCGGTCGACGGCCAATTGATCGTTGACCAGCGCGCGCTGGCTGGCGGTCCAGCGGTCGAAGAACCGCCGCTCGGCCTGCTCCTGGTTGTCGGCCACCACAATGTCGAGCTGGCGCCAGTTGCGCCGCGACAGGGTCCAGCGCCGCAAGCTTGCCGCTTCAAATCCCATCAACAGCGCCAGCAGCAGATTGGCGAAAAGGATTGCACGGCCGCCGGCGCCGAGCGCCGCCAGGCCGACATCGATGGCAACCATCCCGACGATCCAGCCGATCAGCGCCAGCCACAGCCGGTGCCAGATCAGCCACGGCACGGCGGCGACCGCGGCCCAGAAATGAAAGCCGTCGCGGACGAAGGCAAACCTGTCGGTCGCGCGAACGCCCGTCTCAGGCGTAACGGGTCCATGAACCGTGAAAACCGGCATCGTAACTCTCCGCCGAAACCTTCAGTTTGAGCATGATCTTTTCGGAAAACCGGTTCCCACTTTTCCGGATCATGCTCGAAAATCAGCCGCCGAGCTGACCCTTGGTGGACGGCACTTCGCCCGCGGCGCTGGGATCGATCGCGACCGCCGCCCGCAATGCCCTGCGCCAGACCCTTGAAGCAGGATTCGGCGATATGATGGCTGTTCTCGCCATATAGGGTCTCGACGTGCAAAGTCACGCCGGCATTGGTGGTAAAGGCATTGAACCACTCGCGAACCAGCTCGGTGTCGAAGGTCCCGACCTTGTCGCGCGGGAACTCGACCTTGAATACCAGCACCGGCCGGCCGGAAATGTCGATCACGACCCGCGACAGCGTCTCGTCCATCGGCATGTGGATGGAGGCATAGCGGGTGATGCCGGCCATGTTGCCCAGTGCCTGCTTGACCGCCTGGCCGAGTGCAATGCCGACGTCTTCGGTGGTGTGGTGGTGGTCGACATGGAGATCGCCGACCGCCTTCACGGTCAGATCGATCCGCGAATGGCGGGCCAGAAGGTCCAGCATGTGGTCGAAGAAGCCGATTCCGGTCGCGACATCGGACACGCCTGATCCGTCGAGGTTTACCGAAACCTCGATATCGGTCTCCTTGGTCTTGCGCTTGATGGTGACGCTACGCATGAAAACTGCTTTCCCTTGGCCGAAAACGCGGCCCTTTTAACAGGCTGATCCCGCCTTCGCTACTGCGGGATGGCCGGCAAAAGGCCGAACTTCTGGCTATGGTGACCGGAATTCCGGGCCAAAGCGCGCCGATTGTAACCCCACGCCCCAATCCCTAGATTTGGCCGAACACAGGGAATTCCATGCAAGCATCAGAAGCCCAATCGCCGGTCTGGCACGGCACCACCATTTTGACGGTCCGCAAGGGCGGCAAGGTGGTGATCGGCGGCGACGGCCAGGTCTCGATCGGCCAGACCATCATCAAGGGTAACGCCAAAAAGGTCCGCAAACTGGGCAAGGGCGACGTGATCGGCGGCTTTGCCGGCGCCACCGCCGATGCTTTCACGCTGTTCGAGCGGCTGGAAAGCAAGCTCGAGCAATATCCGGGGCAGTTGACCCGGGCCGCGGTCGAACTGGCCAAGGACTGGCGGACCGACCGCTATCTGCGGCGGCTGGAGGCGATGATGATCGTCGCCGACAAGGATGTGTCGCTGGTCCTGACCGGCACCGGCGACGTGCTGGAGCCGGAATCCGGCGTGATGGCGATCGGATCCGGCGGCAATTATGCGCTGGCCGCCGCCCGCGCGCTGGCCGATTCCGACAAGGATGCCGAGACCATCGTGCGCCGGGCGCTCGATATCGCCGCCGACATCTGCGTCTACACCAACCGCAACGTGACCCTCGAGACGCTCTGAGGCGCCGGGTCGATGGCGCCGGATTACGTCTTCCGCCCGATGATTTCGGCCGACCTGCCGCTGATCCGGCGCTGGCTCACCTTGCCGCATGTTCGGGAATGGTGGGGCGATCCCGACGAGCAATATGCCCTGATCAGCGGCGATCTCGATGAGCCGGCGATGGACCAGTACATTTTTTCGTTGGCCGGCAACCCCTTCGGCTATCTCCAGTGTTACGATCTGACCGCATGGAATTCGGGTTTTGGGCTGCATCCCCAGGGCACGCGCGGCATCGATCTTTTCATCGGAGAGGCTGATATGATCGAACGCGGCCATGGCTCGGCGCTTATTCGCAGCTTTGTCGATGGCCGGCTGGCGCGCGGCGCGCCGTGTATCGTCACCGATCCCGATCCCGCCAATCACCGCGCCATCGGCGCCTACCAAAGAGCAGGGTTTATGGTCGACCGCATGGTAGATACGCCGGATGGTCCGGCTCTGCTGATGGTGCGCAACGCATGATGCTCGAACGCAATGCCCCGGCCGCATCCGGTCTTTCCGCGTGGCACTGGGTGCTGATCGCGGGCGGCCTGCTCGCGCTGCAGGCCGCGTTGCTGTTTGCGATGGACCGGCTGCCGATCTGCGCCTGCGGCTATGTAAAACTGTGGCACGGTGTGGTGCTGAGCTCGGAGAATTCGCAGCACATCGCCGACTGGTACACGCTCTCGCACATCCTGCACGGGATTCTGTTTTATGGCCTGACCTGGCTGGTGCTGCCGCGCGCGCCCTGGCTGGGCCGCCTGATCGTCGCAATGCTGATCGAGGGCGCCTGGGAACTGGTTGAAAATTCCGACTGGATCATCAACCGATACCGCACCGGCACGGCGTCGTTCGATTATTTTGGCGACAGCATCGTCAATTCGGTGTCCGATACGCTGGCCATGGTCGGAGGATTCCTGCTGGCGAAGAAGCTGCCGGTCGCCGGCACCGTCGCCCTCGCGATTTTATTCGAACTGGTGATGGTGCTTCACATCCGCGACAATCTGGCGCTGAACATCATCATGCTGATCCACCCATTCGACGCGATCCGGCAATGGCAGGCCGGCCCGCCGATCATCTGATGCCGCTTGTCTTGCCGGCATTTCGAACCTAGCTAGGACCCATGACCGACTTCTCTCCCCGTGAAATCGTTTCCGAACTCGACCGCTTCATCGTCGGCCAAGCCGACGCCAAGCGCGCGGTGTCCATCGCGCTGCGTAACCGCTGGCGGCGGCTGCAGCTCACCGGCCTGCTGCGCGAGGAAGTGCTGCCGAAAAACATATTGATGATCGGGCCGACCGGCGTCGGAAAGACCGAGATCGCGCGGCGGCTGGCAAGGCTCGCTGGCGCGCCGTTCATCAAGGTCGAAGCCACAAAGTTTACCGAGGTCGGCTATGTCGGCCGCGACGTCGAGCAGATTATCCGCGATCTGGTCGAGGTCGCAATCGCGCAGACCCGCGAGCGCAAGCGCAAGGACGTGCAGGCCCGCGCCCAGCTTGCGGCCGAGGATCGCGTGCTCGACGCCCTGGTCGGCCCCGGCTCGGGTGTCGCGACCCGCGATTCCTTTCGCAGGAAGCTGCGCGCCGGCGAGCTCAACGACAAGGAAATCGAAATCGAGACCCAGTCATCGGGCAGCGGCATGCCGATGTTCGAGATTCCCGGCATGCCCGGCGCGCAAATGGGCGCGATCTCGATCGGCGATATTTTCGGCAAGATGGGCGGCCGCACCAAGACCCGGCGGCTGACGGTTGCGGATTCCCATGAGCTGCTGGTCAACGAGGAATCCGACAAGCTATTGGATAACGATCAGCTGGTGCAGGAAGCGATCCATGCCGTCGAGAACAACGGCATCGTGTTCCTCGACGAGATCGACAAGATCTGCGTGCGCGACGGCCGCACCGGCGGCGATGTTTCGCGCGAGGGCGTGCAGCGCGACCTGTTGCCGCTGATCGAGGGCACCACGGTCTCGACCAAGCACGGCGCTGTCAAAACCGACCATATCCTGTTCATTGCGTCGGGCGCGTTTCACATCGCAAAGCCATCGGACCTGCTGCCGGAACTGCAGGGCCGGCTGCCGATCCGGGTCGAACTGGAGGCGCTGACGCGGGACGACATGCGGCGAATCCTGACCGAGCCGGAGGCGTCGCTGATCAAGCAATATATCGCTCTGATGCAGACCGAGGGCGTGACGCTCGATATCACCCCGGAAGCAATCGATGCGCTGGCGGATGTGGCGGTAGCGGTCAATTCGTCCGTCGAGAACATCGGCGCGCGGCGATTGCAGACCGTGATGGAGCGCGTGCTCGACGAGATTTCCTTCGCCGCGCCCGACCGCAACGGCGAGACCATCCGGATCGATGCGGACTACGTGCAGAAGCATGTCGGCGACCTCGCCAGGAATGCCGATCTGAGCCGGTTTATCTTGTAGGTGGCCAGCCTTCGTCACGAGATTTGCGCATCGCACATCGGCTATGTGATAGTCCGTCCCTGATTTTCGTTTCAGGTGCCGAATGAATTTGCGGATGCGGGAAAACCCCTGGCGGCTGATGCTGGCCGTCAATGCCGCGGTTCTCGTCGGGGTATTTCTCTACAAGCTTACCCGCGAACCTTACGTTCCCTACATTCACCTGCTGGTCGATTATCATTTCGGCTTCACCAAGCGCGCGCTGATTGGCGCCGTGGTTTCGCTGTTCGCCGAAAAAGTGCCGGTATGGCTGGTGTTCGCGCTCTCCGGCACCGTCTGGCTGATCACGCTCGGCCTGTTCGCAAAATTGTTCCGGCGAACTTTTGGCTTCGAAGAAGCGCAGATGCCGCTGTTCGTGTTCATGGCAGGCTCGCCGTTCTTTTTGAAGAATTTCATGCACACGCTCGGACATTTCGACATCTACGGATGCGCGTTCGCGATCTGCCTGCTGTTGATCCCGGCGCGGTCGGTTGCCTACGTGCTGCTGACGGCGGGCTTTTCGGTCGTTCTCATTCTGATCCACCACATTCACCTCTTGATGTATGTGCCGACCATCGCAGTCATCGCGGTGCTGCGTTACTATCTCGTGCAGGGTGTGACGCGGCAAAGCGCCGGCATCGGAATTGCCGCGCTGCTCGCCGTCGGTCTGCTGTTCCTCATCACGCAATTCCGGGGTTCAACGGCGGTGCCCGAGGCGGAGTTCGTTCAATACCTGCAAGGGCGGATGACCGATCCAACGCGCACCAACCTGCTGAGCTTCAGTTACATCTGGTATCAGCCGCTTGCGCAGGAGATTCGCGACACTTGGCAGCGCATGCCATCGAATCTGCTGGGTGTTCCGGTGTTCGCGTTGCTGATCTGGCTGCATGCGCCGGTCTGGCGCTATTTTGCCGATCTGATCGGTTCGCTTTCGGATCCATTGCACCGCCGGATCGTCATATCGGCGATCGTAGCGGTAAGCGCCGCCTATCTGGTGATGTTCGCGGTCGTGTTCGATTATTCCCGTTGGATTTCCAACTGGGCGGTCTGCATGTTCCTGATCCTGCATGCGGTAAAGGCCTTGCCTGCCTCGCGGGAAGCGCCGCCGATCGCGGCGCATCCGAAAACTATCCTGCTGGGCTGGATCGTAACCTTGATTCCGCGCGTCGGGATCATCCGGCCATTCTGAATGTCGAATCCGTAGCCCGGATTGAGCCACGAAGCGTTCAGATCCTCGATCGCCGCACCCGCACGTAAAGCGCGCCCTCGCCGCCGTGGCCGACATGCGCTTCCTCGAAACCGACCACCAGCGAACGGAATTCCGGCAGGCTCAGCCAATGCGGCACTTGGCGGCGCAGCACGCCGCGTTCGGATTCGGCTCCGATCTTGCCCTTGCCGGTGATGACGAGGACGAATGTCAGGCCGTCGCTGTGGGCGCGCTGCAGGAAGCCGAACAGCGCGCGGTGGGCGCGGTTTTGCGTCATGCCGTGCAGATCGAGCCTTGCATCGATCTCCTTGCGGCCGCGTGACAGTTGCGAGCGCTCACGACGTCCGAGCGGCGCCAACGGCGGCGCGGCCGGCGGCCGCGTTGAGGTTCGGGTTGCCTTGGCGGGCGGCTGTTGCTTTGGTTGGCTCGCGTGCTTCGCGGCGGCCGGTGCTTGCGGATCGGACGATGCCGCATGAGCCTTGGCAGCACGGTGTCTCTTGCGCAGCGGCTTGGTTTGCTTCGCAACACTGTCCCACAGCGCGCGCTCTTCCTCGCTTAGCGCACGCCTTCGCCGCGGCGGGACCGGCGATTCGGGGATCGGGGCCGGGCGTCTCATGGACCGCGGCGGCGAAGTTGTTGATGACGGACGTTGAGGCGTCGCGCGTCACCGCTGGGGGCGATCTTCGGCCGCGCTTCCGGCAGCGGTACCGGCTTCACGATCGCGGCCGATGTCGTCGAACTCGGCGCGGCCGCCGCAGCAGGCGCAGCCGCCGGCGCGGTGTTCTTTTGGTCCCTTGGTTGATCCCTGGACGGGTCCTTCAGAGGATCGACTTGCGGAAACAGCTTTGCGATTTTTTCCGACGGCCGCTCGTCCGGTACCGGCATCTTGCGGCCTCGCGCTAGCGGATCGAGGCTCTTCGGAACCAGGATGACGAAGCGGGCATTGTGACGGAAGCGGCCGGATATTTTGCCTGCCTCGGCGCCGGCGCCGAAATAGAGATCGGCGCGCGCCGGTCCGACGATCGCCGATCCCGTATCCTGGGCAATCATCAGGCGCCGAAATGGCGTCTTCGATTGCTCTGATTCGATCGGCAGCTCACCCTCGATGAAGAACGGCGTGCCGTAGACGTGCAGCGCCTTGTCGACCGCGATCGAGCGGCCGGGGCTCAGCGGGACGCCCTGTGCGCCCACTGCCTCGTCCTTGTCGGACAGATTCACTTCGCGAAAGAACACGTAGGAGCGATTCTGCCGCCGCAATTCATCGGCGCCGCCTGGATTCTGCTCCATCCATTCCCGAATCTTCTGCATCGACATCTGCTCTTTCGGGATGATGTTGCGATCGATCAGGATACGGCCGACCGGCGTGTAGGGATAACCGTTATGCGCGTCGTAATTGATGCGGAGGGTGGTGCCGTCCTCGAGGCGGACCCGTGCCGAGCCCTGGATCTGGGTGAACAGCAAATCGGTCTGGTTCTTGAGCCAGCAGATTTCGAGGCCGCGGCCGGCGATGGCGCCGTCCTCGATCTCGGCGCGGTCGTAATACGGCACCAGCTTGCGGCGGCCGATCTTGCGAAACACCTGTCCCTTGTTGGGCAGGCCGACCACGCCCGATTTGACCCCGCGGACGAACAGGTTCGAGGGCCGGCGATAGACCGGCACGGTGTAGACATCCGTCTGGGTTTTTGAGCCGTCGATAATCGGTTCGTAGTAGCCCGTCACAAAACCCTCGGCGTCACCGAGCCGCGAAATCCGCAAGGGAAGAAAATGCTCTTCAAAGAAGGTCTTGGCCCTAGCGCCCTCGGTGAGGGTGAGATCCCTGGCTATCCTGCAGGGATCCCGTAACGATGTGCCCAGGGCCTTGGGGTCGGCTGGAGGTGTCCGCTGTGCCGCTATCGGTCTGCAGCTGGTGCGAAATGCCGCGTAGGCCAGGAGATGATCGTCCTCGCTCCAGCCCGTGATATCGGCCCAGGCGACCGGCGCATATTGGCCGCCGTTGATCTCGAGCGGCCAGGCGAGGCGGGGGTAGGGGAGAGGGCGTGTCGGGGGAACAACTGGACGAACGTTGTGCATCCGGTGCGGCGTGTAGGCACCGCGCCTGCCTTGAGCGGACGACGGAACCAGCGCCATCGCGACCGCGATTGCACACAATGCTGCGGCGTATCGCCTGACGCCACGCGCGTTACTGAGCGCTTCCGGTGCCAACCAGCTTCCAGTTCGGATCGCGTGAGGTGACGTCGCGGGCGAATGTCCAAACATCGGTGATATCGGCGACTTTTTCCGGATTGCCATCGACGATCGATCCGGCCTTGTCGCGCGTGACCGAGATCATCTGCGACACGAAGCGAACCGTCAGCTGCGCTGCGCGATCACGGGCTTCGGCGCCCACCAGCTCGGCCTTGTCGATCGAAACGAACCGCGTTTCGGTCTTCTGGTCGTGCTTCTCGCGATCCCTGATCACGGCCTCGAAACTCTCATAGACCTCGGACGACAACAGGTCCTTCAGCGCGCGGCGATCGCCATTGGCGAAAGCCAGCACGATCATCTCGTAGGCGCTTTTCGCGCCGCTGAGGAAATGCCGGGGATCGAACGAGGAATCCTGGGTGACGATGGCATCGAGCCCCGACGCCAGCGCCGTGCCCGGTTCGGCCAGCCCCTTCCAGCGGTCGGTCGGCGGCGTCACGTCCGCCGTCGGCGCCAGAGGCGCCTGATCGATCACCGCGCCGGGGATCGGCACCACGTTGTTGTCCTGCGACCCCTGCAACACGTTGCGCGCAGCGCGATCGAACGGCGGCCGCTCGCTTCCGGTGCGCTGTCCGAGCACGTTACGCAGGCGCAGGAAGATGAAGACCGCCAGCGCCAGGAAAATGATGGTGTAAATATCCACGTCGCATTCGCTTTCTGGTTCGCACGCCGGCAACGAGTCCGGCGGTAGAGCGTTCCCTCGGGGAACGGCATAGATTACATCATCGGTTGGGTCTGCAGCATGTAGGCACGAAATCGGGCCCGGCCAATGGCGCGCTTTGCCACAAGCCAATGTAGCGCGTTTTGGCCGCAAGGGGAAACCCGATCATGCCCGGAAATCGCGCATATTCAACAATTTAGACCGTTTCCCAGGTCCTTGCCGCCCGGCATTATCCATATTCGGGCTAATCACCGATCGATTGGGGCGGCGCAGAATTGTCGTCCTTGTGGAAGCAGGCGGGGCTATGATAGCCACTCGCCCCGACAAAGGCATTTTCGTCCCACGAGCGAATTCAGACGCAAATCCGGCCCCGCTCGGCTCCAGGAGAGATTTTCATGACCAACGGCAACGGCGCGCCCACCGAGGCGGCCCCTCCTCCCCAGTTGAATGTGCTGGCGCAGTACACCAAGGACCTGTCGTTCGAGAACCCGAACGCGCCGGGCTCGCTGGCGCCGCAGCAGCAGCAGCCCGCGATCAACATCCAGATCAACGTCAGCGCCAACAATATCGCCGAAAACGACTTCGAAGTGACGCTTTCGGTCGAGGGCAAGGCGGAAAACGCCGGCAAGGTAATGTTCAGCTTCGACCTGGCCTATGCCGGCGTGTTCCGGATCGTGAACGTGCCGAAGGAAAACCTGCATCCGCTGGTCATGATCGAGTGCCCGCGGCTGCTGTTCCCGTTCGCGCGCGAAATCATCTCCACGGCGGTGCGCGACGGCGGGTTCCCGCCGCTGATGCTCGATCCCGTCGATTTCGTCGGCCTCTATCGGCAAAACCTGGAACGCCAGCAGGCTGCGGCAGCCCAGGCCAAGCCGAGCTGACGCTCGACAGCGTTCACCCGCCCGGAAAATCGTTCCAGATCGGCTTGTCGCCCAGCGTGGCGACAAAAGCCCGGTGGGCTGCCAGATCGGCCTCGCTGAGCCGGGGCGCGAGCGCGGCCTCGCGTTGCCGCCGCGGCATTTCGCCATAGCCGCCGGCGCGCACATCGCCGGCTTCTGACGCCAGGATCAGTTGCGACTGCCGGGCGCCGATCAGGTCGATATAGACCTCGGCCAGCAGTTCGGCGTCGAGCAGGGCGCCGTGCTTGGTGCGGCGCGAATTGTCGATCGCATAGCGCGAACAGAGATCGTCGAGCCGGTTCGACACGCCCGGATGCTTGCGCCGGGCCAGCAGCAGCGTATCGACCAGCCGGTCGCGCGCAATCGCCGGCCGCTTGATGCGGTCGAGTTCGGCATTGATGAAGCCGATGTCGAACGAAGCGTTGTGGATCACCAGCGGCGCATCGCCGATGAATTCCAGGAATTCCTCGACCACAGCGATAAACAACGGCTTGCCGGCCAGGAACTCGCTGGACAGACCATGCACCTCAAAAGCCTCGGCCGGCATCGCCCGCTCCGGATTGATATGCCGGTGGAAGATCTGACCGGTCGGCATGCGGTTGAACATCTCGACGCAGCCGATTTCGACCAGCCGGTCACCCCTGAGCGGGATCGAGGCCGGTGGTTTCGGTATCGAGAACGATTTCGCGCATGAGACGGGTCCGCAAAGACGGCGAATCAGCTTCGCCGCTGCGGCATTTTAACGACCTGCTGCAGAATGTCGCGGATTTGCGCCCGCACGGGGTCGAGACCGTGCGAGGTATCCACCACGAAATCCGCGCGCTTGCGTTTTTCGGCGTCGGGCAGCTGTCGCGCCAGGATGGAATCCAGCGCTTCGCTGGTCATGGTACCGCGCTCCATGATCCGCGCGCGCTGTTGCTCCGGCGAGGTCGTCACCACCACCACCGCGTCGACGCGTTTTTCACCGCCGGTCTCGAACAGCAGGGGCACATCGACCACCACGACCGGCGCGCCGGATCGTTCGGCGTCGTGGAAAAATTTCTGGCGCGAGGCGCCCAGCATCGGATGGACGATCTGCTCGAGCTGCTTCATCGCGGCGGGATCGTGCACCACCCGAGCCGAAAGTTTTTGCCGATCGACCTTGCCGCCGGCGGTCGTGCCGGGAAAAGCCGCTTCGATCGCCGGCGCCGCCTCGCCTTCATATAATCCGTGAACGGCGGCATCGGCGTCGTAAACGGGAACGCCGGCCTCCGCGAACAGTTTTGCGGTGGTGGATTTGCCCATGCCGATCGAACCGGTCAGCCCCAGAATCATCATTCAATGTTCGCCATTTGCTGTCATCTCAACACCGCCAGTCACATTCCGAGCAGCCGTTCGCCGCGCAGAAACGCCAGCAATGGCAGCAGCGGCAGGCCGAGAATGGTGAAGTGATCGCCTTCGATACGTTCGAACAGATGCACGCCCAGTCCCTCGAGCTGATAGGCGCCGACGCTGGTCGTCACCGCCTCTCCCGCTTCGTCCAGATAGGTTTGGATTTCGTTCCCGCCGAGCGGCCGCATGGTCATGCGCGCCATGGTGACGGTTTCGAACAATATCTTGCCGTCACGCGCCACGGCAACGGCGGAGTGCAGTTCATGGCTGCGGCCGGCAAGGCTGCGCAATTGTTCGGCGGCCTCGGCGCGGCCGGCCGGCTTGCTGAACAGAAGTGCGCCCAGCGCCAGGGTCTGATCGGCGCCGACGACATATTGGCCGGGACCGCAGCATCGACACCGCAAGCGCTTTTTCCCGGGCCAGAAGTGCGGCGATCTCGCCGGGGGCCGACAAATCAGAATTTTGCTGCACGGCCGCGCTCATCGATATCGGCCGGAACGGCTTCGAAGGCGATGCCGGCACTGGCCAGCAGCATTTGCCGCGCGCGACTTTGCGAAGCCAGGATCAGCGGGTCTTTGCCGCGCCAAACCGTCATTCGGCAAACCGCTGACGCTGACGGTCGGTGAACAGTTTCAGGATCGCGGCCGCGGTCTCCTCGATCGATCGCCGCGTCACGTCGAGCTGCGCCCAGTTGAACCTGGCGCTGATTCGCCGCGCGAACGCCACTTCGTCGGTCACGGTCTGGCGATCGATGTAAGTGTCGTTGTCGCGGTCGCCCATGCTCAGCAGCCGGTTCTGCCGGACCTGGATCAGCCGTTCCGGCGTGGCATGAAGGCTGACCACCAGGGGTTTGGTCAGCGCTTCCAGCTGATGCGGAAGCGGAATGCCGGGCACCAGCGGAACGTTGGCGGTGCGGATGCCGCGGTTGGCGAGATAGATCGAGGTCGGGGTTTTCGAGGTGCGCGACACGCCGACCAGGACGATATCGGCTTCTTCCAGGCCTTCGACATGCTGGCCGTCATCATGCATCATGGTGTAGTTCAAGGCATCGATGCGTTTGAAATATTCCGCATTCAACACATGCTGGGCGCCGACGCGCCCGGTCGTGGCGGCGCCGAGATAGGCCTGGAACAGCTGCATGACCGGGCCGATGATCGACAGGCTTGGAATGTTGATCTGCTTGCACTTGTCTTCCAGGCGTCCGACCAGATCCTTTTCCAGCAATGTAAAAAGCACGATGCCGGGTGCTTCCTCGATTTCGGCGAGCACGCGGTCGAGTTGCTTCTGGCTGCGCACCAGCGGGTAGACGTGTTCGACCGGCGTCACATTGGCGTACTGCGCGGCCACCGCGCGCGCCACCGTGATCAGCGTCTCGCCGGTCGAATCGGAGACCAGATGAAGATGAAAATAATTGCCCGAGGTAGGCACCGGGACCCCTGTGTAACCTGTGAATCGCTGTGGAGCTTATCGCGGGGAATCGAGGCCGGATCGGGGTGTCCGGTATAACCCGGCATTTTCTTCACAGGCCTTGTTGTCGGGATAAGTCCGTTCGACCGCCACGATGATAGTGGGATTATGTGGACTTGTCTCTTGATAAACCGTCCATCGCCTCGACCAAGCACTTGATGCAGATCACCTTATCCGGATCATCCCGGTGCTCGCGGAATATGTTGATGGATGTGAACAAGCGCGGACAACAGGCGGACGGTTTTGCGTGGGCGCTAATCACCGCTACTTAGACTTAAACCTAAGATTCTAAACTTAAGTATTTAGAAAGGACGGGCTTGAGGATATGTCTGCCCTCCAAGCCCGGACCGCGATCGTTCGCAACGCGAAGATGTGGCGAAGTGTTCCAGCTTCCCCTGCCAGAATTACTGCGTGAGATATTTCGATGTACGAATGGATCAAGGCGCTGCATGTGATCGCGGTGATCGCGTGGATGGCGGGAATGCTCTATCTGCCGAGGCTGTTCGTCTATCACTGCGAGGCGGAGGTCGGCTCGAAACAGTCCGAGACGTTCAAGATCATGGAACGGCGGCTGCTGAAAGCGATCATCAATCCGGCGATGATCATCGCCTGGCTGGCCGGGCTGTACCTGGCCTGGTCCGGTCACTGGTTCGCGTCGGGCTGGTTCCACGGAAAATTACTGCTGGTGCTGGTGATGTCCGCCGTTCACGGCTTCTTCGTTCGTTGGGTAAAAGCATTTGCCGCCGACCGTAACGTCAAAAGTCAGAAATTTTATCGTGTTATCAATGAGGTACCGACTGTTCTGATGATAGGTATCGTGATTCTCGTGATCGTGAAGCCGTTTTGAGATGCTAGCCGTCAGCATCTCCAATGGAGGGCCTGCTTGCGGAAGGCCAGCCAATTTTCTATATTGGTGAAATCCCACCCCACGCAGGCGGATGTGGTCGTGCTCCGGTTTCCTCGTTGAACCGGCCGCCGCATCAGGTTTGAAGCCTCTCCGGCGCTTTCCTTGCTCAGACCTGCGGACCTTCATTCTGCTCGCGTCCGCATTTTCTTAAAGCCACCTCGCACCCCTTCCCCCGAGTTACTCCACAGGACCATCCCAATGCGGGAAATCAAACTTCAAGACCTTAAATCCCAGACGCCGGCTGAGCTCGTCTCGTTCGCGGAGGAAAAGGGGGTCGAAAACGCCAGCACCATGCGCAAGCAGGAGCTGATGTTCGCCATTCTCAAGCAGCTCGCGATCCAGGAAACCGATATCATCGGCGAGGGCGTCGTCGAGGTACTCTCCGACGGTTTTGGATTTTTGCGCTCGCCGGACGCCAATTACCTGCCCGGGCCGGATGATATCTACGTTTCGCCCTCGCAGATCCGGCGCTTCGGACTTCGTACCGGCGATACCATCGAGGGCCATATTCGCAGCCCGAAAGAAGGCGAACGCTATTTTGCGCTGCTGAAGGTCAATACGCTGAATTTCGAGGATCCGGAGAAGTCAAAACACAAGGTCAATTTCGACAATCTGACCCCGCTGTTTCCCGATCAACGTTTTCGGCTCGAGCTCGAAGACCCTACCAGAAAAGACCTTTCTGCAAGGGTGATCGACATCGTAGCTCCAATCGGCAAGGGCCAGCGCGCGTTGATCGTGGCGCCGCCGCGTACCGGCAAAACCGTGCTGATGCAGAACATCGCGCACTCGATCACGGCCAATCATCCGGAATGCTATCTGATCGTTCTGCTGATCGACGAACGCCCCGAGGAAGTCACGGACATGCAGCGCTCGGTGAAGGGCGAGGTCGTCTCCTCGACCTTCGACGAGCCCGCGGTGCGCCACGTCCAGGTCGCCGAGATGGTCATCGAGAAGGCCAAGCGGCTGGTCGAGCACGGCCGCGACGTCGTGATCCTGCTGGACTCGATTACGCGGCTGGGACGCGCCTACAACACCGTGGTGCCGTCATCCGGCAAGGTTCTCACGGGCGGCGTCGATGCCAACGCGCTGCAGCGGCCAAAACGGTTCTTCGGCGCCGCGCGCAACATCGAGGAGGGTGGTTCGCTCACTATCATTGCGACCGCGCTGGTCGATACCGGCAGCCGCATGGACGAAGTCATTTTCGAAGAGTTCAAGGGCACCGGCAATTCCGAACTGATCCTGGACCGCAAGGTTTCGGACAAGCGGACCTTCCCGGCGATCGATATCTCGCGCTCCGGTACCCGCAAGGAAGAGCTGATCACCGACCCGCAACTGCTGAAGAAAATGTATGTGCTGCGCCGGATCCTCAATCCGATGGGCACCATGGACGCGATCGACTTCCTGCTCGACAAGCTCCGCAACACCAAGAACAACTCGGAATTCTTCGAGTCGATGAATACCTGAGCGCATCCGGCTGGTTTGGAAAGGGCGCTCTCGTACAAGGGCGCCCTTTCGTTTGGCCCCATGCTGCGGGAATGCTGCAGCAAGTGGCGAATATTACAAATCTGGTAATGTTAAATATACCTTTTCGTAATATGCTGATATTACTAAATAATTATGTTATGATGTGAGCTCATGAAGCTGAGCGGGCCATTTTTGCTGCGCTAATGTTGCGGCAATGCTGCGGATTTTTCTGCATCCATAATGTTGTTTAGCCCCTGCGTGAGCGGCCATTGGAAATTGCGTTGCCTTTCCAAGGGCTCCGGCACAAATAGGTCATGCATCCACGGGAACAGTCGATTTTTGCCCTGTCGTCGGGGCGGCCGCCAAGCGCCATCGCCTTGGTGCGGGTATCCGGACCGCAGGCCGGCCCGGCGTTGATCGCGCTGGCGGGCATGGTGCCGCCCGCCCGCACGGCGACGCGGGCGTTGTTGCGGGACCCAAATCAGCAGCCGGTCGACGACGCGGTGGTTCTCTGGTTCCCGGGGCCGGGCAGTGCGACCGGCGAGGATGTCGCGGAATTTCATGTCCATGGCGGTCGCGCCGTGCTGGCGGCGTTGTTCGCGGCGCTGTCCGCCTTGCCGGATATGCGGGCGGCGGAGCCGGGCGAGTTTACCCGGCGCGCGTTCGAGAACGGCAAGCTCGACCTGACCGAGGCGGAAGGTCTCGACGACCTGATCCACGCCGACACCGAGCGGCAACGCCGCCAGGCGCTGCGCCAGCTCAAGGGCCTGCTCGGCGACAAGGCGCGCGATTGGCGCGCGCAGATCATCGAGGCCTCGGCGCTGATCGAGGCCGGCATCGATTTTTCCGACGAAGGCGATGTGCCGGCCGAATTGATCGCGCCGGCATTGGAAAAGATCCGAAGACTGCTTGGCGAAATCGAGGAAGTGCTTGCGGCACAGGGCCAAAGTGAACGTCTGCGCGACGGTCTGGTGGTGGCGATCGCGGGCCCGCCGAACGTCGGCAAGTCGACCCTGATGAACGCGCTGGCGCGGCGCGAGGTCGCGATCGTCTCGCCGCATGCCGGCACCACGCGCGACATCATCGAGGTGCAGCTCGATCTCGACGGCTATCCGGTGACGCTGATCGATACCGCCGGCATTCGCGAGACCGACGATCCGGTGGAGCAGGAGGGCGTGCGCCGCGCCCGGGCGCGGGCGGCAGAGGCCGACCTGGTGTTGTGGCTGGCCGACGCGGGCCAGGAAGAGATCGTGCAGGACGGTGCGGCGCCGGTTTGGATCCTGCGCAACAAGATCGATCTCGACCCAGCCGGGCGCGAAAGTGTGCCGGCCGGTGACGAGCTGGCGCGGGGCGCGGCAGGTTCAGGATTTCGGCCAGCCGGGGTGACGGGCTGACCGGATTGGTCGCGGCCCTGGTTGTCTTTGCGCAGGACTATTTTGGCGCGGATGGTGGGGCGCTGATCGGCAGGGTCCGGCAGCGGAACCTGCTGATCGAGACCGAAGCCTCGCTGCGACGCAGTATCGATGTCATTGGAACCGGGGAGGAACTGGCAGCCGAGGAACTCCGGAGGGCGGCTTACGCCTTGGGGCGGCTGTTGGGCCGGGTCGACGTCGAGGACGTTCTGGACGTGATTTTTCGGGAATTTTGTATCGGGAAATAATATTTCGCGGTCAGAATGGTATAATGGAACCGCATTGTTTCACGTGAAACGGTTCCACTAGGGCCGTTTCACGTGAAACAGCCTCACGGCTGAACTTACTGCTTCCGGGTTTGGCCGCTCCGCGATAAAAGATCGCGCATGGTCACCAGTCAAGAATCATACGACGTCGTCGTCATCGGCGGCGGCCACGCCGGCTGTGAAGCCGCGAGCGCGGCCGCGCGCATGGGCGCGCGCACGGCGCTGGTGACCCATCGGTTTTCGACCATCGGCGCCATGTCCTGCAATCCCGCCATCGGCGGTCTCGGCAAGGGACATCTGGTCCGCGAGGTTGACGCGCTGGATGGCCTGATGGGGCGCGTCGCCGATGCCGGAGGGATCCAGTTTCGCATGCTCAACCGCCGCAAGGGCCCGGCGGTCCGCGGTCCGAGGGCCCAGGCCGACCGCAAGCTCTATGCTGCTGCGATGCAGGCCGCTATCCGCGAGACCGCCAATCTCAGCGTGATCGAGGGCGAGGCGGACGAGCTTGTTGTCTCCAATGGCCGCGTCACAGGAATTCGCCTGGCTGATGGCCGAGAACTGACGGCTGGCGCCGTGGTCATCACTACCGGCACCTTCCTGCGCGGGCTGATCCATCTCGGCGAGAGGAACTGGCCGGCCGGGCGCGTCGACGAGGCCCCGGCGATGGGGCTTTCAAAGTCGTTCGAGCGCGCCGGCTTTACCCTCGGACGGCTAAAGACCGGCACGCCACCCCGGCTCGACGGGAGCACCATCGACTGGTCGGCGGTGGAAATGCAGCCCGGTGACGATCCGCCGGAACCATTCTCGGTGATGACGGACCGGATCACCACGCCCCAGATCCAGTGCGGGATCACCCGGACCACGCCGGCCACCCATGAGGTGATCAGGGCAAATGTGCATCGCTCGCCGATGTATTCCGGCCAGATCAAGAGCTCTGGGCCGCGCTATTGCCCCTCGATCGAGGACAAGATCGTTCGCTTCGGCGACCGCGACGGCCACCAGATCTTTTTGGAGCCCGAAGGGCTGGAAGACACCACGGTCTATCCCAACGGCATCTCGACCTCGCTGCCGGAAGAGGTCCAGCTGGCGATCCTGGCTACGATTCCCGGTCTCGAACGCGTGCGCATGGTGCGGCCGGGCTATGCCATCGAATATGACCACGTCGATCCCCGAGAACTCGATCCGACCCTGCAGGCGAAGCGTTTGCCAGGGCTGTTCCTGGCCGGGCAGATCAATGGCACCACCGGCTATGAAGAGGCTGCGGCGCAAGGACTTGTGGCTGGTCTCAATGCAGCTTTGGCGGCCAGTGGAGCTGATGAGATCGTCTTCGACCGTGCCGATGGTTACCTCGGCGTGATGATCGACGATCTCGTCACCCGCGGGATCACCGAACCCTATCGGATGTTTACCTCGCGCGCCGAGTATCGGCTGACCCTGCGGGCCGACAATGCGGACCAGAGGCTCACCGGCAAGGGGATCGCACTGGGCTGCGTCGGAGTGGCACGTTCGACCCGGCATGGCGCCAAGATGGCGGCGCTGAATGCCGCGAAGGTGTTGGCGAAATCTCTCGCGATAACCCCGAGCGAGGCAGCACGTCACGGTCTGGCACTTAACAAGGATGGCGTCAGGCGCTCGGCCTTTGAACTACTGGCCTATCCGGAGCTCGGCTGGCCTGATGTAAGCGGCATCTGGCCGGAATTGTCAGCCATTGACCCAGCCATCGCGGTCCATCTCGAGATCGACGCCAAATACGACGTCTATCTGAAGCGCCAGACCGCCGACGTCGATGCCTTCCGTCGCGACGAGGGGCTGGTGCTTACGCGATATCGATTACCGCCTGGTGCCGGGGCTTTCCAACGAGGCGCGCTCGAAACTTGAGGCGGCGCGGCCGCGAACGGTCGGGCAGGCGGGCCGTCTCGACGGTCTGACACCGGCAGCGCTTGGCATCCTGGCGGCCTATCTCCGGCGCGAAGCGCGAAAAAAGCCGGCCGCAAAATCCGCCTAGCCGTTTCACATGAGACAAGGCCCATCGAGATGGCCTCCGCGCCGAATCATACCAAGCCTTCCGCCTCTGCCTCCGATAAGGCAGCGGCATTGGCGCTTACACCCGTTTCACGTGAAACCGAAGCGCGGCTGGATCGCTATGTCGAGCTGCTCAGGGAATGGCAGGCGAAAACCAATCTGGTGGCGCCTTCGACGCTTCCGAATCTGTGGACCCGGCACATCGCCGATTCCCTTCAACTCCTGGCGATCGCGCCATCGGCAAAAACCTGGGCCGATCTCGGCAGCGGCGGCGGGTTTCCCGGGGTGGTACTGGCCTGCGCCATGGCGGAAACGCCTGAAGCAAGGATCCATTTGGTCGAGCGCAACGCCAAGAAGGCGGCTTTCTTGCGCGAGGCGCTCCGCATTACCAATTCGCCGGGCATGGTTCATCTGGCTGATATTGGGGATAGTGTGGATAAGAATCACAGGTCCCGTCGATTGCGTCACAGCGCGTGCGCTGGCTCCGCTACACCAACTCGTCGGCTTCGTGGAACCGCTGGTGAAGCGGGGTGCTAAGGCCTTGTTTCTTAAGGGTCAAGATGTAGAGGCTGAATTGACCGAAGCCACTAAATATTGGAATATAAAACCTCAACTCCATTCCAGCCGCACCGGCGGGCACGGCTGGATCGTCGAGCTCGACCGGATCGAGCGCCGCAATCAGCCCGCAACAGCACATGGCACCCGCGCATGACCATAATTGATCAGGCTTATCAAGAGGATAAGGCCCCACCCTTGGCCGGCCATCCACGCATCCTGGCGCTGGCCAACCAGAAGGGCGGCGTCGGCAAGACAACCACCGCGATCAATCTTGGAACCGCACTCGCGGCGATTGGGGAGCGGGTGCTGATCGTCGATCTCGACCCCCAGGGCAATGCCTCCACCGGGCTCGGCATCGACCGCCGCAACCGCAGTTGCTCGACTTACGACGTGTTGATCGGCGAGGCGCCGCTGCGCGATGCGGTGGTCGCGACCGCAGTGCCGCGCCTGCATATCGCCGCATCCACCATGGACCTGTCCGGCCTCGAACTCGAACTCGGCTCGACCCGCGACCGCGCGTTCCGGCTGCGCGATGCGATTGCCGCGCTGAACACCAACGTCGCGCCCGATTCCGATTACACCTATGTGCTGATCGATTGCCCGCCGTCGCTCAATCTTCTCACCGTCAATGCGATGGCGGCGTCGGACGCGATCCTGGTGCCGCTGCAGTGCGAGTTCTTCGCGCTCGAGGGCCTGTCGCAATTGCTGCAGACGGTGGAGCAGGTGCGCTCGACGCTCAATCCCAATCTGTCGATCCACGGCATCGTGCTGACCATGTTCGACTCCCGCAACAATCTGTCGAACCAGGTCGTCGCCGACGTCAGGCAGTTCATGGGTTCGAAAGTCTACAACACCATGATCCCGCGCAACGTGCGCATCTCCGAGGCGCCGTCCTATGGCAAGCCGGTGCTGGTCTACGATCTGAAATGCGTCGGCAGCGAAGCCTATTTGAGGCTCGCGACCGAAGTGATCCAGCGCGAACGCGAGCTGCGCGCGCATTGACGCGAGCAATCATCCTTCGAGGCTCGCCGAAGCCGGCTCGCACCTCAGGATGACGGAATTCAACAGCAGCACTTCACGGTGCTGCAACAAGCACAGCGTCATCCTGAGGTGCGAGGGGCAAGGCCCCGAGCCTCGAAGGATGGACGAAACAACTCAAGCGTCTAATTCCGGAGTGTTGCTAAGTGAATCCAAGGGAGCTGGCGATGGCCGACGAAGCGCGTTCGCGACTGGGCCGAGGTCTTGCAAGTCTGATCGGAGATGTCGGCGGCGAGGCCGCGCATCTGGAGCGGCCGCGCACCCAGCGCAAGGTGCCGATCGAATTCCTGAAACCCAATCCGCGCAATCCGCGCCGCGAATTTGCCGACACAGAACTCGGCGAACTCGCCAACTCGATCAGGCAGCACGGCGTGATCCAGCCGATCGTGGTGCGTCCGGTCAAAGGCGTCCAGGATCGTTTTGAAATCATCGCCGGCGAGCGGCGCTGGCGTGCGTCGCAGATCGCCGGCCTGCATGAAGTCCCGATCGTGCCCCTCGATGTCAATGACTCTGATGCGCTGGAAATGGCGATCATCGAGAACGTGCAGCGCGAAGATCTCAACGCGATGGAAGAGTCGCAGGGCTATCACGCGCTGGCGAACGAATTCAAGCGCAGCCAGGACGAGATCGCCAAAATCGTCGGCAAGAGCCGCAGCCACGTCGCCAACATGATGCGGCTGACAAAACTGCCGGCCGAAGTTCAGGCCTACATCGCGCTCGGTCAGCTGACGGCCGGTCACGCCCGCGCGCTGATTGGCGTGCCCGATCCCGTCGCCGCGGCCAAGCGCATCGTCGAGGAAGGCCTCAATGTGCGCCAGGCCGAGGCGCTGGCGCATGTCGAGGGCGTGCCCGAGCGCAAGCCGCAGAAGCCGCGCGGCGGCAAGGTCAAGGATCCCGACACGGTCGCGCTGGAAAAGCGGGTCAGCGACGCGCTCGGGCTTGCCGTCACCGTCAATCACCGCGACCCCGGTGGCACCGTGCAGATCCGCTACCGCGACCTCGACCAGCTCGACGAGATTGTGCGAAGGCTGGAGAAGGAGAGTTGATCCCTTCGCCGGCCCGCAAAACAGAAGTGCCGCTGCCCGGTCCAGTTCCAGCCACTTGGTCCCGCACGCGGCAAAAGCGCCGCTGGCGCCGATGGTTAATCGCGTCTTAACCTCGCCGTATCTATGGTGGTTTGATCGATTTCCGGCCGGACTCCGCAGGCGGCCGGCTGCTCCAAATGTGCTGGCGCTTCACCTATGGCCATGACCGCTTCATCCCGCGCGCCCGAGGGCGCCGGTGCCCAAGAAAGCGAACGCTCGCCATTCGCGCGGCTGACCGAACTGCTGGCTCCCTATCAGCCGGGCAAGCCTTTGATAACGCTATCATTGGGCGAGCCGCAGCATCCCGTTCCGGCCTTTGTCGGCCCGGTGCTGGCAAAGCACATCGGCGATTTCGGCCGCTACCCGATTGCCAGGGGCATCGAGCCGTTCCGCCGGGCGGCGGCGAACTGGCTATCGACCCGGTTCAAACTGCCGCGGCCGGTCGATCCCGAGACTGAGCTTCTGGTGCTGAATGGCAGCCGCGAAGGGCTGTTTTTTGCAGCCCTCACCGCCGCCCGCTATGTCGGCGAGCGCAAGGGCAGGCCGGCGATCCTGATCCCCAATCCGTTTTATCCGGCTTACGCCGCCGGCGCCCGCGCCGCGGGTTGCGAGCCGATCTATCTGCCGACCACGCTCGCCAACGGATTCTTGCCGGATCTCGGTGCGCTCGACGACGCCACGCTGGCGCGCACCGTCGCCATGTTCATCGCGTCGCCGGCCAATCCGCAGGGTGCGGTAGCTTCAAAAGAATATTTCGGCCGGCTGAAGCAACTCGCCGATCGCTTCGGCTTCATGATCCTGAGCGACGAATGCTATTCCGAAGTCTACACAAGGGCCGCGCCCGGCAGCATGCTGGAACACGCGGGGCCAGATTTTACCAACGCGGTCGCGTTCCAGTCGCTGTCAAAACGCTCCAACCTGCCGGGCATGCGGGTCGGCTTCGCCGCCGGCGACAAAAAGTTTCTCGCCATGTTCCACGAACTGCGCAATGTCGCCGCACCCCAGGTGCCGGTGCCGCTGCAGCATGTCGCGGTCTCAGCTTACAGCGACGAGGCGCATGTCGAGGAGAACCGCCGACTTTACCGCATAAAATTCGATCTCGCCGACCAGATTCTCGGCAACCGCTACGGCTATGTCAGGCCCGCCGGTGGCTTCTGCGTCTGGCTGGATGTATCGGAGCGCGGCGGCGACGAAGCCGCAACGATCAAACTCTACAGGGACGGCGGCGTGCGCGTGGTGCCCGGAAGTTATCTGGCGCGCGCGCAAGCCGATGGCAGCAATCCCGGCGCCGGCTATATCCGCCTGGCGCTGGTAGCGGACAGTGAATCAACAGCCGAGGCGTTGCACCGGCTGGTCGAAATTCTGGATTAATCGCAGAGCCCCATGAGCATGCCGGCGATCGAACGCGTTCTACCCCTGGTCGGCCATCTGCCGGCCGCGATCCGCGAGGCGCTGGCGCGGCGCCTGCGCGAACTCGCAGGTCTGATGCTGATCGCGTTGGCCGGGGTGGCTGCGGCCGCACTGATGACCTGGTCGGTGCTGGATCCGAGCCTCAGCCACGCGACCTCGCGCGCGATCCGCAACATCGTCGGCTATCCCGGCGCAATCGGCGCCGATCTGTTGATGCAGATCATCGGCCTCGGCGCCATCATGCTAATCCTGCCGGTGGCGATTTGGGGCTGGCGCATGCTGACCCACCGCACCTTCGACCGCGAAGCGCTGCGGATCGGATGCTGGATTCTGTGTACGGTGATCGCCGCGGGCTTTGCCAGCTGCTGGGCGCATGGCGGGGCATGGCCGCTGCCGACCGGGCTCGGCGGCGTGGTCGGCGACGCGCTGGTGCGCGCGCCAGCCGTGGCGTTCGGTCCACCCGGTCTGGTCTATCGTCTGGTGCTCGGGACCATCCTTTTCGCCGCCATGGTCGCGACCTTCCTGTTCGCCAGCGGTATGGGCTCGCGTCCGCTGGAAGAGGAATTGACATCGATCGAAGACGACGACGCGCCCTTCGTCGAAGAAAGCGATCGCGGTTCGGTCTCGCTGGGATGGGTGTTTCATGCTGTCATGAGCGCGAAGGCGCGGCTGGGATGGCTGATGGGCAAGGCCTACGCCACGCTGGTGGCCAGCACGCCGCAACCGCGCGCATCCTCGTTCGAACGCCAGGAGCCGAATTTGGGCGGCCGCGCCGCGCCGTCACTGGCTCCGGCCGCCGACGAGGATTTTGCCGACGACGAGGAAGACGACGAGGAAATACCCGCCGCCCGCGCCCCGCGCAAGAAGCCGGCACCGAAGGCGCCGCAGCGCAAATCCTCTGAAAAATTCGAGCTGCCTGCGGTATCGATGCTGACCGCGCCGAAGGCTTCGGATCGCCAGCCGCTGAACAAGAGTGAATTGGAAGCCAACTCGCGAGCGCTGGAAGGCGTGCTCGGCGACTTCGGCGTCCGCGGCGAAATTGTAAAAGCCAATCCCGGCCCGGTGGTGACGCTGTACGAACTGGAGCCCGCGCCCGGCATCAAATCGTCCCGCGTCATCGGCCTTGCCGACGACATCGCGCGATCGATGAGCGCGCTCTCGGCGCGCGTTGCTGTCGTGGCCGGCCGCAACGCCATCGGCATCGAACTGCCGAACGCGCATCGCGAGAAAGTGTATTTGCGCGAATTGCTCTCGGTGAAGGACGGCAACGAGTCGGTGGCAAAACTACCGCTCTGTCTCGGCAAGAATATCGGCGGCGAATCCATCATCATCGACCTGGCGCGAACGCCGCACATGCTGATCGCCGGCACCACCGGCTCCGGCAAATCGGTCGCCATCAACACCATGATCCTCAGCCTGGTCTACCGGCTGCGGCCGGACCAGTGCCGCCTGATCATGGTCGATCCCAAAATGCTCGAACTCTCCGTCTATGACGGCATCCCGCATCTGCTGACGCCCGTCGTCACCGACCCCAAGAAGGCCGTGGTGGCGCTGAAATGGGCGGTGCGCGAGATGGAAGAACGCTACAAGAAAATGTCGAAACTCGGCGTGCGCAACATCGACGGCTACAATCAGCGCCTGCTGGAAGCCAAGACCAAGGGCGAAGAACTGTCGCGTACGGTGCATACCGGCTTCGACAAGGAAACCGGCAAGGCGATCTACGAGGAAGAGAAGCTCGACCTCGAGCCGCTGCCCTACATCGTCATCATCGTCGACGAAATGGCCGACCTGATGATGGTTGCCGGCAAGGACATCGAAGGCGCGGTGCAGCGGCTGGCGCAGATGGCGCGCGCCGCCGGCCTGCATGTGATCCTCGCCACGCAGCGGCCGTCGGTCGACGTCATCACCGGCACCATCAAGGCGAATTTTCCGACCCGCATCTCGTTTCAGGTCACCTCGAAAATCGACAGCCGCACCATTTTGGGCGAAATGGGCGCCGAACAGCTGCTCGGCCAGGGCGACATGCTCTATATGGCCGGTGGCGGTCGCATCAGCCGCGTCCATGGTCCCTTCGTCTCGGACGAAGAGGTCGAGAAGGTGGTGCGCCATCTCAAGACCCAGGGCCAGCCGGAATATCTCGAAGCGGTCACCGCCGAAGAGCCGACCGACGAGGACGGCGCGGTATTCGATTCCACCGGCATGGGCGGTGACGGCGGCGGGGGCGACCTGTTCTCGCAGGCGGTGGCGATCGTCAAGCGCGACCGCAAGGCCTCCACCAGCTACATTCAGCGTCGGCTGCAGATCGGATACAACCGCGCCGCCTCGCTGATGGAGCGGATGGAACTTGAAGGGATCGTCGGGCAGGCGAATCACGCAGGCAAGCGCGAGATCCTGGTCGAGGAAGAAGAGAGCGGTTTTTAGAGAAATCTTGTCGGACCGGAAGGATTGCCTGACTTGGCATCATATTTTCACGGAAAAACGATATCTCCTCGGGCCGAAACCGCGATAAAAGAGCGGCTGGCACAGGCAGGACGCCGCGTTGAACAGAAATTCCACATCCGGGATCGCACGGCGGTTCACTGACCGCAACCTGCGTGCCGTGCTGGCGCTGCTGATCGCAGCCGGCATGACCGACGCGCCGGCCGCAGCCCAGACCGTGCCGATTCCGAAGCCCGCACCCAAGGCGCGCGACGTGCAGATGAGCGCTTCGGAACGCGCGCCCTTGACGACGGGCGCAACCCCGGCGCCGCCCAATCCGGTGATTCCGGATCCGCGCCGCAACGTTCCCGCCAATATTGTCGCGGCCTTCGATGCGAC
This sequence comes from uncultured Alphaproteobacteria bacterium, assembly GCA_963706975.1. Lineage (GTDB taxonomy): Bacteria > Pseudomonadota > Alphaproteobacteria > Rhizobiales > Xanthobacteraceae > Bradyrhizobium. The sequence continues at coordinate 249,256 of CAVPOL010000016.1, forward strand.
CCAGAAGGCGCAAGCAGCCAAGGTCAGTTCATACCTCTCTTCGCTGCAGACGCTGGTCGGAAGCTTCGTCCAGGTCGGGCCCGACGGCAGCAAGACCAAGGGCGACTTCTACATCCAGAAGCCGGGCAAGGTACGTTTCGAGTACGAGTCCGCCGAGCCCGATCGCAATCATCGCCGACGGTTCGTCGGTCGCGGTGCGCGACACCAGGCTCGCCACCCAGGATATCTATCCGCTGTCGCAGACGCCGCTGCGGTATCTGCTGTCGGACCGCATCGATCTGTTGAAGGACACCAACGTCGTCAGCGTGGCCGCGGACGACGTATTCATCAGCGTCATCATCGAGGAGAAGCAGGCCGTGATCGGCACCAGTCGCTTGATGCTGATGGTCGGCGCCAAGGACGGTCAGCTCAAGCAGTGGACCGTGACCGATCCGCAGGGCTATGACACCACGGTCGCGGTCTACAATCTGGATTCTTCCAAAAAGGTAGATCCCGGCCTGTTCAAGATCGATTTTACCAATTATGCGATACCGCCGGGCTGAGCGTGGGCACGGCGCAAAGAGCGCCTTTGCCCACCCTACGCTCCCAGCGCGTCCTGAGGAGTGTCTTTCTGATCTGACACTGATACATCCTCTCCATGCGTTTCACCCTCACCACCTGGAACATCAATTCGGTGCGCCTGCGCATCGATATCGTCGCCAAATTCCTCAAATCGGTGCGGCCGGACGTGCTGTGCCTGCAGGAAACAAAATGCATCGACGACGCCTTTCCGCTGAAGCGTTTCAAGCGCCTCGGCTATCAGCATGTCGCGCTGAACGGGCAGAAGGGCTATCACGGCGTCGCGGTGATCTCGAAACTGCCGTTCGAGTCCACCGACATCCGCACCTTCTGCGACAACATCAATTCGCGGCACATCTCGGTTTCCTTCGGCGAGAAGGCGCAGCTGGCAAAACCGCTGGTGCTGCATAATTTCTACGTTCCGGCCGGCGGCGACATTCCCGATCCCGCGATCAATCCGAAATTCGAACACAAGCTCAGATTTCTCGACGAGATGAAGACCTGCGAACCGCTGCATCCGCGCGGCGACGACCGCCATATCCTGGTCGGCGATCTCAACGTCGCGCCGCACGAGAACGACGTCTGGTCGCACAAGCAATTATTGAAGGTGGTGTCGCACACCCCGATCGAAACCGAAAAACTGCTGGCCGCACAGACCCACGGCGAATGGTTCGACGTCGCCCGCGAGCGCATTCCCTTGTCCGAGAAGGTCTACACCTGGTGGAGCTACCGCGCCGCCGACTGGACGCTGGCCGATCGCGGCCGCAGGCTCGACCACATCTGGGTGTCGCGCGCGCTGAAGGGCGGTATCAGCGATTTCAGGATCACCCGTGATGCGCGCGGCTGGGAGCGGCCATCGGATCATGTGCCGGTGACGGTGACGCTGGAAGTGTGATTCCTTGTCGTCCCGCGTTCGCGGGGACGACTCGTGGGTGGAAAAACTAAATACTCAGCTTGGCGCCTGCCATCAGGAGATCGCTGGCGATCTGGCTGGTGCGCAGCGCGAATTCATCGCGCAGCCGGCGTGCCGCGACCGGATCGCTTTCCAGCACGCGCTGAAACAGGCTGCGGGCGATGCGGATGACGGCGGAGTGCTCCACCGCGGTTGCGGTCGAAGGCCGCTGCATCGCCACGACCAGCGCGAGTTCGCCGATCAGCGTGCCCGGCCCGGCGATGATTTCGGCGCCGGCGCCGTCCTCGATCCGGAACGCGCCGCGCTGCACGATGAAGCCGGCATCAGCCTCGTCACCGGCATGGAACAGCACATCGCCGCGGGCAAAACCCCGCTGCTCGGAGCCGATCGCAAGCATGCGCAGCGAGGCCGCCCCCAGCAGGCGCAGCGTCGGGACGCGCTCGAGCAGCGCTACATCATCTTCGATCGACATGCCGGACCGGTGATCGGGACGCTCTGACCAATACGAATCGGTGCCCGAATCGTATCACGGCACCAGCTTGTAGCCACCGGCTTCCGTCACCAGGATCTCGGGATTGGCGGCATCCTTCTCGATCTTCTGGCGCAGCCGGTAAATGTGGGTTTCCAGGGTGTGGGTGGTGACGCCCGAATTATAGCCCCAGACCTCCTGCAGCAGGGTCTCGCGCGACACCGGCAGCTGGCCGGCGCGATACAGGAACCTCAGGATGGCGGTCTCCTTCTCGGTCAGCCGCACCTTTCGGGCATTGGCGCCGGTCAGCATCTTGGAGCCGGGCCGGAAGGAGTAGGGGCCGACCGAAAACACCGCGTCCTCGCTGGCCTCGTGCTGGCGCAGCTGGGCTCGGATCCGCGCCAGCAGCACGGCAAAGCGGAACGGCTTTGCGACATAGTCGTTGGCGCCGGATTCCAGCCCCAAAATGGTGTCCGAATCGGTGTCGTGGCCGGTCAGCATGATGATGGGGGCCTTGAACCCGCCCTTGCGCAGGCTGCGCACCACTTCGCGACCGTCGGTGTCGGGCAGGCCGACATCCATCAGCACGAGGTCAGGGGCATTGGCCTTGGCGGCGCTGGCGCCCTTGGCGCCGGTATCGACGGCGGAAGCCTCGAACTCGTCGTGCAGCGACAATTGCTCCACCAGCGTATCGCGCAGATCGGTGTCGTCATCCACGATCAGGATCTTGCGGGCATTGGCCATCGGTACAATCCTCTTGGGGCGCGGCGGGGGACGAGCAAAAACGCCGTCAGCCGAATCTTGATTCGCAGTCTAGTCAGGTCTTGGTTCGTATTGAGGTAAGGGGCTGTTCAGGATTCACAAGCCGAAACACAGTCTACCCCAGAATTGGTTGCTTTGGATGAATGTCTGTGTTCGACCTGAAATAGAACACCTGCCGCCAGCGATGCAACCGGGGATTTCACCATTCGCATGGGAAGAACAGATATTTCAATCACTTATCGGACAAGTCCACGTGATCGGCCGCTAACCGCGGTGCTCGTTCGCGCCGCCGCCGGCAACCCCCGCCGGGGCTGGCTGACGGCCGGCGGCCAGACCATCCCGGTCGCGCTGGGGCGGGGCGGCATCCTGGCCAACAAGCGCGAGGGCGACGGCGGCACCCCGAGGGGCACCTTCCGGCCCCGGCAGGTATGGTGGCGCGGCGACCGCCATCCCCGGCCGCGCAGCTTCTTGCCAACTCGCGCGATTCGTCCCGAAGACGCCTGGTGCGAAGACCCCGGGGATCGCCATTACAACCAGCCGATGCGGCTACGACCGGGGCAGGGCGGCGACCGGCTCCGGCGCGCCGATCATCTCTACGATTTCATCGTCGAGATCGACCACAATACCCACCCGCGCATTGCCGGCCGCGGCAGCGCGGTGTTTTTGCATTTGGCGCGCGAAAATTTCGGACCGACCGCCGGGTGTGTCTCGATGACGAAATCGGCGATGCTGCAGCTGTTGCGGCGGCTGGGGCCGGAAACGAAAATTGTGATTGAGTGAACTTGACGCGAGGAAGCCAGAACGATGCTCGACAAGAATAAAATAGAGGCCGCATCAAAAATCCTGCACGACCACTGGCGCGCCGGCACCAAGCTGGCGAATCTCGATGCATCATTGCGTCCACAAGATCGCAATGAGGCCTATGCAATTCAGGCGGCTATCGAAAATCATTCGACCGGAAGCCTGTTCGGCTGGAAGATCGCGGCCACCAGCGAAGCGGGGCAAAAGCACATCAATGTCGAGGGCCCGATGGCCGGGCGCATCCTGCCCGAGACCGTCATCGCTGATGGCGGCACCGCTTCGATGACGGGAAACGAAATGCGTGTCGGCGAGCCGGAATTCGCCTTTCGCATGGCGCGGGATCTGCCGCCGCGCAGCGCGGCCTGGACGGTGCAGGAGGTGCTCGATGCCGTCGACACGCTGCATCCGGCGATCGAGATTCCCGATTCGCGTTTTGCGGATTTTGTCAAAGCCGGCGCTGCGCAAATCATTGCCGACAATGCCTGCGCGCATCTGTTCGTACTCGGGGCGCCCACGCCCTCGAACTGGCGCGGGCTCGATCTTGTCGAGCAAAAGCCAGTCATCAGGCTCGGCGGCAAGCAATACACAGGCCTCGGCAGAAATGTGCTCGGCGATCCGAGGGTGGCGCTGACATGGCTCGCCAATGAATTGCGCGAGCTCGGAATTACGCTGCGAAGGGGCGAGGTCGTGACCACAGGCACCTGTCATCCGCCATTGCCGATTCAGTCAGGCGATGTGTTCGAGGCGGATTTCGGGGTGCTTGGAAAAGTGTCGGTGAAGTTCGAGTAGAACGTATTTCTTGTCGTTCCTGCGAAAGCAGGAACCTATACGCCGCGGCTGAAGTCGTTACCAAAGGCGTCCGACGCAGTGCCTTAACGATGGATCACGCGGTATGGGCCCCGGCGTTCGCCGGGGCGACGGCTACCTTGTGCCGAAAATCGCCGATCCCACCCGCACATGGGTGGCGCCGAATTGAATCGCGATGGCAAAATCGGCGCTCATGCCCATCGAGAGTTTTTTCAGTCCATTGCGCGCAGCGATCTTGGCGGTGAGCGCGAAATGCGGCGCCGGGGCATCGTTGACGGGGGGAATGCACATCAGGCCGGAAACCGTCAGGCCGTATCTGTCCCGGCAAGCGGCAAGGAAAGCGTCGGCTTCGCCGGGCGCGACACCCGCCTTCTGCGGTTCCTCGCCGGTATTGAGCTGGACGAACAATTCCGGCCGCCGTTTCTGGGAAACGATTTCCTTGGCTAACGCTTCGCAAATACTGGGACGGTCGACCGAATGGATCGCGTCGAACAGCGCCACGGCTTCCTTTGCCTTGTTGGATTGCAAGGGTCCGATCAGATGCAGGACGATGTTGGGGTAATCAGCCATTAACCCTGGCCACTTCGCTTTGGCTTCCTGCACGCGATTTTCGCCGAATACGAGCTGCCCTGCCTTGATTGCCGGCGTGATGGCATCGGCGTCAAACGTCTTGGATACCGCGATCAGCGTTACCGATTTGCGATCCCGGCGCGCTTCCTGGCAGGCGCGCGCGATCTCCTGCTCCACCGTGGCGAGCCCGTTTGGTGAATGCGCGGTTAGCGGCGATGGATTTTGCGGCGTCATGTCATCCGTCGGTCGTAAATCTACGGGGTCGCTCGAATTTTACCTAGTTACTGAAAGGCTTCTTGAACCATTCGCCTTACCCTGCCGGTGGGGTCAGGGGACGAAGATGTCGCGCGTAAGTTTCAACCGCAAACAAGTCAAACTCAAGAAGCTTCTCGGGATTCGCGCGCGGCTGGCGTTGCTCGGGCTGATCCTGGTGGCGCCGTTGATGCTGGAGCGCGCCCGCTCGCTCGAGGATGCCAGGGCGAAACAGATCGCGCAGGCCTCTGCCGAATTCACCGATCTCGCCAGACACAGCGCCGACATGCAGCGCGAGGTGATTTCGTCGGTCGAGACGGTGTTGAAATCGGCGGCCTATATCCGCGGCTCCGAAGGCGGCGTGAGCCGCAGCTGCGACATCATGCGCGCCAGCCTGCCCGCCAATCTGCCGTGGATCCGCAGCCTGATGATCGTCGGGAGCGATGGACGGATCCAGTGCTCGACCGCCAACATGTTCGTCGGCGTCGATCTCAGTGACCGGCCGTACCTGAAGAAGGCGCGCACCAGCCGCGACTTCGTGTTCTCCGACTTTCTGTTCGCGCGGCCCACCAACACGCCGATGGTGATGGCGGCCTATCCGGTGTCCGCCATCAATCCCGAGGCCGACTCCGTCGTTCTCGCCGCCGTCAATCTCGACTGGATGTCGAAGATCATGGGCAATCTCAGCAACCGGCCGGGTATTTCCGCCGTGCTGGTCGACAGCGAGGGGACGGTATTGGCGGCGCCGTCGGATCAGGCCAGCATGGTCGGCCGTCCGCTGGATGCCGTGCCGTTGCTTTCGGCGATCGCCGAGCGGGCGCTCGGCTCCGACAAGCCGGAAGGATCGCTCTCCTTCGTTGCCGCCGATGGCTCCAGGCGCATGATCACCTTCGCGCGCATTGCCGGCACGCAGTCGCGCCTGATCATCAGCATCGACGAGGCCAGGGTGTCGGCCGCGATCAATCGCGAGATTCGAACCGCCTATCTGCAACTGGCGTTCGTCTGCCTGTTCGTGCTGCTCGGCGCGCTAATCGCCGCGGAGAAACTGATCATCCAGCCGATCGAGATGATGGCGGCGATGGCGATGCGGTTCGGCCAGGGCGAATGGTCGCCGCGCGACGTGCGCAGCCGGCTGCCGGCGGAATTCGTGCCGCTTTCCCGCGCCTTCAACGCGATGGCCGCTCAGCTCAACACCCGCGAGCGCGAACTGGTCGCCACCAACGACCGGCTGACGGTGATGGCCTCGATCGACATGCTGTCAGGCCTCGCCAACCGCAGGGGATTCCAGAGTCGGCTCGATTTCGAATGGCTGAAGGGCCAGCAATATGGCAGCGAGCTGTCGCTGCTGATGATCGACGTCGATCATTTCAAGCTGTTCAACGACACCTATGGCCACCCCGAGGGCGACGCCTGCCTTTCCCGGCTCGGCGAAACCCTGGCCGGTATTGCCGCCGAAACCATGGGCTTTGCCGGCCGCTACGGCGGCGAGGAATTCTGTCTGTTGCTGCCGAACACCGAACCGGCGCGCGCGCGAGAGATCGGCGAGATGGTTCGCTCCGCGGTGCAGAACCTCGGAATGCCCCATTGCACCTCGACCTACCAGACCGTCACCGTCAGCGTCGGCGTCGCCTGCACCGCGCCGAGCGAAGCGCAGCGGCCGGGCGACCTGATCGAAGCCGCCGATGCCGCCCTCTACGCCGCAAAGCACCGCGGGCGGAATGCGGTGGTCGAGCACGGGTTCGTGCGGCTGGCGGACGGCGGGATGGCGCTGGCGAGCTAGAGGGCTTTCGCTAGCCTTTTGAAGGGCGGGGCGTTGACCCCCCAGCCGCTTTTGTGGCCTAGTCCGCCGTCCCTGAACCGGCCCCGAATCCACAAAAAGCCCAGCGATTCCATGACCTCCGAACGTTACAACGCCCGTGACTCCGAGCCGCGCTGGCAGCGCCAGTGGACCGAAAAGGCGATCTTCGCCTCCAAAAACGACGACCCGCGGCCGAAATACTACGTGCTCGAGATGTTCCCCTACCCCTCGGGGCGGATCCATATCGGGCATGTCCGCAACTACACGCTGGGCGACGTGCTGGCGCGGTTCATGCGCGCCAAAGGTTTTAACGTGCTGCACCCGATGGGCTGGGACGCCTTCGGGCTGCCGGCCGAAAACGCCGCGATCGAGCGCAAGGTGGCGCCGAAGGCGTGGACCTACGACAACATCGCGGCGATGAAGAAGCAGCTGCAGTCGATCGGGCTGTCGCTGGACTGGTCACGCGAATTCGCGACCTGCGATCCCTCCTACTACAAGCACCAGCAAAAACTGTTCAACGACTTTTTGCGCGCGGGGTTGGCCGAGCGCGAGAAGCGCAAGATCAACTGGGATCCGGTCGACATGACCGTGCTCGCCAACGAGCAGGTGATCGACGGCCGCGGCTGGCGTTCGGGTGCTGTGGTCGAGCAGCGCGAGATGAACCAGTGGGTCTTCAAGATCACGAAGTATTCGCAGGAACTGCTGGACGCGCTCGATACGCTGGACCGCTGGCCCGACAAGGTCAGGCTGATGCAGCGCAACTGGATCGGCCGCTCCGAAGGTATGCTGGTGCGTTTTGCACTTGATCCGGCGACGACGCCGGCCGGCGAAACCGAGCTGAAGATTTTTACGACGCGGCACGACACGCTGTTCGGCGCCAAATTCATGGCGATCGCGCCGGATCATCCGCTGGCGCAGGCCGCGGCTGCGAAAAATCCAAAGCTTGCCGAGTTCATCGCGGAAGCAAAACGTCACGGCACCGCGCAGGAGATCATCGACACCCAGGAGAAGCAGGGTTTTGACACCGGCATCCGGGCGATCCACCCGTTCGATCCCTCCTGGAAGCTGCCGGTCTATGTCGCCAATTTCGTGCTGATGGAATACGGCACCGGCGCCATCTTCGGCTGCCCGGCGCACGACCAGCGCGACCTCGATTTCGTCAATAAATACGGGCTCGGCAACACGCCCGTGGTGTGCCCGCCGGACGTCAGATCCCAAAAGCTTTCGTCATCACCGACACCGCCTTTGACGGCGACGGCCGCATGATCAATTCGCGCTTCCTCGACGGCATGACCATCGATGAGGCCAAGGAAGACGTTGCAAAACGGCTGGAAGCCGAAGTTCGCGGCAACTCGCCGGTCGGCGAGCGCCAGGTAAATTTCCGCCTGCGCGACTGGGGCATTTCGCGGCAGCGCTATTGGGGCTGCCCGATCCCGGTGATCCACTGCCCGATATGCGACGTGGTGCCGGTGCCGGATAGCGACCTGCCGGTGGTGCTGCCGGAGGACGTCAGCTTCGACAAACCCGGCAACGCGCTCGACCATCACCCGACCTGGAAGCACGTCAATTGCCCGAAATGCGGCGGCAAGGCGCAGCGCGAAACCGACACCATGGACACGTTTGTCGATTCGTCCTGGTATTTTGCGCGCTTCACCGATCCCTGGAACGAGAAGGCGCCGACCACGCCTGATGTCGCCGACCGCATGATGCCGGTCGATCAATATATCGGCGGCGTCGAGCACGCGATCCTGCATCTGCTTTACAGCCGCTTCTTCACCCGCGCTATGAAGGCGACCGGCCATATCGGCATGGACGAACCGTTCGCCGGCATGTTCACTCAGGGCATGGTGGTGCACGAGACCTACCAGAAGGCCGACGGCAGCTACGTCACGCCGGCCGAGGTCAGGATCGAGGCCGGCGGCAACGGCAAGCGCGCCATCCTGTTGACGACGGGCGAGGACATCGCCGTCGGCGCCATCGAAAAAATGTCGAAGTCGAAGCGCAACACCGTCGATCCCGACGACATCATCGCGACCTACGGCGCCGACGTGGCGCGCTGGTTCATGCTGTCGGATTCGCCGCCCGACCGCGACGTGATCTGGAGCGACGAGCGGGTGCAGGGCGCCTCGCGTTTCGTGCAGCGGCTGTGGCGGCTGGTCAACGAGTCAGCCGAATTGGCCAAATCGGCTCCGGCCGAGCGGCCGGCGGCGTTCGGCACGGATGCGCTGGCGCTCCGCAAGGCGGCCCATGGGGCGCTGGACAAGGTCTCGACCGGGATCGAAAAACTGCATTTCAACGTCTGCCTGGCCCATATCCGGGAATTCACCAATGCGCTGGCCGAGGTGCTGGGGCGCGAGGGCCAGCCGTCCCCCGACCTCGTCTGGTCGGTCCGGGAGGCCGCGGTCATTCTTGTTCAACTGTTCGCGCCCATGATGCCCCATCTGGCCGAGGAGTGCTGGGGGGTGCTGGGGCAGTCCGGGCTGGTTTCGGAGGCCAATTGGCCCAAAATCGAACGCGATTTGCTGGTTGAAGACACGGTGACGCTGGTGGTCCAGGTCAACGGCAAGAAACGGGGTGATGTAACCGTGCCACGGGATGCCCAAAATCCGGAAATTGAGGCTGCCGTTTTGGCGCTCGATGCGGTAAAACTGGCACTCGGCGGCAAGCCCGTCCGAAAGGTGATCATTGTTCCCATGAGGATCGTGAATGTCGTTGGTTAGCCCCCGCATCGCTGCCCGGCTTCTGGCCGTCGCCGCACTGGCGGCGCTGACGGCCGGCTGCTTCCAGCCGATGTATGCCGAGCGCGGCGACGGCACCCCCGGCATTGCGCGAAAAGCTGATGGGGGTGGAAGTCCCGCCGGTCGACAAGCCCAATGCCTCGCGCGAAGCGCGGGTCCAGGTGGAAATTCGCAACGCGCTGGCGTTCAAGCTTTACGGCACCGCCACCGGCATGCCGCCGACCCACCGGCTGGTGCTGCGGTTCTCCACCAGCCGCTCGTCGCTGATGCTCGATCCCACCACCGCGCTGCCTTCCAGCGAAAACTACGGCATCGACGCCCAGTACAATCTGATCGAGCTTGCCACCAACAAATCGGTCATGACCGGCACCACCTTCTCTCGGGTCTCCTACGACATGCCGGGCAACCTGCAGCGGTTTGCCCGCTCGCGCGCCTTCCGGGACGCCGAGGATCGCGCCGCCCACGAGATCGCGGAAAACATCCAGACCCGGCTGGCGGCCTACTTCGTCGCCGGAACCTGAGGGTAGTCGTCATTCCGGGGCGTGCGCGAGCACGAACCCGAGAATCCGAGATAATATAGATCCCGATCGAGATTCCGGGCCCATGCGAATACGCGTGTCCCGGAATGACGGAACAAAGGTCTGGCCTTGGTCGCGCTGCGCGGAAAAGAGATCGACGCGTTTCTCGCCCGGCCCGATTCGGGCCGTCCCATCATCCTGCTCTACGGACCCGATGCCGGACTGGTGCGCGAGCGCGCCGAGGCGTTGCTGGCCTCCGCGGTCGATGATCCCAACGATCCCTTCTCCCTCGTCAGGCTCGATGGCGACGAACTCTCCGCCGAGCCGTCGCGGCTGGTCGACGAAGCCATGACGGTGCCGCTGTTCGGCGGCCGCCGCGCCATTCGCGTTCGGGCGGGATCGCGCAGTTTTGCCAGTGGCATCGACACGCTGGCGGACTCTCCCCTGAAGGATTGCCGCATCGTGATCGAGGCCGGCGAACTGCGCCCGGAATCGCCGCTGCGCAAGGCCTGCGAGCGCGCCAAAACCGCGGTCGCCATCGGCTGCTATCCCGACACCGAACGCGACCTCGCCAAACTGATCGACGACGAATTGCGGGTCTCCAATCTGCGCATCGCGGCCGACGCCCGCGCCACGCTGATGGCCCTGCTCGGCGGCGACCGCCAGGCTTCGCGCAACGAACTGCGAAAACTCGCGCTTTATTCCCACGGCAAGGGTGAGGTCACGCTCGACGACGTGATGGCTGTGGTCGCGGACGCTTCGGAGCTGAAGATCGATCCGATCGTCGACGGCGCCTTCGCCGGCCGGCCGGAGCTGGTCGAAACCGAATTCGCCAAGGCGATGGTCGCCGGCACCTATCCCGGCATGATCATTTCCGCAGCCCAGCGCCAGGCGGCCTGGCTGCACAAGACCAGTCTGGCGATGGCCGAGGGCACGCCGCTATCGACTCTGCTCGACAGCGGATTTCCACGGCTGCATTTTTCGCGAAAGCCGATGGTGGAAACCGCGCTGCGCAATTTCTCGACGGCGCGCCTGCTCGCGATCATCGACCAGCTGGCGACCGCGGCGCTGGAGACCCGCAAGCAGGCGTCGCTGGGCGCGGTGATCGCGCAGCGCGCGCTGCTGTCGATTGCGGTGAATGCCAGGCGGCGGGGCTAGGGCGAGCTTTATTCTCGCCGTGAAGAACGGGGACAGGGGGGACCAGCGCCGCCGGCTCAACCTAAATTCATTATGCTTTAGAGGGTGTCATGGTAGAGCCACGGCGCGGCATTCTTCCTTTGCATGGGCTCGTTTTAGCGATTTTTGTTTTGGCCGTCGTCTGAGCACCCGGTCACCGCTGCGGCAGCCGCTCAAAGCTCGGCATGCCCTCCGGCACGTGGTGGAATGGCTGCTTGTCGATGGTGAAGATAGCGACCTGCGGCTTGATCTGGGCGGGCTCGTCGAGCGTGCCGACCTTGATGACGACGATCGGCCGGTTCGGGCGCGTCACCACATGGGTGCCGCATTCGGCGCAGAACTCGCGCGTGACCGGCTTCTCCAGATCCTTGCGGGCGAATTGTTTGGGCGCGCCCTTGGTGTATTTGAAGCCGTCTGGCGCCACCGCCACGAAGATGTTGGGCGAGCCGCCGGTGATGTACTGGCACTCGCGACAATGGCACTGCGCCTGCATCAGCGGCTCGCCTTCAGCTTCGTAGCGCACCGCGCCGCAATAGCATCCACCTGTCAGCTTCATGGTTCATCTCCCTCAGTGCTTCGCGGCTTTTCGTGCCGCGTCGTTGTTTAGAACAATCAGTCCGTCGACGGCGACCCCGAGCCTGGTGTTGATCAGGAACGGATTGACGTCGATCGAGGCGATGCGGGTGCCGGCATCCGCCATCAGGTTGGAGAGGCCGACAATGGCTTTTATCACGGACGCCTCGTGCAGCGCCGGCTTGCCGCGATAACCCCTGAGTTTCACGCCGGCCTTGGTCCGGTTGATCAATGCCTTCGCCTCGTCGGCATCGAGCGGCGCGCCGGCCAGGGCGACATCCTTGATCAATTCGATGTCGACGCCGCCGGTGCCGAACAGCACCACCGGCCCCATCTCGGCGTCGAGCGACGCGCCGACCACCAGCTCGAGGTCGGCCTTGACCTGTTGCGCGATCAGGATGCCTTCCAGCTTCGGCTTGCCCTTGAGCTTCTTGACCCTGGCGGTGATGTCGTTGAATGCCTTTTTTACTTCGGCCGCGCTGTTGAGGTTCAGCACCACGCCGCCGATATCGGATTTATGCTGGATGTCGGCGCTGACCACTTTTGCCACCACGGGAAAACCGATCTTTTTGGCGATCTTGACGGCCTCCACCGCGGTCTGCGCGATCTCCTCCTTCGACACCGGGATGCCGTAGGCCTTCAACAATTTCTTCGATGCGACTTCATCGAGCGCCGCGGCGCCATTGGCGCCCTTGAGGGTCTTTTCCAGCACCGCGCGCGCGGAAGCCTTCGAGCTCGATACGATATCCGGCACCACCTTGCGCAGGCCGGCATAGTCGATCAGCGACTTGATTGCGCCGACCGCGCGGTCGAGGCCCTGCATGACCGCGATGTTCGGCAGCGATTTGCGCAGGCCCTTGGTGAATTCGGTGAAGCCGATCGACATCGTGCTGATGTAGACCACAGGTTTTGAGGCGGCGCCGGCCATGTCGTTGACGATGCGCAGATTGCGTTCGCGCAATTCGTGCGGCGCCTTCGGCAGTTCGGCGTCGATGATCACGATGTCGGTGTCGGGATCGTCGATCATGAGCTTGATCGAGGCCATATAGACCGAAGGATCGACCACCGCGGCAAAGCCGGCGTCGAGCGGATTGCCGACGATGCTGCCGGGACCGAGCATTTTGGCCAGTTTTTCGGTAGCGCTGGGGCTGAGCGGCGCAAAGTTCAGCCCGGCCGAATGGAACGCGTCGATCAGCAGACCGCGCTTGCCGCCGGACAGCGACACCGCGGCGAGCCGGTTGCTCTTCGGCGGATCGGCGTGGACGAAGCATTCGGTGGTTTCGATCAGTTCATCGAGGCCGCGGACGCGGATCACGCCCTCGCGCGTCGAGATCGCGTCAAACGTCTCGATCGAGCCGGCCAGCGCGCCGGTGTGCGCCATCGCCGCCGCACGTCCGCCTTCGGAAGCCCCGAGCTTCAATGCGATCACCGGCTTGCCGGCGGCGCGGGCGGCCTTGCAGGCTTCGCGGAACACTTTTGTATTTCGCACGCCCTCGAGATAAACGACGATCACGCGGATGGAAGGATCGGCCGCGAAATAGGCCATCAGGTCCGGCGTCTCGAGCCCGGTCTCGTTGCCGGTCGTGACCATGTAGCCGACGCCGACGCCGCGATCCTCCAGCGCCTGGCGGATCGCCATCACGATCGCGCCGGATTGCCCGGCGATCGCCACCGGGCCGGCTTCCATGGTGACGATACGGTCGTCGATGTTGGTGAACAGGTTCTCGCCGGCGCTGAGATTGCCGAGGCAGTTCGGACCGGTGACGGCAAGGCCGGTTTCCTGGACGGCCAGCTTCAGTTCCGCGGCCAGCCTCTGGCTCTCGTCGTCCTGCAACTCACTGAAGCCCGAGGTGACGATGGTCGCCGAGCGTGCGCCGGCCGCGGCCGCGTCGCGAATGACCTGCACGGCGAAGCGCGCCGGCACCAGCACCAGCACGTGATCAGGCTTGTCGGGCAGGCTGGCGAAATCCTGGTAGCAGGGCACGCCCCAGATCGTTTCGCGCTTCGAATTGACGGGATAGAGCCCGCCTTCGAACTTGTACTTGATCAGGTTGTTCCAGATTCGCTCGGCATAGTTGCCCGGCTTGTCGGTGGCCCCCACCAGCACGATGTTGCGCGGATGCAGCATCGCATGGATGCTCTTGACGATGTCGCTCGCGTCAGGGGCAGGCGACCATGTGCCGGCCAACCGGACGCGTTGCTGGCGTGGGCTTCCATAGGCGTCTCTCTGTCCCTGAGCATGTTTGTTTGCGAGACGGAATTTGATCCGTTGCGCGGCAGTTGATCTGCCTCTTGGAGTGGAGACGGAAACAAACAGGTCATTGCCGCTCGCGTCAACACGCGCTCGCGGGATGCCCGGCTCCCATATTTGCCGGAGCCGCCTCTGGGCAAAAAAGAAAGGGGCTCCAACTTGCGCTGGAGCCCCTCAACGGTCGGGGCATTGCCGGGTATGTGCCCAAACCGTAGTTCTGGGCGCGATCCCGCGGGATCGCGCCCCGGGAGAACTTACATGTTGTAGGCGCGCTCGGTGTGCTCGACGAGGTCGAGACCTTCGCGCTCCACTTCGACGGTGACGCGCAGACCGACGATCACGTCGACCACCTTGTAAAGGATCGCCGAACCGACGCCCGACCACACCAGCGTGGTGACGACGCCCCAGATCTGCGCCGTCATCTGGGCGACCATGTCGTAGTCGGCGACCTTCGGCGGAATGGCGGTGTAATCCATGACGCCGGCGCCGCCGAGCGCCGGATTCACCAGGATGCCGGTGCCGAGCGCGCCGATGATGCCGCCGACGCAGTGCACGCCGAAGACGTCGAGCGAGTCGTCGTAGCCGAGCGCGTTCTTGATCACGGTGCAGAAGAACAGGCAGACCACACCGACCACCAGACCGAGCACGATGGCTCCCATCGGACCGGCGAAACCGGCCGCGGGCGTCACCGCCACCAGGCCAGCCACCGCGCCCGAGATCACGCCGAGCATCGAGGGATGGCCCTTGATGATCCACTCCGCGAACATCCAGGACAGCGCCGCCGCCGCAGTTGCGACGAAGGAGTTGGTCATGGCGAGCGCGGCGCCGCCGGAGGCTTCCAGGTTGGAGCCGGCGTTGAAGCCGAACCAGCCCACCCAGAGCAGCGAGGCGCCGATCATCGACAGGGTCAGCGAGTGCGGGGCCATCAGCTCCTTGCCGTAACCAGTCCGCTTGCCGATCAGGAGCGCGCCGACCAGACCGGCGATACCGGCGTTGATGTGCACCACGGTGCCGCCCGCGAAGTCGATCGCGCCCTTCTTGAAGATCCAGCCAGCGTCGGCGTTGATCTCGTCGAGCTTGGCCTGCGCAGCGGTTTTTGCCGCACCATCAGCCGCAGCCGCGAGCGCCTTGGCGGCGTCCTGGATCGTGTCCGGCCCAGCCCAGTACCAGACCATGTGGGCGATCGGGAAGTAGATCAGCGTCACCCAGAGCGGGACGAACAAGGCCACCGCCGCGAACTTCATGCGTTCGGCGAAGGCGCCGACGATGAGGGCCGGGGTGATCGCCGCGAAGGTCATCTGGAAGCAGAAGTAGACGAGCTCGGAGACGTTGGCATCGACACTAAACGTCGCCACCTTGGAATCGGTAGTGATGCCCATCATGAAGGCTTTCGAGAAGCCGCCGATGAAGTCGGACCCGCCGGTAAAGGCGAGGCTGTAGCCATACAGCGCCCACAGGATGGTGACGATGCACACGGTATAAAATACCTGCATCAGCACCGAGAGCATGTTCTTGGAACGAACGAGGCCACCGTAGAACAGCGCGAGGCCCGGGATCGTCATCAACAGCACCAGCACGGTCGATGTCAGCATCCAGGCGTTGTCGCCCTTGTTGACGGTTGGCTCCGCGTACGCAGCGGTCGCGGCGAACAGGCCGACTGCGAGGGCCGCCAATCCCGCGCTATAGGGACGTTTGGACGTCATTTGGTTTACTCCTGAGTGGATAAGGTTGAGCGCGAGAAATCAGAGTGCCGCGGCATCGGCCTCGCCGGTGCGGATGCGAACCGCATGGTCGAGGTTGATGACGAAGATCTTGCCGTCGCCGATCTGTCCGGTTTTCGCAGCCGAGGTGATCGCATCGATGGTCTTGTCGACCTGGTCCGAGGCAACGGCGACCTCGATCTTGATCTTGGGCAGGAAGCTCACGGCATATTCGGCGCCACGATAGATTTCCGTATGGCCCTTCTGCCGGCCATATCCCTTGACTTCCGTCACCGTTAAACCGTGAACGCCAATGGCGGTCAGGGCGTCACGGACTTCTTCGAGCTTGAATGGCTTGATGATCGCCATAACAATTTTCATGGGTCCTATCCCCGCTTGGGCCCGGTCCAGACTCGACCGGGCGTTCTCGACTGAGGTTCACCACGCGGAGAAGTTCACTACGCGGGCACAGCCAGCCCCCATAGAATCAAATGCCGTGCCAGATCGGCGGTATTCCCTAACGGGCTATGAAAGCGGGCCTTTTCGCGCTTTACGGGAATTGCCCGCACCTGCGCCATTCCGCCGCGCCCAAAGCCTAGTCAGGCCTGATTAAAAACAGGGCATGACAGGCTCCCGACATAATCGTGCTCATGAGGAGGGCAGAAGCGGGGATTTTAGGTACCAAGGTAAGGAAATTTACTGGAGCGCCTCGCCGTGCTGGGAAATATCGAGGCCTTCCAGCTCCTGCTGCTGCGAAACTCGCAGCGGCACGAAGACCCCCACCAGCTTGAGCAGCAGGAAAGTGACGCCGCCGGACCACGCCAGGGTCACCCCCACGCCGTAGAACTGGATCAGCAACTGCCGCGGGTTATCTTCGAGCAGGCCTGGCGTCCCGCCGATGGCGGCCGTCGCGAACACGCCCGCCAGCAAGGTGCCGGTCATGCCGCCGACGCCATGGACCCCGAAGACGTCGAGCGAATCGTCGTAATTGAAGCGCTGTTTGAGCTTGGTGCAGGCCCAGAAGCAGAGCAGCCCGGCGACCATGCCAATGACGATGCCTTGCCAGGGCGGGACGAAGCCGGAGGCGGGCGTGATGGTGCCCAATCCCGCGATCGCGCCGGAGATCATGCCGAGCACGGAGGGCTTGCGCCGCGTCGACCATTCGATCGCGGCCCAGGTCAGTGCGCCGGCGCAGGCGGCCAGATGCGTCGCCGTGATCGCCATAACCGCGCGGGGACTGGCCGTGAGTGCCGAGCCGCCATTGAAACCGAACCAGCCGACCCACAGCATGCCGGTTCCGATCACCGCGAGCGACAGATCGAACGGCGCCAGATTCTCGGTGCCGTAGCCCTGCCGGCGCCCCAGCGCCTTGGCGGCGACCAGGCCGCCGATCCCGGCGGAAAGATGCACCACCAGGCCGCCGGCAAAATCCAGCACGCCGATGACGGCGAGAAAGCCGCCGCCCCAGACCCAGTGCGCCAGCGGCACATAGACGAACATGAACCAGCCGGCGAAAACAGCAGGTAGGCCGTGAATCGCATGCGATCGGCCACCGCGCCCGCCACCAGCGCCACCGTGATGATCGCAAAGGTCATCTGGTAGAGCATGAACAGGCTTTCCGGAATCGTCTTCGCCGCCGGATTGACGTCGTCCATCTTCATCCCGGCGAGAAACCAGCGATCCAGCGTCCCGAGCCAGGGACCGTCGCCGACGAAAGCCAGCGAGTAACCGAACCCGACCCAGAGGATTGAAATCAGCGCCACCGCGGCGAGGCTTTGCGCCATCGTCGCCAGCACGTTCTTCTTGCGCACCATGCCCGCATAGAAAAGCGCGAGGCCCGGAATCGTCATCATCAGCTTAAACGTCGTAACCGGAGAGGAGAGCCACATGGCCACCGCGTCGCAGGCCCCAGCAGGAACCGACCTCCAGCAGATGGCGCGACGCCATCTCTGGATGCACTTCTCGCGGATGGGGGCGGCTACGGCCCCGATCACGAGATCCCGATCATCACCCGCGCCGAGGGCTGCTACGTCTACGACGAGCACGGCAACCGCTACCTCGACGGCCTCTCCGGCCTCTTCTGCGTCAACGCCGGCCACGGCCGCACCGAGCTACGGCGAGGCGGCGGCCCGCCAGGTCGAAGAGCTCGACTTCTACACGCTCTGGAGCTACGCCCACCCGCGGGCGATCGAGCTGGCCGCGCGGATCGCCTCGCTGGCGCCCGGCGACCTCAACCGCGTCTTCTTCACCTCCGGCGGCTCGGAGGCGGTCGAGTCGGCGCTGAAGCTCGCCCGCAACTACCACCGCGATGCACGGCAAAGGCCAGAAGCACAAGATGATCGCCCGCGAGATCGCCTACCACGGCACCTCGCTCGGCGCCCTCTCCGCGACCGGCATCACCGAGCTGCGCACGCCAGTTCGAGCCGCTGGCGCCGGGCGGCTGCCACGTCCCCAACACCAACATCTACCGCTGGCCCGAGGACCGCGACCCGCTCTGGGCGGCCGACGCGATCGAGGAGCGGATCGTCTTCGAGGGGCCGGAGACGGTCGCCGCGGTGATCCTCGAGCCGGTCCAGAACGCCGGCGGCTGCTTCGTCCCGCCCGACGGCTACTTCCAGCGGGTGCGCGAGATCTGCGACCGCTACGACGTGCTGATGATCTCCGACGAGGTGATCTGCGCCTGGGGCCGCCTCGGCCACTACTTCGGCTGCGAACGCTTCGGCTACGTGCCCGGACATCATCACCGTCGCCAAGGCGCTGACCTCGGCCTACGCGCCGATGGGCGCGATGATCGCCTCCGACGAGGTCGCCGAGCCGTTCATGGAGGGCGATGCCTCCTTCGCCCACGGCTTCACCTTCGCCGGCCACCCGATCGCCGCCGCGATCGCGATGGCCAACCTCGACGTCTACGAGCGCGAGGACCTCTGCGGCCACGTGCTCGCCAAGGAGGGCGAGTTCCGCGAGATGCTGGAGACCCTGCACGACCTGCCGATCGTCGGCGACGTGCGCGGCGCCGGCTTCTTCCACGCGATCGAGCTGGTCAAGGACAAGGAGACGAAGGAGAGCTTCAACGACGAGGAGTCCGAGGAGCTGCTGCGCGGCTTCCTCTCCGGCGAGCTCTACAAGCGCGGGCTGATCTGCCGCGCCGACGATCGCGGCGACCCGGTGGTGCAGCTGGCGCCGCCGCTGATCGCCGACACCGAGCAGTTCGAAGAGATCCACGACGTGCTCCGCGCCGTCCTCACCGAGGCCTGGGAGCAGGGTCCGGCTAGGAGGCCCGGTGCTCACCGTCCAGAGCCTGCTCGACGAGCTCGACCTCGAGCTGGCGGCCGGCGCCGAGCGCGGCCGAGGCGCCGGTGCGCTGGGTCCACATCTCCGAGCTCGAGGACCCGACGCCGTGGCTCTCCGGCGGCGAGCTGATGCTGACCACCGGCATCCCGCTCGAGCACCGCCGCCAAGCAGCGCGCCTTCGTCCGCCTGCTCGCCGACCGCAACCTCGCCGGGCTCGGCTTCGGCACCGGCTTCAACCACGAAAGCTGCCGAAAGCGCTGGTCGACGAGGCCGAGAAACGCGGACTTCCCGCTCTTCGAGGTGCCCTACTCGATGCCGTTCATCGCGATCACCGAGAAGGCCTTCGCCCGGCTGGTCAACGAGCAGTACGAGGTGCTGCAGCGCGGGCATCGCGGTGCAGCGGCGGCTCGAGCGGCTGGTCCTCGAAGAGCGCGGCCTGGAGGAGATCGTGGCGACGATCGCCTCCGCCGTCGGCGGCACCGTGGCGATCCTCGACGGCCGCGGCGAGCGCCTCGCCGGGCGCGGCTTCCGCCGCCAGCTCTCCGCCGAGGCGGTCAACGCGATCCGCGAGGAAGCGCTCGCGCCACGCCGGCGACGGCCACCCCTTCGTCCCCTCTCACCCGTCTGTGGCCGGGCCGGGCGCTCGCCCACCCGGTGATCTCGCCGGGCGGCGGCCCGCCGCAGGCCTGGGTGGTGATCGTCCGCGACTCCGGCGGGCTCGGCGACTTCGAGCGGCTGATCCTGCAGCAGGCGGTCGCGGTCGTCGCGCTGGAGCTGATGCGCCGCCGGGTCGCCCGCGAGACCGAGCGGCGCCTCGCCGGCGACGTCCTCGCCGGGGCGCTCGGCGGGCGGCTGGACCCGACCGAGCTGCGCCGCCGCCTCGAGCCGTTCGGGATCGGCGACGAGGCCGCGGTCCTCGTCTTCGCCCTCGACGACCCCGCCGCCGCCGAGCCGGCGCGCTGGAGCGGGCGCTCGCCGCCGACGCCTGCCCCGCGGTCGTCGCGCCCGCACGCGAGCGGCAGCCGCGAGCTGCTCTGCGCCGTCGTCGACGCCGCCGACCGCGACCCGATCGACGTCGCCGCCGACGGCCCGCAAGGCGCTGGTCAAGGAGCGCGGCGCGGTCCGCGCCGCCGCCAGCCGCCCGGCGCCGCCCGAGCGCCTGCGCCACTCCTTCCACGAGGCGCGCTGCGCCCTCGAGGCGACCGCCTTCGACAACGGCAGCGCCCCGGAGGTCGCCTCCTGGCGCGACCTCGGCGCCTTCACCCTGCTGCTCTCGATCCAGGACGACGAGGCGCTGAAGCTCTACTGCGACAGCGTGCTCGGCCCGATCGAGGAGGGCGACGAGGAGTACGGCGGCGAGCTGCTGCGCTCGCTGGAGGCCTTCATCGAGCAGAACGGCCAGTGGGAGCGGGCGGCCCGCCAGGTCTACTGCCACCGCCACACGCTGCGCTACCGGATGCGCAAGGTCGAGGAGCTGACCGGGCGCGACCTCTCGCGCGCCCACGACCGGATCGAGTTCTGGCTGGCGCTGCGGGCGCAGGGAGCTGGTCGCGTGAGGGTCGGCGTCCCGACCGAGATCAAGCCGGACGAGTACCGGGTCGCGGTCACGCCGGCCGGGGTGCGCGAGACTGAGTCGAGCACGGCCACGAGGTCCTGATCGAGGCCGGCGCCGGCGAGGGCAGCGCGATCGCCGACGCCGAGTATCGAGGCGCAGGGCGCGACGCATCGTCCCCGACGCCGCGGCCGTCTTCGCCGAGGCGGAGATGGTGCTCAAGGTCAAGGAGCCGCAGCCGGCCGAGATCGAGATGCTGCGCCCGGGCCAGCTGCTCTTCACCTACCTGCACCTGGCGCCCGACCCCGAGCAGACCCGCGGCCTCTGCGGCTCCGGCGCGACCTGCGATCGCCTACGAGACCGTCGAGGACGCGCACGGGCGGCTGCCGCTGCTGGCGCCGATGAGCGAGATCGCCGGCAAGATCGCCACCCAGGCCGGCGCCTTCATGCTGGAGAAGCCGCTCGGCGGCCGCGGGATCCTGCTCGGCGGCGTGCCCGGCGTCGCCGCCGCCAACGTGATGGTGATCGGCGGCGGCGTGGTCGGCATGAACGCCGCCTTCATCGCGATCGGGATGGAGGCCGACGTCTTCGTCTACGACAAGTCGATCGACCGCCTGCGCGAGCTCGACGTCGACTTCGGCGGCCGCTGCTCGACCGTCTACTCGACGACGCTGGCGGTCGAGGAGATGCTGCCGCGCGCCGACCTCGTGATCGGCGCCGTGCTCGTCCACGGCGCCCGCGCGCCCTACGTGGTCCGCCGCGAGCAGCTGGCGCTGATGAAGCCCGGCGCGGTTCTGGTCGACGTCGCGATCGACCAGGGCGGCTGCTTCGAGACCTCGCGCCCGACCACCCACCGCGACCCGACCTTCGAGGTCGACGGGATCACCCACTACTGCGTCGCCAACATGCCCGGCGCGGTCCCGATCACCTCGACCCACGCGCTCACCAACGCGACGCTGCCCTACGCGATCGCGCTCGCCGACCACGGCGTCGCCGAGGCGATCCGCCGTGACCCCGGCCTGCGGCCGGGCGTCAACGTCGCCGCCGGCAAGGTCACCCACCCGGCGGTGGCCGAGGGAGTGGGGATGGACTACGTGCCGGTCGAGGAGGCCCTCGGCCTCGACACCGAAGGGTAGACGCTTGAAACGAGCATCCACGGAGAGGAGTCGAATGAGCAGCTTACGCGGTAGTCAACCCAGCCACCGGCGAGACGGTCAAGGAGTACCCGGAGATCTCCGACGACGAGCTCGCGCGCCGCGATCGAGCGGGCCGACGAGGCTTCCCGGACCTGGCCGAGCTCCACCACCGTCGCCGAGCGCGCCGCGCTGGTCCGCAAGGTCGGCGAGCTGCACTCCGAGCGGCGCCAGGAGCTGGCCGAGATCATCGTCCGCGAGATGGGCAAGCCGATCGAGCAGGCGCTCGAGGAGGTCGACTTCGCGGCGCAGATCTACGGCTTCTACGCCGACAACGCCGAGGATCTGATGGCCGACGAGCCGATCGAGCTGCTCGGCGGCGAGGGCACCGCGGTGATCCGCCGCAGCCCGTTCGGGGTCCTGCTCGGGATCATGCCCTGGAACTTCCCCTACTACCAGGTGGCCCGCTTCGCCGGCCCGAACCTGGTGATCGGCAACACGATCCTGCTCAAGCACGCGCCGCAGTGCCCGGAATCGGCCGAGGCGATGCAGCAGATCTTCGACGACGCCGGCTTCCCCGAGGGCGCCTACGAGAACATCTACGCCACCAACGAGCAGATCGAGTGGGTGATCGCCGACCCGCGCGTGCACGGCGTCTCGGTCACCGGCTCCGAGCGCGCCGGCGCCGCCGTCGCCGAGATCGCCGGGCGCAACCTGAAGAAGGTCGTGCTCGAGCTGGGCGGCTCGGATCCGTTCATCCTGCTCGCCACCGAGGACCTCGACGGCGTCGGTCGACGGCGGCGGCCGAAGCGCGGCTCGACAACACCGGCCAGTCCTGCAACGCGGCCAAGCGGTTCATCGTCGTCGACGAGCTCTACGACGACTTCCTCGAGAAGTTCAACGCGAGCAGCTGACGCGCGTCGAAGCCGGGCGACCCGACCGCCGAGGACACCGCGGTCGGCCCGCTCTCCTCGCAGACCGCGGCCGACCGGCTCGAGGACCAGGTCAAGCGGGCGATCGACGACGGCGCCGAGGTCGTCGTCGGCGGCAAGCGCGACGGCAACTTCTTCGAACCGACGATCCTCACCGGGATCGAGCCCGGGCGACGAGGCCTCCCAGGAAGAGTTCTTCGGCCCGGTGGCGCAGGTCTACCGGGTCGGCTCCGAGGACGAGGCGGTCGAGCTCGCCAACCAGACGCCGTTCGGGCTCGGCTCCTACCTGATGACGACCGACGAGGAGCAGGCCGAGCGGGTCGCCGACAAGATCGAAGCCGGGATGGTCTACGTCAACCTGGTCGGCGCCGACAGTCCCGAGCTGCCCGTTCGGCGGCTTCAAGCGCTCGGGCTTCGGCCGCGAGCTCGGCCGCTACGGCGCCGACGAGTTCGTCAACAAGAAGCTGATCCGCAGCGCCTGAGGCGCTCCGATCTCCGAGCCGCGGCCTATATGCTGCGCCGCACGTCACTGGAGGGCGAGCAGCCGCGTCGTGGCCCGCTTGGTTTCTGTCGTCGGCGGCCATGCCGCGTCGGCGTGGCGAGCGCCAACGCGGCCACGAACGACCGCGATCGAAGCGCCGAGCTGCCACGGGCGGCAGGCGAAGATCGTCGGCACCGACGGCGACGACGTGCTGCACGGGACGCCGGAGCGCGACGTGATCTGGGGCGGCGACGGCGACGACGACGATCTTCGGCAGCCTCGGCAACGACCTGCTCTGCGGCGGCCCGGGCGCCGACCTGATCCACGGCGGCCGCGGCAACGACGAGGTCGACGGCGGCGCCGGCGACGACGACCGGGTGATCGGCGACCTCGGCGACGACAAGGTGCTGGGCGGCGCCGGCGCCGGCGACGAGGCCGCCGGCGACCTCGGCATCGACATCGTCAACGGCGGGCCCGGCGACGAAGACCTGGTCCACGGCGACTACGGCTACGACCGCATGACGGGCGGCGCCGGCAGGGGCGACATCGCCTCCTTCGCGACCGACGTCGCCGGCGGCAAGGGCGGCGGCGTCTGGGTCTCGCTGCGCCAGGCACCGCGCCTGCGGCGACGGCCACGACAAGCTCTTCGCTTCGAGAGCCTCGAAGGCTCGGCCTTCCGCGACACCCTGATCGGCAGCCGGCAGGCCAACGTGATCGACGGCGGCCCCGGCGACGACCATCTGATCGGCGGCGGCGGGCCGCGACAGCGCTCGACGGCGGTCAGGGGAGCGACGGCTGCGAGGGCGCCAAAGGCGCGCACCGTCTCCTGCGGCAAGGAAGCGGCGCCGAAGGCGCTCGGCCTACGTCCAGCTCGACCCGACTCCCGGCGGCGGCGCCGGCCTGCAGATCGTCGGCGGCGGGGGCCGCGACGAGTTCGCACGTCGCCTTCGACGAAGCCCTGACACCTTCAGCGTCACGGCGGCCAAGGGCATCGCGATCGGCCCGGGCTGCGCACCCCGCCGAGCGGCGTCGCGCAACCAGGTCTCCTGCCCGGCCGAAGGGCCCGGCGCGCTGGCTGATGGCGGACCTCGGGCCCGGCAACGACAGCCTGCGGGTCGAAGGCTCGCTGCAGGCGGTCGGCAGCGTCCGCTTCGCCGGCGGCTTCGGCAACGACACGATCCATGGCGGCCCCGAGGACGACCTGATCGAGGCCGGCCCCGGCGCCGACAAACTCTACGGCGGCGCCGGCGCCGACGGCCTGGTCGGCGGCCTGCCCGGTCCGACCTTCCTCTACGGCGGAGGCAACGGCGACCTGCTGGCTGCCGGGCGGCGGCTGCGCCGGCGGCGCCCTGGTCGGCGGTCCCGGCCGCGACGACGCCTCCTTCGCCGAGACCCAGGCGCATCCCGGGCCTGCTGATCATCTCCTTCCCCAGGCACACGCCGCCTGGATCGACGAGGTCAAGGGCTGCGACAGCGGTCCACCTCTCGCCGACCAACGAGGACATGGAGGGCTCCTTCGACTGGGACGTCCTGATCGGCGACGGCCGCGCCAACGCGATGCTCGGCCAGCCCGGCGAGGACGTTTCATCGGCAACGGCGGCGACGACGTGATCGACGCCCGCGACGGCGTCCGCGACTTCTCGATCCAGTGCGGCCGCGGCCGTCCGCCGAAGAAGAAGCGCGAACGGCAAAGGCATCGACCGCAAGCCGCACCGGCAAGCCGGCCGGCCGCGCCCTCACCGACTCCTTCGACCCCAAGCCGTTCAACTGCACAGTCATCAAACACGGCACCCCCGTCCCCGGCCTCAACGGCTAGCCCCGCAGCCAGCCAGGAGCTCGCATCCCCGTGTAATCCCGACGCAGGGGGGAGAACTTGAGAGCCGCATGGACTTTGTAACCCTGTGGGTACAAGTCCATACGGGACGGGCGGCATCATCGCCTTGCTGGAGTTGGCGTCCCGGCAGCACGGGGTGGTTTCGACGCGGCAGCTCGAGGCGCTGGGATACGGGCGGAACTCGGCATCGAAGGCCGAACCGGGTAGGGCGCCTGCAGCGGCTCCATCGTGGCGTGTACGCGATAGGTCATGAGCGGCTGACCTGGGAGGGGCGCTGCATGGCCGCCGTGCTCGCTGCCCGCCCCGCTGTGGCCAGCCATCTCTCTGCCGGGTGGCTGTGGGGTCTGCTTCGCAATCGGCCGACGACGCTTCACCTAACGGCGCCGACCAGCGGCAGGGCCAAGCGCGACTTCGTAGTCCACTGCGCCGGAACTGCTCGCGTCGGACCAAACTGAAATCAACGACATTCCGGTCACGAGCCTCGCTCGCACCTGCTCGATCTTGCGGCGATGCTCTCAATCGGCTCGCCTCGAACGGGTCATCGAGCGCTCCGAGGAGCTGCGGAAATTCGACCTCGCCGCCCTGGAGGAGCTGTTCGACCGCGCCGGCCATCATCCTGGCGCCGGGAAGCTGCGCAGGGCGCTGGCCATCTACCAGGACGACCCGACCCTCAGCGCTCCAAGCTGCGAGCGGCGCTTTCGCAGTTGGTCAGGGCCGCCGGGCTGCCAGCTCCCTCGATGAACCTCAACGTCGCCGGATACGAGCTCGACGCCTACTGGGAGCGGGAGCGCTTCGCGGTCGGAAATTGACGCCTACACGACGCACGGCTCGCACGCTGCCTTCGAGCGCGACCGCTTGCGGCAGGAGGATCTGAAGCTGGCTGGGATCGAGATGACCCGGGTTACGGCGTCCGCCTCGATCGCGAACCCGAGCAGGTGATGAGCGCGTCGCGGCCCTGCTGGAGCAACGGCGGCGGCAGCTCGCCCGCTGACGCCCCGGTCTCTTGAACTAGGCTTCTTCCCGTGGCCAGGAAGACCGCCAGTGGAGACGAGGCTGCTGCCGTTGCGGCGGCGATCGCGCGGTTCGAGGCGGAGGTCGGGGCGGCTCCCGCCGAGAGCCCGCCGGCGGTCGGCCCGTGGCAGCGGGCGGCGCTGATCGAGGGGGTCGGCGCGAAGGGGACCGTCGCAGGATCTCGAGAGGATCGAAATGGCTGTCGTGAAAATCATCGAGCTGGTCGGCAGTTCGAAGACGTCCACCGACGATGCGGCGAAACAGGCCCTGAGTCAGGCGCAGGGCACGCTGCGCAACATCCGCGCCGTCGACATCGTCTCGACCGGGATCCGCGGCGAGAACCTCGACGAGTACCGCGCCCACGTGCGGGTCGCCTTCCTGATCGAGGGAACGGACATCGATTGATGGCGGAGCCCGGCAAGGAGATCGAGTCCGAAGACCGCGGCGTGGCGACCGAGAACGAGGTCTCCCGCGAGCAGGCGCGGAAGCTGATCGAGGACGGCGCGCAGCTGATCGACGTGCGTGCCGACCACGAGTGGGAGGCGGGGCGAATCGACGGCGCCGTCCATGTGCCGCTCGACGAGCTGCCCCAGCGCAGCGAGGAGATCGACAAAGACCGCCCGGTCTTGCTCTATTGCCGCGGCGGCAACCGCTCGACGATGGCGGCGGCGGCCCTGGCCGACGCCGGCTACGACGCCTCGAAGCTAAGCGAGGGGATCGTCGGCTGGGCCGAGGCAGGCCTGCCGCTCGCTCCCGACGACGGCTACGTGGCCGAGTCGGGCGAAGCCGCAGCCGTCCTGCAGGCACGGAAACGGGCTGCTCAGAGCTAAATACCTGAATCCCTGTCAGGTTTTGCTATTTTGCTCCACATGGAGCTTGCGGTAACGGAGAACAAGGAGCAGCGGGGCAAGGGCCGGGTCGGCACGCTGGAGAACCCGGAGTCCTACGCAACGTCCCCGGCCACATCATCCCGATCATCGAGCGCGAGTTCGACGACTTCGACAACGAAGCGGAGGAGTTCCTCGCCGAGCGCCTGCCGGAAGACCAGTTCATCGGCTTCCGGCTCAAACAGGGCGTCTACGGCCAGCGCCAGCCCGGCGTGCAGATGGTCCGCGTGAAGCTGCCCTTCGGCGGCGTCACCCCCGACCAGATGGACGCCTTCGCCGACGTGGTGGAGAAATACGCGCCCCTGAACAAGGGCCACATCACCACCCGCCAGAACATCCAGATCCACCACGTGCCGCTGCGCGACATGGAGTCGCTGATCCGCGAGATCTCGGTCACCGGCCTCTCCTCCCGCGAGGGCTG
>CAVPOL010000017.1:0-7548 GCA_963706975.1 uncultured Alphaproteobacteria bacterium
GGTTTTTCCCGGCACCACATAGTCCATGAACTCGGCGCCGGTGACCTTGCCCTGAACTTCTTCCACGACCGCAACCGGCGTCTGGGCGCTTGCGGATCCCGCAAGGCCCAGCAGGCCGAAGAGAACGACAATCGCAGCTTTCATATTGAACCTCATCGCATGACTTCAAGCCGGCTCAACGATGAATTGAGCTGATACGCTTGCGCGGGGGTACCGAATTCGCAAGGCTTCCGTCAATTCGTTTCGAGGGGTGACGAAGGCGAATGACGCATTCCGGTGCTAGCCCAATCGGCCTTCAGGCCGGTGTGAGCCATATCACGTTTTGGCGCTTTCAAGAACCGGCACGAGGCGGCAAGAGTGGCGCCGCATGGCTATCCGACCCGGCCCCAATTCGCCACCGGCGCGGCCGCCAGGTTAGCGCGATCGTGATTGTCATCTCCTTGCATTTGTTGCGACGCTGATCGCGGGGGTAGCGAGAGAAACAGACATGAGCTTTCTGGTCGCGCCGCGTCGCGTGGGCTTCGCGCTTTTGCTTCTGGCGCTTTCAGTCATCGCCGGCGCCCGTGCCCAGGACGCGCCGCAGCCGCAGCAGACGCCGGCGGCGGCGCCGTCCGGCCAGAAATCCAGCGGGGGACGCGGCGCCAACACGCCGGCGGCACCTGCCGCCGCCGAGCAGCATCGGCTGCCGCCCGATGCGACCACGAAACATACGCTGGCGCTTCCGGACGCACGCTGAACTTTACCGCCACCGCCGGCTCGATCCGCCTGTTCGACGGCAAGGGCGAGCCGCAGGCCGATATCGCCTACACCGCCTATCAACTCGATGGCGCCGATGCGCGCACCCGGCCGGTGACCTTCCTGTTCAATGGCGGGCCGGGGGCTGCTTCGGCGTGGCTGCAATTCGGCGCCGCCGGGCCGTGGCGGCTGGCGATCAACGCCGACGCGGTGACGTCCTCCGCCTCGCCCGATCTGCGTGCCCAATGCCGAGACCTGGCTCGACTTCACCGACCTCGTCTTCATCGATCCCGTCGGCACCGGCTACAGCCGCTTCGTCGCGACCGGGGAAGATGTGCGCAAGAGATTCTGCTCGGTCGACGGCGACGTCAGTTCGATCGCGACGACGATCCGCCGCTGGCTGGAAAAATCCGACCGCCTGCTGTCGCCGAAATTCGTCGCCGGCGAAAGCTATGGCGGCATCCGCGGGCCGAAGATCGTCCGCAATCTGCAGGTCGATCAGGGCGTCGGGGTCAGGGGGCTGATCCTGGTCTCGCCGCTGTTCGACTTCCGCGAATTCACCGGCTCCAGCCTGCTGCAATATGTCTGGAGCCTGCCCTCGATGGCGGCGGTGGCGCGGCAGGCCAAGGGACCGGTGACCTGGGCCGACCTTGCCGAAGTCGAGCGTTATGCGCGCGGCGAATTCCTGACCGATCTGATGAAGGGTGCGGCCGATGTCGAGGCCACCACCCGGCTGGCCGACAAGGTGGCGGCGTTGACCGGGATCGATCAGGCGGTGAGCCGCCGGCTCGCCGGGCGCTTTGGGGTCGGCGAGTTTCGCCGCGAATTCGACCGCCGCAACGGACGGGTGATCGGACGATACGACGCCTCGGTCTCCGGCTTCGATCCCAATCCGGATTCGAGCTCGTCTCGCTTCGGCGATCCCTCCGGCGATCCCTTGATCGCGCCGCTGACCAGCGCGGCGGTCGATCTCACCACGCGCAAGCTGAACTGGCGTCCGGACGGCTCCTACGAATTGCTCAACGGCTCGGTCGGGCGGGGCTGGGATTTCGGCCGCGGCATCAATCCGCCGGAGTCGCTCTCCCAGCTGCGCCAGATCCTCGCGCTCGATCCGAAGCTGAAACTGCTGGTGGGCCACGGCCTGTTCGATCTGGCGACGCCGTATTTCGGCTCGAGGATCCTGCTCGACCAGTTGCCGGCCTACGCCTCGCCCGACCGGGTCAGGTTCGTGGTCTATCCCGGCGGCCACATGTTCTATTCGCGCGACGACTCGCGCCAGGCGTTTCGGACCGAGGTGCAGGCGCTGATGAAGTAAGGGAAAAGGCAATTCAACGACGTTTGCGTGCGGCCGTATCTGCGCTCCATCTCCGCCGTCAGGGATTTTTCCCGGCTTCATGTCGGCGCCGCCAAGCCAGACATCGGTGACGATGCCGGCCTTGTTGCGGATCCGGCGAACGTCCTCGCCATGACTTGCATAACCCGAAGCCAACGACACCCGGCCGGTATCGCGCCCGGTGATCTCGATTTCCGTCGCGGCCATGAACGGATTGATTGCGAGCGGATTGGCGACCACCACACGATCTCCGACCGGCACAAGATCGAGCGCGCTCCATGTGGTCCACCAGCGGCCGGTCCAGTCACGAATGCGCCGCTTGGGCGCGCCGCGGTCCTTGAAAACTCGCAGGATGTTGATCGCGCCATCGATCCAGAGCTCGGCCCAGCCGTCGATCGAATTGGTCAGGATGCTGACGGTCAAATCGCAGGCGGGGATGACAGCGGTCCGCGAAATATAGCCCTGGAATCCGCCGGAATGTCCGAACCAGTCCCAGCCGGCGACATTGCCACTGATGATTCCGAGACCGTAATAACCTTCCACCGGTCCATGCAGGTTGCGCCAGTGTTTGCGTGTCATCTCGCGGCGGCTGCCGGCCGACAGCACGCTGCGTTTCGCGTTTGGCGCAAGTTGCGCGAAATAGCGGGCGACGTCGGCCGCCGTGCTGACGAACCCTGCGGCCGAGGCCATCGCATGGGCCGGGTTGTCGCCAGGAATGACAAGACGCCGTTCCAGCGGAAACCGCGAGGTATGGCCGCGCGCGAATGGTACGCTTTTGGCCAACGGCATGTCGGCCGTGGTTTCGCGCAAGCCTGCCGCGTCGACGATCTCGCGTTCGATCCAGATGCGATAGGGCTCCCCGGTGATCGCTTCGATCGCCAGCCCGAGCAGTCCGAACCCATGGTTCGAGTATTTGAAACGCGAATTGGGCGCGATGGCCGGCGGCAGCTGGAGTTCAGCCATCAGCTCCTTCGCATTGAGGTAGGGTCGCCGGTCGACGAACTGGCCGGAATCTGCGCCGTCGCGGGTAAGGCCCGCGCTGTGCGAGAGAAGTTGCGCGATGGTGGTTTCGGCGACATGCGGATGCAGGCCCTTCACATATTGCCCGACCGGATCGTCCAGCCGCAACTTGCGCTGCTCCCGCAGCTTCATGATTCCGGCCGCGGTGAAACTCTTGGAATGCGAAGCGATCCGGAAGCGGTGCCGCGGGGTCAGCTTTTCGCCGGTGGCGAGATTGGCCTGGCCGAACGCATATTCGGCGACCACCTTGCCGCGATGGGCAATGGCCACAATGCAGCCCGGCCGTTGCGAGGTGCGCAACTGGAATTCGATCCAGCCGCGCGAATATCCGAGCGCGGGTTGCATCCATGGTTCCACGTGCGCCACTCCTGAAATGTCGGATGATGAGTGCGGTCGGCGATCGGCCGAACAGCTGGCGGGAATGGCCTGAATGCTATCGGACAAGACAAAGCCGGCGCAACCTTCGAACGGTCGCGCCGGCTGATGGAGCGCGGCGTGGATCAGTAGACCAGGCCCGTCCCCGGCGGCTTTTCCAGCGCCGCGGCCAGCGAGCGATATTCCTCGCTGCCGGTGCCGGTCAGGGCTGCGATCCGGTTCAGGTGATACTGCGCCTGCTCGCGGTTGCCCTGTTCGACCTGCCACAGGCCGTAATACTGCCAGGTCTTGACGTGGTCGGGATCGGCCTTCAGCGCGCGCTCGTACCAGATCTGCGAGACCTTGTAGTCGCCGAGCTTGCGGTAGGAGTAGCCGATCAGATTGGCGACGGCGGCACTGTCGTCGCGGCCGAGCGCCTTCAATTGCGTGATCGCGGCTCGCATAGTCGCCGCGGTCAAAGATCGTGGCGTAGGCAGCGCGATACCCGCTGGCGAAGGCGGTGTCCTCGGCTGCCGGGTTTCACTTCGCTGGTCTTTTTCTTCTTGTTGCTCGACTGCGGCGGCGGCGGCGGCGGACTGCTGTCCGGCGCGGCGTAGACTGAGGTGACGACGGGTGCCACCAGCGCCAGCGTAAAGGCCGCCAGCGTCAGAAGCCTGATCGCAAATCTGCTCATGCATGTCTCCCGGTTTCCTGTGCGGCGATCCTATACCGAAGGCCATTGATTTGAACACCCGCGGCGCCCCGACATTCCCGCAAGACACGCGTCATTTTGATCGGGTTGGATCGCCGCCGGCGGCAGGCCGCGGAAGATGACGAAGATGTCATCCAGATGAACGAAGTCCACACGCCGCGCTTCAGACTGGGTTCAGCGCGGGGCCGCTAGCTTCACCGGCATGATCGACGGGTCCGGCCATCCGACCGCCAGCCCGGGATCCCCAGGAGGACACGACCATGCTGAAGACCATTTCCGCCGCGCTGCTTGCGGTTTCCGTGCTCGCGGTGGCGCCCGCGATGGCCGCAGGCCACGGCCGTACCACCCATGCCTCCCGGTGTTCAAGTCGGTGCAGCTGAAGCCGAGCGTGCTGAACGCCCATGCCAGGATGGGCCGCCATCACCACAGGCATCACCATCACCATCGTTACCATCATCGCCATCGTTTCCATCACCATCACTGAAACTGATCCGCGGGCGAGGTTCGTTCCTGTTGCCCCGCCGCGCCCCGCGGTGATCAGGTCCGGCCTGCACGCCATTGCTTCCCCAATGGCGGGCGGGCCGGAACGTTTTCAGAGGCTTGCACACCGAGATGCGAATTCCATTTGGCGCGGGGAGGGTCTAGAACGGCCCCGGTCAGAGCCTTGCGGGAACGACGGGTTGCATCTGGGGATATCAGCACAGCGCGCGGCAATCCTGCTGTTGCCGATCGCGCTCGCGGCCTGCGCGGGCAGCGACGAAGGCAGAGAGCATCACCTATACCGACGACCGCGGCGTCGCCAACCAGCCGTACCCCGCCAATTACCGCGCCGAAATCCTGGCGTTCATGAAAACCTATCTCAACAACCCCGCCGGCGTGCGCGACGCCGCCATGGCCGAGCCGGTGCAGCGCACCGTCGGCGGCCGGCTGCGCTATGTCAGCTGCCTGCGCTTTACCCCCGGGAATCCGACGGCTCTTACCGCGAGCCGCGCGAGCGCGCCGTACTCTTTGTCGATGGCCGGCTCGATCGCCTGGTCGAGAACGCCGGCGAGCCCTGCGCCGGGGCGGTCTATGCGCCGTTTCCCGGAACTGGAAAAGATGACCCGGTAGCGGTTGGCCGCCGGGGCACCGCTTGCCGGTCCCTCCTTGTCCCGATTTCGGGCCGAAGCACCCCGATCACTTTTCAGCGAGCTTTGAACCTGACCCTCGTCTCGCGCGACGCAGCCTATAGCTGCGAGTTGAGGCTTTATGGGCGAAAAACTCAAATCGCGCTGGAACCAAAAGGCTTTGTTGCCGCGCCGTCACAGTTGCGAACGATCACGGCTCCGGCATTGCCGCGAAGCAACCTAATTGAGGCCACGTTGTTTGATTGATGTCGATAGCGACATAACGGGGAACCAACATGAAGAAGACTTCTGCTCGGCGCAGCCGCCCTGATCGCCTTCGCCGCTCCCGCGGTCGCGGCCGACATTCCGGCGCGCACCTATTCCAAGGCTCCCGCCTATACCGCGCCGGCGGTGGTCTACAACTGGACCGGTTTCTATATCGGCGGCCATGTCGGCGGCGCCTTCGCGGGCGACAACGCCCTGCAGAGCAGCGACGCGCGCTTTCTGGGCGGCGTGCAGGGCGGCTTCGACTATCAGTTCGCCCCGAACTGGGTGATCGGTGCCGAAGCCCAGTACAGCTGGCTCGGCGGCGGCACCAACAATGGCGTCGCTGTTCCCGGGCGGCACGCTGGTGACCGGCAGCAACACCGACCAGCTCGGCTCGGTCACCGGCCGGCTCGGCTACACCTGGGGTCCGGCGCTGCTCTACGCCAAGGGCGGTTACGCCTGGCGCGACAGCAACAATATCGGCGTGACGGTGGCCGGCGCGCCGGCAGCGCTTCACCACCAGCGGCAACCGCAAGGACGGCTATACCGTCGGCGCCGGCCTCGAATACATGTTCTCGCCGAACTGGTCGGCCAAGGCCGAATACCAGTATTACAATTTCGGCAACACCACGATTACGGCCGGTCCGCCCGCCGTCGTCGGCGACCCGTTTCCGCGACGACGAGCACACCGTCAAGGTCGGCCTGAACTACCGCTTCGGCTGGGGTGGCCCGGTCGTCTCCAAGTACTGAGCCAAGCCGGGCAAACCAGCGCGCTTTCACGACCCGAGAACCAGAAAAGGCCGGCCTCATCGCCGGCCTTTTGTTTGGGACCGGTTTGCGATAGGCCGGATGCGGCTGCGGCGCTTCGGCCAGCCCAAAAATAATTTTTGCAGCGCGTCGGAACTTTCATCGCGCCATCGCGCTATTATGCGTTGGCCGGCTGGTGGACAACTAACATGCGTGCTTTTGTCGTTAGGGCTGTTTTTATCGGCATTCTCGGTGCCGTGCCTGGCCCAGACCGTCTTGAAATCCGAACCCCTCATCCTTGCGCCCTATGAGATTGCCTATGTGCAGGACGCCTCCTGCACGCCGGGCAAGGTGCTCAAGGTGACCGGCGCCATCCGCGGCCTGAACCGCAAGAGGGTTTGCGTGGCGCGGGCCGGCGATCAGGCCTCGCTGGCGAGTGGCGACGCCGTGAAGGCGGTTTATCGGATGTCGTTCCGGCTCAAGGCCCCGGACGACGATTTTTGAGCACCGTCACACGCCGAGCTGCAGCGCCAGCTCCGCCTCGCGCTCGGCGTCGGCCTTGTTCTTGACGGGGTCTTCGTGCGGGTCCGGGTCACAGGACCTGACCTCGTAATCATTGTCGAGCACCGGCCGCGGGTCGGCGTTTTCCTCCTCCGATACCGTATCGACCACCAGTCCGCTCAAGCGGGCGTGCCGCCATACGTCGGCCTCGGTGGGATAGGCCTTGCTCAGCTTGTCATCGTTGGAAAACAGCGCGTAGGGCATCGGGGTGCTCCGCCAAAGCACCCCAACGCGCAGGAGCCGGCAGGGTTTCAGCCGGGGCGGGGCCGGCGGTTCACGCCGGGGTGAGACGCGGCTGACGTCCCATTGCCGGATTCGGAGTTCCACAGGCCCGGCGTCCCTGAAGTTGTAAACGAGTCATCAGAATCCCCGAAAAAATATCCCGCGAGACTCCCGGGTGAGAATCGCCGGATGTTTTCGGGGTCATGAGAATGATCCTGCAAATCTCCTGCGAACGCGTGCAAGTCACGCTGTCAGTCGCGCTGCTGGCAGCCTGCGCGGCCAATCTGGCACTGGTATGCGCGTTTCTCTAGCCGGTTGACGCGGCCGACAATCCCCGGATCATGGTGAGCCAAAGGCAGTGGCGCGCTGGCGGCGGACTGCCGGATTTCGGGGAGGCCAATGATGATCGAGACGCTGAAAGCGCGGGTCAATGCGGACGAGGCGCTGGTCCGGCGCGGCCGCTTTCTCACCACCACCTTCCTGCTGGAGGT
>CAVPOL010000018.1:0-55506 GCA_963706975.1 uncultured Alphaproteobacteria bacterium
GCGCATCGAGTCGTATGTCTAGCCTGCAGGCGGTCGGTGCGTGGGCGGTGGCGTTGCCCACCAGCTCGCTCGCCACGAGCACCGCGTCGTCGCACACCGCCGCGTCGAGCTGCCAGTCCTGACAGGCCGCCTTGACGAACAGGCGCGCCCGCCGCGACGCGAACGGTTCGTCGTCGAGGTCGAGGTGCCGGGCGACGGCTGGTGGACGACGCCGCAGGAGCTGCCGGGCGGTGGTCTCGTCCGCGGCGAGCGGCACGGTGTCCGTCACCCTGAGCGTGGTCAGGGAGGTGGCCAGCTCCGCATCGGCCCCGAACAGCACCAGCCGCGCCTGGGCCACCCGCCGACGGCCGTCAACGCCGACGGGAACACGTGCACGCCGGGTCGCGGTCATGCGCAGGCCCGACAGGTCACCATGACCCGCCCCTCGTCGATCAGCGCCTTCGACACCGCGTTGGTCGCCGACTCCACCGAGCCTTGCGACAGCTCCCCCGACAACGCGAGTACGCACGAGTCGGCGTCGCGGCCGACCACCTCGCCCACCAAAGGAGCACGCATCGACGGCGCGTCGCCGTGCTCGTCCCGGCCCGCCGGAAGCCGGTCGGTTCGCGGGTGTACGACGCCGAACAGCCCCTCCCCCGGCGACCTCATAGGCCGAGAGTGCCGATCACGGCCGGCGCCCGCATCACCCGTGAAGGGCGACGGGTGGGGCCACGCGTACCGGTTACTCGCTCGGTCGGCGGCTGAGGGCCGGTGCCCGCCGCCGCAGAGTCGCCCACGCGGAGTCGAGCTGCGCTCGACTCCGCGTGGGCGCGTGCCTGCTCGTCGCGCATCAGCCAGCCGTAGGCGAAGCCGTTGCCGCCCTCGGCGGGTGCGGCTGCCCCCAGCTCGCGGAGCCCGCACCGGGCGGCGCATCGAATGGAGCGCGCGGAGGTCAGGGCTTTGAGTAGTGACGGCGAAGGACACCCGCCCGCTCACCACCTTCCTGCGGACGTTCGTCGACATGAAAAGTGCGCAACGTTCGCAGGCGTACCGGGCGTTCGCACACGACTACCGACGCGACCTCGCGCCATTCGTCAGCGCGGTCTACGACCTTCCGGCCACGAACGAGCAGATGACTCGGGTCGCCCGCGCACTCGAAGAACGGGAAACGGCCCGTCTGCGGCTGTTCGCACCACCGGTTCCGCCAGCCCGCGAGCAGGGCGCGTCGAACGAGGCGAACCCCCAGGGCGACGTAGACCCCGCCCAACGCGTCCCAGAGGATCAGCGCGCCGGCGGGCACGCGCGGAGGTCACCGGCCCCGGGCGCGTTCGCGTACGCGGCGAGCAGTGGGCCCTGTCTCGGCGGACCAGATGCCGGCCACGGCGAACAGGGTGGAAAGCCGCCGCCTCGGGCTGCCAATCGCGGCGCTGCCGCCGCTCTCGCGCAGCTCGAGGAGGTTGGGTTCCGTATCCCGCGGGCGTCTGCGCCTCGTCCTCGGCAAAGACCTCCCGGAGCCTCGACTCCTGCTCAGTCGAGAGGTTGGACGTCGCCAGGTGCGCCCCGGTGCCCTTGAACTCGCCGAGGACCCGGTCGGCCACGACGTTCGCGCTCATGACGAACAGCGCCGAGGTGCCGGGCGTCACCTCGTCTCGTACCCTGCGGATGAAGTCGTCGTCGATGCCAACGTCGGTCATCGAGCCGGCAAGCCCGCCCATCGCCGCGCCGATCGCCATTCCGAGCAGTGGAATGAAGAAGAGCAGCCCGAAGACAGGCCCCAGAACGCGCCACCGAGCGCGCCGACCCCCCCAAGGCTGCGCAGCTGCTCGGTCTTCGGCTTCTTGCGGTCCGACGGCCAGGTCACGATTGCGGCATCGACAACCTGGAGCAATTCCTCCTTCTGAAGCCGCTCCAGAACCCGCAGGGCGTTGCGCGCACCGCTCTCCGAATCGAACTTCCAGACCGTCAACGTCGTCATGCCACCGTCCTCCGATCCACCGGGTGTGCCGGTCACACCGTGGACCGACCGAATGGCATCGCCATCACCCGATGCGGATGAGCCGGTTCCGCGGCCGGCGTCTTTCTTACGGCAACCCGGCTATCGGGCCGGCTGGAGTGACTCCAGAGTCCCGCTCGAGTTCGGCGGAGACCACATCGAGATCCCGCTGGGAGGATCGACTTGCCCGCCCGTGAGCAGACCGTGGAGTCGGGTGCGAGCTGCTCGTACGGCGTCTCGCTGTGTGCGGGGCGCGAGTCCGGCCGGCATAACGCGGGGTACGTAAGAAACCCGGGCCGGCTCGCCCCGGCTGGGCCGCTACCGTCCGCAGGGACCTCTACACACCAAGCGCTCGCGTGGCAACCGGCTCGTTGTCGGACAGCCAGCGCGCATACTCCTGCGGCGGCATCCGGGTTGGCGCCTTCGTGTATTGAAGGAAAACGTCGTGTGTCCCGCGGCGATGTGGCCTGCCACCGACTGGTAGAACCATGCTTGGTTCTTCTCGACGGCGGAGAGGAGCTGTGCTTTCTCAGCCCGATTCAGCCCGTAGCTGTCGACAAAGGTTCTGAGTCGCTCGAATTCTCGGCCGCGCCGGTTGTCGATGATGTAGGCCGTGGGCCGGAGCGGCGCCCCAGCGCCGGGCCCGAGGCGACGTCCCAGAGGCGGGAGCCGGGGCTGGCAAGGTCGAAGTCGATGAGCGCGACGGCTCTGCCGTCCCGGAAGATGATGTTGTCGAGGTTGGGGTCGTTGTGGCTGATGAGCTCGCCTGCGAGGGGTGGTGGGCGCGTGGGCCAGGTGTACCCGGCAGGGTCGAAGTCGGCGACTGCGCGGTGGTAGGCGTGCAGAAGCTGCGCCACGCTGACAAGTGCATCCTCCGAGAGGGCCCAGTCGGGGTAGGGCGGCAGGACCGGGGAGCCGGGGATATAGCTGAGGATTTCCCGGTCGTGTGCGTCCACCCCGAGGAAGCGGGGGGCACCGGCGAATCCGACCATCTCGAGATGTTGCAGCAAGGCGTGCGTAGCCGGGCTGGTGGTGCGTTGAGGCCGATGGACCGAGTCGCCGATTCGCACGACTTTGCCCCGGTTGGCGATGCCCCCGGTAACACGACCTCGCGCTGATCAAGGAGTGCCGAAATCGGCGGCCTGTTCCCGGTCACGATGCACCGAGTAGTGACTGGGCGAGGGTCTTGTGGGTCACCAGCCCACTGATCAGGCCGCTGCGGAGTGCGGCATGTACGGCGGGGATCTTGGCCATGCCGTAGGCGATGGCGGTGACCTCGGGGATCGCCCGCAGCTGTTCGGCGTTGACGCCGATTATTCGCCCGGCCAGGTCGGTGTGTGCGGGTTCGCCGTCGGATGTGAGGAAGACGCCGGACAGTTCGGCGCAAACGCCGAGTTGGTCCAGTATTCTTCGATCGCGCTGCCCGGTGGTGTCGTAGAGGGTCGACTGTCCCGGTGACCACAGCCCGACGCCGACGACAGCCTTGGTCACCTTCGGCAGTTGGGTGAACGCTCGGGCGACGTCGTGCTGTTGGCGCAGTGCGTGTGCGGTGGCGGCATCGGGCACGATGAACGGGGCATAGAAGACGTAAGCCGGTCCGCTGACGACGCGGGCGACGTCCCGGACGATGTCGATCGAGCTGTGGTCGTCCCCGGCATCGAGATCGCGCCGGTGAGTTGGACGACCGACACCGATGGCAGCCGGGGCAGCGCCTTGGCCATCGCACCGACCGCGCGCGACCAGGCGACGCCCAGCACGTCGTCCGGGCCGATCACTTCGGCGAGAAGCTCAGCCGCGACCTGCCCGAGGTGTCGGCGCAGTGACTCGACGTGGTCGTCCGGAGTGTCCACGACCACCGCGTGTTTCATTCCGAACTTGTCCATGATCCGCGCGGACAGGTCCGCGTCGATCAAGCCCGGGTGACCGATCTCGATGCGGACCAGCCCGGTCTCCCGCGGCCATCTCGAGCATTCGCGCGATCTTGAACCGACTCAGGCCCAGCTCCCCTGCGATCTCGACCTTCGAGCGTTCATCCAGGTAGACCGGCGTGCCACCAGCGCCGCGAGCGCCAAGCTGGCTGGCCCGGCGATCTGCTTGGTCATCTCCACCTCTCGCTCATTCGAGCGCTGATCACTCATCTTTCGATGTACCTCTTGACGCTGTGCGGAGTAAGTCCCGAGACTTGTCACTGGCCGAGCACGTCCAGCTCATATGAGCGCACCGACTCGCCGCAGTACTTCCACCGCAGGGAGGCGCAACTGTCGCGACCGGTCAGCGCCTCTCAACCTGCGACGCGACCCTGTCCGCTCCAGCAGCCGGGTAGATGCGTGTGCGCCCACGTCAACGGACTCGACGACCCTCGAGTCCGTTTCGTACACCCGGCCCATGACGAGCGATCGAGTCTTTTCTGCACGGGCGCCGTGTCCAGAGCCACACGTGAGGCGCTCGCGAATCGAGAGGAAGTCAGCTTATGAAGGTTGCCCGCTTCTACGCCCCGGGTGATATCCGCCTGGAGGACGTGGACGAGCCCGCCCCGGGCCCGGACGAGGTCAAGATCCGGGTCCGCAACTGCTCGACCTGCGGCACGGACGTCAAAATTTTGAACAACGGCCACCCGAACATGACCCCACCCCAGGTCATGGGGCACGAGATCGCCGGTGAGGTCGTCGAGGTCGGCTCGGATGTCTCGGGCTGGGCGGCGGGCGACGGCGTGCAGGTGATCGCCGCGATTCCGGACGGCACGTGCGAGGAGTGCCGCCGGGGCCGGATGACGGTCTGCACGAACCAGACGTCGATGGGCTACCAGTACACGGGCGGCTTCGCCGAGTACATCATCGTCCCGCGCACGGTGCTGGCCGTCGACGGGCTCAACCGGATCCCGGACGGGCGTCAGCTTCGCCGAGGCGTCGGTGGCCGAGCCCTTTGCCTGCGTCCTCAACGGCCAGGAGCTGGCCGGGGTCGGCGACGGTGACGACGTCGTGGTCGTCGGTGCGGGCCCGATCGGCTGCCTGCACGTCCGGCTGGCTCGGGCCGCGGCGCGGAGCGGGTGTTCCTCGTCGACCTCAACCGCGGGCGGCTGGACATGTCCGCGGCCGCGGTCCAACCCGACGCAGCGATCTGCGGCGCCGAGACCGACACCATCGACGAGATCAAGAAACTGACCGACGGCCGCGGCGTGGATGTCGTGATCACCGCGGCGGCCGCGGGGAAGGCGCAGGAGGACGGCCTGCAGATGCTGGCCCGTGGCGGCCGGCTGAGCGCCTTCGGCGGTCTGCCAAAGGACAAGCCGAAGTCACCGTCGACGCCAACCTGGTGCACTACCGGGAGCTGACGATCGTCGGGGCGAACGGCTCGAGCCCGGAGCACAACAAGCGGGCGCTCGCGATGATCGCCTCCGGTGAGGTGCCGGTGAATGACCTGATCACCGTACGGCTGCCGCTCGACCGCGTGCACGACGCGCTCGACACGGTCGCCAAGGGCGAGGCGATCAAGGTCACCATCGAACCCTGAGACGGCGCTGCGCGGCGGGTCGCGAGCCGGCCCGACGACCTATGACCGGCGCACCCGGCGGGCCCGGACATTGTTGGGGAGGCACCATGCGAATCCGATCCATCACACAGCCGCGGCAGGGGTTCCGCCACACCGGCGTCCGACGCGCGGCGCTGATCCGAGCACGCTCCACCTGGCCCTTGTCACGGAAGGCGTAGATGTGGCCACACAAGTAAGGGAGGCGCAAGCCGGACCGGCGGCGCCCGGGTCGCGGTACAGAAGTTCGGCACGTTCCTGTCCGGCATGATCATGCCGAACATCGCGGCGTTCATCGCCTGGGGCCTGATCACCGCGTTCTTCATCGAGAAGGGCTGGACACCGGTCCCCGGGCTCGGCGGCTTCGGTGTCAACGCCGAGGGCAAGGAGAACATCGGCATCGTCGGCCCGATGATCCGGTACATGCTGCCGATGCTGATCGCCGGGCAGGGCGGCCGGATGGTCTACGGCGTCCGCGGCAGCGTGGTGGCCGTGGTGGCCACCATGGGTGTGATCATCAGCTCCGACCAGCCGCAGTTCCTCGGCGCGATGGTCATGGGCCCGCTCGCCGCCTGGGTCATGATGCAGCTCGACAAGCTCTGGGACGGCAAGATCAAGCCCGGCTTCGAGATGCTGGTCAACAACTTCTCCGCGGGTATCGCCTCGGCGCTGCTGGCCGTTGTCGGTTTCTTCGCCTTCGGGCCGATCTTCGCGGGCGTCTCGCGTGCGCTCGGCGCCGCGGTCGACTGGCTCATCGCGAACAGCCTGCTGCCCCTGGCATCGTTGATCATCGAGCCGGCCAAGGTGTTGTTCCTCAACAACGCCATCAACCACGGCGTGCTGACCCCGCTGGGCATCAACCAGGCCGCCGAGCAGGGCAAGTCGATCCTCTTCCTGCTCGAGGCCAACCCCGGCCCGGGACTGGGTCTGCTGCTGGCCTTCTCCATCTTCGGCACCGGGATCGCGAAGAGCACCGCACCCGGCGCCGCGATCATCCAGTTCTTCGGCGGCATCCACGAGATCTACTTCCCCTACGTGCTGATGAAGCCGCTGACCCTGCTGGCCACGATCGCCGGGGGGCATGGTCGGCATCCTCACCCTGACCATCTTCGGCGCCGGCCTGCGCGCTCCCGCGGCCCCCGGGCTCGATCATCGCCGTCCTGATCCAGACCCCCGGCGACAGCCTGGTCGGGGTCAGCCTGTCGGTCCTGCTCTCCGCCGCTGACGTCGTTCGTCATCGCCTCGATCATCCTGCGGGCCAGCCGCAAACGCGACGACGGCGACCTGGCCGCGGCCACCGCGTCGATGGAGGCCATGAAGGGCAAGAAGAGCGCGGTCTCCGGGGTGCTCACCAACCTCGAGCACGAAGCCGAGGCCAAGGAGGAGGACCACGAGGCCAAGTCCCGGCGCAAGCCCATCCACAACATCGTCTTCGCCTGCGACGCCGGCATGGGATCCAGCGCCATGGGCGCCTCGGTCCTGCGCAACAAGATCAAGAAGGCCGGCGTCACCGACGTCAAGGTGGTCAACCTGGCCATCTCCAACCTGACCGACGACATCGACCTCGTCGTCACCCACCAGGACCTCACCCCTCGCGCCAGGGACAAGACACCCAGCGCCCAGCACGTCTCGGTCGACAACTTCATGAACAGCCCCAAGTACGACGCCATCGTCGAGGAGCTCAAGCACACCAACGCCCCCCACGACAGCAGCGCCCCCAGCTGACCAAGGAGCTACCGGACCCATGAGTGACGTGCTGACCCTGTCCCAGATCAAGGTCCCCGGCACGGCCCGCACCAAGGACGAGGCCATCCGGGAAGCCGGCGCGATCCTCGTCGACGCCGGCGCGGTGACCCCGGACTACATCGACGCGATGTTCGAACGGGAGAAGTCCGTATAGACCTACATGGGCAACTACCTGGCCATCCCGCACGGCACGAACGAGTCGAAAGGCGCGATCAAGCGCTCAGCCCTGTCGGTCATCCGCTACGACCCACCGATCGACTGGGACGGCAACGACGTCCGCTTCGCCATGGGCATCGCCGGCTACCAGGGCGGTCACATGGACATCCTCAGCAGCGTCGCCATCCTCTTCTCCGACACCGACGAGGTCGACAAGCTCCTCGCGGCCGAATCTGCGGAAGAACTGTTCGAGTTGCTCAACGCGGTCAACGAAGAGTGATCCTCCGGCAGGACGGCAGAGTAATTCCGCCTACGCAAGGCTGCGACCCTGGCCCTGCAGCTGGGTAACGACTGAGGATGGACACCACATGGCCTCAAGCGAGAGCGCTGAGGGTCAAGTCATCAGTAAAGTTGCCACCATCCTGATGGCCTACCTCTACGGCGAGTCCCATTCGTTGACCGAGCTGACCGCCGTCTGCGACCTACCCTTGTCCACCACTCACCGCCTCGTCAACGAACTCGCTCGTTGCAAAATCCCCGATCGAGCCGACAGCGGCGAGTACCGGGTGGGGATCCCCGTACGCAAGATAGGCGCTTCGAAAAGGTGTGCGATCGACCTCGAAGAGCGCCACACTTCGCACTACAGGACCTGTCGTATACCCTCGACGTCGCCGTCAGGCTGGGCGTGCTGCACGGGGGTGAAGTCGCTTATGGTCGAGAAGTTGACAGGTCGATGTC
This sequence comes from uncultured Alphaproteobacteria bacterium, assembly GCA_963706975.1. Taxonomy (GTDB): domain Bacteria; phylum Pseudomonadota; class Alphaproteobacteria; order Rhizobiales; family Xanthobacteraceae; genus Bradyrhizobium. The sequence goes on from CAVPOL010000018.1 coordinate 8,138, forward strand.
CCGTTACCGGCTTTCAGGAAGCCCGACACCTCCCCGCCCATGCCGAAAGCTTTAGGCAAGGCACTCCTGGCATTCTCACCACAGCAGACCGTCCACGCAATTCTGCTACGCGGCCTCACCGCCTTCACGCCTTACACCCTCCGGGACTCCCCGAACGCTTTCGGCGAGCACTGGCAATGACTCGTCAGCCGACTCGCCGTCTCTCATCGAGAGCTCACAATCGGCGAGAGCGCGATTGCAGTACCCGTGCTCAACTCGGAGCGAGAGGCAGTTGCTGCCATTGAAGTCCTTGTGGACGATCCGGTTTCTGCGCTCGCAACCGTCCGACCCGCTCTCGATATCGCTTGCCGCAGCTTGTCTCGGCAACTGGATACGCGAAGGTGACATCTCCACCTCGCGGCCTCAACGCCTGCCTGATCAGCGACCAGACCGCTGGGTCGATATCTCTTCCGGAAATGGACTCCGCGCAGTTTCAATAACCGACACGAGAATGATCACACCTTCGCACAGCCCTGCGCGCGCCGGCCCTACCATGAGGACCACCCGCAACCCAACGGACCTGCCTCGACGTGCCCGTCGAGCAGGCGCACACCGCTGACCCCTTGGCAGGTAGAGCCGGTCAGCGGCCGCGTATAAAGTCCCGCGCAGACCTCGCGCGTCGCCCGTTTCACGGCTCTACGCAGCCATCCTGGGACCGCGGGTTCTGATCGGTGTCGGTGAGTGATCTTCGTGGATGCGGCCGTGGTTGAGCGGTCTCCGGGAGGTCACCCCCGCGGGACGGCCACCCCCTTCATGATTTGAGCCGGCGTCTCCGGCGAGGCGTGGCTGGGGACGCCGCCGGGGAACGGAAACCGCCGGAACAGCTAAGCGTAGCGCTCCGAGTAGGTGTACCGCAGCGCCCGAGCAGCCGATCGCCAGGTAGTTCGCGGTCCGCCACCACGAACGTCGACCAGTGCCAGGTCGTCCGTGGACACCTCGCGCTCCGTCCGCGTCGTGCTCCTGCTCAGGGTCTCGGCCACAAGCAGCGACATCGCGCAAAGGTCGTGATCAACCGCCCCGCCAGCTCCACCGGGGTTCGACCTCGGCCCACTCGCGGGTCCACCTCGGTGGCGTTGCGCACCGCGAGCCGCCGGCGCACTCTCGTCATCCACAGGGCGACGAGCACCGCCCAGCCGATGATCACCATCCCCGCTGAAGCGCCCCGGGTTTAGTGGAGGCTCGGTTCTCCCGGCAGCGGCTGCTGCTGGGCGTTGTTGACGGTAGTAGGTCTGTTCGAACTCGATCGGTGGGACGTAGCCGATCGGCGTGGAGCCGGTGCGTGGTTGAACCAGTGGACCCAGGACAAGGTGGCGAGCTCGAGGTCGTCGACGGTCGCGCCACGGGCCGTCGCGGCGGACGCATTCGGTCTTGTAGAGCCCGATCACGGACTCGGCCAGCGCGTTGTCGTAGCTGTCGCCGACGCAGCCGATCGAGGCGACCGCGCCGGCGTCGGCGAGGCGGTCGGTGTAGCGGATCGCGGTGTATTGGCTGCCGGCGTCGGAGTGATGGACACGCCCGTCGACGCGTCTCGCCGGCCCGGTCGCGCGGTCCACAACGCCATCTCCAGCGCGTCGAGCGGCAGCTCGGTGGGCATCGACGCGGCGGTGCGCCAGCCCACGATGCGCCGGGAGTACACGTCGGTGACGAACGCGGTGAACGCCATCCCCGACCAGGTCGGCACGTAGGTGAAGTCGACCACCCACAGCTGGTTCGGCCGCGTCGGCGGTGAACTCGCGGTCGACCAGGTCCGGGGGCCGCGGCCGCGGCGGGTCAGGGCGGGTGGTGACGAACGGCTTGCCGCGGCGCACGCCCGCGCAGGCCATCGGCGCGCATCAGCCGCTCGACGGTGCACGCGGCGCCGACCGGTCGATGCCCGTCGCGTCGCAGCTGGTGCCACACCTTGCGCGCCCCATACGACGCCGCGGCCCGTCTGCGGTCGGCGTGCACCCGCCGGATCTCCGCCAGCAACTCCGCGTCGCGCACGCGCCCGCGCGCGACGGCGGCCGGGTCTTGGCCGCGTAGTAGCGTCGCTCGGGGCGATCCGCACAGCCGTGCTCGCGCAGCACCGCGGCAGATCGGCTCGACCCCGAACCGTCCCTGTGCTCGTCGATGAACGCGATCACCACGGCAGTCGCGGGTCGAGCTCCCGCGCGAAGAAACTCGACGCCGCCAACAAGATCTCGTTCGCCCGCTTGAGCTCCTGCGACCTCGCGCTCGCAGCTCCTTGATCCGCGCCGCGTCGGCCGTCGTCGTCCCCGGCCGGCGACCCGCGTCGATCTCGGCCTGCTTGCACCAGCCCCGCAGCGTGTCCTTGTTGATCCCGACCCGCGGGCCGATCCGCAGCACCGCCGCGTTCAACGACAGCTCCGGGTCCTCGCTCATCGGCCTCGAGCACCAGCCGCACCGCCCGCTCACGCAGCTCCGGCGGATACTTCCTCGGTGCTGGCATCTGACCCACCTTCCCGTGGGATCAGAGCCTCCATCAAACCCGGGGCGCTTCAGATCGAGCGTACGCGTCCCTGGGCCCTGAGACCGGAACTCGACCGCAGCTATCAGGACGTGAGCGACGCGGAGACTGCTTGCCGGGTCCCCACCACCATCATGACAAGAGGATCTCCATGCGGGCGTGCGGGTCCAGCTCGACGTCCGCGTGGGCAGATCTGCCGAGGGGTCGGTCAGGTTGAGCGATGCGGGCCGGTGTTAGCGGCGATCGGAGGGGGTCTTCGTCGCCAGGTGTGCGGGGTCGGCTTGCGGTGATGCGGATGGGTGTAGCCGTGGGCGTGGCGGCGGTGGGTGACGTCGACGAGTTGGTGGCTGATCCACAGGCCGAGCCCGGGCTGGTCCGGTCGCCGTCCTCGGCGTGGCCGGCCGGTAGCAGGCCGACGAACGGGTCGGTTGGTCTGTCCCCGCGGTCGGTGACGGTGACGGTGAGCCGGTGCGGGTTGCGCCCAGAGCCGCAGCACGACCGGCTGGCTGGCCGGTGCACGATGCCGTTGGTCACCGCTTCGCTGGTGGCGATGAGCAGCCCCTCGCGCTCGGCGACCTGCAGCTTGCTGTGCTCGGATGAAGCCTTGGACGGTTGCGCGGGCGGTGGCCGGAGACGGGCTCGATCAGTTCCACGGTCGGGACGCTCTGCTCCACCGGGTCGGGTGGGGCGTCGCGGTGTGCGGCGAGGAAACCGGCTCGGGTCCTGATAGCGCTCGTTGGTCCGGTGCTGGGCCGGCCGCACCAGACGTGGGGGTGGGTGGCGCGTTAAGGTCCTCCACACCGGCCGTCGGTGAACGGCTAAACTGTCGACCTTCGAACATCCGACGTTTCTGATGGATTCCGCCGCCGCTGTCTACAACCGTCGCCGGCCGGGCGCGTAGTGGCTTGCTCGGTCGAGCCGGGGCCGATCCGGGGAACCTCCGGGTCAATTTCCCATGGCGATATCGCACGCAGCACCGTCGATTGAAAACAGATCGCTTCGTTGCGCGACGGGAGCCATGATCGAAATCCAAGTCCCACGCGTGACGGAAACTGTATCGCCTTCCCGGTTCCCGCATTTGATTTATGCCAGTATGTGCCGCACACTTCGGCAGCCCGCCACGCTGCCACTCCCGGGACATTTGCTGCACCGGTATCAAGCGGCGGTCGTGGAAAAATGTCTGAACCTTTTGCTGGGCTGCTGCGTATCTGGCGGGTAACATCAGGCCAAGCGGAGCACCGTCATGCGCGCCTTCCTGCTGCTCGTCGCATTCCTGATCGCCCTCGCCTCGCCTGCCCGCGCCGCCGACGATGTCGCCGCGGCGCAGGGCGTGATCCGCTCGCAGGAGCAGGCATTTGCCCGCGACGACGCGGCAGCCGCCTATGCCCATGCCGCGCCCGCCATTCAGGAAATCTTCCCGCAACCCGACATCTTCATGGCGATGGTCCGCGGCAGCTACGCGCCGGTCTATCGCCACAGGAGTTTCGAATTCGGCGAAGCGCGCAGCGCCGACGGCAGGATCGCCCAGCGCGTCCACATCGTCGATGGCGACGGCGTGGCCTGGGAGGCGCTCTATACGCTGGAGCGGCAACCCGACGGCAGCCTGAAGATCACCGGCTGCTCGCTGCTGAAGGCAGGGCAGGCCGCATAACAGCTCTCGCGCCCGGAGTCGCGCCCCTGCTGATCGAATCAGGCGGAATTCGCGCAAGACTTTTTGAATTGCAACGGTGTGCGGTTTGCGCCTTACTCAGCCGCGATGATCGTGTGTCTCATCCAGGAGCAAATTCCATGAAAACAGTGCAGGCCATGCTGGCCGAAGCCGAAGCCGCGGTACCGCGCATCAGCCCCGATGAAGCCAGGGGACTGGTCGGCCGGCCCGACGTGCTGTTTCTCGACGTCCGCGAACCGGCGGAGGTCGCCGCATCGGGCAAGGTCCCGGGCGCCCTCGCCATCCCGCGCGGACTTGTGGAATTTCGCGCCGATCCCGCCTCGGCGCTGCACGACGCGGCATTCGACCGGGCCAAGACCGTGGTGGCCTACTGCGCCTCCGGCGGACGCTCGGCACTGGTCGGCAAGACCCTGAAGGAAATGGGCTACGAAAACGTCCGCAACCTCGGCGGCTTCAAGGGCTGGCTCGATGCCGGCGGCGAGGTCGAAAAGGGATAGCCGGGCTTCACGCCATCGCCAGCCGCTGACGACTGCGCAGCAAGAGCATCAGCACAATCACGATATTGAGCAGGTTCCAGGCAAAGCCGTTGGCGAAGGCGGCGGCATAGGAGCCGGTGAGATCGAAGATCACGCCGGACACCCAGCCGCCAAAGGACATCCCGATCACCGACGCGAAGATCACGATGCCGACGCGGGTGGCGGCCTCGTTCGCCGGCATCGTCTCGCGCACGATGATGGCATAGCTCGGCACGATGCCGCCCTGGAACAGGCCGAACATGGCCGAGATCAGATAGAGCGACGGCAGGCTGGTGAAGAACAGATAGAAGAACAGCGCGATGGCCTGCGCCACCGATCCGATCATCAGCGTGACCATGCCGCCGAACCTGTCGGCCAGGAAGCCCGAACCGATGCGGCTGACGATGCCGAAAGCCATCATGATCGACAGCATTTCCGCGCCGCGCGCGACGCCATAGCCGAGGTCGCCGCAATAGGAGACGATGTGAACCTGCGGCATCGACATCGCCACGCAGCAGGAGATGCTGGCGATGCAGAGCAACACCGTCAGCGTATTGGCCGACAGGTTCAGATCGACTTGCGGCGGCGGCGCGTTGGCGTGATCGTGCGCCGCGCTGCCGCCCATGACCTGGCGCAGCACCAGCAGCAGGATCGTCATCAACACCCCGCAGGCAATGGCGATGCCGAAATGGGTGGCGCGCCAGCCATAGGCCTGCGTGCTCCAGTTGATCAGCGGCGGCCAGAACGTGCCCGCGATATAATTGCCGCTCGCGACGATGGTCACCGCCAGGCCGCGATAGCGCTCGAACCAGTGCGAGGCTTCCGCCATCAGCGGCGCGAAGGTGGCCGACGTGCCGAGGCCCATCAGGAAAGCGATGCCGATGAACTGCCACAGCGCGGTCGACAGCCCGGCCAGCAAATAGGAACCCGTCAGGAAGGCGATGCTGACGGCCATCGCCGGCACGATGCCGAGCCGGTCGGTGATCCTGCCCATGATGACGCCGCCGAGACCGAAGCCGAAGAAGATCATGGTGGCGGACGAGCGAAACCGCGCCGCGGGTGGCTGCGAATTCGCCCTGCACCACCGGCATCACCACCACGACCGACCACATCCCGACCGCGCCGACGGAGGCGATCAGCACGGCAAGCGCCAGCCGCACCCAGGCCTGGCCTGAGTCAGGGGTGAAACGGGGCTGGTCTGTCTGGGCGGAGGGGGCGTGCACGGGCGGCAACTTCGTCGCCCGGCGCCCGGGGGTCAACCCACGATGCCGCGATATTGGGCATGCAGATGCGGTGCGGCAGACAAAGGCCGTCATTCCGGGGCGCCACGCGAGCGGCGAACCCGGAATCTCCAGATTCCGGGTTCGATGCCTCGCATCGCCCCGGAATGGCGGGGTGTTAACCCTTTGCTAACCATACACCCGGCAAGAATTGCCGAGTGAAGTCGAGTGTCGTCAGCCGCGTAAAACGGGAGGAACCCCCGTGGACGCCAGTGCGGTGCCTCACTTTCGAAGCGGCGGCCCTTCGGCCGCCGCGCAGACGTTTGGCGCCCGCGAGCCGGCATTCGCGGGGGGAAGCAGCTACCATGGTCGATGTGACGGCAGGTCAGGGCGGCGACAGCGGGCGGATTTCCGAGCCTCGGTGACATCGGCGACATCCTGAAGCGCGGCGATCTCGGCGCTGGCGTTCGGCGTCCTCACCATCCTGGTGGTGCTGATCCTGCCGCTGCCCGCGATCGTGCTCGACCTGTTGCTGGCGATCTCGATCATCCTGTCGATCCTGATCCTGATGACGGCGCTGTTCATCCAGACGCCGCTGGAATTCTCCTCGTTCCCGACCATCCTCTTGATCTCGACCATGCTGCGGCTGTCGCTCAATCTGGCCTCGACCCGGCTGATCCTGTCGAACGGGCACGAGGGCACCGCGGCCGCCGGCCACGTCATCGAGGCCTTCGGCAATTTCGTGATGGGCGGCAATTTCGTCATCGGCATCATCGTGTTCGCGATCCTGGTGATCGTGAACTTCGTCGTCATCACCAAGGGTTCGGGCCGCATCGCGGAAGTCGCCGCCCGCTTCCACCTCGACGCCATGCCCGGCAAGCAGATGGCGATCGACGCCGATCTGTCCGCCGGCCTGATCGACGAGGCGACCGCCAAGCAGCGCCGCAAGGAGCTGGAGGACGAAAGCGGCTTCTTCGGCGCCATGGACGGCGCCTCGAAATTCGTGCGCGGCGACGCGGTCGCGGGCCTGCTCGTCGTCTTCATCAACATCATCGGCGGCATCATCATCGGCGTCGCCCAGCAGGGCATGGGCTTTGCCGAAGCCGCGCGCACCTACACGCTGCTGACGGTCGGCGACGGCCTCGTCACCCAGATCCCGGCGCTGATCGTCTCCACCGCGGCGGGCCTGCTGGTGTCGAAGGCCGGCGTCAGCGGCGCCGCCGACAAGGCGCTGATGAAGCAGCTCTCCGGCTATCCGCAGGCGCTCGGCATGTCGGCCGGCGTCATGCTGGTGCTGGCGCTGCTGCCGGGCATTCCGATGCTGCCCTTCCTCGCGCTCGGCGGCGGCGCGGCCTGGCTCGCGGTACTCGGCCGCAAGCGCAAGCGCGCAACCGCAGCGGCCGATGCCGTCGCGGCCGCCGCTCCGGCCGCCGCTGCAGCTGCTGCCGCCGCCGCGGAAGAGCCGATCTCGGCAGCGCTGAAGATCGACGATCTCAAGATCGAACTCGGCTATGCGCTGCTGCCGCTGGTCAACGGCCCCGACGGCACCGACCGGCTGACCGAGCAGATCAAGGCGCTGCGCCGCTCGCTGGCGGTCGAAATGGGTTTTGTGATGCCGGCGGTGCGCATCCTCGACAACGTGCAGCTCGAGGCCAACACCTACATCATCAAGATCAAGGAAGTCGACGCCGGCAGCGGCAAGATCTGGCCGAACCAGTTCATGGTCATGGACCCCGCCGGCAACCAGGTCGGCGTCCCCGGCATCCACACGACCGAGCCGACGTTCGGACTGCCGGCGACCTGGGTCGACGCCAGCCTGAAGGAGGAAGCCTCGCTGAAGGGCTACACCGTGGTCGACGCCGCCACCGTGCTGTCGACCCACCTCACCGAGCTGCTCAAGAACAACATGTCGGACCTGTTGTCCTATGGCGAGGTGCAGAAGCTCCTGAAGGACCTGCCGAAGGAACAGGGCGAACTGGTCAAGGACATCGTGCCGGGCCTGGTCACGGTGTCCGGCATCCAGCGCGTGCTGCAGCTCCTGCTGGCCGAGCGGATCTCGATCCGCGATCTCTCCACCATTCTGGAGGGCATCGCCGACGCGCTGGCGTTCTCGCGCAATCCCGCGACCATGGTCGAGCATGTCCGGGCCCGGCTGGCGCGGCAGATCTGCGCGCAAAACACCTCGCTACAACGGCTATCTGCCGCTGATCGCGCTGTCGGCCAAATGGGAGCAGGCGTTCGCCGAGTTCGCTGATCGGCGCCGGCGAGGAACGCAGCCTGGCGATGCAGCCCTCAAAGCTGTCGGAGTTCATGACCGTGGTGCGCGACCGCTTCGAGCAGGCCGCCCGCGAAGGCGAGGCGCCGGTGCTGGTGACCTCGGCGGCGATCCGGCCGTTCGTGCGGTCGCTGGTGGAGCGGTTCAGCGCTCGCAGACCACCGTGCTGTCGCAGGCCGAAATCCACCCCCGCGCGCGGCTGAAGACGGTCGGAAGCATCTAGCGCCGGGCTCAAGGCCCAGCTAGCCCGACGGCGGGGCTTTTCCGCCACAGGCAAACGATTTGTCGCCCGTGGCGGAAGGCGGCGCCTCTGGCGCCGGGATCCCCGCCAATCCAGTAATCCGTTGCAATTATTCAGAAATACTCGCTGGGCGAGATTGCCGCGAATTTCCAATCGCGGCCGATCTCAAGTCTTTTCACCGCCTTGTGATCGCCTCTTAGGAACCAAAGGCCGAATTCCTACGTTTGTTGCGAATTGAACCTGTCGCCGGACGCAGCACACCAATCCGGAGACAGGAAGGCGGCAGGAGGCTTTCATGAACCACTCGATCTACAGCGCAGATCGCTCCACCCACCTGAAGATCGTGGTGGTGGCGCTGATCGCTGGTATCGCGGTGGCCGGCTTCAGCATCTCGGCCCGCAACACCTCGGATGAAGGATATACCCAGACGGCGCGCGTCATGAAGGCCGGCAAGCCGGTCGCGATCACCAGCGCGGATACCTCGGCGGTACGGTAACGAAATTCAAGGAATTCACGCGGCTTCTTTATCAGCCCCCCAAAGTCGCCACGTGGATAATTAGACGACCCCAACTACCCCCAAGTTGACTACGAAAACGCCCGCTCCCCACGGGCGTTTTCTTTTTGCGGGGATGGCGAGCCATAGCGACCGCGTGATGCGCTGGCCGAGGGACGACGGGAGAGCGTGCGAGACAACGTTTCGCAGCGCTTGATGCGCCCCTCTTTTGCAACTGTTCCATCCTTCGCAAAAATATTGCTGAAGCTGAGTTGGCATCGGATATATGCTATACGCTCTCGGGTCGAATTTTTGGTCTGAGCATTTTCTTCGCATGAAGGCGCGCACGAGGCGCACCATGGTTTCAACACTGCCAGTTCAGCTTTCGCCGATCGAACGTCCGCGCTGTGCGAAATGTCAGATCTGTATGAATCTGATGGATGTTCTCGACCGGAGTGACGGATCCGACAAGCAAACGTTCGCGTGTCCAAAATGCGATTGCATCGATACGCAGGATGCCCGAGCCCTCCATGACCGTGCGCTCGCCGGCGAACAAGCGGGACGACGACTTGGAGAGCGGTCGGACTTTCGCTGGAATCTTGATGCGTATTGGCATGTCTGGCGCGCAGAGCGCGTCGGTGCGCCGCCAGCGATTTTCGTGATCATCAGATTGATCTCCGGGGTCGGGTGATGGTCGCCGCAGTATTTACCTCGTTGTCGGCGGTCGTCCTGTGCTTTCATTCGAGGCACGAAATCTCCGGGAAGCTCTCCTGGGAGATCTGCCATGAACAATGGCTGAAAGAGGATTTGACCGACCTCCGATCGAATGGGGTGCCGCTGTGGGACGGCAAGGCCCGCTTGCGTTCACGTCACGCCGGCGAAACTGAAGCCGAGTTGTACCGGCAAGCTGCGCAGGCCCAGGAGGGGCCATCTCGGGACGACATGCTGCTGGTTTATCTGGTCGAACTGGACATCATCGAGGACGTTACCGCGGCTTGATCGCTTTCGTCCGATGCGCCGGCTGCCGCTGGCAATACCTGCCGCGCCTCGCCCCCGGCGCCTGCAAATGCCATCGCCGGCCGATCGGTCATGCCGCGTGGTGTGACGACAGCTTTGCCGCGGCAGCCAGCCCCGCCTTCGTCAAACCCGCGAGCGTGACATCGCCGTCCCGCGCGCATTCCAGGATTTTGCGGGCGATCCGCCGCCGCGCGGCGTGCGATCCGCCACCGGGCAAATCCTTGCAAGCCCGGTCCAACGCGACTTCCATGTTCGCCAATGTCCGATCGTCGAATTTGTCCGCAATCATGAACGGCCTCTATTTTGCCGGGTGACAGTCCCCGATTAATCCATCACAGCGGGGCTGCGTCTGTTCACTACCGGACCGACTGCGAAAAAATGCGCGCGGAGTTTCGGCCCGGGCTGGGGTTCAGTCGGAAGGCGCACAGATCACTTCTCGCGCCGTACGCCCTTGAACTTTTTGGCAGTCTTGGTCTTTTTGGCGGACTTCTTCACCGCCATGAATTCGCCTGTCGCCTTGTCCCGCTTGGTCCAGCCGGTCGCGCCGCCGAGCTTCGTCTTGAGTTGCGTGCGCTTCTTCACCGCGCCCTTGCGGGCCTTGTCGCCGACCGGCATGTTCACCGCCATCAATCCCTCCTCTGTCGCGCCGTTTTCTCCACGGCTTCCTTGGAACAAGTCTGATCGTTGAAAGTTCCCCGCTCTTCAAGCCGCACCTTTCCGCAACGCAAAACAAAGCCGCGGTCTCGATACCGAACAAACCATGTTGCCCTGTCGGCTCAGCGCACCGACGGAAGCCAGCTAGCCCCGTCGGAACTTCGGACTTTCCTCGCGCATTTATTCTGCAGTCGGCCATCGCTCATTGAGCAGGGGCAATTGGAAGTGGCGGCAAGGGCCGCTGGTCATTTTGAAACGAAGCTGGCGGCCCCGTCTCACGGCGACTGCTATCGCGGCGGCCGCAGCTCGCCAGCGAGCCATCCGACAGCGTTGGTGTGAAGCGGATCGACGGCGAAGGAAATCTTTTGCAGGCGATGACAGGTCGAGCACTCGAAAGTGCGTTCCTCAAATCCACGATCTCCCGGGCGGATCCTGGCCAGGCTCATCCGGTGCTTGCAGGCTGGAATAATTGGTCGATCGGCAAAAGATGCGCTGATCTTCGTACACCCGTCGGAACGTTAAACGGGTCGTCATGACGTCTTCAGTCCGATAGCCGACTCTATCGCGATTTTTCTTGGAACGAGCGACGAGCCTGGCTATTTAATTCACCGAAGTCTCATGTTCCCTTCCGAGGCTTTATGACAAAACCGCCCGCCGTTCCCCGGGTCGGGCGGGACAGTTTTCGACAGACCTGGTGATAAAATGGCAGAGCCCACCCATGCCGATATTGCTCGCCGCGCGTACCAGCTTTGGCAGGAGGCCGGAGAGCCGCAAGGCAGGGACGAGGAGTTTTATCACCAGGCCGAGCAGGAACTGCGGAATGAGGACAAGTCTTCTCCTCTGCGCACACCCGATAATCTGTAAGGAGCGAGCGCCGGCGTGATGCTCGCGCCGCTAACCCGCGTTCGCGGCCCCCGTAGCTGTCCCGTAACCCGGGGCCGTGATGCGGACCTCGTGCCCTTGTCGGAGCGCCAGCGACGCTGCGGCCACGGCAGCCTCAAATGCGGATTCCTTGGTTTGGTAGACATTCTCGGCTTTGCCGTCATGTCTCACCCGCCATTCGCCCGCGCTGCCAACGATATCGTAAGCTGCAAGTCCCATTGCCGTCCTTCCGGTCAGTGCGTATTTGTTTCCTGCCATTTGTCAGGGTCGGATTTCCTTGTCCCGGAGCGTTGCTCCTTTTCCGGATTTCCTTTCCAGGGCTGGTCAGTTTGCTTAAGCGACCCCCAATCCGTTTGCTGTCGGGGATCGTCTTTCGGCGTTTCCTTGCTCATCGGCCGGCTCCTCCTCTTAAAGGCAAAATCGACATCCTGGAAAAGAGTTCCAGAAGGCAGGAACGATTTATTCTGCGCTTGCTTGAATCCCGGTTCTGTAGCGTGGAGTTCGTTGCATGCGTAAGGCCGGCTGGACTCCGTCGATCGCCCCTCGCGACCACGGTCAAACCGTTTACCTGGTGCTGGACGATCTCGGCAGCGCCGGACGGAACTGGGCCGGCGCCGAAACCACCGATCTCGAAACCGTCGTTGCCGACCTTCTCGACCGGGCAATACAAGAACCCGGTCCGAATTGTCAGCTTCAACACGGCTGAAGGCTGGTCGGACGATGTTTCCGCCGAGGTCGCGCAGGAGCTCCGCCGCCGCTGCGATCAGCAACAGCGGGATATTCCATTCTTCCTGCAGGATTTCGTCGACCGGCAGGAAGGGCGGTATCACGACATCCAGCTGCCCCTTCCAATCCGCCTGGTCTGACCATTGCGCCGCAGCTGATCGCTCAGACAGGTCCGCACAACCGATGCAGCTTGAGAGCATCCGAGGGTGCAGCACTCTTCTGGTCGTTGTCGAAATAGACAAAGACATCGCAACCCTGCTTCTTCCATGATTTGATGCGTTTGGCCCAGTCCCTCAATTGGCCCGGACCGTAGTGGCCTTTGTAACGACCACCCGGACCATGGCCCCTGACATAGACGAAATCCGCGGTACGCCTCCAGGGCGCCGGTGCGTCGTGGTGATCTGACAGGCAGAGCGAGATATTCCGTTCCGACAGCAGCTTCAGAATGCGCGGCGCATACCAGCCGGGATGCCGGAATTCAAAACTGTAGCGGCGCTTGCCGGAAAGCAGTTTGAGGAACGATGCCAGCCGTTCGGCGTCGGCCTGAAAATTCGGCGGCAGTTGAAACAGGACCGGCCCCGCCTTGTCGCCGAGCAGCGACAGGCGGCTTTCCATGAGTTCGAGGCTGTTGACGGAGTCGCCGGACAACCGTTTCCAGTGGGTGATGAACTTGGACGCCTTCCAGGCAAAAACAAAATCATCCCCGGTTTGATCTCGCCAGTTCCTGACCGCCTCCGGCGTCGGGGTTCGATAAAATACGCCATTGAGTTCGGCGGTTTGAAACTGGCTGGCGTAATATTGCAGCTGGTTCCTGATCGGCATTCCCGCAGGGAAGAACGGTCCGCGCCAGGAATCGTAATGCCATCCGGAGGTGCCGATCAGAATGCGGGCCATGGCGGTGTCACGGCTTCAGGACCACCTTGATGCAGCCCAGCTGTCCTGCTGCACTGAAATTCGAAACCCAGCAGCACCTGCACGCCGAGGATGAGAAGCCGGGTTTTGACGCGGCGGTCCAGAGTCCTTGACATGGGTCCGTCGAATCTTGTGACAGAATTCGTGAACTCCGGCTTCAGAAAAGCGTTCCCTGTCCGACGAAGTAAGCCGCTGCGAGATTGCGGTGCACGCCGCGAAAGCAATGGAGCAACTGCATCATGGCAAATGCCACCCGTCCCGAACCGATCACGGACGCCGTGCATCTGTCACATCGACATGCAGAACATCTTCGCGCCGGGCGGCATCTGGCAAACGCCGTGGATGGAGCGGGTGTTGCCGGTGATCGTCGATATCACGGCGAGGCACGCCGCGCGGACGGTCTTCACCCGCTTCATAACTCCCGTTCGTGCCGAGCAGCGGCCCGGCCGCTGGCAGCGTTACTTCCGAAAATGGGACTGCGCAACACGCGCCAAACTGCCATCGTCTCAACTCGAACTTGTGCCCGCGCTCAACCGGTTTGTGCCGCCCGCGCAAGTGATCGACAAGCCGGCCTATTCCGCATTTACCGCCTCGACGCTTGTATCGCTCCTGTCCGACAGGGGCATCGGCACGCTCGTGATCACGGGATCGGAGACCGACGTTTGCGTGCTGGCGACGGTGCTTCACGCGGTCGATCTCGGGTTTCGCGTCGTGATCGTGGAGGACGCCCTGTGCAGTTCGTTCGATGCAGGCCACGATGCCCTGATGACGCTCTATCGCAACCGCTTCGCCGAGCAAATCGAACTGATCAAGGCAGACGAATTGACGTCGCTGTGGCGGGATGATCCCTGACGTGCGGATGCTTCGGACTCTTTGCTAATTCGCCTGCGGACCACGATCGGCCGCGACGGGTTCGCCGCGTCACTTCGGCGACGTCAATCCTGGCGAGGACAGCCACTCGGTTATGTGCGATGCCGTCTTGGTCTGCCGGGCTCTGCGCAGGAGCATCTCGCGATCTTTCCCGGGCGGCAGAGCCTCGGCCTGCTCCTTCAGACTCTGCGCCTCCAGCGCCAGCCGTTCTTCGAGGTTTGCGTTGTGTATGAACCGTGATCGCCTCATGGCGCGTTCCTCCATCTCATCCGATCGATTCAGGGTCGGCTTTCGATCACTCGCCGTCCTGATTTACGAGGCCAGATATTTTGGCCTGACAAGGCGCGCACGAACACCGAGACTGTCGTGCTCAAATTGAAGTTCGGCGCTGAGCCCGTTCGCCAAAGCCCGCATCAGCTGAAAGCCAAGACCGCCATCGGTCGACGGATCGAAATTCTCCGGGAAGCCGACGCCATCGTCCGTCACTTCGACAACGAAGGAGCCATCGTCACCGGTCTGGCAGCGGACATTGACCTTCACGACCAGACCCGACGGGTGCGCATACTTGCTGGCATTCGTCAGCAGCTCGGCGGTGATGAGACCGGCGTGAAGCGCATGACGCGGGTCGATGCAGCCATCGCAGGCATTGTCGACCGTCAGGTCCATCTTTCCTTCCGGGTTGAGCGTGCTGATCATCTCGGAAATTTCCTGCAGGAAATCCCCGAGGTTGACGCCGTTGGCATTGGCGGTCCGCGCCAGCGATTTGTGAAGCTTCGCCGTGACCTCGATGCGCGCGTCGATGTCGTCGAGCAGCATGCAGACCTGTTCGGTCGTGAAGGTTCTGCCACGCCTTGCGATCGCGTTGCGCTGAAGGCGAATGACACCGCTGAGGCTGGCCAGATTGTTGGCGATCCGGTGGTCGGCCTCAGCCATCCCGACAAACCCACGCTCGATTGAAATTGACATTTTCTGCGTCCCTTCAAAGCGAGAGAGTGCTCCTTGGGGGATCGGAAAATCAACAAAACTATAGTAAGTTCAATATGTTACCGGCATATTTGACGCCTTTGGGGTTCTAGTTGTCTAGAACCAAGGATGGGATTAATGAGTATAAACAGCAAGGAACTCATTATCGGCTTCTGGCGTTAGTGCAGTCAGTCATTGTTCACAGGGGGGAGTACTCTCAGATGGGTGAACTCAATCGCGGTGAGCGGCTCCAGATCATGCTCACGCACGCGGAACTGCGGATCGTCGATACCTGGCGTTTTGCCAAGCGGATGCCGAGCAGGGCTGCGGCAATCCGCGAGTTGCTCAAGCGCGGCATGGCGGCGGAGGGATTTGCGGATATCGAGGACGGTCAGAAATCCAAGGATTTTTCGGTTCTGGCGGAAAAACCAGCCGAATAGGTGTTGAGCAGGCGCGTTGCGCTCACTCGCCTTCGCGGGTGATGACAACCGGGGCGCTGTCACTCCGCGCCCCGACCAATTCGTAGACCTGAAATTCGGCCGCAAAGCCCTTCGGCTTGATGCGGTCGACGGCGCGGAAGGCAAAACGGCCTTCGACGCGTTGCTTCACCGCCTCGCTGACCAGGGCCGTGGTCTGGTAGTTCTTGTTCAGCGATTCCAGCCGTGCGGCGAGATTAACCGACGCCCCCAGCACCGTGTAGTTCATCCGGTCGGCCGAGCCGATATTGCCGACCACGACCTCGCCGACATGCAGGCCGAACCTTGTGTGGTAGGCCGGCCATCCCTCGCGCTCGAATTCGGCATTGAGGTCACGGTTGGCCTCGATGCAGGCGAGCACGGCCGCACAGGCATTGGCGACATGGTCGTCATCCTCAATCGGCGCATTCCATATCGCCATCACGGCGTCGCCGATGAATTTGTCGACCGTGCCCTTGCTGGCCATAACAGCCTCGGACATCGCCGCGAAGTAGCGCGAGGTATATTGCATCACCTGGGCCGGGTCGCGGTTCTCGGTGAGACCGGTGAAGTTTACGACATCGGTGAACAGCACCGTGACCTCGCGCCGCGTGCCTCCGAGTTTCATCGCATCGCCGGTTTCCACGAGTTGCTGGACCAGGCGTTTTGGAACGAAATTCGAAAACGTCTGCACCAGCGTGCGCATGGTGGAAACGGAGCGGCCGAGTTCATCGATCTCGCGGATCACCGAACGCACCGGCGGCGCCGCCTGCGGCTGGAAGCGCTGAATCCGGTCGGTTTCCTGGGCGAGAGCCCGGAGCGATCGCGACAGCAGCGCACCGATGAAGAACACGACCGGCACCATCGCGGCGACGAAACCGAGCGTAGCGGCAAACAGCCGTCCGCGCTCGGAAAGGATGTTGGCAAAGAATTCGTCGACCGGCGCCACCACAGCCACACGGAGGCCGGCCACGCCGGAACGGGGGATGGTCTGGAACGACGCCGCATACAACCGGCCGCCCGGATCGTGAAAAAACTGCTCGGCGACCCAGTTCTCGCGCCAGGCGCGGATCGCCCCCAGCACACCGCCCATATCGGTCTTGCGCAGGCGCGGAATGGTGCCCGGCACCTCGCGTCCGAGCAATTCGGGCATCCGGGGATGGGCCAGGATGCGATCGTCGTCGTCGAACAGGAAGGCCACCCCGGAAGCCGTCAGCTTCTCCCGCTTCAGCACCTCCTGCGTCGCATCCATCAGGAGGTCGCCGGCGACCACGCCGCCGCGGCCCTGTTTCAAGGGCGACGTGAAGGTATAGCCCTGCCTTCCCGTCGCGAAGAAGATGTACGGTCCTGTCAGCCAGCTGCCATCGCGGCGCATCGCATCCTTGTACCAGGGGCGCTCGCGCGGATCGTAGTCGAGCGGACCCGGTAATTCCCGGATGGTTTCGAGCTTGTCGGACAGAAATATCCGTCTCGATTTGACGGCGTCGCCCGACCTCGAGATCACGACCAGCCGGAATGCAGCGTGTTCGGGCGCCTCCAGCCTCGCGCGGCTGTCCCGTCCGGTGCCGCCGATATCGTCCATCTCGATGAACGAGCCATCGTCGTAGCCGACATACAGGCTGAAGAGATGTTCGTTGCTCTTTACCATCGCCGCGAGCAGCGCGTAAAGCCGCGGGTTATCTTCGATCTCCGCGGACTGAACCGGCGGCAGCGCATTCAGGATTTCGAGATTGTCCCGCACCAGTTTCAATTGCGCACCGATCCGGTCCGCCGACGATTCCGCCACCTTGCCGATGAACTGGCTGGCGGCCGAATTGGTGACCGCGTTGATGCGCTCGAAGCTGAGGTAGACCAGCGTAAGGCCGATGACGAGCACGATCGCCACGAACAGCCCGATGATCGAGGCCTTGAAGCCGAGTTGGACCGCTTTGGGTTTCATCTTCAATTCACGATCGATCGCTCCACTCAAAATGGATTGACGGCGCAAGGCGAAATCATCCGGTCCGCCTGTGGGCGAACCGGAATTGAGCGCCGTGATTACCCTCAGCGCTGCTGAAGTTGCTGCTGGATCATCTGGTTCAATCGACCGCGAATCCGTTCGACGTCCAGGCCCTCCGTCAGCGCCTTTTTCTGCTTCATGCTCTCCAGCGTATTTTCCATGATGTTTGCGGGATTGAAGCTCGGCGGGTACGAGCGGGGCGGGAAATCCTTGAAGGTCGCCACGAAAGCAAAGACCTCTTCATTCATCCCGTAGACGTTTCCGACGTGGTTGATGAGCCAGTCCCAGTAGGTGTTGGACGTGATGTCGGCCCGCTCGAACGGATCCTGCATCAGGTTGAATATCTTTTGCAGGCGGAGTGTGGTGAAAGGCTCCGCCCACACACCCATCGTTCCCTCCTTGCGTTGCTCAGAGAAGACGTACTTGTAGTCCGCCAGCCGCAATCCAACGAGCAAACCGTCGTCATCGGCATAGAAGAACTTGTCGCGGGCGCTTTTGGTGCCGTTGTTGTTGGCCGCGGTGCCGCTCACATTGTGCAGAAATGTGGACTGGTCGTAGCCGTCGAGGTGGACCTTGTAATTGATGCCGTTCGCGGTGTAGCCAGCCTTGAGCTTGTTGACGATGTCAGGTTCGCCCGCGATGGCGCAGAAGGTGGGTATCCAGTCGTTGTGGCTCATCAGTTCGTTGCTAACCGTGCCTGGCTTGATGACGCCGGGCCAACGGACCAGACACGGCACGCGGAAGGCGCCTTCCCAATTGGTGTTCTTCTCGGAACGGAACCAGGTCATGGCGCTGTCCGGCCAAGTGTTCATGTGGGGACCGTTGTCGCTGGAGTAGACCACGATGGTGTCATTGGCGACGCCCATGTCGTCGAGCGCCTTTAGCAGGCTTGCGACCGTGTCGTCGTGCTCCATCATGCCGTCGATATACTCACTGTCGCCGTGACCATAGCGGCCGCGATGATCGGCACGGACATGCGTTCGCAGATGCATGCGCGTTCCGTTGAACCAGCAGAAGAACGGCTTGCCGGCCGCTTGCTGGCGCTTCATGAAGTCGATCGCCGCTGCCGAAGTCTCGTCGTCGACCGTCTCCATGCGCTTCTTGGTCAGCGCTCCGGTATCCTCGATGGTCTGCTTGCCGATTTTGCCGAAACGCGGATCGACGGTCGGATCGTCCCGGTCGGTGGCCTTGCATTTGAGTACGCCGCGCGGACCATATTTGGCCTTGTAGGCCGGGTCCTTCGGATAGTCCGGAAGTTCCGGCTCCTCCTCGGCATTGAGGTGGTAGAGATTACCGAAAAACTCGTCGAACCCGTTCACTGTCGGCAGCGACTCGTTGCGATCGCCGACGTGGTTCTTGCCGAATTGCCCGGTAGCATAACCGAGGTTCTTGAGCAGGCCGCCAACCGAGGGATCCAACTGGCTCATGCCCATCGGCGCGCCGGGGAAGCCGACCTTGGTGAGGCCGGTGCGAATGCCGTGCTGGCCGGTGAGGAATGCCGCACGACCGGCCGTGCACGACTGCTCACCGTAATAGTGCTGTAACTTGAGCCCCTCGCGGGCGATGCGGTCGATGCCCGGCGTCTCGTAGCCCATCAGGCCGTTCGAATACGCGCTGATGTTGGCGACGCCGACGTCGTCACCCCAGATGACGAGAATATTGGGTTTGCGACCGGACGCCGCGGCAGGTGCCGGAGCGGGAGCAGCAGCGGGCGCCGCCGCCGGGGCTGCGGGCGCGGCCTTCTGGGTTTGTGCCACCGCGCCCGAAGTCAGCGCCGCCGCCGCGACCAGGGTAGAGGTGCCAAGCAGCATACTGCGGCGGCTGACGGCGCGGTAATCGATGTCGTCGGTGAAGCCTTCGGTATGATTGTTGGCCTTGTCTTCGCTGGACATTCAGCTCTCCGCTCGTTGCTCGACAGTAGAAATTATTGCGTTGGCGAGTTCCTCAGGACGCAGCGAAATCCCAGATGACTGGTCGAGGTATCGACGTCCTCGGCGTGCCGCGCCGCCGGCCGGTAACGGCGGCAGTAGTTCGGCGCGCACAGATGCGAGCCGCCCTTGATGACTTTTCGCGGGATTTTGATGTTGGGCCGGGCGGGATCGTAACTGGCGGCCTCGGGGCCGCCGCGCGGATTTTCCGGAATGCAGCAGCCCTTCGCGGCATCGTCCTCGTGCTTCGGCGAATACCAGTCCGTCGTCCATTCCCAGACATTTCCGATCATGTCGTGGACGCCAAAACCGTTCGGCGGAAACGCCGTCACCGGCGAGGTGCGCTCGAATCCGTCGGCATTCAGATTCTGCCGGGGAAATTCGCCCTGCCAGGTGTTGGCCATGTGCACATCACCGGGCGTAAATTCGCCGCCCCAAGCGAACTCCGCACCGTCGAGGCCGCCGCGCGCGGCGAACTCCCATTCCGCCTCGGTCGGCAGTTCCTTGCCTGCCCATTTCGCATAGGCCAGCGCATCGGCAAAGGACACATGCACCACCGGATGATTATCGAGCACGTTGATATTGCTCTTCGGCCCCTGGGGATGACGCCAGTCGGCGGCCTTCATGAACTGCCACCACTGACTCCAGTCGCGCAAACCGTTCACCCTTTGCGGCGGCGTAAACACCAGCGAGCCGGAATAGAGCATGTGCGGCAGCGCGCCGGGGTAGTCCCTTGGATCGGGCGGAACCTCCGCAAACGTCTTGTGGCCGGTCGCCTTGACGAACGCCTTGAACTGCCGGTTCGTCACCGGCGTGCGGTCGATCCAGAAGCCGTCCACCGTCACGCGATGGACGGGGGCTTCCTCGGGATAATGATGGTCGGAACCCATGCGGAAGGTACCGCCGGGAATCCGAACCATATCGATAGTCCGGTCATCCTGCTGATGTCGATTATCCGGTTCGCTGTCGGTCCGCAGTGACGTCATGGCATTTTCGCCAATCCGATTTGAGGAGCACTACGGGCAGGCGTCCCGGAAATCCTGCGTGCGGCTCGGATCGGTGTAGCACCAGCAGTGGTCAGGCGCCCGCACCTCGACGACCGCAGTCGCATTGTCCTGTTTGAATTGCTGGCGAAGCGGATGGCCTGGCGGAATCTCATTGGCCTGAAGCGGCGAAGGTGAGGTCACGAAGGATGCGAGGGCGACGAGGATTGCGCAACTCATCCGGAAGCAAGTCTCTATCATGCAATCAGTTTCACGAACGGAATTCATTATTGGCAACGACATCGCCAAATCCTTTCCTGTTACCCCGCCACGTCGTTAATGTGTTGGCGGTGGTTTAGTCAGCACCTCTTACCTATCTCCCTATTCGTACCCGCCACACTTGTAGGCCTGACTTCGACCGTCAACCACAAACTGACCTTCGATAATAAGGGAATCGTGATCGTTGTGTGACGACGCGCCGCAGCGCCGGTATGCATTATGCCAGCGACGTCGTTTTATACTTCTCACGAATTCATCAAACGTTTTGTCAAGCGACATCGCCGGGTTCGCGCATTGGAATGAATAATGCAGAACATGCACGGTGCCGCTGATTGGTGTTGTGCGCATTCATCACAATTGAAAAATGAATCTGTGAAGGCAACGAAATCCAATGCTTCGGGACGCTTGCTTCGCAAGCTCCTCAGCATGAGGTCAGGTGTTGTAGCCAGCAGGCCTCATGCTGAGGGGCCCGCGGAGCGCCGCGAAGCCGGGCGTCTCGAAGGATGGGCAGCAATACTGGTTTGTGATTGCAGCTCTTAGCGCGCCGGCGCGGCAGCCGCCGGCGGCACAGCCTCGATCAGCTTGCCGGTGAACACGATCGGGCCGGTGGCAACGCCGGTCGGTGAACCGCCTTCCGGCTCGATGGTGACGGCATAGGTCGCCTTGTTCACGGTGTCGGGGTCGTAGGACGAAAGCACGGGCCGCGTGGTGAAATCGTTGCCGCCGATCACGCCGAGCGAACGCGGCCTCTGCAGTTTTTCGGAAACCAGCCACAGCTCGTAACTCTTGCCGACCTCGGGGGTCGCGCCGACGCGGCGCACCGTAAAATTTCTGGTCGAACCATCCACCGTGAGAATGAAGGCGGGAGACCCGCTGTCCTTCTGCAGCAGCGCGACATACTGCGCCGATGCATTCGGGACCGGCGGCGTCTTGATCTCGACCACCCTGGTCCGCACGCTCGGGCGAAGGCCGTCGGGAAGCACATCCGGCCGATAGACCTGCGTGGCGACCATCGCGACCAGAGCCGCGGCGATCGCCGTCGTGAAGGTCGCGACGTTGCGCCAGCGCCGCGCCTGTGCGGACAGACGGACGACATTGGCGGTGTCGACGGTCGCCGCCTGCACGCCCACGTCATTGGCCGGCTGCAGACCCACGCCATTGGCCGGCTGCACACCCACGTCATTGGCCGGCGGCGGCGGCGCTTCGGGAAGCAGCAGCGGCGTCTGCGGGTCGGAAGAAGCGACCGCGGCCTTGATCCGGTCCCAGACCTCGGGCCTCGGCTCGATCGATCCGACCATCTGGTTCAGCGCGCCGAGCCTGTGCTGCCATGCCTCGACCATCGCGGTGAACTCCCGGTCGATGGACATCATGGCCTCGACCTGCGCGCGCTCGTCGGCATCGAGCGTGCCGAGGGCATATTCCGCGGCAAGCGCGATATGGTCTTCGCTGTAGGCCATCATCTAAAGTCCAAACCACTCCCGAAGTTCAAGACGCTGCCAAAGTCCAGGATCTGCCAAACTCTGTGCCACGTTCTAAAGTCCGAGACACTCCCGGATATCCATCATGCTGCGGCGCAGCCACGTCTTCACCGTATTTACCGGCGTCTCGAACTTCGCCGCCAGCTGCTCGCGGCTCCAGCCATTGTAATAGGCCAGCAGCACCAGCTTCTGCCGGTCGGGCTCGAGGCGGCCGACGCACTCCAAAAGCCGCTTCAACTCTTCCGTCATTTCCCGGCGCGCCAGCGGATCCGGGCTGTCGGCGGCGACTTCCATGGCCGACGGCTCCTCTTCGATCGAGGTCTCGGTCCGCTTGCGCACGACATCGATGGCCCGGTTGCGGGCGATCGACGCCATCCACGTGATCGGTGACGACAGGCCGGGATTGAACTGCCCGGCACTGTTCCAGATCTTGACGTAGGCCTCCTGGATGACCTCCTCGGCGAGATCCTGTCGCCGCAAGATACGCAGCACGACGCCAAAGAGTTTCGCGCGCGTGGCGGCGTAGAGGCGCTCGAAAGCGGCCTCATCCCCCTTCGCCACGGCGGCAATCAGCCAGACCAGCTCAGCTGGCGTCAGCATTCAGCGTCCCCAAACTCATCGCTCCTTGTACACCGGAGCGGCCATTCCGCCATGTCGTAGCATATCCTGCACCCGAGCGTGGCCACCAAGTCGCCGGGGAGCGTGGCCTGTGGACAGCAAAACAAACCCGGACCTTGCGGTCCGGGTTCTGGATCATGCGGCGAAAATGTCGGAACGAAAGCCGTCAGGCAATAGCCCCGATGCGGGCGCGCATCAGGCCGATGCTGTCGAGATCGGCCTGTTCGCGGGCGTTTTCTTCCGCCCGCTCGCGGGCCTGGTCGCGCTCGTCCAGCAGTTCGACCTTCTTGAGCTCGTCGAACGCCTCGCCCAGCAGGCTCTTGGCGTCTTCGAGCTGGATCCGCAGTTCATCGGCCGAGCGGGTCAGGTTTTCCCGCCGCTGGATCGCAGCCTTGGCATAGGTCGGATAGGCGAAATGCGTGGGGTCGTTGATCCCGGCGCGCTCCTGCTCGGTCTGGATTTCGCGCTCCAGGTCGACCGACATCCGCTGGAAGTCGGCGATCATGCCCTCGATCTGGGCAACCCTTCGGCGCTTCTCGTCGACCTGAAATTTCTTCAGGCGGATCAGCGTTTCACGTGACTTCATCAACTCATACTCCCCAGAAGTCCCAATCTGAACGCGGGACGGAACCGGTATCCCCCAATGAACTCACAGGGCCCCACCGGCGTAGCTCTTGACTGTGTGGGCGATCATGGCCTGACAAAGTTAGCGTTCCGTTTCCAAATCCTTGAGGATTTGTCCAAGTTGCCGGTATCCCTCGTTCAGGCCGGTGGCTTCGTCCTTGGCCTGGCGCAGGAAGCTTTCCATCGGCTCGTTGCAGCTGGATCGCCTCGTCGACCTCGGCGCTGGAGCCTGTGCGATAGGCCCCGAGCCGGATCAGTTCCTCCATATCGGCGTAGGTCGCCATCACCTGGCGGGCCCGGGTGATAGCAGGCAGATAGGCCGGATCGGCCGATTTCGGCATGGTGCGGGAGACCGATTTGAGAATGTTGATCGCGGGATAGCGGCCGCGCTCGGCGATCGCGCGCTGCATCACGATATGGCCGTCGAGGATGCCGCGGACCGCATCGGCGATCGGCTCATTGTGGTCGTCGCCGTCCACCAGCACCGTGAAGATGCCGGTGATGGTGCCCTCGCCCATGCCGGGGCCGGCGCGCTCCAGCAGCTTCGGCAATTCGGTGAACACGGTCGGCGTATAGCCCTTGGCGGTCGGCGGCTCGCCCGCCGACAGGCCGATTTCGCGCTGCGCCATGGCAAAACGCGTGACCGAATCCATCAGGCACAGCACGTCCTTGTCTTCGTCGCGAAAGTATTCGGCGATCGCCAGCGTCAGATAAGCCGCCTGCCGCCGCATCAAGGCCGGCTCGTCCGAGGTCGCCACCACCACCACCGAGCGCGCCAGGCCCTCCTCGCCGAGGTCGTCCTGCAGGAACTCCTGCACCTCGCGGCCGCGTTCGCCGACGAGGCCGATCACCGTGATGTCGGCATCGACATTGCGCGCCAGCATCGACAGCAGCACCGACTTGCCGACGCCGGAGCCGGCGAAGATGCCGAGCCGCTGGCCGCGGCAGCAGGTCAGGAAGGTGTTGAGCGAGCGGACGCCGAGATCGAGCGGCGCGCCGACCCGCTTGCGCGAATGCGCCGGCGGCGGCGAGTTGCGGTAGGGCATCGGCGAGGGCCCCTGCGGCAGCGGCCCCTTGCCGTCGATCGGCTCGCCCATCGCATTGATGACGCGGCCGAGCCACGCGGCCGACGGCCGCACCTGGCCCGCCGCGTTGGCGATCACGGCCCGGCAGCCGCGCCGCACGCCTTCGAGGCCGGCGAACGGCATCACCACGGCGTTGTTGCCGGAAAAGCCGATCACCTCGGCGGGGATGAAGCGGTTGCCGCCGGTATCGATCACGATGCGGGCGCCGACCGACATGGCGTGGATCGGCCCCGCGATCTCGACCATCAGGCCGCGAACGCCCACCACCCGGCCATAAATATTGACGCCGTCGATGTCGCTGATCTGTTCGGCGAGCGCCTTCATTGCGAAAACCTTAAGTTTCCGCGCATTCGGGCGCGGCCCTTAACTCCGTGTTTACCCGCATCGTTAATCATTACGTCACTGTCTTTGGTGACTGAGAGCGCTCGCCCCTCAGAAGAAGGGTAAGTCGCAGGAGTCGGTTAGGCCCGTCTCTTAAAGTGGAGACTTGAACGGGAGTGGTTACAAAAATCTACTTTGCCGCAATATCTTAGGGCAATTCGACAAAAATTGCACGGATAGTGCTTGCGGACGGGAATCAGATTTTGTTAACCATATGTCGTCAGGATCCGAATCAGTTGTTCAAAGGCGTTTTGTGTGCCGCAAGTGCGGCCGACCTGACGCCCGGAGCGGCGACTATAGGGGACTGGCATGCGCGTTTTGCTGATAGAAGATGATAGCGCCGTTGCGCAGTCGATCGAGCTGATGCTCAAATCCGAGAGTTTCAACGTCTATACGACGGATCTCGGGGAGGAAGGCGTCGATCTCGGCAAACTATACGACTACGACATCATCCTGCTCGACCTCAACCTGCCCGACATGTCCGGTTACGACGTGCTGAAGCAGCTTCGGGTGTCGAAGATCAAAACCCCCATTCTGATCCTCTCCGGCCTCGCCGGCATCGAGGACAAGGTCAAGGGTCTCGGCGTCGGCGCCGACGACTACATGACCAAGCCCTTCCACAAGGACGAACTGGTCGCCCGCATCCATGCGATCGTGCGCCGCTCCAAGGGCCACGCCCAGTCGGTGATCCAGACCGGCGACCTCGTGGTCAATCTCGACACCAAGACGGTCGAGGTCGGCGGCCAGCGCGTGCACCTGACCGGCAAGGAATACCAGATGCTGGAGCTGCTCTCGCTCCGCAAGGGCACCACGCTCACCAAGGAAATGTTCCTCAACCACCTCTATGGCGGCATGGACGAGCCGGAACTGAAGATCATCGACGTCTTCATCTGCAAGCTGCGCAAGAAGCTCGCCAACGCCTGCGAAGGCCGCAACTTCATCGAGACCGTCTGGGGCCGCGGCTACGTGCTGCGCGAGCCGCACGATGTCGAAGAGCGCATCCCCGCCTGATCCACAAGAGTTTACCCGAGGGCCCCTCAGGCTCTCTCCTCCCAGACTGGACCCCGCCGCAAATGGCGGGGTTTTTGTTTTGGGGTGGCGGCGCGCGTCCCGTTGTGATCGCTATCTCCTGTAGCGGCAATATTCGTCGCCGTTTTCATACTCGACGCAGATCTTGACGCGGCGCCGCGGCCGATCTTCGTCGAAATAACCGCGGGGGTCTTTTTCGCGACATCCAGAGTCGCCGTCGCGATCTCCGCGTTCGACGTAGCGTCCCCGATCCCGGTCGTGGCCGGTATCCCGGCCAGAGTCGCGCCCGCGCTGCATTCCCGGACCGGGACGCATCTCGCGATCCTCGGGGCCCGCGCGGCCGCCGCCGTCATGGCGCCTCCCCTCAAAATCCGTCTCGCGACGATCGCGGTGCGTCCATTCGCCGTCGCCGCGGCGCAGGCGCCAGTCCGGGCCCATTTCGCGGTTGTCGACCCCGGAAGGATCGCGTCCTGCGCGTTGGTCGCGGGACGACTCGGCGTTCTGGTCGGGCAGAGCGGGGGCGCTGGTTTGCGGCGCTTCAGGCGGAGGCTTTGGTGGCTCCTGGGCGAACGACGGATCGAGGCTCGACGAGCCGAGCAACAGGGCGATGGCAATGAGGACACGCATGGCTTTTTTCTCCGTTGGGTGTGACCCAACGAGCGGGCCGCCGCTTGGTTGCGCGCGTCAGGCGGAATCGCCGGCAGCGACCCGATGATCAATATTGCTCACTTCGATGGATCGGATGCGATATGACAGCATCACTCACGACTGGGCGGCGCGCCGCCGTCACTTGCGGCGGCGGCTCACCGTGCCGATCAGGGGGCAGCGATGGCCTTTTCGATGTCGTGCAACGGGTGACCGATGAGATCCTTCGAGATTTCGCCCCGCAGCACTTCCGGCAGCTTCCTGTGATAGCTCTTGCGTAGCGTGGTTCTTGCTTGGCGGGGCTGCATCTCCCCCTCACGAGGCATGCGCCAGCGCTCCGCTTGCGGTCAATTCGTCGCGGGCCGCGCGCAATGACCCCGCGTGGCGAAAGTCGGCGATCAGGAAAAATCCCAGCACGAAGCCGGCGACGAAGGTAAAGCCGAAAATCAGGCAGAACGTGGCAAAATCCGCCTCCGCCATGTTCTTCATGATCGGAATTGGAAACCCCTCGTGGATCGCAAACAGCAGCGCAACAGCGAACAGCCAGGCCGCGCCGAAAGCGACGCCGTCCATGATTCGCTTCGCCCGCGGCGAGCCGTAGCCACGCCACATCAAATCCTGCACCAGCAACGCGACCACGGAGCCGGTGACCCACATGTAGAGCAACACCGGCAACTCACTCAGCAGGATATCGCCGTAAGCTCCAGCTCCCTTGAATTGATAGTAGTCGAAAACGGCTTGCACCGGAAACATCACCAGTGCCACCAGGCTGCCGATCGACAAGATGAACTTCCAAGGAAGGCCGCCAAACACGCCTTCATTCGCGAACGCATAGTTCCGCTTGAGGTGATAGACGATCAGCAGGCTGGCGATGACATTGAGCGGCGACATGACAAACGATCGCGTCACCCCGACGGCCTGAATGCCCGCGATCATGTCGGAAGGATTCTTCATCGTCCCGAACCAGGTCAGGACGGTGACGAGGGTGAGCCCTATCGCAGCCAGCGTCATCCACATGATTCCGCTGCCCGGCGGCGTCACGGTGAAGCCGACCGCCTCCAGTCTGCGCTTGCGGCCCTCGAACGTCCATTCGTTGGCCAGCACGCAACGTGCCGTCAGCAACAGCAGATGATCGAGCAGGAAGTCCATATCCTTGCGCAGATCCTCCAGCATGCCACCGGCGGCATTTTGCGCGATGGACTGCAGCCGGTTGCCCGAGTCGGTGCGCGCGCTGAGGGTATCCAGCGCGCTCCAGTCATCGGGTTGAACCTTGTTGTTTTCCATGATCGCGCCATAGATCGCCCCGGTGTTCTTCAGGACGCGAACGGCCTTGAAGGACAACAAATCATAGATCGCCAGCAGAATTCGAATAATGCTCGGAGTTGCGCTCGAAAAATACGCTGTCCGTCAGCTTCCATTGCTCCAGGTGATACATCAGGGCGGCGATTTTCAGGAACCGGGACTGAATGGGTGCGGACTGAATTGCCCTGAGGTCGTCGACCTGGTAGCCGATGCGCACAAGCTTGCGACTTATGTCCGGCCAATCCGCCGGGTTCAATTCCCAGGCGGCCGTGGACAATTTGGTCTGCATGCCGTGGGCGTGATCCGGGATCCGGGCCAGGCTTTGACAGAAGTCGCGCCACCATCTGGGTGGCCCCGGCACCAGCCAGATCAGCATGGTGAGGCATATGGCTGATGAAGCGGATAGTTCGTCCCTGAACAGGTGGAAGATCGCCAAATAGGCCAGCAGGAATGGCAGAACGAACACCACGATCCCGATGCAGTAGAGCAGAAAGGTCGTATAGGAACGTGTCCCCTTGCGGGTGTGGAATCTGAACCAGTAGAACAGCACGACGATGAACGGCGCGCCCAGATATTCACCGGCATTGTTCATTCCCGCGACGAACGTCTCAAAGGACACGGCATCTCCCCAAATCTGCGATTCCCCAGCCTGCGTTCATGCACCTGCCCGAACCGGATTTTTTCAGCGTTCAAGTCTGAATTCGCATCCTCATCGCCACCAGATCCATATTTTCCGGCGCCATCGCGATGGCCTGGTCGACGTCCCTGATGGCCTCGGCCGTGGATCCGAGCTGGGCATGGGAGTTGGCGCGCGAAGCCAGATATTTCGGCTCGGCGGGATTCATCTGGATAGCCGTGCTGAACGCCTCGACGGCCTGCACAAGAAACCCCCGCTTGTTTTCGTGTCCGGAGGCCATCCCGCAGATGATCCCCTTGATCCAGTAGTATTCGGCCAAGTCCGGCTTCAGCGCAATGGCCGCCGTGATATCTGCCAGTGCAGCTTCGGGGAAACCGGCCAATGCATAGAAATTGGCACGCCGCACATAATATTCGGCATTTTTCGGATCCAGCTTGATCGCATAGGCAAAGCTGGCGATGGCGTTGGAAGTCTGCCCCAGCCGTTGCTGCTGGGCTCCGAGGTCGAGGTAAATCCGGGCAACTCGCCTGGCCAGCTGCGCGTCATCCTTCAGTTCGGCAACCAGATCCTGACCGCGGCGCGCCAGCAGCTCGAGCTCGGCGCCCGAGGCGGGAGCGGCTTCGGCAGCGAGCAGGAATTCGTCTCGCCGCTGCTGCAGTTCTTCCTTTGTGGCGCTGCGGAACGTATCTGCTTCGGGAGGTGTGACCACCGGATTGTCGACTTCGAAGATTTTCCCGTCGGCCGACCGCATATACAGCACCGGAATGCCGAATTCGATCCTCGACTTGTCCCGAATGAACCTGCGCGCCATCTTGACCGCGTCGTCGACCGGTACATTGTTGGCAAGTGCCTTGTAAAAGCCTTCCGACATCCGAATGGCGGCATCGTCGCTGATCGGGAATTGCATGGCCACGACCGCCGGCAACGATCCCCCCATCATCAACCCCATGGCCGGATTGCCGAACTTTTCACCGACGTTGATCCTGGCGCTTTCGCAGCAGTTCAGAACCACGAGTCGAAGGCTCTTGCGCGCGTCCGCCAGCATCATCGCCAGATCCGACGCGAATTTCTTGGCCGGCTTTCCGTCTTCATCAACCATGACGATGAAGCCGCTTTGGTCAAAGCTGTTTCCGCTCGGGTCTGCCGGAGATTGCGGTTCGACGCCACCATGCCCGATGAAATGAAAAATGTGCCATTCCCCTTCGAGCAGCTTGTCCATCAGGTCCTTTCCAGTCCCGCCGCGGACCCACCCGAAAACCACCCGTTTGTCTTTGTCCAGCTTGTCGATACCCTGTTCGATCCGCCTGCGCTCCTCGGCGACATTCAGTTTCGGCCATTCGTCGCTGTCGGGAGAGGAGATCATGCCAAGGATGCGCAGCGGGCCCTTGACGCCCATCGGCCCTGCCGCCCCCGCCGTCTCGAGATAGCGGACGAGAGGCAGCCGGAGACTGACGTAGCCGATGACGTTATCTTCCTCGTACAGATACTCCCACGGCAGCGTCGCCAGATCGGGGGCGCTGATCCTCAGCTTTATTCTCAGATCCTTTCCCTTGCTCTGGGCATAAATGTTCGAAATGCTGCGCACGTCCACGAAGATGCTGCGAAAGACTTCGTGCCCGAAGTCCCGCAGCACTTTCTCCGCACGCGACGTCAGGCCGGCGACGTTATTGCTGTTGACGTCGAGCACGGCGCTTTCCAGATCGGCACGCAACCTGGCAAGCTCTTTCGGCTCCGAGAACCGGAACTGGACGGGAGATCGGCTGGCTTCGCCGGCCGGCGATCGAATGACATGGGCGAAATATCGGCGTGGAGTACCCTCAGCACTGTCGGAGCCGATTTCAATCTCGAAATCCTGATACTCGACGCCCATTGCAGCCTCACTCGGCCGGGATCTGAAATTCCAGCAACAAATTCTTCACGTCAGAAAATCAACTTCCGGTTGTTGTCGGAATTGCCAACGACCGCAGAAACGACGTGCAATAAATTCCACACTATCACTTGTCGCGGCCTGCGCGCGAACACGAAAATATCACCGGTTGCCGGAAATCGCCCCCGGATGCCGGCGGCGCAGCCGCGCACCTTGCCGCGGCGGACCATCGCCATGATCCCGGCGGGACACTGAGATTTCTCGCTCGACGATCCATCTGCCGTCGAGCCGATCCTGTCGAGAGCCCGATCCATGACTTGCTCCCCCAAAGGCAACCAATCCTAGCAAAACAACCCTCCAGCTGCAACCTGAGGTTAGGCCTCGGGCGACAACCGGAATTGGTCAAATTGTCAGCAATTTACAGGGGTTAGGCGGCTCCGGGCCGCGCATGCGGCCGAACCGCGAGGGCCAGCCGGTTTGACCGCCGCAAATGGCGGGGTCTCGTTGGTGGACCTACCAATGGCGGCGCCCGTTCGCCGCGGCGCCCCTAAAGCGTCTTCAGATATTCGATCAGATCATACCGCTCGTCGTCGCTCAGCATACGGCCGATCACGCCGTTCTTGTAGTTTTTCATGTCCTGTTCCTTGGCCGCCTCGAACGAGTGTCCCAGCACGCTGTTGCCGTTGATGGCCCGGCCGTTGCTTTCCGCCTCCATGAACATGGTCTGGCCGGTCTTGCAGGAGCTGTCGCCGCCGCCGCCGACCCGGAAGCCGACATCCCTCGGATCGAAGTCCCGCGCGCCCTGGCAGAACTGCTTCGGGCGCTCGGACGCGGGCCTCAGCATCCAGTACAGCGAGGGAACCGAGCCGTTGTGAATGATAGGGCGCGGTGGCCCAGACGCCGTTGAGGGGCCGCGCGCGATAGATCGGCTTCTCCGGCGTCGCGGCGTAGTTCGGGACAGTTGGTTCGCTGGCCCCAGAGTTCGCCGAGCGCCGGCTCCTGTGACGTTGTTCTCCTTCAGCCATTTCTGGCTGACCTTGTCGACAACGATCATCAGTGCGATCGAGAACGGCATCTCCGTCGAGGAGTAGTTTTCCATATCCTTGCAGCCCCAGCGCTCGCCGAGATCGCGCGATGGCTTGATATCGAGGAAGCCGGGAATTTGCACCGTTCGGGTCTGCAGCACGTTGGCCTGCGCCGGGTCCGTGCCCATATGGGCCACCTGCTTCGGCGACCTCGTCCAGTATCCAGCCGCCGTTCTTGTCCTGCTTCCAGCGTTTCGAAGCCCAGAAACTCTTGTCCGGGAATTGCTTGTCGAAAGCGGGATCGCTGACCGGTCCGAGATGACATTCGGCGCAGATGGCGGCGTAAAGCGCGCGGCCCTTGCCGACGCTGTCGGGCTTGATCTTCCAGGCGTCATCGTTGGGGAACAGATGCGCCGGCCATTTCGGCGGCGAAAGCCCTGCGAACGCCTTGGGATCGCGGCCAAACGGATCCGGACCGCGCAACATCGCCTCGATGCGAACCAGATTTTCCAGGGCGACCGAAGAGTTGAAAAGCTTTTCCGTCGGATGGTCGGGCGACATGATTGACCAGCGCGGAAACTCCGAGCGCCTCGCCGGCGTTGCGGATCAGCGGCTGTTCGATCGAAGCGTCATACTGCGCCCACCACAACCATGGCACGGTCCACACCGGCGGAAAACTGACCGGTGCATCGTTGGCATGCAGATTGTTGGCGTAGTCGGAAAGACCGCTCGCCGCGAAATCGACATAGAAGACCTGGTTGCCGATCCGGTTCAGCGCGTCGAGCCGGCCAAATCCCTCGTCGGTGTCCTTCTGGCCCTTGGCTTTCAGCGTCTTCTGGGTGATCTCGATCTGGTTTTTCAGGAAGTCGGCAACCTCCTTGAGGCCCTTCTTGAGCTCGTCCTTTTTCGCCTTGTCGGCGCCGGGACCGAGCACGCGGTTGGCGAAACGCTCGAAGCGGCCCGGCACGATCAGGGTGTAGAAAATGGCAAGACCGGAAGCTCTTTCGAGCTTGCGCAGGTCCAGCATGGCGGCGCCGCCGTCGAAGCGGATGCTGACATCCTGGTAGCGGATGCTGCCGGTGTGGCAGGCCGCGCAGGTCAGCCCGATCCTGTCGGACTCCGGGAGCGCCGGTGCCGGGATTCCTGACATTGGACATGCGCGAGAAGCCGACCGGCAGGCCGTCGAAATTATCCACCGGCGTCGGCTTCAGGCCGGCAACGGACGCCGGCGCCGGCTCGGTCTTGACGCCGGGGGTATTCACAAAGCCAAAACGCTTCAGGGTCTCGGCGTCGACCGTGGCGGATTTCGGACTTGGGATGAAGCCGAAGCGTTCGAGATAATTGGGGTCCGCGAGCAGGCCGGGCCGCGTGAACAGATGAAGCCCGGACTGTTCCAGCGCGACAAACCAGCGTAGGGGACCGGGAAGGTCGCGGTGCCCTGGCTCGCATGGTGGAACCAGTGCCGGTCCTCGATCGACCAGTTCTGGTCGAGCCAATGGGCCGCTTTGACCGGCGGCTGCTTCGGCAAGGAAGGCGGCAGGAAATTGCGCGAGCGGCGGAATGATCTTCCCGACCTGGTTGGGAAATTCGGCGATCGCGACCAGCAGCAGCAGCAACGGTATGACGACGACCGAAACCGCTTTTGCCACCTTGCCCAATACGATTGACGCCCGCGAGGGTTTTCGCAGCGACGCCAGCCGCACATTGATCCGTTCGGGCAGAAGCCGCTGCTCGAACAGTGTCCTGACCTCGGCCACGCTGAGGTAGCGCTCCGCGCCCTCGCCCTTGCCCATGATGTCCAGCAGCACCGGCCATTCGCCATTCATCAGCTTGCGGTCGATCCGGCGCCGGTGGCCCGCGGCGCGTTCGAAATTCGCGTTCATGTAAGTGACGATTTCGCTGGCGGTCAGGCCGCGTTCGGTTCCGCCGCGCGGATCCGGCGCAGTCCTTGCCGAACTCGGCCAGGCGCGCCAGTTCGGCCGCATTGACATTGGCCGTCGCATCGAGGATCCGCGAACCGACGCCATGCTTGTCCAGCGGGCCGTCGCGCAAGGCGTCGAGCGTCGGTCCCGACCACCAGCTGCGCCACAGCCGCAGCGGGCTGAGGCCGTTGGCGATCAGCGCCACCAGGCAGGTCTTGATGCCGACCAGTTTCTTCTGCAGTCCGGTTTTGCCGCTTGCCGCCTCAACCGTGTGGCACATTTGCGAAAGCGGCACGACGTGCCCGTCGACGTAGCCCTCCGCACACCACTGCGCGCAAAAACGGACAGGGATTATTGGGTGAAACGGCGGCAGCTCCCCCAGGCGTGGCGCCTGCACCGGATTGGTCGTCTTGCATGGGCTCAAATCCCTGGACGGAAATCAATGAATGGTCTTGAAAAGGGCACTCGGCTGCGACGGCTACTACAGGATGCGCGGGAGTTTTGGCAGAATTCGAATCCAAGTCAACCGAAAGACGCAGAATGCCGATCGCGGCGGACTCGCACCGCATCCTTCCGAATGCCAGGGCCCCGCAAACCGCGCCTTCAGGTATCGGCCGCGCGCTCCGAGCCGGCGCCGATGAGCGTCGGATTGCGCAACGGTACACCGGCTTTCAAAAGGCCCTCACGATAATGGGCGGTGTCAGCCGGAGTTTTCCAGCGGAAATTCCTCAAGTGCCGCTCGACGGTGAGGCCCGGGAAGCTGGTCCAGCAGAATCTCGACCGCCTTGGCCGCTTCCTCGGTTCGCTCCAGTTGCGCCAGCGCCGCCGCCCGCACGCAGAGCACCTGCAGATGGTTGGGATTCAAATACAGGGCTTCACGGGCCCAGGACAGCGCAGCGTCATACTGCCGGAGCAGATAGTGGCTGAACGCATTCACACACCGGCCATTGATATCTGGGGTCGCTGTTGCCGCGCTGCACGGCCGTTGAAAACAGCTCGATGGCCTGCCGATGCTCGCCGATCAGATGATGACAGATGCCGAGCACGCCGCGAGCGCCCATGTCGTAGGGGTTGAGTTCGACCGCCTTTCGCGCGGCATCCATCGCGGCGTCGTGATTGCCCTCCATCGAATGCACATAGGACAGGATCGAAAATGCGAACGACGAGCGCGGATCGAGCCGGACGCTGCTTTCGGCCAGCTCCATCGCCTCGCGCCATAACTGCGCTCGTGCTCTTGATCCATCCGAACTGCACGCCCTGCGTCAGGATGGTGGCGAGATAGGCGCGTGCGATCGCAAGCGCCGGATCGAGCGCGATGGCCTCCCTGAACAATTCGATCGAGGCTTCGTAGTCGGCCTTGGTCGGCTGATAATAGTGCGACAGCCCCTTCAGGAAGCGGTCCCAGGCGGTCAGATCGGTGGACGACGATCGCGCCGGCGCGGAGGCTTCGGCGCGATAGATCTCCGGCGCCAGCGCCGCGCACAGATTGGCGGTGATCTCGTCCTGCATCGCGAACAGGTCGCCGATGTCGCGGTCATAGCGGCCCGCCCACAATTGCTCGCCGTTCTCCGGAGCGATCAGCTCGGCGGTGACGCGGATCTTGCCGCCGGCGCGGCGGACCGTGCCCTGGATCAGATAGGTCGCATCGATTTCCCGCGCGATCAGCCGCGCGCTGACGCTCTTGCCCTTGAACGCGAAAGTCGAATTGCGGCTCAATACCCGATAAGAACGACTGCAGCGACAGCGCGTGGATCAAGTCCTCGGTCAATCCATCGGAAAAATATTCATCGTTGCCGTCGCTGAGATTGGCAAACGGGAGCACGCCGACGATCGCGGTTCGATACTGGGCCGGAAGGTTCGAATCGCCACCCGGTTCGCGGCCGGGGCCGTCGGATCCGGCGGGCTCCCAGATCCACACATTGACCGCCTCGTCGATGTTCTTGAAACGGTGCACGCCGGCGTCGACGAAGGTGGCGGAAAGGTGCTTGGCGGCCTCGTGATAGGCCTTGGCCGACACCGCGACGCCGCCGGGAACCGCAATCGCCTCGAGGCGGACCGCGATGTTGACGCCGTCGCCGAACACCTCGTCCTCGTCGGAGATCACGTCTCCCATGTGGACGCCGAGACGGAATTGCATCACCCGGTCGGCCGGCAGCTGGCTGTTGCGTTCCGCCATCAGCTGCTGCATCGCGACCGCGGCTTCGATCGCGCTCACGACGCTCGGAAACTCCAGCAGGAAGCCGTCGCCGGTGTTCTTGACGATGCGGCCGCCGTGATTGAGGATGATCGGATAGATGGCGCTGCGATGGGCCTTGAAGGCGGCGTGGGTACCTGCCTCGTCGGCGCCCATCATTCGCGAGTAACCCGCGACATCGGCGCAGCCAATTGCAGATAGCCGTCTTTCCATCTCCCCCGCTCCTGAGCTGGAAGATACCACGCTACGCGGTCGGCTGACCCGTAGCCAATGGATTTAGAATCCCCGCCTCTTCGAAACCATATCCGGACACATCGGCAATGCAAGGCTGCTCTGCCGTTCCGAACGGGCAACTGCCCGGCAGAAAAACATGGCACGCACGCGTCGATGCCATCACCGTATGGCAGCAACAGCACGGTGCCCTCGAATCCGGGCGATGTGACGATCAGGGTGCATCACATTGTCGCGAACCAGCCAATCAGGCGGTCGGAAGGCGGAGGCAAGCGCGTGTCGTCAGCTGCGCAGGCCCGGCGCTTCCTGACCGGTTCGCGCCACATATTCGGTGTAGCCGCCGCCATACTGATGAACGCCCTCGGGCGTCAGCTCCAGCACCCGGTTGGACAACGCCGCCAGGAAGTGACGGTCATGTGACACGAACAGCATGGTGCCCTCGAATTCGGACAATGCGTTGATCAGCATCTCCTTGGTCGCCATGTCGAGATGGTTGGTCGGCTCGTCCAGCACCAGAAAGTTCGGCGGATCGAACAGCATCTGCGCCATCACCAGCCGCGCCTTCTCGCCGCCCGACAACACCCGGCATCGCTTCTCGACATCGTCGCCCGAAAAGCCGAAGCAGCCGGCCAGCGC
Organism: uncultured Alphaproteobacteria bacterium; assembly: GCA_963706975.1. GTDB lineage: Bacteria > Pseudomonadota > Alphaproteobacteria > Rhizobiales > Xanthobacteraceae > Bradyrhizobium. Next base: position 44,399 of record CAVPOL010000018.1, read on the forward strand.
GCGCAAGGAGCCCTGGCCGGCCTGCGGAAACGAATCCTCCAGCCACTCGAACACCGTGCGCTCGCCGTCCAGCAGGTCCATGGCGTGCTGGGCGAAGTAGCCCATCTTGACGCTGCCGCCGAGCGCGACGGTGCCGTCGTCGGGCTCGGTGGAGCCCGCCACCAGTTTCAGCAGCGTCGACTTGCCGGCGCCGTTGATGCCCATCACGCACCAGCGTTCCTTGCGCCGAACCTGGAAGTCAAAACCGTCATAGATGGTGCGGCTGCCATAGCCCTTCTGCACCTTCTTCAGGCTGACCACGTCCTCGCCCGAGCGCGGCGCCGGCAGAAAATCGAACTGCCACGGTCTGGCGGCGCCGCGGCGGCTCGACCCGTTCGATCTTCTCCAGCTTCTTGACCCGGCTCTGCACCTGGGCGGCGTGCGAGGCCCGCGCCTTGAAGCGCTCGATGAAATTGATTTCCTTGGCCAGCATCGCCTGCTGGCGCTCGAACTGGGCCTGCTGCTGCTTCTCGCTCAGCGCGCGCTGCTGCTCGTAGAATTCGTAGTCGCCCGAATAGGTCGTCAGCGAGCCGCCGTCGATCTCGACGATCTTGTTGACGATGCGGTTCATGAACTCGCGGTCATGCGAGGTCATCAGCAGCAGGCCTTCGTATCCCTTCAAGAACTGCTCGAGCCAGATCAGGCTTTCGAGATCGAGATGGTTGCTCGGCTCGTCCAGCAGCATGGCGTCGGGACGCATCAAGAGGATGCGCGCCAGCGCCACCCGCATCTTCCAGCCGCCGGACAGCGCGCCGACATCGCCCTCCATCATCTCCTGGCTGAAGCTCAGGCCTGCGAGCACTTCGCGCGCCCGCCCTTCCAGCGCATAGCCGTCGAGTTCCTCGAAGCGGCCCTGCACCTCGCCGTAGCGCGCGATGATGTCCTCCATCTCTGCCCTGGCAGTGTCGCCCATGGCAGCCTCGAGTTCCTCGAGCTCGGCCGCCACCTCACTGACCGGGCCGGCGCCGTCCATCACCTCGGCCACCGCGCTGCGGCCGGCCATCTCGCCGACGTCCTGGCTGAAATAGCCGATGGTGACGCCGCGATCGACCGCGACCTGGCCCTCGTCGGGCTGCTCCTGCCCGGTGATCATCCGGAACAAGCGTGGTCTTGCCGGACCCGTTGGGACCGACCAGCCCGACCTTCTCGCCCCGCTGGAGCGCCGCGGAGGCCTCGATGAACAGGATCTGGTGGCCGTTTTGCTTGGAGATGTTGTCGAGACGGATCATTTTTGCCTGGGAATTGGGGAATTTGTTGCGCCGCTCTTAGGCCATCAGGCGGGCCGGCGAAAGGGCGTTTTGGGCGGGGCGGCTACCCGTTCGCCAGTCCGGTCAGGCTGGCCAATGACCTTGAAAATCCCGCACAGAACCGCCGCCCGTGCGGTTAAGTGCAGCACCGTCGTGCCACGGCCCGAAAAGGGGGTCGAGCAGTGACCGACGAAAGCCCCAGGCCGGTCCGCGAGGACGAGAATGACAACATGCTTGCCCTCGGCATCGCCGGCGTGTCGGTGAATGCTCGCTTTCGGGGAAAACAGCGGACATGCGGCCGGCTCGTGCGGGCGGGTCTCTGGCATAACCGAGCATTAACCATACAAGCCCATGATTTGAGCCTAATTCGGCAACTCGCGCGCGAGTCGTTGCTGGATCCACGCGAACTCTTTCTTGATGACCGGCGACGGGGAAGAATCTTGCGACTGGGCTGAGCCGTAGGGAACGCAGTTGGCCGAAGCACGGGATAAGGAAACGCAAGGAGACAAACGGCCCGAGGGGGCACAGCAGGTGGCTTCGAACCGGGCGCCGGCGATAGCGGTGTCCTTGGCCGCCTTGGCCGTCATTGGTGCCGCCACCGCCAATTCCTTTCCGAGTTTCGATCGCTTCTCTTTGCCGGATTTCAACCAGTTTTCCTTGCCGGGTCTTGATCGTTTCTCGTTGCCGGACTTCAGCCGCTTCTCGCCGCCGAATTTCAATCGGGTCGCTGCGCAGCCTCCACCCAAGACGGCTCCAGTCCCGGTCCCAATACCAGATCCGGTCGTCAGGGCGGGACTGAGGGATATTCAGATGTCGCAGCAGCAAGACGCAGCTGTGTTGGCGTCGCTCACGCAGAGCTCTGCAACGCAACAGGCGGATTTGAAAAGAATATCCCGTCAACTCTCCTTGCTGACGGTGCAGGTGAACTCCCTGCAGAATTCAGTGGCGGTGAACTCCCTGCAGAATCCAGTGGCGCCGTTGACGACATCAAGCATCAGCATCCCGCCTTCAAATCCTCGCGCTCGCGTCGTCCGGGCGCCGCGAAAGGAAATTCCTCCACCGCCGAAACCTGCCGGCCCTGTTTCGGTAGGAGGCGCTCCGCTGAGTCCTGCGCCGGCACATGGCTCGGGCGCAAGCTAGCTCTTCCTGGCACCAAACGGACAACGCTTCCACCATCTCCGATAGCCGATCTTGAAGGCAAAGCAGGCATCCCGGAGCAAAGTCGTGATGCTACGAATTGTAAAATCTCAGGCAAATCGTGCCGCGAAAACGCGGACGTGCATCTGCTGTTTGAGATTGAATCGAAATCTCACCACGTCATTGCGAGGAGCGCTTGCGACGAAGCAATCCATTCTTTCTTTGCGTTGTCAGATGGATTGCTTCGCTTCGCTCGCAATGACGTTGATAGACCGCAGGAAGTCTATCTGCTCAGCGCGTCGCGGCCGCGACCGCCCGCAGCGGCATCATCGTCATCGCCGAGACGCCGGCGCGCGGCACCCGCGTGACGTTCGGGCGATAGAGCCCGCGCCGTTCCGGATAGGGCTTGAAGGCATCGGTGATTCCGACCACGGATTCGGCCGCCCCCAGCGCCAGCACGCCGTCGGGTTCGAGCATCTTCGACAGGCGATCGAAGATGCCGGCCTTGGTGTCCTGGTCGAAATAGATCAGGACGTTGCGGCAGAAGATCACATCGAAGGTCCCGAGATGGGAGAAATCCTGCAGCAGATTGAGCTGCCGGTGCTGCACCATGGCGCGGATGTCGGCATTGAGCTGCCACAGCTCGCCGACCTGGGTGAAATGCTGGACCAGCTTCTGGATCGGCAGCCCGCGCTGCACCTCGAACTGGGTGAACAGGCCGGCCCTGGCCTTTTCCAGCACCGCCTGCGACAGATCGGTCGCCACGATTTCGACGCGCCATCCCGCCAAGGCGCGCGAATTCCTTGACGCACATCGCGATCGAATACGGTTCCTGCCCGGTCGAGGAAGCCGCGCACCAGATCCGCAGGCTTCGCCTTGCGGCGCGCGCCTGCGCCAGCGCCGGCAGCACCGTTTCCTTCAGATGGTCGAACGGAATCTTGTCGCGGAAGAAAAACGTCTCATTGGTGGTCATCGCCTCGACTACCTCCGACGTCAGCGGGTCGGGCCCGCCCTTGAACTTCGCAACCAGGTCGGGAATGCCGGACAGGCCCACCCTTCGCGCCAGCGGGATCAATCGGCTTTCAACCAGATACTGCTTGTCGGGAGACAGATCGAGGCCGGATCGTTCTTTCAGCATTTTACGCAAAAACTCGTAGTCCAGCGGCGTCACGAACGATCTCCGGAAAATACGCGAACCAGTTTCGGCGCGATCTGATTGAGCGGCAGGATGGCGGCGCAAATCCCCGCATGGGCGGCGGCGCCCGGCATTCCCCATACCACGCTGGTGGCTTCGTCCTGCGCGATCACGCTGCCGCCGGCAGCGACGATCTCCTTGCCGCCGCGCATGCCGTCCGAGCCCATGCCGGTGAGCACGACGGCCAGAACGCCGCCCTGCCAGACATCGATCGCGGAGGTGAACAGCGGATCGACGGCGGGCTTGCAGAAATTGACCGGCGGCCCGTCGTCGAGTGCGATCGCGGCTTCGGCGCCGCGGCGGACCACCCGCATGTGCCGGCCGCCCGGCGCCAGATAGATCCGGCCGGCCTTGACGATCTCGCCGTCGACGGCCTCATGGGCCGGCCGATGGCTGGTGCGCGCCAGATGCTCCGCCAAAATCGTCGTGAAGGTGGGCGGCATGTGCTGGGTGATCAGCACGGGGAAGCGATCGATCACGGCGCCGATGTCCGCAATCAGCGTCATCAGCGCCTGCGGACCGCCGGTGGAGGAACCGATCACGAGCGCGCGCGGCGCCTGGCTGCCGAACGCGCGGCGCATCAGCTGCGGCTGGGTAACCGGCGGCCGGGGCAAAGGCTCGCGCGACCGTCCCAGCGCCGGCGCCAGCGGCGGACTTGCCGGGTGATGAACTGGCGAAGCCGGCGCGGCGCGGCGCACCTTGGCGCCGAGCGAGCGGATTTTCTGGATCAGGTCGTGGTGAAAGATTTCGGCGGCGGACGCTTCGCGGGTGCTTTCCGGCTTTGGAATGTAGTCCGCCGCGCCAAGCGAGAGCGCCTTGAAGCTGATCTCGGCGTTGCGGCGGGTCAGCGTCGAAGCCATGATGATGATGAGGTTGCGCTTCCTGGCGAGCAGCTGCGGCAGCGCGGAAATGCCGTCGAGTTCCGGCATTTCGATATCGAGCACCGCGACATCGGGATTGACGCGCTCGATCTGGTTGACGGCGTCGAGCCCGGTGCGCAGCGATGCCGCCACCACCATATCCGGCTCGGCTGCGATCCAGCGGGAGATCAAGCCCCTGATCACGACGGAATCATCGACCACCATCACCCGCAGCGGCTCGTGCTGCGCCGAGTTCGAGGCCGAGGTACTTGCCAACGCAACACTCATTGATCACCAAATGCGACTGAAGCGGCACAAAGATAACGCCGAGGGCCGTTCAGCCGCCGGATCGAAACGGCAGTTCAGATCAGGCCGACTTCCTGGAACTTGGCGGTGACGATGTCCTTGTCGAACGGCTTCATGATGTATTCGTTGGCGCCGGCGTGCAGCGCGCGCGCGATGTGCGCGACGTCGTTCTCGGTGGTGCAGAACACAACCTTGGGCGCATCGCCGCCGGGCATGCGGCGCAGATTGCCGAGGAATTCATAGCCGTCCATCACCGGCATGTTCCAGTCGAGCAGGATCGCCTCGGGCAGGCCGCGCTTGCAGACCTCGAGCGCCTTCTCGCCGTCCTCGGCCTCGATGATCTGGAAGTCCAGGCCTTCCAGGATGCGCCTTGCGACCTTACGGATGACGCTGGAGTCATCGACGACAAGACATGTTCTCATTTTGGCCTCTGCTTCTTCCCTATCCCCGAAAGGGACGTTTCCAGTTCATTTTCAGCTTGCCTTGCCTGCCGCCGGCCCTCAGGCCGCCAGCATCGCCGGCACGATTTCGAGCACGCGATCGACGTCGAGCACGACCATGAGCTGGCCGTCGAGGCGATGCACGCCGCCGGCGAGCTTGGCCATGCGGGGATCGAGGTTGACGGGGTTTTCCTCGCGGCCGTCGTCGGCGAGTTTCAGGACCTCGCCGATCTGGTCGATCAGAAGGCCGTAGGATTCGCCGCGCAGGTCGACGCCGACCGCCATCGGCGGCTTGCCGTCGTCGTTCCTGGGCAGACCGAGCCGGGCGCGCATGTCGACCACGGTGACGATGCGGCCGCGCAGATTGAGCACGCCGGCGATCTCGCCCGGCGACAGCGGCACCCGGGTCAGCCGTTCCGGCATGAACACGTCCTGCACCCGCGAGATCGGCAGGCCGAACAGCTGGCCGCCGATCATCGCGGTGACGAATTCGGACATCGCGCCCTCGATGTTGTCGTTCTTGCCGGTGATGCTGGTCATGTCGATTTACCTCATATGCCGTCAGGCTGAACTTGTTTCATGTCAGGCTGAACTCGTTCATGCCGCCGCGCGGTCGAGTTCGGCGGTCTGTTCCTTCAGCGCCGCGATCAGGCCGGGACGGTCGAACTTGGCGACGTAATCGTGGAAGCCGGCGAGCTTGCCGCGCTCGATCGCCGCCGGAGAGACGATCGAGGACAGCGCGATGATCGGCATCGCGCTCAGATGCGCATCGGCCCGGATCGTCTCGGCGAATTCGAACCCGTTCATGTCGGGCATTTCGATGTCGGTCAGCACCACGTCGAAGAGCTGGCCCGAGCGCAGCGCAAGGAGGCCTTCCTGCGCGTCGGACGCCACCCGCACCTTGTAGCCGGCGGCCTTGAGCACCGGCGCCAGCATGTTGCGGAAGAACGCCGAGTCGTCGACCAGCAGCACCGATTGCGCCGAGGCCGAGGGCTCCATCTCCTTGCGGGTGAACCAGTCGGTGAACGCCATCGGCAGGAAGTGGCCGATGTCGATCACTTCGGTGGCCTGGCCCTTGATCACGGCGGAGCCCAGAATGCCGTCTTTGGAGCCGGCCACCTCGATGTTGAGCCGCTCCTCGACGATGTCGACGATCTCGTCGACCACCAGACCCATCGAGCGCCGGCCGTCGGCGAACACCAGGATCGGCTGCGAGCCCTGGGTCCGGACGCTGACGCCTTCCATCTGCACCAGCGGCATCAGCTGGTCGCGGTACTGCACCATGTAGCGGCCGTTGGAGAGCTCGATCTTGTCGACGGCGATCTCCTCGAGGCGCGTGACCAGCCCGAGCGGGACCGCCTTGGGCTGATTGGTGCCGGCGCGGAACACCAGCAGCGAGGTCATCTGCTCGGCGGCGCTGGCGCGCATCGCGGCGTTCTCGTCGGCGATCTGATGGCTGGCCGAGCCTGCGGCGCCGAGCGCCTTGGCGATGCCGTTGGGATCGATGATCATGATCACGGCGCCGTCGCCCAGAATGGTGTTGCCGGAGAACATGTCGATGTGGCGCAGTTTGGTCGACATCGGCTTGACCACGATCTCCTCGGTGTGGAACACGCCGTCGACCACGATGCCGAAGGTCTGGTTGCCGACCTGGGTGACCACGATGAAGCCGTTCTCGGGGTCGGAGGAGCTGCCGTCGTCGATCTTCAGCAGCTTCTTCAGATGCATCAGCGGCAGCAGCTTGTTGCGCAGCCGCAGGACCGCGGTGTCCTTGATGCGCTCGATGCGGTGCTCGGAGTTGGCGCGGGCGCGCACCAGTTCGACCACCGAGAGCTGGGGAATGGCAAACCGGTCGCCGGCGGCTTCGACGATCAGGGCGGAGACGATGGCGAGCGTCAGCGGGATCTTGATGGTGACGGTGGAGCCCTCGCCGGCCACCGACTTGACGTCGATGGTGCCGCCGATCTGGTCGATATTGGTGCGCACCACGTCCATGCCGACGCCGCGGCCGGACACCGAGGTGATGGTGGCGGCGGTGGAGAAGCCCGGCGCGAAGATGAACTTGTGGATCTGGGCTTCGGTCATCTTCTCGAGTTCGGCCTCGGTGACGAGACCGTTGGCGATCGCCTTGGCCTTGATCCGCTCGGTGTTGAGGCCGCGGCCGTTGTCGGCGATGCAGATGATGATGTGGCCGCCCTCGTGATAGGCCGACAGACGGATGGTGCCCTGCTCCGGCTTGCCGCAGGCTGCGCGCTCGGCCGGGATCTCGAGGCCATGGTCGGCGGAGTTGCGCACCATGTGCGTCAGCGGATCCTTGATCAGGTCGAGCACTTGCCGGTCGAGTTCGGTGTCGGCGCCGTGCATCTCCAGTTCGATCTGCTTGCCGAGTTCGCCGGCGAGGTCGCGGACGATGCGCGGCAGCTTCTGCCAGGCATTGCCGATCGGCTGCATCCGCGTCTTCATGACGCCTTCCTGCAGTTCGGCGGTGACGTTGGACAGCCGCTGCAGCGGCACCTTGAACTCGGTATCCTCGTTGCGCCTCGAGATCTCCAGCAACTGATTGCGGGTCAGAACCAGTTCCGACACCATCGTCATCAAATGTTCCAGCGTGTCCACGTTGACGCGGATCGACTGGTTGGCGACCTTGTCGGCTTCCGCGACTTCGGTTTCCATCGCGAGCGTCTTCCTCGCGGCCGGCTTCTTCTTCGCGGCGCAACGGTTGCCGGTTTCGGAGCCACCGCCTGCTGGCGCCGGCGCGGCGATTTCGGTCGCGGTCTCGCGGAAGGCGCGCTCCAGTTCGTCGAGCGAGACTTCGCCGGGACGCAGCGGACGCTCCAGAATCTGCGGCACCAGGGTGCCCTGCGACACTGCGGGCTGCGGCGCGGCGGCATCGCGGCTATTCCGCGCTCGACCATCTCCTGAAGCTTGACGATCAGATCCTGATCGGTGCCCTCAGGCTCGGCCTCGGTGGCCTCGAGGCCGGCGAGGATTTCCTTGATGCGGTCGATGCTGGAGAGGATCAGCGACACCGCTTCCGAGGTAACCGGCATGCCGTCGCGGAACTTGCTCATCAGGGTCTCGCCGGCATGCGCCAGCGCCTCGAGCCGCGGCAGCCCGAGGAAGCCGCAGGTACCCTTGATGGTGTGAACCAGGCGGAAGATGTTATCCAGGATCCTGGTGTCGTTCGGATCCTGCTCGAACCGCACCAACTGGTTGTCGACCGTATCCAGGCTTTCGCTGGTCTCGGTCAGAAACTCCCGCAACAAATCGTCCATGAAACAGGCCTTCGAACGCAATGGCGCGCGACATCGACGCGCCTCTCGGAGTTTGGCCAGCATCTGCGCAAAGCGTTTAATATTGGTTGAGTAAATGGAAAAGAACGGGCTCAACAAATAGATAAGACGGCGTCATTGAATCCGGGCGGATTGTAAACTGTTCGTTAACCATAGATTTGAGAAGTGCCCGGGAAGAGGTTGCATCTCACCTCTCGTCGCGGCTGGGCGGCACACCCTACTCCCTCATGGTGAGGAGCGCGGCGACGCCGCGCGTCTCGAATCATCCGGCACATGCCTGCTGCCATCCTTCGAGACGCCTCGCCTGCGGCGAGGCTCCTCAGGATGCGGTCGGAATTAATTCTATCAGGAGGCCGTGACGACGATCGCTTCGCCCTCGGGGGCAAGCACCACCTTGAGACCGCAGGCCCCCGCCAAGAGACGCGTATAATATGGCTGCACGGCATGGGCATCGATGCTCGACGACGCGCCCGAACTCAGCATGTCGGCGATACTCTGCGGCATGCGGGCGTTGAGCCCGGCGGCGGTGACACGAAAGCCGAACGCCTCACCCTCCCCGACCGGATCGACCGTCAGCACGCCGCCGCGCGGGATCGTCTGCTGCGCGATCACCATCATGTTCAGGAGCAGCTTGACCCGGTTCTTCGGCAGCAGCACCCGCGGCAGGTTCCAGGCAATGGTGGTCTTGGCGTCCTCGAGGTGGCCGCGCGCCATGGTCTGGGCGTCGCCGAGGTCGATCTGCGCGCCCGCCGATCCGGCAGCCCCGAACGCCAGCCGGCAGAACTGCAGCCGCGCAGACGCCGTTTTGGCGCTCTTGCGAATCAGTTCGAGGGCAAATTCGCGGTCTTCAGGCTTCGGATCATCGTCGAGGACCTCAAGGCCATTGACGATGGCGCCAACCGGACTGATGAGATCATGGCAGACCCGCGAGCATAGCAGCGCCGCCAGTTCGAGGGCGTCGGGGGCGGGGCCGGGAGACGAGGGGCCAGACATCAGATGTTCCTGGAAATCCGTGACAGACGCGGACACGGCGAATCACGCATGCTCGCTGGCTTGATACACTGCGGACGCGCGTGGCGCCAACACAAGGCGGCCCAGTTAAAAGGACGAACTGCAGATGAAACCGCCTATCCATGAGGCATGTCCGTGGGAACCGTGATTGATTGCGACGCCGCGGCTGATCTGATGGAGGCCCTGACCGACCTCGTGGTCGAGGCCGGGGCCGCCATTCTTGCCGTTAACCGGTCCGCGATGCAGGTCGAAGGCAAGCTCGACGGCTCGCCGGTAACCGAGGCCGATCTCGCCGCCGACCGGATCATTGCCCAGGGACTGGCGCGGCTGGCCCCGGAGATACCGGTGCTGTCCGAGGAGAGCGTCGAAAAGGCCAGGCCGCCCTATCGCGGCAGCTTCTTTCTGGTCGATCCGCTCGACGGCACCAAGGAATTCGTCGCCGGCCGCAACGAATTCACGGTCAATCTGGCGCTGGTGACCGAAGGGACGCCACTGCTCGGCATCGTCGGCGCCCCCGCGCTCGGACTGATCTGGCGCGGGCTGGTCGGCCGCGGCGCCGATCGCCTGACGGTGGGCACGACCTCGCGCGGGGCGGCCCTGCCGATCCACACCCGCAAGCTTCCCGGACGCGGCGAGCCCTGGATCGTGGCGGTCAGCCGCTCGCATGGCGATCCCCGCAGCGAGGCCTTCATCGCTGGCCGCCCCGGCGCGGTCCGCGAAAGGCTGGGATCGGCGGTGAAATTCGGCCGGGTGGCGGAGGGCGGGGCAGACATCTACCCCCGCCTCGCCCCCACCAGCGAGTGGGACGTCGCGGCAGGACACGCAGTGGTGTCAGCGGCCGGCGGCAAGATCACGGACGGTCAGGGCGCGGCTTTGCAATTCGGCAGCGGTGGCAATGGCTTTCTGGTGCCGGAATTCATCGCCTGGGGCGATCCGGCGGCGGCGGGCAAAGAGTAGAGATCGTCAGTCCGGGGCGCATCGAAGATGCGAGCCCGGAATTCGTCGAGATTCCGGGTTCGATGCTTCGCATCGCCCCGGAATGAAGCCACTCTACTTCTATCGCGCCAGCCCCTGCTCCAGCTCCGGCCAGCGCGCCTTGGCCTCGCGCAGGAGGCCGGCCGGATCGGCGGCGAAGGCGTCGCGGGTTTCCTCGCGGCCGAACAAATAAAGCCGTTGTCCGACAATCAGCCAGAGCCGGGGGTTGCCGGCATGGGTGACGCCGCGGGCCAGATCGGTGGGGTCGTAGCCGCCGAACTGGGGGCCGTAAATCTCGGGATAGGCGACAAAGGAGGCGCGGTTGCCTTCGTTGCGAAACCGCCAGACCGCCCCCGACTCGGACGCCTCGAAATCCGGCCGGCCGCGCTCGGCCCTTGCATTGGCGAAATAGGCGACGGGATCATAACCCTCGATCGCCAGACCGGTATACCGGTTGACGATCACCCGCTCGGTGGTCTGGGCGTGGGCCATGCGGCCGGGAGCGACCAGCCCGCCGGACCGACCAGGCCGGCCAGCAAGCCGATCAAGGCGATTCCGGGGCGAAATCCGATTCCGGAGCGGATGCCGTTTCTTTCCTGCCGTTG
>CAVPOL010000019.1:0-89999 GCA_963706975.1 uncultured Alphaproteobacteria bacterium
ACCAGCTTTTGCGCGTTCAGCCAGAATAGGAGGTCGTAAACGGGCATTGGGGCTAATCCACGGAGTGGTGAAGAACCTGCAAAAGGTGGTGAAAAATCTGTAAAAGAACGGCATTGCATGATGGGCGCAAACGAAAAACTCCATCTCCGTTGTGTGACGGGCGGCATTACGCTGCCAGTGTGTTCGAGATGTCGGCAATCTCGTCTTGTTGAGCAGCGCGAAGCGCCAGCCTGCCACACCCATTCGGAACCTCCGTTTGGCCCCCAGCAGATGGTTTGCCTCTAACAACGCGAGGTGCTCGTATTTTGGCAGCCTGCAACTATCTCCAAATCATGCTTGAAATTGGGTTTAAACCCTGCATTCCGACCAAGGCGGCGCAGGGCCAGCCGGTGCTGGCCTTCAATTGCGGCACCTGAAATACAATCTGGTTTCGTGCGGCCCACGCCGGACGCTCTTCCGTTCGATCACACCGCTGTCAGCCATCTGCTGCAAATTGTGTTTGATGCTCGCAGGTGACCACATGTTCAGCTGCTTCCAGAGCAATAGTCCAGAGACAGCGTTTTCTTCGCCAATCGGAACGAGTTCGAGCAGGTAACCGGATATCGCCATCGAAAAAACTCAACCAATGAATGTCACCGATAGCTGCCGAGGGCGGGGAAGCGAAAACCCCATGTTAGAAAGGCAGTAGTTCGGAAGCTTTTGCTCCGGTCAGGCTGTGGAAATTCTTGCACTGACCTATGGTCGTTGCGGCGGTACGACGCTCGGTCGAAGGTGAGTGCGACCACAGCATGGTGGTTGCAGCAATGAGAAGCGTAACGGCTGCAATTGCGGATAATATTAAATGCTTCATGATCGAACCTCGTTGTTTGATCGGGGGCGATGAGAGCAATGGCTCGTTTCCGGGTGACTTCGTCGATTTTAGGAAAATGGCTTCGTCTGTCTGGTCGTCCGGTTTCGTCGTCGACCCAGGGACGAAGCGGCTTCACGAGATTGAGAGTTCGCCGTGATATTCGTCCTTGCCCTTCCGTTGGACGCAGGCCAGCCCTTGTCAGCCACCCAAGCGGCACCCTTTTTCACGACATGATATCCGTTGGCCTTTTTTCCCCCCCTTCCCTTCCCCCCCTCCCTCCTCTCCTCCCCCTCCCCTCCCCCGCTAGATCCTGAAGTATGACCTTGGCGATGTGGACACTATGATCGGGCGCTATCCACTCATAGTCCAGGTTCGGACCGCCGTCCCCCTCGGGGTACTTGATGAAAGCCGTATGGATCGCATCTGTAATAAGAATTCGACCGCGTCGTTAGACATCGCTGACCTCCATGGGTTGACAGGCAGGTTAGCCAAGCTCCTTAGGGGCAGAGGGGCACCTTGAAGCTTGCCCTCATATTGCGACGCGAGAGCCAAAAGGCGCTTTTTGATAAATGGATCAGTGGAAATGTCGGCCAGACTTCTACATCGGTCAACGTGTTCTTTCAAAAATGACTCGTCCATAATGCAACTCCTACAAAATCAGGCTAGCTCTGCTTCGCCTTTAGCCCCAGTTCTACAAGTCGGCGGATGGTTTGCAGCGTCATCTGTTGCCCTTGCGGCGCGAAGAATTGAGCAAGCTTGGCAACGGCGGCATCTGGGAGGTGGTTTAGTTGGTTCTGACTCGGGATTAGTCGCGGCTTGTCTGTTCCGGGTAAATACAAGCCCAAGGAAACCCATCGATACCAAGATAGCTCCCGCAATCATTAGCCAATGCGGCAATTCGATCGACCAAAGCAGGTCCATCTATTTGCCCTTCGCCTTCGGCAGATCAACGCGAGCCTCACGAAACTCTGTCGGCCCCTTGGTGAGGCGTCGTCTGCGCTCGGCTCGTTCTTCGGGCGGCGCAGCAGGATCTATAATCTTTTCAATTGCCTTTGTGGCGAGTTCTTGGGCGCGCAACTTCCGGCCGGACTTAGCCACCGGCCGCGCTGGCGCCTTGACGGTGGTCCTTGCTCGACCAGCCGGCGGATGGCTTCGGAAAGCGTTGGTTGGTCCGGTTGGTTCTCAGCCCACTTTACTATCGACGCACGTATAACCGGCGAGGCTCGAAAGGCCATCAAAGGGTCTTTCCCCGTTGGAGGCCTGCCCCGCTTTTTAGGTTTAACCTTTATTGACTTTCCCATAAAAAAGGTTTTACCTTAAAAGCAAGCCGAGGGGAAGGTTTCAGGCTTCCGCCCCGGCTCTAACCCAACCCACTCTTACAGGAGGGATCCCATGGATCAGGCTGACAGCGTGCAGCACGCCACCCACCAACACGCCCATCAATACCACTCGCCGCCGGTTCTTATCTCAAGCCGCAGCGGTGGCCGCTGGAGGCGCTGCCGGTGGGGTGGGCACTTCCCCTCCCGTTTTAAAGACCCTGGGCGAGTCCCTGATCCAATCCTAGAGGCTATCGGAGCCCATCGCGGCTACTGCTGGCGTTAACCTCCGAAATTCTTGTCGCTCCCAATCAAAGTCCGGCCTGACATCGGCGCCGCCTCTGGGAGGAGGCGCGGCGAATACACGGGCGGGTTGCGCGATGGACACAGCCGATAAGATCCTGTCTGATCCCGCAGCCGCGGGCCGCTGGGGGCAGATCCGATGCGCTTGATGCAACGTTTCACGAAGTTCCTGCGCCATCAGATGGCGTGGTATTATCTGGAAATAAGGCGCTGGATAAGGTGGAGGCGTCAGACAGGGAAATAGTGCATTCACGATCTATGCCTCTAAGGACGGCGAGTCCTCGCACACAGTGCGCATCGGCCGAATCGTTACAATTGCCAAGGCGCGAGAGCTGTCAAAAAATGGATGGCAGGTTCACGTCACGGACGCCGATGGCCATACATATGGTCCCGACGATTCGACGAAATTCTTCGGGTTGATCGGAAGGCACCAATCAAACTTTAGCTTCCGGCCATCCCATGGCCGCATACCTGACAAACGAAATGCGGCTCGAGATCGGACAGGCGAACGTCGTTCGGCCATTGATTGGCGCTGATCGCGACGGAATGCACGCATTTGTCGTCTTCACAAGCGACAAGCAGGCCCGAACGCCAGAGGCCCGCATATCACCAAGAGTGATTTTCGGTTGTCGCTGCATCGCACCCAATTCTGCCAGATTCCGGCCCGCCTTGAGGCCGGGGTGTCCCGCAGTGGTATGGCCGGTGCGGTTCGAATGGGTGCGCCCATTATTTTTCTCGTTAAACCAAGCGAGAAAGTCCTCGAATATCACAATGCCCATGAGGTAGGCGACGGACCCGAAGGCGAGCGCCGCAAACACTATCCATACTGATAAGGGCGTCGCCTCCCGTGATCGTCTTAGCTTCATTGCTTCCCCAACCCGGCAAAAGTATCCAAGCCCGAGGTCTGGGAAACGAGCAAGTGTTGCGATGTCGCAGGGCTGCTCCTTTGATTCTGCTGCGCTTAGCCGGCTTCGGCTGCCGCGCTATTCACTGCGGGCGAGATGTGTCTCGCCATGATCGGCAATCGGCTCTGCTGCGTCTGACAATCAAGGCCCGCCAGTTCACGCTGGCGGGCTTCACCAACTGTTAACCGTCCGTCGGCAGAATGAGCGTGTCCTTTCTGGGGATAGACAGGAAAGAAGCCGTCGCTGTCCTCACCCGCAGCGGCGGCTTTTTCGTGCTGAGCGGGCCGTCGCAGAATTGCGAATTGGGCTCATCGCGCCCGGTTAGCAGTCTCCAGGAGCTCCTGCACCGAGTTTGCCAGCCGCGCCAGTGCGGCGAAGTCGTGTTGCGGTCGTTGGTGACGGGTGGCCCGCCCGTGCGCGGCGGCGGCGGCATGCCCCACCGCATCATCGTGAGTTCGCGACCGTCAGCGGTGTTGCGCACGACCGGCGCGGGATAATCCGGGAAGACGCCCGGCATCGGCGCGAGGTTGCCCTCATAGCGGTTGACGACGCGGAACAGGCGCGAAATCGCTTCTTGGTTCGTGGAGATGGAATAGAGGTTACACATTTCGACATGAAAATGGGCTCCGCATAGCCGCGTGGGCGCAAGGCCCGCCACGTTGCTCGCGCAGTGGCTCCCCTAAATTAAGGGCGCAAGCAGTTCTTTTTCATCAGACACGCGCCTGAATGAACAGGCTGCGATAGAGACGCGGCCTGGCTCCTACCGGAAACGGCCGCGTCGGTATTAGCGATCAGGTCTCGCCGCCTGCGAAGATATCCTTCTTGATCACCGCGTGTACGCCCCAATTTCCATCGACCACTTGGGTGATGCCGAAGTCGACGCCAATCGTAATCAGAGAGATCGCCTCATCCTCGGTCAGCTTCTTGGTTGTCATCAGAAATTTGCGCATCTTCCGGAAGGCATCGCGCAAAGCAAGGTCAACCGACGATTTCGAGTAAATCTCGGACTGTGCCTTGTCGCCTAATTCGTTGAGATAATTGGCGAAGCTGAAGCCGTGTACCAGCCACTCGTCCTTAGTTTCCAGCATCGGATAGTCCAGAGCTTCAAGAGCCGTGCCAACGAGGTCGTTTTTCTTGTGCAGGATGATCTGGAAGGTGCCATTTAGCGAGCATTCGATTGCCGTACCACACAGCTCGGAGTTCTCCTTGCGAGGCATGTAAATCGCCAACCGATAACAAGCCACCTTCGACCGCAACCGGATAATACATCGTGGCGCCCTTGCCGATCCGCCAATTATCGATGTTGCCGCCGGTATAGCTCGGCGGAATTAAGTCGACGATATCGACCTCCTTAGGAGCCAAGCCGATCACGCCGAAATGGGGACGTATCGGAATGCGCACATTCTTCAGGATGCCGTGGTTCTCCTTGATCGTGGAGTGATCGACGGGAACGCCGGGATAGTCGATGGTTTTGTGCACTACGCCGGAAGGGTCGGTCTGTGGCGTCCATCGGAAATTATACACGGCTTTCGCCCAGTTGCGTTCGCCAGTGGCGTCGACTTCGTAGATCGTGACCACTTCGCGCGGCTTTGGCTCGGTAAGCAGGTCCTTATAATGAAAGCCCCACCATGCGGCAGCGTTGCTGCCGAAAGCCTTTCCGGGATATTGCGGATTGGCGCAAGGCCGGGGTGTGACGTCGATAATGCGCAACTCGATCACGTCGCCCTCCTGGGCGCCGCGCACATAGACCGGGCCGGTGCAGATGTGCACGCCAAGGCCCTCGCCGGCGCCACGCCCAAACAGCGAGGCATCCATCGGTCCGGCGCCGCGCCGGTTTACGCCCTTCTTTTCCTTGGTCCAATGGAACACACTTTCGGCACCGGGATCGCCCTTCACCATCCGCTCAGCGTCGTCATTGGCATGATGGGTCAATGCCTCAATGGTGATTAAATCGCCGGAATCGATCTCGACCTGCGGTTTCAGCTTCTTGCTGAAATAGCCCCAATGCACCGTGTCGGCATTTGCCGGCAAGTGGTGATAGGATCGCTTGGCGGGTTGATTTTTCTCGGCGGCAGCCGCCATCTGCGGCGTCACCAGAGAAATGCCGCCCGCGGTCATCGCCGCCGCACCCCAGCCGCGGCGAAGCTGGATCTCAAGAACGACCGGCGCTCTCGATCGAGCGTTTCCTTGAACTTGCGGTGGTGCAATTCGAATTCTGGACAGTTCTTGTCGTCACCTGCGCACATCGTATCTCTCCTGGTTGAACGTGTATTCAAGGCGCACGATTGATCCCATCCGTGCTCGTCGTAACAAGCAATTTGCGCACCAAAGTCCCGCCTTGGCCGCTGCTAGGGAGCAAAATGGAACTTTGCGCAACGATGAAGGGAAGGAAAATGGATCCTGTGCCTATCAATTATGCCCTACATACCCGTGGTGTCGCGGTCACGCAGATTTATGTCCGCGCGCCTATCCCTAGCGGTAAACGGATTAGCCATAAGCCAATTCAATGGATGTTGCAGTGCCGCCCTGTGGCGCGTGATCCAAATCAGAAGATCAATGGCCCGTTCCTGTCAGCGACAAGCGTACGCCTGCGGCCGCGGCGTAGCTTTTTGGGCGGGGCGGGTCATGCCTGGCGGCTAAACTTGTCCACAGGGCTCTACAGGCGTTCATATGAATTTCCGCAGCAAAATCAACATGGATCGCGACACAAATGTGAACACAACAACCGCATTGCATTGATATATCTAACGTTTTTGGCATTATCTCCCTGCGCAATGGCTCTACGGCTTATCACGCGCTCACCCCGGAGTAGCGGGCTGTCTAGTCTCCGTCGCCTTGCGGAAGCTGGCACATGAGCCCGGTTGGGCTTTCCGCACCTCCGCAAGACTTGACGCCAGCGTCGAGGCGTCGGGCCCACACGATTTTGCCGTACGCTTCAATGCCGTCCGTCTGCGCGCCGCTCGATCGCTCACGGAGTTGATCCCGCCCTGCCACCGCTTGCGCGCCCGACACTGTTGCGTCCACCGCTCCCCGACCGACGTTCGTGACGATCATGATACGCCCCTCCTGGAGGGCCGGGATGGGAGGGATATATTTTGCGAGGGGTGAGTCGGTCAAGAAGAATTTTCTGATTTTCGGAAATTATTTTTAGGCCACTGCGCTGTCGTTGATGGCCTGAATTTTCGTGAACAGCCGCGTTACCTTTTCCGGATCAAACAGTTGGTCGGGTCCGGTCGGGGCGATATCGGTGAATGGCGCCTCGTCAGGCCGCGTCGGCGACGGCGCGCACTTGCAGTCGAACGCCGGTCTCCTCCTGCAACAAGGCGATGACCCCAAGCAGATTTTCAGCCGTGGGATTGCCCGTGGGTCCGAACATGCGCATCAGGCTCTTGGGCGACCTGCCCATGGCCGTGCCGAGCTTTTCGAAGCCGACGGTGGCATTGATGCAGGAACGCAGCGCGGCGCGCCCCTCTTCCACGTCGCCATCGAGCAGCGCCTGCATGGCTTCGGCGAGCAAGGCCTGCCGAAATTTTATATCGCGACGCGCCCGCGCCTGTACCGTCTCGCGAAAACTCTTCGTCAGAGGCATCACTTCCTCCCGGTCCGTTCGGCGGCCTTGCGCACCTTGTAGCTGCGCCAGTGGCGCAACGCCGCCTGGATATCGTTCTGCTGCCGCTTCTTGGTGCCGCCGCCCAGCAGTATCACGAGCATCTTGCCGTCCCAGCCAAAGTAGACCCGATAGCCGGGGCCGCGATTGATCCTCAGTTCCGAGACGCCTTCGCCAAGCGCCTTGGCGTTCGAGGTGTTGCCCTCACCAAGTCGGTCGAGGGCAATCGTCACCCAAGCCGCCGCCTGATCGTCGAGGCCGTCGAACCATCGCCTGAACGGACTGACGTCTTGTTCAGTGATGAATTCTTCAACTTGGATCATATGGTATCACTTATGTTACCATATGACAAGTGCGACTCCGCTTGAACTGGTCGTCGTTAGCGCTGCTTGGTGCTTTTCGGGGATCGGCGGGGTTATGTAGCGTAGTATGCTGCAACCCTTGAATGATATCACATCCCGCCCGAGTTTATACCTGGACGATCACAGCCACAAACAGGGCAAACCATGTTGATGACAAAGCGCAAGCCGGCAACGATTGGCGAAATCCTGGTCGAGGAATTCATGAAGCCGATCGGCCTGACGCAGGGCGCGCTGGCCGAGGCCATGGGTGTGCAGCGCAAGCACGTCAACGAACTCTGCAACGACCGCCGCAATGTGACCGCGGCGACCGCCCTCATTCTCGCCCGCGTGTTCGGCAACAGCCCGGATTTCTGGCTCAACGTGCAGCGGCGAACCGATCTGTGGGAGGCAATGCATTCGCCACACGAGCGGAAACGGATTGAGCGGGCGCGGCCGCTGACGGATGCGGCGTGAGATCCGCCGCCGAACGTACCGCGGAGAAGGCGAAGTTGGACATCAGGCGCCGCTACCTGGGGGCGTCCATCAATTCGATATCCTTCCTGAGCAGCGTGTTCACTAGCGTACTCAGCGAAATGCCTCGCGCCGAGGCGCGCTCGGAGAGATAGTCGAGCACCTCCGGGTCCAGATGGATCGGCGGCACGAGGCGCGCGCCTTCGCGAAAGAACTTGCCGCGCTCGGCGGTCGAAAAGTCATATTCGTCCTTCATCATTGAGCCTCGATTGGACGTATCAGACGTTGCAATAGCAAAAGTTTGGGAGAAGACGAAGCCTTCCGGGGGCCGCGGGAGGCAATGGCGATGGCTGGGTCAAGCCGGGCCATGACGGAATGAGAGCACGTCGTTTCAGCGCCCGACCTGTGGCTCCCCCGACCCGGCGGGCGCACCGGCCGATAACCCCGTTTCCCGCATCTCGTTGACGGCCTCCCCCCGCCTGGGCACCCTGCAGGACCGGCCACGCCCGTATGGCTCTCCGGCTTCTTTCGCATCGACAGGCGCCGCTCCCAATGTCCAAGCCGCTTGTTTCCCCCGCATTGGCGCAATTCGTTGCCGCGACGACCGCGCGCAACTTGACCAATGCGGCCACTATCGCGGTGGCGGCCGGCGTGGCCATGATGGTTCTGCTCACGGTCGCTCCTGCCTATGAGGCGGCGCACCACTGGGTCGACGCGGTGCTGTGGGCGTGCCTCGCCTTCTTCGTGTTCGAATGGGTGGTCCGGCTGTACGACGCCTTTCGTGGCGCAGCGCGGCCTGGCTTACCTGTTCTCCGGCCGCGGGCTGGTCGACCTGCTCTCCGCCACGGCTGTTCCCGTCGCCATCATCCTCGGCGTCCAATCCCGCGACCGCCTGGCTGCTCGGTGCAGTCTGGATACTGAAGGTGGTTCCAGGGATACCGGGGTTGCGGCAGCTGCGCCGGGTGCTGGTGGTGGAATCCGGGTCGTTGCTGAGCGTGCTGGTGATCTTCCTGATGGTGTTGTTGCTCTCCTCGGTGGCGATGCACTTGCTGGAACGCGACGTCCAGCCGGTAGCCTTCGGCAGCGTGCCGGCGGCGCTGTGGTGGGCGGTGATCACCCTGACCACGGTCGGCTATGGCGACGTGGTGCCGGTCACGGCCATCGGCCGGCTGCTCGCGGCCTTCGTGATGATCTGCGGGCTCGGCGTGTTCGGGCTGTGGACCGGCATTCTGGCCACCGGCTTTGCCGCCGAAACCCGCCGCGACAATTTTTTGAAAACCTGGGAAGTCGGTGAGCAAAGTGCCGTTCTTCGCCAGCCTCGGTCCCGCCGCGATCGCCGACGTCACCCACATGCTGCGCACCATGGACCTGCCGTCGCGTACCATGATCATCCGCAAGGGCAAGACCGGCGACTGCATGTACTTCATTGCCGACGGGGAGGTCGAGGTCGAGCTTCCCGGCAAGACGGTGACGCTCGGCCCGGGCGCCTTCTTCGGCGAGATGGCCCTGCTCGGCAACAATCTGCGCTCCGCCAACATCACCACCACGCGGGTATCAAGACTGCTGGTGCTCGATCTCGTCGATTTTCGTCTATTGATGGCGCGGCATCCGGAGCTCGCCGAGACCATCGACGCCGAGGCCAAACGGCGCGCGCTGGAAAACAAATAGGAACAACCGATGACCCGATCCACCGATGCGGCGAGCGCGCCGCTGCTCACGATCGATGGCGCGCGCGCCACCATCCGCCTCAACCGGCCGAGACATCTGAACCGGCTGCAGCCCGGCGACCTCGACGTGCTGATGCAATTGTTCGAGCGGATCGAGGCCGATTCGGCCGTAAGGGTGCTGGTGCTCACCGGCACCGGCCGCGCCTTCAGCGCCGGCTATGATCTCGGATCGATCGCCGAGCGCTCGACCGCTGCCCCCGAAGCGCAGACCGCCGGATCGGCGTTCGAGGTGGTTGTCAACCGGCTCGAGGATTTTGGCGTGCCGACGATCTGCCGGCTCAATGGCGGCGTCTATGGCGGCGCGACCGATCTGGCGCTGGCCTGTGATTTCCGCATCGGCGTCGACACTTGCGAGATGTTCATGCCGGCGGCAAGGCTGGGCTTGCATTATTACACCAGCGGCATCAAGCGCTACGTGTCGCGGCTCGGCGCCGACAACGCCCGAAAACTGTTTTTGACCGCCGAGAAGATCGGCGCCGCCGAAATGCTCCGGATCGGCTACCTCACCGCGATGGCGCCGGCCGAAGCGCTCGACCAGGAGGTCGACCGGCTGGCCGCGGTGCTGTCAGGCAATGCGCCGGTCGCGATGGCCGGCATGAAGCGCGCCATCAACGAGTTTTCCCGCGGCAATCTGGATGAAGCAGCCGCCGACCGCCGCGCCCGCGACAGCATGCGCAGCGCCGAGATCAGGGAAGGCATTTTGGCTTTCTCGGAAAAGCGGCCGCCGAAATTCTAGCCGGCAGCCATGTGAAATCGGTGAATCGCTTGCTGCCCATGCTTCGAGACGCTCGCTGCGCTCGCTCCTCAGCATGAGGTTGGAGGTGTTTCAGCAAATTCAGCCTCATCCTGAGGAGGCCACGAAGTGGCCGTCTCGAAGGATGGGCAGCAATACAGATTTGTGATTCCAGATACTGGCGGCAAGGCGGCGCCGCCCTGCGCCGCGGCGGTCGATTCCGTTCGTTTGCTGTGGGTATTTTCTCAGGCGGACTGCCGTTAGCCGAAAGGCGCGCAACCCATGGCGCTTTTTGCGATTGACTTTGGGTTGTCCGTGTTTAGCCTGCTCGCCGGGCGAGTTATTTTCCTGAATACCATCTCTGGGCACCTATTGAAAACGACAGGCGCTGGATTTCTGCGCGGCCCTGGCGCTGTCAACATTTCGGAATTGACGCTGTGACCGACACCTCACTCGACGGCATCATCGAGCGACTGCAATCCTGCATCATCGATGCCAGGGTCCTGCAGCTCGATATGCTGGAGCGGGTCTTGTCGATCGCGCTGCTGCAGGCCCACGAAGACAGGGACGAATCCGACGACGGCAGCGATCGTTGCTGACGGCCGCGTCACCTCGCAGCCGCGGCCGCCTGATTTCGGCGCGCGATTTTCTCGAGCCGTTATGTCGCAGGCCTGGACTGTTGCGAATTGTTGCATGGAATTGAGATAGATCAACTCACGCGCGCGGTGAGACGTTCTACTGTGGGCTTCATTGGAGAGAGACATGGCGTTCAAGGATATTCTCGTCGCGCTCAACAGTTATCCCGATCCGACGCCGGTGTCGGCGGTCGAGGATGCGGTTTCGGTCGCCGCAGCGCTCGGCGCGCACATCGCCGCCCTTTCATGCGCGACAAGGGTGCAGCTGCCGGGGCACTACATCTCCGTCTCGCTGGTCGACGGGGTCATCGCCGGCGAAGCCGGCAAGAGCCGGAAGAACGCCGAGGAACTGCTGGCCGCGTTCGACGCCGCGGCTGATAAGGCCGGCATCCTGCACGAGACCATTCTGGAGAAATGTCTCACGGTGGACGTCCCGGACATCCTCGTGGAGTATGCGCGGCTTCGCGACCTGACGATCCTGCCGATGCCAGAGGACTCCGATCAATGGTATGCCGAAGCCATCATCTTCGGGTCGGGCAGGCCGACCCTGATCCTGCCGGAGAAGACGAAGCGCCGGCCCTTCCAGCTCGGAACCGTCGCGGTCGCCTGGGATTTCAGCCGCGCCGCCGCACGCGCGGTTGCCGACGCCCTGCCGATCCTCGAACTGGCCAAACAGGTCCGGATCGTGACCGTCGTCAACGAGAAGGCGCTGGGCAGCAAGCGGTCGGGCGAGGAGCTGGCCAAAAATCTGGCCCGGCACGGGATCGATGTCGTGCTCGACAATGTCGACGCCAAAGGCGATACGATCGGCGCGGTGCTTGAATCCTACACCTCGTCGCAGGGCGCGGACATGCTGGTGATGGGCGCCTATGGGCACTCCCGGCTGCGGGAGTTCGTGCTGGGGGGTGCTACCCGCAGCATGCTGTCGAAGCCGTCGCTGCCGATCCTGCTCTCGCATTAATTAATGGCCCCCGATCCTGCGGCTCCGGTCCCGTTGCGGCGCCGGCTGGGTCTGCCGTTGCTGGTCATGTACGGAACCGGCATCACGGTGGGCGCCGGCATCTACGTCCTGATCGGCGAGGTCGCCGGCCACGCCGGCACCTTTGCGCCGTGGTCGTTCCTGCTTGCCGCGGCGGTGATGGCGCTGACGGTGGCTTCCTACACCGAATTGTCGACCCGTTTTCCGGTCAGCGCCGGCGAAGCCGCTTACGTGCTGGCCGCCTTCCGGTCGCGACGGCTGGCCGCCGCGGTCGGCCTGCTGACGGTGGCGATCGGGGTAGTTTCCTCCGCCGCCGTCACTCTCGGCGCGGCCGGCTACGTCCAGCAGTTCATCCCGCTGCCGCAATATCTGATCGTGCTGGCGGTGCTGGCGCTGCTCGGCGCCGTTGCGTCATGGGGCATCCTGGAATCGGTGGTGCTGGCCAGCGTCTTTACGCTGATTGAAGTCGGAGGATTGCTGATTATCATCGTTGCCGCCGTCCAGCACGATGTCCCGTTCCTGACTCCGATCACCACGCTGCCGCCTCTGAACGCCACCGCGCTGTCCGGCATCGCTTTCGGCGGGCTGCTCGCCTTCTTTGCCTTCATCGGCTTCGAGGACCTCGCCAACATCGTCGAGGAGGCAAGGGTGCCGCACCGCGACATTCCGCGCGCCATGGTGTTGACACTGCTGATCTCGACGGCGCTGTACGTGCTGGTGGCCGCGATCGCGGTGTCGGCAGTTTCGACGGAACGGCTGGCGGCGTCCACAGCTCCGCTCAGCCTGGTGTTCCGCGAACTCGCCGGCACGAGCCCGGCGACGATCAGCGCGATCGCCATCGTGGCGACGCTGAACACGGTCCTGGCGCAGCTGACGATGGCCTCGCGGGTGGTCTATGGCCTTGCGCGAGAGGCCAGCCTGCCGTCGTTGCTGGCGCAGGTGAACCCGCGCACCGGCACGCCGGTTCTTGCGACGGCATTGGTGGTCACGGCGATCGTGCCATTGGCGCTGATGGTGCCGCTGACGCCCCTGGCGGAGATCACGTCGCTGGCCACGCTGTCGGTATTTGCGGTCGTCAATCTGGCCTTGCTGCGGCTTCGTTATCTCGGCACGGAGTCGCCGGCTCCGCACGTCACCGTTCCGGTCTGGGTGCCCGCGATCGGGCTTGCAACCTGCACGGCGATGATCGCGCAGGCGCTGCTGCCATGAATGCGCATTGAACGTGCATGGCGGCATCCCGCTCCATGTCGCGTCGCGCCAATCGGCGCTATTCGTCCAGGAAGGTCACGGTATCCGCCACGCCGGCGCGCGAGGTTCGGTAGCTGTTGACCCTGTGGGCATTGTCGGCGAAGCCGAACGAAATGCCACAGACCACGAGGCGGTCGTCGCCGAGCTTGAAGTGGCGGCGGATCAGTCCGGAATGCCGGGCCAGCGCCGCCTGCGGAATGGTGCCGAGGCCGAGCGCCTGGGCGGCCAGCATGAAATTGCCGACATAGGCGCCGCAATCGACGGCGCCGTAGACGCCCAGCGGCTCGTCGGTGTGAATGATGGCGACATGCGGCGCGCCGAAGAAATTGTAGTTTTCCAGCGCCTGCTTGGCGTAGGCCGCCTTGTCGCCCCTGACGATGCCGAGCGTGTTGTAGAGCTGAAAACCGCTCTCGCGGCGGCGCTCCAGATAGACACCGCGATATTCGCGCGGCGGTGGGAAATCATGGTCGTCGCCGGCGCCCGAAGCGGCCTCGGCATAGATCGCCTTGCGAAACCGCTCCTTGGCCTCGCCGCTGGCGATCAGCACCTGCCACGGCTGGCTGTTGCACCACGACGCCGTGCGCTGCGCGACGGTCAGAACATGTTCGATGGTCTCGCGCGGCACCTCGCGCGGCTGGAAGGCGCGAACCGAATAGCGCTCGTTCAAGAGCTCCTCGAGCACGCCGATGCGATCCTCGTTGGCGTAACGCGCCTTCGGCGTCTTCGCAGCGGCTTCCGTCATGCTCAGCGCCCCTTGGTCGGGATCTTGTTGAACGGCACGTCCTTGTCGACGCGGATGTCGCCGGGCAGGCCCAGCACGCGCTCGGCGATGATGTTGCGCAGGATTTCGTCGGTGCCGCCGGCGATGCGGGTACCGGGGGCACTCAGCAGCATCTGCTGGAACTGGCCGGCCGCGGTTTCGTCGGCGGCGCCGGTCAGCGCACCGGCCGCGCCCTGCAGGTCCATCGCATAGCTCGCGATGTCCTGCAGCATCATGCCGGCGACCAGCTTGCCGATCGAGTTTTCGGGCCCCGGACGCTCGCCCTTGGACAGCGCCGACACCGCGCGATAGCTGGTGTATTTCAGGCCGCTCGCCTTCACCGCCCAGCTCGCGAGTTTCGAGCGGGTGGCGCGATCGTCGATCGCGGGCCCGTCTTCGGTCATCAGGCTGGAGCAGAACTCGAAGATTTCAGGGAAGCCGGTGGCGAGGCGCGCGCCGATCGACATCCGCTCGTTCATCAGCGTGGTCAGCGACACGCTCCAGCCGTCGCCGACATTGCCGAGCCGCTGGCTGTCCGGGATCACCACATCGGTAAAATAGACCTCGTTGAACTCCTGCATGCCGTTGGCCTGCTTGATCGGCCGCACCTCGACGCCCTTGCTCTTCATGTCGAGGAAGAACATGGTCAGGCCCTTGTGCTTCGGCACATTGGGGTCGGTGCGGGTGATCAGCAGACCGTAGTCGGAATAATGCGCGCCCGAGGTCCAGATCTTCTGGCCGTTGACGATCCAGTCGTCGCCCTGCTTCTCCGCCCGCGTGCGCAGCCCCGCGACGTCGGATCCGCCGGCGGGCTCCGAAAACAGCTGGCACCAGATCTGTTCGCCGGAAGCGAGCTTCGGCAGATAATGGCGCTTGTGCTCCTCGCTGCCGAACGCCATCACGGTCGGGCCGCACATGCCCTCGCCGATCTGGAACGGCTGCGTCAGCTTGCCATAGACGCCCTCTTCCTGCTGCCAGATCACCTTCTCGATCGGCGTCGCACCGCGGCCGCCATATTCCTTCGGCCAGTGCAGGCAGGCCCAGCCGCCCTCGGCCTTCTTCTTCTGCCAGGCCTTGCCGACGTCGACGATGTCGTCCTTCTGCAGGCGGATGCGGCCGAGCGAGGATTTTGACAGTTCTGCCTCGTACTGTTTCGGCGCATTGGCCTCGATCCACTTGCGCGCGGTGGCGCGGAATTCGGCTTCCTGCGGGGTGTCATCGAAATTCATGGCGACTTCCTCTCTCCTGTCATTCCGGGTTCGCGCTACGCGCGCCCCGGAAAGACGAAAACCTACGACCGTCCCCTGGTCGGTATCTTGTTGAACGGCACATCCTTGTCCACGCGAATATCGCCGGGCAGACCGAGCACGCGCTCGGCGATGATGTTGCGCATGATCTCGTCGGTGCCGCCCTCGACCCTTGTGCCGGGTGCGCGCAGCAGCATCGCCTGGAATTTGCCGGTGGCCTCGGCATCCTCCGGCCCGCTCAGCACGCCGGCCGCGCCCTGCAAGTCCAGCGCATAGGCAGCGACGTCCTGGATCATCGATCCCGCCACCAGCTTGCCGATCGAATTTTCCGGACCCGGCCGCTCGCCCTTCGACAGCGCCGAGATCGCCCGCATGCTGGTGTATTTCAGGCCGCTGGCCTTCACCGCCCAGCTGGCGAGTTTCGAGCGCACATTGCGGTCCTCGATCGCGGGGCCGTCCTCCAGCATCAGGCTGTTGCAGAACTCGAACAGCTCCGGGAAGCCGGTGGAAACGCCGGCGCCGATCGACATCCGCTCGTTCATCAGCGTGGTCAGCGACACGTTCCAGCCGTCATTGACGGCGCCGAGCCGCTGGCTGTCCGGAATCCTGACATCGGTAAAATACACTTCGTTGAAGTCGGACGCGCCATTGGCCTGCTTGATCGGCTTGATCTCGACGCCCGGGCTCTTCATGTCCAGGAAGAACATGGTGAGTCCCTTGTGCTTTGCCACGTTGGGATCGGTGCGCGTCAGCAGGATGCCGTAGTCGGAATAATGCGCGCCGGAGGTCCAGATTTTCTGGCCGTTGATGATCCAGTCATCGCCCTGCTTCTCCGCGCGGGTGCGCAGGCCGGCGACGTCGGAACCGCCAGCGGGCTCCGAGAACAACTGGCACCAGACTTTTTCGCCGGAGGCCAGCGGCGGCAGATATTTCTTCTTCTCCTCCTCGCCGGCAAACGCCATCATGGTCGGCCCGCACATGCCGTGGCCGATGATGAACACGCCGGAGAGTTTGCCGAACGCGCCTTCTTCCTGCTGCCAGATCACCCGCTCGATCGGCGTCGCACCGCGGCCGCCATACTCCTTCGGCCAGTGCAGGCAGGCCCAGCCGGCATCGGCCTTTTTCTTCTGCCAGGCTTTTGCGACCTCGAGGATATTGGCGCCCTTGAGCGGGGTGCGGCCGAGCGAGGATTTTTTCAGCTCGTCTTCATATTGCTTCGGTGCGTTGGCGCCGATCCAGGCCTTTGCCTCGGCGCGGAACGCGGCCTCCTGCGGGGTGTCATCGAAGTTCATGGCGGTTCTTTCTTGCTGTCATTCCGGGGCGCGCGTAGCGCGAACCCGGAATCTCGATCCAACAACCTCTGGATTCCGGGTTCGCAGCTTCGCTGCGCCCCGGAATGACATTAAGCCGCGTTCTTCTTGCGCATGCGGTCGATCAGCGCGTCTTCCCAGTAAGAGAGCGAGCCCAGCCCCAGCGCGGTGGCGTTGGCGCGGCGGTAATACATGTGGCAGTCGAACTCCCAGGTAAAACCCATGCCGCCATGGACCTGGATGTTGTTCTTGGCGCAATGCTGGAACGCCTGTGTGGCGCTGATACGGGCGGCGGCGGCGGCTTCCGGCAATTCGCCGGCATTGGTCGAGAGCGCCCAGGCGCCATAATAGCAATTCGAGCGCGCCAGCGTCGCCGAGACGTACATGTCGGCGAGCATATGCTTGACTGCCTGGAACGAGCCGATCGGGCGGCCGAAGGCGATGCGATCCAGCGCATAGTCGCGGCCCATTTCCAGCGCGCGGTCGGCGCCGCCGACCTGCTCGAACGCCATCAGCACCGCGGCGCGGTCGAGCACCTGCGAAAGAATGCCCCAGCCTTCGCCGGCAGCGCCCAGCGGCTCGGCCTTGCAGTTCTTGAACGTCAGTTCGGCCTGGCCGCGCGACGGATCGACACTGGTCAGTGCCTTGGGCTCGACGCCGCCAGCCCTCAGATCGACCAGGAACAGCGAGATGTCGCTGTCGCGCCCGGATGAGCCGGAACGGGCGGCGACAACGGCAAAGTCGGCGATGGCGCCGTCCGGCACCGGCTTCTTGGTGCCGTTCAGTATGCCGCCGGCAGCGGACAGCTTGATCGCCGCTGGCGACGGATTGCCCTTGCCCTCGAACAGCGCCAGCGTGCCGATAACGGATCCCGAGGCAATCGCGGGCAACCACTTCTTCTTTTGCGCATCGCTGCCGGCAAGCAGGATCGCTTCGGCGGCGAGATACACCGTGGAGGAGAACGGCACCGGCGCCAGCGCGCGGCCCATTTCCTCCGCGATCACGCAGAGTTCGAGATGGCCGGCGCCTGCGCCGCCGAACTCTTCCGGGATCGCGATGCCGAGGAAACCCATCTCGGCAAGGCCCTTCCACAACTCCTTGTCATAGGTCGCATGGCCGTCGAGCACATGGCGCACCGCCTTGGGCGGGCACTTTTCGGCAAGGAATTTCCGCGCTTCGTCGCGCATCTGCTTCTGTTCGTCGGAGAAATCGAAGTTCATGGCGTGTTACTCGGGTTGCGTGAGGAATGAAAAATCCATCGTCGTCCCGCGAACGCGGGGACCCATAACCACCGGCCACTGTGGTTACGAAAGGCGTCGAACAGCTTGGCCGCAAAAAGCGCCGCGGCGTATTTCTCCCCGCGTTCGCGGGAACGACGTTGATGGTTGATTGTTTTCATTCCAGCACAATCACATCCTCTCCGGGGTGATCGGCATAGAGCCGTTCCACCAGCTCGGCGCGGCGCTCGAGGCCGGCGCGCTGGTTGATGTAGCCCTTGTCGGTGAGTTCGTTGCCGTCGATCGAGGCCGGCTCGACCATCAGCATCGCGCGCCCCACGCGCATGCTGGTGGCGCCGGTAGAGGAAGCATTATGGGCCTCCAGCCCGCGCTTCAGGCAAGCCAGCACCTCCGGATGTCTGACAACGTCTTCGTAGGTCGCATCGGGATTGCCGACGATCTGCCGGCATGCATGCAGATTGGGCCAGGCCAACAGTCCGACAAAGGGGCGGTCCTGCCCCGCCACCAGCGCGTCCTGCACCACCGGCGTGGCGGCTGCGATGGCGTCGGTGCGCAATGAGCCGACATGCACGAAAGTGCCCGTCATGAGCTTGAAATCCTCGACCACGCGGCCGGCGAAGATGATGCCCTGCAGGGGATCCTGCGGGTCCACGAACACACCGGCATCGCCGATGCAGTAAAACCCTTCCTCGTCGAACATCTTCCTGGTGAGATCGGGTTGGCCGAAATAGCCCGGCGTCACATTGACGCCGCGCAAACGCAATTCATATTTCGAGCCGCACGGCACCATCTTCAGTTCGACCCCGGGAAACGGCAGGCCGATCAGGCCGACACGCTCGGTGTCCCAATAGGTTCCGGTGGAGGTCGGCGCGGTCTCGGTCGAGCCCCAGCCGGTATAGAACACGATGCGCTCGCCGGTGGTGCGCACCGCCAGCGCCTGCATCCGGTCGTAGAGATCATCCGGCAGCCGCGCGCCGCCATAGGCCATCACAGTCAGATTTCTGAAGAAGCTGCGGCAGAGCGCATCGTCCTTTTCCATCGCAGCGGCCAGCGCGGCGTAACCGGCCGGGACGTTGGCATAATAGGTCGGGGATACCTCGTGCAGGTTGCGCAGGGTCTCGTCGAACTGGCCCGGCAACGGCCGGCCGTCGTCGATGTAAAGCGTGCCGCCATCGACCAGCAGTGGATGAAACGCGGCGTTGCCGCCCATGGTGTGGTTCCACGGCATCCAGTCGAGCATGGTCGCGATCGGTGCGTTCTGATCGCGCGGGCGGACCTGCATCATCATCGCCGCGTTGGCGCACATCATCTCCTGGGTGTTGATGACCGCCTTAGGCATGCCGGTCGATCCGGAGGTGAACAGCAGTTTTCCCACCGTCTCCGGCGTGATTTTTGCGATCAACTCCTCGACGGCGTCGGTCACGGGCGTGGCGGCGAGATCGGCAAAGGAGACGCTCGCGATCCCTTCGCAGGCGCGCGCGACATGCACGACGGTAATGCCGGTTAGGTCGAGTGCTTTCAGTGCCTTCTCGAACGTCGGACCGTCCTGCACCATTACGACCGCGGGTTTGATCCGGTCGAACAGATATCTGAGCTTGAGGTGATCCTGGCTCATCAGCGAATAGGCCGGCGAGACCGGCGCGGCCGGCAGGCGCGCCTGCATCGCCGCCTGCGTCATCAGCGCATGTTCGATGGAATTGCCGGAAAGGATCGTGACCGGGCGACCGGGTTCGATTCCGAGATCGAGCAGGCCCTGCGTCAACCCATCCACGATGCGCTTGGCTTCGCCGTAGGAGACCTTCCGCCATTGCCGCTCGGGGCCCGCGCGCTGCGCCAGCCAGATGCGCTCGGGTGCAGCTTTGGCCCATTTTGCCAATGAGGCCGGGATATGCTTCTCATAAGGCTGCAGCGGGATCCGCGACTTCAGGATGATGACGCCGTCGGGCCGCCGCTCGACCGCAATATCGCGCTCCAGCCATTCGATCTTGCGAAAGGCCGGTTTTGTCAGCACCGCGGCGGCATTCCCACTCATATTGCGTCTCCCGGAATTCGGTCCTTTGCGGACGTTCTTGTTAGCGCTTGATATACACAGGCTTTCGCTTTTCGAGGAAGGCCCTGACGCCTTCGTTGAAATCTTCCGAGCGGCTGCACCAGACCTGATTGCGGTCTTCCATCGCGATGACCGCCTCGATCGAGCCGGCATCGACGCTCATGTTGAGGCATTCCTTCGACAGCCTGAGACAAACCGGCGACGCCGTTCGATCAGCAGCGGACTTGTCACGCCGACCTCCACACCATCGTCGTCCCCGCGAACGCGGGGACCCATACGCCGTGCCGTTTCGTCTTTGGCATGGTGGCAGAGACCTTCTGCAACAATCATCGCCGCGGAGTATGGGTCCCCGCGTTCGCGGGGGACGACGAGTGGTGGCTACCTTGGCGCCATGCGGATGGCGCCGTCGAGACGGATGGTTTCGCCGTTCAGCATCGGGTTCTCGACGATGTGCACCGCGAGGTTGCCGTATTCCGAGGCGTCGCCGAGCCGCGCCGGATGCGGCACCTGGGCGCCGAGGCTCTTGCGGGCTTCCTCGTTCAATCCCATCAGCAGCGGCGTCAGGAACAGGCCCGGCGCGATGGTGTTGACGCGGATTTTTAAGGTCGCGAGGTCGCGGGCCGCCGGCAAGGTCAGGCCGACGACGCCGCCCTTGGAGGCGGCATAGGCGATCTGGCCGATCTGGCCTTCATAGGCCGCCACACTGGCGGTGTTGATGGCGACGCCGCGCTCTTCGCCGACTGGAGCCGCCGTCGCCAGCCTTTCGGCGAATAGCCGCAGCACATTGAAAGTGCCGATCAGGTTGACGTTGATGATGCGCACGAATTTGGCCAGCGGATAGACGCCGTCCTTGCCGACGGTGCGCTGCGACCCGCCGATGCCGGCGCAGTTCATCAGCACGCGCGCAATGCCGTGGGCGGCCTCGGCCTTGGCGATCGCCGCCTTGACCTGGTCCTCGTTGGTGACGTCGGCATGAAGGGCAATGCCCTTCACTTCGGCGGCGACCTTTTCGGCGTTTTCCATGCTCTGGTCGAGCACGCCGATCTTGGCGCCCTTGGCGGCCATGGCGCGCGCGGTGGCGGCGCCGAGGCCGGAGCCACCGCCGGTGATGAGAACGGCAACGTCTTGCAACTGCATGGGTAAGAACCTTTCCTTGGGGCGTTTCTTCTCTAGGCTTGGTCGTCGAACAGAATTGATTCGGCGTCAAGCGACGCCGACCGTCTCCTCGGTGTTGGTCGTCAGCATGCCTCCGCAAATCAGCGCTTCCATGTGTCTGATATACTGGCGGCAGACTTCGTCGGTGACGGGACCTACGCCGGTCGCACGCGACATCGCGTGGCGGCCGAAAAACAGGTGGTCGCAGGCGCCGATCAGGCTGGTGTAGAACAGCACCGGATCGATGTTGCGGAACTCGCCGGCCTTGATGCCTTCGGCCAGCAGGCGGCGGTGGAATTCGAGCAGCGGGTGCTACGAAGAACTTTGACACCTCATCGGCGGCCTCGGCGCTGCTCTCGTGCAGCAGGTAATGGATCAGCCGGTTCATATAGGGGAACTGGTGATAGGCGCGGATGATGCCGCCGATATGCAGCTTCAGCTTCGCGGTCGGCGTGATCGGCTGCGCGAGCAGATATTCGAGCTGGGTCATTTCGGTCGCGGCATCGCGTGCCAGCAGCGCCAGCAACAGCCCGTCCTTGTTGCCGAAATGGTATTTCACCAGGGCGGCGTTGACGCCGGATTTCTGCGCGATGTCGCTCAGCGACACCTCGATCGACGAGCGCTCGATCATCAATTCGCTCGCCGCGTCGAGCAGCTTCTCGGCGGTCGAGTTCTTTCCGCCCGGGAGCCTCGTCGGTACGCTGGTATTCAACTCTGAGCCCATGACTTGCTTGAGGCGTCCTGCCTGTCGGAGAAATCCGCGCCGCACATAACCCGATGCAGCTGGTCGCATCTCAAGAGTTAATTGATTGATTGACTAAATCCCCCGGCCTCCCTTAAATCCGGCCCGTCCTTCAAACGTCCAGACAAGAACAATCAGGGAGAACAGACATGGCCGAGGCCTATATCGTCGCCGCCGCACGCACCGCAGGTGGCCGCAAGGGAGGACGCCTCGCCGGCTGGCATCCGGCCGATCTCGCCGCTTCCGTGCTCGATGCGCTGGTGGATCGCACGGGCGCTGCTCCCGACCAGATCGAGGACGTCATCATGGGCTGCGTGATGCAGGCCGGCGAGCAGTCCAACAACATCGCCCGCAACGCCATCCTGGCCTCGAAACTGCCGGAAAGCGTGCCCGGCACCTCGGTCGACCGCCAGTGCGGCTCGTCGCAGCAGGCGCTGCATTTCGCCGCGCAGGCGGTGATGTCCGGCACCATGGACATCGTGATCGCCGCCGGCGTCGGAGTCATGACCCGGGTGCCGATGGGCCTCGCGTCGCAACTGCCGGCCAAGAACGGCTTCGGCACCTACAAGAGCCCGGGCATCGAGCAAAAATATCCGAACATCGTGTTCAGCCAGTTCACCGGCGCGGAAATGATGGCGGAGAAGTACGGCCTGTCGAAGGACGAGCTCGACGACTATTCCTTCGAGAGCCACCAGCGCGCGATCGCCGCGACGCAGGCCGGCGAATTCAAGGACGAGATCATCCCGCTGCAGATCACCCGCGCCGACGGTTCGACCGATACCCACTCCATCGACGAAGGCATCCGCTTCGACGCCACGCTGAAGGCATCAAGGGCGTCAAGCTGATCGCCGAGAACGGCAAGCTCACCGCCGCCAGCGCCAGCCAGATCTGCGACGGCGCCTCCGGCGTCATGGTCGTCAACGAGCGCGGCCTGAAGTCGCTCGGGCTGAAGCCGATGGCGCGGATCCATCACATGACCATGATGGGCGGCGATCCCGTGATCATGCTGGACGCGCCGCTGCACGCCACCGAGCGCGCGCTGAAGAAGGCCGGCATGTCGATCGACGACATCGACCTGTTCGAGGTCAACGAGGCCTTTGCCTCGGTGCCGACGGCCTGGCTGAAGACCACCGGCGCCGATCCGGCCCGCCTCAACGTCAACGGCGGCGCCATCGCGCTCGGCCATCCGCTCGGCGGCTCCGGCACCAAGCTGATGACCACGCTGATCAACGCGCTGAAGCAGCGCAACAAGCGCTACGGCCTGCAGACCATGTGCGAAGGCGGCGGCATGGCGAACGTGACCATCGTCGAGCGGCTGTAAGATCTGCGTGTCGCGGACGCGATGCATCGCCCTCGCGCCTTCGCAGCCGGGACCCATAACCAACCATCATGGTGCCCCGGCCTGAGCGCACCGCTTGTCTCACTGCGACCGGTGGTTACGGATCCCCGCATTCGAACGGAATAACAACTAATCCGTCATCGATCGCCGAAGGACCCCATGACCCATCCCTCCATCCACGCCCGCACCCAGCCCGACAAGATCGCCTACCAGATGGCCGGCACCGGCAAGGCGATCACCTATCGCGAGCTCGACGCAGCTGTCGAACCAGGGCGCGCAGCTGTTTCGCGCGCTCGGCCTGAAGGCGGGCGACCACATCGCGTTCCTGATCGAGAACCGGCTGGCGTTCATGGAGATCTGCTGGGCGGCGCAGCGCGCGGGCCTGTATTACACCGCGATCAGCCGCTACCTCGACCCAGGACGAGATCGCCTACATCGTCAAGGACTGCGGCGCCAAGCTCGTCATCACCTCGCCGAAATGCGCCGAGCAGATCAAGGGGCTGGTCACCGGCGCGCCCGGCGAGCCGATGTTCTACATGCTCGACGAGCCGCAGCCCGGCTTCCGCTCATGGGACAAGGAAGCGGCCGCGCAGCCGGCCACGCCGATCGCCGACGAAGTCGCCGGCTACGACATGCTGTATTCGTCCGGCACCACCGGACGGCCGAAGGGCATCAAGCGCGAGTCCGAGCATAACCCGATCGACCTGCCGAACCCGTTCCTGAAGATTCTGTGCGCCGACATGTGCGGCATGAACGCCGACAGCATCTACCTGTCGCCGGCGCCGCTCTATCACGCCGCTCCCCTGCGCTTCAACATGATGGCGATCACGCTCGGCGGCACCTCCATCATCATGGAGTCCTTCGATGCCGAGGAATTTCTGAAGCTGGTCGAGAAGTACAAGATCACCCAGTCGCAGCTGGTGCCGACCATGTTCGTGCGCATGCTGAAGCTGCCGGAAGAGGTGCGGCACGCGCTACGACGTCTCCTCGCTGAAGGGCGCGATCCACGCCGCGGCGCCCTGCCCGATCGACGTCAAGGCAAAGATGATCGAATGGTGGGGACCGATCCTGATCGAGTATTACGCCGGCTCCGAAGGCAACGGCGTCACGGTGTCGACCTCGCAGCAATGGCTGGAGCATCGCGGCACCGTCGGCCGCGCCGTGGTCGGCAAGATCAAGATCCTGGACGAGAACGACGAGGAAGTGCCGGCGGGCGCAGATCGGCACGGTGTATTTCGCCGACGCGCCGGTGTTCACCTATCACAACGATCCCGAGAAGACGAAGCGCGCCTATAACGCCAAGGGCTGGTCGACGCTCGGCGACGTCGGCTATCTCGACGACGAAGGCTTTCTCTACCTCACCGACCGCAAGTCCTACATGATCATTTCCGGCGGCGTGAACATCTATCCGCAGGAGACCGAGGACGTGCTGATCACCCACCCCGGCGTCGCCGACGTCGCGGTGTTCGGCGTGCCGAACGAGGAGATGGGCGAAGAGGTCAAGGCGGTGGTGCAGCCGCACGACATGGCGAAGGCCGGCAAGGAGCTCGAGGCCGAGCTGATCGCTGTTCTGCCGCAAGCATCTGTCGCCGATCAAATGCCCCAAAAGCATCGACTTCGAAGCCGAACTGCCGCGCACGCCGACCGGCAAGCTGGTGAAGCGGCATCTGCGCGACAGATACTGGCCGAAGGCGGCGGCGAAGGCGTAGCATTCGCTCCCTTCTCGCCCATGATGGGAGAGGCGACGCCGAATTGGATCAGGTCGAGGCTGCGGGCGCACAGGTGAGGGATGAAGCCGCACGCAGGCGCAGCTGACCGCTCTGCCCGCTGGCTGTTGTGATCCACCGAGCATCGATTTTCTGAAAATCTCTCGATAGCTTTCCGCGATGGCTTCCCGCCGGTCACGAACGGAACGTTCCCCTCAGGCGAGAGCTCGAAAATTTCCACCTGCAGATCCGACAACCTGACAAGCATCCGGACTTTTATCTTCGTCACCTGGCGGCCGACCTCATACGTCCCGCATCCGAGCGCTTCGGCCTTGTGGCCGTTCAAAGCCCGCACCGAGTCGAAGGTGACAACGACGTTCTGCAAGGTCGAGTCGCCATCCCAGCGGAATTCGCCAAAATACCCACGTGGCATATTTTGGGTCAGATCCTTCATCTCTGCCGCATGGACGACGGAGGCAAACAGAAGACTTGCGGCTGCGATCGCCAAGCCGATGCGCGAAAACAAGCCGTGAAAATTTGCTATCCCGAGCCAACGCATGCGGCATCCATCCTTCAATCCAGATTTGCCGTCGTTAGACGGCGCTTGCGCAAGCGAAGGTTCAAAGCCCCTCGCCTGCGGCGAAGACAAGCAGGAAGGGTACACACGCTTTGCTCTATCCACCTGCGAAATTGCGAGGTTCCCGGGCTTGTCCCGGGTATCCACGCCATTACAGTCCTTCCGCAAAGTAGGCCAGAATGGCCGGAACAGGTCCGGCCATGACGAGGAAATGCCATGACTGCCCTCCCCGACATCCCGCTCCCTCCACCATCCGCTCGCGCTACGTCGACAACATCAACGGCCTGCGCATGCATGTGCTGGAGGCGGGCTATCGAAACCAAGGGCCGGCCCTGCGTGCTGCTGCTGCACGGCTTTCCCGAACTCGCCTACAGCTGGCGCAAGGTGATGCCTGAGCTGGCCGCAGCCGGCTATCACGTGATCGCGCCGGACCAGCGCGGCTATGGCCGCACCACCGGCTGGGATGCGGACTATGACGGCGACCTCGCCTCGTTCCGGCTGCTCAATCTGGTGCGCGACGCGCTCGGGCTGGTGTCGGCGTTCGGCTATCGCCGCGTCGATGCCGTGGTCGGACATGATTTCGGCACGTCGGTCGCGGCGTG
The DNA here is from genome assembly GCA_963706975.1 of uncultured Alphaproteobacteria bacterium. GTDB lineage: Bacteria > Pseudomonadota > Alphaproteobacteria > Rhizobiales > Xanthobacteraceae > Bradyrhizobium. Next base: position 25,842 of record CAVPOL010000019.1, read on the forward strand.
GTGCGCGCTGGTGCGGCCCGACGTGTTCCGGTCGGTGGTGCTGATGAGCGCGCCGTTCGCCGGACCGCCGCCGCTGCCGTTCGACACCGCGGATGCGCCGCGCAAAGCCGAAGCGCGGAAGATCCCGTGCATCGCGACCTCGCCGCGCTGCCGCGGCCGCGAAAGCACTATCAATGGTACTATTCGACGCGCGAGGCCAACGCCGACATGCACCGCGCGCCGCAGGGCGTGCACGATTTCCTGCGCGCCTACTATCATCACAAGAGCGCGGACTGGAAAGCACAACAAGCCCTATCCGCTGCAGGGCTGGACCGCGAGCGAACTGGCGAAGCTGCCGACCTATTACGTGATGGATCTTGCGACGAGGACATGGCGGAGACGGTGGCGGAGGAGATGCCGTCGGCCGCAGCAGATCGCCGCCAACCGATGGCTGCCGGACCACGAACTCGCCTTCTACAGCGCCGAGTATGCGCGCAACGGATTCCAGGGCGGCCTGCAATGGTACCGCTGCGGCACCTCGGCGATTCATTCCGGAACTGCAGACCTGGTCCGGCCGCACCATCGACGTGCCCTCCTGCTTCATCTCCGGCCAGCAGCGACTGGGGCACCTATCAGCGCCCGGGCGTGTTCGAGGCGATGCAGACGACGGCCTGCACCCGCATGATCGGCTGCCATCTGGTCGACGGCGCCGGCCACTGGGTGCAGCAGGAGCAGCCGGCGGAGGTGAGCCGGTTGCTGCTGGCGTTCCTGCGCGAGGCCGCGCGGGCCGTTGATCGTCGCGCGCGGCTCTACTCATGACGGCTTTCGCAGCACCGGCGCCGATTGCGGTGACTCCGTCCTCTGCATCGGCGTTGTCAATTGTTGATATTTCTTGCGACCTTGCAACAAATTCCCGGCTTGCAGGCGTCCGCCGAACTGCGCATCATCGCCCAGGCACGAACCATCGGGAGAAACGCCTTGGCCAAATCGCAATGGAGTTTCAAAACCGCGACCGAATTGTCGGCAGCGCTGACGGCGAAGAAAGTCTCCGCGGTCGAACTGGCGCAGGACGCGATCGGCCGCATCGAGCGCCACGACGGCAAGATCAACGCGATTTGCGTGCGCGATTTCGCCCGCGGCCTGGAAGCCGCCCGCGCCGCCGATGCCGCACGGGCGCGCGGCGAAACCGGGGCGCTGCTCGGCATGCCCGATGACGGTGAAGGAATCCTACAACGTCGCCGGGTTGCCGACGACCTGGGGCTTTCTGCCGCAGAAGGATTTCGTGCCGCCCGAAGACGCGCTGTCGATTTCCCGCGTCAAGGACGCCGGCGGCGTGATCCTCGGCAAGACCAACGTGCCGCTCGGGCTCGCCGACTGGCAGAGCTATAACGAGATCTACGGCACCACCAACAATCCGTTCGATCTCGGCCGCACCCCCGGCGGGTCCTCCGGCGGATCGTCGGCGGCGCTGGCGGCGGGCTACGGCCCGCTTTCGCTGGGCTCCGACATCGGCGGCTCGCTGCGGGTGCCGGCGTTCCATTGCGGCGTCTATGCGCACAAGCCGACTACAACATCGTGCCGCCGCGCGGCCACACCCCGCCGCCGTTCCCGCCGCTACCGTCCGGACCGCGACCTGGCGGTGATCGGCCCGATGGCGCGCTCGGCCGCCGATCTTCGTTGCTGCTCGACGTGATCGCGGGACCCGACCCGCTGGACAACGGCGCGGCTACAGGCTCGCGCTGCCGCCGCCGCGTCACGCCACGCTAAGGATTTTCGCGTGCTGGTGATCGACAGCGATCCGGTGCTGCCGGCGGACGATGACGTTCGCGGCGCGATCGAAAAGCTGGCCGGCAACCTCGGCCAAGGCCGGGGTGAGCGTCGCGCGGCACAGCCCGCTGCTGCCCGATTTCGCCGACCTCGTCGCGGCTCTATATGCGGATGCTGATGGCGTTCCTCGGCGCATCCTTCCCGCCGGAGGTGATCGCGGGCGCGCAGGCCGGCGCCGCCGAATTGACGGCCGACGACAGGAGCCTCGGCGCCGAGCGGCTGCGCGGCATGGCGCAAAGCCACCGCGACTGGCTGCTCGACGATGGCGCGCGCGTCCCGCCTGCGCGCGCAGTGGCGCGAACTGTTCAAGCACGTTCGATGCAGTGATCTGTCCGATCATGCCGACGCCGGCCTATCCGCACGACCATTCGCCGCAGCAGGAAACCCGCCGCATCAACATCGACGGCAAGGACTACGTCTATCCCGATCAACTGGCGTGGCCCGGCATCGCCACCCTGCCCGGCCTGCCGGCCACCGCGATCCCGATCGGTCTTTCGGCGCAGGGCCTGCCGGTCGGCGTGCAGATCGTCGGCCCCTGGCTGGAGGACCGCACGCCGCTGAAACTCGCGGAACTGATCGAGCGCGAATTCGGCGGGTTCGTGCCGCCGCCGATGTTTGATGATTGAGGCTACAACTGCGTGCCTGTGAGGCCGTCATTGCAGAGCGAAGCGACGAAGCAATCCATCTTGCCGCGCAAAGAAGGAATGGATTGCTTCGCTGCGCTCGCAATGACGGAGGAATACGAAAGACCGGAGGACCCATGAGAAACGACCTTGCCGAACTGACCAGCGCTCAACCGCGACTACATCGATTCCGTGCAGAATTCCGACGTCAAACGCTTCGACGAAATCCTGGCCGAGGAATTTTATTGCTCCAATCCCGACAAGTCGCTGGTCGACCGCGCCGGCATTCCTCAGGCAGACCGCGGTGCCGGTGACGATCCGGAATCTCGAAGCCCATGACGTCAAAATCCGCATCATGGGCGATTTCGCCATCATCCACGCCGCGACGCGCTACACGCTGCCGGACGGCACAGCAGGCTCGGCCGCTACACCGATTGCTGGGCGCGGCAGAAATGGCAGTGGCTCGCGCAGTGTCGGCGCATGTGTCGCGGTGAGACGCGAGCTCTTCCTATCTCCCCGCGTAGCGGTGGGGAGCTCGGCCGGAGCGAAGCGACGGACGGTCGGGGGTCTATCAGCGACCGAGCTTTTTAGACACCGCCACCCGTCACCTCGTTCGCTGCGCTCACGAGGTGCCACCCTCGCGCACCGCTGCGCGAGTGAGGGATAGGGTCACGCATCGAACATGATGACGCTGCGCACGGTCTTGCCGGCCTTCATCGCGGCAAAGCCGTCGTTGATCTCGGACAGCTTCAGCTTGGCCGAGATCCAGTCCTCCAGATGCAGCTTGCCGCGCATGTAGAATTCGACCAGCCGCGGCATGTCGACCCGGAAATGGTTGGAGCCCATCGACGAGCCCTGGATCTTGCGCTCGCGCAGGAAGTCGAAGCCGTGCAGCTCGATCTTCTGGCCGAACGGGATCATGCCGACGATGGTCGCGGTGCCGCCGGGGGCCAGCATCGCGAACGCCTGCTCGGCGGTCTCCTTGCGGCCGAGCACCTCGAAGGAGTGATGCACGCCGCCATTGGTGAGGTCGCGCACCTGCTGCACCACGTCGCCATTGCGGGGATCGACGATGTCGGTGGCGCCGAGTTTTGTCGCCAGCTGCAGTTTCGCCGGATTGGTATCGACCGCGATGACGCGGCCGGCGCCGGCGATCTCGGCGCCGTTGATCGCGGCCATGCCGACGCCGCCGCAGCCGATCACCGCCACGGTCTCGCCGGGCTGCACCTTGGCGGTGTTGACCACCGCGCCAAAGCCGGTGATGACGCCGCAGCCGATCAGCGCCGCGCAGCTCCAGCGGCATGTCCTTGCGGATTTTGACGATGGCATTCTCGTGCACCAGCATCTGCTCGGCGAACGACGACAGATTGAGGAACTGGTTGCAGTTTTTCCGAGCGCGCCCATGACAGCCGGTTGGAGACGCCGGGCAGCATCTTGACCGTGGTGTCGGTGCAGAGCACCGGCCGGCCGGTCGAGCAATTGTCGCAGGTGCCGCAGAACACCGACAGGCAAGTCACGACGTGGTCGCCGGGTTTGACGTAGGTGACGTCGGAGCCGACCTGCTCGACCACGCCGGCGCATTCATGGCCCAGCACCGCCGGCAGCGGATGCGGATAGAGCCCTTCCATGAAGTGCAGGTCGGAGTGGCAGAGCCCGGCGACGGAGGTGCGGATCAGCACCTCGCGCGGGCCCGGCTTCTGGACGCTGACATCCTCGATCACCAGCGGCTTGTTGACTTCATGCAGGACGGCGGCCTTCATCGATGTTTCCTCTTTTGTTTATCGTTACGGCGCGGACGTTTCTTCACCTCTCCCATCGGGAGAGGTCGGAGCGCATCGAAGATGCGATCCGGGTGAGGGGCTCAGGTCCACCGTTGGGGCGTAACCCCTCACCCGGATTGCTTCGCAATCCGACCTCTCCCGATGGGAGAGGTCGAGATCGCGTTCGTTGCGACATCAAGCCTACGCCGCGACGAGCAATTCGCCAACCTCGGCCATCCCGACCGCGCGATTGCCGAGTTGGTGCGCCGCAATGGCGAGCTGCGCTGCGATTTTCCGTGAGCCGGAACGTATCGCCGGCGGCGCAGCGGCTGCATCTTGACTTTGTCGGTTTCCGCCCGGCATGGCCTGCTATAGACCATCTGCCGATCATGCTGGCGACAACGCCGTCAACAAACATATCCGGAGGATCGCCCCGTGGCTGAGGGATACCGCATCATCGGCGCCGAGATGTCGCCCTATTCGGTCAAGCTCCGCTCCTATTTCCGCTACAAGGCGATTCCGCACCAATGGATCTTGCGCAATGCGGCAAGCCAGGCGGAGTTTGAGCAGCACGCCAAAATGCCGATCATTCCGCTGGTGATCACGCCCGATGGCACCGGCATCCAGGATTCCACGCCCGTCATCGATGCGATGGAAAAGCTTCATCCGCAGCCGTCGATCCATCCCGACGACCCCGTCGCCAGCTTCATCTCCGCACTGATCGAGGAGTTCGGCGACGAATGGGGCAACAAATGGATGTTTCACTACCGCTGGGCGCGCGACGTCGACCAGATCAGCTCGGCCGGCCGCATCGCGCGGATGCGCGGACCTGATGCCACCGAGGAGAAGCAGCAGGCGTTATCAGCGCAAGTGCGCGCCCGCATGGTGGACCGGGTCTGGTTCGTCGGTTCCAACGAAATAACCGCGCCGCAGATCGAGGCCGGGTTCCTCGACATGCTCGGCCTGCTGGACAACCATCTGGCCAGCCGCCCCTATCTGTTCGGCGGCCGGCCCGCGTTCGGCGATTTCGGTCTGTGGGGCCAGATTTACGAGATGTGGACCGATCCGACCGCGGGCGCCCTGATCGGCGGCGGCGCGCCGCATGTGCTGGACTGGGTGCATCGCATGCTGTGGCCGCGGGCCGAAGGCGCGTTCGAAAGCTGGACAGCGCTGGCGCCGACGCTGATGCCGATCCTGACAAGACAGGTCGGCGAGCAATTCTGGCCGTGGACGCTCGCCAACGAGACCGCATTGCGCGGAAGGCAAGGACGAATTCAGCGTCATGCTCGGCGACAAGGTCTGGACCCAGAAGCCGCAAAAATATCACGCGCGGTCGCTCGGCATGCTGCGCGCGAAATATGCCGGGGTGGCCGACAAGGGCGCGCTCGACATGGTTCTGGCCGCCGCGGGTTGCCTCGCCGGTTTGCGCGCCTAGATACCAACGACCGTATCATTCAAGGACTGCGCCCATGGAATTGCCGAAATACAAAATCGCCCTGATCGTCGGCGCCGGCGAGGGCTCTCGGCCTCGCTGGCGCGGCTGCTCGCCAAGCAGGGCATCCGCGTCGCGCTGGCGGCGCGGAAAATCGAAAAGCTCGGCGCGCTCTGCACCGAGACCGGCGCCCGCGCCTATGCCTGCAACGCCACCGATGCGGACGAGGTCGAGCGCCTGTTCGGGCTGGTGGAGCGCGAGATCGGCACGCCCGACGTCGTCGTCTACAACGCCAGCGGCCGCGCCCGCGGCGCCTTCACCGACCTCGTGCCCGCCGATGTTGCGCAAGCGATCGCCGTCAGCGCCTTCGGCGGCTTCCTGGTGGCGCAGCAGGCGGCCAAGCGGATGCTGCCGAACCAGCACGGCGCCATCCTGTTCACCGGCGCTTCCGCCAGCGTCAAGGGCTATGCGCAATCCGCACCCTTCGCGATGGGCAAGTTCGCGCTGCGCGGCCTGGCCCAGAGCATGGCGCGCGAATTGTCGCCGCAGGGCATTCACGTCGCGCATTTCGTCATCGACGGCGGCATTCGCAGCGCGGCGCGCGCCGAGCCCGCCGACAAACCGGACTCGATGCTCGATCCCGACGCCATTGCGCTGAGCTACTGGAACGTGCTGCAGCAGCCGCGCAGCGCCTGGACCTGGGAGCAGGAACTGCGGCCCTGGGTGGAGAGGTTTTGAGGGCAACGACAATTTAACAACGTCATTGCGAGCGCAGCGAAGCAATCCATTCTTTCTTGATGTGGTGAGATGGATTGCTTCGCTGCGCTCGCAATGACGGAAAGAAGAAGGGGGAAACATGAGCACCGAGATCACCATCGACACCGGCACCGACGAACTCTTGTGCGTCATCCGCGACCGCGTCGCCATCATCACGCTGAACCGGCCGGAAGCCCGCAACGCGATGTCGGATAATCTGACGCCGGCGCTGCGCGGCATGATCAAAACCTGCGGCGAGAATCCGCAAGTCGGCGCGCTCCTGATCACCGGCGCCGGCACCGCGTTCTGCGCCGGCGGCAACGTCAAGGGCATGGGCGCCCATCGCGACAGGAAGCGGCTGGAAATGTCCTATGACGAAAAGGTCGCCGACCTGCAGGAACGCCAGCGGCTCTTGACCGGCGCGCTGGTGTCGGTGCGCAAGCCAACCATTGCCGCGCTGCCCGGCCCGGCGGTCGGCGCCGGCCTTGCGCTGGCGATGGCCTGCGACATCCGCATTGCGGCCGAATCGGCGTTCCTCTCCACCGGCTATCTGCGGGTGGCGCTGTCCGGCGACTACGGTATCGCCTGGCTGCTGACGCGGCTGGTCGGCACCTCGCGGGCGCGCGAATTGATGTTCACATCGGACAAGGTCGAGGCCCGGCGGGCCGAGGCGATCGGCCTCGTCAACCGCGTGGTGCCCGACGCCGAACTGCAGCAAGCGGCCTTTGCATTGGCAAGGTCGATGGCGGAAGGCCCGACGCTGGCGTTGCGCTACATGAAGGACAATCTCGACGAAGCCATGCTGTTCGATTTTGCCACCGCGCGCGACCATGAGGCGGAACGGCTGGTGCGCCTGACGACGACGGCGGATCACCGCGAGGCGGTGCAGGCCTTCATCGACAAGCGCAAGGCGGTGTTCAGGGAGAGGAAGCTACGGTTCGTCCAAAACCGACGTCGTGCATCGCCGCCTGCTGCGCCGCGATCCGCCAGCTGGCGCAGGGAATTTCCTGCCGGCGCGACAGCGATGTGCTTTTCGAAACGCACCAGCTTCCAGTCGCCGGGCGAGTTCCTGAACGCAAAGCCGGATTTGCGGGCAAGGGCGATCATGGCTTCGTTCGAGCGCAGCGTGTCGCCGAACAGCCTGACGGCGCCGAACGAGGCGGCGCGGCATTCCAGATTGGAGAGCAGCGCGGAGCCCAGGCCATGGCCCTGCCAGCGGTCGTCGATCGACAGGCCGAACTCAAAGCTGTCGGTTTCGGGCTCGAAGGCGTAGCGGGCTTCGCCGACGATGGTCTCGGCGCCGTCGATGGTCATGACAGCGATCACGCTGAAGCGGTCGGCCTCGCCGACATGGACGAATTGATCGAGCACCGTTGGCCGGCAATTCGCTGATGGCGCCGAGGAAGCGGTTGTAGCGGGAGCGGGTGGTCAGCGAGCGGAAATAGGACTGCAGCGCCTCGGCATCGCGAGGCTCGACGAAACGCACCGTCACCGGTTTGCCGCTGCGCAGCCGCAGCAGGTCGGAATGTTGCCGGAGGTCATCGAGGCGAAGCGCGGTCATGGCTGGCTCCCATGGTTGCGAAAGTCGTGGCCGGCGCCCCTCTCAGGAGGCGGTGCCGGCCAGGCGGCGGTTACGCCCGCCAGAACGGCTTTTCGGCCTCGTAGACGATGTCGCTCCAGGAAAGGCCGACATCGTGCAGGTCACGGGGGGTCAGTTGGGCGAGCACACGCCGGTCCCGCCGGCGCTTGTGCCAGATACGGAGGGTCTCGAGGATCCGGGCGAAAAGGCCGGATTGATGATGATTTGTCATCGATTCATGGGTCAAGGTGGACATGTTCATCTCCTGAAGCTAATCTGTTGCGCTAATATCTGCGTCATCAGGGCTTTCGACAAACGACATTGCGTTCCGCTTCACATGAGATAAACTCATGTAAAGGGGAGGCCACAGGGAATGACCGCAAGGCTGCCGTCGCTCAATGGATTGCGCGCCTTCGAGGCCGCGGCCCGGCATTTGAGTTTTACGCTTGCGGCTGCCGAGCTGAACGTCACGCAGACCGCGATCAGCCATCAGATCCGGCGGCTCGAACTGGAACTGGGCATCAAACTGTTCGTCCGGCAGAACCGCGCGCTGACGCTGACGGCGGAGGCAAAGGAATATCTCCCGGGCGTCCGCGCCGCGTTCAACGATCTCCGGCTCGCCACCGACCGGCTGCAGCGCCGGGACAGCGACCATGTGCTGACGGTCTCGACGCTGGCCTCGCTGGCGGCCAAATGGCTGCTGCCGCGGCTGTCCGCGTTCCAGGAAGCGCATCCCGGCATCGATGTGCACATCACCACCTCGACCGCACTGGTCGATTTCAGGAGCGGCGACGTCGATGCCGCGATCCGCTATGGCCGCGGCCAATGGCCGGGCCTGCGCGCCGACTGGCTGATGGCGGACGAACTGTTTCCGGTGTGCGGCCCGGCGCTGCTTGAACGGCAAAAAGCCGCTGCGGCGGCCGGAGGACCTCGCCGACCACGTGCTGCTTCATTCCAGCGCCGGCAATAACGACGACTGGCGGCTGTGGCTGACCGCCGCCGGCCTGCCGGCCGACCTCTCGAAGCAGCCCGGCGTAACCTTCGACCTCGTCTTCATGACCGTGCAGGCGGCGATCGACGGGCTCGGCGTGGCGATGGGCCGGACCTCCTATGTCGAGGCCGACATCGCCAAGGGCCGGCTGGTGGTCCCGTTCGACATCACGCTGCCGGCCGATGCCGGCTTCTACCTGGTCTCGCCCGAGGCCAGCGCCGATACGCCGAAACTGGCGGCATTTCGTCATTGGCTTAAGGCGTCGATCCATGGCAAACCGGAACCGCTTCCCGTAACGGAAGCGAAACAGCCCGCCCGGCGCCGCCGGGTTTGATTTCCGTGCCAAACAACAATAACAAGGCGCATGGTCGACCTCTCCCGAAAATTCGATTGCCTGGTGATCGGCGGCGGCAACGCCGCGCTGTGCGCGGCGATCAGCGCGCGGCGGGCCGGCGCCTCGGTGCTGGTGCTGGAAGGCGCCCCAAAATTCTATCGCGGCGGCAACACCCGACACACCCGCAACATGCGCTGCGCCCATGATGCCGCGACCGACATCCTCACCGGCCCCTATACCGAGGAGGAATTCTGGGAGGATCTGCAGCGCGTCACCGGCGGGGAGACCGACGAGGAATTGGCGCGCCACATGATCCGGGAGTCCAAGGACATTCTGGGACTGGGTGGTGGAACAGGGCGTGCGCTGGCAGCCGTCGCTCGGCGGCACGCTGAGCCTCGGCCGCACCAATTCCTTCTTCCTCGGCGGCGGCCGGGCGATGCTGAACGCGCTGTATCTGACGGCCGAGAAGCTCGGCGTCGAGATTCTTTACGACGCGGAAGTCATCGACCTCCACATCGAGGAGGGGATGTTTCTGTCCGCGACGCTGAAGCAGGGTGACGGCCGCGTCACCGTGCACGCGGCGACGCTGGTGGCGGCCGCCGGCGGGTTCGAGGCCAACATCGAATGGCTCAAGGAATACTGGGGCGACGCCGCCGACAATTTTCTGATCCGCGGCACGCCCTATAACCGCGGCTCGATTCTGAAAATGCTGCTCGACAAGGGCGTGCAGGACGTCGGCGACCCCACCCAGTGCCATGCGGTGGCGATCGATGCCCGCGCGCCGAAATTCGACGGCGGCATCATCACGCGTCATGACTCCGTGGTGTTCGGCATCGTCGTCAACAAGCACGCCCTGCGCTTCTACGACGAAGGCGAGGATATCTGGCCGAAGCGCTACGCGATCTGGGGCCGCCTCGTCGCAGCGCAGCCCGACCAGATCGCCTACATCATCTTCGACTCCAGCGTCCGCAACAGCTTTATGCCGACGCTGTTTCCGCCGATCGAAGCGGGCTCGATTGCCGAACTCGCCCAGAAATTCGATCTCGATCCGGCGGTGCTGGAAAACACCGTCGCCGAATTCAACGCCGCAGTGCGCCCCGGCACTTTCGATCACACCATCCTCGACGATTGCCGCACCGAGGGGCTGACCCCGCCGAAGACGCACTGGGCGCGGAAAATCGAGACGCCGCCCTATTACGCCTATCCGGTGCGGCCCGGCATCACCTTCACCTATCTCGGCACCCGCGTGAACAAGCAGGCGCGGATGCTGATGAAGGACGGAAAACCCGCCGCCAACATGTTCGCCGCCGGCGAGATCATGGCCGGCAATGTGCTCGGCAAGGGCTATGCCGCCGGCATCGGCATGACCATCGGCAGCGTGTTCGGACGAATCGCGGGACGGGAAGCGGCGCAAAATGCACGGAACTAGCATCCTCGAGGAAGCCGACCGGCTGATGACGGTCTGCAATTCCTGCCGCTACTGCGAGGGCCTCTGCGCGGTGTTTCCGGCGATGGAAATGCGCCGCGCCTTCTCCGACGGCGACCTCAATTATCTCGCCAACCTCTGCCACGGCTGCGGCGCCTGCTACACCGACTGCCAGTTCTCGCCGCCGCACGAGTTCAACGTCAATGTCCCGCAAACGCTGGCGATCGCGCGCGCCGATTCCTACGCCGCCTACGCCTGGCCGCGCGCCTTCTCCGGCCTGTTCGCGCGCAACGGGCTCGCGATCAGCATCATCGCGGCACTCAGCGTCGCGGCGTTCATCTTCGGCTTTGCCGCATTGCACGACCGGCAGGTGCTGTTCGGCGTCCATACCGGCCCCGGCGCGTTTTACAGACTGATGCCGCACAATGCGATGGCCGCACTGTTCGGCGCCGCGTTTCTCTACGCGATCGTGGCGCTGGTCATGGGCGTTCGCGCGTTCTGGCGCGATATCGGCGAGCCCATCGGCATGGCGTTCGATCCGCCCTCGCTGTGGCAGGCGATGCGCGATGCCGGCGAACTGCGTTATCTCGACGGCGGCGGCGTCGGCTGCGTCAACGAGGACGAACGGCCGAGCGATTTGCGCAAGATCTATCATCATCTGACCTTCTACGGCTTTATGCTCTGCTTCGCCTCGACCAGTGTGGCGACGCTGTACCACTACTTTCTGGCGCGCGAGGCGCCGTATCCGTGGTGGGATTTGCCGGTCGTGCTGGGCACGCTGGGCGGCATCGGGCTCTTGATCGGGCCGGCTGGCCTGCTCGCTGAAAAATGGAAGCGCGATCCGGTGCTGGTCGATGAGACGCGCATGGGCATGGACGTCGCCTTCATCGTCATGCTGTTCCTGACCAGTTTGACCGGCATGGCGCTGCTGCTGTTGCGCGAAACAGCCGCGATGGGGCCGCTGCTGGCGCTGCATCTCGGCGTGGTGTTCTCGCTGTTCATCACCATGCCCTACGGCAAATTCGTGCACGGGATTTATCGGTACGTCGCGCTGGTGCGCTATGCGCGCGAGCGGCGGATGATGGCGGGACATCCGGTTTAGCCTATCAACGCCATTGCGAGCGCAGCGAAGCAATCCATCCTTTTTGCTGGGTGAAATGGATTGCTTCGCTGCGCTCGCAATGACTGATCTTCCCCCAAAAAAGTGGACAGGGTTCAAGCCGATTTTAGCTCCATCTCGATCGGGCTGATATAGCCGATGGCCGAGTGACGCCGGGTTTGGTTGTAGAAGCCTTCGATGTAGGCAAAAATGTCTCGCTCGGCCTGATTTCGGGTTTCAAACTGCCGGTGATGGACGAGTTCGGTTTTCAGCGTGTGGAAGAAGCTTTCCATCGGGGCGTTGTCGTAGCAATCGGCCCTGCGGCTCATCGAGGCCCGGAAGCCGGCGGCCTGCAGGATCTGTCGGTACTCTGCGGAGGCATATTGAACGCCGCGATCGGAATGATGGATCAGGCCCGCGCCCGGGCGCTGTTGCTTGATCGCCATCCGCAAGGCAGCCAATGGCAATTCAGCGCGCAGATGATCGGCCATTGCCCAGCCCACGATGCGGCGGCTGTAAAGGTCGATGACAGCCGCCAGATACAACCATCCCTGACCGGTCTCGATATAGGTGATGTCGGCGAGCCAGATTTGATTGCGCGCGGCGGCCGAGAATTTGCGGTCAAGCAAATTCGGGGCGATGGGAAAGCCATGGCCGCTATCGGTGGTGCGGCAGCGCCTGGGCTTGACCATGATGGCCCGAATGCCATGGTAGCGCATCTGTCGTTCGATCCGGCCGCGGCTTGCGCCATGCCCTTTCGTTCTGAGCTCGGCGTGAATGCGCGGGCTGCCATAGCGGCCATGGCTGTCGCGATGAACCCGCTTGATGTTCGCCAGCAACTCGCGATTGGCAACCGATCTTGAGCTTTCCGGACGTGAACGCCAGGCGTAGTAGCCGGCCGGCGAGACCTCGAGCACACGGCACATGACCCTCACCGGATAATCGGCACGGCGATCTTCGATGAAGCGGAATCTCATGTCCGGGGTCCAGCGAAGATCGCGATCGACTTTTTTAAAATGTCGCGCTCCATGCGCAACTGCTCGTTTTCCCGCTGCAACCGCGCAATCGCGTCAGCCTGGTCCGCCGACGGCAGCGCCGCCTGCGATGTGGGAGCCGCGGCGCTGCCGTCGGCTCGCGCCGCATTCCTATCCGCTACCCATCGGCTCAGTACAGAGCCGTCAAGCCCGAGTTCCTTGGCTACCGATTTCGCCGAGCGACCGCTGGAGAAAACAAGATCAACCGCGCGCCGCTTGTAGTCGTCCGAATATGACCGCCGTGGCCGTTTAGACATTTGACACCTCCTGGCCGTTCAAGCCTACTACAGGTGTCCACCGACTTGGGGGAGGTCCAGACGTCGTGACATTTCGGGTTCAAATTTCATACAGCGGATACGCGTCCGCGTTCTCGCGGCACGACCTGCCCGAGGTTTTGCATTTTCGTTGTCCCTCAAAAAAATGAGGGAGCAGGGAATGCCGGATGCGCGCTGCACCCGCGGTCTCGTGTGCAATGGATAGAAGATTGCGCACACGAGCATACAGGGCAGCGGAGAACATCCGGCATCCCTGCGCAATGGCTCTACGGCTTATAACGCGCTCACCCCGGGGTATCGGCCTTTCCTGCCCCCGTCGCCTCCCGGAAGATGGCACTCCGGCCCGGTTGAGCCTTTGCACCTCCGCAAGACTTGACGCCAAGCACTGAGGCGTCAGATCCACACGTCTTTGCCGTACGCTTCGACACCGCTCGTCGGCACGTTCAAAAGAAACCGCTCACGGAGTTTATCCCGCCCTGCAACTCCTCGCGCGCACGATGCCGTTGCGTCCACCGCAACTCCTGTCCCAACGTTCGGTGACGATGGCCAACGTCCCTCCAGGGGGACAGGATGGCTATAGTTATAGAGGTGATTTGCCTTTCGGAAAAAGCGAAATCTTGCCCGACGGGCTATTTTGTCGCAGGTGGCGCCTGATCGGACACAACTGTCCTTGATGACATGGAACATGTGGCGTTCGGAAGACATTGATAGCGATCATGTAGCGATAGAGGAGAAACCACATGCTGAAGCAATTCCTGATTGTCGCGGGCACCCTGCTGTTCGCCTCGTCCACGTTCGCACAATCGACGACCACCAAAAGCGCGCCCGGTCAGCAGATGCAGAAAGCCCAGGAAACCGGTAAGCCGTCCACCGGTCCGGGCGCTTCGGAATACACACCGGGCCACAAGATGCAGGACGCTGAAAGGACCGGAGCAAAATCCAAGGGACCGGGTGCATCTGAATACGCGCCGGGCCATCAGACGACAACCGGTACTGCCAAAACCAAGAAGTAGACCCGATTTTTCGAGAATGGCCCGGCACCCATCAATGCCGGGCCGATGCGCGCATTCGAGCGCGCGCTGGCCGTGACCCTCAGTCAAGGAATCCGAAGCGCCGCGGCAACCAGAGCACGATCTCCGGAAAGATCAGGCACAACGCCACGGCGGCAAGTTGCAAGGCGACGAAGGGAATAATTCCCCGATAGATGTGCTGCATCGTCACCGATGGCGGGACGGTGCCCTTCATGTAGAACAAGGCAAAGCCGAACGGCGGGGTGAGAAAAGCCGACTGCAGATTCACCGCCACCAGGATGGTGAACCACAGCATGAAGTCCTTGTTGGTTGCGAGATGCGGCTCGAAGCTGATCTTCGCAAGGATGGGAGCGAATATCGGCAGGACGATCAGGCAGATTTCGAGCCAGTCGAAGAAGAACCCCATGATGAACACCAGCGCCATCACGAAGATCATGATCTCCCAGCCGGTGTTGATGCCGAGCGCTGCGAGAATTTCCACCACCAGGTCGTCGCCGCCCAAGGCGCGGAACACGAAGGAGAACAAGGTCGCGCCGAAGATGATGAAGAACACCAGCGCGTTGGTCAGCGCCGAACTCTCGATCACTTCCCGGAGCATCTTCATGTTGAGGCGCTTGTTCCAGGCCGCCAGCGCCAGCGCGCCGGCCGAACCGGTGCCGCCCGCCTCGGTCGGCGTCGCGAAGCCGCCGAAGATCGAACCGAGCACGACGATGATCAGCGCGGCCGGCGGCAGAAAGCTGCGCAGCACCATCCGCAGCATCTCGCTGCCCGACTTCGGACCGATGTCGGCATGGAGCGGCGGCGCCAGAAGCGGTTTGGCGAACGCCAGGATCCCCTGGTAGACGAGATACAATCCGGAGAGCGCAAGCCCCGGGACGATCGCGGCGGTGAACAGCGTGCCGACCGAGATCGTGAGCAGGTCGCCCATGATCACCAGCATGATGCTGGGCGGGATCAGGATACCCAACGTCCCCGCCGAGGCGATGGTGCCGACCGAAAGCTCCTTGGAATAACCGGCCGCCAGCATGGTCGGCAACGCGATCAGCGTCAGCATGATGACCGAAGCGCCGACGATGCCGGTGGTCGCCGCCATGATGGTGCCCATGATGGTCACCGACATCGCAAGGCCGCCCGGGATCCGGCGCGTCAGCACCTGCAGCGCCTTCAGGAGTTCGTCGGCGACGCCGGATTTCTCCAGGATCGTCCCCATGAACACGAACATCGGCACCGCGATCAGCACCGGGTTCTGTACCGCCTGGCCGAAGATGCGCGGCATCAGGCTGCCGAACTGGGCCGGCCTGAACACCTCGAACACGATGCCGAGGCCGCCGAACGCCAGCGCGACGCCGCCCAGCACGAAGGCGACCGGATAGCCCACGAACATGATGAACGTGAGCACGAGGAACATCAGCACCGCGAGGTGATCGCCAATAAATTCCATGATCGTCCCCTAGCGAGCCGACTGAGTCACGGCCGGCGCGCCGGCGGCGATGGCCAGATGCGGCGGCCCGAAAAGCCCGACGATCTTGCGCAACAGCACCGAAACGACCGCGGCGTCGAGAAGGACCAGGCCGAGGAACAGGCAGCCCTTGATGATCCAGCGGTTGCCGAGGCCGTTCGGCGCGTCGGAGCTCTCGTGCTGCAGGTAGGACACCACGACGAAGGACCACGAATAGTAGGTCGCGAGCGCGCAATAGGGGATGGCGAAGATGCCGATGCCGAAGAGTTCCAGCCAGGCCTGGCGGCGCCAGGGCAGGTGTCCGGTGAACACGTCAATGCGCACATGTGTGTTGCGCACATAGGCGTAACCGAGCCAGAACAGGAACAGCATGCCGTGCAGGTGCCATTCGAGTTCCTGGAGCGGCGTCGAGCCGAACCCGGGCAGCTGGAAACCCATCTTGCGGGTGATCACGTCCCAGCAGATCACGGCAACCAGCACGAGGAACAGCCAGCCGAAAATACTGGCGATCCACTGCAAGATCCGGTCGATGCCTTGAGCGACCGCAAGCATGACTTCCATTGAAAAACCCTCTGTCCCCCAGGAGCGCACTGCCAGCAGCAGCAACCGCGGTCGTCGCTGAGGCCCGAAAGGCCCCAAGCCTGAAAAAACGCACAGGAGCGCAGCCGCCCGTCCGACGACCGCGCTCCGTCGATGCGCCTATTTCAGGTAGCCCCGTTCACGCCAGATCTTGTACTCTTCGCGGAACGTGCTGAGCAAGTCCCATGCCTTCTTGAATTCCGGGCTCTTGTTGGCCTGTTCAGCGGCAACCACTTTCCACTCCTTCTCGAAGGCCGCCAGGAACTCGGGAGACCAGGTCATCAGCTTGACGCCCTTGCCCTCGATATCCTTCATCGCCTTCGGCTGCACAGCCTCGCCGACGCTGATGCCCTTCAGCACGGTCTGGTCGCAGGCCGCCTCGACCTGCGCCTTCTGCGTCGGCGACAGCGAATCCCACTTGGCCTTGTTGATGATGAGATCGCCGAACGTCGCCTGCTGGTGCCAGCCCGGGAAGTAGTAGAACTTCGCGACCTGATGGAAGCCGAGGCTCAGGTCCATCACCGGCATCGAGAACTCGGTGGCGTCGATGGTGCCGAGCTGAAGCGCCTGGAATATCTCGCCGGCCTGCAGCAGCTGCGTCGACACGCCAAGGTTCTGCATCACGTTGGCGCCGAGCCCGAAGAAGCGCATCTTGAGGCCCTTCAGGTCGGCCAGCGTCGCGATCTCCTTGCGGAACCAGCCCGATGCCTCGGGCGGGATCAGGTGGCAAACCACGGAGTGGATATTGTATTTGGCGTAGAGCGCCTGCAGCATTTTTTCGCCGCCGCCCTCCTTCATCTAGGCGAGGTATTCCCCCATGCCCGGGCCGAACGGCACCGTCGAGTAAACCGCGAAGGCGATGTCCTTGCCGGTCCAGAAGCCGGGCGTCGCCCACGCCGCGTCGAGCGCCCGGACGAAACCGCGTCGAACGCCTGCGCCGGCGGCACCAGCGCGCCGGGCTCGAAGAACTTCATCTCGATCGAGCCGCCGGATATCTTGTTGATCTGGTCGACCGTATACTTCGCGTTCGGCCCGAGCAGCGCCAGCGTCGACGCGAAGTTCGACTGCATCTGGATTCGCACTTTTTTATCCTGGGCGGATGCCGACTGGACACCCAACGCCATCACCGAAGCGATCGCTAACCCAGCAAATTTCAGGATTGTTCGCATCATTCCCTCCCCGGTTAAAATCACGGCGAGGGCTGGTCGTGCTTCGACCTGTAACGACCCCCCGCCTTACGAACCCGGCGGACGTCAATCGTCACTACCGGGTCGTTCCGATCTGGGATGCCGACACTTTTTTAGCGTTGTGTTTTTCTTCGTTGTTTTTTTGGTTTCTTAGTTACGTTTGCTTGCGCTGCGAGTCTAACGTCCCCTAGCTCGGTCATTCCCCCTTAAGAACCTCGGTTTGTCAAGGGGGGAGCGCAGCACCTGCATCACGACGAACACTCCGAGAAACTTGCGGAAGCTTTCGAATGATGGGCATTGCCAAATCCACCGATCGTCTCAATGGGTCAAAAGCTCCGCTTTGAGTTCTGCCAGTCACTTCCCGTCTACGCCGATGAACGGACATCGTCCGACCGGCCCGGTTGAGGAAATGGCGTTTGAGGCACGCGTCGTCACTCAAGGACTGAGCGCTGCCGACCCCAGGACCAAAGCCGACGGACCTGTCTTATCGCCTGCTGTGGCGCCGCTTCACCTTGCACTCGCCGGCACTTTCAATCCGACGGTGCGCCCCGGAAAGCCGGCGGCGTCGAAGTAGCGCGTCCGGCCGACAAACTGCATGTTGACGATGGTGCGCAGGCCGTTGTCGCCTCGCTTCGAGACGAGATCCTGTCGCCATGGCCGGACCGGCTTTCCATCCATTAGTGCTTCGGTGAGAGCGCGGCCGCGCAGCTTGCCGACCGGCGCGAGGGTTACCCCCAGATATCTTTTCGAGCGTCGGCGCGATGTCGGCGTTGCTGACCGGCGCTGTATCGTTGAAGCCTGTCTTGAACGCGGGCCCGATCGCCGCCATGAAGTTTTCGGTGTCGGCGCGGCTGAAACTGCCGTGATGACCCTGCCCCTGCAAAAGGGTGGTATCGGATACGGTCACGCTGCAAAACAGCGGCTGATCGCAGCCGGTCGTCTCGGAGCGGAAATTCACGACGACGGCCGGCGTTGGCGTTCGCGCTCCGCCCGTGAGGCCCACTCGGCTCATCGGCAGCGTTCCGGGAACCGGTCCGAGGTCGTCGCGGACGAAGACACCGCTGGTGTAGTCCTGCGCAAGCAGCGCCTTGACCACTTGCCTCACCAGGGTTTTGGCGTTGTCCTGCGGCAGATAGATGAGATCGTTGCCGCCGTTGACGCCTATCACGATATCGGGTCTCGCCGGATCGTTGCCGATCGAAGCGCTGGCGCGGCGCGGATATTTTCCGGCCTTGTAGTCGACGCCAGGTCCTTTGGCGGAAGGCTCATGCAGCGGCAGGCCCAAGGCGTGCGCGAGGTCGATGGCAAGAAAGCCGGGCGGCAACTGCCCTTCGGGCACCTTGTCGTACTTCAGCTTTGCCGCCGGACTGGTCTTGCTTTGCTTCGACACGGTGCTGAAGCCATGGTCGGCAGTAATGAAGATATTCGTATCGCTCTCGAGCCCAAGGTCCTTCAGCGCAGCGACGATCGCCGCAAGGTCGTCGTCCGCTACCTTGATCGCAGCGAGAGAGGTCGGACCATTGATGCCGGGAACAAGCTCATTGATGCTGTCGCGCTGGGAGTGCTGGGTGCCGTCCGGATCGGACGACCAATACAGCAGCATGAACGGCCTCTTGTTCTCCTTGAAATGCGGCAACAGCACCTTGGTGACGATGTCCCGGTAATATTTCTGCTGAACGATATTGGTGGACTTCCCGGGGTTCTCGCGCTGGGCACGTCCCGGGGTTTCCAGCGCCAATCCGGCCTTCTTGAGCATGTCGACGACATCCGGCCGCAACACGATGCCGTTCTTCTTGCCGGTATCGTCGTCGAAGAAAATCGTGGTCTTGCCGTCGAGCTGGGTAAGATCGTGGATCCCCACCGGCCCGACCTTGCCGAGGGCGGCAGTGAAGTAGCCCTTTTCGCGCGCGGCCGCCATGATCGAGCGCTCGGCAATGAAGTTACCGCCGTGATGCTGATTGAGCTCGCTCAACACCGCATTGTCCTGGACGAAGGGAGTTATGGTTCCGGCTGCGCTTGCAACCGGAAAGCCCGTGTAGAACGTGTTACCGAAATCTCCGGTGTCGCCGACCAGGTGACCGGTCGCGATCACCGAGGCGTTGGTGGTGGTAATGGTCGGATAGAGCGAATGACTGTTCGAAAAGTTGACACCGGTGTCCCGCACCCGGGCGAATGTGGGGGCTCGCTCAGGCGTGACCGCCGCGGCCCGAAGACCATCGGCGACGAACAGGATGACGTTCTGTTGAGCATTGGATGGCAGCGTGCCCGCCAGCACAGCGAACAGCGCGCAGACGATCCGTTTCCCCATGGTGCCCCCCGGCATTTACGAATTATTTTGGCGCAGTATGAGGGAAAGTGATGCTTGCGCCAAGCACCCTCACGGCACGGCTGCGGAAGGTCCGCCTTGCCTCCGATAGTCGACGTCATTGGACGATCCCGTCGGCGCGCAGGAATAATGACGTCGGAATGTGAGGTCGAAATCTCTGGCGGTTCTTGCATCCGGACGGGTTAATTTGTCGCAGCCGCGGTTGCCATCAAAGGCGTGAACCCGTGAATCCGCCGCACTTCCGCCTGCGCGGGCTGTCGTATATGTAGAATCACTAGCCGACACAGGCGCGGACAGGCAGTTCCACCGGGGCATGGCATGCTAAATCGATTTCCGACGCGATCCACCGGGGCGATGCGGCAAACTCCCGCCACTGCGGCGCTGGCGGTGATCGCGGCATTGACGGCGCCGGGCGCCGACGCCGCGCCAAAACAGGCGCGCCCCGCGGCCCCCGTCGAGGCGACGGCACCGCGCGAGGCAGGCGAGCCGATCATGGCGATCGTGTCGATCAAGAGCCAGCAGGTCACCTTCTACGACGCCGACGGCTGGATTTTTCGCGCGCCGGTATCGACCGGCACCACCGGACGCGAGACGCCGGCCGGAATCTTCGCCGTGCTGGAGAAGGAAAGGGAGCACCGCTCGACCCTCTACGACGATGCCGAGATGCCGCACATGCAGCGCATCACCTGGAACGGGATCGCGCTGCACGGCGGGCCGCTGCCGGGCTATGCGGCCTCGCACGGCTGCATACGGATGCCGTTTGGCTTTGCCGAAAAACTGTTCGACCGGACGCGGATCGGGATGCGCGTGATCATCTCGCCCGAGAACGCCGAACCGGTCGAGTTCTCCCATCCGGCGCTGCTGGTGCCGAAGCCGGAGGCGATCGCGGCAGCCCCGGCAAGGGCCGAGGCGCTCGGCCGCGAAGCGGCCGAGGCAGCGAGGACGGCCGACGAGGCGAAGAGGGCCGCCGCCAAGGCGCCGCGCGAGACGGCGGCGCTGACGGCGGCGCTGCGCAAGCTGGAAGGGCTCAAGACCCGCGCCGGTATTGAGCTCGCCACTGCCGACAAGGCGCTCGCCGCCGCCAAAACCGACGAGGCGAGGACGCGGGCCGAGGATTTCAGGCAAAAGGCCGCCGCCAGGGCCGCGGATCTGGCGACGCAACTCGACACCGCCAGGGCCGACGCGAAACCGAAGCTGGATGCCGCCGCCGCCGCAAAGGACGCCGCCAAGGCGAACTCGAAGACCAAGGCCGAGACCGCCAGGGCGGCGAGCGACGCAAAACTCGCGCTCGAGCCGGCGTCGATCTATATCAGCCGCGCCACGCGAAAACTTTACGTGCGACGCAACACGCACAAGCCGGCGCCGGACGGCGGCGGCGAGGTGTTCGATACGAGCATCGAGATTCCGGTCGCGATCCGCGATCCCGACCGGCCGATCGGCACCCATGTGTTCACGGCGATGGCACGCAACGACGCCGGCCTGCGCTGGAGCGCGGTCACGATCGACAACGCCGACGACGCCAGGACCGCGCTCGACCGCGTCACCATTCCGCAGGAGATACTCGATCGCATCGCGCCGACCGCATTGCCGCGATCCTCGATCGTGATCTCGGACGAGCCGCTGAGCGCCGAGACCAATTATCGCACCGAGTTCGTCGCGGTGCTGAGCGATCAGCCGCAAGGCGGCTTCATCACGCGCAAGCCCACGCCGGTTTTCGTCGCGAGCGGCAACAACTTTGGCGACGATTTCTTCAGCGTTTTTTTTCCGCGCGCTCCGGAGCCGCAGCCTCGCTATACGCGCCAGCGCGTCGGTCCGCCCTATCCCCAGAGGCAACAGGGCGGCTGGTGGTGAGAAGCGGCGCGCCGCGCCGAAGGCCGCGTGGCCGCTCACAGGCCCCCGGACCCGGGACCCTTTAGGTTATTCCCAAGGCGATTTTGGCGCGAGGTATTCGCGCAACAGCCGATCCATTGCCAATTGGGTATCACTCTCGAGCCGGGAGGATGCGGAGTTGGCCTGCCATCTCCGCTCCGGAGAAATCCCGGGTAGAATTTCGGCGGTGATGGGCAACTCGTAGACGTACCTGTGGATCGAAGCGCCGTGAGACATGATCTCATCCCCATGCGAAATGTGCTGCTGCGAAACGCCCGGATCAAGGGTGCTACAGGCCGGCGGTCCCCACAATTGGATCAAAGGACATTGTCCTTGAGGACAGTGTCTCAAAGGCCGATGGTGATGCGGCGCGTAACCTGGTGCCCCAAGCTGCTATTGCCGTCCGGTGCGAGAAGCGGAATTGGCGAGGAAGGAGCCTGTCGATGAGCGTCGGACTGATCGCCCTTCTCGACGATCTTGCGGCGATCGCAAAGGTGGCGGCAGCGACCCTCGACGATGTCGCCGGTCAGGCCGCGAAGGCAGGAGCCAAGGCGGCGGGCGTCGTCATCGACGATGCCGCGGTCACACCGGGTTACGTGATCGGATTCGCCGCCCAGCGCGAACTCCCGATCGTGGGCAGAATCGCTGTGGGATCGCTTCGCAACAAGCTCCTGATCCTGCTGCCCGTTGCCCTGGCCCTGAGCTACTTCCTTCCCTCGACCATCACGCCGCTGCTCATGATCGGGGGCGCCTATCTCTGCTACGAAGGCGTGGAGAAGGTGCTCGAAGCGGTCATGCCGCATCATGCGCATCAGCATGAAACGCAGCTCGGCACCATCGCGTTGAATGCGAAGACACTGGAGGACGAGAAGGTCGCAAGCGCCATCAAGACCGACTTCATCCTCTCGGCAGAGATCATGGCCATCGCGCTGGCGGCGCTTCCCGCCGGAAATTTCGTGACGCAGGCCTTCGTGCTGGGGCTTGTCGGAATCGGAATCACCGTCGCCGTGTATGGCGTCGTGGCCCTGATCGTGAAAGCCGACGATGTCGGCCTGGCGCTTGCCAACAACGACCGGGCCTCGATCCTTGCCGGCATGGGCCGGCCGGTCGGGCGCGCCCTCGTTCGCGGGATGCCCCTGCTCCTGACGATCCTCAGCGTCGTCGGCACGGCGGCCATGATCTGGGTTGGCGGCGGCATCGTCCTGCATGGCCTGGAACTATACGGACCGCCGTCGATCCGATCGATGGTCCACGCCGCCACCGAAACCGCGGTTCACGCCCTGCCATCGGCTCCCGGAGCCGTCGAGTGGATCGTTCATGCGGCCATTTCAGGCGTCCTGGGTTTGGTGATCGGCGCGGTCACGATCCCGATCGTCGGGTTTGCGGTTGCTCCTGCATGGAAAGCGCTGAAGCGCCTTCGGGGTCAGAGATCCACCACCACGTAGTCGCTCTCGACCGACACCGCGAGCGTCTCCGCCACATACGGCCCCTTCACCACATTGGTGCCCGGCTCGACATTGACCGGATAGGCGCGGGTGCGGAATTTCTTGGGGTCGCAGTAGGACTGCCCGGTGCGGATGTCGAATTCCCAGCCGTGCCAGGGGCAGCGCAGGATTTCGCCGAGCCTGGTATATTCGATCTCGCCGGGATCGGAGGATTGCGCCAGCCCGATCAGCGGGCCTTCGCACAGCGCCGCGCCCTGGTGCGGGCAGCGGTTCAACAGGCCGAAGAACTCGCCCTTGATGTTGAAGATCGCGATCGGACGGTCGTCGATGGTGAGGAATTTTCGCGTGCCCGGCGGCAATTCGCCCACGGGGGCAACGACGTGACGGGTCATGAGAGCATAATCAGAAGGTCGCGGGTGGACTTCACCTCTCCCTTGGGAGAGGTCGAATTGCGAAGCAATTCGGGTGAGGGGTTCAGGTCTATCGAGAGAGCGTAACCCCTCACCCGGATCGCTGGCGCGATCCGACCTCTCCCTGCGGGAGAGGTGGACCGAGCCCTCCGAAAAGCCGGTTCAATCAAAACCATGCTCCTTCAGGAAATCCCGTACAGCTTTTTCGCGTTGCCGAGATAGAACGCCTCGCGGTTGGCGTCGCTGACGCCGGGCGGCAGCACCCGCGACGGCTCGTCAAAATCCCAGTGCGGGTAGTCGGTGGCGAACAGCAGCTTGTCCCAGCCGATCCAGTCGATCACGTCGAACAGGTGGTCGCGCCGCTCCGGGTCTTCCATCGGCTGCGTGGTCCAGAACACGTGGTCGCGGATGTAGTCCGACGGCGGCCGCTTCAGATGCGGCACCTCGCTGCCGAGTTTCTGCCAGTGCTTGTCGAGCCGCCACGACAGCGACGGCGCCCAGCCAAAGCCGGCCTCGATCATCACCATCTTCAGTTTTGGATATCGCTCGAACACGCCTTCCAGCACGATGCTGGCGAGCGCGGTCTGCTGGCACTGGGAATGGCCGACCATTTCCTCGATGTAAAAACTCGGCCAGCCCGACGCCGTGATCGGGTTGCCGCCAAACCCGAAGGCGTGCACGCCGACCGGGAGCCCGGCTTCTTCCGCCGCCTCGTAGATCGGCCAGTAGCGGCGCTGGCCGAGCGGCTCGACGTTGCGGCTGAGCAGCAGCACCTGGACGAAATTCCTGTCGCCGGCGCGGCGGCGGATTTCGGCGGCGGCGGCCACGCCGTCCTCATTGGCGACCACGACAGAACCCTTCAGGCGGCTGTCCTGGCTGGTCCATTTTGCGATCTGCCAGTCGTTGATGGCGGTGGCCAGCGCCGCGGAAAGATCCTGGTTGCGCAGGCCCTGCCCGGTGTCGAGCGGATTGAGCACGCCGAGCGCGACATTGTAGGGATCGAGCAGCTGCTGCTGCATGAACGACAGCGAGGAGCCCTGCGGCCGCCTTCCGGCGGATATGCGTCGCGGCGCGACGCATTCGGCTGCGCCTTCGGATAGGGCGGGCCTTCCATCATGCCCTGATAGGCGTGCTTGCCGTAGGTCTCGAGATGGGCGTGCCAGCGCTTTGCCAGGAACGGATAGAGTTCGGTCGCGGTCGCGCGCGCCGGATGGATGTCGCAATCGGCGATCGCGGTCTTTGACCTCGACGGATGGGCCGGGTGCCGGACGGTCGCGGAACTGGACGTTCATGGCGCGGTCTCCTTGAGCACCGGCAGCTTCAACCGCGGATAGGTCGCGTGCGGGTTGTCGATCATGATCTTGCGCACGAGATCGGGCGAAATCCCCTCGGGCAGCACGTCGTCGCCGTCGAATTGCCAGTGCGGATAGTCGGTCGAGAATAGGAGCAATTCGTCCGACTGCATATGGTCAAACAGGCGGTTCAGGGTTGCCGGATCCGGCGGCGCGTCGACCGGCTGCAGCGAGAAGCGGATGTTGCTGCGCACAATTTCCTGCGGCGCGCGGTCCACCCACGGCGTTTCCATCCGCACGCCGCGCCAGAACTTGTGCAGCCGCCAGAGATAGGACGGCAGCCAGGTGAAGCCGGATTCCAGCATCACCATTTTCAGGTTCGGGTGGCGCGCGAACACCCCCTCCACGATCAGGCTCGTCAGCTGGGTCTGGAACGCCTGCGCCTGCGCGACATAATCCTCGATGTGATAGGAGCCCCAGCCGACCGAGGTCGGCGGGTTGTGATAGGCGCTGCCGGCATGGATGCCGATCGGCAGTCCCAGCCGTTCGGCGGCGGCGTAGATCGGCCAGTAGTGGCGCTTGCCGAGCGGCATGTCGCCCATCACCAGCATCAGCACCTGGACAAAGCGCTTGTCCGCAGCACAGCGCTCGATCTCGGCCACCGACTTTTCGATGCTCTGCACCGGGATCACGATCGAGCCGCGCAGCCGCGCGTCCTTGTCGAGCCACTCCTTGGCCAGCCAGTCGTTCAGCGCGCGGCAGAAGGCATCCGCCATGTCCTCGGAAAACACCATCTGCACGCCGTACAGCGGGTTGCAGATGCCGTAAGAGACCCTGAAGCGGTCGAGCGCCTGCTTCTGCATGTCCGCGAGGCTGGAACCCGGCTTGCCCTGCGCCGGCCGCCAGTCCGGCCGCGACGAGATCGGCGAATTGACCGGATAGGACTGCGATACCAGATCGGTCATGCCCCGCGTCGTGACCTGGTCGCGCCAGTAATCGTTCAGCCAGGGCAGCAGGCTGGTCAGATGGGGCACGGCAGGATGCAGATCGCAATCCACGCCGCCCGCGATCGGGGACGTCATGACCTCAGGTTTCCTCTTGCGCGGCGCCTGGCGGACGAGTTGCGGAACCGCTGATTTCAGCCAGCATATGGCGCGTGGCCTGCGTCGTCCATCGGCCGGCCCCGCCGTCCCCGAGTCGGCAGCCATGCAATCCTGTGCTAGGAGGACGTCACAAATAACGTCGCAGGGGAAACGCATGCAGGGACTGAGAATTGCCGCGGTTGCGACCGCGCTGGCATTGTCCGGACCGGCTTTCGCGCAGCAGGCACCGGCCGCCGCCCCGTCACCGCCGCCGCCTCCGGATTTCTCCAAGGTCGAGATCAAGACCACCAATCTCGGCAACAACGCCTGGATGCTCGAAGGCCAGGGCGGCAACATCACCGTGGTGGTGGGCAAGCAAGGCATCATCATGGTCGACGGCCAGTTCGCGCCGTTGCACGACAAGATCAAGGCCGCCGTGACCGCGATCTCGAACCTGCCGATCAAATACCTGATCAACACGCATTATCATGGCGACCACACCGGCGGGAACGAAGCCTTCGCCAGGGAGGGCGTCACCATCGTCGCCCATGATAACGTCAAGGTGCGGCTGGCGGCCGGAACCAGCAATGGCCTGACCGGCGTCAAGACGCCGCCGGCGCCGCAGGGGGCGCTGCCCACCGACACCTACACCAATTTTTCCAAGATCAGCGTGGGTGGCCGCGTCGCCGACCTCAGGCATATCCCGAATGCGCACACCGACGGCGACACCTATGTCCGGTTCAAGACCGCCCATGTGCTGGCGACCGGCGACACTTTTACGAACGGCCGCTATCCCAACATCGATTTTGCCAATGGCGGCAACATCAAGGGCATGATCGCGGCGGCCGACGCCTATCTGAAGCTTGTTACCGCAAGAACCAAAATCGTGCCAGGCCACGGCCCGCTCGCCGACAAGAAGGCGCTGACGGAATACCGCGCCATGCTGGTCACCGCGCGCGACCGGATGGCGGTGCTGGTCAAGGAGGGCAAGACCGAGGACGATGTGGTCGCGGCAAAACCGTTCGCCGATCTCGACGCCAAATGGGCGCCGACCGAGCTCGCCAGCAAGAACTTCATTCGCGTGGTCTATCACTCGCTCGCCGACAAGCCCGAGAAGAAGCCGGGCCTGTTGAAGCGACTCTTCCGCAGGGATTGAGAGAGTTCAATGCAAGACCTCGTTCCGATCGCCGAAAAGATTGCCGCCCGGCTGATCGCGCGGAAGCAGACCATCGCGGTCGCGGAATCCTCGACCGGCGGACTGATCTCGGCGGCACTGCTGGCGGTGCCCGGCGCCTCGGCCTATTTTCTGGGCGGCGGCGTGATCTACACCCGCGATGCGCGGCGGATCCTGATGGACATCCCCGACGAGGCCATGAAGGGAATCCGCTCGGCGTCCGAGCCCTACGCAAAATTGCTGGCGAGCCAGATCCGGCAGCGCTTCGCCACCGACTGGGGCCTGTCCGAGACCGGCGCCACCGGTCCGACCGGCAACCGCTATGGCGATGCAGCGGGGCATAGCTGCATGGGAGTTGCGGGCGGGCCGGAGCCGGTCGCGATGACCCTGGAGACCGGCAGCGCCGACCGGCTCGCCAACATGCACGTGTTCGCGGCAACGGCGCTGGAGTTCTTGCTGCAGAACTTGTCGCGGTGATTTCTCGACGCTATCGCCCCGGCGAACACCCGCTGACCTCATCCTGAGGAGCCGCGCGCCTTCGCGCGGCGTCTCGAAGGATGGCTGGACCTCCCCCAAGTCGGTGGACACCTGTAGTAGGCTTGAACGGCCAGGAGGTGTCAAATGTCTAAACGGCCACGGCGGTCCTATTCGGACGACTACAAGCGGCGCGCGGTTGATCTTGTTTTCTCCAGCGGTCGCTCGGCGAAATCGGTAGCCAAGGAACTCGGACTTGACGGCTCTGTACTGAGCCGATGGGTAGCGGATAGGAATGCGGCGCGAGCCGACGGCAGCGCCGCGGCTCCCACATCGCAGGCGGCGCTGCCGTCGGCGGACCAGGCTGACGCGATTGCGCGGTTGCAGCGGGAAAACGAGCAGTTGCGCATGGAGCGCGACATTTTAAAAAAGTCGATCGCGATCTTCGCTGGACCCCGGACATGAGATTCCGCTTCATCGAAGATCGCCGTGCCGATTATCCGGTGAGGGTCATGTGCCGTGTGCTCGAGGTCTCGCCGGCCGGCTACTACGCCTGGCGTTCACGTCCGGAAAGCTCAAGATCGGTTGCCAATCGCGAGTTGCTGGCGAACATCAAGCGGGTTCATCGCGACAGCCATGGCCGCTATGGCAGCCCGCGCATTCACGCCGAGCTCAGAACGAAAGGGCATGGCGCAAGCCGCGGCCGGATCGAACGACAGATGCGCTACCATGGCATTCGGGCCATCATGGTCAAGCCCAGGCGCTGCCGCACCACCGATAGCGGCCATGGCTTTCCCATCGCCCCGAATTTGCTTGACCGCAAATTCTCGGCCGCCGCGCGCAATCAAATCTGGCTCGCCGACATCACCTATATCGAGACCGGTCAGGGATGGTTGTATCTGGCGGCTGTCATCGACCTTTACAGCCGCCGCATCGTGGGCTGGGCAATGGCCGATCATCTGCGCGCTGAATTGCCATTGGCTGCCTTGCGGATGGCGATCAAGTCAACAGCGCCCGGGCGCGGGCCTGATCCATCATTCCGATCGCGGCGTTCAATATGCCTCCGCAGAGTACCGACAGATCCTGCAGGCCGCCGGCTTCCGGGCCTCGATGAGCCGCAGGGCCGATTGCTACGACAACGCCCCGATGGAAAGCTTCTTCCACACGCTGAAAACCGAACTCGTCCATCACCGGCAGTTTGAAACCCGAAATCAGGCCGAGCGAGACATTTTTGCCTACATCGAAGGCTTCTACAACCAAACCCGGCGTCACTCGGCCATCGGCTATATCAGCCCGATCGAGATGGAGCTAAAATCGGCTTGAACCCTGTCCACTTTTTTGGGGGAAGATCATGGCCGCGATTCCGTGCGTTGCGGCCATCCTTCGAGACGCTTGCTTCGCAAGCTCCTCAGGATGAGGACGGTGGGTGTTGCGAAGTCTCGTAGGGTGGGCAAAGCGTGGCGTGCCCACCACCTCGCAGCATAATCGTAATTCTTGTGGTGGGCACGGCGCAAAGAGCGCCTTTGCCCACCCTACGATTGCGTCGATCACCGCTCCCTGAACGAGCGCATCAGCTGGTCGCTGAGCGGCTTCATCAGGTAGGACAGCATGGTGCGGTCGCCGGTCTGCACGAAGGCTTCGACCGGCATGCCCGGGATCAGCTTGACGTTGTCGCCGAGGCGGGCGACCTCTTCCGGCGACATCGAGACGCGAATGGTGTAGTAGCTCTGGCCGGTGCGCTGGTCGGTGGTGACGTCGGCCGAGACCCGGCTGACGACGCCGTTCAGTTCCGGCGTGGTGCGCTGGTTGAACGCCGACAACCGCAGCACCGTCTTCTGGCCGATCTGCAGCTTGTCGATATCCTGCGGATTGACCTTGGCCTCGACCGAGAGATCGTCGGCCTGCGGCACGATCATCATGATGGCGTCGCCGGCGGTGATGACGCCGCCGACGGTATGAACGGTGGATTGCAGCACCATGCCGGACTGCGGCGCGCGGATGTCGATGCGCCGCAACTGGTCCTCGGCGGTGACCTTGCGCTCGACGAATTCGCCGATTTTTTCGTTGGTCTCGCGCAGATCCTTGGAAACCTCGCTGACCATGTCCTTGTCGACCTGGATGATCTGCAGCTCGGTTTCGGTGATCTTGCCCTTGGCCTGCGCCCTCGACGCAATGTATTGCGCGCGCTCGCCGGACAACCGCGCGGCGTCGCGCTCCAGCGTCGTCAGCCGCGAAATCTGCACCAGATTTCTCTCGTAGAGCGAACGAACCCCGACCAGTTCCTTCTCGATCAGCCCGATTTCCTTGTCCTTGGCCTGTTCCTGGGCGGTCAGACCGCCGATTTCCTCGTTGAGCTGAGACACGCGCTCGCGCAGCTGCGCCTTTTGGCCAGCCCGGCCGAAAGTGCGCACCTCGAACAGCTTGCTCTCGCTGGCCATCACGTTCTGGACTTCGGGATCGTCGGCGCGATCCGTCAGCATCGGCGGGAATCTGAGCTTGTCGAGGCCCTGCTGTTCGGCCTCCAGCCGCGCCGCGCGCGCCCACAGCCCGTTGAGGCTCTTGACCACGATGGCGAGGCTGGCCTTGGTGACGGTGTCGTCCAGCCGCACCACGATGTCGCCGGCCTTGACGAACATGCCGTCCCGCGCCCGCAATTCGCCGACCACGCCGCCGGTCGGGTGCTGCACCTTCTTCACGTTGGTATCGACGACAACCTGTCCCGGCGCGATCAGGGCGCCCGAGATCTGCGCGGTCGATCCCCAACCGCCGAGTCCGCCCACCAGGAGCACGATCACCGTGAGACCGATCAGCAGATGCCGCCGGATTGACGAGCGTGCGCTCTTCTCCGTCATGATTTGGCTCCCGCATCGGCTACGATCTTGATCGGCGACGGTGGCGGGGCGACCCGTTGCAGCACCTGGCCCAGCACGGTCTCCTTGGGACCGAACGCCTGCACCCGGCCATCCTTCAGCACCAGCAGCATGTCGACCGCCTCGATCCCGATCGGCCGGTGCGCGACCACGACCACGATGGCGCCGCGCTCGCGCGCGCCGCGAACCGCCCGGGTCAGCGCCTCATCGCCTTCGGTATCGAGATTGGAATTCGGCTCGTCGAGCACGATCAGGAAGGGATCGCCATACAGCGCCCGCGCCAGCCCGACGCGCTGGGCCTGGCCGGCCGAGAGCGCCGCGCCCTGCTCGCCGATCTGGGTGTCGTAGCCCTCGCGCATCTTGATGATCATGTCATGGACGCCGGCTTCCCTGGCGGCCTTGATGATGGTCTCGGACGTGGCTTCCGGATCGAAGCGGCAGATGTTCTGGGCCACCGAGCCCGCGAACAGTTCGACATCCTGCGGCAGATAGCCGATGTGGCGACCGAGGATATCCGACGACCACTGGTCGAGCGCGGCGCCGTCGAGCCGTACCTTGCCGCGCACCGGCTGCCAAACCCCGACCAGGGCGCGGATCAGCGAGGATTTGCCCGACCCGCTCGGCCCGATCACACCGAGGCCGTTGCCGGCTTCCAGCGCGAAGGTCGCGTCCTGGACGATCAGCCTCTGTTCGCCCGGCGCCACGATGCTGACGGCCTCGACCGACAGCTTCTTCGACGGGTTCTGCAGCAAGGTCGGCGGCGGCTGGGCGGGCAATGTTTCCAGCAGCCGGTTGAGCCGGTGCCAGCTCTGCCGGGCGGCGACAAAGCCTTTCCAGTGCGCGATGGCGAGATCGACCGGCGCCAGCGCCCGCGCGCTCAGGATCGAGCCCGCGATGATAACGCCGGCGGTGGCTTCCTGGTTGATCACGAGATAGGCGCCGACCGCGAGCACCGCGGATTGCAGCGCCATGCGCATCACCTTGGCGATGGCGCCGAGACCGCCGGCGACGTCGCTGGCGCGCTGGTTCCCCGCCAGATACTTTTCGTTCGCTTCGCTCCAGCGCTTGGTCAGCCGGCCCGACATCCCCATCGACACCAGCACTTCGGCGTTGCGGCGGCTGCTGGCGGCGATGTCGTTGCGGCGCGCGGCGAGGCCCATCGCCTCGCGCGCCGGCTCGCGCGACATGTATTCGGTGATGATGGTGAGGGTGACCAGGATGATGGCGCCGACCAGCGCAGTGACGCCGATCAGGGTATGGAAGGCGAAACAGATCGCCAGATAGAACGGCAGCCACGGCAGGTCGAAGAATGCGCCCGGCCCCATGCTGGAGAGGAACGAGCGCACATTGTCGAGATCGCGCAGCGGCTGCAGGCCCTCGTTCTTGCCGCCGACCATCAGCGGCAGGCGCACCACGGTTTCGAACACGCGGGCATTGAGCGCTTCGTCGAGCGAGGTCCCGATCCGGACCAGCACGCGGCCGCGGATCAGGTCGAGAATGCCCTGGGCGATGTACAGGCCGCCGGCGAGCATCACCAGAGCGACCAGCGTCGGGATGCTTCGGCTCGGCAGCACCCGGTCGTAGATCTCGAGCATGAAGATCGAGCCTGTCAGGTACAACAGGTTGATCATGCAGCTCATGAGGCCGACGCCAATGAATGCGCTGCGGCAGGCGCGTAGCGCCTCGCCGAGTTCGGAACGCCGGACTCCGGGGGCGGCTGCCATCAATCCTGTTCTCTTCGTGAGGGGTTACGGATGCTGCTTTTACCGATGTTTCTAGCCAGCGTCCATTTAAGTCGCGTTAACCTGAACGGGATCGGCGACGCCTTGATGGCAGCTGACGGCCCCAAGGGAACCCATGACGGCTTGACTGGCGCCTTTGCCCTGCAGACGAGCGGCTTCTCACCAAATTGTGGGTCAGCATCCAGGAAATGGCAGCGCGAGGAGGGGTCAGTTTTCGGCCGGGGGCTTCGGAAATGGCACCAGCACCACCGACATCGAAACCCGGCCGAACTCGCCTCGCACGTCGAGCAAGGTGCCGCTGCCCAACCCGAGCCCGGCTTCCGGTCGCCACCGGGTTTGCGCCCGAACGCCTACCCACTCGCCCGCCGGCTCCCTGAATAGCTGAACCGTCAGGTTCGGGTTGGGATCGGCCACCACGTCCTGCAGCGGCCGGGCGATGCCATGGGTCCAGTCCGCCGGGCCGAGCACGGATGACAACGGTCCGGCGCCGTCAATGACCTCGTGCTGGAGCCGGAACCAGCCGACGTCATCGCCCGCGCGCGCCTCCATGGCATCCAGGAACCAGGGCCGGCCATGGGCAGCCCGGCGAGTCCGGACCGGAAATTGCGTGGGATCGCAGCGATCGGCCCCGGCATCGACGAATCCGGGCAGTTCGACCGCGCGCTGGCGCGACAGCGTCACCCGCACGGTGGCGCAAGGCTGCTCGTCGTCGCCGGCCCACAGCGTGTTGTCGACCACGCTGACGCGGCCGCCCTCGGACAGGACCGACAGTCCGGTTTTCAGTTTCGCCATCGGCACCGGCCGCAGGAACCAGGCGCTGACGCCGATGGCGGATCCCCATTTTCGTTCCGGTGCGAGCGCTTCGATCTCCGCCGTCAGCAGGCTGGCGACCGCGCCACCCTGCAAGCCTGCGAAGGGTCCGGCGGCCAGCGCCGAGGGCTGCCAATGGTTGGCTTCGCTCAGGGGTTCGAAAATCGCCAAACCGGCTCCTCAGGTGAAGGATATTGAGTGCTCGAACAACCTGATTGATAGTAAGCCCTTTAACAAAAGGGATTTGGTCATCCGAGATGAATGAAATTCACCCATTGGCGGCGGGGCTGCCGCTGCGGGCGATCCCGCCGCTGACCGCCCTGCTGGCGTTCGAGCGCGCCGCCTCGCAACTGAGTTTCCGCCGCGCCGCGCGCGATCTGGCGCTCAGCCCTTCGGCCATCAGTCACCAAATCCGCGGGCTGGAAGCGCAGTTCGGCACCAAACTGTTCGTTCGCGGAGCGCGTTCAGTGCGATTGACCGCGGATGGCGAGCGCTATCTCGCAAGAGTGTCGGTGGCGCTGGCGATGCTGCAGGAGGCCAGCCGCGAGATGCAGAAACATCGGCGCGACTCCGGAGACGAGTTGTGGATCAGCGCGCTGCCGTTTTTCACAAGCACGGTGCTGTTGCCGGCGCTGGCCGATTTCAAGCGACGCCATCCCGGCGTGACGCTGCGCATCGAGGCGACCCATCAATATGCCGATTTCAATGCCTCGCGGGTCGATGTCGCGATCCGTTACGGACGCGAGCATTCGGCCGGATTGAAATTCGAACCGCTGATCGATGTCAGGGGATTGCCGGTGTGCGCGCCGGCCTTGATCAAGGGCGGGCTGCGCAGCCCCCAAGACCTCGCGCGACAGGTGCTGATCCACCTGACGTCGCAGCCGCGGGCATGGCCGGCCTGGCTCAATGAAGCCGGGATTCCGCAGCTCACCCCGCGTGGCCACCTGTGGCTCGACAGCGTGCCGGCGATGCTGGAGGCCGCCGAGCAAGGACTTGGCGTTACGCTCGCGATGGCGCCGCTGATCAAGGCGCGGCCGGGATTCGGCAGGAAGCTGGTGACGCCGTTCGAGCTTCCAGTCAGCCGGATGGAAACGATCTATCTGGTGTCCCGCACCGAGCAGGCACGCGACCGAAGGATCGGTGCGTTGCGGCGATGGATCGTCGACGCCGTCGGCCGCGCCAGCCGGTGAGAGCGGACAGGCGCGGGCGAAACTTTCGGCAGCGTGTGGCGTTATACGGCCATGACACAGCCCGACATCTGGTATGTGGCCTATGGCCCGGACAAGACGGTGAAGACCGACGACAGCGCCCACGGCGCGCCGCGGTCGACCCGGACCTTCAAGACCGAAATCGACGCAAAGCTGTTCGCGATGCAGATCCTGGCCAAGGGCTGGTCGGCCAGCGCCGGAACGTTGAACCCGCATCAGCCCAAGCAGGTGATCGGCGCGCTCCCAGGTCGAGAAATGGGCCGACCCGCGCGTCGGCGTCTGAAGGCTAGGCCGAGGCTGCGGCTTCGGCACGTTCGGCCAGGATGCATCGCGCAATGCGGTCCGGTCCGACCTGCACATTCGGCGGCAATTGTTCGACACAACGCGCTTCCGCGAATCCGCAACGCGGTGCGAACGAGCAGTTGACCGGCGCCTTGTCCAGCGAGGGCGGCGTCCCCGGAATGGTCTCCAGCCGCTGGCCGCGCTTGGCGCCGTGCACGGTGGAAGCCAATAGCCCCCGCGCATAAGGGTGGATCGGGGTGCGCACGATCTGGCTGAGCGTGCCCTGCTCGACGATCTGCCCGGCATACATGACGGCGACGCGGTCGCAGATCTCGATGGCGACGCCGATGTCGTGGGTCACGAAAATCACCGACATGCCGAATTCGCGCTGCAGCTCGCGCAGCAGCAGCAGGATCTGGATCTGCACGGTGGCGTCCAGCGCCGTGGTCGGCTCGTCCGCCAGCAGTATCCTTGGCTTGCAGGCCAGCGCCAGCGCGATCATGGCGCGCTGGCGCATGCCGCCGCTCATCTCGTGCGGATAGGCATCGAGCCGTCGTTTGGCGGAGGGAATCCGCACCACTTCCAGCATTTCCAGTGCGCGGGCCGTAGCCTCGGCCTGGTTCTTGCCCTCGTGGCGCATCACGCTTTCGGAAATCTGCCGGCCGATGGTGTAGACGGGATCAAGCGCCAGCGCCGGCTCCTGAAAGATCATCGAGACGGTCTGGCCGCGAAACGCCGACAATTGCTCCTCGTCGAGCGCCAGCACGTCGCGTCCGAGCACGTTGACGCTACCGGAGATCTGCGTCCGCTTCTTCGGCAGCAGCCGCATCAGCGCGCGCAAGGTGACGCTTTTGCCCGAGCCGGATTCGCCGAGCAGGCCGAGAACCTCGCCCTCGCCCAGTTTCAGGCTGAGATCGTTCACCGCATGCACGGTGCGCTCGCCGGTAAAGCGAATGTTGAGGTGATCGATCTCGACGAGATTGGTCATTGCAGTTTCGGTATCCGCTGATGAAAGTCGGTCGCACGCTGGAACGCCGCGCCGATCCGGACCAGCACGGCTTCGTCGAACGAGCGGCCGATGATTTGCATGCCGACTGGCAGGCCGTTGTTGGCAAAACCCGTGGGTATCGAGAGCGACGGCAGTCCGAGATAGTTGATCGGGCGGGTGAACCGGGTCACCCGCTGGATCACGGCCTCCGCATCGTGGCTGTTGCCGACATCACTCTCGGCGATGGTCGGCGCCGGCATCGGCGCCACCGGCGCGATCACGGCATCGGCGCCTTCGACGGCGGCGAGGTAAGCTGCCAGCGCCGGGCCACGCCAGCGCATCGCCTCGAGATAGGATACCGCCGAGATCGCCAACCCGTTCTGCAGCCTCATGAACACCTGTGCGCCGTAGTCGTCGGGACGTTCGACCATCCAGCGCCTGTGGAAGGCGGCGGCCTCGGTCGCGAGTACGAACTGGCAGGCCGCGGTGAGCTGGCGCTGATCCGGCAGATCGACCTTGACGATCTCGGCGCCTTCTTTTTTCAGGACCGCCAGGGTCTCGTCGAGCACGCGTGCGACCTCCGGATCGAGATCGTCGACGTAGAACGCACTGGGCACGCCGATCCTCAAGCCTTTGATCGGCTGTTTCGTCGCGGCCACGTAGTCCGGCACCGGCAAATTGGACGCGGTCGGATCCTCGCGGTCGGCGCCTGCCATCAATCCGACCAGCAACGCGCAGTCCTCGACCGATTGCGCCAGAGGTCCGACCGTATCCAGCGACCATGACAACGGCATTGCGCCGGCCCTGCTGATGCGGCCGACCGTGGTCTTCAAGCCGGTGACGCCGCAGAAATGCGCGGGCATCCGGATCGAGCCGCCGGTATCCGATCCCAGTGCCGCAAAGGTCAGGCGGGCCGCGACGGCGGAGCCCGATCCCGACGAGGAGCCGCCGGTGATGTGATCGGTGTTCCAGGGATTGCGCACCGCACCGTAGTGCGGGTTATGCCCGGTCGGGCCATAGGCGAATTCCACCATCTGCAGCGAGCCGAGGCGGACCGTGCCGGCGTCCTTCAGGCGCTGCAGCGCCGTCGAGGTCGTGGTGGCAACAAAGTCCTTGCGGATTTTCGAGCCGCAGGTCACGACCTTGCCCTTGTCGTAATACATGTCCTTGTGCGCCAGCGGCACGCCGTGCAGCAGCCCCTTTACGCCGCCCTTCGCCAGCGCCGCATCGGCGGCGTCGGCGGCTTTCAGCGCATCCTCCGCTTCCAGCGACATGAAGGCGTTGAGTTTGGGTTGCCACTGCGCGATGCGGTCGAGCAGGGACTGCGTGACTTCGCGCGACGACACGCGCTTCTCCGCAATCGCCTTCGCGACTGCAGTCAGCGACATCAAGGCCGGCTCGCCGCTCATCGCGACACCTTCTGCGCCAGCAAAAACGTCGCAGGCTCCAGATCGAACGGCAGCGTGCCGGAGACCGGCGCAAAGCCCTCAAAGGCGGGACCGATTGAATTGGCGATCCGCGCGGCCTCATCGTCGCTGACGGGCACCCCTGTCGATTCCGCCATCGCCTTGATCTGCTTCGCTGTGGGTCTTGTCATGCCGCTTCCACTCCCCTGACTGGTGCGCGGCTGTGCCCGGAGCCTGGAATGGCCATGTAGCACGCCGCTTCATGGCCCATTGTATCGAGCGCGGTGAGCTTTGGGGTGGCATTTGCGCAGAGCGGCTCCGCGAAAGGGCACCGGGTATGAAACCGGCAGCCCGAGGGCGGGTCGATCGGATTGGGCGGATCGCCCGAGATCGGCGGCGTTTCGGTCCGGTTGTCCGGATCGGACGACGGCATGGCTGCCAGCAGCGCCCTGGTATAGGGATGCGCCGGCGCGTCCCAGACCCGGTCCACCGGGCCGAGTTCGACCACCTCGCCGAGATACATCACCAGCACGCGGTCGGAAATATAGCGCACCACGTTGAGATCGTGGCTGATGAACAGATAGGTCAGCCCGAACTCGCGCTTGAGATCGACCAGCAGATTGAGCACCTGCGCCTCGACCGACTTGTCCAGCGCCGAGACCGCCTCGTCGAGAATCACCAGCCGCGGCGACAGCGCCAGCGCTCGGGCGATGTTGACGCGCTGGCGCTGGCCACCGGAGATCTCGTGCGGGTAGCGATTGGCGAAATTTTCCGGCCTTAATCCCACCTTGCCCAGCAACTCGCGGGCCAGCGCCCGGGAGGCGTCCTCGGCCATGCCGTGGACTTTCGGTCCAAAGGCAATGGATTCCTCGATCGTCAGGCGTGGATTCAGCGAAGCATAACTGTCCTGAAACACCATCTGCATGCCGCGACGCAAGTCGCGCAGCGACAGCGCGCGCCCGACCTGCATGCCGTCATAGATGATGTCGCCGGCATCGCGCTTCATCAAATGCATCAGCAGCCGCGCGGTGGTGGACTTGCCGCAGCCGGATTCGCCGACGATCCCGACGGTCTCGCCCTTGGCGATCGAAAACGAGACGTCATCGACCGCGCGCACGGTCTTGCGTTTGGCGAACAGGTCGCCGCGCACCGGGAAATGCTTTGTCAGGCCGACCACCTGCAGCAGCGGCTGCGCGACGCCGCCGACATCTTCGATCTTCTCAAGCAATTCGACAGGTGCCTCGGTCACGAACGGCCCCTTGCGCGAGATGTTGTGGCTACGAAGAACACCTCTCCCCGCCGGGGAGAGGTCGGCGCGAAGCGCCGGGTGAGGGGGCGAGGCTGATCGATAGAGCGCAACCCCTCACCCGGATCGCTGACGCGATCCGACCTCTCCCTTCGGGAGAGGTGGAGCACCGCCGCAACGGTTGTAGCTGACCTCACCATTGCTAGTTCCGGATATCCATGGCGCTGCGCATGCCGTCGCTGAGCAGGTTGAAACAGATCGAGACCGCGAAGATCATGGCGCCCGGCAGCGCCGCCACCCAGGGATTTACATAGATCGCGGTGCGCAGCGTGTTGAGCATCAGGCCCCATTCCGGCTCCGGTGGTTTTGTGCCGAGGCCGAGGAACGACAATCCGGCCGCCAAAATCATCGAGACCGAAATCAGGCCGGTGGCATAAACGAAAATCGGACCCAGCACGTTACCCAGCATGTGCACGCGCATGATGGTGAACGGACCGGCGCCGGAGGCGCGGGCGGCCTCAACGAAATCCATATTGCGGACGCCTGTCGTGACGCTCTCGGCGACGCGGGTGATCTGGGGGACGAACACGATGGTCAGGGACACGATCGAGTTGACGATGCCCGCACCCAGCGCGCCCGAGATCGCAATCGCCAGCAGCACCGAGGGAAAGGCATAAAACACGTCGATCGTGCGCATGATCGCGGTGTTGATCCTGCCGCCGACATAGCCGGCGACGAGACCGAGCGAAGTTCCGATAATGAAGGCCAGGATAACTGGTAAAATACCGACCAGCAGCGACAGCCGTCCGCCATAGATCAGCCGCGCCAGCATGTCGCGGCCGAGTTCGTCGGTGCCGAGCGGATAATTTGGGGTGCCGATGTGGCGAAGCCTGCGGATCATCGAGCCCTGATAGGGGTCGGCGAGCCCGAGCCATGGCGCCAGCAGGGCGGAGAGAAAGATCAGCGCCAGGATGAAGGCGCAGGCCATGCTGACCTTGTCGCGCAGGATGCGGCGGCCGACGGTGGCCCAATAGCCGCGCGCCTTGGTGGCGGGAGCAGCCTGCAGGGCGATGTCCGTCATTGCGCTCATGAACTGATCCCCATCGGCTCAGCTCCGCTTGATGCGCGGGTCGATCGCGGCCTGCGCGATATCGACCATCAAATTGAGGAACACGAAGAACAGCGCCAGCACCAGGATGGTGCCCTGCAGCAGCGGCAGATCGCGCTGAAAAATCGCCGAATTCAGCAGCAGTCCCGATCCCGGCCAGGAGAACACGGTTTCGATCAGGATCGAGCCGCCGAGCATGTAGCCGAGTTGCAACCCCATCACCGCCATCGCGGTGGGTGCTGCGTTCTTGATGACGTGGCGAAACACATGGGTCTCGCGCAGGCCTTTGGCGCGCAACGCTTCGACGAAGTCCTGCGAAAGAATGTCACCGGTCAGCGCGCGCACCGTGCGGGTGACGATGCCCATCGGAATCACCGAGGTGGTGATCGCGGGCAGGATCAGATAGCGGATGTGCTCCCAGTCCCATCCCCAGGCGCCGGAGCCGCCGGGGCCGGCGCCAACGGCGGGCAGCCAGTTGAGCTGCACCGAGAAGATAATCACAAGCACCATGCCGAGCCAGTAATGCGGCACCGAGACGCCGGCGATCGCGATCGAGGTCGCGACCTTGTCGATCCAGGTGTCGCGAAAGTAGCCGGCGACCAGGCCGAAGAACAGGCCGAGCGTAAAGCCGATCAGCGCGGCGGCGATCGCCAGCGTCACGGTATTGCTGACCGCGCGCATGACTTCGGAAAGCACCGGGCGGCCGGTGGCGATGGAATTACCGAGATCGCCGTTGACCGCCTTCCACAGCCAGAGCCCGAACTGCACAGGCAGCGGCCGGTCGAAGCCGTAGGCAATGCGCAACTGCGCCGCCAGTTCCTGCGAGGCGTCGGCGGGCAGGATCGCCACCAGGGGATCGCCGGGCGTGATGTGAACCAGCAGAAAGCACACCAGCGCCACGCTGACGACGATCGGGATCACATAGACGATGCGGCGGGCGATATAGACGAGCACTGAATTGCCTTCTTCTTACCTTCTCCCCTTGTGGGAGAAGGTGGCGCGGACAACGTCCGCGCCGGATGAGGGGTTACGGTGCCAATCGATAGACCGGACCCCTCACCCGTCTTCGCTTCGCTCGAAGCCACCCTCTCCCACAAGGGGAGAGGGAAGATACGCGCTTGTTGGCCCTGGTTGCAACGTCTACGGCGTCATCGTCATCGACGAGAAGTCCACGAACCAGCTCTTGGGCTGCACAAAACCCTTGATCTTGGGGCTCATGGCACGCGGCGAGACGTCGTGGGCGACATAGAGGAATGCCGCGTCGTCGACGGACGCCGCATGCAGTTCGGCCAGCGCCGCGTCGCGCGCGGCCGGCTCGAAGGTCTGCCGCGCTTTCGTCACCAGTTCATCGAATTTGGGGTTGTTGATGAAACCCCAATTGTTCGAGACCGGCGGCGCCATCGACGACTGCAGGAAGCGCACCAGGGCGAAGAACGGGTCCATCGCCGCATAGGTGACGTTGGTGGCGTTGGCGCCGTTGGCGGACGGGTCCTTGGCGCCGCGCCGCCAGTTGGTGAACAGCGTGTTCCATTCGATGACATCGAGCTGGACGTCGAAATAGCATTCGGCCAGCGCCTGCTGCAGATATTCGTTCATCGGCAGCGGCTGCATCTGGCCCGAGCCGGACGCCGAGGTCTGGGTCTTGACCGTCAGCTTCTTGCCCGGACCGTAGCCGGCTTCCTGCATCAGCTTCTGCGCCGCGGCCTTGTCATACTTGATCTCGAAAGTGGGCTTGCCGCGCCAGGGGTGCCCGGCCTCGAAGGTCCCGGTCGCCGGCACCATCAGGCCGGCCAGCAGGCCATCCTTCAGGCCTTCGCGGTCGATGCAGAGATTGGCCGCCTTGCGGACGCGGATGTCATTCCAGGGCGAGCCCTCGACGCGCGAAAACTGCCACGGCCAGACGTGCGGCAATTCGTTCTGCTGCAGCGTAAAGCCGCGTCCCTTGATTTCCTTGACCGCGTCCGGCGCAGGCGCTTCGACCCAGTCGACCTGGCCCGAGAGCAGCGCCGCGGTGCGGGCATTGGCTTCGGGCATCGGCAGCAGCAGCATCTTGTCGACCTTGGGAACGCGCGCCTTGTTCCAATAGTTCTCGTTCTTCACCAGTTCGAGCCGCTCGCGCGGCGTGAATTTCGACATCTTCCAGGGACCGGTGCCGGAAGCGTCGCGTGCGAACGCGGCCCAGGCGGCCTGCGACTTGGCCTTGGCGTCTGCGCCTTCCGCGGCCTCGAACAGTTTCTGCCACTTGGCCGGGCTCGCCATGAACAGATTGGTGAGGTTGATCGGCAGAAAACTGTCGGGCTCCTTGGTGGTCAATTCCACCGTCAGATCGTCGATCTTTTTCGCCGACGCCAGCGTCGGCATGCGCGAGGCGGTCACGCCGACCTGGCTGGCGTCGAACTGCGGTGCATCCTGCTTCAGCACCTTTTCGACGTTCCAGACCACGGCATCGGCATTGAAGTCGCTGCCGTCGTGGAATTTGACGCCGGGACGAAGCTTGAAGGTCCATTTCTTCTTGTCTGCCTCGTCGACCTTCCATTCGGTCGAAAGGCCCGGGATCATGACGCTCGGCTTGTCGGCGGAGGACAGGTCCCACATCGTCAGCGCGTCATACATGGTGAGGCCGGTAAAGCGGTTGCCCTCAAAGCCCTGGTCGGGCTGGCCCAGCGTGCGCGGGATGTCGGCCGCGGTCATGCCGATACGCAACGTGGTCTCGGCCGCCGCGGAGAGCGGCATTGCCGTCGTGGCCATCGCCAGCATTACAACCGCCAGGGACGCCCGGCCTTTTCCGAAATCTTTGGTACGCATCGCTGTTATTTCCTTCTTGCTTCAGGTGACTAATTCTTATGCAAAGGTATGCAACGCCCATGCCAAGGCGGGTCTTGCTGCGCCGAATAGCCGTTGCGCGGACAACTCCTTGTGAGAGCGCAGGGCAGATACAGTCCATCTGCCTAATCTGGCACCAAGCTTGCACGTTCGGCTCCTGTACCCTTCCAATGGAGCCTAATTCATGCGCACCCGAAATTCGATGCTTCTTGCTGCCGCGGCGATCGCGATCGGCACCGCCCTGTCCGCCTTTCCGGTCCGGGCCGAAAGCGTGGTGCGCTACGGCATCTCGATGGCGGATATTCCGCTGACCACGGGTCAGCCCGATCGCGGCGCAGGTGCCTATCAATTCAGCGCCTATACGATTTACGACCCCCTGGTCGCCTGGGAAATGGACGTGTCGGAGCGGCCCGGCAAGCTGGTGCCTGGCCTTGCCACCGAATGGAAGGTCGATGATGCCGACAAGAAGAAATGGCGCTTTACGCTGCGGCAGGGCGTGAAATTCCATGACGGCAGCGACTTCAATGCCGACGCGGTGATCTGGAATCTCGACAAGGTGCTCAACGACAAGGCGCCGCAATTCGACAAGCGGCAGAGCGCGCAGGTCAGGACCCGGCTGCCGTCGGTGGCGAGCTACGCCAAGGTCGACGATGCCACCATCGAGATCATCACCAAGGCGGTCGACTCCTTCTTCCCCTACCAGATGCTCTGGTTCCTGGTCTCGAGCCCGGCGCAGTACGAGAAACTCGGCAAGGACTGGGACAAGTTCGCCAGCCAGCCCTCGGGCACCGGACCGTTCAAACTGACAAAACTGGTGCCGCGCGAACTCGCCGAGCTCACCAAGAATCCGGATTACTGGAACAAGAAGCGGATTCCGAAGACCGACAGACTGATCCTGATCCCGATGCCGGAAGCGCTGACCCGCACCAACGCGCTGCTGGCCGGCCAGGTCGATTTGATCGAGACGCCGGCGCCGGATGCGGTGCCGCAGCTGAAATCGGCGGGCATGAAAATCGTCGACAACATAACCCCGCATGTCTGGAATTATCATCTCAGCGTGTTGCCGGGCTCGCCCTGGACCGACGTACGGCTGCGCAAGGCGCTCAATCTCGCGATCGACCGCGACGGCGTGGTCGGGTTGATGAACGGATTGGCAAAACCCGCCAAGGGCCAGGTCGATCCGTCGAGCCCGTGGTTCGGCAAGCCGACATTTGAACCCAAATACGATGTCGCCGCCGCCAAAAAACTGGTGCAGGAAGCCGGCTACTCCAAGGAAAAGCCGCTGAAGGCCACGTTTGTCATTGCACAAGGCGGCACGGGACAAATGCTGTCGCTGCCGATGAATGAATTCCTGCAGCAGAGCTTCAAGGAGATCGGCATCGAGATCGACTTCAAGGTGGTCGAGCTGGAGACGCTCTACACCCACTGGCGCAAGGGGGCGGCTGACGAAATGAACGCCGGCATCAGCTCCAACAACATCGCCTATGTGACCTCCGACCCGCTCTACGCCATCGTCCGCTTCTTCCACTCCGGCCAGATCGCGCCGGTCGGCGTCAACTGGGGCGGCTACAAGAACCCGAAGGTCGACGCCCTGATCGACGAGGCCAAGCAGAATTTCGATATCGCCAAACAGGACGAGTTGCTGGCGCAGGCGCATGCCCTGATCGTCGACGACGCGGTGCTGGTCTGGGTGGTGCACGACACCAATCCGCACGCGCTGTCGCCAAAGGTCAAAAAATTCGTGCAGGCGCAGCACTGGTTCCAGGATCTGACCACGATCGGGCTGGAGTAGAGGCGAATTCGCAGGGTGGGCAAAGGCGCGCTTGCGCCGTGCCCACCCTTACGGCATCACGCGAAGATGGTGGGCACGCTTCGCTTTGCCCACCCTACGATTTCCTCATCCACGATCGTCATCCCCGCGAAAGCGGGGATCCAGCACGCCGCGGCTTCTCGGCTCAATCGCTGGTGTC
The DNA here is from genome assembly GCA_963706975.1 of uncultured Alphaproteobacteria bacterium. GTDB lineage: Bacteria > Pseudomonadota > Alphaproteobacteria > Rhizobiales > Xanthobacteraceae > Bradyrhizobium. Next base: position 69,738 of record CAVPOL010000019.1, read on the forward strand.
TCTGGAATACTGAATCCCCGCTCTCGCGGGGATGACAATTGAGGGTGTGGCACGGACACAGAAGCGTCATTGCCAGGAGCGCTTGCGACGAAGCAATCCATCTTACCGCGCAAGGAAAGATGGATTGCTTCGCGGAGCCTGTCATCGGGCGCGCATTCGCGCGACCCGTTGGCTCGCAATGACGGTGGACTACTTCGTCAGCAGCGCGAACGCGCCGTTCCAGTCTTCCGGCGGCGGCGTCTGTTTGTAGGCGTGCAGCCGCGCCTCGTAGAGATTGTAGAGATATTCCAGCGCATGGCCGTCGTCGCTCTTGCGGCCGCGCTCGATCGCCAGCAGCGCGCCGTCCCAGTCGCGGCTGCGGTAGCAGGCCAGCATCTCGATGGTCAGGTTGCGCAGGCGCTGGAAACCCTCGGAATGCGCCACATCCTCGCGGCCGGCGATGGCATAGATCACCTCCGGCTCCGTCTTGCCCTTGACCATGATGAAGTCGATTTCGAGGATCGCAAACCGGTCCTTGACCGCCATCGCGGTGCTGGAGCCGACGATGATCGGGAATCCGTACTCCTTGGTCTGTCCTTCCAGCCGCGAGGCCAGGTTGACGCTGTCGCCGAGCACCGAATAGTTGAACTTGATGTCGGAACCCATGTTGCCGACGGTGCAGATTCCGGTGTTGAGGCCGATGCCGACATTGATCGGGATGAAGGCGTGACCGTCCTCCTCCGCCTCCTGTTGGCGCACACTGTTGAGTTCGTCGATTCGCTCGAGCATGTCGATCGCCGCTTCGCAGGCGTTGATCTGATGTTGATCGTCGCCGAGCGGCGCGTTCCAGAACGCCATGATGGCGTCGCCCATGTACTTGTCGATATAGCCCTTGCGCGCCAGGATCGCGTTGGTCAGCGGCGTCAGAAACCGGTTCATCAGCGCGGTCAGGCCCTGCGGATCGTGCTTGAAGGTTTCGGAGATCGTGGTGAACCCCCGGACGTCTGAGAACAGGATGGTCAACTCACGCGTCTCGCCGCCGAGCACCAGTTTTTCGGGCGACTGCGCCAGCTGTTCGACCAGTGCCGGCGACATGTATTGCGCGAAGGCAGACCGGATTTGCTTCCGCTGCGACTGCTCGCGGACGAAGCTGGCGAAGATCAGCGTAAGATAGATCGACGTGGTCGACATCAGCGGATAAGTGAAATCGACCAGCAGCCGGTGTTGGGCATAGAACACCCCGGATGTTCCGATTAACGCCGTGGCAAACAGCGCACCGACCGCCAGCAGCGTGACCGGCCCGAAATTCGGGGCAAACACGATCACCAGGAGGCCGAGCAGCAGCGCGCCGAAGAATTCCAGCGCGATACCGTAATTCGGCCGCTGGACCACGGCGCCGGTCAGCGCGCTTTCCAGCACCTGGGCGTGAATTTCCACGCCGGGCATGACTGACGATACCGGAGTGGTCTTGATGTCGTTGAGCCCGGCGGCCGAGGTGCCGATCAGCACCAGCTTGCCATTGATCCGGTCCGGCGCGACGCGGTTGTCCAGCACATCGACCGCCGAGACATAGATCGAGGGATCGCGGCGGGCATAGTGCACCCACAGCTGGCCGTTGCCGTCGGTCGGGATTTTAAAGCCCTTGACGCTGATGCCCTGAATGCCCGCCTTGTCGGTCTTGATCAGGATGGTGCCGGCGCCGCTGGCGATCCGCAGCATCTCGAAAGTGAGCGATGGCATCATCACGCCCTGCGCCAGCATGATCATCGGCACGCGCCGAATAGTGCCGTCGCGCTCGGGCCGGATCGTGAACAGGCCGCGGCCGGCGGCGGCATCCTCCAGCACCTGGACGTTTCGCAGCAGTCCCGGAAACTGGTACATGAAGGGCTGCGGGTCCTCGCCGATCATCGCGAACCCGGTCACCGGAAGGTTCTTGTCGAGTTCGCGCTGGACAAGCGGGACCCCCGATTCGCCCAGCACCACGCGCGATTGCCTCAGCGCGTCGGCCAGAACCCGATCGTTGCTCGGCAGCGCCCGCAGTTTTTCCCTGGTCGCCTCGTCAAGGTCGCGGAAGGTATCGGCGGCATTGTCGGGATTGAGCCGGTCAGGCTCAGCAAACACCGCGTCGAACGCGATCACGACCGCGCCAAGCCGCGTCAGGTTGGTGATGATGTCGGCGATCCGCGTCCGCGGCCACGGCCACTGGCCAAGCCGGGGATCGGCTAGGCTCTTTTCGTCGATATCGACGATGGTGACCGGCCGCATGGTTTTTACGCGGGGGTCGATCCGCTGGAAGGCGTCGAAGGTCCGGATCCGAAACTCCTCGATCGGCGGCGGGTCCCATACCCGCAATGCGGCAAAGCCGACCAGCAGCACAAGGCATACCAGCCGGGCATAGCCGAACTTCCGTTTAAGCCATCGCCGTATGATTTTAAGCCGCTTCATGCGTCTCCGGGCGTCTCGCCCACTCGATCCGACCCCCTACAAGCGGCGAATTGAAACGGTCATCCCGATCTCTGTTCGCCGCCGCACCTTCATCTTATTGATGATTTAGGAAAGATTGCAACGGCAACGGCCTGGAGGTCTTGCGCACCCTGGCCGCTTGATTCTCGCCAATTTGGCCGCTGGCCTGCCGAACCCTCGGCAACTCAGCCAGTTAGTGCAGGAAGTCCGACGCATGCAGCTGCGTGCTGACATTCGTGATGCCAGCAAATGTCAGTACGTTATTGTTGCCGAGTCGACCGTGTCGCCGGTAGAGGCGGCAAGCAGCGCATCAAAACTCCGCAACTGTGAAGCCGGCGCCATTGTTGGCATGCGAGATATCGATCTTGTCTCCCTCGATTTCGCTGAAATCGGTAATGGTGACGTGACTGGTGCCGAACACGAACTTGTCGGCACCGCCGAGCCCGGTCAAGCGTGTCGAACACCTCGCTGCCGCCGAAACCCCCGTCGAGTGTGTTGGCGCCGGCGTTGCCGGTCAGGTGATCGCTGAACTGCGAGCCGAACAGGTTGGCGACATTTGAGAGCAAAATCGGTCCCCGCGCCGCCGGTGTTCTGCACCCCCGCGATGTTGAGGCTGACCGTTACGCCGGAGGTCGCATGCTCATAGCTCGCGGTGACGTTGCTGCCTGCCGCGCCGGTGATGTGATCGTTGCCAGCGACGTGTAAAGTGATTGCAAAATTACACTTATTGAGTGTATCTAATAAAAATTCTCTTTTCTAAATGTCGCGGCGAAGGATATCAACCGCAGGAGATTGCTGTTGGCCCGGTTGGCATCCCAAAGAGAATTAGGCCACGACTTCCTTGAACCGACTTTGCTGCGCCCAAGCTCGGCCATCCATCCTCCTGTTTCAATTATCTCGATATGTGGGTGGTCCCGATCGGCTTGCGAAACATCGGAACCTCACCCTGCGGATGACGCGGCGCCGCTTGGCGCCAGTCACGTCCGAAGGCGCCCTTGAACGTTTTGCAAAAAACGAGCGTATTTGGCGAACGCCGATTGACCGCTTGCGCACTCATGTGCCGACGGCCGTGAGTTACCGAAAATTGTGCACGGTGCGGCAAAGATCTTCGATCGCAAGAAGACGACCCGCCCCCGCATTTGCAATTGTTGTTGATGAAGCGCGGTCGGGTGCGTAATCCGACGACGGGAGTTCGCGAGTTGACGACTAATTCGCGCGCCTAGGACTTTTTTAGGATTCCATGTTCGCGTACTCGCCCCGTCAGGTTGCGAGGGCCTCAGGTCCGATTTTTCTAAAGCGTGATTAAGTGACTTCGTCCCTCGGACAAGCAGCAGCATTTTGAGCTTACGGTTGATCATCGTATCAAGCCGCTCCTCAACCCGCAGCCTCTCCTCCACGGATTCCAGTGTTGACGTGACCATGGAGTGGCGACGCGGACCAGAGATTGATACCCCTCCAGGAGGTCACCAGCCTCGCTTGGCCTCTCATATTCCGACAAAAGTTGGCCGGGATGTTGAATTGCACGAAGGTCCTGGGAATACTTCTGGCAATTTATCAAATTGATCTTTCGCCACATCAGGCGAACGATGTCCGAAACAATTTCTTCCTCTAAGGTGCCATCCGGCGCGAGCTCGGCTATAATGCCAGCATGAAACTCTTCAAATTCTGCGAGATCTTCATTGGGCAGAACGGCGTCTTTGAGATAAGCCACATGCTTGAAGGCAGCGGCATGAAATCTTAATCTTTCGCTGCGACATTTATCTTCCCCTTTGCGCGTTAAATGCCCCCTCCAAAACAGTTAGACAATGCTCATTCGTGCATCTATGGCGCGCATCCACGTTCGTCAAGTCGCGAAACTCTAACCAACTCTGCGATGATCGGCAGCACCAAGGGCGGCTGCGGCGCAGTCAGTATGGCGCGTGAGCAGATCGAACGTAACGTTCGCATCGACCAAGGTTGAAACTGCAGTTGGCGCGGTGATTTCTGGTGCGGCATTCACGGCCGTCACCGTTCACTGGATGGTCTGGGTCGAGCTCTCGCCCAAGGCCGCACTGTCGACGGCGTTGGGTGAAGCTTCCGAGCCGTTGTCGCTCGAGATCGGCGTGTAGACGGAGCTGCCGTCCGCGTTGAAGCTAAGCGTGCCCTGCGCTGCGTGCCTATATTGGGGAAGACAATCCTGTTGCCGCCCGCCGGACCGTGCAGCACATCGTAGAGAGCATCGAGCAAATAATCCCAGACAATCCGCGGATCGGCCGCGCCGGACGGGTGCCGGGCACCCGCGAACTTGTGATTCCCAGGTCACCCCTATCGGCTTCAGCGAACGACAATCCAGATCTTGCGCGTCTATCATGCGGCGCGACGTTGGCTTGACAGTTTTTGATCAGCCGCACGCGTTCGACTTTCTAATCATCCCCGCGGTCGTTCTCGCCTCGCCTCCCGAAATCGCACACCGACGCCGCCGCCGTTGTCCTCGATGAATTCGATCCCCGCTGCTTCAAGGGTGTGACGAACCACGACCAGGGTTGCCCGGCGCGGCTGTATTACGCCTGCTTCCACCTGGCGGATGGTCACGACCCCCACCTCGGCTTCCCTTGCGAGATCCTGCTGACTCCAGTCGAGCAAGCCTCGGGCGGCTCTGCATTGGGCGGGCGAAATCATGAAAAGCCTCTGGAGCAGGGGCGCTCTTTTTCACCATTTCTATCGAAAATAGATTGATCAATCGTTAAAGCCGATGATAAAAGCCATTTGCATCTAAAAACGACATAATGGGGGAGGCAATTGATGGGTGTTAGCTCCAGAAATGCGCTCGATCGCAGAGGGTTCATCGGCGGCTCGGATGCTCGGATCATCATGGGCGACGATGAGGAAGCCCTGCTCCGGCTGTGGCGGGAGAAGCGCGGCGAGGTCGAGCCCGAAGACCTCTCGAACAACCTGATCGTCCAGCTCGGCACCGTGACCGAGCACCTCAACCGGCACTGGTACGAGCGCAACACCGGCCAGGTCGTCACCGAGGTGCAGCGGCAGGTGTTTCATCCGGTCAAGCGCTGGATGGCGGCAACGCTGGACGGCATGGTCGAGGGGACCGGCGCGGTCTTCGAGGCCAAGTTCATGCTGCCATGGTCGTTCTCGGAGGAAGGCGGCGGCCGAGAAGCACATGGCCCAGCTGCAGCACAACATGTGGGTCACGGCATCACGGACCGCGGTGCTGTCGATCATCACCGGCGGCGGCAAATGGGTGGAGATGACCATTCCGGCCGATCCGCTCTACCAGCATCTCCTGCTCACGGCCGAGAAGAAGTTCTGGCGCTGCGTCGAGAGCGGCGAAGCCCCTCACCTGTTTGGCGTCGAGCCGCCACGGCCAAGGATCGAGGCGGTCCGGGCCGTCGACATGAGCGGCATCCAACGCCTGGGCCGAGTTTGCCGGCCTGTTTCAGGCGACCCGGCAGGCGGCCTTGGACCATGAGCGATCAAGGACCGAGTTGAAGGCCCTGGTGCCGGAGGATGCCAGGGAAGCCTCCGGTCATGGCGTCCGCGCCAAACGCTCAAAGTCCGGCGCCATCAGTTTTGACATTCGTGAGTGAGGAGCCGGCCATGCAGCGATCCAGCAATAAGATCGGCACGCTGGCGGCGGCCTGGCCAAGGCCCAGGCCGAAATCGTCAACCCGGAAAAGTCGCTCACCGCGACCATCGAGTTCGCCATTCCCGCGCGAGGGTCAGCGGACGTTTCGCTATGCCTCACTGTCGACGGGGCTGGAGATCGTTCGCAAATGCCTGGGCCAGCATGAGATCGCTACCGTCCAAAGCACCGCGATTGATCGGGACACAGGCTTGATCAGACTGACGACCACCCTGGTCCACGCCTCCGGCGAATGGGTGTCTTCGGACTGGCCGGTCTGCCCGGCCGCCGCGACGGCGGCACCTCACCGGATGGGAGCCGCGCTGACCTATGCCCGGCGCTACGCCCTGTTCACGCTGGTCGGGATCGCCGGCGAGGACGATCTCGATGCGCCTGACCTTGCCGTTCAATCGTCGCAAAACGACCCGCCCGCAAAGAAACCCCGTTCGAATGGGCAGATGCCGCCCGCGACGGCCAAAACGTTCGAAGCACCGCGCAAGCGCGCCAACGATGACCGGGCAGCCGTCCTGTCGGGTGAAGCTTCGGCAGTCCTGAGAGACCAGCTGCTGGCCGAGATCGCGGGATTGGAAGCGCAGGATGATCTGGACGCCTGGACGGTGCGCGCTTGGCCGCAGGCAAATATCCTGACGCCTGCAGACGGTGAAATGGTCAGACAAGCATTTCAGGCCCGACTCGCCAACTTGCAGGCGATGCCGGACGGAAACCTCGCCCCAGCCGAACCCAACCATCCAGCGGCGAATGACGAAACCGGCTCCCGCATCGACAAAAGCGTGTTGGCCCTGCCCGAAGCCAAGCGGCTGCGGGACAAGCAACATCTCCGTTTTGTCGCGGGGCAGCCCTGCCTCGTCTGCGGCCGCGAGCCCTGTGACCCGCACCACCTGCGTTTTGCGCAGTTGCGCGGACTTGGACAAAAGGTCAGCGATGAATTCACCGTTCCACTTTGCCGCGCACATCACCGCGAACTGCACAGGGCCGGCAAGGAAGTTGACTGGTGGACGAAAATTGCGATTGAGCCCTTAGCGATCGCTCGCGAGCTATGGCTAAGCACACGCAATCGATCCGGAACTACGAGCTTCCAGCAAACCTTCCAAGATCCAAGTTAGAATTGTGCAGGTCGATCCCGATAAAAACTAGCCGTGCTGACAAGCCTGCCGTTTCGCCAGCGGAGACCACAGCCGCCACCATGATGTCGATGGAAATCATTGGCGAATCCAATGGGAGGTCATTCCGGCAAAACTCAACTCAAAAACATGACCGGGAATTATCTCCGCAATGCGGTCAGAGTCAGGCTGGGCGGTCAGAATCAGGCTGGCCGCAGAAACCTCTTTTGATTTGGATCAACGGCCGAGTGTGACACGGAACCGCACACTTGGTCGGTGAACATTAGCTCAGGGCAGCTCCGATGATAGAATACGTCGCTTTTATCGCCATGGTGATCTTTGCCGCGGGTTTTGCGTGGTTGTGGTTCATCGAGCAAAAGAAGAAGCGAAAGAGAAAGGAAGCACTTCAGCAAAAGGAGATCGAGCGATAGCGCGCAAGCCGAATTCGAAGGGCGCCTCCTGCAAACGATTGCTTGCCAATCAGTCGCGGAGAGAACGGGTCCACCAACTGCCGTCAACCATTAGCCCTGACTCGCCTTGGGGAACCCGCCTAACCATGTGATCTCCTTCGCCAGCGAGGTCGATGATTTCCACCGTTCCCTCGCGGTGCGGCTTGACTTTTGCAGCACAATGATGCTGCGCTGCGGTATGTGACTGTTCGGGGCGGGTGGGGCAATGGATGACGTCGTTGAGCGAGTAATGGCTTCCTACGAAAATTGGGAACGTTTGGAGCGCGAGGAAATCAGAGTGAAAGTGGGTCAATATCTCGAGAAGCTTTCATCTGCGGGTCATCGCGACGTTGAAGCACTCACCTACTTTGGCTTAGCCTATCTGCGGATCCTCCACGAAGGTCCCGATCCTCGTTATTCGGGCTGCTGAGAAGTTACAGGCTCCATCACTAAACCGACGCGAGGACATCGGCACGACAGGGCGCGATCTATTGCGCCCCGAAGGGCAAGGACGCGCGGGCGCGATAGGTCCAGAGCCCGAAACTGCCACCGATGCCGCCGCGCTCAGCGCCGATGGCCAATTGCGCGCCATTGTCAAACTTCGCCGTCAGCCCGCCAATGGCGCGCGCCGACCAGCCATCAAGGACGATAAACGGGATTGCTCCTGGGGCCGGCGCCCCGGCGCTGTCGCTGTTGAAGTAATAGTCGCCGTAGAGTCCGACGTAGGGGGTGAGGATGGCCGTAGCAGACCACGCGACTGGATAGGACAGTTTGACGCCGCCACTGGCGCGGCCTGTCGAGAAGTCGCGCGCGGTTTGCAGGGTGCCGAGCGTGTCAGTGTAAGCGTTCTCATGTTCCCACAGCGCGTAGATCCGCGCCGACGGTTCGAGGACGAAGGATTGCCAACCATATGTCCCGGTCACGCCGACGGTGGTGAGCCAACGATGGCCGGTAAAGTTGCCCGCGGCCGTGCCGGCCTCATTGTTGAAGAGAATTTCCGACCAGGCTGCGCCGGCATCGAAACGCCAGTTCGGCGCAACGCGCCAGCCGAGATATGCACCGGTGGTCCAGCCGTCGCCCTTGAGCACGCCGTTAAACGCCTGCGAGCTATAGTCGAAGTGCTCGTAGCCAACGAGCACGCCGACCAGAAAGTTCGGCGTAAACTTGCGCGTGAGCCCTGCGATGGCGTTGACCTGCGCACCGTTGAGATCACTGCCGAACGTGTTGCGGCTGAAATCGGTGCCGCGAACGTCAATCCAGGCGAGCCAGTTGAGCGGCGGTGCAGCGGGAGGCGACGCCTTTGTCGCCGTTCGATCATTACCGGCATAATTGAGCGCGGAGAAACCATCATCGACGCGTTCGCTGCTGGCGTCGAGCGATGCGAGGACGCGCCTGACGCTTTCCTGTTCCGCCGGTTTCTCCGAAACCAAAAATTCGAGCGCCTTGAGTGGATCGACAAGTCCGGCGCCGAATTGTGGGTTGCTGCCCCCGGATCCGAGATGCCTGGCTGTCCTGACCAGAATGGCGCGAATTTCCTCGGGCTTGAGCGAGGGTTTATGAGCCAACAGCAATGCCGCCACTCCGCTCACAAGCGCGGTCGCGACCGAGGTGCCCGTCGTAAACTGCATCCCGCCATCGGGCGCCGGCACCAAGATGTCCACACCCGGCGCTGCGATGGTGACGTATTTCCCCTGGTTCGCGCCATAGAATAAACGATCATTTTCGTCGGTCGCAGTGACGGCCATCACGTTTCGATCAGCGCCCGGATAGAGTGGCGGTGATTTCGGGCCGTTATTGCCAGCAGCGGCGATCACAAGGATCCCCTTCTCGCGGGCAATCTGCAGCGCCTGCGAGAGCGCCCGATCAAGTGGCCCAGCAAAGCTCATGTTGACGATCCTTGCGCCGTGCTGGATCGCGTAATCGAGTCCCTTGAGGATTTCTGATCGAAGTCGCTTTGGGCTGGCCAACGCCGCCAAAGGCGCAGATCGCGATGATGTTAGCTTGCGGGGCAACGCCCAACAGGCGGACGTGAGAAGCAATCGCGCCGGCCATGCCGGTGCCGTGCGCATCGGGAGAAGATGCCCCGCAGCCGGCGTCGAACCGGTCTGTGACCCTGCCAACGAGATCGGGTTGGTTAGGATCGATTTCCGAATCGATCACCGCAATGACCGCACCTGTCACCCTTGGTGATCTGGTGCGCTTCGGCGAGACGTAATTTTTTCACGGCGTACTGTGCCGGATCGCCCAGGGCGGGATTGTTTTGATCCTGGGTCAGGGCAAATGTGTAAATGGGCTGCACTGCGGCGTTGAGCCCCGAGGCCTCGACCTGGGGAATCACTTCGCGAACCGATCGCCCATTGGTGATGCGGAAGGTGTAAACAGTGCGGCCCAGCATGGCGATGGTTTGCTGAGTCAGCATGGTAAGGCCGAACCGCTGGGCCATGCCGGCGACCTGCTGCGGCGTCACTGCGGAGCCGACCTGTACCATCACTTCGTCCGGCACAAACCGCGTTTCGCCAATTGGTGGCATGCCCGAACCCGGCGGCAGCGGAATGGCCGGCAGGTCAATGAGCCGTGTGCCGGGCGGCGCGCCATTGCCGCCCTGCCTGCCGTTGGCGAGGCTGCCCACGTCTGCCCCGCCACTGCCACCCTGTCTCCTGATGACGGGGCTGCCTGTGCTGGCGCCGCTTCTGCCGCTGATCCTGCTGCCGATGTCGTCCGCAGGCGCACCCAATGGGATTTGGAAAGTGAAGCCGCTGCCGTTGGGCGAAAGAGCCTGTGGGTTGCCGTTGAAGCCGGCATCGATCGCGCTGTCGATGGCGCCTACAATGGCCTGCCCCGATATTTGCGCGATCATCGGCGTCACGGCGACCTGCATCTGGCGCAGTTTGATGCTGTCGGTCGGAACACCGATGGTCTGCGTCAACGCGGCGGAGACGCTGGCGACATTGTTCGGGTCGCCGCCATATTGCGCGGTCATCGAATGGCTGCCCACGGTGAGCGAAGAAGTCGTGAAGGTGGCCGTGCCGGCCGCCAGCGTTCCAGTGCCAATCTGCGTGCCGCCGTCGAAGAAAATCACCGTCCCGGTTGGGGAAAACCCAGTCACCCTCGCCGTGAACGTGACCGATTGCCCAAAGCTCGAGGGGTTTTTCGATGAGGACAGTGCGGTCGTGGTCGCCACCTGCCCATAAGTGAACTGACCCGCCGAGCTGGTCGTGCCGCCCGAATTCGTCACCGTCACGTCCACCGTGCCGCTGCCGGCGGGGGAGGTTGCAGTGATCGATGTCGCGCTGGTGACGGTGAAGGAGGTCGCCGCCGTACCGCCGAACCGCACGGCCGTTACGCCGGTAAAGTTGTTGCCGGTGATGGTTACCGGCGTGCCGCCGGCTGCGGGACCGTTGTTCGGCGCGATTGACGTCACGGCTGGCGCTGCAAGAAAGGTGAACTGGTCTGCCGAACTGGCCGCGCTGGTGCCACCCAAATTCGTCACCGTCACATCCACCGTGCCGCTGCCAGCGGGAGAGGTTGCGGCAATCGATGTCGCGCTATTGACGGTGAACGAGGTCGCCGCCGAGCCGCCGAACTGCACGGCCGTTATGCGGATAAAGTTGATGCCGGTGATGATCACGGGCGTGCCGCCCGCTGCGGGACCGCTGTTCGGCGAGATTGAAGTCACCGACGGTACTTGCGCCTGGGCATCGCGGCTAGCGCCGACGACCAATGCGACGAGCGCAACAACAATCATGCCGGCGGCACGGATCGTGCAAACCCGCTTGCAAAGCGCCACGGTCGCCCGTCCGCAGCTCACGCCCGAGCCCCTCCGATTTCTTTCGCAATCAGTGTGTCAGGGGTGACCGCGTGAAACAACGAGTGGTCCTAAAAATGCCAGCTATCGTTGCTAATTTGCCACAACCGGGAAGTGCCGAGCAGCAGCGACGGTTTGCGGCGCCGCGCCGGCAATGAAGGCGACTGGTGGTTGAGAAGGGGTCTCGAGCCCCTTGAATCGGCACGTAACCTGTGGATCTTGACGCACCCGGCCGGCGCGCCCGGACTGAGCGGCGTATCCGGATAGTGCAGGTCCAAATAGTCGTCGTCTCGCGATCAAGCCTTTGGGCGTCGTCCGCTATTACCTTCCGGGTTATGTCCAAATCGATGCATTAGATTAGGCGTGCACGATGAAATCGCTGGCGTGCAGGCTTGAGGCAACCACATTTTTCAGGAGCAGCGTATCATGAGCGTCAAGGGTGATCAGCGTATCACTGCCCTGCTGCTGTATTGCCCCTGGGACTGACGCTGCCGAAAAGCCGCTGAATTGACGGACGTCAAGCTTGTCAATTCCCGCTTCAAAGTCGGTGATCGTATGCTGCACCGGCGGCCCTGCAGAAGTCGGCGCGAACAGGAACTGATCCTGTCCGCCGCCACCGGTCAGCACATCCTGGCTGCTGGTTGCGAAAACGACGTCCTTGCCGGAGGTCCCCTGCAGCGTGATGTTCGGACCCGAGCCGGCCTGGCTGAAGACAAAATTCACGGTGTCGCTTGCACCAAAGCTGTCCGTGACGGTGAGCGTCACCTTGTCGGTCGCAGGCGGCGTGCCTCCAGGATGATACGTCACACCGGACGTAAAGACGCTGTTGATGGCCGCCAACGAGCCGGAGCTCGACGACGGCGTTATGCTGGTCCCTGATGCTGCAGCTCCGGTTGTCGCGGTAAGGTTCAAGGAAGCGGCAGCATCGGAATCTGTGACCTGCACACCGAGGACAGTTGTCGTCAGGTCGGCATTAAAAACGGTGGTCAAATTGTTGGTCACGAGGACCGGCGCCTGGTGGTTCCAAACGATATTATTGCCGTGACGGCCGCATCACTGTGGCCAAAGCGGACACCGCCGCTGCGGGCTGGTAAGGACCATCATTTTGCGCGGCAAAGGTCTCTTGATCGGTCCCGCCAACAGGTGGGTCCGTGACCAGCGTGCCACCGAATCCGTCGTTGCTGAAGTGAAAGTTAGCCAGCTCATAGTTGCCCACGAAATTGATGTGAGCCGTATCCACTCCGTCGCTAATCGTTAAGACGTTATTCGAATAACTCTCAGTGTGAGCCGCAAAACTGATGTCCCTTAGGTCAATTTTGTCCGACGTTGCCGGATTGCCGTTGCCTGTTCCCGTGAAGCCGGACACGTGGCCGGTATAGGCCGACGAGTTTATAAGAATCAGCGTTCCCGTAGCTCCCACGGCAAACGTGACATCGTCATTGGAAGCCGCGCCGTATTGGATCAGCGAAGTGCCGAAAATCGTTGCGCTACCGCTGTCGTTTACCGCCGTATCTATCCGGATGTTCCCTCCGTCAGCGATCAGGATTCCGGAATTCGAAAAAGCGCCTGTGAAGGTCAGCGTCCCGCTTTTGACGTAGACGGTGTCGCTGTTGTTGAACGTAGTGGAGATTGTCGAGGTCGCCGCGGTGCCGCTCTTGGTAAAGGTGCCAAGATTGTTCACTACCGCGCTGCTGCCGTCGTCGGTGCCACCTTGACCCTGGGTAAAGATACTGAGCCCGCTGCTCGTGGTCTGGTCGTCGAAGATCGCGTCATTCGCGATCGTCAAAATGCCAGAGCCAGGATCGCCGTTCCGCCGTTCAAGAAAATCCGGACATCGGTCCCGATTGCCGTGCTGGTCCCGCCCAACTGCAGGGTCCGGCCACCGTCCAGCGAGAAAGTAGTCGTAGAGAACGCCGCCCCGCCCTGCGCAATCGTCGTTCCCGCCCCGCTCTCCCGGCCTCCCGACAACGTCGACAGGCCAGATACCGTCAGGGTCCCAGCACCGTTGAGAAATCCGGCGGATTGGGTCAGTGCGCCATCGTTGGCGCCTCCCGGCAAAGTCAAGGTGCCGCCATTGACAGTGAGCATCCCGAAGTGATGAAGGAGCCATTGATCGTCGTCGTACCACCGCTGAAGGCGTATTCGCCGCGGTGATGCTTGAGGCCACATCCAGCGTCCGGGTCCCACCGCCGAACTGAACCGTGCCGGCGCCAGTATAGCTCGCCCTGACGTCCGTTCCGCCGCCCGACAGGTTCAGCGTTCCGCTCTGGACGTTGACCGTGCCACTGTTCGGGACCCCGACCGTTCCGGTGTTGTTGAACGTCGTGCTGATGGTCGAGGTGGTCGCGCTGCCGCTCTTGGTAAAGGTGCCAAGATTGTTCACTACCGCGCTGCTGCCTGTCGTCGGGGCCACCTTGACTCTGGTGAGATGCTGAGCCCGCTGCTGGTGGTCTGGTCGTTGAAGGTCGCGCCATTCGCGATCGTCAAAATGCCAGAGCCAGGATCGTAGGGTTCCGCCATTCAAGAAAATCCGGACATCGGTCCCGATTGCCGTGCTGGTCCCGCCCAGCTGCAGGGTCCGGCCACCGTCCAGCGAGAAACTCGTCGTAGAGAACGCTGCCCCGCCCAGCGCGATCGTCGTACCCGCCCCGCTCTCACGGCCGCCAGACAATGTCGACAGACCAGACACCGTAAATGTGCCAGTGCCGTTAAGAAGGCCCGAAGACTGGGTTAGCGCACCTGTAGTCACCGTCCCGTTGAAGGTTGCGGTGCCACCGCTGACAGTCATTAAACCAGTGCCGGCTCCGCCATTGAGCGTCGTCGTCCCGCCGCTGAATAGTGCGTTTCCAGTAATACTGGAGGCGGCATCCAACGTCCGGATGCCGCCACCGAACTGGATCGTGCCGGCGCCAGTATAGCTCGCCCTGACGTCCGTTCCGCCGCCCGACAGGTTCAGCGTTCCGCTCTGGACGTTGACCGTGCCGCTGTTCGGGACCCCGACCGTTCCGGTGTTGTTGAACGTCGTGCTGATGGTCGAGGTGGTCGCGCTGCCGCTCTTGGTAAAGGTGCCAAGATTGTTCACTACCGCGCTGCTGCCGTCGTCGGGGCCACCTTGAACTGCTGGGTAAAGATGCTGAGCCCGCTGCTCGTGGTCTGGTCGTTGAAGGTCGCGCCATTCGCGATCGTCAAAATGCCAGACCGCTCGCTGAGCCGGGATTCGGGTTCCGCCATTCAAGAAAATCTGGACATCGGTCCCGATTGCCGTGCTGGTCCCGCCCAGCTGCAGGGTCCGCCCACCGTCCAGCGCAGAAACTCGTCGTAGATGAACGCTGCCCCGCCCTGCGCGATCGTCGTACCCGACCCGCTCTACGGCCGCCAGACAACGTCGAAAGACCAGACACCGTCAAATGTGCCAGTGCCGTTAAGAAGGCCGCCGGATTGGGTCAGCCGCACCCGTAGTCACCGTGCCGTTGAAGGTGGCGGTGCTACCGGCTGACAGTCATTAGACCAGTGTCGGCTCCGCCATTGAGCGTCGTCGTCCCGCCGCTGAAAGATCGCATTTGCCGCGGTGATGCTGGAGGCACTGCATCCAGCGTCCGGGTCCCGCCACCGAACTGGATCGTGCCGGCGCCAGTATAGCTCGCCCTGACGTCCGTTCCGCCGCCCGACAGGTTCAGCGTTCCGCTCTGGACGTTGACCGTGCCGCTGTTCGGGACCCACCGTTCCGGTGTTGTTGAACGTCGTGCTGATGGTCGAGGTGGTCGCGCTGCCGCTCTTGGTAAAGGTGCCAAGATTGTTCACTACCGCGCTGCTGCCGTCGTCGGTGCCACCTTGAATTCTGGGTAAAGATGCTGAGCCCGCTGCTCGTGGTCTGGTCGTTGAAGGTCGCGCCGTTCGCGATCGTCAAAATGCCAGAGCCAGGATCGGTTCCGCCATTAAAGAAAATCCGGACATCGGTCCCGATTGCCGTGCTGGTCCCGCCCAGCTGCAGGGTCCGCCCACCGTCCAGCGAGAAACTCGTCGTAGAGAACGCTGCCCCGCCCTGCGCGATCGTCGTACCCGACCCGCTCTCACGGCCGCCAGACAATGTCGAAAGACCAGACACCGTAAATGTGCCAGTGCCGGTCAACAGCCCGCCACTAAAGGTGAAATTGCCGGCCGTCATTACGCCGTTGGCTGTCAAAACTCCGGCGCTGATTGAAAGCGATCCGCCGATGCTGGAATTGGCAGCAATTGCCATCGTTCCGCCAGCAATCGTTAGATTTGTACTCGCGCTTGTCGTCAGCCGATTGATTGTCGACGAGCCGCTGTCGAACGTGACGTTTACCGCCGGATTGATCAGCACATCATCTTGGGCGCCCGGCAAGACACCGGCACTCCAGTTCGACGCGGTATTCCAATTGCCGCTAAGCCCGCTAATCCACTGTATTGTGGATTGCGGAGTTCCGAACAAGAAATCCTCTGCGACCAGGTCAGTGGCGATAATCCCTGTAAGCTGGAGCGAATTGCCATTACCGAAGTCTATAATCGAGTTGCCGCCTGACTGGCTTGAAATGGCCTGCACGTCGGCAAAGCCATGGATTCCCGACACGCCTGTCAGGTCAATCTTGTCACCACGATCGCGAGCGAAGCCAGAAACCACATCGGCGCCATCGTTGTCAGCGTAGACAAAGGTAATCCCGAAAGAATTTAGGCTCAGATTAAGCGTGTCGTTGCCGGCACCGAGATCGACCCTTGTGACGCCGGTCTGGCCGCCGACCTGTCCCAGCGTCAGTGTATCGCTGGAAGCCGATCCATTGATCGACTGAACATCGAATACGCCGGTCAGGGAATTGATGCCGGCAGCTAGATTCAGCGTGTTGGTACCGTTTCCGAGATTGACGTTAACCCCAGCCACACTGTTGAGCAAACTTATCGTATCGTCAGAGCTGACACCGACGTTGAAGTCGTTGCCGTTGATATACTCGACATTGGCGACACTGACGCTGTTGGTTCCGGTCAAGAACAGATTGTCGTTGCCGCCACCGAGATCGACCGCTGTGCCGTTGAGGTTGCTGCCGATCGAGAACCAATTATCGCCGCCGTTGCCATTGATCAGTTCGACGCCAACGACGCTGAAATTGGCGTACTGTGTGCCGATGTTCAGCGTATCGTTGCCGCCGCCCAGATTGAAGATGATGGGGTTCCCATTATTGTAGAAGTTGTCGGTAATGGAAAGCGTATCGTTCCCGCTGCTGCCATTGATATTTCCTACCGAGTAGATGGCAACGAAAGTGTTGGCGCCGGCTGCCAGGTTGAGCGCATTGATACCGTTGCCGAGATTGACGGTGACCCCGGAAACGTTGTTGAGCAGTGTCAAAGTGTCATTGACGACGGGATCGCCGAGATTTAATCCAAAATCGCTGCCGCTGACGTTCTCAACATTGGCTACACTGACGCTGTTGGTGCCGGTCAGGGTCAGGAAGTCGTTTGTGCCTGCGCCAAGATCGACCGCCAATCCATTGGCGTTGTTGGCCAGCGAGACGAACTCATCGCCTCCGGCTCCATTGAGATTTTCGACGCCGACAAGCGCGAGCGTGTAGCCCGCCCCTGCGATACCGAGATTGACGGTGTCGGCGTTGCCGGCTCCGAGATCGATGGGACGGCCGAAGAAGTTCTGCCCGATAGTCACGAAGTCGTTGGTATTGCCGGTCAGCGACGACAACCCTGCGGTGCCGATAAAGTTCAGGCCGACGACATCGACCGGGATGCCGGAGGTTCCGCTCGCAACCAGATAGTATGCCGGGGCAATGGTGCCGGCGCCGAAGTGCAACACCTCGATGTTGCTAAGGGTGTCGGTGCCCTCGCCGTTGCCGCTGACCGAGCCGGACGTAACGGTGTATTGGCCGATCGTGCCAGCATAGACCGCCATGTCGCCGCCGGCGCCGCCATCGATGGTGTCGTTGCCGGCGCCACCAGTGATGGTGTCGCTGCCGCTACCACCGTTGATGGTGTCATTGCCGGTGCCGCCACTCAGAAACTCGTTGCCGCTACCGCCGGTAATCGAGTTGTCCAGGTTGGAGCCCTGGACGTTGTTCACGCCACCGGTGATCGTGTCGATGCCAATGCCGGCTGCGTCGCCCGCAAGCGTGCTGAACGCCGTTCCACCCGCCAGATTGACGGTCACGCCGGCGGCCGCGTTGAAGAAGGCGATTTGGGTATTGCCGTTACCGGTGATGGTGTCGTTGCCGCCATTGCCCTGGAACGAATTGAAGGTGCCGTTGCTGCCAACGTTGTAAAGCGAGGTATCGGTGAAGGCGGCCTCGCCGAAGTTGGTGGCAATGTATGTATCGGCGGAGTTAGTGCCGAACACCTGTTCGATCGAGCGCAGCGTATCGGTGCCGATCGTGGCATCACCCACCACCTGGCCCGTGACCATGTCGACCGAGATGCCGGAGATGGTCAGGCCGTTACTGTTGTAGAGCGCTTGATCGAAGCCGCCGCGGCCGTCGAGCAGGTCGTTGCCGGTCCAGCCGTCGAACACCTCGGTAAACGCTGTGGTGTTGGTGCCGCGGATCGTATCGTTGAAGCTCGAGCCGCGGACTGGGCGATACCGCTAACGGCGTCGGTGCCGACTGAGGCATCGCCTACCGCAGTCCCCAGAATGAGATCAACGGTCACCGCAGCCGAGCATTGTAATAGGGATGCGGGTATTGTTGTTGCCGGCGATGTCATCGTCGCCACCCATCCCTTCGAATTCGTTGAAGGTGCCGAAGTTGCCTACATTATTGGTCGCGGTGTTCAAGAACCCGGCAGCGCCAAAGTTGGCTGCTGAGTAGGTATCGGCGAAGTTGGTTCCGCGCACCGATTTAATCGATCGCAGCGTATCGGTACCAAGGGACGCATCGCCGCTAACCACTCCGGTCACCATTGTGACAGAGACGCCCGTAGCCGTCGCAGAGGGATAGAATCCGGGCGCATAGATTGCGAGGTCGAAACCGTTGCCGCCGTTGATGGCGTCGTTGCCGGCCCACCGGTGAACACGTCATTCTGAGCTCCGGTGCCGCCATTCAAGACATCAGCGAATTCAGAGCCGCGAACCCAGTTGACGTTGATCAGGGTATCGCTGCCGATCGCAGCGGCATCGCCGCCCGCAGTACTGGTTGCGCTGCCGTTGGTGGCGCCGCTCGACAGATTGACGGTGACCCCCGCCGCGGCATGTATATACGACGCCGTCGTTCGGCCGTTGCCGGTGATGAAGTCGTCTCCACCCATTCCTTCAAAGGTGTTGTTCACCGGCCCTGCCAGGCTCGGACTAGCCTGGTTGGCGCTGGTGACACCGACCCCGGTCCAATAGCCCGTCGCAATATAGGTGTCGTCGAAATTCGAACCTTGCACCAATTCGATCGAGCGAAGCGTGTCGGTGCCGATCGAGGCGTCGGCTGACGTTGCAGCTACGGTGCCGGCCGCCAGGTTGATGGTGACGGCCGCCGTCGCATCCGTGTAAATCGCCAGATCCTGGCCCGCCGTGCCGTTGAGCGTGTCATTGCCGGCAAATCCCTGGAAGCTATCGTTGCCGTCGCTGCCCACCAGCGTATTGTTATTGTCGTCGCCGATGATGACACCGGTGCCAGCCACGGGCGGTGTCGCCGCGCTGGCCTCGCTCTCCAGCGTGCCGTGGCCGTCGGTGTAGCTCGCCACCACGTCGATGGTGTGCCCGACATCGGCATTGCCCAGCGTGTAGGTGGTGCCGGTCGCCCCGACGACGTCGGCGCCGTCGCGCTGCCACTGGTAGCCGATGGTGCCAAGGCCATCGGCATCCGCCAGCGTGTTCGACGCCGTCAGCACCTGGCCCTCTTGCGCCACGCCGCTGATCGTCACCGTCCCGGTCGGGGCGTCGTTGACATTGGCAACCGCCGCCGTCGCCGCACTGGTGACAGCTTCCACTGCGCCATGGCCGTCGGTGTAGTTGGCCCTTACGCTGATCTGGGCGCCCACATCCGCATCGCCGAGCAGGTAGGTCGAACCGGTCGCGCCCGTATCCACACCGCCACGCAGCCAATGATAAGTGATGGTGCCAAGGCCATCGGCATCCGCCAGCGTGTGCGACGCCGTCAGCACCTGGTCTTGTCGCCGTCGCCGCTGATCGTCACCGATCCCGTCGGGGCGTCGTTGACGTTGGCAACCACCGCGCTCGCCGCGCTGGTGACAGCTTCCGCTGTGCCATGTCCGTCGGTGTAGTTAGCCCTTACGCTGATCTGGGCGCCCACATCCGCATCGCCCAGCGCGTAGGTCGAGCCGGTCGCGCCCGTATCGACCCGCCACGCAGCCAGTGATAGGTGATGGTTCCCAGCCCATCGGCATCCACCAGCGTGTGCGACGCCGTCAGCGTCTGGTCCTCCTGCGCTGTGCCGCTGATCGTCACCGAACCGGTCGGGGCATCGTTGACGTTGGCAACCACCGCGCTCGCCGCGCTGGTGACGGCTTCCGCTGTGCCATGTCCGTCGGTGTAGTGAGCCCTTACGCTGATCTGGGCGCCCACATCCGCATCGCCCAGCACGTAGGTCGAGCCGGTCGCGCCCGTATCCACACCGCCACGCAGCCAGTGATAGGTGATGGTTCCCAGCCCATCGGCATCCACCAGCGTGTGCGACGCCGTCAGCGTCTGGTTCTCCTGCGCCGTGCCGCTGATCGTCACCGACCCGGTCGGGGCATCGTTGACGTTGGCAATGCTCGGCGTTCCTGCGCTCGCCACACTCTCCAGTGTGCCGTGGCCATCGGGGTAGCTTGCCACCACCCGGATCACATGGCCGACATCGGCCTCGACCAGCGCATAGGTGCTGCCGGTCG
>CAVPOL010000020.1:0-7568 GCA_963706975.1 uncultured Alphaproteobacteria bacterium
GACCGGTGCTGAAACCCTCGAGGTGGCGCGCGATGCGATCTGGACCATCGTCATCGTGTCGTCGCCGCTGATGGTGGTCGGCCTCGTGGTCGGCGTGGTGGTGTCGCTGTTCCAGGCGCTGACCCAGATCCAGGAGCAGACGCTGGTGTTCGTGCCGAAGATCCTCGCGATGTTCGTCACGCTGTTGCTGGCGCTGCCGTTCATGTCGGACTCGCTGCACGGCTACATGATGCGGATTTCATCGCGAATCATCGGCGGCTGAGGCACTATGCGTGGATCATGCGCATCGACATTTCATGGCTGCCGGTGCTTGCCGCCACCTTCATGCTGGTGTTCGCCCGCGTCGGCGCCATGGTGATGCTGATGCCGGGGTTCGGCGAAACCAACATTCCGGTCCGCATCAAGCTTGCGATCGCATTGCTGCTGACGCTGATCATCCTGCCGCTGCACCGCGGCGCCTACCAGGTCGACATGGGGTCGCTGGCGCCGCTGGTGGTGCTGATGCTGCACGAGATCGTCATCGGCGTCGTGCTCGGGGCCACCGCGCGGGTGACGCTGTCGGCGCTGCAGGTCGCGGGCTCGGTGATCGCCCAGCAGCTCGGCCTCGGCTTCGTCACCGCCGTGGATCCGACCCAGGGCCAGCAGGGCCTGCTGATCGGCAACTTCCTCACCATCCTCGGCCTGACGCTGCTGTTCGCCACCGACAGCCATCATCTGGTGATCGCGGCGCTGAACGACAGCTACGCGATCTTCTCGCCGGGCGAGTGCCATGCCGAGCGGCGACGTCGCCGCGCTGGCTACCCGCGCCTTCACCGCCGCGTTCAAGATCGGGATCCAGCTGTCGGCGCCGTTTCTGGTGTTCGGCCTCGTCTTCAATATCGGGCTTGGCGTGCTGGCGCGGCTGATGCCGCAGATGCAGGTCTATTTCGTCGGCGTGCCGCTCTCGATTATGATCGGCTTTCTGATCTTCGCGCTCGTCCTCACCATGATGGGAACGTTCCTCGATTATTTCATCGGCGTCATGCACGAGCTGACGCCGCTGAAATAGGTATGATCGTCAAGCGTCATGCATCCAGCTGATACCGCTCAAGGTAGAAGGTGAGCCCATGGCCGACGAGGCTGATTCGATCCGACAAAACAGAAGACCCGACACAAAAGCGTCTGGACGACGCGCATGAGAAGGGCGACGTCGCCAAGAGCCAGGAGGTCAACACCTGGTTCGTGATCGCGGGCGCCACGCTGGTGCTGTCGTCGTTTCCGGATCGATCGGCGGCGGCATCCTGATGCCGCTGCGCAATCTGGTCGCCAATTCCTGGATGATCCGGGCCGACGGCGCGGCCTGCTGGCGCTGGGGCAAGAGCCTCGGCTATTCCGCTGCTGGCGGCGCTGGGCGTGCCGTTCCTGATGCTGGCGCTGGCGGCGATCGCGGGCAACATGATCCAGCACCGGCTGGTGTGGTCGGCGGAATCGCTGAAGCCGAAATTCAGCAAGGTGTCGCCGGGCGCCGGCTTCAAGCGGATGTTCGGCAAGCAGGCGGTGGCGAATTTCGCTAAGGGCCTGTTCAAGGTGATCGCGCTCGGCGCCGTCATGATGGCGGGTGCTGTGGCCGGAGCGGCATCGTCTCGACGCGATGGTGCGGTTCGATCCGTCTCGTCGATCATGGGCGTCACCACCAGCCTGACGCTGCAATTGCTGGGCGCCGTGGTGGCGATGCTGGCGGTGGTCGCGATCGCGCGATTATCTTCTTCCAGTACCGGCACCTGGTTCGAGCGGCAGAAGATGTCGCTGCAGGAGATGAAGGAGGAGTTCAAGCAGTCCGAAGGCGACCCGCACATCAAGGGCAAGATCCGGCAGTTGCGCCAGCAGCGCATGAAGAAGCGCATGATGGCCGCGGTTCCCAAGGCTTCCGTGATCATCACCAACCCGACCCACTACGCGGTGGCGCTGCCTACGAGCGCGGCATGCCGGCGCCGATCTGCGTCGCCAAGGGCATCGACAACATCGCGCTCAAGATCAGGGAAATCGCCGGCAAGCACGACATCCCGATCGTGGAGAACGTGCCGCTGGCGCGCGCGCTGCACGCGACCGTCGATATCGACGACGAAATTCCGGTCGAACATTACCATGCGGTCGCCGAGATCATCGGCTACGTCATGGGTCTGAAGCGCGGGTTTTCCGGCCGGCAGGCGTGAACCAGGGCCGACTGGAGATCCGGAACAGGCTTGAAAATGCCTGCATCGGAGCGAAATAGCCGACCTGCGGGCTTGCGCTTGCCGGTCCGAATTCAGGCACTCAGGAGCGGCGCGCCAGCCGAACGCGAGGTTACCCGCGGCCGGCCGATCCTGACCGGCGTCGACCTCCACGTCGACGGGCAACGCCGCTTCGGTATGACCGCCGAAACTGACAACGATCCGCCGCCCGAGCCCTTCGCCGGCCCACGAGCCGGCGCGGCGCAGCGGCAGCATCGTGCTGGTGCTGCTGGTGGCGGCCGGCATCGTGGCGGTGGCGGTGGCGCTGATGACGCTCGGCCGCGCCCAGGCCCAGCCCTATATCCTCGGCGCTGCTGGCGCTGCTGGCGATGGTCGGGCTGTTCAACCTGTTCGCCTTTGCCGCCGGCATCATCCGCTTCACCGACCGCACCGCCGACGATCCGGTGATGGGCCGCATCGCCGATCATGCCTATGACGGGCTGGCGGTGACCGATTCCGCGCGGCCATGTGGTCTATTCCAACGCCGCCTATCTGGCGCTGACGGGCGCTGCGAGCCGCGCAGGACGTGCGCCCGGTGGAACGGGTCTTCATCGGCAATCCCGACGTCTCGGAAGCGGTGTTCCGCCTGCTCAAGGCGGCGCGCGAAGGCAAGCGGCAGCAGGAGGAGGTCCGCATCGCCGGCTCGGACGGCAGCCACGGGCCGCTGGCTGCGGATGCGGGTGCGTCCGCTCGGCCAGAGCAAGCGCGAGGCAAAATACGCGGTGTGGTCGATCGCCGACATCACCCGCGACCGCGAGCGCCAGGAAGACGTGTTCCAGGAACTGCAGCACGCGATCGAATATCTCGACCACGCGCCGTGCGGCTTCTTCTCGGTCAGTCCGGCCGGCGACCTCGTCTATGTCAACGCCACGCTGGCGAACTGGCTCGATCACGATCTCGCCGAGATCGGCAATCGGGCGGGCTGAAGCTCACCGACATCGTGTCCGGCGACGGCGCTTCGCTGTTGACCTCGATCGTGGCGGTGCCCGGCGAGGTCAAGACCGAGGTGTTCGACATCGACCTGCGCATGCGCGGCGGCAAGACCATGCCGGTGCGGCTCTATCACAAGCTGGCGTTCGGCGCCGACGGCGCGCCCGGCGCGTCGCGCACGCTGGTGATCAGCCGCGCCCGCGACGAGCATTCCGATCCGCAGCGCGCCGCCGAAGTCCGCTTCATGCGCTTCTTCGACCATACCCCGATGGCGATTGCGACCGTGGACCGCGGCGGCGCGGTCGTCCGCGCCAATGCCCGCTTCGCCAAGCTGGCGCAGAGCCTCAGCCCGGACGGCGCGGCCAACAAGTCGATCTTCCGCACCGTGAACGCGCGCGACCGCAGCCTTCTGATCGCGGCGATCAACCAGGCGGCGGAAGGGCAGGGCGACATCGCGCCGGTCGAGGCGATGCTCGACGGCGCCAAGGAGCGCTGGGGGCAGTTCTTCGTCACCGCGGTCGAGGAGGACGAGCGCGAGACCGAGGCCGCCATCGTCTACATGCTGGAGACCACCGAGCGGCGCACGCTGGAGAACCAGATCAACCAGTCGCAGAAGATGGACATGGTCGGCCAGCTCGCCGGCGGCATCGCGCACGATTTCAACAACGTGCTGTCCGCCATCATGATGGCCAACGACTTCCTGCTGAACGCGCACAAGCCGACCGATCCGTCGTTCCAGGACATCATGCAGATCAAGCAGAACGCCACCCGCGCCGCGACGCTGGTGCGGCAGCTGCTGGCGTTCTCGCGCCGCCAGACGCTGCGGCCGCAGGTGCTCGACCTCGGCGACGCCTTGTCCGATCTCACCATGCTGCTGCGCCGCCTGATCGGCGAGAAGGTCAAGCTCGACCTCGTGCATGGCCGCGACCTCTGGCCGGTCAAGGTCGACGTCTCGCAGTTCGAACAGGTGATCGTCAATCTCGCGGTCAACGCCCGCGACGCGATGCCCGATGGCGGCAAGCTGACGGTGCGGACCGCCAATGTGACGGCGGATGAAGCCGCGCAGCTCGCCTACAAGGGCATGCCGGCGGCGGATTACGTGCGGATCGACATTTCCGACACCGGCACCGGAATTCCCGCCGACATCGTCGACAAGATCTTCGAGCCGTTCTTCTCGACCAAGGAAGTCGGCAAGGGCACCGGGCTCGGTCTGTCGACGGTGTACGGCATCGTCAAGCAGACCGGCGGCTTCGTCTATGTCGACTCCGAGGCCGGCGAGGGCACCTCGTTCCGCATCTTCCTGCCGCGGCATCGTCCCGAACTGGATGCCCAGCCCGAAGCGCAGGGCGCGAATGGCGCGGCAAAGGACGCGGCGGCCGAGCCGCCGAAGCCGCGGCCCGACCTGACCGGGCAGGGCACCATCCTGCTGGTGGAGGACGAGGATGGCCTGCGCTCGCTGAATGCGCGCGGCCTTCGCTCGCGCGGCTACAGCGTGATCGAGGCCTCCAACGGCGTCGAGGCGATGGAAGCGCTGGACGAAAAGGACGGCGCGGTCGATCTCGTCGTCTCCGACGTGGTGATGCCGGAAATGGACGGCCCGACGCTGCTGCGGGAAATGCGCAAGCGCAATCCGAACCTCAAGATCATCTTCGTCTCCGGCTATGCCGAAGAGGCCTTCGACAAGAGCCTGCCGGAGAACGAGCAGTTCGCCTTCCTGCCGAAACCGTTCGCGCTCAGCGCGCTGGTCGCGAAGGTGAAGGAGACCATGACGCCGTCGTGAGCTCGGCCGGGCAGGCAATGTCCAGGCTTGCGGCGGCATGACGGTTGCTCCATCACGGCCTCCACTCGGTCTACCGGCGCACGGAACAAGTTCGGCGCTGCGCCGGACCTTGTCGTGCTCGCGCCTGTGGAACGGCAGATGTTCTGCCGGGGCGGGTGAGGGCGCCCGCCACACTCCATAATTGCTGCTAACCCCCTGCCAAATCGTCACATCCCCGCGACTGAGGGCCGCAGCTCCGGTTCCCGATAGTGGCTTCACTTTTAAGCAACTGTGCCCATGTTAGGGGCGCTTCCCCATCCTGGGGACTGAGGAAAAACACATGAATTTCTCGCAAGGCACGCGCGGAATTGTTCGGACACTGGCCGTCGTCCTGTCCGTGGCGCTCCCGTTGGCGATCGCGATCTCGGCGGCCGACGCCCGCGTCGGCGGCGGCGGCAGTTCCGGTTCGCGGGGATCGAAAACCTATTCGGCGCCCCCGAGCACCACCACCGCGCCGGGCGCGGCGCAGCCGATGAACCGTACCTTTACCCAGCCGGGCACCCCCGGCAGTGGGCGCACCGGCGGCTGCCGGCGCGGCCAGCCAAGGGCGGCTTCTTCAACCGGCCCGGAATGATGGGGGGCATGCTCGGCGGTCTCGCCATGGGCTTCCTCGGCGCCGGCCTGTTCGGCATGCTGTCCGGCGGCGGGCTGTTCTCCGGCCTCGGCGGCCTGTCGTCGATCATCGGCCTGCTGCTGCAGGTCGGCCTGATCATCCTCGTGGTGCGGCTGGCGATGTCGTGGTGGCAGCGCCGCCACACGCCGGCCTCCGCCTACGCGCGGGACCTGCTCCTGCCGCCGAAGGCCCTGGCGCCCAGACCAGCTTCCGCTCCGGCCTGAGTGGCTTTGGGCTGGGATCGAACCAGCCGCCGCTGGAAATCCAGCCGGCTGACTATGAAGCCTTCGAGCGTCTGCTCGGCGAGGTCCAGGCCGCATGGTCGAACGAGGACGTCGCCAAACTGCATACGCTGGCGACGCCCGAGATGGTGTCCTACTTCTCCAAGGATCTCGAGGAGAACAAGGCCCGCAACGACGTCAACAAGGTGACCGACGTCAAGCTGCTGCAGGGCGACCTCGCCGAAGCCTGGCGCGAAGGCGAAACCGATTTCGCCAGCGTCGCGATGCGGTTCTCGCTGGTCGACAAGACCACTGGAGCGCACCACCGGCCGCCTGGTCGCGGGCAGCGAAACGCCGATCGAAGCGACCGAAGTGTGGACCTTCGCCCGCCGGCGCGGCGCCGATTGGGAACTCTCGGCGATCCAGCAGACCAGCTGATCGCCACAACGTGACGAGGAAGGCGCTGCGGTTCGTTCCGCGGCGCCTTTTTCTTTGCTGCAGACGATGCCGCTGTCATTTCGCGCACCGGAATAATGCGTCTGCCGCTGATGGTGTTGATGCGACAACGAACCAAAAAACAACAGGGAGAAACCAGATGAACAGCTTCGCCAGAATCATCTCGCCGGCATGCTTTGCGCTTGCCGCCATATCGGCTCTCGCCAGCGCGCCCGCGCAGGCGCAATCCGCCGATACCAGCTTCTTCCTGACCAGCAACGGCATCGGCAATGGCGGCAATCTCGGCGGGCTCGCCGGCGCCGACAATCACTGCCAGACACTGGCGCAGGCAGCCGGAGCCGGCGGCAAGACCTGGCGCGCCTACCTCTCGACCCAGGCCGCCGACGGTCAGCCTGCCGTCAATGCGCGCGATCGCATCGGCAAGGGGCCGTGGAAGAATGCCAAGGGCGTGGTGGTCGCCAAGGACGTCGCCGATCTGCAACGCCGCCAACAACCTCACCAAGCAGACCGCGCTCAGCGAAAAGGGCGAGGTCATCAACGGCCGCGGCGACACGCCGAACCGCCACGACGTGCTGACGGGATCGCAGGCCGGACGGCACCGCGTTCGCGGCCGGCGACGACCGCACCTGCAAGAACTGGACGAGCAGCACGCAAGGCGCCGCGATGGTCGGCCATTCCGACCGCATGGGCCTGCGCGACGACGACGCCTCGAAGTCCTGGAACACCTCGCATCCCTCGCGCGGCCCGGACGGCGGCTGCTCGCAGGCCGACCTGAAGAGCACCGGCGGCGACGGGCTGTTCTATTGCTTCGCGGCGAACTGAGAGCGGAGATGGATTACCGTAGCCCGGGTGAAGCGAAGCGCAACCCGGGGGGCGCTCTTGCAAGGCGACCCCGGGTTGCGCTTCGCTTCACCCGGGCTACCATTCGTGCAAAGCCGGCGCTTCAGCCCACGTTAGCTATCTTGCGCTCAAGGCCGCCGTCAGGCGGCCTTTTTCTTTGCTCGCTTCTTGGAAGTTTTGCCGGCAGTTTTCTTCGCGGCTTTCTTTTTCTTCGCCTTGCTCTTGGCGAGATAGGCGCCGACGTTTTTCGACGAATGCCCGACGGCGGCCACCGCGGCCTTCAGCCGGGCCGTGGTGACCTTGAATTTTTTCGACCAGTAGCCGACCTCGTAAGGCTGGCTCATCGCGATCCGTGCCCTGTCGGAGGCCTTGTGCTTCTGCAGCTTGATATATGCTTCGACGTTCTTCGCGGAGCGTCCCGCTTTCTTGACGGCGGACTT
>CAVPOL010000021.1:0-7538 GCA_963706975.1 uncultured Alphaproteobacteria bacterium
GAGAATGCAGATTAAGCAACCGCGCTTCGACTCGGTAAACGCTGACTTTTCCGTCGCTAATGTAATTGTTGAATTGCTTCGCACCAAGAATGTGCATGAAGCGTCAGTTCTTCGTTTCGGCTCGGGCGGCGCACTCGGCGCGGCGCGTTGAAGAATATGGATGAGCCATCAATTCTTCGAAGAAACGGCGAGACCGCGTTTGCGATCTCGCCGGATAATGCCGATCAAGGTTTAAGATTTGGTATTGCTGCTACCGCAGCTTTGTAGGGTGGGCAAAGGCGCTTTCGCGCCGTGCCCACCATTCTATGCGCACGCAGAGTCACTGCTTCGCAGATGGTGGGCACGCTGCGCTTTGCCCACCCTACGCAGATCGAGCCAGCCTCAGTTCTTGGTCTTGTCGACCAGCGCGCCCTTCTTGATCCACGGCATCATGTCGCGGAGCTTGGCGCCGACTTCCTCGATCGGGTGCGCGGCGAGCTTGGCGCGGGTCGCCTTGAACGAGGTCTGGTTGACCTTGTTCTCCAGCATCCAGTCGCGGGCGAACTTGCCGGACTGGATGTCGTCGAGCACCCGCTTCATCTCGTTCTTGGTCTCGGCGGTGACGATGCGCGGGCCGGTGACGTATTCGCCGTATTCGGCGGTGTTGGAGATCGAGTAGTTCATGTTGGCGATGCCGCCTTCATAGATCAGGTCGACGATCAGCTTCACCTCGTGCAGGCACTCGAAATAGGCCATCTCGGGGGCGTAGCCGGCTTCCACCAGCGTCTCGTAGCCGCCCTTGATCAGCTCGACCAGGCCGCCGCAGAGCACCACCTGCTCGCCGAACAGGTCGGTCTCGCACTCTTCCTTGAACGTGGTCTCGATGATGCCGGCGCGGCCGCCGCCGATCGCCGAGGCGTAGCTCAGGCCGAGGTCATGGGCGTTGCCGGAGACATCCTTGGCGATCGCGATCAGGCAGGGCACGCCGCCGCCGCGCTGGTATTCCGAGCGCACGGTGTGGCCGGGGCCCTTCGGCGCGATCATCAGCACGTCGAGATCGGCGCGCGGGTCGAGCAGGTTGAAATGGACGTTGAGGCCGTGGGCGAACACCAGCGCCGCGCCCTTCTTCATGTTGTCGTGCAGGTGCTCGCGGTAGATGTCGCCCTGCAGCTCGTCCGGGGTCAGCATCATGACGAGGTCGGCCCATTTGGCGGCTTCGGCGACTTCCATCACCTTGAAGCCGGCGGTTTCCGCCTTCTTGGCCGAGGCCGAACCCTTGCGCAGCGCAATGGCGACTTCCTTGACGCCGGAATCCTTCAGGTTCAGCGCATGGGCGTGGCCCTGGCTGCCATAGCCGACGATGACGACCTTCTTGCCCTTGATCAGGTTCAGGTCGGCGTCGCGATCGTAATAAACACGCATGGGTCGTTTCCTCTTGATCGATGGCCAAATCGGCCGGTTAATCAGGCATTTGGGTGGATGGGACCGCCGGTCGCCCGCGAATTTCCGGCGTTGTCTAGAGCATTTTCCGCGTCAGGGGAAACCCGTTTATGCATGGCGCGGTGCGGCATCATGCGTCCATGAAGACCGGATAGAGCGAGGCCAGCAGCAGCACCGCCATGACGATGTTGAAGGCCCGCACCGCCCGCCGGCGAGGTCAGGACCGGCCGCAGCGCGGTGCCGAACAGGGCCCAGGCGGTGCAGGACAGGACGCCCAGGATCAGGCTCAGAGCCGACCTGGATCGCGATGTTCCAGGGATAGGCGGCGATCGCCGCATAGGCGGTGATGGTGCCGATCACCATGACCCAGCCCTTGGCGTTGACCCACTGGAACATGGCCGCGCCCCAGAAGGTCATCGGGCCGCGGCTGTCTGTCCTGCTCCGCCGACGGCGGCTCGGACATCGCGATATGGGCGGCCAGATAGATCAGATAGGCGACGCCGGCATATTTCAGGATGGTCTGCAGCACCGGATAGGCGATGAAGATGGTCCCGAGCCCGAGGCCGACCGCGCCGACCATGAAGGCGAAGCCGACCGTGATCCCCATGATGTGCGGGATGGTCGGGCGGAAGCCGTAGGTCAGCCCCGACGACAGCAGCATGATGTTGTTCGGCCCCGGCGTGAAGAACATCACGGTGGCGAACATGACGAAGGCGATCAAAAGCGAATGCGACATGGGGCCTCACGCGATCTTTGGCAGAACTTGTTTTTCTAAGGCCTTGGGACGCTTCGACAGCAGCATGACGGCGATGCCGCCGACCACGGTGACCATGCCGGCCAGCCGCAGCGGCCCAAAGGTTTCGCCGAACACGACGCTCGAGGCGGCCGAACCGACGAACGGCACCAGCAGCGCGAACGGCACCACCTGCGCCGCCGGATAGTCCCGCAGCAGCCTCCCCCACAGCCAGTAGGCGATGCTGGTGGAGATCCCGCCGAGACCGATCATGCACATCAGGCCGGTCAGCGACATATGGGTCAGCGCATGCCAGGTCGGCTGCGGGCCGTTGCTGACCAGCGTCAGCGCAAACAACGGGACCGCCGCGACCAGACACAGCCACGCGAACAGGTCGAACATCGGCACATCAGGCGCGCGCCGGAGCAGCAGATTGCCGGCCGCGAAGCTGAGCGGCGAGATCATCAGATATCGCGAACGCACCGATGCTGAAATCGTAACCGACGGTGCCGCAGATCATCAGCAGGCCGACCGTGGCAACGCCGATGCCGACCGTCTGCCACGCGCCCGGCCGCTCGCGGAACAGCAGCGCGGCAAAGCCGATGGTGAACAGCGCCTGGCTCTGCACGATCACGCTGGAAAGGCCGACGGGAACGCCGTGGGCGATGGCAAAGGCTTGCGCCAGAAACTGGCCGAGGAACAGCGTGAAGCTGATCGAGGCCAGCACGCGCCCATGAAACCTTCGGCCGCGCCACGAACAGGCAGGGCAAGGCGGCGATGGCAAAGCGCAGCGTCGTCATCAGTTCCGGCGAAAATTCGTTGAGCGCGATCCGGCTCGCGACAAAGGCAAGCCCCCAGATCACCGCCACCAGGACGGCGATGCAGACATCGGCCGGTTTCATTTTCTTGGCTCTGTTGGTTTTCTTAGCTCTGTTGGTCCGGCTTTGGTTTGCGCAGGAGGTAGGTGCCGTGCAGGGGCGCGTGATAGTCGACCGATTCCAGCGTGAAGCCGACATCGGTCAGCATGCGCTCGATCACCCAGCCGAAGGTCGAGTATTCGTCGCGCATATGGGTGACCACGCCCTCGCGCTGGAAATCGTGGTTCTTGATGGTGAAATCGGCCCACTGCTCGACATCGCGCTCGGTGCCGTCGGGCATGCTGACGAACACGATGTCGCGCAGGTAGAAATTGGCGCCGGGCTTCAGCGCCGCATAGATTCTTGCCAGCGCCACCGCCTTCCAGAAATCCGGCAAATGATGCAGCGTGAATTCGCTGACGATCAGGTCATAGGAATTCGGCTGGTAGGCGAAGCTCAGCATGCCGGCCGGCTGGGTGCGGATCGCCACCTTGCGGTCGCGGGCCTGGATGTTGGCGAGCGCCAGCATCGCCGGCGAAATGTCGATCGCGTCGACTTCGGCGCCCATCAGCGCGCGCTTCGCAGGCCAGCACGCCGTTGCCGCAGCCGATATCGGCCACCCGCCAGCCCTTCTGCACGCCGAGCATGGTCAGCGCCGCGCGGGCGCGGAGGTCGCTGTCGTCATGCCGGTCGTAGATCGAGGCGACCGCGGAATCGAGCCCGAGCTGCCGCCTTTGATTGTAATACCAGTCCCGCGCCAGCATGTTTCACATCCCCTCAGGCCCGCGCCCGATCGCGGCAACGCCGGTGCGCGACACTTCGACAAGGCCGAGCGGGCGCATCAGGTCGATAAATTGATTGATCTTGGAAGAATTGCCTGTGATCTCGAACACAAAACTCTCGGTGGTGGCGTCGATCACGCGGGCGCGGAACGCATCCGCCAGCCGCAGCGCCTCGACGCGGTGGTCGCCGCCGCCGCGCACTTTCACCATGGCGAGTTCCCGCTCGATGGAGCGGCCGGTGATCGTCATGTCGACGACGCGATAGACCGGCACCATGCGATCGAGCTGGTGCTTGATCTGCTCGATCACCATCGGCGTGCCCGTGGTGACGATGGTGATGCGGGAGAGATGTTTCTGGCTCTCGGTTTCGGAGACGGTGAGGCTCTCGATGTTGTAGCCGCGGCCGGAGAACAGGCCGATCACGCGCGCGAGCACGCCCGGCTCGTTCTGCACCAGGACCGAGAGCGTGTGCGTCTCGTTGGGATCGTGGCGCTCTTCCAGGAAGTAGGCGGATGCGGGCTGGTTCATTGTCGTCCCCTTACATGTCCTCTCGTCACGCCATCGCCCGTTGGGCGGTAGCAGTGACGTCCGTCCCGACCCATTTGCGGAACAGATCGAAATCGATATTGCCGCCGGACAAGATCAGGCCGACGCGCTTGCCGGCGAGCTTTGCCTTCTCCTGCAGCGCCGCGGCCAGCGCGGCTGCGCCCGCGCCTTCGGCGAGATTGTGCGTGTCGGTCCAGTAGGCGCGGACGGCCGCGGCGACTTCATCGTCCGTGACCTGCACGATGCGCGAGGCGCCCTTGCGGATGATCGCGAGCGCTTCGGCAACGGGAACGCGGGTGGCCATGCCGTCGGCCAGCGTGTTGCTGGTCTCGGTGGTCACGACCGTGCCGGCCGCAAACGACAGCGCGTAGGACGGCGCTTCGGTCGACTGCACGCCGACGATCTCGGTCTTCAGCCCGAGCAGATCGCGCGCCATGATGCAGCCGCAGATGCCGGAGCCCTGCCCGATCGGCACATAGAGCACGTCGAGGTCAGGCGCCGCGCGCAGCAGTTCGAGCGCATAGGTCGCGACGCCGAGCACGAGGTCGGGATGGAACGACGGCACCATGTGAAGGCCGTCGAACTGGGCGCGGCGCTGGGCTTCTTCGGCGCCGCCTGAAAGTCCTCGCCATGCTCGACCAGTTCGGCGCCGAACGCGCGCATGGCGCGGTTCTTCTCGACCGAATTGCCTTGCGGCACATAGATCACCGCGCGAACGCCGTGACGGCCGGCGGCGAACGCAAGGCTCTGCCCGTGATTGCCGCGCGTGGCGGAAATGATTCCGGGCGTATTCGGCCGCTCCCGCTTCAGCCGGTCGAGATAGACCAGCCCGCCGCGCACCTTGAAGGCGCCGATCGGCGTGTGGTTCTCGTGCTTGACCACGACGCGACGTGCCGAGCCGCTGCGCCAAGCAGCGGCCAGGCATGCGCCGGCGTCGGCGGCACCGCCTGCGCCCACGATCTCGTGCGCGCGCTCGAGCTCGCGAGGTCAAACATCTGCGCATGCTTCACCTCACACCAGCGCCTTGCCGCCGGCGAAGGCCGCGGCGGTGGCTTCGTCGGTGGCTTCCGCCGGCAGCAGCATTTCGTTATGCGCCTTGCCGGACGGAATCATCGGGAAGCAGTTTTCCAGCGCCGCGACGCGGCAATCGAACAGCACCGGGCGCTTGACCTTGATCATTTCCTTGAGCGCGCCGTCGAGATCGCCGGGCTTGATCGCCTGCAGGCCGACGCAGCCGAACGCGTCCGCGAGCTTGACGAAATCCGGCAGCGCCTCGGAATAGGAATGCGACAGCCGGTTGCCGTGCAGCAGCTGCTGCCACTGCCGCACCATGCCCATGTACTGGTTGTTCAGGATGAAGATCTTGATCGGCAGTTCATACTGAACGGCCGTCGACATCTCCTGCATCGTCATCTGCACCGAGGCGTCGCCCGCGATGTCGATCACGAGGCTGTCGGGATGCGCGACCTGCACGCCGAGCGCCGCCGGCAGGCCGTAGCCCATGGTGCCGAGACCGCCCGACGTCATCCAGCGGTGCGGCTCCTCGAAGCCGAAGAACTGCGCCGCCCACATCTGGTGCTGGCCGACTTCGGTCGTGATGTAGGTGTCATGGCCGCGCGTCGCCTCGAACAGGCTTCTGGATGGCGTATTGCGGCAGGATGATGTCGTTGTTCTTCTTGTAGGCGAGCGAATTGCGCGCGCGCCAGGTGGCGATCTCCTGCCACCACGCCTTGATGTCGGGCTTCTTCGCTTCCGCCTTGAACACCTGCAGCAGGTCGCCGAGCACGTTGGCGGCATCGCCGATGATCGGCACGTCGACGTGGATGTTCTTGTTGATCGAGGACGGATCGATGTCGATGTGGATCTTCTTCGAGCCCGGCGAGAACGCATCGACGCGGCCGGTGATGCGGTCGTCGAAGCGCGCGCCGACGCACAGCATGACGTCGCAATCATGCATCGCCATGTTGGACTTCGTAGGTGCCGTGCATGCCGAGCATGCCGAGCCAGTTCTTGCCCGACGCCGGATAGGCGCCGAGGCCCATCAGGGTCGAGGTGATCGGGAATCCCGTGACCTCGACCAGCTCGCGCAACAGCTTTGACGCCTCGAGTCCGGCATTGATGACGCCGCCGCCGGAGTAGATCACCGGCCGCTTGGCGGAAGCCAGCAGCGCCACGGCTTTGCGGATCTGCGCCGCATCGCCCTTCACCCGCGGCGTGTAGGACACGTGCACGTCGTACTTGCGCGGCGGATGATAGGTGCCGGTTGCAAACTGCACGTCCTTGGGCACGTCGACCAGCACGGGTCCGGGACGGCCGGTGGTCGCGACATAGAACGCCTCGTGCAGCACCTTGGCCAGATCGTTGACGTCGCGCACCAGCCAGTTGTGCTTGGTGCAGGGACGGGTGATGCCGACGGTGTCGCATTCCTGGAACGCGTCGTTGCCGATCAGATGCGTCGGCACCTGCCCGGTGATGCAGACCAGCGGAATCGAATCCATCAGCGCATCCGTCAGCGGCGTCACCATGTTGGTGGCGCCGGGACCGACGTCACCAGCACCACGCCGGGCTTGCCGGTCGAGCGCGCATAGCCTTCGGCCGCATGGCCGGCGCCCTGCTCGTGCCGCACCAGGATGTGCTCGACGTCGCTCTGCTGGAAAATCTCGTCATAGATCGGAAGCACCGCGCCGCCGGGATAGCCGAACAGGTGCTGGACGCCATGATCGATGAGCGCGCGCACGATCATCGCGGCGCCGGTCATCTGGTTCGGATCGTGGCTCTTGTCGGTCATGGTCTGCTCCGGATGCGCTGTTGGCGCGGCTTTCTTCGGTTTCGAGTTCAGAGCGAGATGACGTTCTGGAAGCGTCATCTCGCTCTATCTTCGTGTTTGAGCATGATCTTTCGGAGAACCGGTTCCCACTTTTCCGGATCATGCTCTGGGAAAAAAAGGGCCCGAGAGGCCCCATGCACACCGCCTGAATTTGGATGGCCTCAGCCACCCCCGGCGGTGCGCCTGGGTACGACTACGATAAGGAGTTTGGTAATAATATTGCGCATTCGACGGCTCGGACTTCCCAAAGGTTGCGCGGTTATACCGCCCGATCCCCGGAAGTCAAGGGAAGGACGCCATTAGCGCGATTTTGGCAGTGTAACGGCGTTCCGGCGCATTCGGCGAGTGGGAATTTCATGCGTGCAGCCATGCGA
>CAVPOL010000022.1:0-117131 GCA_963706975.1 uncultured Alphaproteobacteria bacterium
TGTGCGCCAGCGTGATGTTGGCGCGCTCGGGAAAGATCGGGTGGTTTTCCAGAAGCGGCCCGAAGCGGGGCAGATCATAGGCGTTGACGTCGTCGACCCAGAAGATCGCATGCGGATTGCCCATGTTGACCACCGACGGCGAATGCAGGATCGGCGCATCGATCGGACCAACCTGCAGTTCGATGTAGCGGGTGTCGCGAAACTCTTCCGCCAGCGGGATATCCCTCCCAGCCGAACTTTGGCGGGCCCATGTCGACGGTGTAGAGATCAGGTGTTGGCCCCTGCCAGCAGTTGAGCAGGCCGGCGCGGGTCTCGAAGGTCACGGCGGTTTGGCCGGTGTCCTCGAACAGCCGCCGCACCACGCAGCGCATGCCGTTGCCGCAGGCACCGGCTTCCGAGCCGTCACTGTTGTAGATGCGGATGAAGGCCTCGGTGCCTTTGAGCCGCGGCGGCTGCAGCACCATCAGCTGGTCGTACGGCACGCGGCGGGCGAGGCGACCGCGCGCGCGTCGTCGGGCGTGACCGCGGCCGGCTTGTCGCGCAAATCGACCACGACGATCTCGTTGCCGATGCCGTTCATCTTGGCAAATGCGTGGTTGGCGAGCGCGCTCATGAAATTTCCCGATTTCCGCCCGTGTTATATGGCCAATGGCAGCCGATTGGCCAGTGCGGTTGCGGCGAAGGTATCGGCCCCCCGCCAGGGGCAGCGTTCATGACGCATCTGTCATGGGACGAAAACCGACCTTGCGTGTTAACGTCATGACGTCTGCATTCTGCCGAGGCCTGATCCGGCTGAGATCGCAGCCGTTGACCGCCCATGGGGACCATCCGAATGATTCTTAAGCGTTCTTTTCGAATTGCCGTGATCGCACTGCTTCCGGCCGCGGCGCTGGCTAGCGCCGCGCTGGCGCAAGCGCCGGCGCCCAGCCCGTCGCCTTCGCCGGCGCCTCCTGCGGCCAGCAGCCCTGCGACATCAGCCCCGGCCCCCTCGGCGAGCCCTGTTCCGCCGCCAGCGGAAACCAAATCACCGGCGGACACCCCGTCGGCGTCCCAGACGCCGGCGCCACCGCCGGTCGCGCCGGTCCAGACCGCCGATCCCTTCGGTGAACAAATCATGCTGGAGGCCAAAAAGGTCGTCATCCTCAGGGGCAACGCCACCTGGGATGCGGCATTCGACACCCTGATCGAATCGTTCAAGACTCTGACCGCGCTGCTCGACAAGCAGGGCATCAAGACGGTGGGCCATTCGATGATCGTCTACACCTCGACCGACGATACCGGCTTCACGTATCTGGCCGAAATTCCGGTCGAGCAGGATCCGAAGAACCTGACCAAAGACATGAGCATCGGCAAGTCGCCCGACGGCAAGGCGCTGAAATTCGTCCATCGCGGCTCCTACGACAACATGGACAACACCTATGAGGCGATCACCAACCACCTCGAGGACAAGAAGCTGGAAGCCAAAGACACCTTCATCGAGGAATACGTCACCGATCCCTTGAAGACCGCCGAGGACAAGCTGGTGATCAACGTCTATGTGCCGCTGAAGTGAGAACGATGGGATATCGCGCCCCGCTTGCTGCTGTCGCCGCGGTCGCGCTGGTCGCCACGCCGGCGCCGGCGCAGACCGTACCGCCGGCCGCGATTTCCGTCACCGGCGAGGCCAGCGTATCGGTGCCGCCGGATCTCGCGCTGATCGACGGCGGCGTCACGTCCGAGGCGAAAACCGCGCGCGAGGCGTCGGAGGCCAACAACACCGCGATGGGCAAGGTGCTGCTGGCGTTGAAGGCCGCCGGCATCGAGGAAAAGGATGTCCAGACCGCGCGGCTGTCGCTGCAGCCGCAAGGCGCGCCCAACCGCACCGGGCCCTCCGCCATCGTCGGCTATCGCGCCAGCAATCGCGTGACCATTCGGGTGCGCGACGTCAGCAAGGTTGCCGGCGTGGTCGATACGCTGGTGGGCGCCGGCGCCAACGAGATCGGCGGCATCAATTTCATGGTGTCGCAGGCCTCGAAACTGCTCGACGAAGCCCGCGAAAGGGCGGTCGAGGATGCGCGCCGCAAGGCCGAAATCTACGCGAAGGCCGCAGGCGTAGCGCTCGGCGCGCCGCTCAGCGTTTCCGAGGAAGGTTCACCCGGCCCGACACCATTCCGAAAAATGGCTGGCCTCGGCAGCCCCCGTGGCGCAGGGCGAGGAGACGCTTACGGTGACCGTGAGCGTGTCCTGGGCGATCAAGCCGAAGGAATCGATATGAGATGTCGGGCACCGATGATGCGTGGGCCCCGCCCTAGCGGCCGCATAACTTCCAGCACCCGGGGCACGAGGCTAAATCTCCACCACCTGGCCCGGCTTCAGCACCACGAACTTCTCGCGCGCTACCTTCGCTTCGTCCAGCGCTTCGCCCAGCGCCATACCGGCGCGTCGATTGCCTCGTCGGTCAGCTGGAACGTGCCGTGGTGATGCGCCAGCGCCTGCTCCGCGCCGCAATCGGCCAGCGCCATCACGGCGTCGGCCGGATTCATGTGCTGGTCCTTCATGAACCAGCGCGGCTCATAGGCGCCGATCGGGAGGATCGCCAGCCGCAGCGGCCCGTGCGCTTCGGCGACCCGGCGGAAATGGCCGCCGTCGCCATAGCCGAAGTCGCAGACGATGTAGAGTTTGCCGGCCGGCGTCTCCAGCACAAAACTCGCCCACAGCGCCCTGTTGCGGTCGAACAGGCCGCGCGCCGACCAGTGCCGCGTCGGCACCAGCGTCACGGCGACGCCGTCGCCGAGGTCGATGCGCTGATGCCAGTCGAACCCCTCGGCCCTGATTTCATCGTCGGCGCTTCGCATGGTGGCGTCGTTGCCGAGCGGGGTGACCACGCGCGGCGAAAATGTTGCGGTGAGTTTTGTCAGCGTCGCAAGGTCGAGGTGATCGTAATGGCCGTGCGACACCAGCACGATGTCGATCTTCGGCAGTGCTGCGAATGCGATGCCGGGATCGTTGTGCCGCTTCGGCCCGGCAAAACTGAACGGCGAGACGCGCATCGACCAGACGGGATCAACCAGGATGTTGAGGCCCGCGGTCTGGATCAGCCAGCTGGCGTGGCCGACGAACGACAACCGCACCTTGTCGCCATCGACGCGCGGCGGCGGCGTATCGGCATGGGGGCTCGGCGCCCAGTCCGGCCATTCCGCCCGGTTCCGGTTGCCGCCGAACTGCCAGCGCAGCACTTCACCGAGCGATTTCGGCGGCACGCCGTCGGGATCGAAGAATTGCAGGCCGTCGAAATGATCGGAGACCGGACCGTCATAGGTTTTCATGCGGGAAATCCAGCTCGACGGCACGCCGATGGCGGCGGCGGCGCCGGCAAAAATGGTGAGAACGCGGCGGCGGGTGAGTTTCATGGCCCGATTGGCCTCAAAATGCCCGTATCGGCAAGGGGGTAGGCCCATCCCCGGGTTCACGAAAACGCCATTTTGCCCCGACTTTTCTTGACTTTCCGCGCTTGCAGGGGTTTAACCGCCGCAATTCTCGGAAAGACGTTCTTTTCGACCCGCCGCCCGGCCCTTCGAGGCCGGAGGTCAACGCCCGACAGCGCGATGCGCCCTCGGGCGCAAAAGTGTTTGGAACGACCCTCATCCTGAGGAGCCGCGAAGCGGCGTCTCGAAGGATGAGGCATCACAGCTCGTGGCCACCCTTCGAGACGCAGGCTGCGCCTGCTCCTCAGGGTGAGGGCAACAGGAAGAACGGCATTGTTCGACAATCTGTCGGAAAAGCTTGGTGGCATACTCGATCGCCTGACGGGGCGCGGTTCGCTGTCCGAAGCCGACGTCGACGCCGCGATGCGCGAGGTGCGCCGCGCGCTGCTGGAAGCCGACGTCTCGCTGGACGTGGTCAGAAGCTTCACCGAACGGGTGCGCGAACAGGCGGTCGGCGCCACCGTGGTGAAGTCGGTGACCCCCGGCCAGATGGTGGTCAAGATCGTCCATGACGAACTGATCGCCACGCTGGGCTCCGACGGCCAGACCATCGATTTCAACGCGGTGCCGCCGGTCGCCATCATGATGGTCGGCCTGCAGGGCTCCGGCAAAACCACCACCACCGCCAAGCTCGCCCGCCGCCTGACCCAGCGCGACAAGCGCAAGGTGCTGATGGCGTCGCTCGACATCTACCGCCCGGCGGCGATGGAGCAGCTTGCGGTGCTCGGGCCGCGACCTCGAGATCCAGACCCTGCCGATCGTCGCCGGGCAGAAGCCGGCGCAAATTGCAAAACGCGCGCTGGAAGCCGCAAAACTCGGCGGCTACGACGTGGTGCTGCTCGACACCGCCGGCCGAACCACGCTCGACGAAGAGATGATGACGGAAGCGGCGGAGATCAAAACCGCCGCCAATCCGCATGAAGTGCTGCTGGTGGCGGACTCGCTGACCGGCCAGGACGCGGTCAATCTGGCACGCTCGTTCGACCAGCGCGTCGGCCTCACCGGCATCGTGCTGACGCGGGTGGACGGCGACGGCCGCGGTGGTGCTGCGCTGTCGATGCGCGCGGTCACCGGCAAGCCCATAAAATTGATCGGCACCGGCGAAAAGACCGATGCGCTGGAGGATTTTCATCCGAGCCGCATTGCCGGGCGGATTCTCGGCATGGGCGACGTGGTGTCGCTGGTGGAAAAGGCCGCCGCCAACATCGATGCCGAAAAGGCCGCGCGCACCGCCGAGCGGATGCGCAAGGGCCAGTTCGACCTCACCGATATGCGCGAGCAATTGCTGCAGATGGCCAATATGGGCGGCATCTCCGGGCTGATGGGCATGATGCCCGGCATCGCGAAAATGAAGAACCAGATCGCCAATGCCGGGATCGACGACAAGATTCTAAAACGCCAGGTCGCGGTGATCAATTCGATGACGCGGCAGGAGCGCAAGAGCCCCGACATCCTGAAAGCCAGCCGCAAGAAGCGCATCGCGTCGGGCGCCGGCGTCAAGGTCGAGGAAGTCAACAAGCTCTTGAAGATGCACCGGAACATGGCCGACATGATGAAGGCCATGGGTTCGGGCAAGCGCGGCCCGATGGCCGGTATCGCGCAGGCGATGGGATTTGGCGGCGGCGGCATGCCGTCGCCCGAACAGATGAAGGCGCTGGCGGAAAAGATGCCGGGCGGCGCCGGTCCCGGCGGCATGCCCGCGCTCCCGAAGGATCTTCCCGCCGGGCTCAGGCAGGGCCTGCCGAATTTGCCCGGGCTTACCGGCCTCAGCGGCAAGCCGAATTTGCCGGGCCTCGGCGGCTTTCCCGGCCGGGAAGAAGAAGTAATCGGGCTAATCAATCACAATCATCCAATCGAACAGACACTCAACAGGAGAACCAAATGTCAGTCGTTATCCGCCTTGCTCGTGCAGGCACCAAGAAGCGTCCGGTCTATCACGTCGTCGTCGCCGACTCGCGCTTTCCGCGCGATGGCCGCTTCATCGAGCGTCTCGGTCACTTCAATCCGCTGCTGCCGAAGGACAACGAGGCACGGCTGAAGCTCGACATGGACAAGGTCAAGGGCTGGCTCGCCAAGGGCGCGCAGCCGTCGGACCGCGTGTCGCGCTTTCTCGACGCCGCCGGCGTGGCCAAGCGCGCGGCGCGCAACAATCCGGAGCGGGCGCTGCCGCGCAAGGAGCGCAAGGCCAACCGCGAAGCCGCCGCCGCGGCCTCCGCTGCCGCTGCCTCCGCCGCCAAGGCGGCAGCCGCCGCCAAGAAGTAAGCACTGCGGCGGGTGGCGATGCCGGACCATATCTGCATCGCCCGGATCGGCGCCCCGCATGGCGTGCGCGGCGCGGTAAGACTGTGGACGTTTACCGAAGATCCGTTTGCGGTGCAGGCCTACGGGCCGCTGGTGACAAAGGACGGCGCGCGATCGTTTGAAGTCGCGACCGCCCGCGAGGCAAAAGGCCATCTGGTGGCGACGCTGAAAGGCATCGCCACCCGCGAGGAGGCCGAGCGGCTGAACGGCATCGAGCTCTACGTCGCGCGCGAAAAGCTGCCCGAGACCGACGACAACGAATATTACCACGCCGACCTGATCGGTCTCGCTGCGGTTTCGCCCGCGCAGGAACCGATCGGCCGCGTCGTCGCGATCCACAATTTCGGCGCCGGCGACATCATCGAGATCGCCCCGCCCTCCGGCCCGACGCTGCTGCTGCCGTTCACCAATGCCGTGGTGCCGACGGTCGATCTGGCGGCTCGGCGTGTGGTGATCGAACTGCCCGGCGAAATCGTGGGCGACACCCCCGAAGATGATACATCTGCGCCATGACTTGGCGCGCCACGGTCCTCACCTGTTTCCCGAAATGTTTCCGGGCCCGCTCGCCGTCAGCCTCGCTGGCAAGGCGCTGGCGTCCGGCCTGTGGGCGCTGGAGCCGCGCGATATCCGGGATTCCGCCACCGACCGCCACCGCAGCGTCGATGACACCCCGGCCGGCGGCGGTCCCGGCATGGTGCTGCGCGCCGACGTGCTGGCGCGCGCCATCGATGCGGCAGCGATTGCGCCGGACCGGCCGCGGCTGCTGATGAGCCCGCGGGGTCGGCCATTGACCCAGTCGCAGGTGGTGGAACTCGCGGCCGGTCCCGGGCCGCTGATCGTCTGCGGCCGGTTCGAGGGCGTCGACCAGCGCGTGATCGAGGCCCGCCGGCTCGAGGAAGTCTCGATCGGGGATTTTGTGCTGTCCGGCGGTGAAATCGCCGCGTTTGCGCTGATCGACGCCTGCGTGAGGCTGCTGCCGGGCGTCATGGGCAAGCTCGCCTCCGGAACCGACGAGAGCTTCTCGGATTCCCTACTGGAATACCCGCAATATACCCGCCCACAGGCGTTCGAGGGCCGGCCAATCCCGGAGATCCTCACCTCCGGCGACCATGCCAGGGTCGCGGCCTGGCGGCAGGCCGAGGCCGAGGCCCTGACGCGGGCCCGGCGGCCCGATTTATGGGCCTCGAGGCAAGTCCAGCAAGGGACGGGCCAAAAACGCCCAAAAGGTACGACGGAAGGGTGACAAGCCGCGGCCTTTGCCGTATACGAGCGCCAAATCCGCGCAATGGCAGGATAAACGAACACCCGCGCAGCCCGCGCAATGGCAGCTGGGGCGCGACGCCGATGGAGATTTTGCAATGAACCTTATTCAAGAGCTCGAAAAAGAGCAGTTCGACAAACTGGCCGCCACCAAGGCGATCCCGGAATTCGGCCCGGGCGACACCGTGATCGTCAACGTCAAGGTGGTCGAAGGCGACCGTTCCCGCGTCCAGGCCTATGAAGGCGTCTGCATCGGCCGCTCCGGCGGCGGGCTCAACGAGAGCTTTACGGTGCGCAAGATTTCCTACGGCGAGGGCGTCGAACGCGTGTTCCCCGTGATGTCGCCGATGATCGAACTCGATCACCGTGGTGCGCCGCGGCAAGGTGCGCCGCGCCAAGCTGTATTACCTGCGCAACCTGCGCGGCAAGTCGGCCCGTATCGTCGAGAAGAAGACGGACCGCCCCGAGAAGGTCGCCGCCGGCGCCAAATAATTCTCCCGATGGAGATGTGACGAAAAGCGCGGGGGTTTGCTCCGCGCTTTTTTGTTGCGGGCATGCCTGTCCAGACGATCCGCCGCCCATCGATTGATTGTCGCGATGGCCGGCGCTGTGCTAGAAATTTAAAATGGTTCCAGATCAGACCAGCACCGCCTGCCTGTTCGCCGCACCGATCGTGATCGACGATCGCTCGCGTCTGCCTGGCCGCTTCTTCGGACGGTTCACGACCTCTGCAACGTCGGAACTGTGAAGGCGCGCTGACGTCGCGCCGACGTTCGCTTAGTTGCGCGTACCCCGCGCTCACCTGTTCACCTGAATTTTGCTTGGAGCTTACGCTCATGTCCCAACCGACCACCCTGTACGACAAGATCTGGAACGACCATCTGGTGCACGAAGCCGATGACGGCACCTGCCTGCTCTATATCGACCGCCATCTGGTCCACGAGGTGACCTCGCCGCAGGCGTTCGAAGGTTTGCGCGCGACAGGCCGCAAGGTGCATGCGCCGGAGAAGACGCTGGCGGTGGTCGACCACAACATCCCCACCACCGATCGCTCCAAGCCGAACCCCGATCCGGAGAGCATCGAGCAGATGCGGGTGATGGCCGAGAACGCCAGAGAATTCGGCATCACCTATTACAACGAGCACGACAAGCGCCAGGGCATCGTGCATGTGATCGGGCCCGAGCAGGGATTTACCCTGCCCGGCACCACCATCGTCTGCGGCGACAGCCACACCTCGACCCATGGCGCGTTCGGCGCGCTGGCGCACGGCATCGGCACCTCCGAAGTCGAGCACGTGCTGGCGACGCAGACCTTGATCCAGAAAAAAGCCAAAAACATGCGCGCGGTGGTCGACGGCGTGCTGCCCGACGGCGTCACCGGCAAGGACATCATCCTCGCCATCATCGGCGAGATCGGCACCGCCGGCGGCACCGGCTATGTGCTGGAATATGCCGGCGACGCCATCCGCGCGCTCTCGATGGAAGGCCGCATGACCGTCTGCAACATGTCGATCGAGGGCGGCGCCCGCGCCGGCCTGATCGCGCCGGACGAAAAGGCCTTTGAATATTTGAACGGCCGGCCGCTGTCGCCGAAGGGCGAAGCCTGGGACGCCGCGATGCGTTACTGGGAAACGCTGCGCTCCGACGAAGGCGCGCATTTCGACCACGAGATCAGGCTGGACGCGGCAAAGCTGCCGCCGATCGTGACCTGGGGCACCTCACCCGAGGACGTGGTGTCGATCACCGGCTTCGTGCCCGATCCCGATCAGATCGCCGACGAGGCAAAACGGCTCTCAAAGCATCGCGCGCTTAAATATATGGGGCTGACCGCCGGCACCAAAATCACCGACATCAAGCTCGACCGCATTTTTATTGGCTCCTGCACCAACGGCCGCATCGAGGATCTTCGCGCAGCAGCAAAGGTCGTGGACGGCAAGACGGTCAACGCCAACCTCAACGCCATGATCGTCCCGGGCTCGGGCATCGTGAAGGAACAGGCCGAGGCCGAGGGCCTCGACAAGATCTTCATCAAGGCCGGCTTCGAATGGCGCGAGCCGGGCTGCTCGATGTGCCTCGCCATGAACCCCGACAAGCTCTCGCCCGAGGAGCGCTGCGCCTCGACCTCGAACCGCAATTTCGAGGGTCGCCAGGGATTTAAAGGCAGGACTCATCTGGTGTCGCCGGCGATGGCGGCGGCGGCTGCGATCGCCGGGCACTTCGTCGATATCCGGGAGTGGCGGTAAGGCCGCCACTTCTGCATCAACATCGATCTATTCCGGCAACCACCCGTTAAGTTGACGGGAGCAGA
Source organism: uncultured Alphaproteobacteria bacterium (assembly GCA_963706975.1). GTDB lineage: Bacteria > Pseudomonadota > Alphaproteobacteria > Rhizobiales > Xanthobacteraceae > Bradyrhizobium. The sequence continues at coordinate 9,334 of CAVPOL010000022.1, forward strand.
CTGGTTCCCTGCGAAACGTTTCGCCGGGAGCGGTCCATGGCCGACAAGTCTGAATTCGTCGATATGATCCGCGAGGCGACGCGGCAGGTGCGGCGGCGCATCGTGCGTCGCGCTGTCGAGTTCGACGTCAAGACGGAATCGCGCCTCGGTCACCGCTCCGATCGCATGGATCAGTGGCGGACGGAGACGTTCACGCCCTGGAAGCTCAAACCCTGGAATTGCAAGGATTGGGGTTGAGCACGCTCATCGCTCGATACAGCAGCAGTCCTGCTCACCACCAGAATGGCCCGAAGCCGAAGCCAAACGTGAACGGCGCCGGCGCGGAATAGGGATAGGGCCGGTAGTAAACGGGCCGGGCGTAGTAGTAGGGCCGGTAATAGGGACGATAGCGATAATAGCGCCGAGCGCTGAAGTCGGTCGCCTGCGAGGCGGCCTTCCCCTCGCCGGCTTGCAATGACGCGGCAGACGCCGGGCCGCTCGCAGCGGGGCAAGACAGCGCCAGCACGCCTGCGAACATCGCCACCGCCATCCATCTGTTCACGACTGTCTCCTCCCTCAAAACTGTTTCCGCAGACATCAGCAGGCCCGCACTACGGGCCTGCTCTGTCATTCCCGCACCGACAGCTTACCAGCGGCGCCAGTGGCGGTGATGCCAGCGATGATGCCAACCATGGTGCCTGCGCCAGCCATGATGGCGCCAGCCTACCTCGGTGGTCAACTCGCTCGCATCCTGAACCACTGTGGCAGCAGCGCCGGGACCGATCAGCGAAACCGCCTGGGCGCGTTCCGCCGGAACCGCCAGCACAAGCAATCCGCCGACCGCGGCATAACCCAGTATCTTCGGCACGTTCATGTTTGCTCCTTGTCGTTCTCTTCGTCGCACCTGGCGTGGTGTGGCCGCCCGAGTGCTGATCATCAGGATGGATCGAGCGAGCTGAATGAGAACTGAATGGCTGTGCCGCAACGATGAATGCGAATCGCGCAAACCGATTCCCGCTTCGCTGATTTATCTTGTGACGCGCGCGCAAAATGGTTCAGTTGGGGCGCCAGTCCCCTGTCGCAGGTCGTGCGATGCGCCGTGAAGCCAGCAATGCCGCCTGACCAAACAATTATTCCTGCGTCGGCGCCGGTAAATCCTGCCGAGCGCATCGACGCCATCGATGCGCTGCGGGGTCTCGCTCTGTTCGGCGTGTTCGCGATTCACGTCACGATGCAGTTTCGCGTTTCCATCTTCGAGCAATTCCTGCCGCCCGCCGCCACGACCTCGACGCTGGATCGCGCGGTACTGAACTTCATCATGGCGGCCATCGAGATGAAGGCCTTTGCACTGTTTTCAATGCTGTTCGGCATTGGCCTCGCCATTCAGTTCGAACGGCTGGCGTCCAACCCGCGCCGGGCGACACTGCTGCTGCGCCGGCTGGCCGTCCTGCTGACGATCGGCCTGATCCACCTGGTCCTGATCTGGAACGGCGATATCCTCACCGAATACAGCCTGGCCGGATTGATCGTGCTGCCGCTGCTGTGGGGACCGCGCTGGCTGCTCGCGACGGGAGCCGCGCTTTTCCTCGCTTTGTATCTGGCGATGCCGGTCTTGCCCCCGGTCGTACCGTGGCCGACCACGGCATGGTTTTGGAATCACGTGGCCGAGGCCCGACAAGTTTACGGCTCGAAGGGATTTACCGAGATTCTCGCCTTCCAGATCAGCGAACTGCCGGCCATGCTTACGCTGCACGTCTGGGTTTTCCCGCGCACCATCGCGCTCTTCCTGTTCGGCATGTTGCTATGGCGCACCGACATCATCCGCGGCTCGGCGTCGCATCGGGGCCTGCTGCTCGCCATTGCCCTCGTCGGCGTCTTCGCGGGCGCTGCGCTGACCATGGCTCAGCCGCAATTGTGGTGGCTCGGGAACGGCAGATTCTCGGTTGACCGCCTGGCCGGCGTTCTGCTGGCCATTGGCTATGGCGCCGCCGCGCTCGCCGCGCTGAATACCCCGACCGGAAGCAGGCTGCTGGGTTGGGCCGCACCGCTCGGTCGGATGGCCTTTACCAATTATCTCGCGCAGTCCGTCATCTTCAGCTGGATTTTCTTCGGCTATGGTTTTGGGCTGTTCGGACGCGTCGGCGTGGTCACCGCACTTGCCATCGGAATCGCCGTATATGCTGCGCAGGTGGTGCTCAGCACCTGGTGGCTGAGATATTATCGGTTCGGACCGGTCGAGTGGCTGTGGCGCAGCCTGATGTACGGTGTGCCGCAGCGCCTCCGTCGGAGCTAACGTCGGCACTCAAGTTGACGGGTCCTAGCCGGGCCGCCAGTAGCAATGCATGCGTGGCGTGATCACGGTGCCGCTCTGCCGATATTCCTGCACATAGGTCGCGTTGCATTCCCGTACGGCATTCGGGCCGGGATTGTAGCGGGGATAGACCGGCGGCCGCCATTCTTCGCGCGGATAGATTGGCACGCGCCGGAGCACACGGCGTTCCTGGGAGGACATGTCAGGTGGCGGTCCTGACCCCCGACGGTGCGGTTTGCGCCTGCGCGGCGGCTCCCGGCAGCCAGAACCCGACCAAGGCAGCCATAGTGCCGCCGTCACCATCCGTCCCATCGCATCCACCAGACCTGTTTGTGCTCGCAAAGTCTCCGATTGCGATGCCGAGGTCAACCACATCGGGACCGCAAAACCGGTAGGCATGGCGGGGGAACCCGCGCTAAACAGGCGCCATGTGGAATGAGGCAAAGGCCCCGTCGCTGGCCGAAATGGAAGCCATGGCGCACGAGATTTTCGAGCGCCTGCCGAAGGGGTTTCGCACCCTCTGCGAGGGCGTGATCCTGCGCGTCGACGACTTTCCGACCGATGAAGTGCTGGACGAGTTGAAGGCCGAGAGCGAATTCGACCTGCTCGGCCTGTTTCAGGGCGTCGGACTGCCGTTCCGCAGCAATGACGACGTCGCCCGCCTGCCCAACATGGTCTGGCTCTACCGCCGCCCGATCCTGGACTACTGGGCCGAGCATGAGGAGACGCTGGGCCACATCGTCCGCCATGTGCTGATCCACGAGATCGGCCACCATTTCGGGCTTTCGGACGACGACATGGAGGCGATCGAGGCGCAGGAAGCGGGTTAGCAATGCAGAATTTGGCCTTTGACCGAGGCCTTGGGCGGGTTAAAATCCGGTTCCAATTTGCAGGTTTGCAACCATTTGGCTGCTACGCTGCAGACATTCCCTCGCAGAGATGAAGATCGCGCCATGGACAAGTTCACCACGCTGGAAGGTGTCGCGGCACCCCTGAAGATCATCAATGTCGACACCGACATGATCATCCCCAAGCAGTATCTGAAGACCATCAAGCGCACCGGCCTCGGCACCGGCCTGTTCTCGGAACAGCGCTACAAGGACGACGGCAGCGAGAACCCGGACTTCATCCTCAACAAGCCGGCCTATCGCAACGCCAAGGTGCTGGTCGCCGGCGACAATTTCGGCTGCGGCTCGAGCCGCGAGCATGCGCCCTGGGCGCTGCTCGATTTCGGCATCCGCTGCGTGATCTCGACCTCGTTCGGCGACATCTTTTACAACAACTGCTTCAAGAACGGCATCCTGCCGATCCGCGTCACCCAGGACGACCTCGACAAGCTGTTCGACGATGCCGAACGCGGCGCCAATGCGACGCTGACCATCGATCTCGCGGCGCAGGAAATCCGCGGGCCCGACGGCGGCACGGTCAAATTCGAGATCGATCCGTTCCGAAAGCACTGCCTGATGAACGGCCTCGACGACATCGGCCTGACCATGGAAAAGAAGGCCTCGATCGACGCCTACGAGGAACGGGCCAAGGCGCGCGCCTGGGCCTGATCTGAAGGCCAACTGCGCGGGAAGGTGACGCATGCGTCCCGACGTCGTCACCTTCTGGCAGGGCCCGCTCGACCGGCTGCGGCAGACCTGCCTGAGATCGCAGCTTGCGGCGGGCCACAAGGTCACCGTCTACAGTTTCGAGCCACTGGCGGGATTGCCCGCAGGCGTCGGCAATGCCGAGGCCGAAGCGATCCTGCCGCACGCCTTCTCCGAAAAACTCCGCCCGCCGCAGCCGGACGGCAGCTGGCGCGACTGGACCACGCTGCAATTCTCGGATTTTTTCCGGATGCGGCTGATGGCGCAGGGCGCGGGGCTTTGGCTCGACGCCGACGTGCTGCTGCTCAAATCGGTCGAGATCGATCCCGCAAAACCGTTTTTCGCCTGTGAGCGACGGCGCCAGATCGGCAATTCCGTGCTGTATCTGCCGCCGCACGATCCGATCGTCGCGGCGTTCCAAGACCTGATGGAGCAGGAAGAACTGGACGCCGGACTGGCTGGCGCTGCGGCATCGCCTGATCCTCACGCTGCGCGAGTTGCGCGGCAAATCGGATCGTGTCGCCGACCTTCGCGTCGCGATCTTCGGTCCAGCGGCACTGACCGCGCTGGCCCGCCGCGACGGCTCCCATTCTCATGCGCTGCCGAAAAAATCGTTTTACGCCGTGCACGCGCAACCGAAGCGTTTTTTCGAGCCGTCGGATTTTTCAAAACTGATCGCCGATCCGCACATCAGGGGTTTTCACATCTCCCCAAAAGGCCGCGGCAACCAGCCGCCGGTCCCCGGCAGCCTGTATGCGTGGGCCGTGGAGCGGTTTGGGGCCTGACCCGCTCCTTGCGAGGCTGCGCTCCGCAGTTGATCTAGCGCAACGACATTTCCGGGGTTTGCGCTCAAATGGACGAAATCCTGCTGGCTAGCGGAGGCGTCCCATGACGGTCCAGGAACATCATCCCTATCCCCGCGTCGAAATGCTGATCGATACCTTTGCCAACTGGCTGAAGCACCGGCGGGAACTCAGCGAAATCCGCCGGATGGACACAGCCGAATTCGACCGTATCGCCGGCGACCTGCGGGTTTCGCCCGGCGACCTCGATACGCTGGTCCGCCGGGGACCTCATGCGGCGGATGAACTGCCGCACTTGCTCAAGGCGCTCGGCATCGACGAGGCCGACCTCGCGCGCAGCGAGCCTCTGGTGCTGCGCGACATGATGCGCGTCTGTTCGCTGTGCAGCCACAAGCGCGAATGCGACCGCGAACTCCACGCCGGTACCTCGGCCGAGCATTATCAGGGATACTGCCCGAACGCTTCGACGATCGACTCCCTGGCGGAACACAAGTGAGCCTGTCGCGCAAAGCCTGGATTCGGATCGCGCTGGGCTTCGCGGTCGCGCTGGCCGCGCTGTTCCTGATCCGGCTGCACAATGCCGGCGGTGCCACCCCGTTCGCGGGCAGCGCGACGGCGGGGCACCAGTTGGCCAAGGCCTGGTGCATGGAGTGCCATTCCATCGAAGCGGCAACGATCGGGACGGCAAATCCCGGACCGGATTTTATCAAGGTCGCCAACCGGCCATCGACCACAGCGCTTTCATTGAGGGTGTTCCTTCAGTCCAGCCACCCAAGCATGCCGAACCTCATCCTCAAACCAGATGAGACCGACAACCTCATCAATTACATCCTGAGCCTGAAGCGCAACTAGCCGCCGCCGTGACTGGTGCTCATCGCCGCGATCGCGTCCGCGATCGCAATCGTCCGCTTCGCCATGTCGGCGTGCAGCCGCTCCACCATCTGGCCGTCGAGCGAGATCGCGCCGCGCGCGGCGTTTTCCGGCCGCTCGAACGCCGCGATGATCTTGCGGGCGTGCGCGACTTCCTCGGCCGGCGGCGTGAAGATGGCGTTGCAGGCCTCGATCTGGCCGGGATGGATCAGCGTCTTGCCGTCGAAGCCGAGATCGCGGGCCTGGCGTGCATTCCTGGCCAAAACCGTTGAAATTGCTGAAATCGCTGTAGGGCCCGTCGAGAATTTCGAGGCCGTGGGCACGGGTGGCCAGGATGCAATGCGTCATCATCGGGATCATCGCCGCGCGGCCGGGCTGCATCCGGATCCGCGTCTCCCTTGAAATATCGTTGGGCCCGAACACAAAACCGGCCAGCCGCGTCTCGGAATCGCGCGAAGCGGCGGCGAGTTCCTCGGCATGCAGCACCGCGCGCGCGGTCTCGATCATCGCCCAGACCCGGATCGACATGTCGGCGTTGATGTCGCTGAGCCGGTCGGCGATGGCCGAGAGATCCGCGACGCTGGAAATCTTCGGCACCAGAATGCCGTCAGGCTTTGCCTTGCCGGCCATGGTGAGATCGTCGATCCACCACGGCGAATCCAGCGCGTTGACGCGGATCAGGACCTCGCGCCTGCCGAATCCGCCGGCCGCGACCGCCTGCGCGATCTGGTCGCGCGCCAGCGCCTTGGCGTCGGGCGCCACGGAATCCTCGAGATCGAGAATGATGCCGTCGGCAGGCAGGATTCGGGCCTTTTCCAGCGCCCGCGCATTCGATCCCGGCATGAACAGAAGGCTGCGGCGCGGACGGATCATGGCTGGTTCCCTTCAAATCCCGGACTTCCCGCGATAACATTTCACCGGCCGGCTCCGAAAGGCTTGTCCCGGTTTGCGCCATGTGGTTTAGCCAACTCGCATGTCATTCCCGGAACATCTGCTCGAGGGCTACCGGACCTTCACCTCGCAGCGGCTGCCGACCGAACAGTCACGCTACCGCGAACTGTCCGATGCGCGGCCAGTCGCCCGCGGTGATGGTGATCGGCTGCTGCGATTCCCGGGTGTCGCCCGAGGTGATCTTCGACGCCGGCCCCGGCGAATTGTTCGTGGTGCGCAACGTCGCCAATCTGGTGCCGGTGTATCAGCCCGACGGCGGCGCCCATGGCGTCTCGGCGGCGCTGGAATACGCGGTCAACGTGCTGCGCATCAGGCACATCGTGGTGCTCGGCCATGCCCAATGCGGCGGCATCCGCGCCTTCATCGACAATATCGAGCCGCTGTCGCCCGGCGATTTCATCGGCAGATGGATGCAGATGTTCATCAAGCCGGGCGAGATCGTCGAGCAGCGCGAGCGCGAATCGATGCAGGAATTCACCATCCGGATCGAGAAGGCCGCGATCCATCGCAGCCTCGAAAACCTGATGACGTTTCCATTCGTGCGAAAGCTGGTGGAAACAGGCGCGCTGAACCTGCACGGCGCCTATTTCGGCGTCGCCGAAGGCTCGCTGTTCGTGCTCGACCAGGCGGCGAAGGAGTTTCACAGCGTGCGGGAAGTCGTGGGCGAATAGCGAATGGCGAGTGGCGAATAGAGTATCGCCATTCGCTACTCGGCACTTCCCATTCGCCCGGTTCTTACGCCGCCTTCTTCTTGGCGCTGATCAGCTTGCGGTTGATCAGGCATTCGGCGATCTGGATCGCGTTCAGCGCCGCACCCTTGCGCAGATTGTCCGACACGCACCACAGCACGAGGCCGTTCTCGACGGTGTTGTCCTCGCGAATGCGGCTGATGTAGGTGGCGTCCTCGCCGGCCGCTTCATACGGCGTGACGTAGCCGCCGGGTTCGCGCTTGTCGATCACGAGACAGCCCGGCGCATTGCGCAGGATGTCGCGGGCCTCGTCGGCCGAGATCGGGTTCTCGAATTCGATGTTGACCGCCTCGGAATGGCCGACGAACACCGGCACCCGCACGCAGGTGGCGGAAAGCCTGATTTTGGGATCAAGAATCTTCTTGGTCTCCATCATCATCTTCCACTCTTCCTTGGTGTAACCGTCCTCCATGAACACGTCGATTTCGGGGATGACGTTGAAGGCGATCCGCTTGGGGAATTTCTTGTTGACCAGTTCGCTGTTGGTGTAGACCGCCTTGGTCTGCGAAAACAATTCGTCCATGGCGTCCTTGCCGGCGCCCGAGACCGATTGATAGGTCGAGACCACGACGCGCCTGATCACGGCCTTGTCGTGCAGCGGCTTCAGCGCCACCACGAGCTGGGCGGTCGAGCAGTTCGGATTGGCGATGATGTTCTTCTTGCCGAAGCTCGCCACTGCGTCGGCATTGACCTCGGGCACGATCAGCGGCACGTCCGGATCCATCCGCCAGGCGGAGGAATTGTCGATCACGACCGCGCCGGCGGCGCCGATCTTCGGCGACCATTCCTTCGACACCGCGCCACCCGCCGACATCAGGCAGATATCGACGTCGCTGAAATCGTAATGCTCCAGCGCCTTGCACTTCAGGGTGTGGTCGCCATACGACACTTCGACGCCGAGGCTGCGGCGCGAGGCCAGCGCCACCACCTCGTCGGCGGGAAATTTGCGCTCGTCGAGAATGTTGAGCATTTCGCGCCCGACATTGCCGGTCGCTCCGACCACCGCGACTTTGTAACCCATCGTTCACTCTCCGACGAAAAATGCATTCCCACCGCTCGCAGCGGAAAGGGAAGAGGCAGCGCTTCTATGCGAGAAACGGCCCCAAGACAACGTTAGCCGTCTCGCTTTTGGGCGTTCGATGCATTCGTTTCCAGCCAGGATTCATCCGGCGCTCACCAGCTTTGCCGACGAATGCTGCGGCATGCTGGCACGCCTGATTGCCTATGTGGGGACGCTGGCCCTGCTTGGCATCGCCGGCGTCCATCTGTGGGACCAACTGCCTGACATCGCCGACGCCGAGCCGCCCGCAAAGGCCCGCTGGAGCGTGGCCGCGCGCACGCAGCCGGCATTCGCTATCGGTCGGATAGATTCATCCGAAAAAACAATGGGTTATGAAATACTTCGGCATCCCGAAGGTGGCCGCAAGGACGTCTTCCGCTGGACCTCGAAGGCCGCCGGACAGGACGATACGCCGATTGCGGAACTCGAAATCTACCGCCCTGGCGCGGAATTGACCACATCGCAGCCCGTCACGGCCGAACTATCAGCCCGGATGGACCCCAATGCCCGACGCGAGCTCGAAGCGGCGGGGGTCATCGACAGCAAATTCGGCAACCTGGCCCTGCTGCGCCGCGCCGGCAGCAGGGATGGGGCGGGCGCCTGCCTCGGATTCCTCAAGCGGTTCGACGAGCCCAATTTGCAGATCTCCGGCTGGACCTGCCAGGGCGAGGGCCTTCCGGCCCGGCGTGCCGCGATCGCCTGCGTCCTCGGCCGGCTGGTCCTGCTCACGGCCGGAAATGACCCCAAACTGGCTGATTTGTTCGCCCGCGCCGAACTCAGGCGGACCAATTGCTCGCCCGCCGCCGGTCCGGCGATCTCGGCTGATTGGGTGGTGGGCGCGGAAAATCCGCTTTTGCGCGGCAGGCTCTAGGCCGGCCGTTCTGCCAAGACATTGGTTTTTATGAAACTTTTTCGCCAGACCCGGCATTATTGTGATGCGGTGTGGCTCAATAGACCTAGCGGCGATATACCCGCCGCGGCTATGATACCGACCGGATGTGGCGGCGCGCCGGCCTGACGGCGCTATGACGAGGACGCGATGACCCCCAAATTCCCAGCTGCGACCAAGCTCGCGGTGTTGCTTGCCGCGGCCGCCGTCGTCGCGATCACCTTCGATATGACGCCGGCCAGTGCGCAGACCGCCTACGACAAGAACGGTCGGCCCTATTACGGCGCGCAGGGCCCCAACCGGTCCTACCAGCAGGGCCCGCGTACCCGCGTCTACGTCACCACGCGTTCCTGGCTCGACGCCGGCACCGAAGTGCTGCCCGGCGATCGAAAATTCCAGGATTACGCATTCCCGCCGGCGGTGGGTTACCCATCATTCGGCCGCGAAAACCTCAACCGTCCAATCGACCGCCAGCCGCTGAACCCGCCGTCGGACATGGGCGGCTATCCGTCGCGGATCCCGCTGTATTGATTTAGCGAACGTTTTCGTCCCCGCGAACGCGCGGACGACGTTGTGAGAGCGTCATCTATTTTCTTGTGGTTGTGCGATGATGTGTGCGGGTTGAATACGCTTCCGAGCGAGTTTGATGGCAATGCGGCGGACTTCCTGGATTGACCAACGGATCAATGACGGCGTGGCGATGCGTTGGCTTTTGCCGTGGTTCGGCGGCTGGTTTTTTTTGGCGGCGGATTGGCGCGATGGCGGATCGCCGCCATCATGGCGAAGGCGAGCATCACCATGGAAACGTGGCGATGCCAGCCATGCCAGGATCTGCTCTCGTTGTGATCGAGCCCGAACTCGTTCTTGGCGGTCTCAAAACTGTCCTCGATGGCCCACCGATGGCCTTCGACCGCCACCAGCGTTTCAATAGATGTTCCCGCCGGACACCAGGTGGTGAAGAAGGCGAGATCGCCATCGGCGATACGACGACGGATCAGCAGACCGCGGGTCCAGAGCCCCGGATTTGCGTCGTTTGATTTTTAACTTCCAGATCAGCCAATTCGAGGTAGCACCAATCATGCAGCCGCGGTCCTTTGGTTCCTGTCCCTGCCGACAGGCGCTTCCAGTCGGATGAGCGCCGCGTCCGGGCGATGTCTGCGGCTGTACCGGCGACCGGCGGTCGTTTGCCCCAGGATCGGAACACATGAGTGCTGCTGACCCCGAGCACGTAGCCTTTGCCTGCCCGACGTAGCTGCTGTTCGATATCGCCAACACCGTAGACGGTGTCACCAGCAACCCACTGGAACGGGACAGACGCAGCTATCGCGCGTGCGACCATTCTCGTCGCAAGCTTTGGTTTGGTCGCAAAGCCGACATCGGCAGGCACATATGCGGCTTCCAGACGATCCGGATCGTCGGTCCATTCCTTCGGAAGATACAGCGCGCGATCGATGAACGCATGACCGTGGCGCGAAACATAGGCAGCGAAGACGCCGATCTGGCAGTTCGTGATCTTGCCCGCCGAACCAGTGTATTGCCGCGCCACTCCGCATGACGCCTTGCCTTGTTTGAGAAAGCCGGTCTCGTCGATCACCAGCACTGCATCGTCATCCGCCAAATGCTCGATGACATAGTCGCGCACGATATCGCGCAGCGCATCAGCGGCCCAATCCCCACGACCCAGAATTGCCTGCTGCCGCCACGGGCCGGGATCGCCAGCCGCCTCCGCGCGCATCCAACCGGTCTTGCGCGGCTCATCTCCGAGCAGACCTTCCAGGAAAAGCCCTGCATTTGTCGCAACACGCTCTTGCGTGAACAACGGACGTATCCGTTGCTTGATCTCTCGAAGCGACGCCGCCCACAACGCAAGCGTCTCCTCAATCGACGCTGCTTGCGTCCACGACCTCCAAATCATGGTTGCCCATGGATTCAGACATTTCCCAAGAGCGCAACTGTAATGCTAGGCGTGCAGCGCCTGCAGCTCCTTCAAAATCGCTTCGCCCATCTGGGTGGTATTCACCGGCGTGGTGCCCTCCGACTTGATGTCGGCGGTGCGCAGGCCTTTCGCGAGCACCGCTGCAATGGCGGCATCGAGCTTGTCGGCCAACTCGCCCATGTCGAAGGAATAGCGCAGCGCCATTCCGAATGACGCGATCATCGCGATCGGATTGGCAGCGCCTGTGCCTGCGATATCCGGCGCCGAGCCGTGCACCGGCTCGAACAGCGAGCGGCGCTTTTTGGTCTTGACGTCGATCTCGCCGAGCGAGGCCGAAGGCAGCATGCCGAGCGAGCCCGTCAGCATCGCCGCGATATCCGAGAGCATGTCGCCGAACAGATTGTCTGTGACGATGACGTCGAACTGCTTTGGCCATTTTACCAGATTCATGCCACCGGAATCGGCGAGCTGATGCTCGAGCTGGACGTCCTTGTATTCGCGCGCGTGCACCTGCGTGACCACTTCGTTCCAGAGCACGCCCGACTTCATGACGTTGCGCTTTTCCATCGAGGTCAGCTTGTTGCGCCGTTTTCGCGCCAAATCGAAGGCGACGCGGGCGATGCGCTCGATCTCGTAGGTGTCGTAGACCTGGGTGTCGATGGCGCGCTTCTGGCCGTTGCCGAGATCGGTGATGGTTTTCGGCTCGCCGAAATAGACCCCGCCGGTAAGCTCGCGCACGATCATGATGTCGAGGCCCTCGACCACCTCGCGCTTCAGGCTGGAGGCCTCCGCCAGCGCCGGATAGCACACCGCCGGCCGCAGATTGGCGAACAAAGCGAGTTCCTTGCGTAAGCGAAGCAGCCCGGCCTCCGGGCGCGCGTCATAGGGCACGCTGTCCCACTTCGGACCGCCGACCGCGCCAAAGATCACGGCGTCGGCCGCCATCGCCTGCGCCATGGTGGCATCGGTGATGCTCTGCTGGCTGGCGTCATAGGCCGAGCCACCGACCAGCCCCTGCTCGGTGGCAAAATGCGCAATACCCTGCGCGTCGAGCCAGTCGATCAGGCGCTTCACCTCCGCCATCACTTCGGGGCCGATGCCGTCGCCGGGGAGAAGCAGCAGTTTATGGGTCGCCATGGTCGATACCTCAAAGAGACTGTTGCTCGTCATGCCCGGGCTTGACCCGGGCATCCAGTCACTCAGGAAAGCTGGATTGCCGGGTCAGGCCCGGCAATGACGAGGGGAGAAAGTTCGCGCGGATTGCTAGTGCGGCGTTGCGCGATTGGCAAGCCACCATTGCCGGTGGCGGGCCTGTGCAACCGCGGCCTGGCCTGCCAGAATGGGCGCCGCCGGAGAATTTCCTTGTACGCCCGCGGTCCCTCTCCCTACGCGCATCCCGCACGTCTAATCCTGATCCTGTCGCTGGCGCCCACCATCGGTCTCGGCATCGGGCGCTTTGCCTATTCGCTGGTGCTGCCGGACATGCGCGACACGCTCGGCTGGTCGTATTCGTCCGCCGGGTTCATGAACACCGTCAACGCGGCCGGCTACCTCGCCGGCGCGCTGCTGGCGGCGCCCCTGATCCGGCGCCTTGGTCTCGCGGCGGCGGTGCGCTGGGGAACGCTGGCCGCCATACTCTCGCTGGCGCTGTGCGCCCTCTCGGGCAATTTTTTCGTTTTGAGCTTTGCCCGCCTGCTGGCTGGTCTCGGCGCCGCCGCCGGGTTCGTCGGCGGCGGCGCATTGGCGGCGACGATCGCGCAATCGCGGCCCGAGCGCGCCAATTTCCTGCTCAGCCTGTTCTATGCCGGACCCGGGATCGGCATCCTGTCGTCAGGGCTGGTCGCGCCATTCATGCTGCAGGCGTTCGGGCCGGGCTCATGGTGGATCGTGTGGTGGGCGATGACGTTGCTCTCGGTCGCCATGGCGGTTCCGCTGCTGCTGGCGCCGCTCAACACCAGCGCCAGCCTCGGCGAGGCGGCGGCGGTGCCGTTCGCGATCCGGCCGGTGCTGATCTATCTGGTCGGCTATTTCCTGTTCGGCGCCGGCTACATCGCCTACATGACCTTCATGATCGCCTATGTCCGCGACGGCGGCGGCGGACCGGCGGCGCAGAGCGCGTTCTGGAGCCTGATCGGGCTCAGCGCCTTCGTGACGCCCTGGGTATGGCGCCGCGTGCTGGCGCTCGACCGCGGCGGCCTCGCCACGACCATCATTCTCGGGACCAACGCGATCGGTGCGGCGCTGCCGATTTTTGGTCATTCGACGGCGTTGCTGGCGATATCGGCGCTGGTATTCGGCGTCGCGTTCTTCGCCGTGGTCGGATCGACCACCGCCTTCGTGCGTTTCAACTACCCGCCGGCGCAATGGCCCGCCGGCATCGCGGCGATGACCATCGCCTTCGGGATCGGCCAGACGCTCGGACCGATCGCGGTCGGCGCCGTCACCGACGCGCTTGGCAGCCTGTCCCATGCGCTCAACGTCTCGGCCGCGATGCTGGCGGTCGGTGCGATTGCCACGGCGTTTCAGGGCAGGTTACGTACGCGGACGTGAGTTGGAACGCGGACGGAGTTTTGGACCATGATGACGCTGCGCCAGGTCGAAGTTATCCGCGCCGTCATGGTGACCGGCACCATCGGCGGCGCCGCCAGGCTGCTCAACGTGTCGGCCCCCGGTATCAGCCGGCTGGTGAAATACACCGAGAAATCGCTCGGCATCCGGTTCTTCCAGCGCCAGAACGGACGCTATTTTCCGACCCCCGAAGCCCAGAATATTTTCGAGCAGATCAACGGCGTCTACAAGAAGGTCGACGATCTCACCGAGATCATCTCCAAGATCGGACATGGCGCGCTGTCGGAACTGCGCATCGGTTCGGTGCCGAGCATTTCGCAGGTCATGGTGCCCCGCGCCATCGAGCGGGTACGGCGGCGCTATCCCGAACTGCGCATCGACATCAACATCCTGAAGATCGAGGAGGCGGTCGATTACCTGCTGCTCGGCAGGGGCGATTGCGTCGCCATGAGTTCGCGGCTCGATCACTCCGGCCTCGACTTCCTGCCGCTGGCATCGGGCGAGTTGTTTTGCATCGTCCCCACCGGGCACGAACTGGCGGGGCGCCAGCAGATCTCGGCGGCGGAAATCATCCGCTATCCGCTGATCGGCATCGATCCCAATGATCCCTACGGCAGGATCATGGCCGATATCTTTGCCCGCAGGAAGCTCAGCTACGACATCACCATCCGGGCGCGGTTCGGCACCACGGTCTGCGCGCTGGTCAAGGCCGGGCTCGGCATCGCCGTGATCGATCAATTCACAGTTGCCCATGGCGGCTATCCCGGCGTCGAAGTGCTGCGGATTATCGAGCCGACCAAATTCGATACCTGGATCGCCGTGAAGCGTGGCGCGCCATTGTCGCTGTACGTCGAGCACTACATCGATTGCCTGCGTTCGGAGATGCGCGCCGGCGGACTGGCGCGAGGCGCGGCCAGGAAGCCGCCGTCGCGCACGCCCAAGAAGTTAACATGATGTTATGTTTGCAACATAACAGGGTAATTGTGTTAGCGTTACACCGCGATATCCTTGCATCGATTTCGCTATGAAAACTCGCCGGTCCGGGCGATGCCAATGGCAGCCAGATGACAAAATCCGTCACCCCCGATCCCCGTTCCGGCGACCGCCGCATTCTCACCGGCCTGCTCGGCGCGCCGATCGCGCATTCGGCGTCACCGGCGATGCACGAACGGGCGGCCGAGGCGCTCGGCGTTCGCTGCCATTATCAGCTGATCGAGATCGCCGGCGCCGGACGGGAGCAGCTGAAGGTCCTGCTCGACGGCGTTCGCTGGCTGGGTTTTGCCGGCATCAACGTCACCTTTCCCTACAAGGAAGCGGTGGTCGAGCTGCTCGACGAATTGTCGCCGGGCGCGGCACGGATCGGCGCGGTCAATACCGTCGTGGTCCGCGACAACAGATTGATCGGCCACAACACCGACACCTCGGGTTTTGCACGGGCTGTTTCGCCCCTGGTCACCGCCTCCTCGCATGGCGCCGTCGCCTTGATCGGCGCCGGCGGCGTCGGCAAGGCGATCGCGTTTGCGCTGGCCGGTCTCGGCGTCACCGAATTGCGGATTTTTGATAGCGACCACGCCAAGGCCGCCCAGCTTGCCGCCCAGCTCGAAGGCCACGCCAAGGCTACCGTTGCGCCCGGCGTCGAGGAAGCGCTGCGCGGTGCTGCAGGAGTGGTCAACGCCTCACCGGTCGGAATGCTGCCGAGCCGAGGCACGCCGGTTCCGGATGCCCTGCTGCATGCCGGGCTGTGGGTTGCGGACGCGGTCTATTCGCCGCTCTGGACGCCGCTGTTGACGGCAGCCAAGGCCAGGGGCGCCGCGGTCATGACCGGGCGCGACCTTGCGATCTACCAGGCGGCCGACGCCTTTGAATTGTTCACCGGCCTGACGCCCTCCACCGCCGAGATAGGAATTGCGTTCGACGGCGTGATGGCAAAGAGATACTCCGCTTCGAACGCAGCCTGACAACAACGCGGCTCAAGTAAACGCCGCGACTAAAAGTGCAAAACCACCAGGGAGAAACCGAATGAAACCGACAATTTTGGCGAGCGCCTTGCTCGCGGCAGTCTGGACCGGGGCGGCGTTCGCGCAATCCGGCGCGCCCATCAAATTATCCAACGTCGCCGAACTGTCCGGCGGCGGCGCCACCGTCGGCACCAACTGGAAAAACGGCATCGACCTCGCAATCGAGGAGATCAATGCCAAGGGCGGCGTTCTCGGCCGCAAGCTGGAAGTCACCCACGCCGATTCCCAATCCAACCCCGGCGTGGCCCGGGCGCAGGTGCAGAAGGCGCTGGATGGCGAGCCCTACGTGCTGCTCGGCCCCGGCTACTCCGGATCCGTCAAGGTCACCGCCCCGCTCGCGGCGGAAGCCGGCATCGCGCAGATCGTGGGCGGCGAAGCCGCCGAACTGACGCAGGCAGGCAACAAGTTCCTGTTCCGCACCTCGTTCGGCCAGCAATCGTCGATGCCGAAGGTCGCCAAATACATCAACGACGAGCTGAAGGCGAAATCGGTGGCCATCGTCTGGGTCAACAATGATTTCGGCAAGGGTGGACGCGACGTCATCAGCAAGGAATTTGCGAAATACGGCATCAAGATCGCAGCCGATCTCTCCACCGAAGCCGGCCAGGCCGATTTCGCCGCCGACGTCAGCAAGATCAAGGCCGCCGCGCCGGACGCGGTCTTCGTCTATGTCAATGAAGAGGAAAGCGCGCGCATGCTCAAGGAGCTGAAGCGCCAGGCGGTGACGGTGCCGCTGATCGGCGAAACCACGCTGATCGGCCAGAAGGTGGTCGAACTCGCCGGCGATGCCGCCAACGGCGCGCGCGGCCATGTTGGCCTTACCACCGACGCGCCGGTCGATCTGGTCAAGGCCTTCCGCGAAAAATTCGTCAAGAAGTACAACTACGTTCCCGACCACAACGGCATCAAGGGCTACCTCGCGATCTACATGATCAAGGCCACCACCGAAAAAATGGGCAAGGTCGACGCCAAGGCATTCGCCGACAATCTGCACGGCCTGACCATCAAGGCGGCGAACGAACCCGGCATCCTGATGGACGTCACCTTCGACGAGAAGGGCGACATCGACCGCCAGGGTTTTCTGGTCGAGATCGTCGAAGGCAAGCAGGTGATCAAGAAAGTGCTGCCGAAGCTCAACTGAGCTTGGCTGAGATTCGGCTGTTTAGAGGGAACTACAGTCCTCATCCTGAGGAGCATCGCGAAGCGATGCGTCTCGAAGGATGGCGACAACCGGCGGACTCGCGGCCATCCTTCGAGACGCATGCATGGACGACGCAAAGGCGTCGCCCATGCACGCTCCTCAGGACGAGGCCGGAGATCAACTGACGAGCTGCAAGGGAAGGCATGTCCAATCTGCTCGATCTTCTCGTCGCGGGCCTCGCGACCGGCGCGATCTATGCCATCGTCGCGGTCGGGTTCACCCTGCTGTGGCAGACCTCGCAGACCATCAATTTCGCGCAGGGCGAATTCGTGATGCTGCCGGCGTTCCTGATGCTGGCGGCGATGCAGGCCGGCGCGCCGTTCTGGCTCGCCGTCCTGATCGGCATCCTGCTGTCGATGCTGCTGCTGGGCCTCGGCTTCAAGCTGCTGCTGGTCGACCCGATGCTGCGCCATGGCGTGCTGCCGCTGGCCATCGCCACCATGGCGCTGGCGATCGGCATCAAGGAGGCGGTGAAGCAGTTCTACAGCGCCGAGGCCTCGCCGTTTCCCTCCATCGTCCCCACCGGCGACGTTTCGGTGTTCGGCCGGGCTGGTATCGCTGCAGAGCCTCGGGGTGCTGGCCTTGGCGATCCTGGCCGTGATCGCGCTCACCGCGCTGCTGAATCGCACCTCGATCGGTCACCAGATGCAGGCGACGGCGCAGAATCCAACCGTGGCGCGCATCATCGGCGTGCCCGTGGAACGCATGATCCTGCTGACCTTCCTGATCAATGCCTTGCTGGTGGCGCTGGCGTCGCTGCTGATCACGCCGATCTATCTGGCAAAATTCTCCAGCGGCGAAGTGCTGGGACAGGCGGCCTTCATCGCGGCGATCGTCGGCGGCTTCAACCAGGTCCGCGGCGCGATCGCCGGCGGCCTGTTGATCGGCGTGGTCGACAACCTCGCCGCGGCCTATGTCTCGACCCAGTACCGCGCCGCGGTGCCGCTGCTCCTGCTGATCGTCATCATCCTGTTCCGTCCGCAGGGAATTCTTGGTCGTCCCGAGGAGCGCACGGTATGACCGGATCGGGAAAATACTGGCGCATCGCGCTTCGGCGTCGCCGTGATCGCCGCCCTCATCGTCGTGCCCATGAACTTCAACCGCTACGGCCTGTTCATCCTCAGCCAATGGGCCGTGATGACCATCGCCGCCATGGGCCTCAACCTGACGCTGGGCTATGCCGGACAGGTCTCGCTCGCCCAGGGCGCGTTCGTCGGCATCGGCGCCTATGCGAGCGCGATCATGACCACCCAGGGCCTGCCGCTGGTCGCAGCCCTCGGCGTCGCCGTGGTGCTGTGTTTCGCGGTCGGCTGGCTGCTCGGCTATCCGGCGTTGCGCGTGCAGCACCATTATCTCGCCTTCGTCACGCTGGCGTTCTCGACGCTGATGTTTCTCGTGTTTCGCAACGAGGACTGGCTGACCAAGGGCATCTACGGCATCAGCAACATTCCCCGTCCGAACATTTTCGGCTTTGCCACCAACCGGCCGCTGCCGTTCTATTACCTATGTCTCGGCTCGCTCGGCATCGTCTCCGTCATGGTGTGGTGGCTGATCCGCTCGCCCTGGGGCCGCGCCTTCGTGGCGCTGCGCGAAAATCCGATCCGGGCGCTGTCGCTCGGCATCGATACACGGCGCTATACGCTGATGGCGTTCGCGATCGGCTCGGCGCTGGGCGGCGTCGCCGGCACGCTGTATGCGCCGCTGACCCAATATATCGATCCGGTGCCGTTCAACCTGTCGCTGTCGCTCGATCTGTTGATGATGGTGATCGTCGGCGGCGCCGGCTTCTTCTTCGGACCGTTCCTCGGCGCGATGATCGCGGTGCTGTTGCCGGAATGGCTGCGGTTCACCGAGGGCTATTACCTGATGCTCTATGCCGTCGCCGTGATCCTGCTGCTTGATCTATTCGCCGATCGGGCATTCTGGGCATCGCCGACCGCTATTTGACCGAACGCCGCACCAAGGCGGCATCCGCGCTGCGCGCGGTCGCGAAAGCCAGACTGGAGGCGGCGCCATGACCGCGGTCCTCGAAGTCAGCGACATCAGGAAGAGTTTTGGCGGCATCACCGCGGTCGACGGCGTCAGCTTCGACGTGCAGGAGGGCGAGATCCTCGGCCTGATCGGCCCGAACGGCTGCGGCAAATCCACGCTGTTCAACTGCATCCTCGGCCAGCTGACCCCGAACGGCGGCGAAGTGAAGGTCGACGGCAAGGTCGTCACGGGATTGCGTCCCTCCGAACTGAACCGCCTCGGCGTCAGCCGCACCTTCCAGCTGCTGCAGGTGTTTCCAAAGCTGTCGGTGCGCGAAAACCTGATCCTCGCCGGGCAGGAGCACCAGGGCAACATGCTGACGCGGCTGTTAGGTCCCTCCGATGCCGGCCTCGACCGATGCCGCCGACCGGATGATCGGTTTCTTCAAGCTCGATCACCTCGCCAGCGAGCCCGCCGGCGGCCTGTCCTACGGCCAGCAGAAACTGCTCGATGCCGCGATGGCCTTCATGGGCGGGCCGCGCCTGGTGCTGCTCGACGAGCCCGCCGGCGGCGTCAACCTGACCATGCTCGCCGATCTCAAGGAGCGGCTGGCGGCGATCAATCGCGAAAGGCGCGCCACCTTCGTGGTGATCGAGCACAACATGGAATTCGTGATGTCGCTGTGCTCGCGCGTCATGGTGATGGCGGAAGGCAAGGTGCTGGCGATGGGCCGGCCGGATGAAGTGCGCGCCAATCCCGCCGTGATCGAAGCCTATCTCGGCCATTGAGGACCAAAGCATGAGCGACGCCATCCTGGATGTCCAAAATCTCGTCGGCGGCTACGGCAAGATGACGATCCTCAATGGCACCAGTTTCTCGGTGCCGGCGGGTTCGATCACCACCGTGATCGGGCCCAACGGCGCCGGCAAATCCACGGTGTTCAAGGCCATCTTCGGTCTCCTGAAGCTGCGCGAGGGCAAGGTCGTGTTCGAGGGGACGTGACGTCACCGGCCTCAACCAGCGCGACCTGCTGTCCGCAGGGATTTCTTACGTGCCGCAAGGGCGCAACATCTTCCCGGAGTTATCGGTACGCCACAATATCGAGCTCGGTGCGGTGGCGGCCGGGCGCGACATCACCGACCTGCCTGACCGGATCGAGGCCGCGCTCGACAAGTTTCCGGTGTTGCGCAAGAAGGCGACGCAGCAGGCATCGACCCTGTCGGGCGGCGAGCAGAAGCAACTCGAAATCGCCCGCAGCCTGCTGCTCGCCCCAAAACTGATGCTGGTCGACGAGCCCTCGATCGGTCTGTCGCCGCTGATGGTGCAGCAGACCTTCGACATATTGAAGGAATTGCGCGACCGCGGCGTGTCGATCCTGATGATCGAGCAGAACGCGCGCTCCGCGCTGGAGATTTCCGACTACGGCATCGTGCTCGAACTCGGCCAGACCCGCCTGGTCGACAAGGCGGAGCGGGTGCTGAACGATCCCCGGATCGGCCAGTTGTTCCTTGGCGGCGCGATGACGGAGACTGCCGCATGACCGCTCGCTTCGATCGCCACCGTCTCGCTCGTCAGGGCTCGCTCGACGAAAAGCTGCGCGCCGTCGCCGCAGCCGGCTTCGACGCCGTCGAGATCTTCGAGAACGACTCTGACGTTCAACGGCAGCCCGCGCGAGGTCGGCAAGCTCTGCCGCGATCTCGGTCTTTCGATCTGCGCGTTCCAGCCGTTTCGCGATTTTGAGGGCATGCCCGAGCCGCAACGCGCGCGCAATTTCGCCAGGGCCGAACGCAAGTTCGACCTGATGCAGGAATTGCAGACCGATCTGCTGCTGATCTGCAGCAATGTTTCGCCGGCCTCGCTCGGCGGCATCGACCGCGCCGCGGCGGATTTTCGCGAACTGGGCGAACGCGCCGCTTCGCGCGGCCTGCGCGTCGGCTTCGAGGCACTGGCCTGGGGCCGCCACGTCAGCGATTATCGCGATGCCTGGGAAATCGTGCGTCGCGCCGACCACAAGTCGATCGGAATCATTCTCGACAGTTTTCACGCGCTGGCGCCGTCGATTGCGGTCGCGGCGATCCATTCGATCCCGGCGGACAAGATCTTTCTGGTCCAGCTCGCGGACGCGCCAAAGCTCGGTCTCGACGTGCTGTCCTGGAGCCGGCATTTCCGCTGCTTCCCCGGGCAGGGCGATCTGCCGGTGGCGGATTTCATGGCCGCCGTGAAGACCACCGGCTACGCCGGCCCGCTGTCGCTGGAAATATTCAACGATCAGTTTCGCGCCGGATCTGCGGTCCGCACCGCCACCGACGGATTGCGTTCGCTGATCCTGCTGGAAGATCAGCTGGCGGCAGGCCCGTCCGGTGCGCCGGCGGCCGCCACGCTGCAACCGAAGGCGCACAGCCGCGGCGTCGGATTCATCGAATTCGCCATCGGCGAAGCCAAGGCCGCGGATCTGGCCGCCGCTGTTCAGCCAGCTCGGATTTCGCAGGACCGGTTCGCATCGCAGCAAGGACGTCGAGCGCTGGTCGCAGGGTCATATCGAGCTCGTCATCAATTGCGAACCGGACGGATTTGCCCACGCGCATTACCTCACGCACGGGCCGGGCGTCTGCGCCATCGCGATCGATGTCGATGACGCCGGCAAGACCATGACGCGGGCGGAAGCGCTGAAGGCACGCACCTTCTATTCTCCGGTCGGGCCGGGCGAACTGGAAATCCCCGCGATCCGCGGCGTCGGCGGCAGCCTGCTCTATTTCCTCGAAACCGCCGGCAAGAACTGGGACACCGACTTCGAGGCGCTGCACAGCGATGCGGCGACCGACCGTCTCGACGCGGTCGATCACATTTCGCAGTCGATGCCTTACGACGAGATGCTGTCCTGGCTGCTGTTCTATACCGGGATTCTCGATCTGCAGCGTCTGCCGCAGATGGAGATCGCCGATCCCGTCGGGCTGGTGCAGAGCCAGGCGCTGATCAACGACGATCAAAGCCTGCGCGTGGTGCTGAACGGTTCGTCGGCGACGCGGACGCTGTCGGCCCGCTTCATCCACGAATTTTTCGGCTCCGGGGTCCAGCACGTCGCGTTTTCGTGCGCCGATATTTTTGCAACCGTCGCCGACATGCGGGCGCGCGGCGCGGATTTCCTGAAAATTCCCGACAATTACTACGACGATATCGAAGCCAAATACGGTCTCGATGCGGCGACGATGGCGGCCCTGCGCGGCAACCAGATCCTGTACGATCGCGAGGGCGACGGCGAATTCTTCCAGATCTACACCCACATTTTCGACGAGCGGTTTTTCTTCGAGATCGTCCAGCGCCGCGACTACCACGGATTCGGCGCCGCCAATGCCGCGATCCGCCTCGCGGCCCAGACGCGGGAATCGCGCCTGCTGACCATTCCGCGGGAGTGAGTGAACACAGTCATTTTTAGCGCGATGCTGCGACCGGGGGAGGCAAGCCTTGAAAACCATGACGAAGATTGCGACCAATAGTCTGCTTGCGGTGCTGCTGCTGGCCGGCAGCGGTGATGTGGCGCCTGCCCTCGCCCAGTCGCTGGCGTGCGACGACGGCATCAAGACAGCTTTCCGCCCCGATGCCGACACCTCGGTGGTGGCGGTTCGGCTGGTGAAGAAGGGCGAGGAACTCGCCGCGGGCGATGTCCCAAAACCTCCCATCATTGCGGCTGCCGACCTCTGCCTGGTGAAGCTGCTGGTGGGCCCCGGAGTCACGGCCGAAAAGGACAAATCCGCGCGCTCATACTCGGAAGGCATCGGCATCGAGGTCTGGTTGCCGACATCAGCCAACTGGAACCAGCGGATCCGCAATTATGGCGGCGGCGGATGGGTCGGCGGCGGACATCGCTACCCCGACAAGATCGGCAGCAAGGTCCCGGCCATCGTCAACGCCAATATGGGCTATGCGTCGGGGACCACCGACGCCGGCCAGCCATGGTACCAGGACGGTTCGTTCGCGTTCCTCTCCGACGGCAAGGTCAACGTCGAGGCACTGCGCGACTTCTCGGTGCGGGCGATGGTCGAGCAGGCCGTCAAGACCAAGGCGCTGGTCAGCCTGTATTACGGCAAGCCGCCGCAATACACCTACTATGACGGCCATTCCCAGGGCGGCCGCCAGGGCATGAAAATCGCCCAGGAATATCCGGACCTGTACGACGGTTACATGATCGGCCAGCCGGCCCTGAGCATCGCGAAATTCGGGACATCGTCTCTATATCCCCAGATCGTGATGAAGACCGAACTGGGCTACACGGCTGCGAACAAGACGGAAGCCGCCGCCTTTGCCGCCAAGGTCGCCGCCGCCGGCAAGCGCGCCGTCGCCGCTTGCGACAAGACGGGACTGGGTTTCCTGCTCGATCCCTTCGCCTGCGACTACGATCCGGCGCGCGATGCCGCCGCCCTGTGCGCCGGCGAGGCCGGCAACGGCGTGACCGGCAGCAATCCGGACGCCGCAACCTGCATGAGCCTGAAGGAGGCGGTGGCGCTGAACAAAATCTGGTTCGGCGCAACGCCCGATGGCAGTTTTGACGCCGCCCAAAACCCCGACAGCCGAAGCGGCAAGTCGCTCGGCACCAGGCAGATCTGGTGGGCATTCACAAAAGGCACCGCGATCGGCGGCCAGATCACCAGCGCCGGCGCCGACAGCATCGCGCTCGCGCTGCAGGACGTCCGCTACGCCGCCGACGCCAGCGCTACCTCGGCGGTTCCGATCACCAACGGTTCGACCAAGGAACGCAACAAGTGGCTCGAGCTCGATTATGCCGGGCTGGCCGACGCGATCAGCAAGGGCGTCGCGTTACAGCCTGAATTGTTCAGCGACCTCATCACCGACAAGGCCGACCTGACAAAGCTGCGCGACCTCGGCCGCAAGGTGATCGTGCTACAGCGGTCTGGTCGACGACGCGATCCCGCCCGCCGGCAACATCAACTATCACGAGCGCGTGGCAGCAGCGATGGGCGGCCATGCCGAGGTGCAAAAGTTCATGCGGATGTATCTGCTGCCCGGCTCTGCGCACAGCTCGCAGGGCCGCGCTTATGCCGCCAACGGCAAGAATGATTCCGTGCCGCTGCCGAAACTTCCGGGCAATGCCAACCAGACGCCGACGCGCGAGCAGGACCAGTTCTTCACCGCCTTGGTGGATTGGGTCGAGAAAGGCGCAGCCCCCGGCGAAATCATGCTGACCTCGCGCGATAACCGCGTCAGCTATCCGGCTTGCGTCTATCCGCTGCGGACGACGTGGAACGGCAGCGGGCCGGTGACGCAGGCCACGAGCTTCGCGTGCCGGTGAGGCGGCGAACCGGCCGCGGGAGCACTCAACTCCCGCTGAACGAATTATATCCCTGGTCTTCCCAGAAACCGCCCTTGTAGTCGTTGGTGACTTCCATCGAGACCACATATTTCGGATTCTTGAAGCCGAGCTTTGTCGGCACCCGGATCTTCATCGGGTAGCCATAGGCCCGCGGCAAAATCTCGTCGCCGAACTTGAAGGTCATCTGGGTCTGCGGATGCAGCGCGGTCGCCATGTCCAGCGGGGAGTTGTAGCCCTCGGCGTCGGCGCACTGGAACCAGCAATATTTCGCGCTTGTGTCGGCCCCGACCAGTTTGAGGAAATCGCGCAAGGGCGTGCCGGTCCAGCTGCCGATCGCGCTCCAGCCCTCGACGCAGATATGGCGGGTGACCTGCTTGACCTGCGGCAGCTTGTAGAGCTCCTCCAGCGTCCATGATTTCTTGTTGTCGACGAGGCCGCGCACCTCGAACTTCCATTGCTTGCCGTCGATCGTTGGCGCGTCGTCGAGATCGTAATAGGCGTTGAACGGGAACGGTTTTGTAATCGCGCTCTCGGGGAAAGTCGGCGCCAGCGTGTTGGGATTGAACATCAGCGCCTGCACGCCGTCATTGAATTTCGACACCTGCTTCAGCATCTCCTCGGCCGAGAAACTGTCGGAGACGTTGCAGCCGGTCAAAAGCGTCAGCGCGCCGAGGCTGGCGCCGCCCGTGATAAAACGGCGGCGCGCCAGATCCGGCATTATTCTGGTGGCGTCCCTGACCAGCAATTGCTTGTCGACGCCGGGGATCAGAAGCGAGCGAAGTCGGCCCATGGAGATTCTCCTCGAAATTAGCGGCCGATGATCATGGCGCGCAGGCTTTTGGGCACCAACAGGGCGAGCGCAACATGAACAATCAGGAAGGCGACGATCGCCGCCATGCAGAAGAAGTGAACGTAACGCGCGACCTCGTAGCCGCCGAACAACGCGGTCAGATATTGCAGCTGCACCGGCTTCCAGATCGCAAGCCCCGACAGCACGATGAGAACGCCGACCACGATGATCCCGGCATAGAGCAATTTTTGCACGTAATTGTATTTTGAGAGGTCTTCATGCGACAGCTTGCCGGTCAGCGCCGCCTTGGTATCGGCGATCACGCCGCCAGGGGTGATCGGCAGCAGCTTCTTGCGGAAGCGGCCGGTGGCGAATCCGAGCATGAGATAGACGAGGCCGTTGACCATCAACAGCCACATCGCGGCAAAGTGCCAGAGCAGCGCCCCGGCGAGCCAGCCGCCCAGCGTGATCGAGCTCGAAAACTTGAAACCGAACAGCGGCGAGGCGTTGTAGATCTGCCATCCCGACATGATCATCAGGATCATCGCCACCGCATTGATCCAGTGCACGATCCGCGACCCAGGCCGGCTGAATGACTTTTGTCGCCGTGGCTGACGCGGCGGGCTGGTCGTTAACGACGAGGCTGGACATGGTAATTCCCTGGCTGTTCCAAAGCTTGAGGAGTGGCCGATGGCCGACTATACGCCGGAACCCGGCGGTTCGTTACTGCCCAGGTAGGTATCAGATTGATGCCTGAAGCCTATCGCGGTCACAAAAAAGCGAGCCGGGTTGCCCCGGCTCGCCTTTCCGTCGCGCTTCCTGTCCCGGGGCAGGGGCAGGCGCGGACGGTTACGACGCCGGCATCAGCACGGTGTCGACCACATGGATCACGCCGTTCGACTGGTTGACGTTCGAGATCGTCACCATCGAGGTGCCGCCCTTGGCGTCGACGATCCAGACCTTGCCGTCCTTGAGCTTGACCGTCAGATCTTCGCCTTCGGCGGTCTTGAGCTTCTTGCCGTCGGTCAGGCTGGCGGCCTCGAGCTTGCCCGGAACTACATGGTAGGTCAGGATCTTGGTCAGGGTCGCCTTGTTCTCGGGCTTCACCAGCGTGTCGACGGTACCGGTCGGCAGCTTGCCGAATGCGGCGTTGGTCGGCGCGAACACCGTGAACGGGCCCTTGCCTTCGAGGGTATCGACCAGCCCGGCGGCCTTCACCGCCGCAACCAGCGTGGTGTGGTCCTTCGAGTTGACGGCGTTCTGGATGATGTTCTTCGAGGGGAACATGGCGGCGCCGCCGACCATCACGGTCTTCTCGCCGGACATTTCGCTCTTCATCTTGTCCTGCGCGCTGACGGGCGCAACAAGGGTGGCGGTCAGAGCCAGCGCGCCAAAGGCGGCGGCCGAGAACAGTGCGATACGTTTGGACATGGATCGTCTCCCGATGGATTGAGGTGACCGGCTGAAATCGCCGGTGATGGCAACAACGACGCTTCGATGGTCAGACTGCGTCGCCGTTGGGCAGAGCTACGGGAGGTTTTTGCGGCCGGTTTCGGCGAAAAATTTATCGTGATGCCTGAAACTATTTTCGGCGAAGGCCGTGTGGCGCTTCTCCCTGCCGCGCAATCCGCTCGATGGCAGGGTTGATTGACCGATTTACGAAAGCGACGTTATCTCCTCGTCATGACCACATAGGGTGAGGCTCCATGACCCAATCCGTGCTGCGTGACGACCGCGACGGCGTCGCACATTTGACGCTCAACCGCCCGGACAAGCTCAACGCGCTGAACCTCGATGTTTTCCAGGCGCTCGAAGCCCATGTGAAGGCCATCGCCGGCAGCGCCGTGCGCGCGGTCGTGCTGCGCGGCGCCGGACGGTGTTTCTCGGCCGGGCATGATCTCGGCGACATCGCCGCCGGCGAAAAGCCGCCGCGCCCAAACTATCAATCGCATGTCATCGAAATGCTGGCCGACCTGCCGATGCCTGTGATCTCCGCGGTCCACGGCCATTGCTATACCGGAGCACTGGAACTGGCGCTCGCCGGCGACATCATCCTGGCCGTCCGAGTCCGCCAAATTCGGCGACACCCACGCCAAATGGGCGCTGACCCCGGTCTGGGGCCTCAGCCAGCGCCTGCCGCGCCGGGTCGGAACCTACAAGGCCCGCGAAATGATGTTCACCTGCCGCACCTATTCGGGCCGCCAGGCGCGCGGACATGGGCCTCGCCAATGCGTGCGTGGCGGACAGCGAATTCGAAACTGCGATCGAGGCGCTGACCGCGGAGATCACGGCCAATTCGTCGTTCAGCCACGCCGCCAACAAGCGGCTGCTGATCGAGACCGACGGGCATGCCGCAGCCCGCCGGCCTCGCGCACGAGATCTACCGCAGCGCCGGCCGCGGCCCCGACATGGAGAACGGATCGCCGCCTTCACCGCGGAAGGCCGCCAAAAAATAGCGGCGAGACATAGCTGGCGAGCATCGCGTAATCCCGCGGTTAGCTCGGCGTCTGAATAAAGCCGCGATTATGCGTCGGGCTGATCAAAATTTCGTTCATGCAGACCCGTGGCGGCATGCTGGCGACGAAGGCGATGGTGCGGCCGCAATCTTCCGGCTGCAGCATCTTTGCCTGCTCGGCTTCCTCGGCACCACCGGCCGCAGTTTCAGGATCGGGGTCGCGACCTCGCCGGGCGACAGGCAGCAGGCCCGCAGCCCGTTGACGCATTCGTCCATGTTGAACGAATGGGTCAGCGCCAGCACCGCATGTTTCGTCGTGGTGTAGGCCGGGCCCGGCATTTTCGAGACGTGGCGGCCGGCCCAGGACGCGACGTTGATGATGCAGCCGTCCTTCTGCTTGCGCATCGCCGGCAGCACCGCGCGCATGCAATACAGCACGCCGTTGAGGTTGACCTCGACCAGCTTGTCCCAGCCTTCCAGCTCCATGTCGGCCCAGCTGCGTTTCGGCACGTTGATGCCGGCGCTGTTGACCAGAAGATCGATACGGCCGTGTTTGGCGAGGATTTGTTCCGCGGCCTTGTTGACGTCGGCCTTGTTGCTGACGTCGAGCGCGATCGCCTCGGCCTTGCCGCCCTTTTTGGTGATGTTCGCCACGACGCGGTCGAGTTCTTGCGTGCGGCGGCCGGAAACCACCACAATCCAGCCATCCGCCGCCAGAAACTCCGCCCCGGATTCGCCGATCCCGCTGCCGCCGCCCGTCACCCAGGCCACGCGTTTCCCGTTATTTGACATGCAAACTGTCTCCGTTGCTTTTTGAAGGGCGTTTTTGCTAATGCAGCCGTCAGACTGCCCGGCCTTTGCCCCTCAGGGAATGTTGCATGAACACCGACCGCCAACGCCAACCTGTTTTCCCGCCTGTTCGACGGCCTCGACGATCCCTCGCGCCTCGCGATCGAGACGCATCGACGGGCAGCGCATCAGCTATGGCGATCTGATCGCCCGCGCCGGGCAGATGGCGAATGTGCTGGTGTCGCGGGGCGTCAAGCCCGGCGACCGCGTTGCTGCGCAAACCGAAAAATCGGTGCCGGCGCTGGTGCTCTATCTCGCCACGGTTCGCGCCGGCGCGGTCTATCTGCCGCTCAACACCGCCTATACGCTGAACGAGCTGGAATACTTCATCGGCGATGCCGAGCCGTCGCTGGTGGTGTGCGATCCCTCCAAGGCGGACGGCATCGGCGCAATCGCGGCAAAAGTCGGCGCCAAGGTCGAGACGCTGGATGCCGACGGCAAGGGATCGCTGACGGACGCCGCGGCCACCGCGACTGCGGAGTTCGCCACCGTCGCCCGCGCCAACGACGATCTCGCCGCCATCCTCTACACCTCCGGCACCACGGGCCGCTCCAAGGGCGCGATGCTGACGCACGACAATCTGGCGTCGAATTCGCTCGTCGCTGGTCGACTACTGGCGCTTCACCGACAAGGACGTGCTGATCCACGCGCTGCCGATCTATCACACCCACGGCCTGTTCGTGGCGAGCAACGTCACGCTGTTCGCGCGCGCCTCGATGATCTTCCTGCCGAAGTTCGATCCCGAACTCATCATCAGGCTGATGGCGCGCGCCACCGTGCTGATGGGCGTGCCGACCTTCTATACGCGGCTGCTGCAGAGCCCGGCGCTGAGCAAGGAATCGACAAAGCACATGCGGCTGTTCATCTCGGGCTCGGCGCCGCTGCTCGCCGACACCCATCGCGAATGGTTTGCGCGAACCGGCCACGCCGTGCTCGAGCGCTACGGCATGACCGAAACCAACATGAACACCTCGAACCCCTATGACGGCGAGCGCGTGCCCGGCGCGGTCGGCCACGCGCTGCCCGGCGTCTCCGTGCGCGTCACCGATCCCGAAACCGGCAAGGAGCTCTCGCCCGAGACCATCGGCATGATCGAGGTCAAGGGCCCCAACGTCTTCAAGGGCTATTGGCGGATGCCGGAGAAGACAAAGGCCGAATTCCGCGACGACGGCTTCTTCATCACCGGCGATCTCGGCAAGATCGACGGCAAGGGCTATGTGCACATCCTCGGCCGCGGCAAGGATCTGGTGATCTCGGGCGGCTTCAACGTCTACCCGAAGGAAATCGAGAGCGAGATCGACGCCATGCCGGGCGTGATCGAAATCCGCCGTGATCGGCGTGCCGCACGCCGATTTCGGCGAGGGCGTCACCGCGGTGCTGGTGTGCGACAAGGGCGCCATCCGTCGATGAAGCCTGCGTGCTGAAGGCGCTCGACGGGCGGCTGGCAAAATTCAAGATGCCGAAGCGGGTGATCGTCGTCGACGAACTGCCGCGCAACGCCATGGGCAAGGTGCAGAAGAATATTTTGCGCGACACCTATGCGAAGATTTACGCGAAGTAATTGTCATCGCCTCTGGAAGCAGGCGTCATAATCGCGGTCATCTGAAGCGAAGTCGATCCAGCATCATTCTCCGCAACGACAAACACGCTGGATTGCTTCGTTCGCTGCGCTCCTCGCAGATGACGAAGGTGGCGTCTGTCCAGCGTCGACCCCGCCTTCGCTAACAGCAGGCTGATCACAAACCGGCCGCCGACGATGAAGAGATAACAGCCGAACGCCATCTCCAGCGTGCGCTTCGACATCGCATGCGCGGCCCTGACGCCGAGCGGCGCGGTCAGAAGGCTGGTCGGCATCACCAGCACCGCGCCGATCAGCGAGACGTAGCCGAGCGCGAACGGCAACTGCAGCGCGGCGACGTCGGGAAAGCGCACCGCCGCGCGGCCAGCCGGCATAGACATAGCCGAGCGCGCCGGGAATCGAGATCAGCACCGCCAGCGCCGAAGAGGTCGCGACCGCCTGATGGATCGGCCGGCCGTAGAAGGTCATGCAGCAGGTTGGCGAACAGGCCGCCGCCGACGCCCATCAGCGTCGAGAGCAGCCCGACGAGGAAGCCGTATACGCTTCATCAGCGGCCCGTCCGGCAACGTCGTCGCCCAGCTTCCAGCTGTCCGCGCGCCAGCAGCAGCCGCGCCGCCGCCGACCACGCCACGGCCGACGAACACGATCTTGAACAGCCGCTCCGGCGCGTGGCGCGCGGTGACGCTGCCGGCGATGCACGCCGATCACGATCGGCAGCCCCAGCGCTGAGGATTCCAGATCGACGGCGCCGCGGGCGTGATGCGCGCGGAACGAGCGGATCGAGGTCGGGATGATGATGGCGAGCGAGGTGCCGATGCACAGCGGCATCCGCACCTCGTAGCGGCACGCCGGCGAGCCGGAAACACTCGTAGAATACCGGAACCAGGATGGCGCCGCCGCCGATCCCGAACAGGCCCGCGAGAAAGCCCGCCAGCGCCCCCACCGCCACCAGCAGCAGCGCCAGTTCGACAAGCTCGGAGACATCAAGCCCGGCCGATCGCCATTTGCGGTTTTCCCAGGTCTCGCGGCCGAGCCTGCGCGCGTTCATGAATCGTGCTTCAGGTATACCAGCCACCAGCCTCCGCCAACCTTGTCAACGCCCGCAATTGCAGGGCACATCCATAGGTATGAACCACGGTTCGCAATTGGTCGATTTTCGTCGTTGCACTGCTGTTTCGACTTCGTAAATAGAATTCATCTATCGCGATCCCCGAAGGGCCCCGCGCCGGCCCGCAACCGTCAAAAGCCGCCGATGACCGCCAGGATCGAACGACCGCTTTCGCCCCATCTGCAGACCTATCGCTGGACCCTGACGATGGCGCTGTCCATCGTTCACCGCGCCACCGGCATCGCGCTGTATTTCGGCACCCTGCTGCTGGCGTGGTGGCTGATCGCGGCCGCCTCCGGGCCCGGCGCCTATGCCAATGTCCAGGCCTTTACCGGCAGCATCATCGGAAAGCTGATCGTGTTCGGCTACACATGGGCGCTGATGCATCACCTGCTCTCGCGGGCTGCGGCATCTGGTCTGGGATCTCGGCTACGGCTTCAAGGCCGAATGAGCGCGAAGCGATGACCTGGGGCGCGCTGATCGGCGGCATTTCGCTGACCGTGCTGGTGTGGATCGTCGCCTACGCGATCGGAGGCTGACGATGAGCGCGCTCGCAAAACCATGCGCACGCCGCTCGCCCGCGTCCGCAGCCTCGGCGCCTCGCATGCCGGCACCTGCGATTTCTGGCGCCAGCGCCTGACCGCCGTGGCGATGACGCTGCTGATCGTGCCGGTGATCGTCGTGGTGCTGATGCTGCTCGGCAGCAACCAGGCCGGCGCGACGCAGATCCTCGGCTCGCTGCCGATCGCGATCATCCTGATGCTCTTCATCGTCGCCAGCGCCTGGCACATGAAGATCGGCATGCAGGTGGTGATCGAGGACTACGTGCATGACGAGAAGCTGAAGCTCGCCAGCGTCATGGCCAACAACTTCTTCTCGTATCGCGGTGGCGCTGGCTTCGATCTACGCCATCCTCAAACTGTCATCTGGAGTTTAGCCCATGGCCGCGGCGGAAACGGCAAGGGCAACGGCCGGCACGGTCAACGGCCACGCCTATCCGATCGAAGACCACACCTATGACGTCGTGGTGGTCGGCGCCGGCGGCGCCGGCCTGCGCGCCGTGGTCGGCTGCAGCGAAGCGGGCCTGCGCACCGCCTGCATCACCAAGGTCTTCCCGACCCGCTCGCACACGGTT
This sequence comes from uncultured Alphaproteobacteria bacterium, assembly GCA_963706975.1. Classification (GTDB taxonomy): domain Bacteria; phylum Pseudomonadota; class Alphaproteobacteria; order Rhizobiales; family Xanthobacteraceae; genus Bradyrhizobium. The sequence continues at coordinate 41,474 of CAVPOL010000022.1, forward strand.
GCCGCGCAGGGCGGCATTTCGGCCGCGCTCGGCAACATGCACGAGGACAACTGGCGCTGGCACATGTACGACACCGTCAAGGGGTCGGACTGGCTCGGCGACCAGGACGCCATCGAGTACATGGTGCGCAACGCGCCGGAGGCGGTCTACGAGCTCGAGCACTGGGGCGTGCCGTTCTCGCGCACCGAAGACGGCAAGATCTACCAGCGGCCGTTCGGCGGCATGACGCATGGATTACGGCAAGGGCCAGGCGCAGCGCACCTGCGCCGCCGCCGACCGCACCGGCCACGCCATGCTGCACACCATGTACGGCCAGGCGCTGCGCCATTCGGCGGAATTCTTCATCGAGTTCTTCGCCATCGACCTGATCATGGACGACCAGGGCGCCTGCCGCGGCGTGATCGCGCTGAAGCTCGACGACGGCACGCTGCATCGTTTCCGCGCCCAGACGATCATCCTCGCCACCGGCGGCTACGGCCGCGCCTATGCCTCCTGCACCTCGGCGCACACCTGCACCGGCGACGGCAACGCCATGGCGCTGCGCGCCGGCCTGCCGCTGCAGGACATGGAGTTCATCCAGTTCCACCCGACCGGCATCTACGGCTCGGGCTGCCTCGTCACCGAGGGCGCGCGCGGCGAAGGCGGCTATCTCGTCAATTCCGAAGGCGAGCGCTTCATGGAGCGCTACGCGCCGTCGGCGAAGGACCTCGCCTCGCGCGACGTGGTCTCCCGCGCGATGACGATCGAGATCCGCGAAGGCCGCGGCGTCGGCAAGAAGAAGGACCACATCTTCCTGCATCTCGATCATCTCGATCCCGAAGGTGCTGCAGGAGCGGCTGCCCGGCATTTCCGAAGTCGGCGAAGATCTTCGCCGGTGTCGACGTTACCCGCGAGCCGATCCCGATCGTGCCGACGGTGCACTACAACATGGGCGGCATTCCCACCAACTATCACGGCGAGGTGCTCACCAAGCAAGAACGGCGACGACAACGCCGTCGTGCCCGGCCTGATGGCGGTGGGCGAAGCCGCCTGCGTCTCGGTGCATGGCGCCAACCGGCTCGGCTCCAACTCGCTGATCGATCTCGTGGTGTTCGGCCGCGCCGCGGCGCTGCGCTGCGCCGAAAAGCTGACGCCGAACGGCAAGCAGCCGGAATTGCCTGCCGGCTCCGCCGACAAGGCGCTCGGCCGTCTCGACCAGTACCGCTACGCCTCCGGCGGCACGCCGACCGCAAAACTGCGCGACAGCATGCAGAATGTGATGCAGAACAATTGCGCGGTGTTCCGCACCGGCGAGGTGCTGACCGAAGGCGAGAACCTGATCCACAAGGTGCATGGCGGCATCGGCGACGTCGCGACCACCGACCGCTCGCTGATCTGGAATTCCGACCTGATCGAGACGCTGGAGTTCGACAATCTGATCGTGCAGGCGGTGGTGACGATGGACTCGGCGGCCAACCGCACCGAAAGCCGCGGCGCCCATGCGCGCGAGGATTTCCCCGACCGCGACGACAAGAACTGGATGAAGCATACGCTGGCGTGGTTCGAGGACACCGGCAAGACCCGATCGATTATCGCCCGGTGCACGACTACACCATGACCAACGACATCCAGTACATTCCGCCGAAGGCGCGGGTGTATTGATCGACACTGCCGTCATGCGCGGGCTTGACCCGCGCATCCATCTTCTCGCAGATGGATTGCCGGGTCAAGCCTGGCAATGACGGATGAACGAAAGGCTGACAGATGGTTGAATTCGCGCTTCCGAAAAATTCCAAGGTCACCGGCGGCAAGGCCTGGCCGAAGCCGGCGGGCGCGACCGAGACGCGCGAGTTCAGCGTCTATCGCTGGAATCCGGACGACGGCAAGAATCCCGGCGTCGACACCTATCATGTCGACCTCAACGACTGCGGCCCGATGGTGCTCGACGGCCTGATCTGGATCAAGAACAACATCGATCCGACGCTGACCTTCCGCCGCTCCTGCCGCGAGGGCGTCTGCGGCTCCTGCGCCATGAACATCGACGGCCAGAACACGCTCGCCTGCACCAAGTCGATGGACGAGGTGAAGGACGGCGCGATCAAGGTCAATCCGCTGCCGCATCAGCCGGTGGTGAAGGACCTCGTGCCGGACCTGACCAATTTCTACGCGCAGTACGCCTCGATCGAGCCGTGGCTGAAGACCACCTCGCCGACGCCGCAGAAGGAATGGAAGCAGAGCCACGAGGACCGCGAAAAGCTCGACGGCCTTTACGAGTGCATCCTGTGCGCCTGCTGCTCGACCTCGTGCCCGAGCTACTGGTGGAACAGCGACCGCTTCCTCGGTCCCGCCGCGCTGCTGCAGGCGAGTCGCTGGGTCAAGGATTCGCGCGACGAGGCCACCGGCGAACGGCTCGACAATCTCGAGGATCCGTTCCGGCTCTACCGCTGCCACACCATCATGAACTGCGCCAAGGCCTGCCCGAAGGGTCTCAATCCGTCCAAGGCGATCGCCGAGCTCAAGCTGAAGCTGGTCGAGCGGCAGATCTGACGAGTGGGCGTAAACAATAACGATAGAATAGATTAGATCATCCTTCAGGTACGCCCGCTTTGCGCAGCCCTTCGAGCATATGGAGACCGTGTTCGGCGGAATGAAAATAGTGTTGCCGGGATAACTTCTTCAGCGAGCAATCCGGTTCTACCCTGAGCAATTCCTTGACCTGCCGCCGGGCTTCGTCGGGTTTCCCCGATGTGTGCATAGGTCGCCGCCAACATGAGGCGTCCGTTGCGAAAGTCCGGTGCTCGGGCAATCATTTCGCGAAACGGAGGCAATGCCTGCTGGTAGCGCCTTTCAACCAGATGGGCGAGCCCCTCGACCATCAAGGCGTGCGGCGGAAAGAAGGGATCCAGCCGCATGTAGCGCCGAATCGCGACCAGCCCCTCCTCCGGTTGGCCCAACAGCACCAGGCATTGACCATACCTCCAGTCGCAATAGTTCGGATTTAATGCAAAGACCCTGTCCCAGGCGGCCAAACACGCTGCGCCATCACGCCGAAACATGGCTGCATTGGCCAGAACCTTGTGGCCAAACGCTTCGTTCGGACCGAGTTCGACAGCCTTCTGGGCCAATTCAAACACCCGCTGCAAGGTTTCCTTGGTCTGGTACTCCTGGTTGACGGGATTGATCCACGCGACGGAATGGCTGGTGGCGAGTGCGGCATACGGACGTGCGAAAGCCGGGGTCCAGCTCAATGGATCGTTCGAGCAGCTTTCGCGCCTCGTAGAGCTCCTCAACGGGCACTCCGGTGAGCAGGCGGTTCAGCAGATAATTGCCGCGCAGGAAGTAATCATAGGCCTCCCAACTGGCCGTGGGCTTTGCAAGCGGCCGATGCGCTTCAGCGTCGTTGATATGTATGGCCAGCCTGGCCGATATCATCCGTGCGATTTCATCCTGAACCGAAAATGTATCGCCCAGCTTCCGGTCAAATCGATCTGCCCACAGGTGCGTTCCCCTGGCAGCGTCGATCAATTGCGCCGTGATGCGAACCGTACCGTCGCTGCTTTGGATACTTCCTTCGAGAATATATCGCGCATCGAGTTCACTGCCGATCTGTCGAACATCGACGCTTCGGCCCTTGTATTGAAACGATGAATTTCTGGCGATCACGAGCAACTCGGAAAATCGCGAAAGCTCGGTGATGATGTCTTCGGTTATTCCTTCGCAGAAATAATCCTGGTTTGGATCGCGAGAGAGATTGACGAAAGCCAGAACCGCGATCGAGGGAAGATCGGCAGGTGATCGAGGCGTTGGGCCACTCCCCCTTGCCATCACGCGACACCGGTCCCTCGAGCAGATAGCCGCGCTTCGGCAGCGTCTTGATAACGTGCTGCGCGTCATCGCCGATCGCCAGGCGAATGTCGCTGATGCAGCGGGTCAGCGACTCCTCACTGACGGTGACATCAGGCCAAATGGCCGCGATCAATTCATCCTTGGTGACGGTCTGTCCTGCGTGCTCGGCAAGATAGCGCAGGACTTCAAAGCTTTTCGGCCGCAGTTTATTTGACCGGCGGGTCCGAGCAGGCAAAGCCGATCCAAATCAAGCGTCAAGGAGCTGAAATTCAGTTTCATTTTCCTGATCTTACCCGAACTGTGCCCGGCGGCAGCGACAAGTTTCAGGCTTATTTCACGACATTTTCAGGACGCGATCCGGCATTTGTGGTCTCCCGGCGACGGGACAGGTATTCGGCGGATAGGCAGTTTGGAGAAACCGATGAAGCTGCGGTCTCGGCATCTTCGAATGTTTTCGCATTCACGATTGCCCTTGCCGGAGCCTCGGCAGGTACCCCGTCGATATGCCTCGGAGGTGATGATTGGCCAGCACGTACCGTGAAGATCATTGTGCCGTTTGCCGCCGGGTCAGCCAACGACGTGAGCGCGCGTCTCTATGCCGACGGGCTCGCCAGGCGCTGGGGCAAGCCGGTCATCGTCGAGAACAAGCCTGGCGCCGACGCCATCGTCGGTGGCGGCGCGTTTGCGAACGCGCGAGACGACCACACCCTGCTCTACGGGACCGCCTCGATGATTACCGTGAGCCCGTTGTTGCAGGAAGCGCTGCCCTACGATCCGTCTCGGGACATGGTGCCGATCTCCTCGACGGCGAGTTCCATCTTCGTCATTGCGGTTCACGACCAATTGCCGGTGCGCTCGCTGCAGGAATTGGCGCAACTGGCCCGATCGAAGCCTGGAGAACTATCGTGGAGTTCGGGCCCGAGCCTGCCGCATTTCGTGTTTGCGGCGATGTTGGCGCGGCACGGCTCAAGCAGGTCTATATTCCCTATCGTGATGCATCGAGCCCAGCAGACGGACTTTGGCGAGGGGCGCGTGCAGATCCTCTCCCATGCCCTGTTGGCGGTGAGAGGGCCGGTCGCCGCCGGCAAAGCGCGGATACTCGCTGTCACCAGTCCCGCGCGAGAGCCGGGCTTGCCGGATGTTCCGACTGTCGCAGAGGCCGGCTTTCCGGAGATGGAGATCGAGGGGCTGACGGGCCTGTTCGGCTGGCGCGATATGCCGCCGGCGCTGCGCGACAGGATTTCCGCCGACGTGCGGGCGGTGGCCGGCGATCCCCGGTTCGTTCCCGGATCGAGGCGGGCGGGCAACACGTCCTTGGCAGCACGCCCAATGAATTTTCCGCGGCCATCGAACGGCAACGAACGCGCATTCAGCAGATCGGCCACATCGTCGATTTGAGAAATGCGGCGAAATAGCACGGCCCAAAGGAAGCGAGCGAAGGTTCCAATGAAAGGCAACATCCGTTCGACCAAACGCCTTCGTGCCGCCGTCGTCGGGGGAGGAATTGGCGGCCTCTCTGCGGCATGCTCTCTCCGCCGAAGGGGCATCGAGGTCATGGTTTTCGAGCAGGCCGAGGCGTTGGGCGAGATCGGAGCCGGCTTGGAATCTTTCCGAACAGTCTGCGGCAACTCGAACGAATGGGATTGGGCGAAGCCTTGGCGGCGGTGGGCGCGAAGATCGGCGATGGTTCACAATATTGCCGGGCGGACGGGACGGTCGTCGGATCGATGGTCACGACCGACTCGAGCGGCTGGAATGGCGTCTACGGCATGCACAGGGCTGACCTGCTGAATGCGCTCGCAGCAAGCCTCCCGCCAAGCACCATACGCACCGGCCATCGCTGTATCGGATTTGAACAGAGCGCCGCCACCGCACGATTGAAATTCGCGAACGGCGAAACGGCCGAAGCCGATATCGTCATCGCCGCCGACGGCATACACTCGGCATTGCAGAAATACGTCGTCGAGCCAAAACCGCTTGAATATTCGGGTGTTCGGGCCTATCGCGGATTGATCCCTCGCGAAAAACTTCCCGGTTGGCCGGAGGAGGCCCAGCAGGTCTGGATGGGGGACGGAAAGCACTTCATGGTGTACCCGGTTCGCAGTGGCCGGCTTCTAAACTATGTCGGCTTCGTTCCCAGCAAAAATGCAATGACCGATCCTGGTCCGCAGTTGGGGATCGCCATGAACTGGCGTCGTCCTTCGCCGGATGGGACCCGCGCGTCGTGAGACTGCTTGAAGCGGTGGAGACATGCTTTTGGTGGGGCCTGTATGACCGCATGCCGCTGAAATCATGGACCAGGGGACGGCTCGCCTGTTGGGTGACGCCGCCCATGCGATGCTTCCGCATCTCGGCCAGGGAGCCAATCAGGCGATCGAGGACGGCGTCGCTCTGTCAGTGCTTCTCGAAGGGCGGGACCCGGCTGAAGTACCTGACATTGTGCAGCAATACGAAAAATTACGCCGGGCTCGGACCGACATCATTCAGGCCGAAGCACGGAAAACCGGACTACGTTATGACTCAAAATACGCGAACCTCGGTCAGCGCGACCGCGAAATCGCAAATTCCGGAACGTTCCGCAAATCGCTCTTTGATTATGATGTCGAAAAGGTCGCCATTGCTCACCTGAGCGAAAATCAACACTCGCTCACGTGATGCTTCTTTTCAGCTGACACGATCATCATCTTGATAGTACAGCACGCGCCTTCGACAGTAACCCACTCCTCACCCTCCGGGAACCGCCGGGAACCTTTTGAATTCCTTCGCGTTATCCGGCCATGTCAAAACCGGCTGTAAAATCGAAGCCCTCTTCGAAAAAGTCTGAATTCGTCGAGGTCGCAGCCGAATCCGGCGCCCGGTTGAGCCGCCGCCGCCCGAGGTCGTGGAAGCCGATCCGGAGCTCACACCGGAAGAAGCCGAACAAGCGCGAAAAGACTATCTGCTGACCCGGTTCTGGATCAGCGCCCGGGGATTTTGGGGCAAGGGCGGCGACCGGCTGGCTTGGCTGTTTTCGATCGGGCTCGTGATCCTGATCGTCACCAACGTCGGCTTCCAGTACGGCATCAACGTCTGGAATCGCGCGATCTTCGACGCCATCGAGAAACGCGATTCCGCCAGCGTGTTTTACCTGACCGCGGTGTTCTTTCCGCTGGCGATCGGCAGCGTCCTGCTCGCCGTCGCGCAGGTGTTCACCCGCATGGGCATCCAGCGCCGCTGGCGCGCCTGGCTGACCAATTCGGTGCTGTCGCGCTGGCTCAGCAACGGCCGCTACTACCAGCTCAATCTGGTCAGCGGCGACCACAAGAACCCGGAATATCGGATCGCCGAGGATCTGCGGATCGCCACCGATGCGCCGGTAGATTTTGCCGCCGGCGTCACCTCGGCGTTCCTTTCGGCGACCACCTTCATCGTGGTGCTCTGGACCATCGGCGGCGCGCTGACGGTGACGGTGGCGGGTGCGACGGTCACGATCCCCGGCTTCCTCGTCATCGCCGCGGTGCTCTATGCCGCCATTGCTTCAGGCTCGATCATGGTGATCGGGCGCAGCTTCGTGCAGATCTCCGAGGACAAAAATCAGGCCGAGGCTGAATTCCGCTACACGCTGACGCGGGTGCGCGAAAACGGCGAAAGCATCGCGCTGCTCGGCGGCGAGGAGGAGGAACGCGACGGCATCGACCGGAATTTCACAAAGGTGCTGCGGCAGTGGGCGCGGCTGGCGGGCCAGCACATGCGCACCACGCTGGTGTCGCAGGGATCGAGCCTGATCGCGCCGGTGGTGCCGCTGCTGTTGTGCGCGCCAAAATTTCTCGACGGCAGCATGAGCCTCGGACAGGTGATGCAGGCGGCCTCCGCCTTCACCATCGTGCAAAGCGCGTTCGGTTGGCTGGTCGACAATTATCCACGGCTCGCAGACTGGAATGCCTGCGCCCGCCGCATCGCCTCGCTGATGATGTCGCTGGATGGGCTGGAGCGCGCCGAGCGCGGCGACGGCATCGGCCGCATCGAGCGCGGCGAGACCGAGGGCGAGGCCATGCTCAGCCTGCGGGATCTGTCGGTGACGCTCGACGACGGCACCGCGGTTGTCGACGAGGCTGAAGTCGTGATCGAGCCGGGCGAGCGGCTGCTGGTGGCCGGCAAATCCGGCACCGGCAAGAGCACGCTGGTGCGCGCCATCGCCGGGCTGTGGCCGTGGGGCGGCGGCAGCGTCAATTTCCATCCCGACCGGCGGCTGTTCATGCTGCCGCAAAAGCCCTACGTGCCGTCAGGGACGCTGCGGCGCGCGGTGGCCTATCCCGGCGCCGCCGAGGACTGGACCATTGAACAGATGGGCGAGGCGCTGCGACAAGGTCGGCCTCGCCCATCTCAAGGAAAAGATCGAGGAAGACGCGCCATGGGATCAGACGCTGTCCGGCGGCGAGAAGCAGCGGCTCGCCTTTGCGCGGCTGTTTTTGCACAACCCCGACATCATCGTGCTGGATGAAGCGACCTCGGCGCTCGATGAAAAGAGCCAGGACAAGATGATGGAGCTGATGAACCGGGAATTGCCTGATGCCACCGTGGTCAGCGTCGGCCATCGTGCCGAGCTGGAAGCCTTCCACAGCCGCAAGATCGTGCTGGAGCGGCGCAAGGGCGGCGCCAGGCTGGTCAGCGACGTCGACCTGATCCCGCGCAAGGGCAAGCGCCGCCTGCTCGGCCGCTTTTTGCGATATCGCAAGCCGGTGAAGATGGCAGCGTGAGCTTTCTTCCCTTCTCCCCTTCTTGTGGGAGAAGGTGGCGCGCAAAGCGCGCCGGATGAGGGGTTGCGTAACGCGAGTTTGCGTAGATGGGGTAACGGGCCCCGGGTCCACCTCCATGGAACGAACCCGTTTCGCGCGCCTTAATGGCTCGGAACCTCACTTCCGGATACTGCGATCTTTGGAGTAAATCCATGCGCCAGCAATTTTCCCGCGCGGCCATCGTCGTCCTGATAGTGCTGCTTGCCGTCCTCGCCGGGCGGCCCTACCTCGACACATTGTTGCCCGCGACCGCCTCTCCAAGGCCGATTGCCGCACGGAGCGACCTGGCGGAATCCGAGCGCGCGACAATTGGCTTGTTCGAGCGGGTATCCCCCTCGGTGGTTCAGGTCGTAGGTGTAGCAACCAGTTCCGGATCAGCGGAGGTCGAAATCGAAGGCGGTCGCGAACAGGGCGGCACCGGCTTTGTCTGGGACGGCGCAGGCCATGTGGTCACCAACAACCATGTGGTGAGCGGAACCCGGGAGCTTGCAATCCGCTTCGCCACCGGCGAAGTAGTTGGCGCCTCGATCGTCGGGACGGCGCCGAACTATGATCTCGCTGTCGTCAGGCTGCGAGACACCCGTAATCTGCCCGGCCCCATAGCAGTAGGAAGTTCGGCAGACCTCAAGGTTGGTCAAGCCGCATTCGCAATCGGCAATCCATTCGGCCTTGATCAGTCGCTGACGACAGGCGTGATCAGCGCCTTGAAGCGGCGGCTGCCGACGAGCGCCGGACGGGAAATCGGCAATGTCATCCAGACCGACGCCGCCGTTAATCCCGGCAATTCAGGAGGCCCGCTACTGGATTCCGCGGGACGGCTGATCGGCGTTACCACTGCGATCATTTCCCCATCCGGTTCCAACGCCGGCATAGGATTCGCGGTCCCGGTGGACACCGTGAACCGCGTCGTTCCCGAGCTTATCAACAACGGGCGGGTTCCGACTCCGGGAATCGGTATCATCGCGGCGAACGAGGCGGTCGCGACCCGGCTTGGCTTAGAAGGTGTCGTTGTGGTGCGGGCGGTGCCCGGTTCGCCTGCGGCGGAAGCCGGGCTGCGCGGCATCGGCCAGGCCGGCGAACTCGGCGATGTCATCGTGAGCGCGAATGGACAACCTGCCAGACGACTGTCAGATCTGACTGATCAGCTTGAGGCTGTCGGCGTTGGACGGGAAATCGAGCTCTCGGTGAAGCGCAACGGCCGGCCGATGACTCTTCGGGTGAGGGTCGAAGACATCGGCCGTTCCAGTTGAGCTGCACCGGCCAACCTTGCTGCTGGTACGGGGCTGAATTTCGCCTACATCAGGGTGTCGCCACGACCGCAGGAGATTTCGATGATCGACCATATCGGTTTTCCGGTTTCCGACTATGCGCGCGCCAAGGCTTTTTATCTCAGGGCTCTGGCGCCGCTCGGTTACGGCCTCGTCATGGAAGTGACGCAGGCACAGACCGGTCATGACCCCGCCGCCGGTTTTGGCGCCAACGGTAAACCGGACTTCTGGATCGGCGGTGAAGGCGGATTGAACAAGCCGTTGCATGTCGCCGTCGTCGCGAAGGACCGCGCCACGGTCGATGCGTTCTACGAGGCGGCGATGGCGGCGGGCGGACGCGACAATGGCCCGCCCGGCATCCGCGCCCATTATCACCCGCATTATTACGGCGCCTTCGTGCTCGATCCCGACGGACACAACATCGAGGCGGTGTGCCACGCGCCGGCGTAACCGGTTCCAGCCTCCCCTGGGCCGGAACATCGCGGTAGCGGCGCCGTTATCGCTCCAGCAGCAATGGAGCACGACATGGCCAACGACAACGCACAAAATGTGGATCGCGCCTGGGATCTGATGAAGAAGATCGGCTTTGCGATGCTGGTCACCCACGACGGCGACAAGCTTCGCGCACGGCCGATGAGCGCCCATCTCGAGCGTGAGAACAACGCGATCTATTTTCTCACCGATGCGCGCCGTCACAAGGACGAGGAGATCGCGCGCAATCCGAACGTCAATCTGTCGTTCGCCGATGCCGGCGGCCAGAAATATGTCTCGGTCACCGGCACCGCCGCGGTTTCCAACGACCGCGCCAGGATCAGGCAACTGTTTTCGACGCCGGCCAAGGCATGGTGGGATTCGGCCGAGGACCCCAACATTCGCGTGCTCACGATCACGCCTGACGATGCCGAGTTCTGGGATTCGCCGGGCACCGTCATCAGCTATGTGAAGATGGCGGCTGCCGCCGTCACCGGTACCCGTCCCGAGATCGGCGACAACCGCAAGGTGGCGATGTAGATGCCAATCGACCCGCTGGAAGATCCGCCGATCAAGCCCGGAAAACCGTCCGAGCCGCCGCAGGAGAGCCCGCCGGGCAGTCCCCGGCCGGAGGTGCCGCCGCCGATGCGGGAGCCCGGCGCCCCGCCACGGCCGGAAGAATTGCCAGGGCGCAGCCCGGAGGAATTGCCGGTGCGGGGACCCGCAAATCCGCAACCGCCTAATCCCGCGACCGATGCCGGGGTCGGCGATTTGCCAGGCTCGTCCCCTGCCGTGAATCCAGGCGCGCGCGATGTGCCGCCGGGAAGGATGCAAGGATGAGATTCGAAACGATCATCTGAATGCACAATGAACAATTGCGCATTCGGACGTTGCGTGATCTGAAATAAAGACAGCTTTGCCGTTGCAGGCCGCCACAATCCGGCCCAACGGCTATTCGCTGATTGCCGCACGTTGTTGCCAATTATTTTCGGGACCCAGACCATCATGACACACCTTCGCCTCGTGCTGCTCGCCACGACAGCCCTTACGGCCATGCAATTCGCGGCAGATGCCGCGCACGCGCAAACCGCCCCGCTGGTGGTAGCGCAGGCCAGGGAAGAGCTTGGTCCCGACGGCAAGCCGAAGCCGAAGGCCCCGCCGCCCGCAGCCCAGCCGCCCCGTCCAGCACCCCCGCCGCCTGCCGCTGCGCCGCCGCCTCGTCCGACGCCTCCGCCGCCGCCCCCCTGTTCGCCAGGCGCCTCCGCCTCCGCCGCCTGCGGCTGCGCCACCGCCTCGTCCGACGCCTCCGCCGCCGCCCCCTCCCGCGGTGCGTCAGGCGCCGCCTCCACCTCCGCCGCCCGTGGTGCGTCCGACGCCTCCACCGCCCCCTCCGGCGGCGCGTCCGACGACACCGCCACCGCCGCCGCCGCCACCACCAGCGGCGCGCACTGCGCCGACACCTCCGCCGGCCGCGGCACCCGTTGCGCCAAGACCTCCGGTGCCGCCGACCGTTGCGCCTGTCGTGCCCCAGCAGAAGAGCGCTCCGGCTCCCGTGTCGCCGCCGACGACCGCCCCGGCTCCATCAGCGGCGCCGCAGCCTCAGGCAACTCCGACAACGACGCCCCCTGTCGGCACCGGTACGCCGCCGCCCGGAGCCCGCCGAACGCCACCGGGGACACCACCCACCAGTGCTCCGCCTACCAGTGCCCCGCTTACCACTGCTCCACCCACCGGTGCGCCGCCCGCAGCGCGCACCGCAGACCCAAACCACGCCTCCGGCAGCGCCCGCAGGCGCTGCCGCCGGCGCGCCGACCACCGGCGCCGCGGGCGGACCGCCGCCCGGCGCCGTCCGCAGCCCGAGCGCCGCGCCGGCTGCCGCCCCGCCCGCTCCGGGTCCTGCTCCCGCACCGGGCGGCAGCATCGGAGGGCAAACCACGGCTCCCGGCGCGCAGGGAGCACCGACCTTCGTGCGCCGTCCGCCGCCGACGGTGGCTGCGCCGATACCCGCAGCGCCGCCGCCGGCCCAGGCCCTGGCGCCGATCGCACCGGGCGCACAAGCGCCTGGACCGAACAGAATGGAAGGCTTCCGCAGCGAGCGCCGGGAGAGCCAGGTGGGCGGCCGCACGGTGATTACCGAGCCGGGCCGGGTCATCGTTCGCGATCCCGGCGGCCAGGCCTTCATCCGCCACAACGAGGTCGATCGCTTCCGCTACGGCGCCCGCGACATCCGCACGCAAACGATCGGCAACGAGACCCGCACCATCGTGATCCGTCCCGACGGCTCCCAGATCATTACCGTGAACGGCCGTGACGGTCTGCTGCTGCGCCGGATCCGAAGGGATCCGCGCGGCCGCGAGATCATCATCATCGACAACAGCTATCGGGGCCCGCGCGCCGGCGTCGGCATCGGCGGCTTCTATGTCGACCTGCCGCCGCCGATCATCCGGATTCCGTACAATCGCTATATCGTCGAGGCCGAAGGCGCGCCGCCGGAACTGCTCTACGACACCATGATCGCCCCGCCGGTGGAGCGGATCGAACGGCGCTACTCGCTGGACGAAATCCGCTACAGCGCCGGCGTGCGCCAGCGCATGCCGAGCATCGACCTCGACAGCATCAACTTCGAAACCGGATCGTGGGAAATTCCGCCCGATCAGGCGGCGAAGCTGCAGGGCATTGCCGACGGGCTCAATCGCGTGATTGCCGCCAATCCCCGCGCGGTGTTCCTGATCGAGGGTCATACCGACAAGGTGGGATCGGACGTCGACAATCTGTCGCTGTCGGATCGCCGCGCCGAATCGGCTGCCACGCTGCTGACGCAGCAATTCGGCGTACCGGCGGAGAACCTGACCTCGCAGGGCTACGGCGAGCAATATCCGAAGGAAGAGACCGACGGGCCGAGCCTCGTCAATCGCCGCGTCACGATCCGCAACATCACACCCTTGCTCAATGGCGGACAGGCTTCGCTGCCGCCCCCGCCGCCCGGCACCGCGCCGCCGCGATAGGCCGCGCCGTCATCGAATGGAAATGGCCGGGAAAAATCCCGGCCATTTTTGTTGGATCGTGATTGCGAGTTGGGACCGGGGTTGAGAAGCCGACCCGCGCTGAATGAAACTTTTCGATCGGAAGCCGGTGCGGTATTTTTGGGGGCCGTCGACAAAGAGGTCGGTTTCTCCCTGGTGCGCGAGAGCCCGGTTGCGAGTTGGACCCGGGTTGCCTGGATTACACTCACTGGCGCGGATGGGCCGTAAGGCCCTGGAGCACGCTTCCTAGGATTCTCTTCTGACAGGCGCCTATGCCGGCGGCGCGAACTGTGAAGGAGAAAAACATGGATATCCTGTACGAGCGGGTAGCTGGGTTGGACGTGCACAAGGACACGGTAGTGGCTTGTGTGCGGATTATGGCCGATGGCAAGGCGACGCGGGAATGCCGGACCTTTGCGACCACGACGGAGCAGCTTGTGGAACTGCGGGCGTGGCTCGAGGAATGCCGGTGTACGCATGTGGCAATGGAGGCGACAGGCGTTTATTGGATGCCGGTGTTCAGGATCCTTGGCGAAGGGAAGTTCGAGTTGATCGTCGCCAATGCAGCACACATCAAGAACGTTCCCGGGCGCAAGACCGACATGAACGACGCGATGTGGATCGCCAACCTTTTGGCCTGCGGGCTGATCAAGGCGAGCTTCGTCCCCCCGGAAGAGCTGCAGGAACTGCGCGCGTTGACGCGTACGCGCAAGCAGTTGGTGCGCGAGCAGACACGGCATGTGCAGCGGATCGATGGAGATCGAGCAGACTCATGCAGGCCATCCCATTGGCACTTGAGGATGTGATAGATCGCCGTGAGGATCGAAGCCAATCCAGCTTGCTGGTATAAAAGCTGGATTGCTTCGCTTCGCTCGCAATGACGAGTGTAGACTTGGCGCTTCAGTCCTTGTCGTTATCGAGCTTCGGGATGTGCGCGCCTTCCCCGGCCGACAGCAGGCCCGTCTTGGCGTAGAGATCGAGCTTGGCCCTGGTATCCGTGATATCGAGGTTGCGCATGGTGAGCTGGCCGATGCGGTCCGCCGGCGTGAACGCCGCATCCTCCACCTTCTCCATGCTCAGCCGCTCCGGCTGATAGGTCAGGTTCGGGCTCTCGGTGTTCAGGATCGAGTAGTCGTTGCCGCGGCGCAGTTCGAACGTCACCTCGCCGGTGACGGCGCGCGCCACCCAGCGCTGCGCGGTTTCGCGCAGCATCAGCGCCTGGGAATCGAACCACCGCCCCTGGTAGAGCAATCGGCCAAGCCGCATGCCGCTGATCCGGTATTGCTCGATGGTGTCTTCGTTGTGAATGCCGGTGACGAGGCGCTCATAGGCGATGTGCAGCAGCGCCATCGCCGGCGCCTCGTAGATGCCGCGGCTCTTCGCCTCGATGATCCGGTTCTCGATCTGGTCGCTCATGCCGAGGCCATGCCGGCCGCCGATGGCGTTGGCCTCGAGGAACAGCGCGACGGGATCGGCAAAGGTCTGGCCGTTCAGCGCGACCGGCTGGCCCTCCACAAAACGCACCGCGACTTTTTCGGCCTTGACGGCGCAGTCGTCGCGCCAGAACGGCACGCCCATGATCGGGTTGACGATCTTGATGCCGCTGTCGAGCTGCTCGAGATCCTTGGCCTCATGGGTGGCGCCGAGGATATTGCTGTCGGTCGAATAGGCCTTTTCGGCGCTCATCTTGTAGGCGAATCCGTTGGCGGTCATGAACTTCAGACATTTCCGCGCGGCCGCCCAGTTCGTCGATGAACTGCTGGTCGAGCCAGGGCTTGTAGATCCGCAACTCCGGATTGGTCAGAAGGCCGTAGCGATAGAAGCGCTCGATATCGTTGCCCTTGTAGGTGGAGCCATCGCCCCAGATGTTGACGCCGTCCTCCTTCATGGCCGACACCAGCATCGTGCCGGTGACGGCGCGGCCGAGCGGCGTGGTGTTGAAATACGCAATGCCGCCGGTAGAGACGTGGAAGGCGCCGGACTGGATCGCGGCAATGCCTTCGTGGACCAGTTGCGTGCGGCAATCCACCAGGCGGGCTTTCTCGGCGCCGAATTCGAGCGCTTTACGCGGAATCTCGTCGTAGTCGGCCTCGTCGGGCTGGCCGAGGTTCGCGGTATAGGCAAAGACGCGGGCGCCCTTTTGCTTCATCCACAGCAGCGCCGCTGACGTGTCGAGGCCGCCCGAGAAAGCGATGCCGACTTTTTCCCCTTTGGGCAGGCTTTTCAGGATCGTAGTCATGGAGCTTCCAATCGGTCGAAATGGCAGAGATCGTTTGCGGTAAAAATTTCGCGCGGCGCAAATTGATTACAGTCAGAACGCGCCCGCGGCGCAAGCGCCAGGGTCAAGCGCGGGTGATGCCGGGGCTCAGGCCCGACGTCGCGTCCACGCCATCTCTGACGCAGCCGATAGAACGGCCATGCAAACCACGTCAGCCCGGCGTCGATGCCCGCGTCGGACATCCGGGTGCGGGGCCAGCGGTAGATGTAGCCGTAGGCCAGCCAGACCACGATAAACGTTACCAGCCCGGCGGCGGCAACGTCGGTGAAAAAATGCCCGCCGAACGCCATCCGCAATCCGCTGGTGACGACGCCGAACACGGTCGCCGCGGTAAAGGCCAGCGGCCGCCAGGCCGGCGGCGTCAGCGCCGCGGGCGCGTAGGTCCAGAACGCGGTGGCGCCTTCGCCGGAGAAGAACGAACAGTTGCGCCCGCAGGCCCCGCGCGGGTCCCACCACGGCACGAAATTCATCTCGCCGTTGAACTGCGTCACCACCACCGGGCGCGGCCGGCCCCAATAGCTCTTGAAGGTGAGATTGGTGAGCACGCCGGCCGACAGCACCAGCGTCATCAGCAGAAACACGATCGCGCGGCCCGACATCAGCAGCGGCCGGTCCGGCCGCGCCAGCTTGATCACCAGCGCTGCGATCGCCGGCAGCGCCAGGCCCCACGCGATCCACATCGCCGCATCGCGCGCGATCCCGGCCAGGGTGTTGAATTTCAGCGGAAAGGATTTGTTCGGCGCATCGTAAAACAGCGCAGCCAGTTTCAGATCGAGCTCGGGATAGATCCCGAACAGCAATCCGACGACGAGCGCCAAGGCAGCGCGATGAAGAGTCCGGTTCGGTTCATGGCGCGGGGTTTAGCCGAGGCGGCCGGGGATGAAAAGAGCGGCAAATCTTCGCGCGTCACGCCCCTCCAGGTGAGGGTCAAAAAACGCATCACACCGGCGGCCGCGGCGAATGCGACGGCAGCGGCGGCGGCGGCCGCAGCGGGCGCGGCGGTTCGCGCCAGGCGCCGGCGTTGCGGCCGGCGATCATCCAGTAGACCAGGCCGGCGACGATCCCCGCGCCGGTCATGATCTCGAGATGGCGCCGCACGATGCCGTCGAAGCGCAGCGTGTCGGGATCGAACGGGATCAGACCGAGATAGCAGGCCAGGCCGACGATGCCGCCGCCGACCGCATAGGCCAGTATGCTGCGGATATGGAAGGCTTCGGTGATCAGCACCACGATCGTCGCCGGCAGCAGCGCAAAGCCGCTGATGAAGATGAACCCGAAGCCGAGCACGATGTTGATCGCGCTCTGGTCGATCGAACCGCTGTCGAGATCGGAAAATTCCGGAAACAGCACCGCGCCGACCACGATCATCCCCGCCACCAGGCAGGCGGCGAGGAAGCCGAACAGGATGACAAAGAGGCGGCCGATCAGTGCCATTGGGCAAGTCCGTCATCAGACTGCGGCGCAGGAATTCCATTCACCGTCATGTCCGGGCAAAAGCGCCAACGGGTCCGCGCGACGCGCGGCCCGATGACGGGCTCCGCGGACCCGGGCATCCACGACTTCCCTTCTTTCAAGACGTGGATGGCCGGGACAAGCCCCGCCATGACGAACTCCAACATCTGGCCATCCCTAATCCGTCATCGCCATGGCGCGCAGCGCCTGGCGCTCGCGCGCCGAAAGTTTCTCGGTCTCCGATTTCAGCTGGCCGCAGGCGGCCAGAATGTCGCGGCCGCGCGGGGTGCGCACCGGCGAGGAGTAGCCGGCGTTGAAGATGTATTCGGAGAATTTTTCGATCTGGTCCCAGTCCGAACATTCGTAGCGCGTGCCCGGCCACGGATTGAACGGAATGAGATTGATCTTGGCGTGGATGCCCTTCAGCATCTTCACCAGCAGCTTGGCGTCGTCGAGCGAATCGTTGACGCCCTTCAGCATCACATATTCGAAGGTGATGCGCCGCGCATTGGACGAGCCGGGATAATCGCGGCAGGCCTGCAGCAATTCGGCGATCGGATATTTCCGGTTCAGCGGCACCAGCTCGTTGCGCAACTCGTCGCGCACCGCATGCAGCGAGATCGCCAGCATGACGCCGATCTCGTCGCCGGTGCGGGCGATGTTCGGCACCACGCCCGAGGTCGACAGCGTGATGCGGCGGCGGGAGATGCCGATGCCTTCATTGTCGGAAACGATCAGCAGCGCATCGCGCACCGCATCGAAATTATACAGCGGCTCGCCCATGCCCATCATCACGACATTGGTGACGAGGCGGCTGCCGGTCGGGGTCTCGCGGTCGGCCCAGTCATTGAGGCGATCGCGCGCCACCATGATCTGGCCGACGATTTCGCCCGCGGTGAGGTTGCGCACCAGCCGCTGCGTGCCGGTGTGGCAGAACGAGCAGTTCAGCGTGCAGCCGACCTGCGAGGAGACGCACAGCGTGCCGCGGTCGGTTTCCGGAATATAGACGCACTCGACTTCATGCGCCTTCTCGATCGCGTCGCCGCTCGGCAACCGCAGCAGCCATTTGCGGGTGCCGTCGCTGGAAATCTGTTCGGCGACCACTTCGGGCCGCGCCACGGTGAAATGCTGTCTCGAGTTCCGAGCGCATGTCCTTGGAGATGCTGGTCATCTCGGCAAAGTTCTGCGCGCCGCGGACATAGATCCAGTGCCACAGCTGCTGCACCCGCATCTTGCGCTGCGCCGGTGCCACGCCGATGGCGCCGAGCTGGTCGGAAATTTCCGCGCGCGACAGCCCGACCAGCGACGGTTTTGCCGGCGGCACATAGGTTTCGAGCGCGATCTTTTCCAGGGGCGCGCTGGCGCCGGAACTGGCTTCGATGGACAGCTGCTGGTCATGGTCTCATTCATGGAACATCAGATAGGCCTTCCGCGACCCGGCGGCGAAAGCGCCACTGAAATGCATCGATTTTGCACGCGTAACGAATGCGCTTAGCGCTTGCAATCCTGCGCCAGCCGGTCGAGCGCCTGGGCCAGCCCCTTCAGCGAGAAGGTGTCCGTGGTCTCGGTGCCCTTGGCCGACACGCCCTTGACCGTCACATCGGCGGCCTTGCGCATGGCATCCACCATCCGCTCTTCCTCGGCGGCGTTCTTGATCCAGAGCCCGTCGCCCTGGGTGTACATCGCGTAGGACGCGCCGCCGACTTCCAGCGTCGATTCCGAGCCCGGCTTCAGCGTATAGCCGATCATGACCGAGACTTCGTTGATGACCTTTTCCGCCGGGCGGGTCGAGACGAAGACATAGGCCGGATCGCGCGGCCGATTCGGCGGATTGGTCTTCGACGAGGAAGGTTTCGCCAGCGCGAAGCATACCTTCTTGCCGCTCGGCGTCGCGGTGTAGGCGCCCCAGGTGCCGAACTGGCCGATCAGCGTCGGCTCCGCGCTGCGCGGTCGGCGGCGGCGGCAGGAGCTGGCTTGGTATCCGGCTTGGCGGCGAGCAGGCTTCGCAGGCTCTTTAGCTGCATTCGGCGCAGCGCTCTGCGCCTGCGCGGGGATCGCGATCCCGCACACAACCACACTTGCCACCAGGAATATCAAAATTCGCCGCACGGACATGACCAAATCTGGTTCCCTCATTATTGTGACTGGAAGATGGCCCCGATGTCGGCTTGTCCGGCGCCGATGGATAGCCGGGAAATGCCTTTTTGGAAAGGCAGTTACGGAGATCGCCGGGTGGGCGCGCGAGAACGCTGTGGCCGCGCGCCGCCTCAGCCCTTCGAGCGCGCCGCGCGCTGCTTTTCCCACTGCGCGTCGGTCCATTGCAGCAGATCCTCGGCGCCGGAACTGCGCAGATGCGAACCGCCGTCCTGCACCACCATCTCGCCATTGATGTAGCCGGCCATATCGGAGATCAGGAAACTCGCGAGATCAGCCAGTTCGCCATGCTCGCCGACGCGACCGAGCGGATTTTTCGCGGCCCAGCCCTGGTCGCGGCCCTCCGGCCGCAATTGCCCCGATGCGCCCGGCGTCGGGAATGCGCCGGGCGCGATCGCGACGGTGCGAATGCCCCTGGGTCCCCATTCCACCGCGAGGCTTTTGGTCATCGCCAGCACGGCGGACTTCGCCATCGCCGAGGGCACCGTGAAGGCGCGGCCGGTAATGGTCGAGGTCGACAGGATGCTCAGCACCACGCCCTTGTGGCCGCCTTCGATCCAGCGTTTGCCCGCCGCCAGCGTGCAATACATCGTGCCGTGCAGGGTCGGCGCCAGGATGGCATCCGCGGCGCGAAACGACAGCTGTTCGGTCTGCGCGATGAAGGTGGCCGCGGCATTGTTGACGAGCACGTCGAGCGGCGCCTCGCGCCAGACCGCATCCATCATGGCATCGACCGCGGCGCCGTCGCGGATGTCGCATCTGGCGACGCTGACCTTGCCGCCGAGTTCGCTGCGCATCTGCGCCGCGGTCGCCTCCAGCAATTCGAGCCGGCGGCCGCAGATGATCAGCTCAGCGCCAAGCTCTACGAAGCGGCGTCCCATCGCCGCCCCGAGCCCGGAGCCGCCGCCGGTAACGAGTATCCGCTTTCCCTCGAGCAGGCCTTTTTCAAACATCGTTTCATTCCTTTCCATCGTCGAGACCGTCATGCCGGACCAGCGCGCAGTGCTGGATCCGGAATCTCGAGATTGGTATCGGGTTAGCGGCGCGAAATTCCGGGTTCGCGCTTGCGCGCGCCCCGGAATGACGCCTTCTATTGTAGCCCGGCTGCAAATCCGGCAAGAAGCGTCCAGCCTCTCTTGTGCGTCCGAAACTCAGGTGTGTCCATGAAAGCCATTCTCTGCTCGCAATATTGCGGTCCCGACGATCTCGTGCTGGCCGACGTGCCCGATCCCGTCGCCGGACCCAATGAAGCCGTGATCGCGATCAAGTCGGCGGCGCTGAATTTCTTCGATCTCTTGATGATCCAGGGCAAATACCAGATCAAGCCGCCGTTCCCGTTTTCGCCTGCGGCCGAGGTCGCGGGCGTGATCGAGAGCGTCGGCGCCGGCGTCACCGACCTCAAGGTCGGCGATCGCGTGGCGGCGTCCTGCGGCCACAATGGCGCGCGCGAAAAGATCGCGCTGCCGGCCAATTCGATCGTCAAGATCCCCGACAATCTCGATTTCGATCGCGCCGCCGGTATCTTCATCATCTACGGCACCGCGCTGCATGCGCTGGAAGATCGCGCCAGCCTGAAGCCGGGCGAGACCATGGCGGTGCTCGGCGCTGCCGGCGGCACCGGCCTTGCGGCCTGCGAACTCGGCAAGCTGATGGGCCTGAAGGTGATTGCCTGCGCTTCGTCGGAAGAGAAACTGGAATTTGCAAAGGCGCACGGCGCCGAACTCGGACTGAACTACGCGACGGAAGATTTGAAGGAAGGTTTGCGGCGGCTGACCGGCGGCAAGGGCGTCGATATCATCTTCGATCCGGTCGGCGGCACCTATGCGGAGGCCGCGCTGCGCTCGATCGCGTGGGAAGGCCGTTTTCTGGTGATCGGTTTCGCCGCCGGCGATATTCCGAAAATGCCGCTCAATCTCGCGCTGCTGAAGGGCTGCGATATCCGCGGCGTATTCTGGGGCGCATGGACCAGGCTCAATGCGGAGAAGAACCGCGCCAATCTGGAGAAGCTGGTGAAGTGGACCGCCGAAGGCAAGATCTCGTCGCATGTCGACAGCATCTTCCCGCTGGCAAAAACCGCCGACGCACTGAAGGTGCTGGCGGGCCGCAAGGCGATGGGCAAGGTGATCCTGCATCCGTGATGTGGGCGTCGCCTGAGTCTATCTCGCACGCCGCGGCATCCTCACTGTCATCGCCCGCCTCCGACCGGGCGATCCAGTAATCCAGAGGCGCCCGCGATTGAACCGCAACGCCGCAGCCCGCACCGTCATTGCGAGCGCAGCGAAGCAATCCATGCTTTCCTTTCCTTGCGCTTTGAGATGGATTCCTTCGTTGCAAGCGCTCCTCGCGATGACGAGGGGCGCAATTGCGGTATGGCACCGCGAGATCGCGAAGCCGTGTCTGCGGACACGCGATGTTTGAAATTCGTATCCGCAAAGAATCCGTTGCGTACGCCAGCGCAACCCTCAGCCGTGGCTGGCGTCGCCGCCGGGATCGGCGTCATCGACCCCCCGCTTCAAGGCGGCGCGGGCGGCCTCGCGGTGCTCCGGCATGATGTGGGTCGCGACCATCCGGATCGCGGTCGCGAGCACCGCGGCATCGTCGGTGAAGCCAAGCACCGGCAGCATGTCCGGGACGAAATCGAACGGCAGGACGAAATAGGCGATGGCGCCGAGCAGCGCCGCCTGCACATGGCGCGGCGTCTGCCGGTCGAACGCGCAGTAATAGGCTGCCAGCAATTCCTCGGCGAACGGCAGCTTTGCCACCACCCGCTTCAGCTTGTTCCAGAAGCGCCGGCGCACGCTCTCGCGGTCTTTTGCGAGTTCGTCGGCCGGCTCAAATCCCACGGTGTGTTCGGATGCCATTGCTAGGCCCCCTGAAGCCTGCGCGGCAGATCGCCGCGGCTTTCCACAAATTGGTGACGCCGAGCCCCCACTGCAAGATTGCGCGGACGCCCGGTCAGGTGACGCCGAGTTGCATCGCGATACCGTTCATGGCCTTGGCGAGCCCGATGTCGAGCGCGGTAACGCCGCCGGCGTCATGGGTGGCCAGCACCACCTCGACCGTCTTGTAGACGTTGCGCCACTCGGGGTGATGATCCCGCTTTTCGGCCACCAGCGCCGCACGGGTCATGAACCCGAAGGCTTCGTTGAAATCCTTGAAGACGAAGGTTCGCGCAATCGCCTCGCGGCCCGGCGTCTCCGTCCACCCCGTCAACTCCTGCAGCGCCGCTTTTCGTGCCTCCTCCGACAGCCGTTCCGCCATGGTCGCCTCCCGTTTCACCTGAACTTTACCCTAACCCCGAATGGGGCCTCAGGGATCCCCGGGGATCCATGCCACAATTAGGCGTCAAAGCCGGTGCAAAGCCGGCCGGTAACCATGACGGCGATGTAACCCCGCGCCGGCAGGAAATTTGCTACAATTTCGGTCTAACCGTATTGGCAGCATGAATTTGAACGTCAAACGATTGTTTGCGAGATCGATGACCGAAGGACTCGAGGTTGCCGGGCCACCCGCACCGCCTTCGCCCCGCTCGGCGAAGCGGCAGGACCATGTTCGTCACGCTGGCGGGCCTTCTCGCCGTCGTCGGCACGATCGCCGGCGTCTACTACTTTGCGATGCGCCCGGTGACCTTGCGGATCGCGGTCGGTCCGGCCAACAGCGATGACGTCAGGGTGGTCCAGGCGCTGACGCAGGCTTTCAGCCAGACGCGCAGCCAGGTCCGCCTGCGCCCGATGCAGACCGAAGGCGCCAGCGCGAGCGCGCAGGCGCTGGCCGAGGGCAAGGCCGATCTCGCCATCGTCCGCGGCGACGTTGACGTTGCCGAAGAATGCCCAGGCGGTGGCGACGCTGCGCAAGAACGTCGCGGTGCTGTGGGTGCCGCCGGCGGCGAAGGCCGTCAAGGGCAAGAAGGCGGCGCCGAAAATCACCAAGATCGTCCAGCTCGCCGGACGCCGTGTCGGCGTGGTCGGCCGCACCCAGGCCAACGTCAATCTGCTCAAGGTGATCCTGCAGCAATACGGCGTCGATCCGGGCAAGGTCGAGATCGTCCAGTTTCCGGCCTCCGAGGCTGCGCGAGGCCATCCGCAACCAGAAGGCGGATGCCTATCTGGCCGCCGGCCCCGTCAACAGCAAGATCACCGCGGACGCGATCGCCGCCTCGATGCGCGATGGCGGGGTTCCGACCTTCCTCGCGATCGATTCGGCCGAGGCGATCGCGCAAAACCATCCGGTCTACGAAGCCTCGGAAATCCCCGCCGGCGTGTTCGGCGGCGCGCCCGCCAGACCCGAGGAAGAGGTCAAGACCATCAGCTTCTCCCACCACATCGTGGCCCGCAAAGGCATGTCGGAATCGACCATCGCCACCTTCACCCGGCAATTGTTCGCGATCCGCCAGACGCTGAAGACGGATTTTCCGCTGGCGGCGCAAATCGAGACCCCCGACACCGACAAGGACGCCGCCATTCCCGTGCATCCCGGGCGCCGCGGCCTATGTCGACGGCGAGGAAAAGACCTTCCTCGACCGCTACAGCGATTTCATCTGGTGGGGATTGATGGCGCTGTCCGCGATGGGCTCGGCCGGCGCCTGGTTCGCGGGTTACCTGAAGAAGGACGAGCGCAGCAACAACAGCACGTTGCGCGAACGGCTGCTGGACATGATCGCCGCGGCGCGCCGCAGCGATTCCACCGAAGAACTCGACCAGATGCAGACCGAGGCCGACGACATCCTGCGCGAAACGCTGCACTGCTTCGAGCACGGCGCCATCGAGGAAGGCGCGCTGACCGCCTTCAACATCGCGCTCGATCAGTTCCACAACGCGGTGGCCGACCGCAAGGCGCTGCTGATGAGCATCCCGCAAGGCCTGCAGCGGGCGGGCGCGCAGTTCCGGGCGGCCGGGACGCTGTGAGCAAGCCGGTCTGTAATTGCGCCGTCACAGGATATTCCTATAGCGTCATGACGGCATGTTCGCCGAACTTCGGGTCATCCGACAGTTCGGATCAGCTCGACAAAGAGGCTTGCATGACGATCAGGATTTCCCGCCGGCGTTTGCTGACATCAGCTGCGGCCACCGGCGTCGGCGTCTCTCGCCATGCCCTATCTCAGCCGCGCCGCCGACCGGCCGCTGATCACCCATGGCGTGCAATCCGGCGACGTTGGCGCCGATGGCGGCGTGGTGTGGGCGCGCGCCGACCGGCCGTCGCAGATGATGGTCGAGGTCTCGACCACCGAGTCGTTCCGCAATGCGCGGGCTGCTGCCGCCGATCACCGCGCTGCCCGAGAGCGACTTCACCGCCAAAGATGCTGCTGGAAAATCTGCCCGCCGGACAGGAGATCTTCTATCGCGTCCGATTCCGTGACCTCGTCGCATCCCGACGTCTCGAGCGAGCCGGCGGTCGGCCGCTTCCGCACCGCGCCGGCCGACCGGCGCGACGTCAGCTTCGTGTGGGGCGGCGATGTCGCCGGCCAGGGCTGGGGCATCAATCCCGACGACGGCGGCATGTTCACCTTCGCCACCATGCGCAAACACCGGCCGGATTTCCTGCTGCATTCCGGCGACACGATCTATGCCGACGGCCCGATCGAGTCCGAAGTGAAGCTCGCCGACGGCAAGGTCTGGAAGAACGTCACCATCCCCGAGAAGGCAAAAGTCGCCGAAACGCTCGACGAATTCCGCGCCGCGCACAAATACAATTTCCTCGACGAGCATCTGCGCGCCTTCAACGCCGAAGTGCCGGTGTTCGTGCAGTGGGACGACCACGAGGTCGACCAACAACTGGTCGCCCTCAAAACAGCTTCCCGCCGCCTACAAGGAGCGCGACATCGGATTGCTCGCCGCGCGCGCGGCCCGCGCCTTCCACGAAATGTATCCGATGCGCGAGAGCATCAGTCGAGCCCGGGCGGATCTACCGCACGCTCGAATTACGGCCCGCATCTCGACGTCTTCATGCTGGACGAGCGCAGCTATCGCGGTCCCAACGGTGCCGAACCTGCAGACCGAGCTACGGTCCCGAAAGCTACTTCCTCGGACCCGACCAGCTGGCCTGGCTGAAGCGCGGGCTGCTGAATTCGCGCGCCACCTGGAAGGTGATCGCCTCCGACATGCCGCTCAGCATCATCGTCTATGACGACGCGACCAACAAGAAAGGTTCGGAAGCGATTCGCGCAGGGCGACGGCCCGCCGCGCGGCCGCGAGCTCGAAATCGCCGACCTGTTGCGCTTCATCAAGAGCGGCCGGCGTCGTCAACACGGTGTTGGCTGACCGCCGACGTGCACTATGCCGCCGCGCATTACTACAATCCCAACAAGGCGCAGTTTCAGGATTTCGAGCCGTTCTGGGAATTCGTTGCCGGTCCGTTCAATGCCGGCACCTTCGGGCCGAACGAACTCGACAACACGTTTGGGCCCGAAGTGAAATTCATCAAGGCGCCGGGGCCGGGCAAACAGAACCTGCCGCCTTCCGCCGGCATGCAGTTTTTCGGTCACGTCAGGATCGACGGCGCGACCGGACAGATGACGGTGACATTGCGCGACCGCGCCGATGTGGCGCTGTGGTCGACCACGCTCGATCCGAAAATGAGCTGAGTTCAATCCGGAGCGCCGCCGTCGGCGCGGCGTTTCAGGGCCGCTTGCAGCGCGTCGCTCGAACAGGGCTTTGGCAGTCTCGGCTTGTCCGCGAAAGCCGGGGGAAGCCTGACCTCGGCGCCATATCCGGTGACGAAGACGAACGGAATCCTCAGCGCGTCCAGCCGCTCGGCAATCGCAAAACTTTTTTCGCGCACCAGCCCGACATCGAGCAGGGCAAAATCCGGCGCGCGGTCGGCGATCATTTCGAGCGCCCTCGCCACATTCCCGGCGGTGCGAATCGTCTTCACGCCGAAGCCGAGGATCGTGTCCTCGAAATCGAGCGCGATGATCGGATCATCCTCGACGATCAGGACGTCGCCGGGCATGGCGTCGTGAGAGGCGGGTTCCATGATCTCGCCAGTTCAAGAAGCAGAATGTGATCAGGTGACCGGCCAAAGCCGGCGGCGGACGGCCGCAGCAATACCTCGTGGGAGCGCACCGACGGGTTCCGGAACTGAAACCATCACATCGGCGTTTTGTTGTCTGTGCACTTGTGAACACAAGACGGACGTCGGATCGATTATTGTCGTTTCGCGAGCATGGGGAACTTCCAATGCTGACTCGACGCGGTCAATCCGCCACAGTGCGACCGGCCGTTCAACAATCTGCTGCGCCACCTCAACGAGGCCGACTTCGCCCTGATCGCACCGCTTCTGGCGCAGGAAGAGGCCGAGGCCGGCGACCTGCTCTACAGCCCCGGCGACGATGTCGAAATCGTCCATTTTCCCTGCGGACCGAGCCTCGTGTCCTACATGGTGCCCAACGAGGACGGCCGCGACGTCGAGACCATCCTGATCGGCCGCGAAGGCGCTGTCGGCGGCATCGTCAGCCAGGGCTATCTGCCGGCCTATACCCGCATCATGGTCAAGTTCGGCGGCCCGTTCGTCCGGCTGTCGGTCGGAAAGCTGGATGCAGCGAAGGCGAGGTCGCCCAGCCTGCGCAACATCTTTGCCCGATACGCCGACTGCATGCTGGCCCAGATGTTTCAGTCGACCGCCTGCAACGCCATCCATTCGATCGAGCAGCGCACCGCCAAATGGATCATCTCGGCGATGGAGCGCACCGACGGCGACGACGTCGTGCCGCTGACCCATGAGCAGATCGCAACGCTGCTCGGGGTCGGCCGCAGCTATACCAGCCGGGTGATCCAGACCTTCAAGGCGGAGGGGGTGCTGGAAACCCGCCGCGGCTCGATCCTGGTCCGCAATCCCGACGCGCTGCGCCTTCGGTCGTGCCTTTGCAACGAAGCCGTCAAGAACCACTTCGATGAGGTCCTGCGCGGGGTGTATCCGACCCCCGAAAAAGGCAATTAAGGCAGCAGACCGCGCAAAAATGAGCTAACCAAACCGCGGAACAAGCCATTGTTTTTTGGCGTTTTCTGAGTATATTGCGCCGCAACGAGCAAGGATATGCCCGGTCCTTTTGGCCGGGCTTCCTTTTTGGGGCCATGGGCGCCCTCAGAATTCCAGGTTTTTTGAGCGTGATCCGGAAAAGTGGGTCCCGGTTTTCCGGCGAGATCGCGCTCCAGCCATTGTCCGAGCCAGAAGAACAGTCATGAAACTTCGCAACGTCGCCATCATCGCCCACGTCGACCACGGCAAGACCACGCTGGTCGACCGCCTGCTGCAGCAATCCGGTGTCTACCGCGACAACCAGCGCCAGGTTGAGCGCGCCATGGATTCCAACGATCTGGAGCGCGAGCGCGGCATCACCATTCTGGCCAAGGCGGCCTCGGTGCTGTGGAAGGACACCCGCATCAACATCGTCGACACCCCGGGCCACGCCGATTTCGGCGGCGAGGTCGAGCGCATCCTGAACATGGTGGACGGCGCGCTGGTGCTGGTCGACGCCGCCGAGGGTCCGCTGCCGCAGACCAAATTCGTGGTTTCGAAGGCGCTGCGGATGGGCCTCAAGCCGATCGTCGTCATCAACAAGGTCGACCGCCCCGACGCGCGCCCCGTCGAAGTCATCAACGAAGTGTTCGACCTGTTCGCGGCGCTCGACGCCAGTCAGAGGAGCAGCTCGATTTCCCGATTCTCTACGGTTCCGCCAAGCAGGGCTGGATGGCGACCACGCTTGAGGGTTCGCACGACGACGGCATGAAGCCGCTGTTCGACCTGATCCTCAACCACGTCAAGCCGCCGGTGGTGGAGGAAGGCCCGTTCCGCCTGCTCGGCACCATTCTGGAAGCCAATCCCTATCTCGGCCGCATCATCACCGGGCGCGTTACTTCGGGATCGGTCAAGCCGAACCAGAGCGTCAAGGTGCTCGACCATGATGGCAAGCTGATCGAGACCGGCCGCATTACCAAGGTGCTGGCTTTCCGCGGCATTGAACGCACCGCCGTGGAAGAGGCGGAAGCCGGGGACATCGTCGCGCTCGCGGGCCTGCCGAACGCCACCGTTGCTCACACCATCTGCGATCCCGCTGTGGAATTGCCGATCCAGGCGCAGCCGATCGATCCGCCAACCCTGGCGATGACGTTTCGCGTCAACGATTCCCCGCTGGCTGGCACCGAAGGCACCAAGGTCACGGGCCGCATGATCCGCGACCGATTGCTGCGTGAAGCCGAAGGCAATGTGGCGCTGCGGGTTCGCGAATCCGATGACAACGACGCGATGGAAGTCGCCGGACGCGGCGAGTTGCAGCTCGGCATCCTGATCGAGACCATGCGCCGCGAAGGTTTCGAACTCAGCGTGTCGCGTCCGCGCGTCGTGCTGCAGAAGGACGAGGCGACCGGCGACTGGCAGGAGCC
This sequence comes from uncultured Alphaproteobacteria bacterium, assembly GCA_963706975.1. GTDB lineage: Bacteria > Pseudomonadota > Alphaproteobacteria > Rhizobiales > Xanthobacteraceae > Bradyrhizobium. Next base: position 70,097 of record CAVPOL010000022.1, read on the forward strand.
GATCGAGGAAGTCGTGATCGACGTCGACGAGGAGCATTCCGGCGTCGTCGTGCAGAAGATGAGCGAACGCAAGGCCGAGTTGATCGAGATGCGTCCCTCCGGCGGTCACCGGCAACGGCTGGTGTTTTATGCGCCGACCCGCGGCCTGATCGGCTATCAGGGCGAACTGCTGACCGATACCCGCGGCACCGCCGTCATGAACCGCCTGTTCCATGGTTACGCGCCCTACAAGGGCGACATCCAGGGCCGCCGCAACGGGGTGCTGATCTCCAACGACCAGGGCGAGGCCGTGGCCTATGCCATGTTCAAGCTGGAGGATCGCGGCCCGATGATGATCGAGCCCGGCTGGAAGGTCTACAAGGGCATGATCGTCGGCGAGCACACCCGCGACAACGATCTCGAGATCAACGTCCTCAAGGGCAAGCAGCTCACCAACATCCGCACCACCTCGAAGGACGAAGCGGTGCGCCTGACGCCGCCGATCCAGATGCCGCTGGAAAAGGCGCTGGCCTATATCGAGGACGACGAACTGGTCGAAGTGACCCCGAAGTCGATCCGGCTGCGCAAGAAGTTTCTGGACGCCAACGACCGCAAGCGCGCGGAAAAGGCCAAGCAAGCGGTGGCCTAAGTCGACCGGCGCTGCTGAACGAAAATTCCGTCATGGCCGGGCTTGTCCCGGCCATGCGCGTCTTGGATACTTGAAAACAAAGACGTGGATGCCCGGGACATCTGCGCGAAGACGCGCTTCGCGCTTTAGCCCGGGCACGACGACGAGCTAGACGAACGTCATGTCTCTCCCCTCCGAAGTCGATGTCGCCATCATCGGTGCCGGCGCCGCGGGCCTCGGCGCCGCGGACGCGCTGAAAAACTCCGGCCTCTCCGTCATCGTGCTGGAAGCCCGTGACCGCGTCGGCGGGCGCGGCCACACCATCATGGCCAGCCCCGAGATCACCTTCGACGTCGGCTGCGGCTGGCTGCATTCGGCCGACGAAAACTCGTTCGTAGAAATCGCCGGGCAGCTGAACTTCGAGATCGACAAGACCCGCCCGCCGTGGCGCGAGCAGGCCGTCCACAAGGCATTTCCGCCGCCGCTGCGAGCGGAATTCATCGCCGCGCTCGACGCGTTCTATGACCGCGCCGAGCAGGCGGCCGAGCAGGCCAGGCAAACCGGCCGCGACGCCGCCGCCAATCTGTCACTGGAGCCCGGCAATCGCTGGAACCCGATGATCGATGCGATCTCGACCTACATCAACGGCTGCGAACTCGATCGGGTCTCGATCCTCGACATGGACGCCTACGAGGATACCGAGATCAACTGGCGGGTGCGCCGCGGCTACGGCGCGCTGATGGCGGCCTATGGCGCAACCTGTCCGCTGGCCTTGAACACGCAGGTGACGCTGATCGATCATTCCGGAAAGCGCGTCCGCATCGAGACCTCGCGCGGCACGCTTGACCGCCGGCAAGGTTATCGTCACCGTCCCGACCAATCTGATCGCCGACGAATCCATTCGATTCCACCCGGCATTGGCCGCAAAAGTCGATGCCGCGCGCGGGTTGCCGCTCGGCCTCGCCGACAAGGTGATGCTGGCGCTCGATGAGCCGGAAGCACTGCCCAGGGACGGCAGCCTGCGCGGCGCCACCATGCGCACCGAAATGGGCACCTATCATCTGCGCCCGTTCGGCCAGCCCTGCATCGAAGGCTTTTTCGGCGGACGCTTTGCACAGCAGCTGGAAGACGCCGGCGACGGCGCGCTGGCGGCGCAAAGCATCGACGAAATCGTCGGCTTCCTCGGCAATGATTTTCGCCGCAAACTAAAGCCGCTGGCGGAATCGCGCTGGGCCCACGATCCCTTCGCGCGCGGCTCCTATTCGCACGCGCTGCCCGGCCACGCGGGCGACCGCGCCGTGCTGGCTGCGCCGGTCGATGGACGGCTGTTCTTTGCGGGCGAAGCGACCTCGCCGCATTTTTTCTCGACGGCGCATGGGGCGCGGGATTGCGGGAGAAAGGGCGGCGGGGGAGGTGCTCGGTACGAGCGAAGAGTTGACGGCTCAACGTCATTGCGAGAAGCACTGCGACGAAGCAGTCCATCGCGATCGTCGCAAAAGAAGGAATGGATTGCTTCGCTTCGCTCGCAATGACGGCTGATCGAGCGGCGCGCGTTACTCCATCACCCGCGCCCGCATCTCCGCATCCGGCACAAAACACTCGCCATACTTCCCGAAAATCCGGTACCGATTCCGCGCCACCAGATTGTACACGCGCATCGCGCAACGGTTTTGGGATCGCGCGCAGGGCGCGCACCCAGCCCCATCCCGGCAGATTCGACAGCACCATCAGCGCCGCGTCGGATTTGAAGAACGCCATGCCGCCATGGACCACCGCATTGGTGTCGGGATCTTCAGGATCGATCCCGAACGCCTGTGCCAGTCTGGTGCCGTAGGGCGACTGGATCGCGGTGAAACGGAAACGCCGCCCGGTGTCGCGCCTCGCGACGAAGCGGACCCAGCGCGAGCAGAACACGCAGACGCCGTCGTAGAGGATCACGTCGTCGTCCGGCCATGGCGTGATCCCGCGCGAATCCATCATCGGTTATCCAGCGTCAGCAGCGCCACCCCCATCAGCACGATCGCAGGGCCGGTCTTGACCAGCGCGCCGAGCGGCTCGACCCAGAGGTCCGGCGTCAGGATCGCAGCTCCCGTCATGTAGCCGAGCGACACGGCAATGCCCGCGACCAGTCCGATCGCGGCGGTGCGCCGAAACGCGATCAGCACGCCGATACTGATGTCCATCAGGCTGGTCAGAATGGTGACGGGCGCGACCAGCGAGGGCGGAAAACCGTGCGAGCGCAGGATTGCGGTCGCCGCGTCATAGGAGACCACCAGCGAGATGAAGCCCGACACGATCCAGAATAACACAAGGCTCGCGATCACAAGCCCCTTGATCAGGAACAATCGCGCAAACCATTTGTCCTGGATGGTGGCGCCGCGGGGACCCACCGCCTCAACCAGCGTCTTCGGCACGATGCCCGTGGCCAGCATCCATGGCTGCGGATCGCCGCGAACACCGCGCCGCAACTCCGCGATCGCGGTGGTCCGCATCGGCGGCATCCAGCCGAACAGGCTGGCGAGGTCGCCGGCCTTGGCGCCGACGTCGAGCAGGAAGCCCGGAAGAGCGACGCGCGGCATGCCGGCGGTGCCGAACGCACGGCGGAACTGGTCGATCACGGCGCCCAGCGTAGCCGGCTGGTCCTGCATCAGCTCCCATGTCACGCCGCTCCCGGCCTCGTCGGCGCTATCGCGCCCGGCGAGAAAGGCGATGGTCGCGGCGATGTCCTCGACCGCCACGGGCTGGAACGGGACGGCCGAAATAGCGGCCGGCAATCGAAGCGGCAGCGCCGCCAGCGCCCGCAGCATGGCGCTGCCGCCATAGGCCGAGGGCGCGATGACAAAGCCCGGCCGCAGGATGACGTGCGGGATCCCGAACACCGCGATCAGCCGCTCGGCTTCGCGCTTGGTCTGGCTGAAGGCGGTGTGGTCCTGATCCGAGGCGCCGGGAATCGAAACCTGCACCAGCAGAATCGTTCGGCCGCTTTCACGGATCGCGCGCAGCAAGCGCTCGACGAAATCGCGGTGCACGGCGCTGGTGTCACTGCCGGGGCCATCCTGCAGCACCCCCAGGCAGTTCACGACGAGGTCGATCTGATGCTCGCCGAGCAGCAGCGCCAGCGGCGCCGTATCCATCGACATCACAGGCATTTCCAGATCGAGCGCGGCGGCCTGCTGCGACGGCGAGAAGCGCCGCGCGATTCCGACCACGGCAAAACCTCGGGCGCGCAAATCGTCGGTGACAAAACGCCCGATCAGGCCGGAGGCGCCCAGCACGAGGATTTTCGCGATCCGCTCCCGTGCATTTGCTGCCCTTTCTAGAATTGCGGCCTGGCGATCATCAGCCAGAGAATCATCATGACAGAACCGAAGCCGGGAACGCCGAACAGCACCCAGCGGCGAAACAGCGCAAGATACCGCGGCGGCAGGGGCTGGCCCTTGGCATCCGCCATGCGCGCAAGATCGCGCATTTCGATCTGCATGAAAATCACGGGAATCCAGAACAGCCCGGCAACGGCGTAAAGCGCGAGCGAGATGACGAGCCAGCGTTCCGACAGCGCGGTCGACGACAGCATCATCAGGAGCCCGCCGGTGACGGGCTGCAGCAGCACCGCCGACAGCGTGAACAGCAAGTCGGCGATCACGACGATGGCCGCCGTGCGCGCGATGAAGGCGGGATCGCGGCTGCGGTGGGCCATCAGCATGAAGAACGCGATCCCGGTGCCGGTGCCGAGGATCACGATGGCGCCGAGCACGTGCAAATATTTGACGATGAAATACAGCGTCATCGCTTTTTGGCCGCGGTTGGGGATACCGGCTTCAGCGCGCGATCCAGTTCCGGGCCGGCGATTTTCATCCCGCCCTCCGTCTCGGGCAGCCAGTGGCCCTCGGAGCCGTACGCCGGCAGCACGCGAAAATCGACCTTGCCGCCGCTGCCGCGAAACGCGTCCGCCAGGCGTCGCGAAAAATCCGGTGAAAAGTAAGTATCGTTGGCGGCCACCAGCCACGTCACCGGGGTGCGTGCCGTCTTGCCGAATTCGGCCGCGGCCGACATCAGGCTGTGTGGCGCGCAGACCTGGTTGGGAAAATCGTTGGCGCGACCGCCGCGGCCCGGCGCGAAGGCGATGATGGCGGAGATATCCTGCGGGCTCTCGCTTGCCAGCGCCAGCGCACCCCAACCTCCGGCCGAATGCCCGATTACAAGCATGCCACCCCGACGAATGAACGCTTGCCTGCGCACGAGACCAGCGGCCGCCGCGATTGCGTCGGCGGTGGCGCGGCCGGCGCGCGCGTAGTCGGCCTCGTCGCAACCACCCTGGTCCTCGAGATAGCGTCCGCCGGTGGCACCGTGGCCGGGGCGTTCCGGCACCAGCACGGCAAAGCCGCGTGCGACCAGCCAGCCGGCCAGCGCACGGTATTCCGGCTGCGGCATTTGCGCACGACGCAGCACGTTCTGCGTGGTGGCATGCGCAATCACCGCCAGCGGAAACGGCCCGTCGCCGGGCGGACGAAACAACAAGGCGTGCGCCGCGGTATCGATCGCCGGTGAAGGCACCAGCCATTGCTGCATGCGGTTTGGCTCGGCCTCCGCGCCTTGCGCGCCAAACCTTGGTTGCCCCATCGCGCTCTGGGTAAGGGTTGCCCCCCATGCGGCGAGGACCAAAAACGCTTTGAACGATTGCATGAATTTCCCCGACACGGCCCAAAGGAAAGTTTGAAGTCGCGGAACAGGATACCCACGGCGAATCAAATCCGGCGCATTTTTCCGTGAAGGCCGGCCGCGAAATGGCCGTTGGGAATTCGTTCGCAGCAGTCAAATCAGCGTACGGGTGTCGTTTCCGCGGCCTTCTGTCCTTTTTCGGTACAATCGGCCGGCATGACTGATGCAGAAAATCCACAGGTTAACCCATAATTAACGATAGACCTTGAAGCGGACGCGCTGACTTGCTTTGATTAGCTCCATGAGCACAACCCTGATCGAGGTTCGACCGGCCAAGGCTGCAGACGCAGCCGCGGTGGCGTCCACCCATGACGAAGCCTGGCGCTCGGCCTATCAGGGCATCATCCCCGGCGCCGAGCTGGAGAAGCTGATCAATCGCCGCGGCCCGCAATGGTGGGACAGCGCGATCCGCAAGGGCAGCCGCGTCAGCGTGCTGGTGTTCGGCGACAAGATCGCGGGCTATGCCAATTACGGCCGCAACCGCGCCCGCAGCCTGCATTTCGAAGGCGAAATCTACGAGCTCTATCTGCGACCGGAATTCCAGGGCCTCGGCTTCGGCCGCCGGCTGTTCACCTCGGCACGGCGCGACCTGTTGCAGAGCGGGCTGAAGAGCATGGTGGTGTGGGCGTTATCCGACAACGATCCGGCGACGGAGTTTTATCGCGCTCTCGGCGGCCGCATGGTCGCGCGTTCGTCGGAAAAATTCGGGCCGAAGTCGCTCGACAAGGTCGCCTTCGCCTGGAGCAACTGAGTTCCGCCTTTCGCTCCCGTCAATACCGGGCGCCCGTCCTCGACTTGATCGGGGATGTCCCGGCAATCCATCAATTTCCGCGGCTGCTTTGAAAGTATGATGGATACGCGGGTCAAGCCCGCGTATGACATCCGTATTGATCTCGTCACGCGGAGCCCTCCATGCGCATCGACGCCATCCCGATCGGAATCAATCCGCCGCATGACGTCAATGTGATCGTCGAAGTGCCTGTGGGCGGCGAGCCGATCAAATACGAAATGGACAAGGAAGCCGGCACGCTGGTCGTCGACCGGTTTCTCTACACCGCGATGCGCTATCCCGGCAATTACGGTTTCATTCCGCACACGCTCTCGGGCGACGGCGACCCCTGCGACGTGCTGGTGGCGAACACCCGCGCCATCGTTCCCGGCGCTGTCATGAGCGTGCGGCCGGTCGGCGTGCTCTTGATGGAGGATGAAGCCGGCGGCGACGAGAAGATCATCGCGGTGCCGTCGTCAAAGCTGACCCAGCGCTACGACAAGGTGAAAACCTACAGCGACCTGCCTGACATCACGCTGCAGCAGATCCAGCATTTCTTCGAGCACTACAAGGATCTCGAGCCCGGCAAATGGGTCAAGGTGGTGCGATGGGGCGGCGCCGAGGATGCGCATCAATTGATCCTGGAAGGTATCGCGCGGGCGAAGGCGAAGTAGGGCTTGCCCCGGAGGTGGTGCTTCCCGCAAGGAAATCGTCATTGCCTCGTGCCACTACAGCGGCATTACCGAAGATATCTTCCGGTTCTCGCCGGTGCGCGCCAACTTGGACGACCTGAAGCGCTTTCACGGCACCAATGAGCGCCTCAGCATCGAAGACTACGCCGGCATGATCCGATTTTGCCGGCGGCTGATCGAGAACAGCGCGGAATGACGACGTTAGACCGCCGGCTTCGGCAATCCCTGAATCGCGCACGCGGCGCGCAGCGTGTTGACGAGCAGGCACGCCACGGTCATCTGGCCGACGCCGCCGGGGACCGGCGTGATCGCGCCGGCGACCTCGGACACTTCCTGAAAGGCGACGTCGCCGACCAGTCGTGTCTTGCCGTCGGCGGTGGGCAGACGGTTGATACCGACATCGATCACGGTGGCGCCCGGCTTGATCCAGTCGCCGCGCACCATCTCCGGCTTGCCGACGGCGGCATAGACCAGGTCGGCGCGGTCGCAGAGTTTTGGCAGATCGCGCGAGCGCGAATGGGCGATCGTCACCGTGGCGTTTTCGTTGAGCAGCAATTGCACCAGCGGACGGCCGACCAGATTGGAACGGCCGATCACGATGGCGTTCATGCCCTCGAGCGAGACATGCACGCTTTTGGTCAGGATGATGCAGCCGAGCGGCGTGCAGGGCGACAGCGCGGCAAAACCGCCGGCGAGGCGTCCGGCATTGTTCGGGTGCAATCCGTCGACGTCCCTGGCGGGGTCGATGGCATTGATGACGGCTTCGGTATCGATCGATTTAGGCAGCGGCAATTGCACCAGGATGCCATGCACCGCGGGATCGCGATTGAGCTGTGCGATCAGCGCCAGCAGGTCCTGCTGCGCGACGTCGGCCGGCAGCACGTGCTCGAACGATGCCATGCCGGCTTCCTGGGTCTGCTTGTGCTTGCTGCGGACATAGACCTGGCTGGCCGGGTCGCTGCCGACCAGCACCACCGCGAGCCCGGGCTTCAGCCCGTGCTCCCGCTGCACCCGCGCCACCTCGCCGGTAACGCGAGCGCGCAGTTCAGCGGCAATGACTTTTCCGTCGATGATTCGGGCGGTCATTTCGTTCCTTCTCTTGAAATCAGTCTGGTTTCGCCGCGATCAGTTTCCGCAGCGCCTCGCCGAGCTGGCCGGGGTCGCCATCGACGGCAATTTGCTTCAGACGGGACGTCATTCCCGACAGCACCCGCACATGGCGCTTGGGCACCCCGAGCTCTTTGGCGAGCAACTCGGTCACCGCGCGGTTGGCCTCGCCGCCTTCGGCGATGGCGCGGACCCGCACCTTGACCACCCGGCGCCCGTTGGCGAGCGTCTCAACTCCGTCGATGTCGTCGCGACCGCTGCGCGGCGTCACGCGCAAGGCGATGCTGATGCCCTGGGTTGAGTAGCGCCAGGGATCCACAGGCAGTTCCTACGGGACGTTCGGATAGACGTATTCAGCGAGGTACAGCTGAACGATCCAAAGCACGAAAAACAGCACCAGCGGAGAAAGGTCCAATCCCCCGAAATTGGGAAGCCTGCGCCGGATCGGGCCCACCAGCGGCTCGGTGATTCGATAGAGAAATTCGGCCACGGCGGCGACGAACTGGTTACGTGTATTCACGACATTGAAGGCGATCAGCCAGGACAGGATGGCAGAGGCGATCAGCAGGTACATATAGAGGTTAATGACCTGGATCAGAACGAATACGATTGGGCGCATGGGATGAGGTCTGTCCAGGGTAGTTTTTGCGGGGGCTCGTTGCCTGCTAGATATCGATTCCTCCCCCGGCAAACAAGGGAAGTTCCCGGCAAAACGAGCCCGAAACCCGCGTTTTCACCGTTCTTGACTTGACCTTGGCGCAGATTGTAAATGGCGCCGATTGTCGGTCGCCCACCACACGTTCCCGGGCGGCCGCGATGGGGCCATAGCTCAGCTGGGAGAGCGCGTCGTTCGCAATGACGAGGTCGGCGGTTCGATCCCGCCTGGCTCCACCACGCTTCGCCCTTCGGGCTACGCGTGGCGCAGCCACGCAAGAGCCTGAAGGGCGAAGCGTGGTGCCCGGCGAAGCCCTCTTGGGCGAAGACGGGCTATCGCGGGCGACTCAACCCTTCCCCTACCTCCCCGTAAACCTCGGCGGCCGCTTCTCCATGAAGCTCGCGACGCCCTCGCGGAAATCGCTGCCTTGCAGCGCCACATGCATCTCGCGGTTGGCGTCGATGGTGGCTTCGGCCAGGGTCTGGAACGGCACGTCGTAAAGCTGCCGCTTGATGACAGCGATCGCGCTCGGCGAAACGAAATCGGCGAGATCGCGCGCATAGGCAAACGTCTGTTCGCGCAGTTGGTCCGGCGGGTACAGCCGGTTGACCAGCCCGATGCGCAGCGCCTCGTCGCTCGACACCCGGCGCGCCGACATCAGCAAATCCAGCGCGTTGGCATGGCCGACGATGCGCGGCAGCATCCAGCTGATGCCATGCTCGGCGATCAGCCCGCGGCGTGAAAACGCTGTGGTGAAAACCGTGTTGTCGGCGGCAAAGCGCAGGTCGCAATACAGCGCGTGCACGAGACCGATGCCGGCGGTGGCGCCGTTCAACATGCCGATGATCGGTTTTGCGATCGACGGATAATAGCCGTAGCGCGTCTGCCAGTCCGGCCGCCGGTTCATGTCGAAGGCCGGTACGTCGCTCCCGGCGCGCCTGACGTCGTTGGGATCGAGCCCCTTCAGCGCATCCATATCGGCGCCGGCGCAGAACGCCCGGCCCGAGCCGGTGAGCACGATGACGCGCACATTGTCGTCTTCGGCCGCGGTCTGCATGGCGTGGCGCACGTCGCGCTCCATGATCGGCGTCCACGCATTCATCCGGTCGGGCCGGTGCAGCGTGATGGTCGCGATCCTGTCGCCGACCTCATAGAGGATGTGCTGATAGGTCATGTCGCCTCCCGTGCGCTCGCTGATTGATCGTCGCGAGCTGATGCGGCCGACACTAGCACATCTGCGGATTTGAAAAGGTTTGGCCAACCGCCGCGCGGAATATCGCGGCGTGGATTTTTGCGCGTTATTCCGCGGCTTCCGACATCACCGAGCGCGGCATCCGCGTCAGCCAGTCGTCGAGAAATTGCTTCAGCCACGCACGTTCGGCGGCATCATGTACCGCGCGGTCGGCGAAGTGCTGGTGGCGCGCCCGCGCGCCCGGCGTGTCGAGGCGCTCGTGGCCGCGCGTGGTCCAGCAATGCATCATCGCGTAGGTCACGTCGGGATGAAACTGGAAGCCGAAAGCGTGGCCCGACTGGAACGCCTGGACCGGAAAGTCGCCACCCTCGGCCAGCAGTTCGGCGCCGGCTGGAAGCTCGAATCCCTCGCGGTGCCAGTGATAGACGTGATCCGGCCAGTGCTGGCAGAGCGCCAGTCCCGCCGGCGTCGGACGGATCGGGTAATAGCCGATTTCCGCCCGGCCTTCCGGATGCGGCGCGACGCGGGCGCCAAGCTGCATGGCGAGCATCTGGGCGCCGAGGCAAATGCCCATGAACGGCCGCTGCTCGCGCAGCGGCACCGCGATCCAGTCGATCTCCTGGCGAACGTAGTCATCCGGATCATTGGCGCTCATCGGGCCGCCGAAAATCACCGCGCCGGCATGGTCATCCAGGGTTTCCGGCAGCGGATCGCCAAACCGGGGGCGCCTGACGTCCAGCCGGTGTCCGAGCGCCCGCAGGGCATTGCCGACCCGGCCCGGCGTCGAATTTTCCTGGTGCAGAACGACCAGAACCGGCAGTGGCTCCACCCGGAACGGCGAAATGGTGGCGACCGCAGCCCCCCGGGGGAAGCGCAGGACATTTTCGCCATCGATTTTGCCGGACTGAAACATCGAATTTCTGTTTTGCGGCCCTCAAGCCAGAAGCATAGCTTCGTCGTCGTTAATTTCAGGTGAGTTCACGGGAATTCGAAGCAAATCGCAGGCCAAGCCGGCCTCCGGCGGCTTTTTCAGCGCCTTTTCAACTGCAGCCGGCCGACCGCCGCCAAAATGAAGCTGCGCGGAAAGAACCGCAGCAGGAACGGCACGATCTTGACGCCGAGACCGGGCAACACTGCCCGTTTGTTGGCCATCAGCCCGCGATAGCCCGCCTGCGCCACATCGGCGGGGGAGACGTTCAGGACCGCCGAATCAAATCCGGGCAGGAACCCGGCCCGCGCCTGAAATTCGGATGGCACCGGGCCGGGGCACAGCGCCGTCACCCGCACGCCGTGACTGGCGAATTCCCCGCGCAGCGCTTCCGAGAACGACAGCACATAGGCCTTGGACGCGTAATACACCGCCATGCCCGGCCCCGGCAGAAAGCCGGCAACGGAAGCGACGTTGAGTATGCCGCCGCGATGCTGGATCAGGGAGTCGGAGAACCGCAGGGACAAGTCGGTCAGTGAGCGGATATTGACGGCGATGATGCCGAGCTGTTCGGCGCGGTCGAGCTTGATGGCGCGACCGAACAGTCCGAAGCCCGCATTGTTGACGACGTACTCGACCTCCACCCCCTCGGCGGCCAGCGCGGCGGCGATCCTGTCGCCTGCATCCGGCTGTTCGAGATCGCAGACGATCACAATCGGCGCGGCACCGCCGCCGGCCGAGATTTCGCTCGCCAGCGCCGTCAAACGGTCGCCGCGCCGCGCCACCAGGGCAACGCGATGTCCATGCGAAGCAAAAACGCGCGCCAGTTCAGTGCCTATGCCCGCCGAGGCACCGGTAATCAGCGTTACACGCTCAGTCACGATTGAATGCTCTTGAAATCAATTGCAGGAAAGACGGCCAACTCCGCGACGAGAGCATACGCCCGAGGGGAGATGCAAGCCACCTGCAAGCATACCGATATATGCAAACGCACAGCCCGGCCAATTGAAGTGCAATATTTCGGGCCTTATTGCAGCAACCGGCGGCAGATTGCCCGCAATATCAAAATTTCGTCATGTCGGGTACCGCGCCATCGACGTCCCGGGGGCCGACGCTACGCCTCAACTTGTTGCGGCGGCAATGTCCGGGCCGTCCGCGGCCGTCGCAGGGTGCCGTGCGGCGACACGGTGCTTGAGATCGATCCGGTCGCGCGACGAGACGCCCAGCAGATCGGCGGCGCGCCAGACGACGTTGTCCTCGAACTCGCTGACCTGGCCGTCGGCGTAGACCAGCTCCCACATCATCTCGACGATGCGCAGACGGCCTTCCTCATTCACCGAACGCATGATGACGCTGGTGAAATGATAGAGATCCACCGCCTCGCCCTCGACCAGGGTCGCCGACGCGATCAGGTCATCCGCGGTGCCGGGATCCAGACGGAAGCGGCTCTCGATCAGGCTGTGCAGCTTCCGCTTTTCGATGGCGGACGGCTCGCCGTCGATCGAAATGACGTGAATCAACAGCGCGGTCGCCGCCAGACGATACCCGGTATCGTCGAACGTCCGATCCTCTGGTGCGCCGGGAGAAACAATCTCGGAAATGAATTGGCGAAGTCCGTCGAGCATCAATGATCTGCCGGAAACGAGTGAGGCCGCGGCGGTGGCGGCGGTAGGCCCTATATGGGTCGGAAAGTCAACGGGCGCAATTGTTGAGGGTTCCCGGGCTGCATTACGTTTAGGCAACCCCGGGATTTCTGCTCAGGGTATTTCGTACACCACGATCTTGTCGGCAATGCCGCGCAGCGCCGCCTGTTTCTGAATGGGGTTGATCGCTTCCTTCTTCAGGAGGGCGGCCACCGCGGGCGCCTCGATGATGGGCCCGGTGATGTGGATCTCCTGCGAGGTCGACAGGCTCTGGACCCTGGCCGCGATATTGACGGTCTGGCCGAAATAGTCCTGCCGCTCGTTCAGCATGACCGCGAGACACGGGCCTTCATGGATGCCGATCTTGACCACGAGATCCTGGGTCCCACGCTGGACATTCAGCGCATCCATCGCGGCCCGCATCCGCAAGCCCGCGACAATGGCATGCTCGGGCCGGATGAAGGTCGCCATCACGGCGTCGCCGATCGTCTTCACCACGGCGCCCTTCTCCGAGGAGATGATCTCCAGCAGCGCGGTGAAATGCGCGCTCACCAGGTCGAAGGCGGCGAGATCGCCGACCCGCTCATAGAGCGCGGTGGAGCCCTTGAGATCGGTGAACAGGAAGGTCAGCGAGGTGATCTTGAGCCGCTGATCCACCTCGAGATTGTCGGCCTTGAAGACGTCGCGGAAGGTCTGGTTGGAGAGCATCCGCTTGGCGGTGAGGAACGGCTTGCGCTTGCCTATCAGGTGATGCATCACGTCGCCGGCGATGAAGACCGACGGCAGCACCCGCACGTCGGCCTGATTGTCGAGCGATAGACGCAACGGTCCCGGCCGCATGGTCCTTGTTCCGCCGGTCGGCGTCGGTGTCTTGCTGTAGGTAAGTGAAAGCTGCTGGCGTTCCTTGGTCGGCTCGCCCTGAACGTCGATGAACTGCGCGGAGTGGGTGACCGGTTCGAACACGATGACGAATTCTTTCGGCAATTGCAGCGATAGCACCGCCTTCTCGCCCGCCGGCAACTCCATCGTATCCAGCGTCACCTCGTCGGCCAGCGTCGCAACCGCTTCCTGGTCGAAATCGATGCCCGAGCTCCAGAACACCTGCTTGTAATACTCCCAGACCGGCAGCGAGTTGGGATCATGCGCGGCGATCCGCCTGATGCGGGGATTGACCGTAAAGGCGACCTCGACCTGCTCGTCGACCGAGGCTTCGTAGCCGCAGGCGCAGAGACCGCAATGATAGTCATCCGGACGCAGCGATTTCAGCGTGCTGTGGGCGCCGAGCACCCCGCCGCAGCCGGGACACAGCACGTTCCAGGTGAGATCGAACAGCCCGAGCCGCGAGGCATGCAGGAACCCGGAAATAACCTGCTCTTCGTCCAGCCCGGTCCGGGCCGAGAAATCCAGCACGTTGATGCGGTTGAGTTCGTGGTCCTGGCCCTTGTCGATCAGTTCGCAAATCGCATCGGCCACCGCCGGATCGGCGGTCTGTTTCAGCACGTGCAAACTGGGCCTGGGTTTCGCTCATGTCGGGGCTCTTAGGTTAGATCGCGCACGCGTTCCGGCAAGGCCTCGTCACCGACGCGTGATGCGAAACATCGGCGAGCGATCGGGCTGCGTCGTCACTACGCCGACCGGCATCACCGGCTCCTTGTCGATGAGTTCGACCTTGAACGCGCCGATGATCTTGGCCAGCGCCAGGGTCGCTTCGACCAGCGCAAAATGCGCGCCGATGCAGACCCGGGCGCCGACGCCGAACGGCAGATAGGCAAAGCGATCGGGCGGCGGCGCCGGCGCCATGAAGCGGGCGGGGATGAAGGCGTTCGGCTCGCGCCAGAGCTTTTCGTGCCGGTGCAACAGCCACGGCGCGATCAGCACGATGTCATTCTTCTTCACCGGCATGCCGGCGATGGCATCGGCCGCGCCGGCGGCGCGCGCGATCAGGAAGGCCGGCGGATAAAGCCGCATGGTCTCATCGACCACCGCCCGGGTGAATTTCAGCCGTTCGACATCGGCTGATTCATTGACGGTCGCGCCCTTCACCTCGGCGGCCAAGCTGATCCTGCGTCGCCGGATCGAGCGCCAGCAGATACAGCGACCAGAACAGCGCGGTCGCCGTGGTCTCATGACCGGCGAGAATCATGGTCGCTACCTGGTCGCCGAGTTGCTCGTCGGTGAAGGCTTCGCCGGTCTCGGGGTCGCGCGCGGCGCCCATCAGGTCGAACAGGTCGCTCGGCGGCGCATCGGCATTCTTGCCGGCGGCGCGGCGCTCCGCCATCAGCATGGCGACGAACTTCGTCCATCGCTTGCGGAAACGGGCGCGGGAAAAATCCTGCGGGCTCGGCCAGCCGAGCGGCAACACCAGGTCGAAGAAATGCGGCCGCGCCAGATTGGCGCCATACTCCATCACGAAGTCGCGCAAGGCGCCGCCGTGGCGATCCATCCCGAACGAGAACATCGTGCGTCCGGCGATCTCCAGCGTCATCCGCTGCATCGCCTCGCGCAGATCGACCGGCGCGTTGCTGGCCGCCTGAAGTTTTGCAACGGTCTGGTCGGTCGCCGCCACCATGTGCGGAACCAGCGGCATTACCGCGCGAGGCGTAAAGGCCGGCGCCAGCGTCCGGCGCTGATGCTTCCAGGTGCGGCCTTCCGCGATCAGCAGCCCCTCACCCAGCACCGGACGCAACACCCGGATCGCGGCCGGGGTGCGCACGTAATTCTCGTAATTATCGACAAGCACATGCCGGATCGCGTCCGGCTGGTTGAGGATGAAGCTGCTGCGCCCGAAGAAACGGCTGCGGATGATATCCTCTTCGTAGGAACGATGCCCCCAGGCGCTGATCGCGCTGTCGCGCATCGCCATCACCCGACCGAAGATGCCCATGCTGTCGGGCGCGCGCGGCGGCGCCGGCGGGACCAGCGGCTGACGGGTGACGGGCGGATCCCAGGCTTCGGCTATGCTCACTGACGGCCTCGCGTTCCAGCGACGCAACGCCTGGATTGGCGTCGCACCCCCATATCAGGTCCCAATCCCGGCGCCACGAAGGCGCTGGGCAACAGCTAGTAAGTCAGCTCCGCCACCGCAATCCTGTTTTCCGACACCGGCCAGCTCCGGGCGACGATACGCTCCTCATTGAACTGCGCGACCACGGCGCGCCCGGCGTCGGTGGCCGGAAGCCGCAGCGTACTGACCGAATCGGTCGGCACGCCCGGCTTCACGTCTCCCGGCTCCTTGCCGTCGAACAGCACGACATCGCGTGGCAGGCCGAAATAGCCGCGCGGCCGCGACATCAGGACAACAGCGCCAGCTCCGGCGTCAGCCGGTCCCAGCGGACGCGCGGCGCGAAGGTGCACGATGTCGGAGGAGCGCGGAAACGGCGAACGGTAGAAATGCGTGGTGGGCGAACCGGCCGATATGAGCACGATCTCGAGGAACCAGGACGGATCGACCTGCGCCGGACCCCAGCGCCCGTCCGCCGAGGTTTGCGACAAGTGGATCGGGTCGCCTTGCCGCGCGCCGGTTTCAGGGGAAACCCGATGCACCTCCACCGACGCCCCCGCCACCGGGCGGTTGGTTTGGACACCGCCCGGCGTGCCCGTCACCAGGCCGCTCAGCCTGACCTGGGCTTCCGTCGTGATCGCGATCCGGTCCGGCTCGCGGCCGGCGATGAATTTGAATATCTCGCGGAAGGCGCGCGGATGATAGGCGGTTTCGCGATGGTCGATGGCGCCGAGCACGAGATTGGTGGCGCCCTTCAGCGCCGGGCCATCCGCCGTAATCCCGGTGGCTACACCCGGCTTGCCGACGAAGCGGCCGTCGGGTTGCGCGAATTTGTCGTTGCCGTCGCTGCGCAAGGTGAGGAACGCCGTACCCGCCGTCACTTCGCTGTCGCCCTCGTTCAGCCCGCGCAGGAAAGGACCGCGGCCGTTGAATTCATTGCCGAGACCATCACCCCAATCATAGACGCCGTGATTGGGCACGCCGCACAGCACGGCATGGCTGACGTCGGCGCCGCCGCCGTTCTTGATATGACTGCGCATCGGATTGCCGCCGCGCGAATTGCCGACCAGGGCCACCCGCGACGCACCGGTGCGGCTTTTCAGTTCCTTGATCGCCTCGCCAAGCTCGCGTCGCTGGTCTTCCGTGGAGGACCGGTTCGGTTGCGCCACCGCATCGTCGGTTCGCGCCAGCGGGTCGGTGAAATTGATCGCCATCATCCGCTCGCGCGGAACTCCGTTGGATTCCATCCGCCACAGCGTCGTGATCCACAGCGCGGCGTGGTCGCCATTGCCATGGGCGAACAGGATGGGCGGGATCTCGGCCGCGCCCGGCGCCGGCGCGGTCTGCGCGAAGGCTGAAAACCCGAAGCTTGGCCGGCCACCAAAGGCAGCAGGCTGGCGCCCTCTCAGCAGCGTGCGTCGCGAAATGGCTCATTCTTGTAGCCTCCCCGGTTTTCCGTCTTTTAGCCGTCCTGTGTGACCGCTGAAAGCGGCCTAAGCACTGGACAGCCAAGGACTTTCGCAGGCATCACTGGAAATCGCGGGGAATCAGGGCCGGGCGCGACCGGCGCACACGGAACGGGCCATGACGGAACAGCCAAAGCGCTCGATGTTTGCCGGGGACGGCGTGGCGGCCCCGCTGCGGCATGTGGTGTTCCGGCGCATCTGGCTCGCCAGCCTGCTCTCCAATCTCGGCCTGCTGATCCAGGGCGTCGGCGCCGCCTGGGCGATGACGCAGATGACGTCGTCGGCCGACAAGGTCGCGCTGGTGCAGACCGCGCTGATGCTGCCGATCATGCTGATCTCGATGCCGGCCGGCGCCATCGCCGACATGTATGACCGGCGGGTCGTGGCGCTGGTGCTCGCTGGCGAATAGCGCTGGTCGGCGCAACGGCGCTGGCCGTGATGGCCTGGCTCAATCTCGTTACGCCGAATATCCTGCTGGCGTTCTGTTTCGTGGTCGGCTGCGGCATGGCGCTGTTCGGGCCGGCCTGGCAATCATCGGTCAGCGAGCAGGTGCCGGCGGAGAATTTGCCGGCGGCGGTGGCGCTGAACGGCATCAGCTACAACATCGCGCGAAGTTTTGGCCCGGCGATCGGCGGCGTCATCGTCGCCACCGCCGGCGCGGTCGCGGCGTTCGCCGCCAACGCGCTGCTCTATATTCCGCTTCTGATCGTGCTGTTTCTCTGGCGCCGCAACAGCGAGCCGTCACGGCTGCCGCGCGAACGCCTCAACCGCGCCATGGTGTCGGGCGTGCGCTACATCGCCAACTCGCCCTCGATCCGAATCGTGCTGACACGCACGCTGGTGACGGGACTGATCGGCGGCTCGGTGATGGCGCTGATGCCGCTGATCGCCCGCGATCTGCTGCATGGCGGCGCGCAGACCTACGGCATCATGCTCGGCGCCTTCGGCATGGGCGCGGTGATCGGCGCGCTCAACATCGGCGAATTGCGCAAACGGCTGAGCGGCGAGGCCGCGATCCGCGCCTGCACGATATCGATGGCGGGCGCAATTACCGCGGTCGCGCTAAGCCGGCAGCCGGTGCTGACGGCCGCGGCACTGGTGGTGGCCGGCGCGGTCTGGATGGCTGCGGTCGCACTGTTCAACATCGGCGTACAATTGTCGGCGCCACGCTGGGTCGCCGGCCGCTCGCTGGCGGCGTTCCAGGCTTCGATCGCCGGCGGCATCGCGATCGGGAGCTGGGGCTGGGGACATCTGACCGACGCCGCCGGCGTGCAGACCGCGCTTTTGGTTTCCGCCGGCCTGATGCTGCTCTCGCCGCTGCTCGGCCTGTGGCTGCGCATGCCGCGGGTCGGGGCACGCAACGAGGACGCGGAATTGCTCGCCGATCCCGAAGTGCAGCTGTCGCTGACGGGACGCAGCGGGCCGCTGGTGGTCGAGATCGAATACCGCGTCGCCCAGGACAGCGCCCGGGCCTTCCACAATGTGATGCAGGAAGTGCAGCTCAGCCGCCAGCGCAACGGCGCCTATGGCTGGTCGATCGCGCGCGACATCGCCGATCCCGAATTGTGGACCGAGCGCTATCACTGCCCGACCTGGTTCGATTATCTGCGCCAGCGCAACCGTTCGACGCAATCCGAGCGCGCGCTGCATCAGCAGGCCCAGGCTTTCCACCTCGGGCCGGATCCGGTGCGCGTCCGCCGCATGCTGGAGCGGCCGTTCGGATCGGTGCGCTGGAAGGAAGACACGCCGGACCGCGCCGCCAACGAGGTCTTGCCGGTGGCGACCGCGGCGGGCGGCGGCACGTAGGTTTTGCGACACGTCGTCCGGGGGAATCGCGCAGCGATGCCCCCGGAATGACGACGGTGATTACTCACTGCCCGTGGTTGATCAGCTCTTGCTGACACGCCCTGCTGAGCCGGGCGCGATTTTGCTTCAGGCACGCCAGCACGACCATGTCGCCGTCATTGAGATGGGCCCGGCAAAATCGTTGGGCGTCACGCGCACAGGCGTTTTGCTGCTGCGCCGGAGCCGCTGTGGCGATCAGGACAAACGGAACGACGATAAGAAATCTGGTCATGTTGCTACGCCTACCCGGTCATGAACTCAGCGCGTTCTAATGCGCCGAAACCGGAGCCGCAACGTCTTTGACAGCCGAACGTTCCGCACCCTCGCCCAAGACGTGGATGGCCGGGACGAAGCCGGGCCATGACGCGAGGAAACCGATCAAAACCCGGCTTACTGCGCCGCGACCTTGCTGGACTTCTGGGCGGCGAGATCGCGGTTCATCACGGTGCGGCAGCCGGCGCTGAGTTCGGCACGGTGCTTGAGCATGCAGGTGGTGATCTTCGAAACGTTCGGAATTTCACTGCTGCAGAGGCGGAACGCGTCGTTGGTGCACATCGCCTGCGCTTCGGAACTGAAGGCGAAGCTGGAGGTCGCCGACAGCGCGGAGAAGGACACCGCGATGGCCAGGGCGAAACCGGCCTGGCGGATGGTCTTGGTGATGGTAGCGGTCATTGTCGGCTCCTGTTGGCCCGGCTCGGCGGGCCCGTTGTTGATGTCCGTACCGTGCCTGAAGGCGGGCGCGGCCGCTGTGACGTCCATCACACAGCGAAATCAGACGAAATCGTCAGAGATCTCAGTCGTTTCGTTCCGATCTATGCTCAATTACCGCGACTCCCCGCCGCCGGTTTCAGGGGCACGATGACTACCAGGCGACGGTTCGTCGCGGGGCAAGAGAAAAAATTAGCTGGAGGGCCCGCGGCCGTTCGCGAGGCGTTAAGACCTTGTTGCCATTAATGGATCGTTGCCAAAAGAGTGGAAAGTGTAACGATGCGTAATGCGTTCGGTCTGATGTTGGCCAGTGTTGTTGCGGCGGTCGCGATCGCCGGAGTGTGGTTTTGGACTTCTTCCTCGCCGCGTGCCGACGCGGCGCCCCCGCAAACCGTCGCCGCCCGCAAGGCCGAGCCGCTGCCTGCCGCGAAAGCCGCCGGCAAGGACGACGTCCAGGTGACGGCCGCGCTGGCGGAAAAACCGCCCGCCGCGCCACCGGCTCCGGCGCCGGTCCCGCAAAAAGCCGCCTGCGCCAATCCCGATGCACTCGGCGTCAGCCGCACGGTGGTGATCGACACCACGGGCGGGCCGGGCTTCGGCTTCCTGCAATACAAGCAGATGGATTTTCTGACCGACAAGGAAGTCGTGCTGACGTTCGATGACGGCCCGTGGCCGACCACGCCGTCGGTGCTGAAATCACTGGCGGAGGAATGCACCAAGGCGACGTTCTTCCCGGTCGGCAAGCACTCGACCTATCATCCTGAAATCCTCAAGCAGGTCGCCGCCGCCGGCCATACCGTCGGCTCCCATACCTGGTCGCACGCGCATCTCGACAGCAAGAAGCTGACCGAAGCGCAGGTCAGGGAAGAGATCGAAAAGGGATTTAGCGCGATCAAGCTGGCGATCGGAGCCAACCCCGCGCCGTTCTTCCGCTACCCGGGCCTGCAGCATACCCAGGCTTCGCTGGAATATCTTGGAACGCGCAACATCGCGATGTTCTCGGCCGACATCGACTCCTTCGACTTCAAGTCCAGGGACGCAGCGCAAATCGTCAACACCGTGATGACCAAGCTCGACAAGCAGGGCAAGGGCATCATCCTGATGCACGATCTGCAAAAGCTCACCGCGGAAGCCCTGCCGACACTGCTGCGCCGTCTGAAGGCCGGCGGCTACAAGGTGGTGCAGATGCGGGCAAAGGTGCAGCTGGAGACGCTGGCCGAATACGACGCCAGTCTGATCAAGGACATGAAGTTGCCGGCCGTCGCCAGCCGCCCGGTCAGCAGTGTGGTGCAGACGGTGGTGGATTAGCCGTCAGGCGCCAAGCTTGCGGACGCAAACCGCTTTGCCCTTGACGGTCTGAACCGGAGCCCGCGATCGCGGGTGAAGGTTCGGGCCGGCGACCGGCGGCGTTCCAGCGCGCATGAATTCGGACATGGCGGCTTCCGACGACCAGTTCACATACCAGACGATGGCGGCTACCAGCGCGACCAGGACGAGAATCTGGGCGACCGCGGTCTTGACAATACCGAGCCAAAAACTATCCGGGTTCATTTTGCTCTGATCGACCATTGGCGGCACGGATGCCTCCCCTCGACGTTCGTGCCGCATATGAGCCCGGCTGCGTTATTTCAATGTGAACCGGCTCACAGATAACGATTAGTTCAACCGTGAAGCCGCAATCGTGAAGGGCAACGCGGCGGCTGTGTCCGCCGTAGCCCGAGGGGCGAAGGCCGGGGCAATCCGGCTTGTGGCCATGGATTGCCAGGCGCGAGGCACAACGATCTCGTGCCCCGGACCGGCATAGCGTCCCCTTGGGGGTGCTTAGCAGGGCATGGACCAAAATCGCGAAAACGAGCCCATGCAAAGGAAGGTGGACCCCCCCGGCTCGCGGCATCCGGGCGGGGCTGCGGCAGGGGTGAAACCGTAGGGCCTACCAGTAGATGCCGTGGCGGTGCAGTTCGTAGATCACCCGCGCTTCGGTCGAGGAGCGCTGGCGCCTGGGCTTTTCGGCCTTCGTGGCGACGGGTTTGGTCGTCTCGACCTGCGTCGCGGCGGGTTCGACGGGCGCCGGCCGCGCGACATAGGTCGGCGCCGGGGTGGCAGCCGGAGCCTCGGCGGCGCTCGGAGCCGCAACAGGCTGCGATGCGGCCGGTTGGGCGGCGACGGGCTGCGGTGCGGCGGCCTTTGGCTGAGACGAGACAGCCGGCTCATCGTTCGATGCCAGCGTCAGGCTGCGCATGGGGCCGGCCTGGGCGGTTGCGGATGCCAGAACCATCGCCGCGATCAAAATCAATTTGCGCATGTGAATCTCCCGTGATTGAGCGTTGGGGGGAGATAGGCCGGGCGGGGAGGAAGGTATGTGAGATGGGTCACGCAATAACTGCGCATAGATGAAAGCAAGAACCATATTCTTGACGATTCTGGCGTTACTTACGAGCCTTCAGGCTTCAATTCGACGACAAGGGAAGCGCGATGCGCGCCCTCACGCCGGGCCGTCTCTTGGGGGATGACAAAATTGTGCCCAGCGGCGCCTGCCGTTGCCGGGTTGTTCGTTTTCAAACTCCGGTTTTGGGCTGTTCCGGGCGGGGCTGTGAATGGTAAGACTAACCCCCTTGGTTGGAGCGGTTGGGGTTATGCGAAGCAAAGACGTATTTGCCGATGGCTTGCGAGGCATCGCGGCCATATCAGTGCTGATGTGTCATTACGTGCTGGCTTTTTGGGCGCCAGGACCGACCATTGGCCTGATCGCCAATGTGCCGGACTTGCCGCAGGGCGTCGCCCCCGCAGTCTCGAAATGGTTGCTCGAAACCCCGATGACCTTCAGCTTGGCCGCCTTCGGGGTCAGCCTGTTCTTTTTGATCAGCGGGTATGTCATCCCTCTTTCGATGGACAGGCTCGACACAGTCGCATTTGCAAGGGCGAGAGTTTGGAGAATACTGCCAACCTACGCCGTCGGGTTTTGCTTCACGCTATTGGCGCTCCTTGTTGCGGCAAAATTCTACGGAAGGCCGTTTCCGTATGAGACCAGCGACGTCCTGGCCCATTTCATCCCCGGCGTCCGACTCGTCGCGCGCACTCCGTTCATCGACTACGTGATCTGGACCCTCGAAATCGAGGTTGTGTTTTATATCGTGTGCCTGTTGACGGCACCGCTCATCAGGGCCGGATCTCTGCTTGTGCTTGTGGTGCCGACCATGTTGCTCTTTCTTGCTTCGCCAACCTACGGTTTCCCGGCATACGTGATCGCCGGTTACGCCCCTGCGCTCGATTTCATGTTTGTTGGCGTGCTGATCAGCTTCCATCGTTCGGAGAAGATCGGGCCGACCACGACGATTGCGGCAATTGCATTCGTCCTCGCGACAAGCCTGTATTTTACGTACACGACGCAAGGGCTTATCACGCTTGTGAGCTATATCTTTGCTGCGGCCGTGTTCATCACTGCGTACCTGTTCAGGGCGCACTTTCCCGATATAGCGCTGTTGCGCGGCCTCTCCGCGATCAGCTACCCGCTGTACGTCGTCCACGGCCTCATGGGATATGTCGCCATGCGGATCATGCTTGATCACGGCGTCCCGCCTGCCGGCGTGGTTGTGCTGGCAACGTTGCTGGCGCTAGCCGTGAGCACGGCAATACATTTCCTGGTCGAGAAGCCAACGCAGAAGATCGGAAGGACGCAAAGCATCAAGCTGGTAGCGCAGGCCGCCGAATGATCTCAATGCACGTCCCTGCATATGTTGAAGCCGTCCGCTTCGCGTCGTCGTCATTCACACAGCTGAGATCGGCCCGCGCCCGGCCAAAAATTATCAACAAATATCAAAGGGTTCGTGGTGCCGCAAACAGGACTCGAACCTGTGACCCCGTCATTACGAATGTTGGGTACAGAGGTTCCGCCCAGTTCCCGCGGGTTTCCGGGAACCCATTGATGTTTGATTTCATTTGCTTTTCTTAACCGAAAGGCTTCTAAATTATTCTGGCAGCTACTCTTTGTCTCTTGCTCGTGCCGACCCGGTGCCGACCAATGATGGCCATCAAACGTAAACTCACCAAGAATGCGGTCGATGCCTTGAGCAGCCGACCAAATTCGAGCTGGTGATCAACATGAAAACGGCCAAGGCGCTCGGTCTCACCGTGCCGCCGTCGCTACTCGCCAGCGCGGACGAGGTGATCGAATGGGCGCAGCGAGTCTCTTGTTGGCAGTTTTTCGGACATGCCGAGACAGCCTGACGATGTCCGCTCACGGGCAAAAAAGCAGACAAGAGCGAACCATAGGCGATCACAATAATGGGTTTAGTCGTTCCGCAGTTTCTCACGTTCAAGCTGCTCAAGGAAATCAGCCAAGGCAACGTTACCTGCGAACCGCGCAGCTTCATAGGAGCTGAAGCCCCCAGCTTCGAGCAACACACCCATCGGGTTGCCCCGGCGAATAATTCTCCATCGCCACGAAGGCGGATGGGCTAAATCGCGGATCGCCCGACGTAGTAGCCCCAATCGCTCCGCTCGCGAACCATGGCCGCACTCAGTCAAAATGCCTTTAGGGTCGTGCATGTATTGTGAGAATCGCGCTTAGAAAACTAGCCCACCTTGGGCATCGTGAAAATCACGCCGACTCGCGAAATTGATACCAAACGGTCATTCAGGCGTTACGGCAGAGAGGCCGATTTCTGGTACTTTTCTGACCTGGCAACCTGCGACTCAGCCCAATCCGCCCCTTCCTGAAGGACGGTCTAGCCCGATAAGATGCCCTTCTTGAGCCTGGGGGCGGATATGGCGCGGCCATCAAGAACGGGCGGCAAGACGAGCGAGGCGAAAGCCCGCAACGCAAGCCCAGCAAAGGGCCGCAAGACCACCAAGACCAAGCCCCGCATTGCGCCGCGGCCACCCGAGTAAGCTCGTTCGGTCTCCGATCCGAGCAAAGACCTGAAGGAAGCCCGCGAGCAGCAGGCGGCGACGGCCGAGATCTTCAAGGTGATCGCGAGTTCGCCCTCGGACGTGCAGCCGGTGTTCGATGCCATTGTGGCCAGCGCCAATCGGCTGATCGGCGGGTACGCAACCGCGGTTTTTCGGTTTATCGACGGATACGGTCATCTGGCGGCATTCACTCCGATAAACCCGGACGCGGACGAGAAGTTGAAAGCCGCGTTCCCGCAGCGCAGCGCCGACGTTCCGATGTTTAGACCGGCGCAAGCTGGCGAAGTGCTGCAGATCGACGACACCGAAAAGTCGAATGAGCGGTTGAGGGATATCGCGCGGTCGCGTGGTTTTCGAAGCGTGTTGTATGTGCCGCTCAAAAGCAAGGAAACATCTATAGGCGTGATCGCCACCAACAGAAGGAACCCCGGCCCGTTTTCAGCGCATGACGTCCGAGTTGCTGCAAACCTTCGCCGACCAGGCCGTGATCGCCATCGAGAATGTGCGGCTGTTCAACGAGACCAAGGAGGCGTTGGACCGACAGACCGCTACCGCCGACATCCTGAAGGTCATCGCCAGGTCGCCGTCGGACGTGCAGCCGGTATTCGAAGCAATTGCGGAAAGGTCGAACCGGCTGGTCGGCGGCCTTTCGACCGCAGTGTTCAGCCACGCCGACGAGACGCTGCAACTGGAGGCCTTTACGCGAAAAAATCCTGAAGCGGACGCGGCTGTACGAGCCTCATACCCAAGATCACTATCCGCGCTTTCGGGCGGCGAACGGCTGCGCAAGGGCGAGGTCGTGCAAATCGCTGACGTTGAAATTGAGTGGGCCGGGTTACCCGCTTTTCTGGAGGTGGCGCGGTTGCGCGGCTTTCGCAGCGTTCTCTGGGTTCCGTTGCTGCGACGATCACGCCGTTATCGGCCTGATCAGCGTAACGCGCAGAGAAGTCTGGCGCATTCGCTGACCATCATGTCCAGTTGCTCAAGACGTTTGCCGACCAGGCCGTGATCGCCATCGAGAACGCGCGGCTGTTCAACGAGACGCAAGGAGGCGCTGGAGCGGCAGACTGCCACGGCAGATATCCTGAAGGTGATCGCCAGTTCGCCGTCGGACGTGCAGCCGGTATTCGACGCCATCGCCGAGAGCGCCAGGCGCTTGCTGGCAAGTCATACGGCGGTGGTCACGCGCGTCATCGACGACTTTGTCCATTTGGCGGCCAGCACGGCAGAAACCGAGGCGCCCGCGCATGCTGCTGCAGGGCCTCTTGCCCTATCCGCTTTCCTCCGACCGGACGTTCACGCCAGAGTGGCGCGGACCGGGCGAGTCTTGCATCGTCGACACTGACGCCCCCAATTCCGATCTCCCGCGGGAGATCAAGGAATTCGCGCGGACGCGTTGGCTGGCGCAGCATGCTGGTCGTGCCGATGCTGCGCAACGGGATTGCAATAGGCACCATCGGCATCACGCGCCGCGAAGCGGGGTCGTTCGACGACAAGACGATCGACCTTGCTGAAGATTTTTGCGGATCAGGCCGTGATCGCGATCGAGAACGCCCGGCTGTTCAACGAGACGCAGGAGGCGCTGGAACGGCAGACCGCCACCGCCGACATCCTGAAGGTGATCGCTTCGTTCGCCCTCCGACGTGCAGCCGGTGTTCGAGGCAATCGTCGAGAGCGCCAAGCGGCTGCTCGGTGGCTTTTCGAGCAGCGGTGTTTCGCTTCATCGACGGCATTGCTCACCTGCAGGCTATCACGCCGACAAATCCGGCGGCGGACGCGGTAATGCAGAATTCATTCCCGCGACCGATTGCCGACGTTTTCAGTCGTTTGCGATCGGCACACGCTGGAAGATTGTGCAGATCGCCGATACCGAAGCCGCTGTCAGACGATATTCGTGACTATCGCGCGAGCGCGCGGCTTTCGCAGCATGCTTAGTACGTCCCGCTGCTGCGCGAGGGACACCCATCGGCTTGATCAGCTGTCACGCGGAAGGAACCGGGTCCGTTCTAGAGCCAATCACGTCCAGCTTGCTGCAAACCTTTGCCGATCAGGCAGTAATCGCCATCGAGAATGTGCGGCTGTTCAACGAGACGCAGGAGGCGACTCGGAAGCGGCAGACCGCCACCGCCAACATCCTGCAGGGTGATTTCGAACTCGCCGGCTGATGTCCAGCCGGTGTTCGATACGGTCGCCGAGCACGCGGCCAGCATCTGCGACGCCCAGTTCGTGGCTATCATGGTAGTCCAGGATGATGCGATACGCCACGGAGCCAGTTACGGCAACTCGACGGCCTGAACACCGGCGAGACCGTGCAGCTCAACCGCTCTACCGTCGATGCGGCCGTTCCATCTGCGACAGAGAGCCGGTCCATATCGCTGACGCGTTAGCGGCGGGAGATGAATTTCCCGACGGGCGGCAGCTTGCTCTCAGATTTGGTCATCGAACAGCCCTCGCCGTTCCGCTGCTACGCAAGGATCGCACGCATCGGCACAATCACTCTGTCCGCAGAACCGAGGTGCGCCCGTTCGAGGACAAGCATGATCGCCTTGCTGAAGACCTTCGCCGATCAGGCGGCGATCGCCATCGAGAACGTGCGACTGTTCAACGAGACGCAGGAGGCGCTGGAACGGCAGACCGCCACCGCCGATATCCTGAAAGTCATCGCCAGTTCGCCCGACGATGTGCAGCCGGTATTCGAAGCAATTGCGGAGCGATCGAACCGGATCGTCGACGGGCGGTCGACTGCGGTGTACAGTTTGGTCGACGGCGTTGCGCATCTAATGGCTTTCACACCAACAAGCCCGGAAGCCGATGCGGCTCTTCGGGCTTTGTTCCCGCGGCCGCTGTTGGAGACGGTCTTTGGTGAAGTGATCAGCCGGGGTGAACTATTCCAAATCGGCGATATACAAGACGAATCTTTCCTGCAAGTTGCGCGGAATTTGGCACAGCTGCGTGGCTATCGCAGCCTGCTGTTTGTCCCGTTGTTGCGGGATAAACAGCCTATCGGCGCGATAAGCGTGACCCGCAGTGCGCCCGGCAAGTTCGCCGATCACCACATCCAGCTGCTGCGGACCTTCGCCGATCAGGCAGTCATCGCCATTTCGAATGTCCGGCTATTTCAGGAAGTGCGGCAGCGTACCAGGGATCTGTCGCAATCGCTCGACGACCTCCGCACCGCGCAGGATCGCCTTATCCAGACCGAAAAACTCGCCTCGCTCGGCCAACTCACCGCCGGCATCGCGCATGAGATCAAGAACCCGCTCAACTTCGTCAATAACTTCTCTGCGCTAACGGCGGAGCTGACCGACGAACTGAATGACCTGCTAAAACCCGCCCCGCTCGATGACAAGATGCGAGGAGAAGCCGACGAATTGACCGGGATGATCAAGGACAATCTCCAAAAGGTCGTCCAGCACGGCAAGCGCGCCGACTCCATCGTCAAGAACATGCTGCTGCATTCGCGTGAAGGCTCCAGAGAGCACCGACCTGCGGATATCAATTCGCTTCTCGATGAAAGCCTCAATCTCGCCTATCACGGTGCGCGCGCAGAAAAAGGCGAGTTCAATATCACCCTGCAGCGCGACTTCGATGCGGACGCGGGTACAATCGAACTATTTCCGCAGGAGATCACCCGCGCCTTTCTCAATCTGATCGCGAACGGCGTCTATGCTGCGACCAGGCGCAAGACCGAGGATAAAGAACCTGGTTTTGAGCCAACCCTCCGGGCCACCACGAAGAACCTCGGAACCACCGTCGAAATTCGCATTCGCGACAACGGCACCGGCATCCCGCCCGAGGTGCAGGAGAAGATGTTCAACCCGTTCTTCACGACCAAGCCAGCCGGTGAAGGAACCGGCCTTGGTCTCTCGATGACGCACGACATCATCGTTAAGCAACACGGCGGCAGAATTGATGTTGCCACGGAGCCGGGGCAGTTCACGGAATTCATCATTGTCCTTCCGCGCATGGCAGCCACGGGCAAAGCAGGGGCAGACAAATGAGCTTGCTTATTCTTGTTGTTGACGACGAACCCGATGTTGAGGCGCTGTTTCGCCAGCAATTCAGGCGCGACATCCGCGACGGCCGCTTCACGATGGATTTTGCGCAATCCGGCGAACAGTGCCCTTAACCTCATCAGTGACGCGGCGGGGGCATCATTGATCCTGATCCTTTCCGACATCAACATGCCTGGAATGACCGGTCTTGAATTATTGCCGAAGGCCAAGGCAGCACGACCGGACGTCCCCGTCATCATGATCACGGCCTATGGCGACGCCTGATACCAGGCGAAAAGCCATGGAAGGCGGCGCCGAGGCGCTTCTGACAAAGCCCATCGATTTTGTCGCGCTTCGCAGCGAGATCGACAGCCGTGTGGCAGGGGCTGGAGCCGAGGTCCGTTAAGGGTCGATAGTGTTGCAAAAATCGAAAATTGCCCAGCCGCAAAAACTCGCGAAAGTTGATTTTTGAACTTCGCTACTGCTGCCGTTGGCTTTCAACGCCACTACGGAGGTCCGTGCCCCCGGGGGGCGGGCCGGGGGTGGACCCCACCGGTACGCTGTCCCAGGCCCACTGCCTCGCGCCGATTATGAGGGGTTCCTCGAAAATTTGTAGGTTTAAAAATCCCATGGCAGCGATTGCAGACGGCAGGTAGTTGACCCTTGGGGCAATACCACTGGCGCATTCGATCAGGCAAAATCCAAAAAATATCCCTGCAAATTAAAAGATCACCCGTAAATCGATGGAGCCACCTCATGAAGCAAGTCGCGCTCGTTGCTGCAGTCGTGACTTGTGCCGCACTGGTCCAGCCCAGTTTAGTCGCCGCGCAGACGTCCCCGGCAATCCCTCCATCGATCACCACGCCGGACAAAGTCGAGACGCGGCTCGGTACGCTCGACTTCAAGGACGGCATGCCAAGCCCAGCGACTTTGGCGAAGGTCTACGACAATTTGGATGCCGCACACGCCTTCAATACGTTCGTGAACACCATGCAGGGTGTGAACATGGGTGCCATTCACAAGGGAATGTTCGCCGTTGGCGTGAAAGACAACGAGATCGGCGTGTTCTCCGAACTCATGGATGCCAAGTCCCTGTTCCTGACGGCGAATGCGGATACCGTCTATTTCGTTGGCATGATTGATCTGACCAAAGGCCCCATGGTGTTCGAGACACCGCCGAAAGCACTCGGCGTGCTCGATGATATGTGGTGGCGCTGGGTCACTGATTTCGGCGCACCCGGCCCTGATCGCGGCGAAGGTGGCAAATACCTTCTCCTGCCCCCCGGCTACGACGGTCCATTGCCCGAAGGTGGTTACTTCGTCGCGCGCTCCCGTACTACGCGCGTTGCGATCCTCGGTCGCATGTTCATGGAGAACAACGATCCCAAGCCTGCCGCCGACCTGATCAGGAAGACAGCCAAGATTTACCCCTACGAAGCCGGTGGTGTCGGCACCAGCATCGCCGAGTTCTTGACCGGCAAGGTCAAACTCGCTCGCCCAACTGCGCCGCCGCCGACCGTGTTCCACGAACTCAGCGGCAAGGTCATGAACACCATTCCGCCGAATGATTTCAGTTTTTACGAGATGCTCAACGACGTCGTGCAGCAGGAGCCAGCCACGTCGCTCGATCCCGAACTCATGGGTTCGGTAGCCGCCATTGGCATCATCAAAGGCAAGCCTTTTGCGCCGGATGAGCGGATGAAGAAAATCCTTACCGAGGCCCTCGCGGTCGCCAATGCTACCTCGCGCACTCTTTTATTGAACCCCCGCGCTGCAGATTGGTACTACTACTCCCGGTTCGGCATGGATGAACCCGCTGTTTATCAGCGGCTCCGAGTTTGAAACGCCGATCCCGATGATCACGCGCGAAGGCGTCAAGCCTTTCCCGCCCACGGGCTACCGCACGCTGGATGCGCGCTCGGCGTTCTTCTACGGCATCACCGGCATCACGCCCGCGATGAGCATGCGGCTAACCGGCATCGGCTCGCAATATCTCTTTGCGAGCTTGGACGCGGACAAGCAGTATTTCGATGGTGCCAAGACCTACAAGGTGACGCTGCCGAAGGGCATTCCAGAGGAAAAATTCTGGTCGTTCACGCTCTACGACAACCAGACGCGCTCGATGCTCGACACGCCGCAGCGTTATCCCCGCGCTGGTAGCCAGAGCTATCCGTCGCCCGCCGCCGAACCGGACGCCGACGGCTCAACAACGGTCTATTTCAGTCCGACCCAGCCCGCGGGGGTCAAGCGGGGCAACTGGATACAGACCGATCCCAAAAAGGGTTGGTTCATGATCCTGCGTCTCTACAGTCCGCTTGAACCATTCTTCACGAAGGAATGGCGGCCGAGCGAGATAGCGATGGTCCGCTAGAATTCGTGAGAGGAAGCGCCGCACGCTAATCAAGCGGACTTCCGTTCTTGGCACGTTTCGGACGTGCCGGGACAGCCTGACGATGTCCGCTTTTTCCAGGGTGAAGCAGACATCCCGCCGCAAAGCCGCGACTTCCGGCTTGACCCGAAGGCGACATGGGTCTGATGATCCCGATGGCCGAATGTATGCAAATTCTCCCTCGCCGCCCCGTCGCAAAATGCTAGGCTATGGGCATCGCGCAAGGCGTGGTCCTCACGGGGGGCACATGAGACGGCGTGAGTTCATCGCGGGAACGGCGGCCACCGCAGCGCTGAGCTTTGCTTGGCCAGCCCGCGCGCAGACCAACGCTCGGTCGCCCGGCGTAAAACGGCTCGCCATTTTCCATCCCAGCGAACCGCCCGAGGGAATGACGAGCAATGGCTCGGTACAAGGCATACTTTGATGAGCTGAACAGGCTTGGCTTTATCGAGGGGCAAAATCTGATCGTGGAGCGATATTCGGCGCTCGGCCAAGCCCGACCGCTATCGGCGACCTCGCTCGCCAGATCGTTGCAAGCCGTCCCGATGTCATTTTGCCGCTCTCTGTTCGTTCATCAAGGAGGTCATGGCGCTGGCTACCGGCATTCCAATGGTCGGTCCAACTCCCGATCCGGTCGCGTTTGGCCTTTCGACGAGCCTCGCGAGGCCTGATGGAGATTTCACCGGGGTTGTCGTTGATGCAGGATTGGAAATCTGGGCCAAGCGCGTTCAATTGCTCTTGGAAACCGCGCGAAAAATGACGAAAGTCGGTTATCTCGAGAGCCAACCCCATTAGACTTGTCCCCGGTCAGCGTGGGCAAGTGAACACGTCCGCGAGGCCGCCCAGCGAGTTGGCATCAAAGCGGCTTTTGTCGTTGTCGGCGGAAACTTTGATCGAGCAGCATACGAACGAACTTTCGATGCCGTTATCGTTGGCGGCGAAAAGGTTGATCGGGCTGCATACGAGCGGACTTTCGATGCCATGGAAAAAGAGGGAGTGGATGGTATCGTCGTAAGCGACACGCCCGAGCACTTCACTAACCGTCAGCTGATCGTTGACCTCGCCGCCAGATTTCATGTCCCTGCAATTTACCCATTTCGTGACTTCGTCGAGGTCGGTGGCCTCATGGCTTACGGCGTCGATTTGTGGACATGACCGTCGCGTCGCGGACATGACAGGTCAAGTATTGAGGGGCGCAAAGCCAAGTGACATTCCGTTCTACCGACAGACCAAATACGAACTTGTGCTCAATCAAAAAGCAGCAAGATCGCTTGGGCTTGAATTCCCTCCGGCATTGTTGACGACTGCCGACGCGGTGATCGAATGAGGCGACGGCATGCTGCTTGTGGCACTTTTGAGACATGCCGATCATGCGGCGCGATGTCCGCTGTTGAGGGAAGATCGGAAGTCGCTTTTCATGGCCGTCAGGGCAGCTTTTGACCCCGAGCGGACATTTGCCCTAGCGGGATAACACCTCAGTATGGTTTGATCCGAGAGAGCGATTATCCGGTCTTGAGGGGTCACACTTGAACGGCAATCGGGTCGAGCGGCGATTGGCAGCGGTTTTGGCGGCGGACGTTGCCGGCTACAGCCGATTGATGGGGTTAGACGAGGTCGGCACCGCCCGCACTCTCCGCGAACACCGCGCCGTCTCCGATGCGTTGGTGGCAAAGCATGCTGGCCGGATCGTCAAGACCACGGGAGACGGCGTGTTGCTCGAGTTTCCTTCAGTAGTGGACGCGGTCGAATGTGCGGTAGCTGTGCAGGCGGTGATGGCCGAGCGCAACGACGGCGTTCCGCAAGACCGGCGTATGCTCTACCGTATCGGGATCAACCTCGGAGACATCCTGATCGAGGGTGAGGACATCCTTGGTGACGGCGTCAATGTCGCAGCACGGCTTGAGGGCATCGCTGAACCTGGCGGCATCTGTATCTCGTCTTCAGCCTACGAACAGGTTCGAGGCAAGGTCGCGGTCGAGTTTGCTGATCTGGGTGAGCAGCGGCTAAAGAACATCGACCGTCCCGTACGCGTTTACGCAGCAAAACCAAAAGTTTTTCTTGGAATGGTTGCGCCTCTACTTGGTCCGCAGCCTGAGCCCTCCACAGCCACTCCCGCTCCCCGACAAGCCTTCCATCGCCGTGCTGCCATTCCAGAACATGTCCGGCGATCCCGAGCAGGAGTATTTTGCGGACGGTATGGTTGAGGACATCATCACCGCGCTGTCGCGTTTCAGATCTCTGTTCGTGATCGCGCGCAATTCGAGTTTCGCCTACAAAGGGAAATCACCGGACATTCGGCAGGTCGGGCGTGACCTTGGGGTTCGATATGTCCTGGAAGGGAGCGTGCGCAAAAGTGGAAGCAGATTGCGAATTACGGCGCAGTTAATCGACACGGCAAGCGGAGCCCACACTTGGGCAGATCGTTTTGAGGGCGCGCTGGACGACGTGTTTGAGTTTCAGGATCAGGTTACGGAGAAGGTAATCGGAGCCATTGCACCGCGAATGGAGCGGGCCGAGGTAGTGCGGGCCTTGCGAAGTCCTCCGGCAATCCCGATGCCTACGATTGCTACCTGAGAGGTTTGGCCTGCCTTTCTCCCTTCACGGTCGCGAACATGGAGCAAGCGTTGGCTCTGTTCACCAAGGCGACCGCTCTGGATCCGGACTACGCGTCTGCGTACGGGATGGCGATGTACTGTCATGCTCAACGCCTCGCTTTTGGCGTGGCAAGCGATGTTACTCACGAGCGAAGTGAAGTCTCACGCCTCTTGCAGATGGTTACGCGCGTAGGTCAGGAAGATGGAGTGGCGTTGGAAAAGGCAGCGTGGGCGGTGGCCTATGTACTCCGCGACCTATCGTCAGCGAAGCAATTGATTGACCGGGCCCTGGCACTTAACCCAAATCTTGCCAGTGCGTGGACAAGCAGCGGGTGGATTAACCTCTGGGGAGGACGTCCAGATATTGCAATGGATCACCTTGCTCGCGCCAGACGGCTCGATCCCAACCAGCTACCCGATCGAAACATTGTCGGCAATGGCGCACGCTTGCTTTTTCCTGGACCGGTATGAGGAGGCGCTGGCTCTGGCAGAACGAATGGTCCAGCATAGTCCGGACAACCATGCCTCCTTGCGGATCGGAGCCGCCAGTGCCGCGCTTGCCGGCCACAATGATACAGCACGACGATTTGCTGCTCGCTTGCGGGTCGTCGATCCAGCATTCGTTGTTTCCCGCCTCAGCGCATATCTGGGGCCCTATCGGGAAGCAGCCTTCGTGGAGAAGTACGCGCAAGGCCTGCGTCTTGCCGGCCTCCCCGAATAACCTCCCCGCATAACTTGCTATCAGCCTGCCGAGGCGCTCTCCAGACGAAGTCTCTTGTTGGCACGAACCGGACCAACTGGGCCGGTCTTATGATGTCCGTTGTTAGGGGTAGATCGGAAGTGGGGGTTTCCGGACGGTCAGGACTGCTTTTGACCGGGAGCGGATTTGGCCGCGCTCGACGCCAATCGCTCCAAACCGCATTCAGCCCTATTAAGGGCGATAGTTGAAGGGCTAAGATGCCGTCTGGAAGGGCCAGTGTCAGAAAATGCAGCGCCGCGATTTCATTACGCTTGTCGGTGGCGCGGCGGCGACGTGGCCACTGGCCGCGCGCGCGCAGCAACCCGTAGGGCGGGTCTACCGAGTGGGGTACCTCTCGAATGGTTCCCGAGACCAGCAACTGCTCTCACATTCGGGCGTTCGAAGATGGCCTGCGGAGCCTCGGCTATCGCGTTGGCGAGAATGTCGCCATCGAGTACCGCTTCACCAACGCCGAGATAGAACGGCTGCCCGCGTTGGCTGCTGACTTGGTTGGGCTCGGCGTGGACGTGATCGTCTCTGGAGCCAATCCGAACACGGTTGCGGCAATGAAGGCGACCACGACCATCCCGATTGTGATGGCCAACAGTGCCGATCCTGTCAGCGCCGGGCTTGTCGCCAGTCTGGCGCGGCCGGGCGGGAACGTCACTGGGTTCGCCCAGGACCCAGGCGACGAGATTTTCGGCAAGCGGCTCGAGCTGCTGAAGGAGACCCTACCGAACCTTTCGCGGGTCGGCGTTTTGTGAAATCCAGACTTTGCGCCCAATCGAAACCGGTTGACCTCGATGAAGGAGGCGGCCCGGCCGCTGGGGTTGACGCTTGTTCCGGTTGAAGCGCGCGGATTGGATGCACTTGAAGGAGCGTTTGCGACAATGGTGAGGGAGCGCGCGCAGGCGTTCGTCGTGTTGGGCGATGCTGTGCTGTTCGATTATCGCGGCCAGATTGTTGTAGTGGCTCTCGGAAATCGACTGCCAGCTATCTCTGGTGCCAAACAATTCGCGGAGGCGGGTTTGCTACTGCATTACGGCGTTGATTTTCGAGATCAGTTTCGCCGGACCGCATTTTTCGTTGACAAGATTTTCAAGGGTGCAAAGCCGGGCGACCTGCCGGTCGAGCAGCCGACCAAGTTCGAACTGGTGGTGAACCTCAAGACCGCCAAGGGCGCTCGGCGTCGTGGTGCCGCCGTCGCTGCTGCTGCGCGCCGACGAGGTGATCGAGTAAGATACCGTTCCGCCTCCGGCAAAATGACCCGGAACGGACATTGTTCCGCAGCGTCTGGTGCCAAATATTTGCTCAATTCTCGCACGTCACCCCGCCACAAAGTGCTAGGCTCCTGAGATCGATGAGGCATTTCCTTGGGGGATCAATGCGACGGCGCGAGTTCATCACGCTTCTCGGAGGCACGGTGGTGGCGACGTGGCCGCTCGCCCGCACGTGCGCAACAGCCAGCGATGCCTGTCATTGGTGTGCTATCCGCCGGTTCACCCGACGGGGCGCTCCCCGATATTGAGGCAGCGTTCGAAAGAGGTCTCGCGGAGAAGGGCTACGTGGTCGGAAGGAACGTCACGATAGAACGTCGGTGGGCAGGAGGAAACTACGATAGGCTTCCCGAGCTCGCACAAGAGCTCGTGCGCCTCAACCCTGCCTTGATCCGGGTGGGAGGCAATGTGGTTGCGCTCGCCGCGCGGCGCGCTACTCAAACAATTCCAATAGTATTCAGCATTGCCTCAGACCCGGTGAAGCTCGGCTTGGCAAAAAGCTTCGCTCATCCCGGAGGAAACGCCACCGGCATATCTATAGTGACGGCAACGCTCACCCTCAAGCGGCTTGAACTAATCCGCGAGCTTTTACCGCAAAACGCGACCGTGGGCTTTTTGGTAAACCCGGACAATCAAGACTTGCTGCTGGAAATCGAAAACGTTGCCCGTTCGACCGGGCAGTCCTTGGAAGTCGCCAAGGCGCGTAACCCGGCTGACCTCGAACCAGCATTCGCGCAGCTCGTCAGAGCTCAGGTCGGTGCGGTGCTCGTCAGCAACGATGCGCTGTTTCTGAGCCAACGTGTGCAACTCGTCGCATTGGCCAAGCGTCATTCACTTCCGGCGACTTACGAATTCCGCGAGTTTCCGGCGGTTGGCGGCCTGATGAGCTACGGGCCCAGCCTTCCCGAAACTTTCAAGAAAGTCGGCACCTACGCGGCACTCATCTTAAAAGGTGCTCAGCCGAGTGATCTACCTATTCAGCAACCTACGGCATTTGAATTAGTCATCAATTTGGCGACAGCGCGGTCCTTGGGCATCCAAATTCCTCCCTCTCTCCTCCTTCGCGCCGACGAGGTGATCGAATAGTTTTGCTGCGGTGCATGAGTCCGTTCATGGCACAAAACGGACCTTCGCGAATGTCCGTCCAATGTCCGCTCTCGGGGGCGAAGCAGACTCCCGCCGCAAGGCCGCGAGCGGACATTCGGTCAGTCTTTACCGGCACTTTTTCCGCTAGCTTTTCCACCCGATAAAAGAGCGCGGAAAGATTTTATTTCTGAGGCGACGAAATCAGCGAATGCCCGAACTCGGGGAGCGTGTTGCATGTCGCGATGCATGAGCAGGTAGTAGGGGATTGTCAGCCCGATACTGTCAATGACGCGGACAAGCCCACTCTCACTGTCCCCTTGCCAGTGCGGCATCGCGGCAAGTCCGGCACCGTCTTTGACTGCAAGAATCAGCCCTTGCCAGTTGTCGCTACGCGTAGAAACAGTTGCAGGAGGAGCCACAGATCGTGCCCATCTGGCACCTGGATAGTTCGCGATCGAGCCGTCGCAGCCGACGACTAGATGGCCACTCAAGTCTTCTGGGCTCTTTGGCCAACCATGACGATCGATATAGGCACGGCTGGCATACACCCCCCAGCAAGCATCGGTGATCTTGCGACCGACGAGAGCTTCGTCTCTGGGTTCGCCAAGTCGGATCGCAACATCGGCCTCTCCCTTGGACAAATCAAGAAACCGGTCGCTGATAACCAACTCGACCCGCAAACCAGAATGGCGTGCATGAAAAGCGTCGATAAGCGGCGTCCGTCGGAGTACAACTCGCCAGATGCGACCCACAGGTAAGGCGGAGCGACCCCGTTGGAACTTTGTCGCGCGCGGCGAGACGACGCTCGAATGCCGCAACTGCAGCCTCGACGCCCTCGATCGACGGCCGGAACTCCTCCCCTAGTTCGGTCAGTCGATAACTGCCAAGGTGGCGTTCAACCAGTTGAAGGCCCACTTGCTGCTCGAGCTCGGCGATACGACGCTGCACCGTAGATTGATTGACGCCGAGCGCTGCTGCCGCCGCCTGCATGCTGCCCGCGCGCGCGAAGGCCAAAAAATACCTAAGATCGTCCCAGGCAAAGATGCTCATAGGCGCAGTATGCAATTTTGCGAACCGTTTTCGCAATCTTTCGAACTCAACTGGCCAAGCCGGACGACATAGGCTGCCCGAGCAGCACGGAGCTGGACGATGGACACTGCCGCCGATCAGGTCATGGATCTCATATTTGGGCGTTGGCGGAGTCAGATACTTGCTGCCGGCACAGAACTGGGCGTCTTCGATCGTCTCGACAGACAAAAAGCGAAGACGGCGGAAGAGCTTGCCGGCGAGCTAGCCGCCGACCCGACCCTGCTTTATCGCTTGATGAGGGCGCAGGCAGCCGTCGGCCTGCTTGAAGAGAGCCGCTCGCAGGGATTCGTGCTGACCGAAAAGGGGGAACTGCTACGGTCGGACCATCCGCAATCTCTAATGCCGATGGCGCGGCTGGAGGAGGGTCCGCAGCACTACTCTCTCTGGAAGCATTTGCCCGCTATGGTCCGGGACGGCAAGCAAAACGCTTTCGTACGTGAGTTTGGTCGCATGGCCTTCGACTATGCTCGGGAGGACCACGACTATGCCGAGCGCTTCAGAGGAGCGATGACGAGCTACTCTGCGGTGCAATCCTCGTTAGTTCTAGAGGCTTTGCGCGGGTACGATCTTTCCGGAATCCACACATTCTGCGATGTTGCTGGAGGCCATGGACATCTCATGTGCGCCTTGCTGCTCGCCAATCCTGGGCTTCACGGCATCGTTTTCGATCTTCTCGAAGTGGGTCAAGACGTCAATGAGTTATGGGTGACGAAGCTCGGGCTTCAGCAACGATGCCAGTACGTGGCTGGCGACATGTTCGAAGCCGTGCCGAAGGCTGACGCATACGGCCTCAAGATGGTCCTTCACGACTGGAATGACCAGGAGTGCATCGAAATCCTCTCGAACATCCGCAAAGCCGTCACCGGGTCGGCACGGATCTTCATCGTCGAGCATATCGTTCCGGAGCCCGACGTGCCCCATTTTTCTAAGCTGTTCGATGTTCACATGATGTGCTGGGGAAACGGGCAAGAAAGAACCGAATCCCAATATCTCCAGCTGCTCGAGCAAGCAGGATGGAAGCCAAGCGGTTCCTTCTACCCTGCCAATCGACTGATTGGGGTTATCACCGGTGCCTGTTCATGAGCCTTTCACCCTTGGAGGATGAGATGAAAATTGATGGGCGTTGTCACTGCGGATACATCACCTACGAAGCTGAGATCGATCCCGACAAGACGCTGATCTGCAACTGCACCGACTGCCAGACGTTATCAGGCTCAGCGTTTCGCGTGGTCACCTACACTCGGGAAAATGCGTTCAATTTGCTTTCGGGCGAACTGAAAATCTACGTGAAGACAAGCGAAAGCGGGAATAAAAGACCGCAAGCATTCTGCCCGGAATGTGGGTCACCAATATATGCCACTGCAGCCGGGTCGGGACCCAAGGTCTACTCAATTAGAGTGGGCACAATTCGTCAACGCGACCAAGTCATCCCGAAGGCACAAGTATGGTGTCGCTCCGCGCAGCCCTGGCTTGCTCATAGCGAATTAATGCGAAAGATCGAAAAGCAGCCGCAGATTGATCAAACCGGCAAGGTAAGCTTGACTTGAGGCCCGCGAAGCGCGAGGCCTCTGACGATGACGCGATCAAGAACAATTCTTTGTGCGCCAATTCCGACGCCAGCGTCCCAGATACCGGCGCGGCATCAAGTCCCGAAGGGATACGCATTCTTGAGCGTCTGCGCGAAGCCCGTCCGTGGGCGGCGGCAAAACTCGCCCGGCTTGTCGCCGAACTGGATCGACCCTTTTAGAACCGGAAAGACCGATGCGGCATTAGTCGGCTTCTGGCACTTTTCGGACATGCCGGGGCAGCCTAGGATGTCCGCTCACGGGGGCAAAGCGGACCTCACGGCTGCCCGCCGGGACGTCTGAGTTTGACCCACAACGGACATTGGTTACTTCAATACGGCCAGTGGCCCCCTTTCAATTTGGTCGTTTGACGCGATACGATGCCCCGTCCTGAGCCCTCGGGGGAGGCAATGAGACGGCGTGATTTCATTGTATTGGCTGGTGCCGGAGCGGCTGTCTGGCCGCTTTTCGCGCGGGCCCAGGCAACGATGCCGGTCATCGGTTATCTTGCTGCCGGTTCTTCAAAAGGTGATGAGCAGATCGCGGCGGCGCTTCTCAAGGGGTTGGCCGAAACTGGTTACGAAGACGGCAAGAATGTAAGGATCGAATACCGCTGGGCGGACAATCAGTACGAACGACTGCCTTCGATGGCGGCCGACATCGTCCGCCAAAAGGTCGCCGTGATCGCAGCGACGACGACGCCTGCGGCAAGAGCAGCGCAGGCTGCGACTAAAACCATTCCCATCGTCTTCACCAGTATTTCTGATCCCGTGCAGATGGGATTTGTCGCCAGCCTAAACCGCCCGGGGGGCAATGTGACTGGCGTAACGCTACTGAGCGTGGAGGTGGGACCGAAGCTGCTGGACTTGCTGCGCGGGGCAGCCCCTTCAGCCACTGTCATGGGTCTGCTTGTTAATCCGACCAACCCCAATGCTGAGAGCCAGACGAAGAACACGCAGGCGGCAGCGCTCAGGCTCGGCCTACAGCTACAGGTTTTGAATGCCAGCGCCGAAAGCGAATTTGATGCAGCTTTTGCGAAGATGCGAGAACTGCAGGTTGGTGGGCTAATTATTGGCCAAGACGTCCTTTTCAACACCAAGAGCGCGCAACTTGCCGCGCTCACAGTCCGTCACGCGATTCCGGCAATCGCGTTGGTGCGCGAGTTCGCCTTCGCGGGAGGCTTGATCAGTTATGGGGCGAGCCGATTGGACGCCTGGCGTCAGGCAGGCATCTACGTCGGTCGAATTCTCAAGGGCGAAAGGCCTTCTGAATTGCCGGTCATGCAGCCGACCACCTTTGATCTCATCATCAATCTCAAGACCGCGAAAGAGCTTGGCCTCGCCATGCCAAACACGATCCTCGCGCAGGCGAATGAGGTTATTGAATGATGTCGGGTACTCGCACAACTCGGACATGGCCCAATGTCCGCCTTGAGTCCGATTTCAGGGGAAGAGCGGAAGTTGGATTTCGGGGCCGTCAGGTCCGTTGATGACCCGAAGCGGAGATTGCCCTAGCCCGTGACAGGCGCGCCATGCTTTTATGGGTCGGGCAGTTGGGCCAGATTGGGGGGCGTTCTTGGCGGGCGAGCGAGTGGAACGGCGACTTGAAGCAGTACTAGCGGCAGACGTCGCCGGTTACAGCCGCTTGATGGGCCGCGATGAGAGGGCACGCTGGCCCAGCTCAAGGCGATCAGAAGGCCCTTGTCGATCCGACCATCGCCGCGCATCGCGGGCGCATCGTCAAGACCACGGGGACGGTATGCTGGTCGAGTTCGCAAGCGCCGTTGACGCGCGCGATGTGCCACTGAAATCCAGCGTGCCATGGCCGATCAGAACGCCGACGTGCCGCATGACCCAGGATCGAATTTCGCATCGGCGTTCACTTGGCGATATCATCGTCGATGACGGCGACATCTTTGGCGACGGTGTAAATATCGCGGCGCGTCTCGAAGGGCATCGCCGAGCCGGCGGGATCTGCGTCTCGGATGACGCACAACGTCAAATCCGCGGCAAGGTCGATCTCACTTTCGACGATATGGGTCCGCAGACCTCAAGAATATCGCTCGAGCCGATGCGCGCTTGGCGGCTCGACTCGCAGCGCTTTCAACGATGCCCAAAACCAAGTGATCGAGGCGGCCACCTCTAGCCCTGCCCGACAAACCATCGATCGCCGTGCTGCCCTTCCAGAACATGAGCGGCGACCCGGAGCAGGAATACTTCGCCGAAGGGATCGTCGAGGACATCATCACAGCGCTGTCGCGTTTCAGATCCCTGTTCGTGATCGCGCGCAATTCGAGTTTCGCCTACAAAGGGAAATCACCGGACATTCGGCAGGTCGGGCGTGACCTTGGGGTCCGCTATGTGCTGGAAGGGAGCATGCGGAAAGCGGCCAATCGAGTGCGAATCACGGGACAGCTCGTCGATACCGCCACCGGGACACATCTTTGGGCAGACGGTTTGATGGTGGTCTCGGACGACATCTTCGATCTGCAGGACCAAGTGACTGAGAGCGTTATTGGGGCGATTGCGCCCGCGGTGGAAAAGGCCGAGATCGAACGTGCCAAGCGCAAACCAACTGAAAGTCTCGACGCCTATGCCCTCTATTTGCGCGGTTCGACAAAATTTTATCAGATTGCGAGCAGGCAAGCAAACGAAGAGGCACTACGCCTGTTCAACGGCGCGACCGAGCTCGACCCAGACTTTGCCGCGGCTTATGGTCGTGCCGCCTTTTGCTATGTCCAAATCAAGGCCAATGGCTGGATTTCAGACACAGCGAACGAGATTGCCGAAGTGACAAGGCTCGCCCAGCGGGCGGTTGAACTGGGTAAGGATGACGCGATCGCGCTCGCCGCCAGCGGGTATGCATTAGCGTATGTTGTTCACGATCTCGGGGTCAGGCCCGGCTTAATCGATCGCGCGCTTGCGCTCAATTCCAATTTGGCCGAGGCGTGGTTTGTCGGCGGCTTTGTAAAAAACTGGATCGGCGAGCCAGAACTGGCGATCGAACGATTTGCACGTGGATTGCGCCTAAGCCCACTCGATCCGTGGACTA
Organism: uncultured Alphaproteobacteria bacterium; assembly: GCA_963706975.1. Lineage (GTDB taxonomy): Bacteria > Pseudomonadota > Alphaproteobacteria > Rhizobiales > Xanthobacteraceae > Bradyrhizobium. Next base: position 112,122 of record CAVPOL010000022.1, read on the forward strand.
CATCAGCGCGGATGGGGACCGCGCATGGGCATTTCTTCTTAGGCCGCTATGACGAGGCGACATCGTGGGCTGCGATTGCGTTGCAGGACTTTCCGGACTTTCAAGCTGGTTTACGCATCGCCGCCGCAAGCAATGCAATGGCCGGACGACTGGAGCAAGCACGTAAGGCGGTGGCCCGGCTGCGGCAACTGAACCCCGAACTGCGCGTTTCCAATCTCAAAGATGTGCTGGGCCCCTATCGGCAAGCCAAACACGTCGAACAATACCAGGAAGGATTGCGGCAAGCCGGGCTGCCCGAATGACAAAGAGCAGCCAGGCTCGACCGGTTGCGGGCGAGGTGATCTAATAACATGACTTCCGTTGTTGATGGCACTTTTCGGACATGCCGGGACAGCCTTAGGATGTCCGCTCGCGGGGTGCAAAGCGGACCTCACGGCTGCCTGCCGGGACGTCTGAGTTTGACCCAACCGGAAGTCGGGCGCATTTACGTCGCAAATATGCGGTGTCGCAAAACATATATTTTCCGACGTTAGCGAAATGGCTCCGTTGAGCTATATTCCCTATCATCGCGTTCGCCGACTTATTCAGCTCGATCTTGTGAGGGCACGCAGTCATGCTCGACAATCCGGACAAGACCGCACGGCTGCTAGCCGCGCTCAAGGCAGCGGCGCCGTTCGCCGTTGAGTTGGGGCCAGAACTGATCAACTATCTCAGAGCCGAAAATCTTGCCGGGGCAAACCGGGTTCACCACACCGTTTTCGATTTGTCATATGCCGGCGACGAAGGCGGAATCATGTGCCACATGTCTCGTTCCGACGAGACAGGAAGCGCGCTCGTCGTCTCCCTGACCCATCTCCACGTGCCCCGTTCGATGCCCCTGGCACGTGCAGTCGCCGACTACCAGAAGCATCGAGTGAAGAAGCTGAAGAAACAGAGCTACAACTGACTTGCCAAGCATTCGCTGCCCGCTATTCCCCATCTGGCTGCCACAAGCTCCCTACCGCGAAGCGGTTTAGTGCAAGATGACGTATTCCGACGCCCGACAGTGTTCGAAAACAGACTGTCGCTGCAAGTGCATGAGTCCGGAAGTGGCACAAAACGGACCTCCGGGAATGTCCGTCCAAATTCCGCTTTCGGGCGTGAAACAGACATCCCGCCGCAGGGCCGCGACATCCGGTGTTGACCCGGAGGCGGACATTGGGGTCTGATCAGCCGATGGCCGACTGTATGCAAATTCTCCCTCGCCGCCCCGTCGCAAAATGCTAGGCTATGGAATACCGCAAGGCGTGGTCCTCACGGGGGGCACATGAAGCGGCGTGAGTTCATCGCGGGGACGGCGGCCACCGCAGCCCTGAGCTATGCTCGGCCAGCCTGCGCGCAGACCAACGCTCGGTCGCCCGGCGTAAAGCGGCTCGCCATTTTCCATCCCACCCGACCACCCGAGGACTGACGCCAAATGGCGCTGCCGGCTTACAAGGCGTATTTTGAGGAGTTGAACAGGCTCGGTTACATCGAAGGACAAAATCTGATCGTGGAGCGGTATTCGGCCCTCGGCCAGCCCGACCGCATCGGAGACCTCGCGCGCGAAATCGTCGCAAGCCGCCCCGATGTCATTTTGCCGATCTCGGGTCTGTTCATTAAGGAGGTCATGGCGGTGACCACCAGCATTCCCATGGTCGGTCCAACGTCGATCCGGTCGCGTTTGGGCTTTCGAGTAGCTTGGCGCGGCCTGACCGAAATTTCACCGGAGTGGTGATTGATTCAGGAATGGAAATCTGGGCCAAGCGCGTTCAACTGCTCCTGGAAGCAGCGCGTAAAGTAACAAAACTTGGCTATCTCACCGCCAACCCCATCAGCCCCCAACCCGCGTTCGCGCGGGTACGGCCCATACATCAGGGAAGCCGCACAGCAAGGTGGCATCGCGGCGGCTTTTGTCGTTGTCGCCGGAAAGGTTGATCGCGTAGCATACGAACGCAACTGGTCACTGTGATCGTCGGTGGCGAAAAGGTTGATCGAACAGCATGCGAAAAGACTTTCGATGCGATGGAAAAGGAAGGAGTGGATGGTGTGATCGTAAGCGAACGGGCGAACTCGTGGCCTACCGGGAACTGTTCGCTGACCTCGCCGCCAGATTTCGTATCCCTGCCATTTATCCGTATCGTGAGTTCGTCGAGGTCGGTGGCCTCATGGCTTATAGCACCGATACGGCGGACCTGATGCGTCGTGTTGCGAACATGACAGGTCAGGTGTTAGGGGGCGCAAAACCGAGCGACATTCCGTTCTACCAGCAGACCAAATACGAACTTGTGCTCAATCAAAAGGCGGCGACATCGCTTGGGCTTGAATTCCCTCCGGCATTGTTGACAGCTGCCGACGCGGTGATCGAGTAGAGATGCTCTTTGCTGCGCTGCAAGAGTTTCTTGTTGGCACTAAACGGACCTCCGCGAATGTCCGTCCAATGTCCGCTTTCCGGCGTGAAGCAGACATCCCGCTGCCAGACCGCGTACTTCCGTTAATGACCCGAAACAGACATCGACCGCTCCGGTGTGATCGGCTTTCCGATTCACCAAATGTGAAGGGTGCATGATTTGAGCCAAAGGTTTAGGCTGTAGCTGTGTTAGCGTACCTCCATCGGCAGTTGGGGCAGTGCAATGAAGCGCCGCGATTTCATCGCGCTTATTGTTGGTGCTCGTCGCTTGGCCCATACGTGTGGGTGCGCAACAGCCGGCGGGGGAAATCCACCGGATCGGTTGGCTAGGGTCGGTCGCGGCTATCCCACATCTAGAAGAGGCGTTCCGACAAAGACTGCACGAGCTCGGGCGGGTTGAAGGTAAGAATATCGTCATCGACTATCGTTTTGCGGGGGGTGAGTTTGACCGGCTTCCCGACCTCGCGGCCGAGCTGGTGCGGCTCAACGTGAACATCATTGTCGCAGCGGCAACACCAAGTTCGGTGGCAGCAAAAAAGGCCACCGACACGGTCCCGATCGTAATGATCGCCGCCGGCGACCCCGTGGGGGTGGGGTTGATCAAGAGCCTTGCACGCCCAGGCGGAAACGTCACCGGGTTGTCTTTCAGCGTTGGAATGGAGACGTTCGGGAAAGGGTTGGAGCTACTCAAGGAAGCCGTCCCCCACGCGCGACGTGTTGCGGTCCTATCGAACCCTTCCAATCCCAACCAGCCGCTCGCGATTAGCGGCATTAGTTCTGCGGCCAAGTCGCTGGGAGTGGAGCTTCAACTCCTGGAGGCGCGGGACGGCAATCAGTTCGGCGGGGCCTTCGAGGCGATAGCCAAAGAACGCGCGAGTGCGCTCTTAGTGGTGCCGGACACAATATATATCATCAACCGCAAACGGCTCGCGGATCTCGCCGCGGCGAGCCGCCTGCCAGTAGCGTACGGCTATAAAGAGCATGTGGAAGCTGGGGGTCTCATATCGTACGGGCCGAGCTTGTCTGATCTCTGGCGGCGGGCGGCAATCTTCGTGGACAAAATACTCAGAGGCGCGAAGCCCGCCGACCTACCCGTTGAGCAGCCCACGAAGTTCGAACTGGTGATCAATTTGAAGACCGCCAAGGCACTCAGCCTCACCATTCCGCCGACGCTGCTCGCCCGCGCCGACGAGGTGATCGAATAAAGCCGTTCGCTTCCGGTTCGTGGCACTAAACGGACCTCCGGGAATGTCCGTCCAATGTCCGCTTTCGGGGGTGAAGCAGACATCCCGCCGCAAGGCCGCGACTTCCGCTAATGACCCCAAAACGGACCTCCGATGCGGGCCAAAAATGATCTTGCCAACACGGTTGCATCTGCGAACCAAAATATCACAAGCGGCAGCGTTGTCACCGGCCACAAAAACCGCGAGAAGCCTACTTGCCTTCGTTCCAAATATCGGTCGCGAGTTTCCAGTCATTTCCGACCTTTTCCCAAACCACAACATACTTCCCGCTCACTTCCTGCGGCCTCGGGCCCTTAGTCTTCAGGCTGAAAGTCCCTATCTCGCGTGCAGCGGCGGGGCCGAGCGGCTTGACGTCCAGGGTTGTGAGTTTCGGATCGCCAACGTGTTCGGCCAGGACGCCTGCCTTTCGACATTGCCTCGATCGCCGCCTGCTCGGCCCTGCACCATCGCAGAACCGTTTGGAAGTGCGATGGCATCATCGGTGTATAATGACGCCATCCCGGCGAAATCGCCCTTGTTGTAGAATTCTGTATATTTAGCGTTTGCCGCCTCAATCTCTGCCTTCTGTGCCGACGCTGGTCCGATCAACGCCAGACCCGAATGCAATCACCAGCGCCATCCTGGCGGCGCCGATCTCGTCGTTCGGTCCCCATTTGGATTTCGTCCAGTCTTGCGCGCTTGCCGTTCCGACCGTTCCCAGCACGGCAACAGAACAGCACAATACGAGTGCCTTACGCAATGCAGTTCCTCCCAGAGTTAACACTGTAGTTGTTGGTAGTAAGCGCGTCACACTAACGTAGTAGAGGCGCACAGACCAACGATTTCGTCAGACGCGGGTCAACGCCTGCGCGTTCGACGTGCGAACCGCGGGGCTGTTTTGTTACAAAGATGTGGTGGGCGAATTTCGCCGTGAGGAACGACGATCTTGCATACGCCGCGACATCCGCCTTTGATGCTGTGGACGGCTCCTCCACCGGCACATCGGTGCCATGGATGTGGGCGCTGTTAAGGCTCCCACGCTTCCGAGGAGAGCGAGCCATGCAGACGATCACGACAATCGGTTTAGATATCGCCAAGTCGGTCTTCCAGGTTCATGGGGTTGATGGCACCGGCCAGGTAGTCATCCGCCGCCAGTTGAAACGACGCTCGGTGCTGACGCTCTTTGAGAAGTTACCGCCGTGCTTGGTCGGAATTGAGGCCGCGATTTGCCGCACCGTTGGTCGCGCGAGCTGCAGGCGCTGGGTCACAAGGTGCGGTTGATACCGCCGGCCTATGTGAAGCCCTACGTCAAGCGGCAGAAGAACGATGCAGCTGACGCTGAGGCCATTTGCGAGGCGG
>CAVPOL010000023.1:0-103957 GCA_963706975.1 uncultured Alphaproteobacteria bacterium
GAGCTATCACTGAAAGTCGGTGACGGCGGGAATCAGGAAGGCGGCATATCGTGGGGGTGCTTAACGCCTCCACTTCTCCACCGAAGGAGCGATATGCCGTGTCCAAAGATAACATCATCAAGCTGATTCAACCAGGAAACGTCGAGGATCAACTCACCGAAATCTTGCGCAATGGGGCGCGTGCGCTGTTGGCCCAGGCGGTGGATGCCGAGGTCGCGGACTTTCTTGGCAAGCATGCCGATTTGAAGACCGCGGACGGCCACCAGCGCGTCGTCCGCCATGGTCACCTGCCGGAGCGCGAGGTGATGACCGGTATCGGAGCGGTCGCTGTCCGCCAACCGCGTGTGCGCGATCGCGAGGCGGACGCCGCCGATCCCGGCCGCATCCGGTTCTCTCCGTCGATCCTGCCGCCCTACATGCGCCGATCAAAGTCGATCGAGACGCTGCTGCCGATCCTATATCTGAAGGGGATCTCGACCGGCGACTTCTCCGAGGCGCTGGCGGCGCTACTCGGCAAGGATGCTGCCGGGTTGTCGGCATCCGCCATCGGCCGTCTGAAGGACGGTTGGTTCGCCGAACACACCGCGTGGCAGAAGCGCGATCTGTCGGCGAAGCGCTACGTCTACATCTGGGCCGATGGCATCCATCTCCAGGCACGCCTCGAAGACGAAAAGCAGTGCATCCTTGTGCTGATCGGCGCGACGCCGGAAGGCCGCAAGGAACTGGTCGGCTTCACCGATGGCGCCCGCGAGAGCGCGCAGGACTGGCGCGATCTGCTGCTCGACCTGAAGCGGCGCGGGCTCGACGTGCCGCCGCGGCTCGCCATCGCCGATGGCGCGCTCGGGTTCTGGAAGGCCGCCGGTGAGGTCTGGCCGAAAACACGCGAGCAGCGCTGCTGGGTGCACAAGACCGCGAACGTGATCGCCAAGTTGCCGAAGAGCCAGCAGCCGAAGGCCAAACGTGCGTTGCAGGAAATCTGGATGGCCGAAACCAAGGCCGCCGCCGAGCTGGCGTTCGACGCCTTCATCGAGAGCTACACGCCCAAATACGCGAAGGCAGCCGACTGCCTGAGCAAGGATCGGGACACGCTACTGGCGTTCTACGACTTCCCGGCCGAGCACTGGAAGCACCTGCGGACGACCAATCCCATTGAAAGTACCTTCGCTACCGTGCGCCACCGCACCATCCGATCGAAGGGGTGCCTGTCCAACAGAACGGCGCTCGCGATGGTCTTCAAACTGCTTGAGGCTGCGCAGAAAAGCTGGCGTCGTCTCGATGGCCACAACCAGTTGCCAAAACTCGTTCTCGGTGTGACATTCAACGACGGGATCGAGGTCATCGCCAAACCGACTGACCGTCAGCCCATAACCGCCGCCGCCTGACCCGCCCGGCCGTCACCAAAATTTAGCGATAGCTCGTCGTTGATCGTGTCACCCGCACCCGTCGGGATGTTCTTGATCTGCAGGGCGCCTTGCACAGCCAAGCCCCACTTGTCGTCGGGAGGACCGGTGGTTCTTGACTGGCAGGCCGTAGTAGCCAGCGTGTTTGTTATGCGCCGACGGCCGAGCAGCTGGAACATACCCCAGGCCTGGTCAATCTTAACATGAGCGACGAGTCGGGAGCCCGAGTGCCGCCGGAGGCGTTGACGCCGTAGGCGCCGCCAAGAAGGCTGCCCGGTGATCGAGCACCCGCCCGAAAAGTCCCAGGTTCAACAGGTTGCTCTGGGTGTAGCGGTCGGGTCCTGAAGCGAGAGCGTACCCGACACGCCGTTGCCGAACTGGGCGGTGTAGGTGAACTGGTTCACACCGGTGACGATGCCGCTGCCGCCGACCAGGCCGTCGAAGTTGTTGCCAGGGATAGTTCAGCCAGGGAGCGTCGAACTGGGAAATCGTCTTACCCATCGTGAACCCAGCGAACTGGATGAACGCATGGTAGACGCCGAGCGAACCGCCGGCGATGCGGCCGTCGTTCGGGTTGCCGACCGGCGCAGGCCGCTGAGTACACGGCGCCACCGTGGCCGCTCCGACTAGTTAACCGTGGTCCAGGAGAACAACGCATCGAAGTAGGTGCGCAGGACGCCGTATTCGGTCGCGGTGCGCGTATCGATGTTGAAGTCCTGACGGGAACGGCGGTGTAATAGTTCGAAAGGCGGTTCTGGGCGCCGTTCACTCCGGGTACGCTCCGTTGAACACCGAAGCGTTGAACGCGGTTTCAACGCGCAGGTAACCACCCAGCTTGATGCAGGTGTCGGTGCCCGGGATGTAGTAGAAACCGGCACCATAAAGGGAGCAGATCCTCACGTACTCGACCGCTTTGGCCTTGACGGGAAGATCGGCTGCCTGTGCCCCGCTCATGGCGATCAGACCCGCCGCTGAGCCGAGGATAAGGCTCTTAACCATCTTCATGTTAAACCTCCAAGTTGCTCTGTAGGGAAGGTTCCGGATCCGCTGGGTGTAACACCCTAAGGTTGGTTCCCTTAATCCCCCGAAACCCGCTTAGTCGCTTCGCGCCTTCGGACACTCCCGCATGAACGCGAGGGACTTAAGCGAACCACCTAACGGGACGACCTCGGGATGCCCCCCTCCGTCGCAAGATGACAATTACCGAACACTTCTGCACACGCAACAAAGGAACCGCTCCAAACCGGCTCAGCTCAGGCCGTTTTCTGGAAAGGTGTTGCACAAATAACACGCAGCCGTGATCGCGGTTCCCATGCAAGTCATTGTTTATCGACACTATTTTCGATTGGTTCCATTTGCCTGCGGGTTTGTCGCCGAAGCACCCCGCCGGTCGGCTTTCCCCTCCTGGCGCCTCGACTGGCGCTCGAATTGAGCCCCGAGGGCGGCCCTCCGCCGTCAAAAGGACCCTCGAATCGACCGCCGAGGCCCCCGAAGAGAACGTGCCCCATCCCCGCGACGAGCAATCGGCGCTCGCCGGATGACCATCCCGATCGCGGTAATTTGGCGCGCCTTTTTCGCCTTGATCCGCGCAGCGCTACGAGACCTGCATTCATCGCCACGAGATCGTAGAAACTCGCATGTTGCAGGGTCAAAATGAATTTTCATGTCGCGCCAGGGACGCCGTGGCAAGCAGCGGCGCGCGCCGTCGTGAAGCCGACATTCAGCCTCGTTTCGCCTATCGCCCGTCGTCTGGACGGTCGCGAAGCCCCGCTGGAACCCGCTGAAAACCACGTGTCCGGCGCCAAACGACGCCATCAGCCACAGCGATGGCCCCCAAGATGGCCCTTATAATGTGTCGCGGGACCGCCGAACCGGCGGGAATCAGACCTCCGGCAATCTGTCGCTTGCGGCTCGCCCCGGTGTCGGGCATATCCGCCCCAACGGAGCTGTGGCCGAGTGGCTGAAGGCGGCGGTTTGCTAAACCGTTATAGGGTTGTAAAGCCCTATCGAGGGTTCGAATCCCCTCCGGCTCCGCCATGACGACGTTATTTTTGGTTTTTGGCATCGAGGACCCGCGATGCCACCGGCTACGCCCGCGGATTATCTTAATCGGGTCTCGGAATCGCCGCTCTTTCTGTCGCGCAAGGAATCCCGGTACAGCCGTGCACGCTGGGCAACCTGCAATGGGCGCGCCCCGTCGAGCAGTGCTCCGACCATGCGCGAGAAACTGGAAGCCATAAACAGGCGGCAGCAACGGGTCGGCGGGCAGGTTCAGCTTATGGAACCAGGGTCTTGGGCGTTCGTTCTGCGGCGCGCTTGCGTTTGATCATCTTGTCAGTCCGTTTCCACCAGTCGCTGTAGTAGGCAACCCCGCACAAGATCGCGAGGCCCGCAGCGCTGACCAGGATTTGTATCAAAAGCGTTCCGAAACTGATCGTCACCAGAACATAGGCTACGAAGGACAGGAATACGCTGATGCAAAATACCGGTAGCGACTGCTGTCCGCATTTTATGAGCGGATCGAAGCACGGCCACTGCAGACCCTTCCAGTCCTTTGGGAGAAAGCGTGCCACGAGCAAGGCGATCACCACGAAATGCAGGGCCCGGTAGGGCGCAAGGTTGGTCTTGTCGTTCGGATTGAAGCTGTCGAACAGCCATTTGGGGATAAGGCTGCCGAGCCCTTCAAACGTCGCGGCCAATGTCATGATCAGCGCAAACGCGAGATACGTGAAGCCAAAATAGACCATCGATTGTGAATTGATGAGGAGGCGCAACTTGACGCCACCGCCAAGGGCTGCCCAGGCACCCAGACAAAACATCAATTGCCAGCAAAATGGGTTGAAGAACCAGCCGCCTTCGGGATACGCGGCAAGATTCCAGCCGTAATGACGAGCAGCGAAATAGAGGACGAGCGAGCCCAAAATCGTCAATCCAGGACGCCGCAGCATGACCCACAGCAAAACCGGAAAAACTGCCATCAGAACGATGTAGAGCGGCAGGACATCCAGGTTGTAGGGTTTGAACCGCAACTCCAGACCTTCTATCAAGGTCCTGAGAGGGTACTGGGTCAAATTCGCTATATTGAACTCATGCAGCAGATTGTCGTACCGGAAGCGGAATGCGATGTATACGACTGCTGCTATATAGATGACGAGCAGCATCACGTGCGCGACGTAAAGCTGCCAAACCCGTTTCGCCAGCCGCGTGGCGCCGATCACGAAACCGTGGTCCCGCATTATTCGCCCGTAGACGAGCGCGGCGGTGTAACCCGAGATGAAGACGAAGAGCTCCGCGCCGTCGCTAAACCCGTAGTTCCGTGTCGTTATCCAGTTGACGGCATTGTTTGGGATATGATTGAGGAAAATCGCCCAGTTGGCAATTCCGCGGAGCAGATCGAGGCGCAGGTCTCGACCATCGAGTGGAAACAGGGCCCTGATCTTCATGCTCTACTCGTCGGGCGCGGCGCGCCGTTGCAGAGCCTACCATAGTTCTGAAGCTTCGGGCGTCTCGCTCCAGGAAGGATTCCAGATCGATTCCGCCGGGGAGACATGTCCCAAGGTTGGCCGGCGAGCATTTGGTGCGAATTCGTCGGCTCGGGCGTCGCAGCCGTACTGGCGCGTCTACCGGCATCCTGTCGTCCTGCGCTCGCGGCGCGTTCCTGCGGCCTTGCCGCTGCCGCCTGCTCGTTGCCGCCTATGACCTCGCGGCCTGCTCCTTGATCCAAATCAACGAATTGCTGCCACGCGGACCCAGCATGAGACTAGATCACATTCCGGGAGAAGGAAGATGCTGAAGCGCTTGCGGATCCTTCTACTTTTGCTGGTTCTCCCATCGGCACTCCATTCCCCTGCCGCAGCAGATGACCGAACTCCCGGACCACAAATCCAGGAAGAGATTTGGGCGCTGCCGTTCCCGCTCCCTGTACTTGCCTATCTGGTACGGCCGGCCGGAGATGGTCCTTTTCCTCTGGTGATCATGAACCACGGAATTTCGCTCGATGCCAATCAGCGGACGATGTTTCCGATGGTCGAGTATCGGGACGCGGCAGTCTGGTTTGCGCGTCGCGGTTATGTGGTCATCTCCCCGATTAGGTACGGGGCCAGTAGTCTTGATGACAAGGATCGGGGTCTCTACGGAGCGGTCTTTGCCCACGTCGGTAGCTGCGACAACCCGAACTTCCAAGGTCCCGGGATTGCGGTCGCCACCCTGAACGAGTGGCTCATCGATTACATGGGCAAAAAGAAGATGATCCAGCCCGGGAAAGTTGTCGTCGTTGGCCAGTCGGGTGGCGGTTGGGGATCGATTGCTCTTGGAAGCCGCAACCCGTCATCAGTTCAGGCCATCGTTACCTTTGCAGCGGGCCGTGGAGGCCGAGTTGACGGCAAGCCGAACAACAATTGCGCTCCCGACAAGCTCGTCGCCGCTACGGCCGAATTCGGTCGCACCGCACGCATACCGATGCTCTGGATCTACGCGGAAAACGATACCTACTTCGGACCGGAATTGACGAAGCGGATGTATCGAGCCTTTGCCGAAGCGGGTGGCAATGTCGAATATCGCATGCTGCCCCCCTTTGGAAGTGACGGACACTTCATGATCGATTCGGCGGACGCCGTGCCGATATGGTCCCCCCTGGTAACTCAATTTCTGGCGAAGCATTCCGCAACCGGCACGCCGCCAGGACCGCAAGTCAGCAACTCCTTGCCCGGGCAGGAGCCTCTGGCGCGGCCGCCGCGACTGCGCCTGCCTGAAAACGTTCAATACTCAGCCTGGCAAAAACTTTGTTTCGCCTCATCGGATGGGACCACAATTTGCCGAACGACATCAACCGGCACGGACGGCCTCGATCAGGTATTGGTGCGTGTCGACCTGATCGAGCGAGCTGACGGTCCGGCTCGCTTGCAACTGTTCGTTCCGCAAGGAGCCAATCTCCAGCACGGAGTGAAGGTGACGATCGATCGGGGCAACTCGATCCAAATTCCCTTCAACTGGTGCCTCAGCAATATCTGCATCGCGGCGCTTGGAATTGACCCGGCCGTGGCTGGCGAAATGGAGGCCGGTCAAACTCTCAAACTTGAACTGACCGACCTCAACTCCGCTTCAGTTGCGATAAATTTGCCGCTCTCGCAATTCGCCGCTGTTCACAAGGGGCCGCCCGCCCAGACGTTCGATTTCAACCTGGATCAGGAATGAACGATGTTGGTCCTGGTCGCTTGACGCGGGCACTGCGTAGCTCAAGTCAATATAAGGGAAAGACCGCCCGCCGAAGCGGACCGTCTTATATCGAGGAAACCCAACAGAAAAGAAATCGTTCCTGTCCCTGCCGCCTCGAACGGGGGGCGCCTCCAAGGTCGGGGGCGCGTCGGAAACCGGACAACCGGCGCATCGTTCGGGTTGGCGTCCTCGATCGTCGGGCATTGTCAACCAAGGGTTTGCCGATCGCCTTATTTTGATTTTAGGGCTGGCCCCTTTCGGGTCCGGGCGCGTTGTTCGGTCATGGCCCAATCATTCGGTGATGAAATCCAGTTGGTCGAAGTGACAACCGACGACCTCGTTCGCGGAGAGCCGAAGAAACAGCTTTGGGCAGCCGCCGCTGGGTCAGAGCTGGCGGTCGCATTGGTTTTGGCCGCCGTCCCGGAAGGATGGGCCGCCGCTCTCTCGGACGTCCAGCTAGAGCCCGAGGAAACTGCGGAACTCAAGATGCAGCCCGGCGAGGTCCGTGAGCTGACGAAGTAGGACTGCGCCCAACCTGGTTCTCCGGTCGTGAGCATAGTTCCGAGGTCGCCTCAATTGGCCGGCCATTTCGTACCTACGCGACTGGCACCCGCAGAGGACGCTGGAAACGTGTAGTGTAAGGCGACATTTGAGGGAAAAACAATGCGCGACGATATCAGCAAGGCTATTGAGAGCGCCCGGCTCGCAACCCCACTCTTGCCGCCGGAACTGTACAGCACACTGAATGTATTTGGCGAATTGCTAAGCCGAGCCCTGGAGCGCATTGACAAACTTGAAGGCGAATTTCCAAACAGCCCAGACGCACTACCTTCCAAGCTCGCGTAGCCGGGGCCCGCGGAACTGACTTTTCGCCCGCCTCCCTCGCCGGCAATCAAGTTGAAGCGGAGCTTTCGCATGCCCCGAAAAGCAAAAACGCCGCCGGCAGCTGCCGGCGGCGCTTAAGCCGCTCGTGAGGGTACATCCGCCTCAGGCGGCTCTTGCGGTCTCCGCATGCAGGTTGACTTCAGCTTCGGCCAGCTTGCTCAGCGTGCTGTCGGTGTTCTTCTCTTCCGTCAGCGTTGCATCAAGCAGTTTCGCCGCGTCCTTGTAACCGAGCTCGTTCGCCCAGGTCTTCAGAGTGCCGTAACGGGAGATTTCATAGTGCTCGACCGCCTGAGCGGCGGCGAGCAGGCCCGCGTCAAGGGCGGCCATACCCTTGTACTCGTCCATGATCTCCTTGCCTTCATCGATGATGCCCATGATGGCGTCGCAGGTCTTGCCCTTGGGCGTCTCGTCGATCGAGGCGAACACCTGATCCAGCCGATCGACTTGCCCTTCGGTTTCGGCGAGGTGCTTCTCAAACGCCGCTTTCAGCTTCGGAGATTGAGCCGCCTTCGCCATTTTCGGCAGCGCCGAGAGGATTTTCTTCTCAGCGAAGTAGATGTCCTTCAACGTGTCGAGAAACAGGTCTTTGAGGTCTTTATCTTTGGCCATCGCGCTCTCCGTTGTGAGTACTGCCGGTAGAACAACATCTCTCCAAAGTTGTTCCGGGAGGCAGAGGAGAATTCCGCAATCAGCCTCGATCAGGTATTGGTGCGTGTCGACTTGATCGAGCGAGCTGACGGTCCGGCTCGCTTGCAACTGTTCGTTCCGCAAGGAGCTAACCTCCAGCACGGAGTGAAGGTGACGATCGATCGGGGAAACTCGATCCAAGTTCCTTTCAACTGGTGCCTCACCAATATCTGCATTGCGGCGCTTGGAATTGCCCCGGCCGTGGCTGGCCAAATGGAGGCCGGTCAAACTCTCAAACTTGAACTGACCGACCTCAACTCCGCTTCGGTTGCGATAAATCTGCCGCTCTCGCAATTCGCTGCTGTTCGCAAGGGGCCGCCCGCCCAGACGTTCGATTTCAAGCTGGATCAGGAATGAACGACGTTAGTCCTGTCGCTTGACCCGGCACTGCATCGAAAAGGGAATTTGCTCTCAACGCAGACGTCCAATCGGGTAAGCTTCAAACCGCTCTGGCGGAGCAAACTATCCTCGCGTGAAACCTTACCTTCGCCTTTCTATTTCCGTTCGAGATGCCACGCGCCGTCCCAGTTTTCGCCGGGTGGAGCCGCCGCCAGCCTCTCGATGCGCTCGATGAACGCGGTCGACGGCCCGTCGCCGGGACTTGCCGCCAGCGCCGCTTCGAAGGCGCGCCGCGCCTCGTCCCAGCGCTGCGCCCGATAGGCGGCCAGCCCTTCAGCGAATCTGGCGCGCAGCTCGATCTGCGCTGTGGTCAATTCGCCCTTCAGCGCCATGATCTCGAACACCGCCTGCGGCTGGGACTGGCCAAGCGTCACCAGCCGGTCGATTTCGCGGACCTCGATGGCGGCGGCAGCGCCGGCAACGGTCGCCTCAGACGCCAGGATGCGGCCGCCATACTCCTTGTTCGCGCCCTCCAGCCGCGACGCCAGGTTCACGGTATCGCCCATCACGGTATAGCTCATCATCAATTCGGAGCCGATGCTGCCGACCAGCACCTCGCCGGTGGCGATCCCGATGCGGATGTCGAAGGTGTTCGGCAGCGTGCGGATGCCGAGCAATTCGGGAAGCTCGGCGCGCAATTGCGGCACCAGCTGCAGCATTTCCAGCGCTGCCTGGCTGGCCAGCCGCGTCTGCTCGGCGTCGGCGGCAAAGGGCGGTCCCCAATAGGCCATGATGGCGTCGCCGATGTATTTGTCGATGATCCCCTGATGGCGGCGGATCGGCGCCGACATCGTGGAAAAGTAACGGTTCATGACCTTGACCAGCCCCTGCGGGGTCATCCCCTCGCTGGTGCCGGAAAATCCCCTGACGTCGCAAAACAGCACGGTCATCACCCGGCGCTGACCTTCGGCGGCCAGCGCCGGTCCCTCGATCAGTCCCTCGACCACGCGCGGATCGACATATTTGCCGAAGGTCTCGCGCAGGCGTTCCTTGAGACGCAACTGCTCGACCATCTGGTTGAACGCGGTCGTCAGGTGGCCGATTTCATCATGCGAGGTCGCAACCAGGGTCCCGTCGAGTTGGCCCGCCTCGACCGCCCGGGCGCCCTCCAGCAAACGCCTTACCGGGCGTGTGACGCCCGCGCTGACCAAGGCCGCGAACACCAGGCCGAGGATGGCGGCAAGCACGGTCAGGACGATCGAGATCAGCATAACCTGCTGCTGCTTTTGCACCGTCATATTGGCGTCTTTGCGCAGCAGGCCCAACATATCCGCCCGGATGCCGTCCAGCTTCGTGTTGAGTTCGTCGCGAAGTTCATCGACGCGCTCCATTTCCTCGACGACCGCCTCCTTGTCTCCGCTGTCAAGCGCCGCCAGCAGCCGCTTGTTCTCTGCGTTGAGGCGGCGGCGGGAATCTTCGTTGATGGTGTCGATCCGGGTCTCGAATTGCGCCAGCATCGCTGCATCGCCGAACGCAGGGCCCTTGGCTATCAGCCCCCGGATCAGCGCGCGCGCGGCCAGGAGTTCCAGTTCCATCTGCCCGCCCAGTGAATCATATCGGTCGCGCAGCGCCGCATACTGCCCGCTGTCATCCGGCGACTGCTGTTTCTCGATGATGATGCGGCGGATCGAAAGCGCCCGCTCCAGCGACCGGATATTGGCTCGCGCAAGGTCGCCATAGGCCGGCACATAACTGTAGGTCAGCTCTTCGATGCGCTCTCCGACCTGCATCACCAGCGCTACGGTCATGACCGAGGTAATCGCCATCAAGGCGATCAGTGCGACGGCGATCCCCATGATCTTGCGCCGGATCGACAGTCGGATCATGGGCAAGCGGCCTCCTCGAACACGCAGGACAGGCCAAGCATAGTTGAGACGTCGCGGTGGCAACAGTGGCAATCGGCTCCAGCTGGATGGCCGAAATTCACGACGGTATTCTTGGCAGGTGGCGCCGAGTTGGCTGGAGTGGTGACGGCTGACAAGCCGCGGCGCGCCGTATCAGGCGCGCCTGCGCTCCGGCGGCCACCAGTGCCGGATCAAGGCGTGACGGTTGTCGGCGTGTTCGAACGGCCGCTGCGGATCCGGGAGAGCCTGCTCCAGCCGCTCGACGGCGTGCGCGCCCTCCAGCGCATGATGCTCGCCGGCGAAGCGATGCATTTCGATGCCGCGATCGTTCGGCATCATCTTCTTGAAACCGAGATGGGCGAGCGCGGCAAGATGCAGCAATTCGTTCATCGTCAGCTCGAGGCGGATCTTGTTGTCCTTGACGGGTGTCATCTGCTGCCGGCAGACCGCATATCCCTTCCGCCAGCAGGCGGCGCCGACGGCGTCGCCAAAGATCCAGAGCCGGGCCTGATAGCGATCGATACTCTTCTGGTAGCTCGCCGGGCGCGCGAACGTCCTGACGGCCTCGACGGCCTTGGTAACGTCGTCGGGAGCCGGCTGGCCCGCGGTCTGGTAATGCGAGTTGACGCCGCGGATGATTTCCAGCGTCGCCTCTTCCATCCCCGCCAGCCGCCCCCTGGCGAAGTAGGATCGCGCCGAAATCCAGGCCGAGACCAGCAGCAGGATGAGCAGCACAATTATAACGGCCAGCATGAGCATCGCGGGGCCTCATCAGGATCGAAACCGATCTGGGCCCAAACCTCAGCCTTCGAAGCGGAGGGCGTCGCCGATCGAGAGCCGGCCGCCTTCGGATTTCCGCAAAACTGCGTTCCCCAGTTCCGCAATAATCCGGATTTGGAGTTACCCGCCCGTGTATTTGGTTACCCGTAGAAATCCGGAGCGCCGCATCGGCGGCGTCGGCATGCGCATCGCAGCGGTGCGGCTCAAATGCCTCAATGCGCGGTGATCCAGGCGCGGGCCTCGCGCTGGGCCATGGCGATCTCGACCTCGGACATCAGTCTCGGCGACCTCGCGGCGCAGCGGGATGGCGTCGGCGCGGCCCTTCAGGGCGGCGAGGTTGAACCATTTGTGCGCGGCGACGAGATTGACCACGCCGGAACGCCCGCTCGCCCAGTACAGGCCGCGCTCGAACAACACGTCCGGGAATGGCGCTGGCTTCCACCGGCGTCGCGGTATCCAGATCGAATGTCCGTGAAACATCTGAATCCCCTTTTTTTGTTTGCCGCCCTCCCCCGAGCGCGGCTCCCGTCCAATTGCAAAAACGTCCCGTTATTCCCCTCGCCGTTTGCCGGCTTGTTGGGATGATCATGACCGATCAAATTTGAAGGGCAGTTTAAGCTTCGCGATGAATGCGGCGTAAACGCAGGCCGCGGGCCATCAGCGGCGAAATCGCGGAAGTGCGCTGTTCGATGCGGGTTTCCGCGCCGATCCGGAATTTGGTTTACCGTCGGATTTCGCGAAACGATAACCATCGCGGACGAAGGAAGTGCGCGCGCCGGCACGACGGCAACAGGGCGCACCAGTTCCTGCTGTCCATACCCCGCCACCGGCGCGGCGCGAAAACCGACTCGGCGACACGGGTGATGACGGCGGAACTTGTCGGGAGACTCTTGCGCCCAACGCGCAACAACGCCCTCGGCTCCGCGGGGCGCCAGGGACCATCAGGACGTTGATGTATGGGAGTTGGGAATTCGGAGCGCCGCGCCTCGAAGGCTGCGGCTTCGGAGGAACGAGGGCGTCGGCGAACACGTCAGGACCAGATTTCACATTGGCCTCGAAAGCTTTGGGCTTTGGGGCCGGTGAAATTGCGGACCCATGGGATCCGCACCGAACGAAGAAAACCTGTTTCTTCTGCCGGACCGGTGTTCGGGAAGAGCGAGCCCTCCGCAAATGACGGTCCAGCCGTTTGACCTGATGTCTCGCCGACACCCTCTTTCGTCGACAGAGCCGCCTGATTGAAATCCGCTTCACCGAAGCGGACCGTTTTCCGAAGGCTCTAGTGACGTGCCGGCATCAAGCCGCCGGCAATTTTTCAGAAGTGAAAATTCACTTCTTCTTCTTGGCGACCTTGCGGGTCTTCTTCGCAGTCTTCTTCACTGCGCTCTTCGCCTTCTTCGCCTTCTTAGCTTTCTTGGCCATGTTGCCCTCCGATGTAGTGATGACTTAATCGCTGCGTGCACTCGGGAATCGAAATGCACGCATTCCGAATACACCAACACATGCAAAAAAACAGCGTCTCGCTTAAGGAAGTGTTGACGCGCATGTATAAGCGCGTGTCTCGCATGTTGATCGGCAACGCTTCGATGCATTCGCGCGAACGATGCGGAAAGTGCGCCAAAACCCGACATCGGCGAATGTCAATATCGCAGGAAACACTGGAATTTAGGATGTTTTCGTTACTCACGCGATGCGTCGAGGATGCGCGATCAACCTCATCCCGACTCAGCATTTCCGGCTGAAGGCGTACCGCGCGGACTCTGAGTCGCGGTTTTTGGCAATAAAAAAATTTTCATGCTCACCGCCTTCGCGTCTCATCGGCGCTCGCCAAAACCGGATTTTTGGGCGAATCGCCGGCGCTGATTCGCGAGCGCCGTTTTCCGCTTTCGCGCGATGCGCGGACCAACATGGTGAACGATGGGTGTGCGCCGACGCGCGCGCCGCGCGACGACGGCGTGGCGTCGCGGCGGCGTTTCAGATGCCGAGTTTGGATTTCAGCAGATCGTTGACGGCCTGCGGATTGGCCTTGCCGCCGGACGACTTCATCACCTGGCCGACGAACCAGCCGACCAGCTGCGGCTTGGCGCGGGCCTGCGCCACCTTGTCGGGATTGCCGGCAATGATCTCGTCGACCACCTTCTCGATGGCGCCGAGATCGGTGACCTGCTTCATGCCGCGCAATTCCACCAGCGCGCGGGGGTCGCCGCCCTCGGTCCAGACCATCTCGAACAGGTCCTTTGCGATCTTGCCGGAGATGGTGCCCTCGCCGATCAGGCCGACGATGGCGGCCGAGCTGCTCGGCGGAGACCGGCGAGGCCGTAATATCCCGGCCTTCCTTGTTGAGACGGCCGAACAGTTCGTTGATCACCCAGTTGGCGGCGAGCTTGCCGTCACGCGACTTGTCGGCGAGCCCGGCCAGCACTGTTTCGAAGAAGTCCGCGCTCTCGCGCTCGGCCACCAGCACGCCGGCGTCGTAGGGCGACAGGCCGAGATCGGCGATGAAGCGGGCCTTCTTCTGGTCCGGCAGCTCCGGCAGCCCGGACTTGAGCTCGGCGACGTAGGCCTGCGTAAACTCCAGCGGCAGCAGATCGGGATCCGGGAAATAACGGTAGTCATGCGCCTCTTCCTTGGAGCGCATCGAGCGGGTCTCGCCCTTGTTGGGGTCGTAGAGCCGGGTCTCCTGGTCGATGCTGCCGCCGTCCTCGATGATCTCGATCTGGCGCCGCGCCTCATATTCGATGGCGTCGCCGATAAAACTGATCGAGTTCATGTTCTTGATCTCGCAGCGGGTGCCGAGCGGCCCGCCCGGCTTGCGCACGGAGACGTTGACGTCGGCGCGCAAGCTTCCCTTCTCCATGTCGCCATCGCAGGTGCCAAGATAACGCAGGATCGAGCGCAACTTTGTCACATAGGCCTTGGCCTGCTCGGCATCGCGAATGTCCGGCTTGGAGACGATCTCCATCAAGGCCACGCCGCAGCGATTGAGGTCGACATAGGACAGGGTCGGGCTGCGGTCGTGCAGCAATTTGCCGGCGTCCTGTTCCAGGTGCAGCCGTTCGATGCCCACGGTGGCGGTCCGGCCGCCCTCGAGTTCGAGCACGACTTCGCCCTCGCCCACGATCGGCGACTTGTATTGGCTGATCTGGTAGCCCTGCGGCAAATCCGCATAGAAATAGTTCTTGCGGTCGAACACCGAGCGCAGATTGATTTTTGCGTTGAGCCCAAGCCCGGTTCGGACAGCTTGCCTGACGCATTCCTCGTTGATCACAGGCAGCATCCCCGGCATCGCCGCATCGACCAGCGAGACATGGCTGTTCGGCTCGCCGCCGAATTCGGCCGAGGCGCCGGAAAACAGTTTTGAGTTCGAGGTGACCTGGGCGTGGACTTCCAACCCGATCACCATCTCCCAGTCGCCGGTGGCGCCCTTTATCAGTTTGCCGCTTGCCGCACTCATGCTCTCTCACCTCCGAGCAATGCAGAGGCCATCTGCTCCCATTCGCTCTCCAGCGGGCCGGTCGCGACCGGCTTGCCGGCACGCCGGTACCAGTAGCCGGCATTGCCGAGATCGCCTTCGACCCGATGCAGATAGGCGTGCACCCAGGCGGAACTCGCGTCGTCCTCGTCCTGCGCGATTTTGTGCGCCTGGTCCCAATTGCCCTTGCCGGCCCACCACAGTGCTGCAAGCGGCGCATCGAGACCGGGCGCGGGGGCCGCGCCCGACAGGCTGGCTCTGAATTCGGCCATCGTCACCACCACCTCGCCGGCGCGAAATGTCCCGCCGCCTGCTCGACCACCTCGCCGAGCGAAAACAGCGTCTCCTCGTCGAAGGGCCGGCCGATCAACTGCAGTCCGAGCGGCAGTCCCTGCGCGTCCTTGCCGGCGGGAACCGCGATGCCCGGCAGCCCCGCCATGTTCACCGTCACTGTAAAGATGTCGTTGAGATACATCTCGACGGGATCGGCGCCCTTTTCGCCGACGCCGAACGCCGCCGATGGCGTCGCCGGCGTCAGGATGGCGTGCACGCCCTTGGCAAAGCATTCCTCAAAGTCCCGCTTGATCAGGGTGCGGACTTTTTGCGCGCGCAGATAGTAGGCGTCGTAATAGCCCGCCGACAGCACATAGGTGCCGATCATGACGCGGCGGCGGACTTCGGCGCCAAAACCCTCGGCGCGGGTGTTTTCGTAGAGCTCGCCGATCGAGCGGCCGGGTACCCGCAAGCCGTAACGCACGCCGTCGTAGCGCGCCAGATTGGAAGAGGCTTCGGCGGGCGCGACGATGTAATAGGCCGGCAGCGCGTATTTGGTGTGCGGCAGCGACACGTCGACCAGTTCGGCGCCGGCCGCCTTCAGCCAGGCCGCCCCCTCGCTCCAGAGCTTTTCGATTTCCGCGGGCATGCCGTCGAGGCGATACTCCTTCGGTATCCCGATCTTCATGCCCTTGACGGATTTTCCGATCGCGGCCTCGTAATCCGGCACGGCGCGGTCGACTGAGGTGGTGTCCTTGGGATCGTGCCCGGCCATCGAGCGCATCAGCATCGCGGTGTCGCGCACGGTGCGCGCGATCGGCCCGGCCTGGTCGAGCGAGGATGCGAACGCCACGATGCCCCAGCGCGAACAGCGGCCATAGGTCGGCTTCATGCCGACGGTGCCGGTGAACGCCGCCGGCTGGCGGATCGAGCCGCCGGTGTCGGTCGCGGTCGCGCCCATGCAAAGCATCGCCGCCACCGCCGAGGCCGAACCGCCGGAGGAGCCGCCGGGCACCAGCGTGGTGTTGGCGCCGTCGCGCCGCCACGGATTGACCACCGGGCCGAAGCACGAGGTCTCGTTCGACGAGCCCATCGCGAACTCGTCATTGTTGAGCTTGCCGAGCATGACCGCGCCGTCGCGCCACAGTTGCGAGGTCACGGTGGACTTATAGGTCGGCACGAAATCGCCGAGGATCTTCGAGCACGCGGTGGTGCGCACGTCCTTGGTCGCGAACAGGTCCTTGATCCCCAGCGGAATGCCGGCGAGCGGACCGCCCTCGCCCCTGGCGATCTTGCCGTCGACCTCGCGCGCCATGGCGCGGGCCCTGTCCGGGGTTTCCATCACGAAGGCATTGAGCGCGCGCGCGGCCTCGATCGCGGCAAGGTGCGCGTCGGTCAGTTCCAGCGAGGTAAAGGTTTTGCTGGCGAGGCCCTTGCGGGCCTCGGCGAGCGTCAGCGAGGTCAAATCGGTCATTTATCAACCGGGCTGCAGAAGAACGGAGACAGCGTCTTGTCGTTGGCCGGGTCGTCCGGTTTGCGGGTCTTGTCGGAGGCTTCGAGCGCGTCGAGCACGGCATCCATGGCCTTGTCGGGATCGGCGGCCTTGCCCTGCCGCTCCATCGCGTCGAGGTAGTTCATGTAGGCCTGGTAGGCCTTTTCATCGTCGCAAAGCAGGCACATCGGATTTCCAGTCTCGATAAATGGATGTTACTCGACGACCTTCGGCACCAGGAAGAAATGATCGTCGGTGGCCGGCGCGTTCTTGACGATGTCGTCGGCGATTTCGCCGTCATTGACCACATCGGTGCGCTTCTTCATCTCCATCGGGGTCACCGAGGTCATCGGCTCGACGCCTTCGACATCGACTTCCGACAGCTGCTCGACAAACGCCAGCATCGCGTTCAGTTCGCCCTGCAGGTGGGGAACCTCGGCCTCGGTGACCGCGATCCGCGCGAGATGCGCGATACGGCGGACGGTGGCGGCATCGACGGACATATATAAGGCCTTCAGGCTGCGAATTCAGCCCGCCGTATAGCAGAGGCGGCTTTTGCGCCGCAACAGCGGCGGCCCTCCATTTGGAACGGAGGGTGCCTTCACCTCTCCCATCGGGAGAGGTCGAATTGCGAGGCAATTCGGGTGAGGGTTAAGGTCCATCGGGGGAGCGTAACCCCTCACCCGGCGCTTCGCGCCGACCTCTCCCGATGGGAGAGGTGAAGGAAGAACTCAGCCCGCCATCTGGCTCAGCCGCGCCAGGGCGGCGCCGGCCAGCGCCCGGGTCAGTTCGGCCGCCGGCATCTCGCCGCCGAGGCGGATCGCCTGCCCGGCCCAGAGATTGGTGAAATCGACCTTGCCGAGCTTTTCGGCCGCCGCCTTCAGGGGACCGAGCGCGGTGGCCGAATGCGGGAATGCCGGGGCATCCGGCGAAATCGGGCCGACCTCGCGCATCACCCGGTTGGCGATCCCGCGTGCCGGGCGGCCGGTCATGACATTGGTGATGACGGTGGAATCGTCCCGTGCCTGCGCCAGCGCCAGCCGCGCCGGCTGCAATCACCTTGGACTCCGGACAGCGCAGATAGGCGCTGCCGATCTGCACGCCCGCCGCCCCCAGCGCGAACGCCGCCGCGATGCCGCGCCCGTCGGCGATGCCGCCCGCGGCGATCACCGGCACCTTCACGGCATCGACCACCTGCGGCACCAGCGCAAAGGTGCCGGGCTGCTCGGCGATGTTTTCGGTCAGAAACATGCCGCGATGGCCGCCGGCTTCCGCGCCTTGCGCGATGATGACGTCGGCGCCGTTCTCCTCGAGCCAGATCGCCTCGCGCACGATGGTCGCCGACGACAGCACAATGCAGCCGGCCGCCTTGACGCGCTTCAGCAGTTTGGGTTCCGGCAGGCCGAAATGAAAACTGACCACTTCCGGCTTCAGCTCCTCGACCACCGCGCACATCGCCTCATCGAACGGCGCGCGGTTGGCGGCATTGACCGGCGCTGCCGGATCCAGTCCGAGTTCTTTATAATAAGACGCAAGCCGCGCCTTCCAGCCGGCTTCCCGCGCAGCATCCGCTTCGACCGGCGTGTGGCAGAAGAAGTTCAGACTGAGCGGCGCCGAGACGCGCTGGCGGATGATGCTGACCTGCTCGCGCGCCTTCTCCGCCGAGAGCATCGCGCAGGGCAGCGAACCCAGCGCTCCCCCCTGCGCCGCCGCGATCACGAGGTCGGCGTCCATGATCCCGGCCATCGGCGCCTGCACGATGGGGAATTCGGTCTTGAACAGGTCGATCAGTCGGCGGTCCGGCCACATGGTTTTGCTTCTCTCTTGTCGGTCGCTGAAACCATCTCCCCTTGCGGGAGGGGTGGCTTCGCTGCGGCATCCATTGCACTGTTATGGACAGGCATTCTAGGTCCGGCTATCGTTCTGGATAAATGATTTATGAAGAACGCTGCCATCTCCAGAATGAAACGGAGCCGGGTCCATGGAATTGTCGGATCTCATGACTTTTTCGACCGTCGCGCGCCTCGGCGGCGTCACCCGCGCGGCCGAAGAACTCAACACCGTTCAATCCAACATCACCCAGCGCGTGAAGGCGCTCGAGGCCGAGATCGGAACGAAGCTGTTCGAGCGGCACAGCCGCGGCATGACGCTGACCGGCGCCGGCCGCCGGCTGTTGCCCTATGCGCAGCGCCTGGCGGCGCTGTCGCGCGAGGCGGTGCTGGCGGCGCGCGAGGATGGCGAGCCGAAGGGGCCGTTGTCGATCGGCTCGCTGGAGACCACCGCCGCTGTTCGCCTGCCGGCGTTGCTCGCCGAGTTTCACCGGCGTTTTCCCGCCGTGCAACTGACCCTGCGGACCGCGACGACCGCCGACCTCGTCGCCGCGGTGCTCGACGGCTCGCTCGACGGCGCCTTCGTCGCCGGTCCGATCGACCATTCCGAACTAACTGACGTGATCGCGTTCCGGGAAGAACTGGTGCTGGTGACGGCGCGGCGATGGGAAAGTCTCGCGGCGCTCCGCGCCGGCACGCCGGAATCCGGTCCGACCGCGCTGGTGTTCCGCATCGGGTGCAGCTACCGGCAGCGGCTCGAACAGGTGCTGACCGGATTCGGCTGGCCCTCGGCGGCGCGGTTCGAACTCGGCACGCTCGACGGCATGATCGGCTGCGTTGCCGCGGATATGGGCATCACGCTGCTGCCACGCGCCGTGGTCGAACGCAGCGACCAGATCGGCAACATCCGCATCCATCCGCTCGGCGCAGCGCAGTCGCGGGTCGACACGCTCTTCATCCAGCGCCGCAGCGCGCAGCAATACAGCGCGTTGCAGGGTTTTGCGTCCTGCCTGAAGAAGACCGATGGGGTCATTGCCGCCTGACGTTCCAGCGGCCAAAGCGCCACGCCGGCCCAGATTCTTGGTCCGAGGTCTCAAAGGGAAACCCGGCAACCATCAGCAGCGCGGTAAAGGCGGGAAGCAAGAAGCAATGAACGAAGGTTGGGGGAGGAACCGAATGATCCCCACTTGCAACCTTGGTCGTCCGGCTGTGTGGTGGTAATACGTCAAACGGAGGTTGCCATGAACAAATTGGTATCTGTTTCCACCGCGGTCCTTTCACTGCTCTTCCTGAACGAGGCAAAAGCCGATCAACCGGGCCCGGACTGGATGCCCGCGCAGCAGGTGATCGAGCAGGCGCTCAGGTCAGGCTATACGCAAGTCAGCGAACTTGAAGCCGACGATGGCCGCTGGGAAGGTGAAGGCATCAAGAACGGGCAAAAGATGGAGTTTCATGCCGATCCCAGGACAGGTGTCATCACCTTCGAAAAGCTCGACGACTAGCGAGCAGCAGAGGCATAGCTCGTATTGCTGCGCAATCCGGCTTCTGCTCCCATGTGAGGAGGTGAAGCCAGCCCTTTGCATGCCAGCTACGCCGCATGTTATTGCCAACCCATGCCCGCTCTCATCCTCCCCTGATCGAAGCCGTCGCACACTGGCCTGAACGCGGCGCGCTGGTCGGACTCGATCTGGGAACCAAGACCATCGGCGTCGCGGTGTCCGATCCCGACCGCAGGCTCGCCACCGGGGTCGGGACCATCCAGCGCAAGACCTTTACGGCCGACGCGGCGCGCCTGATCGCGATCGCCGCCGAGCGTAACGCTGCCGGCTTCGTGCTCGGCCTGCCCGTCAACATGGACTCCAGCGAAGGACCGCGCGCGCAGTCGACCCGCGCCTTCGCGCGGAACTTTTCCAGGCTGACCGAGCTTGCGATCGGGCTGTGGGACGAGCGGCTCTCCACATCAGCGGTGGAGCGCGAGCTGATCGGGACCGACATGAGCCGGGCCCGGCGCAAGGAGGTGATCGACGAACATGCCGCGATCTACATCCTGCAGGGCGCGCTCGACCGCCTGATGACGCTGCACGATTCCCGCGGAAAGCGCTGATCATGGCGGTGGTGATGGCGGCGCTGCTGCCGGTGTTTCTGCTGATCGTGCTCGGTTTTGTCTTGAAGCGCAGCCTGATGCGGCTGGAGACGCAATGGCACGGCCTCGAACGGCTGACCTATTACGTGCTGTTTCCGACCCTGCTGATCCAGACCCTGGTGCAAGCCGATCTCGGCGGCGTGCCGGTCGCCGGCGTCGGCGGCGCGCTGCTGCTCTCGGCGCTGGCGATGTCGCTGCTGTGCCTGGCGCTGCGGCCCCTGCTCGCCAGCGCCGCCGTCGATGGTCCGGCCTTCACCTCGATCTTCCAGGGCGCGATCCGCTGGCAGACCTATGTGGCGCTGGCGGTGTCGAGCAATCTTTTCGGCGACGCCGGGCTGGCGCTGGCCTCGGTCGCGATGGTCGCGATCATCCCGCTGGTCAATGTCTTCAGCGTATCGGTGCTGGCGCATTACGCCTCGCCCGAAAAACAATCGGTTCGGGCTGTTGCGATGACCGTGGTGCGCAATCCCCTGATCTGGGCCTGCGCCATCGGGCTTGCGGTCAATGTCGCGCATCTGCCGCTGCCGCGGATCTGGCATGAGGTCGCCGACGCGCTCGGCCGCTCCTCGCTAGGGATCGGCTTGCTCGTCACCGGCGCCGGCCTGCAGCTCAAGGGCATGTTCCGCCCGAGCCTTGCCGCCTTCGTCGCGGTCTTCCTCAAGCTGATCCTGATGCCCGTGCTCGCGATTGGCCTTGCGCTGTGGTTCGGCTTGTCCGGCTCCAACCTCGCCATCGTCGCCGCCTGCTCGGCGGTGCCTGCGTCGTCCAGCGCCTATGTGCTGGCCCGCCAGATGGGCGGCGACGCGCCGCTGCTGGCGCAGATCATCACCCTGCAGACGATTCTGGCGGCGGTGACGATGCCGGTTGCGATCGCGCTGGTGGCCTCCCCTTCACCTCTCCCGTAGGGAGAGGTCGAATTGCGAAGCAATTCGGGTGAGGGGTTACAGTCAACAGGTGGCGCGTAACCCCTCACCCGGCGCTTCGCGCCGACCTCTCCCGAAGGGAGAGGTGAAGGGTCCTTGCTTCAGCCCCCCGCCAGCCAGATGCTCTGCACGGTTGCCGCAAGATTGTTGATGCCGTGCATGATGATCGTCAGCCAGGTCGAGTTGCTGCGATAGCGCATGTAACCGAGCAGGCATCCGATCGACATCACCTCGCAAAACAGGAAGGCGTCGTAATACTGGGCGTGCATGGCTGTCCACACCAGCGATGACAGGACAATGGCGCCGGCCGGCCTCAGCAGCGATTCGGACCATCCGCGATAGAGAAAGCCGCGGGCCAAGAATTCCTCGGTGACGGGCGCCGCCACCGAGAATGCGATCACCAGCAGCCACACCGCGCCGTCCGCCTGCGCCGATCTCAGCACGTCCAGCATGAAGCCCGGCGTCGACATCGCGCCCAAGCACGCGCCCCAACAGGTCCCACGCCGCGATCAGGACGATCAGGCCACCCACGCCTGTCAACAGATTGCGCCACGACATCGGACGCAGCGCCAGATAGTCGGCGAACGGCGTGCCCGATAGCCGCGTCGCCAGCCACAGCGCCGCCAGCACCGCCGGCAATCCCATCATGACCGAAAGGGAAATCACCGTCCCGCTGCTGGCGACGGTCTTGAGCGACTCGAGGTCGAAGGGCGGTCCCCTGGCGACAAAGAAGGCCGCCACCAGCAGGAATTGCCCGGCAAACATCGCGGCGAAGACGAGCAGGCCCCACAGGCTGGTGCCCCAGAACTTCCAGATGCGCGGCGGGCGCGGGGTTGACGTTACCGCGACGGGAGGATCGGCGGGGTTGAGGGAATCCATCAACTGTCTTCTCATCGTCATGGCCGGGCAACAGCGCGAAGCGCGTCTTCGCCTTAGATGTCCCGGCCATCCACGCCTTTCTTCGGCCGACGAAGTTAAGAAGACGTGGATGGCCGGGCCGACGCCCGGCCATGACGTCGCAAAAATTAGGGCAGCGCCCGCTCCAGCAATCCCCTGATATCGTCCGTCGCAAGCTCGACCGCGCCGTACATGCCGGCATGGTTGCCGGCCAGCCGCGTCGCCGCGAACAATTCGGCATGCTTTGGCGACACCTGGTTGAGCGCCGCGGCCGCCGCCAGCAGCGCCAGTTTTTCGACCGCCAGCCGCGCCACCCGCTCGCCGTCCGGCCGGCGGAACGCTTTTGCGATGAACGCCACCGCGTCGCCTGCGCCGGACAGCCCCTGTGTCTCCCCGGCAAGCCCCTGCAACACCGCTGCCGCCGCCTCGGCTTCGCGCGACAGCGCGCGCAGCACGTCGAGGCACATCACGTTCCCCGAACCTTCCCAGATCGCATTGACCGGCGACTCCCGATAATGCCGCGCCAAAATGCCTTCCTCGACATAGCCGTTGCCGCCGAGGCACTCCATCGCCTCATACAAAAATCCGGGCGCGCTCTTGCAGACCCAGTATTTGATCGGCCGGCGTCAGCAGCCGCATATAGGCCGCCTCACCGGCGTCATGCGGCGCGCGGTCGAACGCGCGGCACAGCCGCATCACCAGCGCGATCGAGGCCTCGACATGCACCGCCATGTCGGACAGCACCGCCTGCATCAGCGGCTGGTCGGCGAGATGTTTCTGGAACACGCTGCGATGCCGCGCGTGATGCAGCGCATGCGCGAGGCCCGAGCGCATCAGGCCGGCGGAGGCAATCGCGCAATCCTGCCGGGTCAGCTGCACCATCTGGATGATGGTGCGGATGCCCTTGCCCTCGTCGCCGACCCGCTCGGCATAGGCGCCGCGAGAATTCGACTTCGGACGAGGCGTTGGAGCGGTTGCCGAGCTTGTCCTTCAGCCGCTGGAACTGGATCGCATTGACCGATCCGTCGGGCGCGAAAGCGCGGCATGAAGAAGCAGGTCAGGCCCTCCTCGGCCTGCGCCAGCACCAGAAACGCGTCGCACATCGGCGCCGACATGAACCATTTATGGCCCGATGATGCGGTAGGCATCGCCGTCGCGCTCCGCGCGCGTCATGTTGGAGCGCACGTCGGTGCCGCCCTGTTTTTCCGTCATGCCCATGCCGAGCGTCATGCCGCGCTTTGTCCGCCACGGCGCAAACGCCGGATCGTAGGCGCGCGTGCCGATGACAGGCATGGTCTTCGCCAGCAGGTCCGGCTGCGCCGCCAGCGCCGCCACCGAGGCGCGCGTCATGGTGATCGGGCAGAGATGCCCGGTCTCGACCTGCGCCGCCATGTAGAATTTTGCCGCGCGCACCACTTCCGACGCGCCGCCGGCCGGCCTGCCCTGCGCGTCCCAGGTCGAATTATGCACGCCGGCATGCGCACTGCGCGCCATCAGCTCGTGATAGGCCGGATGAAACTCGACCTCGTCGCGGCGGTTGCCGCGGGAGTCGAAGGTCCGCAGTTTTGGCGTGTTCTCGTTGGCGACCCGCCCCCGCTCCGCCATCGCGGCCGAGCCCCAGTGCTTTCCGAATTCGGATAGTTCCTGTTCGCGCCGCTGCGCCGCCATTGGCGGCGACGGCGTCAGCCAGCGGCCGGTCGAGCGTGAAGAGATCGACGTCCTCGAACGGCGGCGACTGGTTGAAGACTTCGTGGGTGGCGAAGGAGGGCTGGGTCATAGGTCGTTCCTAGGATCTCGAAAGTTATTCTATGCCGGAACGAGCCCACCTGAGTAGGCCGTCATTGCGAGCGCAGCGAAGCAATCCATTCTTTCTTTTTGCGGCACGATGGATTGCTTCGCTGCGCTCGCAATGACGAACTTTGCACCAACGGCTATCTCGCCCCCCGCCTGATCGGAAAATCATACGCCTGCCCGCCCGCGCCCGGCAGCGAAAAGTGCCACCACTCCTTCGCGTAATTGACAAACCCCTGCTTCGCCATCGCGGCCACCAGCATGGTCCGCCATTTCCGCTGCTCCGCCGTGATACTCCGCGCCGCGGTGTGCGCCTTGAGGTCGGAACAGTCATAGCCGGTGCCCATATCGACGCTGCCTTCCGGCGCGCGCGCTGCCGCAGGCGCGGTGCAGTCGGCGTAGGTTTTGGCCGGATCGAACGCGGCCGAATTGTCGGCCGCGAGCTCGACCAGGGTCAGATCCAGTGCTGCGCCGGTGGAATGTCCGGAATGTTCGGCGATATAGCCGAGCCGGAACAGGTCGGCCTTGCGAAACGACGGGTTGTAGCGCCGTTCGGCCGGGGTCTCCT
The DNA here is from genome assembly GCA_963706975.1 of uncultured Alphaproteobacteria bacterium. Classification (GTDB taxonomy): domain Bacteria; phylum Pseudomonadota; class Alphaproteobacteria; order Rhizobiales; family Xanthobacteraceae; genus Bradyrhizobium. The sequence continues at coordinate 24,595 of CAVPOL010000023.1, forward strand.
TGCCGTTCTGCGCCCACACCACCATGTCGCGCGAGGCCCGCGCCGGCCGGTAGCAATCCAGCATTTTTAGCGACAATTTTCGTACGCTGAGTTCCTGCTGGATGCTTTTGAGCGCCAGCGCCACGTTCCGCTTCACCACGCATTCGGCGGCGTCGTAGCCCGAAAGCTTCCGGCCGACGAAATTGTTCGCGCCGGCGTAGCGGATGTCCTGCAGGATGGTCGGATCGACGTCGCGCAGGAACACGAATCCGCCGGGCAAGGCCTGGGCGCCGGCCTGCGAGACTGAGGCTGCGACAGCCAGTGCAATCACGATTGTTTTCACGAGAACCCGGATCTCCCGTCGTCATGGCCGGACTTGTTCCGGCCATCCACGTCTTTTTCGTGATGAATTGCGTAAATTGCAAAGCAAGTCGTGGATGCCCGGGTCAAGCCAGGTCAAGCCCGGGCATGACGGGATCGGGACAGACCGGGGGAAAACTCCCACACCCCCTATTCTCGCTTGCCCCGCGCGCCAACCCTGCCTATAGCTCTCGTTTTAATGACCCCTGCATCGAAATCGACGTTTGTTCTCGGTCACCGGCATCTGCTGGGCATCGAGGGCCTTTCCGCTGCCGATATTACCGGCCTGCTCGACCTTTCCGAGGAATATGTCGAGCTCAACCGGCAGGTCGACAAGAAGCGCACCAGCTTGCGCGGCCGCACCCAGGTCAACCTGTTCTTCGAGGCCTCGACCCGCACCCAATCCTCGTTCGAACTGGCGGGAAAACGGCTCGGCGCCGACGTTATGAACATGTCAGTGACCTCGTCCTCGATCCGCAAGGGCGAAACGCTGATGGACACCGCGGTGACGCTGAATGCAATGCACCCGGATATCCTGGTGGTGCGGCACCACGCCTCCGGCGCGGTGGAACTCCTGGCGCGCAAGGTCGACGGCTCCGTCGTCAATGCCGGCGATGGCTCCCATGAGCATCCCACGCAAGCGCTGCTCGACGCGCTGACCATCCGCCGCAACAAGGGCCGGCTCGAGGGCCTGGTGATCGCGATCTGCGGCGACGTCATGCATTCCCGCGTCGCCCGCTCCAATATCCTGCTGCTCAACACCATGGGCGCCCGCGTCCGCGTGGTCGCGCCCTCCACGCTGCTGCCGCGCGGCATCGAGCGGATGGGCGTCGAAGTCGCCCGCGACATGCGCGAGGGTCTTAATGGCGCCGACATCGTGATGATGCTGCGGCTGCAGCGCGAGCGGATGAACGGCTCCTTCGTGCCCTCCTCCGGCGAATATTTTCATTACTTTGGGCTCGACCAGAAGAAACTGGCCTACGCAAAACCCGACGCGCTGGTGATGCATCCGGGACCGATGAACCGTGGCGTCGAGATCGACTCAATCGTGGCCGACGGCGCGCAATCGCTGATCCGGGAGCAAGTCGAAATGGGAGTGGCGGTGCGGATGGCGGTGCTGGAAGCACTGGCCCGCAACCTGCCGAACGCGTGACAAAATGCTGACCGACCGCCGCCCGATCCTGCTCGCCAACGCCCGCCTGATCGATCCGTCGCGCGATTTCGACGGCCCCGGCGACGTGCTGATCGCCGACGGCGTGATCCGCGATAGCAGGCGCGGCATCGGTGCTGCCGGCGTGCCCGAGGGCACCGACATCATCAACTGCGCCGGCAAGATCATCGCCCCAGGGCTGATCGACATGCGCGCCTTCGTCGGCGAGCCCGGCGCCAGCCACCGCGAAACCTTTGCTTCCGCCAGCCAGGCCGCCGCGTCCGGCGGCATCACCAGCATCATCTGCCAGCCCGACACCTCCCCCGTGATCGACAATTCCGCCACGGTGGATTTTGTGCTGCGCCGCGCCCGCGACACCGCGATCGTCAACATCCATCCGATGGCGGCGCTGACAAAGGGCATGCGCGGCGAGGAAATGACCGAGATCGGGCTGTTGAAGGCCGCCGGTGCGGTGGCCTTCACCGATGGCGACCGCAGCGTCACCAACGCGCAGGTGATGCGCCGCGCGCTGACCTACGCCCGGGATTTCGATGCGCTGATCGTGCACCACACCGAAGATCCGAACCTGGTCGGCGAAGGCGTCATGAACGAGGGCGAGTTTGCCACCCGGCTCGGGCTGGTCGGCATCCCCAATGCGGCGGAAGCCGTGATGCTGGAGCGCGACATGCGCCTCGTGGCGCTGACCGGCGGGCGCTACCACGCGGCGTCATTGAGTTGCATCGAGTCGCTGGAAATCTTGCAGCGGGCGCGCGACGCCGGGCTCGCAGTCTCCGCCTCGGTCTCGATCAACCATTTGACCCTGAACGAGAACGACATCGGCCCCTACCGGACATTTTTGAAACTTTCGCCGCCGCTGCGCACCGAGGAGGATCGCCTCGCGCTGGTCGCCGCCGTCGCGTCCGGATTGATCGACGTCGTGATGTCCGACCACAATCCGCAGGACGTCGAAGTAAAACGCTTGCCGTTCGCGGAGGCCGCCGCCGGCGCGATCGGCCTGCAGACCATGCTGCCCGCGGCGCTGCGGCTGATCCACAATGGCGAGATGAATTTCGTCACCCTGATCCGGGCGCTGTCGACGCGCCCGGCCGAACTGATGGGCCTGCCGGGCGGAACCTTGCGCGCGGGCTCGCCCGCCGACATCATCGTGATCGATGCCGACACGCCCTGGGTGCTCGACCCCACCGACCTGAAATCGCAATGCAAGAACACGCCGTTCGACGACGCCCGCTTCTCGGGCCGCGTGACGCGCACCATCGTCGGCGGCCGGACCGTGTATGAGCATGTCTGACTGGAGAACCGGCAATGTCTCTTGAAGCATGGCTGCCTGTCGGGTTCATCCTCGGCTATCTGCTGGGCTCGATCCCGTTCGGGCTGGTGCTGACAAAACTGGCGGGTACCGAAGACCTGCGCTCGATCGGCTCCGGCAATATCGGCGCCACCAATGTGCTGCGGACCGGACGCAAGGGGCTTGCCGCCGCGACGTTGATCTGTGATGCGCTGAAGGGCACGGTCGCTGTCGTCATCGCAGGCTATTTCGGCGGCCCCAACGCCGCCATGCTGGCAGCCCTCGGCGCCTTCCTCGGCCACCTCTTCCCGGTCTGGCTCAATTTTAAAGGCGGCAAGGGCGTCGCGGTCTATATCGGCGTGTTGATCGGCCTGTTCTGGCCGGCTGCCGTGGTGTTCTGCGTGCTGTGGATCGCGACCGCCACGACCACGCGCTACTCGTCGCTGTCGGCGCTGGTGGCAGCCTTCATCACGCCGATTTTTCTCTGGTGGTTCGGCCACCCGGCGCTGGCATCCCTGTTCGCCGTGCTGACCATGCTCTTGTTCTGGATGCACCGCGAAAACATCAAGCGGCTGCAGACAGGCACCGAGGGACGGATCGGGGAGAAGTGAATTTGTAGGGTGGGCAAAGGCGCGAACTTCGCGCCGTGCCCACCATCTTGTTCCTGCGCCGGCATGGTGGGCACGGCGCAAGGGCGCCTTTGCCCACCCTGCGATATTACGATCGCTTCAACGCCGCTTCCAAGAACCGCGCCGCCGCCAGCGCCCCTGCATCGTTTCCGAACCGCGCGATGACCGTGACCCCGACCGGCAAGCCGCCTTCCGCCACATAGGCCGGGACGTTGACGCAAGGCACGCCCATCAGCGTCCACAGCCGGTTGTAGCGGGGATCGCCGGTCGACGTGAGCCCCGTGGGGGCTGCGCCCGGGGCGGAAAACGTCAGCAGCACATCGACGTCCTCGAAGATACCCCGCAACGACTTTCGGGCGCGGTTGGCAATGCTGCGCGCCGCGTCGTAGGCCTCCGTCGTCGTGCCCTTGCTTTCGTCGAGCCTTCCCCGCAGCAGCGGCGGCATCTGGTCGTAATTCTCGCGGTACTCCCAGGCGAACGATTGGTGCGCCTCGAATTGCTGCACCACCGGCTGGATTTGCCACGCTTCGGCGATGATGTCGGGCATCGCCAGCGTGCGCACCGACGCGCCGGCGCGTTCGGCGGCTTTTTCGGCGACGCGCAGCGCCTCGGCGCCCGCCGCCTCCGGCGGACCAGCGAAATCCTGCGTGACGATGCCGATGCGCGGCGTTTCGACCGCCGCCCCCAGCTTGAGCTCGGGGCGGCCGGTCATCGCCGACAAGCCCTGCGCCAGGTCCTCGACGCCGGCGGCGAACAATCCGACCGTATCCAGCGTCCACGAAAAACACTTTACCCCGACCGTCGGCAGCAGCCGGAACGACGGTTTTATCGCCGCGACCCCGCAGAACGAGGCCGGCCGGATCACCGAGCCGCCGGTCTGCGTCCCCAGTGCCAGCGGGATCATGCCGGCAGCCACAGCCGCCGCCGATCCCGACGACGATCCGCCGGGCGTGTGGTCATGGTTGCGCGGATTGAGCGTCGCGGTCGGATCGTTCGCCGCGAACGCCGTCGTCGTGGTTTTTCCGGCAATGGTGGCCCCAGCCTGCGTCAGCAACATGACGACCGGTGCATCCGCGCGCGGCCGAAACCCCCGGTAGATGTTCGAGCCCATTTCGGTCGGAAAATCCGCGGTGTCGATGATGTCCTTGATGCCGACGGCGATGCCGCGCAGCGGCCCGGCGTTTTGTGCGCGCGGCGCATCGGCGCGGCAGACGAAGGCGCCGATGGTTTTTTCGTGCGCGTCGGTGGCCTCAACCGACTGGGCGATCGCAGCGTCGGCGGATAGCTCGCCGGCATCGATGCGGCGCTGGAGGTCGGCGAGCGAGATCATGGGAAATGTTCCTTTAGCGACGCGATTGCTTTTACGAAGGGAGCCGGGGTGTAGCAAGCATCTCTCGGTGCCGTAGCCCGATGGAGCGCAGCGCAATCCGGGGGCTGACATGAAGTTCGTTCCCGGATTACGCGGAGCCTGTCATCGGGCGGCGCTTCGCGCCGACCCGTTGGCTCCATCCGGGAAACACCATTGATCTTACAACGTCTTTTCGTCCTGGCAGCGGCCGTCCGATGATCCGATCCAGCGGCCACGCGGACGCCAGCTTCGCGTAACCTAGATTTGTCAAATACTGGCGGACACGCAGGGGAATCACCGTGGACGCAGACGAAGCCAATGCACGCCTTATCGTGCTTGAAACTTTCGCGATGATGTCGCTTGGCTTGTACCTTTTGAAAGCAAAGAACGACACTGATTGTTCAAGGTCTGCGGCGCTTCTGGATCATTTGAGGCAGGCGTGTGCTTCGAATGCCGCCGCTTCGTCCCCTGCCGTGCAGGCGGCGACAAAGGGGTATTCCGAACAACTGGCGTCGGTGCTGGCCGAAAATCTTCGAAAACTGCGGTGCGAAGGCGGCCGATCACACTAGATCAGAAGGCCCTGCGGCTGCACCAGGCCGCGATAGCCCAACAGCAAAATCGCCAGGTTCATTGCGCGCTGATCCCTGACCGCAGCACACCCCACGCCTTCAGCGTTTCGACCACGTTGCGATAATCGTCGCTGCACAGATAGCCGTGGCCGGCCGCGATCAGGTGGCGCATCACCGTGGCCTGCGCATCGGTCATGCCACACCCTCCGGGCTGCAAGAGCAAATCCCGTTGCCCGCACCCTCCAGTTGATCCATGCTGTCGCTCGGGGAGCCAGCATGGACACGCGCGCACCAGCCACCACAAAACTCACCGACGCCGAGCGGATCGACCGCTTGCGGCTGATCCGCAGTGACAATGTCGGACCCCGCACCTTTCACTCCCTGATCCGCCATTTCGGCAGCGCCCGCGCCGCGCTGGAGCGGCTGCCCGACCTCGCGCTGCGCGGCGGCGCCGATCGTCCCGGACGGATCTGCAATGAGGACGATGCCCGCGCCGAACTCGCTGCCAGCAGAAGGATCGGTGTCAGCCTGCTCGCGCCGGAGGAGGCCGGCTATCCGCCGCGGCTTGCCACGCTCGACGACGCGCCGCCGTTGCTCGGCGTGCGCGGCGCCGAGGCCACGCTGACGCGGCCGATGATCGCGGTGGTCGGTTCGCGCAACGCCTCCGGCGCCGGGCTGAAATTTGCCGGCTCGCTGGCGCGCGATCTCGCCGATGCCGGTTTTGTCATCGTGTCGGGGTTGGCGCGCGGCATCGACCAGGCGGCGCATCGCGCCAGCATTGCCGGCGGCACCGTGGCCGTGCTGGCCGGCGGGCACGACAAAATCTATCCGCCCGAGCATGAGGACCTGCTGGCTGACATCATCGTATCCGGCGGTGCGGCGATTTCCGAAATGCCGCTCGGACACGTGCCGCGCGCCCGCGATTTTCCCCGGCGCAACCGGCTGATCTCGGGCGCAGCACTCGGCGTCGTGGTGGTCGAGGCCGCGCATCGCTCGGGATCGCTGATCACGGCACGGATCGCCGCAGAACAGGGCCGCGAGGTGTTTGCGGTCCCCGGCTCGCCGCTCGATCCGCGCGCCGCCGGCACCAATGACCTGATAAAACAGGGCGCCACGCTGGTGACGGAAGCCTCCGACGTCATCGGCGCGGTCGAGCCGATCATGGCCCGGCCGCTGGCCTTGCGCGAGCCGGACGACGAACCGCTGGATGTCGAGCCGGAAGCAAGTGACCGCGCCCGCATCGTCGCCTTGCTCGGGCCGAGCCCGGTGCTGCTCGACGACCTGATCCGGATGGCCGACGCCTCGCCGGCCGTGGTCCGCGCGGTGCTGCTGGAACTCGAACTCGCCGGCCGCCTGGAGCGCCACGGCGGCGGGCTGGTGTCGATAATCTAATGCAGATCGTTACCCGCCCCCTCTCCACGTCATTGCGAGCGCAGCGAAGCAATCCATCGCGCAACAGAGGAATGGATTGCTTCGTCGCAAGGGCTCCACGCAATGACGTTGAGAGAGCTGTAACGTGCCGGCCGCCCCGCGCCTTCACGACAGCTTGCGCTTGCTGCGCAGCCGCACCCGCTCCTCGGCTTCCAGTTGCGCCATTTCGATCAAATGGGTGAGCATGCCGAGCCGGTGGCGGCGCGCCAGCCGGCCGAGGTCGGCGAGCGTCTCGGCGATGAAGCCCGCGGCTTCATCCGGTCCGCCATCGCCTGGCTGATCAACCGATGGCGATCCACCCGTACCCCGAGCTGGGCCGGTCCGCCTGCGCCCTGTCTTGGTCAAAAAAGCCAGATCCAATTGGTCGAAAAGCCAAATCCAAACTCCGTATTGCACAAGGATAACCTCTCCTGGAGCGCAACTACAGGGCGTATTTTGCAACCCACAGGATAGTTTTGAGGGTCGGTTTCAACCGCCATCAACATCTGTCGATTTGACACCGGCGTCCTCACCACCCATGTTCGGAACGAAACGGCCGACGCGAAGTTTCGCGGAACCGGCCTTTAGTTTTTCCCGTAAGCCATTGGAATAACATGAATATCGTCATCGTCGAGTCGCCGGCGAAAGCCAAGACGATCAACAAATATCTGGGCGCCTCCTACGAGGTTCTGGCCTCTTTCGGCCATGTCCGGGACCTGCCGGCCAAGAACGGATCGGTCGATCCGGACGCCAATTTCCAGATGATCTGGGAAATCGACCCCAAGGCAGCCGGCCGGCTCAACGATATCGCCAAGGCGCTGAAGGGCGCCGACCGGCTGATTCTGGCGACCGACCCCGATCGTGAGGGCGAGGCAATCTCCTGGCATGTGCTGGAAGTGCTGAAGGAGAAGCGCGCGCTAAAAGACCACAAGATCGAGCGCGTGGTGTTCAACGCCATCACCAAGCAGGCGGTGACCGACGCGATGAAGCATCCGCGCCAGATCGACGGCGCGCTGGTCGACGCCTATATGGCGCGCCGCGCGTTGGACTATCTGGTCGGTTTTACCCTCTCGCCGGTGCTGTGGCGAAAGCTGCCGGGCGCGCGCTCGGCGGGGCGGGTGCAGTCGGTGGCGCTGCGGCTGGTCTGCGACCGCGAACTCGAAATCGAAAAGTTCGTTCCCAGGGAATACTGGTCACTGGTGGCGACCCTGACCACGCCGCGCGGCGATGCGTTCGAGGCGCGGCTGATCGGCGCCGACGGCAAGAAGATCCAGCGCCTCGATATCGGCACCGGCGCCGAAGCCGAGGAGATGAAGAAGGCGATTGAGTCAGCCAATTTCAGCGTCTCCACGGTGGAAGCAAAGCCGGCGCGGCGCAATCCGAACGCCCCCTTCACCACCTCGACGCTGCAACAGGAAGCCAGCCGCAAGATGGGCTTTGCCCCGGCGCATACGATGCGGATCGCGCAGCGGCTCTATGAGGGCATCGACATCGGCGGCGAGACCACCGGTCTCATCACCTATATGCGTACCGACGGCGTCCAGATTGACCCGTCCGCGATTACCCAGGCGCGCAAGGTGATCGGCGAGGATTACGGCAACGCCTACGTCCCCGAAGCCCCGCGGCAATACCAGACCAAGGCCAAGAACGCGCAGGAAGCGCATGAAGCCATCCGCCCGACCGATCTGTCGCGCCGACCGGCCGAAATGCGCCGCCGTCTCGATACCGATCAGGCCAGGCTTTATGAATTGATCTGGACCCGCACCATCGCCAGCCAGATGGAATTGGCCGAACTGGAACGCACCACCGTCGATATCGCGGCCAAGGCCGGCTCCCGCGTGCTGGAACTGCGCGCCACCGGCCAGGTGATGAAGTTCGACGGCTTTCTGGCGCTGTACCAGGAAGGCAAGGACGACGACGGCGACGACGAGGATTCGCGCCGCCTGCCGGCCATGAGCGAGGGCGAAGCGCTGAAGCGGCAGGATCTCGCCGTCACCCAGCACTTTACCGAGCCGCCGCCGCGCTTCTCCGAGGCCTCGCTGGTTAAACGGATGGAAGAACTCGGAATCGGCCGGCCCTCGACCTATGCCTCGATCCTGCAGGTCTTGAAGGACCGCGGCTACGTCAAGCTGGAGAAGAAGCGGCTGCATGGCGAGGACAAGGGCCGCGTCGTGGTCGCGTTCCTGGAAAACTTCTTTGCCAAATATGTCGAGTATGATTTTACGGCTGCATTGGAAGAGCAGCTCGACCGCATTTCCAACAACGAAATCTCCTGGCAGGAGGTGTTGAAGGATTTTTGGGTTGGCTTCATCGGCGCCGTCAACGAGATCAAGGATTTGCGAGTCACGCAGGTGCTGGATACGCTCGACGACATGCTGGGCCCGCACATCTATCCGGCGCGCGCCGATGGAGGCGATATCAGGCAGTGCCCGACCTGCGGCACCGGCAAGCTCAACCTCAAGGCCGGCAAATTCGGCGCCTTCGTCGGCTGCACCAATTATCCGGAATGCCGCTACACCCGCCCGCTCGCCGCCGATTCCGAGGCCAGCGCCGACCGCCTGCTCGGCAAGGATCCCGAGACCGACCGCGACGTCGTGGTGAAGGCCGGTCGGTTCGGCCCCTACATCCAGCTCGGCGAGCCCAAGGATTACGCCGAAGGCGAGAAGCCGAAGCGCGCCGGGATTCCGAAGAACACATCGCCCAGCGATATCGAACTCGATATCGCCTTGAAGCTGCTGTCGCTGCCGCGCGTGATCGGCAGGCATCCGGAGACCGGCGAGCCGATCACCGCCGGCCTCGGCCGCTTCGGTCCGTTCGTGAAGCACGAAAAGACCTATGCCAGCCTCGAGGCCGGCGACGAGGTTTTCGATATCGGCCTCAACCGCGCGGTGACGCTGATCGCGGAAAAGATCCTGAAGGGTCCGGGCGGCCGGCGCTTCGGCGCCGATCCCGGCAAGGCGCTGGGCGATCACCCCACGCTCGGCGCGGTCGCGGTCAAGAGCGGCCGCTACGGCGCCTATGTCACCTCGGGCGGCGTCAATGCCACGATCCCGAGCGACAAGACCCAGGACACGATCACGCTGGAAGAGGCCATCGCGCTGATCGACGAACGCGCCGCCAAGGGCGGCGGCAAGCCCAAGCGCGGTGCCAAGAAGGCCCCGGTGAAAAAGGCTGCTGCGAAACCCAAGGTCGATGCGGCTGCGGCAACCCCAAAACCCGCCAAGAAAGCCGCGGCGAAGAAGTCTGTTGCGAAGGCCCGCGCGCCGGTGACGGCGTCAGCCAAAACCTCGCCGGCAAAACCCGCGCCTGCGGCCAAGGCGCCGGCGAAAAAGAGTGCCGGCAAGGCCCGCGGGTAAGTGGCGAAGCAGCGCGACAGGGGTTTTCCTGACCGGGACGCCATCGTCGCCTTCGTCCGCGCGCATCCCGGCGAAACCGGCACCCGCGAGATCGCGCGCGAATTCGGCCTCAAGAACGCCGACCGCGCCGAGCTGAAGCGCATTTTGCGCGAGCTCGCCGACGAGGGCGCGATCGAAAAGCGCGGCAAGAAGATCCGCGAGCCCGCTTCGTTGCCCGCGACCGTGATGGCCGACATCAGCGGCCGCGACGCCGACGGCGAGTTGATGGCGACGCCGACCGAATGGGACGAGGTCGAAAGCGGCGAGCCGCCAAAGATCCGCATCCATGTCCCCCGCCGCGCGCAGCCGGGCACCTCAGCCGGCGTCGGCGACCGCGCGCTGCTGCGGATCGAAAAGCTGGACGACGCCGAGGGCGCGGTCTATCGCGGCCGCGTCATCAAGGTGGTCGATCACGCCAAAACCCGCGTGCTCGGCATCTTCCGCGCCCTCGCCGACGGCGGCGGGCGGTTGATCCCGGTCGACAAGAAGCAGGTCGGGCGGGAGTTGAACATCGCGAAAGCCGACACCGGTGGCGCCGAGGATGGCGACCTCGTCAGCGTCGATCTGGTGCGCTCGCGCGGATTTGGATTGGCCTCCGGCAAGGTCAAGGAACGGCTCGGCTCGCTGTCGAGCGAAAAGGCCGTCAGCCTGATCGCGATTCATTCCCACGAAATTCCGCAGGCCTTCTCGCCTGCCGCGGTGCGCGAGGCCGAGGCGGCAAAGCCGGCGACGCTGGCGGGCCGCGAGGACTGGCGCGAACTGCCGCTGGTGACGATCGATCCGCCCGACGCCAAGGACCATGACGACGCGGTTCATGCCGAACCCGATCCGGATCCAAACAACAAGGGCGGCTATATCGTCACTGTTGCGATCGCCGACGTCGCCTTCTATGTGCGGCCGGGCTCGGCGCTCGACCGCGACGCGCTGACCCGCGGCAATTCGGTGTATTTTCCCGATCGCGTGGTGCCGATGCTGCCGGAACGGATCTCCAACGATCTGTGCTCGCTGGTGCCGGGACGAACCGCGCGGCGCGCTCGCCGTTCGCATGGTGATCGGCGCCGACGGCCGCAAGCGCTCGCACAGTTTTCATCGCATCCTGATGCGCTCGGCGGCGAAACTGAATTACGCGCAGGCGCAGGCGGCGATCGACGGCCGGCCCGACGACACCACGGGTCCCCTGCTCGATCCAATCCTGAAACCGCTGTACGACGCCTACGCCACCGTCAAGAAGGCGCGCGACGAGCGCGATCCGCTCGACCTCGACATTCCCGAACGCAAGATTCTCCTGAAGCCGGACGGCACGGTGGATCGCGTGATCGTGCCGGAGCGGCTCGACGCCCACAAGCTGATCGAGGAATTCATGATCCTCGCCAATGTCGCCGCAGCCGAAATGCTGGAAAAAAAGGCGCTGCCGCTTATCTACCGGGTGCACGATGAACCCTCGCTGGAGAAGGTTCACAATCTGCAGGAATTTCTGAAAACCCTGGATTTGCCGTTCGCCAAGAGCGGCGCGTTGCGCCCGGCGCTGTTCAACCGCGTACTGGCGCAGGTCAGGGGTCACGATTCCGAACCGCTGGTAAACGAAGTGGTGTTGCGCAGCCAGGCCCAGGCCGAATACGCCGCCGAGAATTACGGCCATTTTGGCCTGAACCTCCGGCGCTACGCGCATTTCACCTCGCCGATCCGCCGCTACGCCGATCTCGTCGTGCATCGCGCGCTGATCCGCGGGCTCGGGCTTGGCGAAGGCGCGCTGCCGGACACCGAGACGCCGGAAAGCCTGGCCGAGGTCGCAGCGCAAATCTCCGTCACCGAACGCCGCGCCATGAAGGCGGAACGCGAGACCGCCGATCGCCTGATCGCGCATTTCCTCGCCGACCGCATCGGCGCCACGTTTCAGGGCCGCATCTCCGGCGTCACCCGCTCCGGGCTGTTCGTCAAGCTCTGCGGATACCGGCGCCGACGGCCTGATCCCGATCCGCACGCTCGGCACCGAATACTTCAACTATGACGAGACCCGCCATGCGCTGGTCGGCACACGCAGCGGTGCCATGCACCGTTTGGGTGACGTGGTCGACGTTCGTCTGGTAGAAGCAGCCCCAGTCGCCGGCGCATTGCGGTTCGAACTACTTTCGGAGGGCAACGTCGCCCCGCGCGGGCCGAGGCGGCCCGGCGCGCGCGACGCCATGCGGGCGAAAGGCAAAACCCATCCGGGCCGCGCCGCGCGCAAGAAGGATCGCAAGTCAGGCAAGGCCAAGGGAAAAGCCAAACCGGGCAAATCTGGAAAGGGCAAGCCCTTCAAGGGATAGACCATGGAAACCACAGCCGCAGACGCCAAAATAGTCTGGACGCCGGAACAAGCCCCTGCCGCCAAGCGCGATCTCTGGGCCGCGTTCAAGCGCGGTCTGCGTGGCCGCTGCCCGCGCTGCGGCGAAGGCAAGCTGTTTCGCGCCTTCCTGAAGGTCGACGATCACTGCCCGGTGTGCCAACTGGATTTCACACCGCACCGCGCCGACGATCTGCCGGCCTATCTCGTCATCGTCATCGTCGGCCATGTCATCGTTCCCATGATCCTGTGGATCGAAACCGATTATTCGCCGCCGGTGTCGCTGCAACTCGCGGTCTATCTGCCGCTGACGCTGATCCTGTCGCTGGTGTTGCTGCAGCCGGTGAAGGGCGCGGTGGTCGGCATCCAATGGGCGCTGCGCATGCACGGATTTGACGACAATGTCTCCGACGAGATATCGCCCGGCTAGCCAGTAAAAACGAAAAACAGTGGGGACGGAATGACTGAAGCTGCTGCCGTGAAAGAAGAAAAAGAGGCCGACCACCACCCCTATTTCCGGCCGAAAGACGCCGCCACGCTGATCCTGGTCGATCGCTCGGCCAGCTACGCCAAAAGTGCTGGTGGGAAAACGCCACGACAAGGTGGTGTTCATGCCCGGCAAATTTGTCTTCCCCGGCGGCCGCGTCGACACGGCTGACGGCCGCGTGCCGGTGGCGGCGCCGATTCCGAAGGAGCTGGAAACCAATCTCTTGAAGGGCAGTCCGAAGATCACCCCGTCGCGGGCAAAATCGCTGGCGATCGCCGCGATCCGCGAGGCCTGCGAGGAAACCGGGCTCTGCCTCGGCCGCAAGAGCGACGGCAAGACGCCGGTGATGGAAGGCGCCTGGAAGGCGTTTGCCGAAGCAGGCCTGCTGCCCGACCCCTCCGGCCTGTTCCTGATCGCCCGCGCCATCACCCCGCCCGGCCGCGTCCGCCGGTTCGATACCCGCTTCTTCACCGCGGACGCCTCCGCAATCGCCCACCGCGTCGAGGGCGTGGTTCATGCCGAGGCCGAACTGGTCGAACTGGTCTGGGTCGATCTCGGCTCAAGACATCTCGCCGACGCCCATCCCATGACCAAGAACGTCCTCAACGAACTGGAAAAGCGCCTCGCCACCGGCCCGCTCAGCCACGACGCCCCGGTGCCGTTTTATCATTTCCACGGCGGCAAGATGCAGAAGGACGTGCTGGGGGCGTAGCGCACTGAGAGCTCGGCCTTGCTTCACCTCTCCCGAAGGGAGAGGTCGAATTCGGCGCGCAAGCGGCGAATTCGGGTGAGGGGTTACGGTCTCTCGATGGGGCAAGACCCCTCACCCGGCGCTACGCGCCGACCTCTCCCTATGGGAGAGGTGAAGGACTAGCCGTGTCGACGGAATACGACAAGAAATCGTCCACTACCGGCGAATAAAACGCAATTTTCTTCTGATAGTATTGCCGCTCGGCATCCCTATCTCTTTCCCAACAACAACCAGCACGGAATGGGGCGATGGCAAAACGTCAGTTGCGGCTCGGCGCGTTCATGCGGCCGGTTTCTATTCACACCGGGGCGTGGCGCTATCCCGGCGCCTGGCCGGACGCCAACTTCAATTTTTCCCATATCAAGCGGCTGATCCAGAAGCTGGAAGCCGGAAAGTTCGACGCCTTCTTCATGGCCGACCATCTGGCCGTGCTCAACATGCCCGTCAACGCGCTGAAGCGCAGCCACACCGTGACCTCGTTCGAACCGTTCACGCTGCTCTCGGCGCTGTCGGCGGTGACGGAACATATCGGCCTGATCGCCACCGGCTCGACCACATTCGATGAGCCCTATCACGTCGCCCGCCGCTTTGCCTCGCTCGACCACATCAGCAATGGCCGCGCGGGCTGGAACATCGTCACCACCTCCAACCCGGACGCCGCGCTGAATTTCGGGCTCGACGATCACATGGAGCACGCCGAACGCTACAGGCGCGCCCGCGAATTTTACGACGTGGTGACCGGCCTATGGGATTCTTTCGCCGACGACGCGTTTGTCCGCGACGTCGACAGCGGCCTCTATTTCGATCCGGAAAAGATGCATGTGCTCGGGCACAAGGGAAAATATCTCTCCGTGCGCGGCCCGCTCAACATCGCGCGTCCCGTACAGGGCTGGCCGGTGATCGTACAGGCCGGCGCCTCCGACGACGGCCGGCAACTGGCGGCGGAGACGGCGGAAGCCGTGTTTACCGGCGGCGGCAGTCTCGCCGACGGCCAAAAACTCTATGCCGACATCAAGGGCCGCATGGACAGGCTCGGCCGCGATCGCAACAACCTGAAAATCCTGCCGGGCGCATTCGTCGTGGTCGGCGACAGCGTCGAGGAGGCAAAAGAGAAGCGCGCGCTGCTCGACAGCCGCGTGCATTACGACAGCGCCATCGCCTCGCTCTCGGTGCAGCTCGGCACCGATGCCTCCGGCTTCGACCCCGATGGCCAGTTGCCCGAAATCCCCGAAACCAATGCCTCAAAGAGCGGCCGCCAGCGGCTGGTCGACCTCGCCGCGCGCGACAAGCTCACGGTGCGGCAGCTGGCGCAGCGCGTCGGCGGCTATGGCGGGCTGTCCTTTGTCGGCACGCCCGAAACCATCGCCGACCAGATGGAGCAATGGCTCACGACCGAGGGCTGCGACGGCTTCAACATCATGTTCCCGTTCCTGCCCGCCGGGCTCGACGACTTCGTCGACAAGGTGGTTCCGGAACTGCAGAAGCGGGAAATTTTTCGGCGGGAATATGAGGGGAAGACGCTGCGGGAGAATTTGGGCCTGCCGCGGCCGAAAAACCGGTTCTTTGCGGGTTAATCGCTGGTTTTGCGAGGGTTTTTGGTCGCAAAAACCTTGACTTTGAGCTGTCGAGGCTAGGTTGCGCGGCAAATGCGGGCCGTTTGGCCAGCTTCCCGATTCCCGACATCAAAGGTTCTGAACATGGCCAAAGCGGTCACCATCAAGGTCAAGCTCGTTTCCTCGGCGGACACCGGCTTCTACTACGTCGCCAAGAAGAATTCGCGCACCATGACCGACAAGCTGGTCAAGAAGAAGTACGACCCGGTCGCGCGCAAGCACGTCGAATTCCGCAAATCCAAGATCAAGTAAAAATCGCGGGACGCTACTGACTTCGAGCGGGGCCTTACGGCCCCGTTTTTTATTTGTGAAGAGCGTGCTTCGTCCTCATGCTGAGGAGGCCTTGCGCGCGTCTCGAAGGATGGATGAGCGCTCGCGTCGCTGCCATCCTTCGAGACGCCGCGCAAGAGCGCCGCTCCTCAGGATGAGGTCCGCGTCGCGGAAGCGAGAGACCGCAAACCCACACGTTTCGCGGAGGACGACGGTCTGTGGCCCTACGCCGTCTTTAGCATCGGCGGCGCGCTCGGCCGGATCAGCGCGAACGCCACCTGGATGATGCCGCCGGCCAGCCCCAGCGCGACGCCGATCCGCCACGCCATGGTGTAGGAGCCGAGCAAGTCGTACAGCAGCCCGCCGCCATAGGCGCCGAGGAAACTGCCGAGCTGGTGGCTCATGAAGGCCAGGCCCTGGATCATGGCCTGCCATTGCAGCCCGAACATTTCGGCGACGGCGCCGGCCACCAGCGGTCCCACGCCCATCCACAGGAAGCCCATGAGCGCGCCGAACAGCAGCGTCGCTCGCCGGCGACGGCGGCAGCATGAAGTACCAGGCCAGAATCAGCGAACGCGCGATGTAGATGCCGCCCAGCAGCGCCAGCTTGTTCCAGCGGCCGCCGGCCCAGCCGAAGAACAGGCTGCCCAGCACGTTGAAGCCGCCGATCATGCCCAGCGTCTGCGCGCTCAGCATCGGGTCCATGCCGCAGATCGCCAGATAGGACGGCAGATGCGTGGTGAGAAATACCAGCTGCATGCCGCAGACGAAATACGCCAGCGTCATCACCACGAATGACGCATTGCCGAACGCGACCTTCACCGCGACGGCGGCCGAGGTGTCGGCGATATCGTCGGGCGCGCTCGGCGGCAGCGGCACCTTGTCGACCCGCCCGGCGTACCAGGCCGCCGGCAGCATCAGCAGCGACGAAAATGACAAAACCCACCATGCCGGTGCGCCAGCCATAGCCCTCGTTCAGCAGCTGCCCGATCGGCGCCGACAGCAAGCGCGCCGAGCGACCCCGCCGCCGAGACGATGCCCATCACCGTGCTGCGCACCGCCGCCGGCACCGAGCGCGCGGCCACCGACATCGCGATCGCCGCGGCGGTGCATGCCAGCGACGTGCCGATCAGCACGCCGCCGCCGATCATGACGCTCAGCATGCCCTGCGCGCTGGCCAGCAGCGTGAGGCCGACGATGTAGAACAGCGAGCCGACCATCATGATCGGGCGAAAGCCGTAGCGAACCGTCATGGCGCCGGCCAGCGGCTGCAGGAATCCCCAGGCGAGGTTTTGCATCGCGAGCGCCAGGGTGAAATCGGACACCGAGATCTTGATGTCCTGCGTCAGCGGCTGCAGGAAGATGCCGAGCGCTCTGCCGCAGGCCCATGCTCAGGGTCAGCATGATGCGAGGCGCCGATCAGGATGGGCAGCGTGGGACGGAGGATCTGCAGCAGGGGCATTGTTGTTTGTTCTCCCATTGGATCGCGGCTGACCGCCAACCTGCCGTCACATCGGACTTGATTACACGGATCTGTGTAAATCGGCTATGGGCCGGCAGCCTGTCAAGCCGGCATTGCAGAAAGGTTGCCCTGCATCGCACAGGGCGAATATCCCGCATTTCAGGACACGAAAAATTCTGCGGGAATCAAAATTCCATCGTCGTCCCTGCGAACGCGCTAGGGTTTCTACACATCTTGCGCGGCAAATTGACTCGGGTGTCATGATGTTGTGCCGTCTTTGCGGCTTGTATGATTCTGTTTCTGACGCTTTGATTCGAAGGAGCGTCGTAGATGCAGCGAGAGCCGGATTTGTCACTGGGCGAGTTTGGCGACGTTCGCCTCGATAAAAGGGGGCGACGCTTGTGCGGGCTATGCTTTGTACGCGCAGCGTCTGCTTGCGCCAGATGGCGCGGGGAGACTGGGCCGCGTACATGGCGTACTGGCGGTTCGTGAACAATCCGCAGGTCACCACCGATCAACTGATTGAAGGCTGGAGCAGGCAGACGGCGACCGTGGTCGGCGGGCGTCATGTGCTGGCGATCCAGGACACCAGCGAGGTCAAGTTCCAGACGCGGCAGGGACATCGGCGTGGACTGGGTGAAGTCGGCAAAGGCAATGCCCGCGGCGTGTTGCTGCATGCCATGATGGCGGTCGATGCCGACAGCGGAGCCTGTCTCGGCCTCACCGGCGGCAAGGTATGGACGCGTAGGGGCAAGGTCAAGATCCCTCACGACCAGCGGGATTTGGCCCACAAGGAGTCGGCGCGCTGGGTGACGACGGCCGAGCAGGGAAGCGAGGTTCTGGCTGCGGCACGCATGATCACCGTCGTCAATGACGCGAGGGGGAGTTCTTTGCGCATTGGGCGTTGACACCCGGCGACAACGTCCATCTGCTGACGCGGGCCATGCATGATCACGCGCTGGCCGACGGCAGAACACTTTATCAAGCAGTTGAGCGAGCCCGCTTCTGCGACAAGGCGGTGATCGATCTGCCGCAGCGGATGGATCGTCGTGGCCGCCAGGCTCATCTGTCCATGCGCTACGGAACCGTCCTGCTTAAGCGGCCGGCACGACCCGGCGTGAAGGACCTGCCGGAGCGCGTCGCAGTCAGCTTCGTGGAAGTCGTCGAGTTGCACCCTCCGAAGGGGGCCGAGCCCATTCATTGGCTGCTCTTGACGACTCATTCGATCGCCAATGCGGCCGATGCCTGGCGGATCGTCTCTTGGTACAAGCAGCGCTGGATCATCGAACAGATCTTTCGCTCGCTGAAGAACCAGGGTCTGCGTATCGAGGAAAGTCAGCTGGAAAGCGCCGAAGCTCTGAGCAAGTGTGGCGATCGCCACTAAAGCGGCATGTATCGTCATTCAGCTCGTTAAGCCCGCAATGGCGGTAAACAATTGCCAGTCAAATGCGCCTTCACCCCGGAAGAAATCGAAGCACTTGCCGCCATCAAGAAAACCATGAAAGGCAGGACTGAGCTTCAGAAGAACCCGCATCGGGCCTACACCCTGCAGTGGGCGGCATGGATCATCGCCAAGCTCGGCGGATGGACAGGCTACGCCTCGCATCGGCCACCCGGACCAATCACCTTCCACAACGGAGTGGCTCGTTTCCAAATCATCGTCGCTGGCAGAGCCTTCGAAAATGTGTAGAAACCCTAGCGCGAACGCGGGGACCCATACGCCGCGGCGCGTGCTAGTACAGGTCGCTGGTTGAGGATATTCGTTCAAATAACCGCTGGTGGTTATGGGTCCCTGCTTTCGCACTAGGGTTTCTACACATCTTGCGCGGCAAATTGATTCGGGTGTCATGATGTTGTGCCGTCTTTGCGGCTTGTATGATTCTGTTTCTGAGGCTGATTCGAAGGAGCGTCGCAGATGCAGCGAGGGCCGGATTTGTCACTGGGCGAGTTTGGCGACGTTCGCCTCGATAAAAGGGGGCGACGCTACTGCGGGCTATGCTTTGTACGCGCAGCGTCTGCTTGCGCCAGATGGCGCGGGGAGACTGGGCCGCGTACATGGCGAACTGGCGGTTCGTGAAAAATCCGCAGGTCACCACCGATCAACTGATTGAAGGCTGGAGCACGCAGACGGCGACCGTGGTCGGCGGGCGTCATGTGCTGGCGATCCAGGACACCAGCGAGGTCAAGTTCCAGACGCGGCAGGGACATCGGCGTGGACTGGGTGAAGTCGGCAAAGGCAATGCCCGCGGCGTGTTGCTGCATGCCATGATGGCGGTCGATGCCGACAGCGGAGCCTGTCTCGGCCTCACCGGCGGCAAGGTATGGACGCGTAGGGGCAAGGTCAAGATCCCTCACGACCAGCGGGATTTGGCCCACAAGGAGTTGGCGCGCTGGGTGACGACGGCCGAGCAGGGATGCGAGGTTCTGGCTGCGGCACGCATGATCACCGTCGTCAATGACCGCGAGGGGGAGTTCTTTGCGCATTGGGCGTTGACACCCGGCGACAACGTCCATCTGCTGACGCGGGCCATGCATGATCACGCGCTGGCCGACGGCAGAACACTTTATCAAGCAGTTGAGCGAGCCCGCTTCTGCGACAAGGCGGTGATCGATCTGCCGCAGCGGATGGATCGTCGTGGCCGCCAGGCTCATCTGTCCATGCGCTACGGAACCGTCCTGCTTAAGCGGCCGGCACGACCCGGCGTGAAGGACCTGCCGGAGCGCGTCGCAGTCAGCTTCGTGGAAGTCGTCGAGTTGCACCCTCCGAAGGGGGCCGAGCCCATTCATTGGCTGCTCTTGACCACTCATTCGATCGCCAATGCGGCCGATGCCTGGCGGATCGTCTCTTGGTACAAGCAGCGCTGGATCATCGAACAGCTCTTTCGCTCGCTGAAGAACCAGGGTCTGCGTATCGAGGAAAGTCAGCTGGAAAGCGCCGAAGCTCTGATCAAGCTCGTGGCGATCGCCACTAAAGCGGCATGTATCGTCATTCAGCTCGTTCAAGCCCGCAATGGCGGTAAACAATTGCCAGTCAAATGCGCCTTCACCCCCGAAGAAATCGAAGCACTTGCCGCCATCAACAAAACCATGAAAGGCAGGACTGAGCTTCAGAACAACCCGCATCGGGCCTACACCCTGCAGTGGGCGGCATGGATCATCGCCAAGCTCGGCGGATGGACAGGCTACGCCTCGCATCGGCCACCCGGACCAATCACCTTCCACAACGGAGTGGCTCGTTTCCAAATCATCGTCGCTGGCAGAGCCTTCGAAAATGTGTAGAAACCCTAGTGCGAACGCAGGGACGACGGCGGTGGTTGAGTTCGCGAGCGAGGCAACGTGCGCCCACTCACGCCGCCGCCGACACCACCCGGTTGCGGCCGTCGTGCTTGGCGCGGTACAGCGCGTTGTCGGCGCGCTTGAGCACGTCGGCGACCGGCTCGCCCTTGCGCTCCAGCGTCGACAGCCCGATCGAGATCGTGACCTCGATGCGTTTCGTGCCCTTGTTGACGGCGAACGGCTCGCCCGCGATCGAGCGGCGCAGCCGCTCGGCCACCATGCCGGCGACATGCAGGTCGGTCTCCGGCATCACGATGACGAACTCCTCGCCGCCGTAGCGGCAGGCGAGATCGATGCCGCGGATCGACTTGCGGATGCGCACCGCGAATTCGCGCAGCACGTCGTCGCCGGCGTCGTGGCCATAATTGTCGTTGATCGACTTGAAGAAATCGATGTCGAGCATCATCAGCGCCAGCGGCTTGCCGCGGCGACGCGGCCTGTTCGGCCAGCGTCGCCGAGATGGCTTTCCATGTAGCGGCGGTTATGCAGGCCGGTCAGCGCGTCGGTGATCGCCGCCTCGATCGAGTTCTGCACGTTGTCGCGCAGATGATCGGTGTAGCGGCGCTTGCGGATCTGGGTGCGCGCGCGCGCCAGCAAGCTCGTTCTTGTCGACCGGGCGCAGCAGGTAATCGTTGACGCCGATCTCGAGCCCGCGCAGCAGCCGCGCATTGTTGTCGGCATCGGAGATCGCGAGGATCGGCACCTGCCGCGTCCGCTCCAGCGAGCGCGCCTGGCTGCACAGCCGCAGGCCGTCGAAATTTTCGAGGCCGAGCGAGACGATCAGCAGATCGTAATTGCCGTCGGCGGCATGAAACAGCGCTTCGGCTGGATTGGGTTCGACGTCGACGGTGTGTTCGGCGGTCAGCACCGGCGCCAGCCGCTCATAGGACGAGGGCCGGTCGTCGACCAGCAGGATGCGGCCGCCCTTGCCCTGTCGGCAACCGCGCTGCGCTCCGGCGCCTGCACGCCGATCTCGAGCGAGGTGATCGCGCGCATCCGCAGCTCGTCGGTCATCATCTTCAGCCGCGTCAGCGAACGCACCCGCGCGATCAGCACGACGTCGGAGACCGGCTTGGTCAGGAAATCGTCGGCGCCGGCTTCGAGCCCGCGCACGCGGTCGGCCGGGCTGTCCAGCGCCGTGACCATCACCACCGGAATGAAATGCGTCGCCGGATTGGATTTCAGCCGGCGGCAGACCTCAAAGCCGTCCATGTCGGGCATCATGACGTCGAGCAGGATGATGTCGCATTCGGCGCGCGCGGCGATCTCCAGCGCCTCCGTGCCGTTCGAGGCGGTCAGCACATCGAAATACTCGGCCGACAGCCGCGCTTCCAGCAAGCTTGACGTTGGCCGGAATGTCGTCGACGACCAGAATACGCGCGGACATCGAAAATCCTCCTACCCGATAAAACGCCGGACGGTTTCAATGAATTTGCCGACCGAAATCGGCTTGGACAGATAGGCCTCGCAGCCGCCCTCGCGGATGCGCTCCTCGTCGCCCTTCATCGCAAACGCGGTGACCGCGACCACCGGGATCGCGCGCAGTTCCGGATCGTCCTTGATCCAGCGCGTGACTTCGAGGCCGGACACCTGCGGCAGCTGGATATCCATCAAAATCAGATCGGGACGCAGCTTGCGCACCAGATCGAGCGCCTCGAAGCCGTTGTTGGTGCCCGAGGTCTGATAGCCGTGCGCCTCCAGAAGATCGCGAAAGAGCTTCATGTTGAGCTCGTTGTCTTCCACGATCAGGACGGTTTTTGCCATCCCGCCCTCCCCATCCCCAGGAAACAGATCCGGCCTGCTGGTGCGTCCTGCAACATGCCGGGCTGTCGACAAGTGAATTCAAACTAGCGCCAGATTCGCTCTAACCCGTTAAGCCCATGGTGCCATCTTTATGCGAAGTGGTTTCCACTTGCTTGAACACGTTCGGCAAACTCGGGCATGATGCTTCAAAATAGAGACCATAAGTTAACGGAAAGGCAAACGACCAGATGAAAAAGCCTGTTCACAACCCCCGGGAAGTCGCTGAAATCGTTGCGATTCAGGCGCTTTCCTTCCTCGCCGGCGATCCCGAGCGGCTGGGCCTGTTCCTGGCCGAATCGGGCATCGGCCCGGAGACGCCTGCGCACCGCCGCGGCCGACCCGCGATTCCTGGCCAGCGTGCTGGATTTCGTCATGCGCGATGACGCAACCGTGAAGGCCTTTGCCAGCGCCTCGCAACTCCATCCCACCAACATTGCCGCCGCCCACCAGGCGCTGAACGATCCGCATGGGAGCGCGACGTGCCGTGAGCACGGCCGCGCCAGCGCTCGGCGGGCCAACCTGCTTTTGCCGGGACTGCCTCGGCGATCTCGATATCAAGGCACGGCGATGCGCCGCGTGCGGCTCCCCTCGCCTCGTCCGCCACCACGCGCTGGCCTCGCTGACGACTCGCCCACATCGATTGCGACGCGTTCTACGCCACGGTGGAAAAGCGCGACAATCCGGAGCTCGCCGACAAGCCGGTCATCATCGGCGGCGGCAAGCGCGGCGTGGTGTCGGCGGCCTGCTACATCGCCCGCACCTTCGGCGTCCGCTCGGCGATGCCGATGTTCAAGGCGCTGGCGCTCTGCCCGTCGTGCCGTCGTGGTCCGGCCCGACATGGCGAAATACGTCCGGGTCGGCCGCGAGGTGCGCCACGCCATGCAGGCGCTGACGCCGCTGGTCGAGCCGCTGTCGATCGACGAGGCGTTTCTCGATCTGTCCGGCACCCAACGCATGCACGGCATGATCCCGGCGAAGGTGCTGGCGCGCTTTGCCCGCGAGGTGGAGCGCGACATCGGCATCACGCGTGTCGGTCGGCCTGTCCTGCAACAAGTTTCTCGCCAAGATCGCCTCCGATCTCGACAAGCCGCGCGGCTTTGCCGTGATCGACCAGGACGAGGCGCGCGCAAATGCTGGCCGACAAGCCGGTCGGATTCATCTACGGCGTCGGGCCTGCGACCCAGCAGCGGCTGCTGCAACGCGGCTTTCGCCTCATCGCCGACCTGCAGCGCGCCGACGAGATCGAGCTGATGAAGCAGTTTGGCGCCGAGGGCCGCAGGCTGTGGCGGCTGGCGCGCGGCATCGACGACCGCCCGTGGTGGCCGACCGCGGCGCCAAGACCATCTCCAACGAAACCACTTTCGACACCGACATGCGCGATTTTGCGACGCTGGAAAGGACGCTGTGGCGGCTGTCCGAGAAGGTGTCCTCGCGGCTGAAGAGCGGCGAGCTCTGCCGGGCTCGACCATCACGCTGAAACTGAAGACCGCCGATTTTCGCCAGCGCACCCGCTCGCAATCGATCCACGCGCCGACGCAACTGCGGCCAAGATCTTCGCGGTACCCGCGAAATGCTGGCGAAGGAAATCGACGGCACCGCGTTCCGCCTGATCGGCGCCGGCGTCAGCGCGCTGCGCCCGGGATCGTGGCCGACGACACCGACATGCTCGACCGCCGCAGCGCCCATGCCGAGCGCGCCATCGACGACCTGCGCAAGAGATTCGGCCGGGCTGCCGTGATCCGCGGCATCGCCTATGACGGCCCGGAGCAAGAAGGGGAATAGGAATGACGGTAGCCGCGTAGCCGGATGGAGCGCGCGACACTGCATCTGTTTCGCGGTAAGCGGCAGTGACCGATTGAGGACGGACCAAGCGCACCTGCCACGGTGGCTGCTGAATGCCGCCTTTTTACCCAAAGCGGACGTGAGATAGTCGGCCGGGTCTGAAGCTGCTATAGTTCCGACTTCACAGGCCAGGGCGCTACGTCTTGAGATCGCGACCTGTATGCAGAGTTGGTGATCGAATGAGACTCGCCACGGTGCTGCTCCCTCTCGTGATGCTGTTCTTCGCGTCCGCAGCGGCAACCCAACCGGTGCCGAAAGTGGTGCGGATCGGAATGCTCTGCGCCCCCAAATGCGACACCGTCTACAACACCGCCTTTTTCGACGAGCTTCGCAAGCTCGGCTGGGTCGAGGGAACTAACCTCGTCGTCGAGCGCAGGGACCCGGATAATCGTCTCGACCAGCTTCCGGCGTTCGCCACCGACCTCGTGCAATCGAAACCCGACCTCATCGTTGCCGTCGCTTCTCAGGCAGCATTCGCTGCGAAGAAAGCAACCTCAGAAATACCAATCGTCTTCCTGTACGTCGTCGATCCCGTCGATTTGGGATTTGCTGCCAGCCTTGCCAGGCCCGGCGGAAACATGACGGGTGTCACCGGGCTGGTTCCCGGCGATTTCATTGGAAAGATGCTCGATGTTCTCCGACGGGCTTTGCCGCAGGTGAAGCGCGTGGCCCTTATCATCAATCCCTTGAACGCAACCCATCGGCGACTGTACCCGGAGACAACTGTTCCCGCAGCCAAGCTTGGCCTTGAGATCGACCTTCACGAAGTAAGCGAATCTGAGGGAGTTTCCACCGCCGTTGCCGCCGCCAAGGCCCGCGGTGCAGAGGCATTGTACATCTTCGGTGACGTACTCTTTTCCTTCCCGCCGAACCGGGTGCCCGATCTCGCGATGCATGCCGGCCTGCCGTCGATGGGCCTGGAGGTCGCCTTTGCGAAAGGTGGCGGACTGATATCCTATGGGCCTGACTTTTTCCACCTCACTCGACGCGGGGCCCACTATGTTGATCGAATTTTGAAGGGCGCCAATCCGGCCGATCTTCCGATCGAGCAACCCACCAAATTCCTGACCGTGATCAATCTCAAGACGGCGAAATCGCTCGGTCTCGAAATCCCGCCGACCCTTATCGCCGACGAAGTGATCGAATGAGGCTTGTCACTTCCGGTTTGGCACTTGACGGAAGTTTTGCCGCTGCTCTGCCACGTCCGTTGGGGACGACGGGCAAACGCGCTTTTGCTGACCCTACACGACCGGTTAACTCCTCACATATTTCTGCACGCGCCAGTTCAGCGTGTCGGCGACGAAAATCTCGTCGCGCGGGCTGATCGCGATGTAGTGAGCCTCGCCGTATTTGCCGAGCGTCTTGCCGGGGCCACCGCCTTCGATCGTCCCGATCACCTTGCCATTCAAATCGAGTTTCATCACCAGGCCGGTGTGGCCGTGCGCCAGCCAGATATGCTGGTCGGCGCCCATGAACAGCCCGCATGGCGCGCCGGGATGCTGCGACTCGCGGATGTAATTGCCGTCGGCGTCGAACACCTGGATGCGGGCGTTGTTGCGGTCGGCGATATAGAGCAGCCCTTGCGCGTCGAACACCAGCGAGTGCGGCAGGTCGAATTCGCCCGGCGCCCTTGCCCTTGCCGCCCCAGCTCTTGATGAAGGTGCCGTCGGAAGAGAACTTCAGCACGGCGGCTCGCCTTGCCGTGGCCCTGCAGCACGAAGATGTCGCCGGTCGGCCCGACCATCGCTTCGTTCGGTTCGTGGAACAGACTCAGATGGCCGAACGGGTGCCACTCCCCGGTATGGCCCTTGACGCCCAACACCATCTCGAGCCGGCCGGACGGACAAAACTTGTAGACCAGATTGGCCGCGACGTCGGTCGCCCAGATGTTGTCGAGAGCATCGATCCGCAAGCCATGCGGCCGGTCGAACATCCCGTCGCCGAACCCGCGGATGAAATTCCCGTCCGCATCGAATTCCATCAGCGGCATCGGTCCGCGATGAATGACAAAAATGTTGCCCTTCGAGTTGAACGCGACGCCCGCCGTGCCGCCGAAATTAACGCCCGGCGGCAGCTTGAAGGATTCGGGGACCGCGACGTAGGGAAGCGGAGCAGATGTCATTTGCGGGTCCGGAGGTTGATGTATTTTGGCGGCGGAGCGCGTCTTCCTTATCCGAAACTTGACCGCCGGGCGATGTTGCGCCGCTGCCACAATCAGCGGCCATCGGTATCCCACACCTACCATCTGCTCCGCTTTCGCGATACGAGTTGAAGTTGCGGCACGGCCTTCGTGGGGAAGCAGGCTACCGCAGGTGCAGGATACTGGGGGCGGAGTGACAAAACCGGCGCGCGGGGGCAGCCCGTTCCGTAAAACGCTGCTGGCCTCGACCGCACTCAGCGCGCTGGGCGCCGCAGATGCCATGGCCGCTTGCAATGTGACCTCTACGCCCAATTCGGTCACCTGCGCTGCCAACACCACGACGACTTTCACGATCAACGCCGACGCCGCCAACCCGAGTTCAAGCGATTACAGCCAGCGGTTCACCACCGGAGGCTCGGTGACCGCAACCGTCAACGCAGGCGTCAGCATCGACGGCTCCGGTCTTCTGATCGACAACATGGCTCAGGCCGGCGCTGCCAGTGCGATCACCTTCTTCAACAATGGTTCGATCGTCTCTGACAACGCAATCACTGTGGCGCTCGATCTGCCAAGGGCAATGGCGGCCTGATCAACTACAGCGGCAGCGGCACCGTCAGTTCGCCGACCGGCAGCGGCGGCTTGAACGTCCAGAACCGGAACGGCGGCTCGATCGCCATCAACACGGGTACCGCCACGATTTCCAGTAACAGCGGTCCGGCAATTTCGCCGGGACCGACGGCGCGGGTATAGTCACGATCACCGCGGCCGGGCCCATCGCTGGCTCCAACGGCGGCATCTTCACGAGCACTGTCGACGGCCTCACTTCCATCACCGCGAGTGGTGTGTTCCAGGGGATCGCGGCCCAAGCTTCGGGGACCGGCGATATCCTTGTTAATGCCAACGGCGGCAACCCGGTCATCATCTTCGCTCAGTCGAACGGCGGCAATGTCACGGTCAACGGCAATGGCAGCAACATCAGCCTGGCCGGGCTGGGCAACGCGCTCGGCCGCCACCACCGGCAGCGGGAACACGGTCGTCAATCTCACCGCCGGCAGCGTGAGCGCTGGCGGAATGATCGCGAGTGCGGTCTCGGCCACGCATGGCGCAGGCAGCGGCAACGTCACCGTCGATATCGCCGCGGGCGTCACGGTCGCTGCTTCGAGCAACAACAGTGCGACCGCCCTGACGATGACCAACTCCGGGACCGGCACCGCGACCGCCACGGTGCTGGGAACGCTCAGCGCCACGCTCACGACGACCGGCAATGGCACGGCGGCCCGCTACAACGGCACCCTGAACATCGGCAATGGCGGCACCACCGGCACGCTGGTCGGCGACGTCGTCATGCTGGACAGTAATTCGGTGATCAAGTTCAACCGCTCCAACAACGCCGCTTACGGCGAGGCCATCCACGGCCCCGGTCGTTCCAGCAGAACGGCACCGGCACACTGACGCTCACGGGTGTGAGCGACTTCACCGGGGCCACGCAGGTGAATGCCGGGACCTTGCTCCTCAATGGCGGGATCGGGGGCACCAGCAGCGTATCCGTCGCTTCAGGTGCGACGCTCGCCGGCAGCGGCGGGATCGCCACCCCGGGCACCGTCACCATTACAGGCGGGGCACGCTTGCGCCCGGCGGCGGCACGGCGGCGACATCGTTTGCGATCAACGGCAACCTCGCCTTCCAGTCCGGCGCGTTTTATCTCGTGCGGGCGACCCGACCACGGCGATACTTCGACCAATGTCGGCGGCACCGCGGTGCTGGGCGGCGCCACCGTGAATGCGGTGTTCGCACCGGCGGAGTTACGTTTCCAGGCAATACACCATCCTGACCGCGCGGCGGCCGTTCCGGCACTTTTGCGGCCAACTCCGTCGACACCAATCTATCGCCGAATTTTCACACGAGCTGAGCTACGACGCGACGCACGCCTATCTCAATCTCATCCTGAATTTCAGTGCCCGGATGGCTGAACGGCAACAGCAGGCGGTCGGCAACGCGCTGACCAACTTATTCAACAGCACCGGCAGCATTCCGCGTGTGGCCTTTGCGTCGCTTTCGGCAACAGGCCTGACGCAGGTCTCCGGCGAGACCGCGACCGGCTCGCAGCAGACCACGTTCAACGCCATGACCAGTTCATGGGCCTGCTGACCGATCCCTTCATTGCCGGCCGCGGCGGCGGCGCCTCCGGGCCGCCGGCCTTTGCCGAAGAAGAAGCGCCAGCGCCTATGCCGCTGCGGACGCAAGCGCCGCGGCTCCGAGCGCGACGCCTATGCCATGATTACCAAGGCGGCGCCGCGCGCGCCGTGTTCGACGCAGCGCTGGAGCCTGTGGGCGGCCGGTTTTGGCGGCGCGCAGACCACCGATGGCAACACCGCGCTCGGATCGAACAATACCACCAGCCGCATGTTCGGCATGGCCGCCGGCGCGGATTACTGGTTCTCGCCGAACACGGTCGCGGGATTTGCGCTGGCCGGCGGCGGCACCAATTTCAGCGTCGTCAATGGCGGCACCGGGCGTTCCGACCTGTTCCAGGCCGGCGCGTTCGTCCGCCACACCGCGGGTGCAGCCTACTCACCGGCGCGCTGGCCTATGGCTGGCAGGACATCACCACCGAGCGCACGGTAACGGTCGCCGGCATCGATCGGCTGCGCGCCAGTTCAACGCCAATGCTTGGTCGGGCCGGGTCGAGGGCGGCTATCGCTTGTCAAAGCCCTGGCTCGGCGGCATCGGCGTCACGCCCTATGCCGCCGGTGCAGGTCACCACCTTCGACCTGCCGGCCTATGCCGGGAGCGCCGTCGCCGGCGTCAACACGTTCGCGCTGGCTTACGCCGCAAAGAGCGTCACCGCTTCCCGCAGCGAACTGGGTTTTCGCACCGAAAAATCCTTCGCGATGCCGGACGCGCATCTTGACGCTGCGCGGGCGCGCGCCTGGGCGCATGATTTCAACCCGGATCGTGCGATCGGCGCGACGTTCCAGACGCTGCCGGGCGCCTCCTTCGTGGTCAACGGCGCGAAGCAGGCCGCGCGACTCCGCGCTCACCACCGGCTCGACCGAAATGAAATGGCTCAACGGTTTTTCGCTCGCCGCCACTTTTGAAGGTGAGTTCTCCGACGTGACGCGCAGCTTCGCCGGCAAGGGCGTGGCGCGATATGCATGGTGAGATGAAGACTTCCGCAATCAGGCACCGGCAACCCTAGGCAAATATTAACCGCTGACCGCTAAGTCTTGGTCAATCGTGGACCACCGCAAGGCCCCGCGAGACGTATTGCGTAACGAAACCCACCGCCTCAACCCGGTGGGTTTTTCGTCGGGAAGGTTTCGCCGATGTCTCTGTCCTCAGCCAAAAACTACGCGCTTCGGGCCGAAAAATCCCAGGACGCGAAGGAAGCCGCCGACCTGCTCGCAAAAGCGATTCTGGAACTGGTGGCGTCGATCGAAGCCACCGACGCGCGGGTGAAGAAGATCAACAAGTCGGCTGGTTGATTTCGGAGCGACTGATTCCGCTTCCTCATGGTGAGGAGCGCGTTGGGCAGCGCTCTCGCGCTGTCCGGCGCGCGTCTCGAACCATCAGGCACACTCCAGACGCATCGAAGCATGTCTGCAGGGACAGAACTCGCGGCCATCCTTCGAGACGCCGCGCGAGGCGCGCGGCTCCTCAGGATGAGGGTGGAATATGCTGCCTCAACGTCATTGCGAGCGCAGCGACGCAATCCAACTCTCTTCTTTCTGGTTTAGCAATGGATTGCTTCGTCGCAAGGGCTCCTCGCAATGACGTTGATAGGCTCATGCTCCATCCTTCCTATCGCCACTGTGGCAAATCCAACACGACGGGCAAATCAGCCAAAAGTCCGTCAAGTCCCCTTCGATCACAATATTCTGATTTTCAGAAATGACGAAGTCAGCCTATATCGATCGCATCCCGTTCCAACTCGGAGGGGCGTTTCGCGAACGTCACGAACGTGGGATGGGCTGTGGTGGGCCGCGGCGGCGCGTGTGACGGACATGCTTGCTGCGGACGGACAAGTCGTGTGGACCTGACATCTCGACGCTGGTGTCAAGCTTGCGGTCATTCCCGCAAGTGACGGTGGCAAAAGAGCCCGATCGCCGGGGTGAGCACGAAGCAGCTGTATAAACCATTGCGCGGGGATACCGGGCGTTTCCGGTGTGACCGTGGCGCACTACTCGTAAATTTTGCCGCGGCGCATTGGGCGCCCGGTATCCCCGCGCCCTCTGAAAAGGAGGGCGAAGGAAAAGATAGCAAACCTCGGGCGCCAGGCGTCGCGAGGTTACAGGCATTTGGAGAAGTGACGTTGAGAAGCCGTAGGGTGGGCAAAGCGAAGCGTGCCCACCAACTCGGTGCGTCGCATGCAATGGTGGGCACGG
The DNA here is from genome assembly GCA_963706975.1 of uncultured Alphaproteobacteria bacterium. Taxonomy (GTDB): domain Bacteria; phylum Pseudomonadota; class Alphaproteobacteria; order Rhizobiales; family Xanthobacteraceae; genus Bradyrhizobium. The sequence continues at coordinate 55,153 of CAVPOL010000023.1, forward strand.
CGCAAGAGCGCCTTTGCCCACCCTACGGCGAACGACCCGCGCTCACTTGCAGGGCTTGGAATCCTTGACGTCGAATTTGCCCATCGCGCCGGAGATGACGAAATCATTGTAGTCGAGCACCAGCGCGCGCGAGACGCCGTTCTCGAACAGCTCGAACGACATCGCATAAACCGGGGTCTGCTCGCCGTCCTTGGCCTTGGCGTCGCGGTCGTAGTAGCTCACCGTGACCGGCCAGCGCGTCAGCGGCTTCATGACGTCGTTGGCGGTGGACGGATCGGGCGTCGCGATGCTGCGGTCGCCCGGGATCGGCTGGCCGATCACCGACAGCGTGTTGTAGACCTTTTCGCCGTTGTCGGAGCCGTCATAGACCGTCAAGCTCCAGCACCGACTTGCCCTCGCGCGCGGCGGCGATGATGCGCTGGATCTGCTCGGTCGGAAACACCGTCGTCCCATCGAGCGTGAAGGTCTTGGCTTCCGGCTGCTTCAGCTTGACGGTGATGTCGATCGCCGCTGCGCTCGGCGACGCCGTCGACCGGGCTGGAGTTCGGCATCGTTCATCCGGGTCGCGATCTTGAAGCGATAGCTCTTGCCGGCGCCGTCTTCCCAGGAGGTCGAGCGCAGGTCGCTCAGCGTCAGCTTGCCCTCGCCGGCTGTTCAGCTCGCGAGACCTGGCGGAAATCGGAGGTGTAGCCCTCGCAGGCGCTGCCGGAGAAATTGTAGAGAATGCGGCCGCGCGCGCCGTTGATCGAGTTCGGTGCCGCGCGACTTCACCAGCTTGAGTTCGTACAGCGCCTGATGCGCGAGAAACGGACTGCCGGCCGCGGCCTCTGCCCTGCTCCCGGCAAAGCCTGCGACGGCAACGGCAACGGCGGATGTCAGCAGCACTGCGCCACAGCCGCGGGGCGAAATCCGGAACCAGTGAGCCATGTATCGTCTTCCTTGCGCCGTGAATCGTCACAATAGTGACCGCCCTACTGCGCCGCAACTAGGGCCACTTCACAAAAATGGCGCGAATTGCCGCGCGGACTGCCGTGTTTTTCGGCGTCTATCCCGGGCGAATCCGGCGTCTAGCTTGCATGTGCATGACGCGATGCGCGAAACAAAGCGGCCCGATCGCGTCGAGACGGGCGTCGGGTCAATTCAAACGGGGACGAAACATGGCGGGTACGGTCGAGCAGAAACTTGCGGCGCAGGGCGTGCGTGTTGCATGAGCCCCCGACCCCGGTGGCGAATTACGTCGGCTTCGTCCGCACCGGCAACCTGCTGTTCGTCTCGGGCCAGGTTTGCGTCAATCGCGGAAGGCAAGCTGATCGCCAAGGGCAAGCTCGGCGCCGGCGTCACCATCGAGCAGGGCAACGCCGCGGCCAGCGGCTGCGCGATCAACCTGCTGGCGCAGATCAAGGCCGCGCTCGGCGACCTCGACAAGGTGGTCCGCGTGGTCCGGCTCGGCGGCTTCGTCAATTCGGCGCCGGATTTCCTCGACGGGCCGAAGGTGCTGAACGGCGCCTCCGACCTGATGGTCGCAGCCTTCGGCGACAAGGGCCGCCATGCCCGCACCACCGTCGGCGTCGCCTCGCTGCCCGCGGATGCGGCGGTCGAGGTCGAAGGCGTGTTCGAAGTCTCGTAAGCGAGCCGCCAGATGCGCGCGCCTGACTGGCTGACGGCGCGGCCGGTGGCCCATCGCGGGCTGCATGACGCCGCGCGCGGCATCATCGAGAACATGCCGGCGCGCGGTCAACGCCGCGATCGCGGGCAATTTCGCGATCGAGGTCGATCTGCAGCTCACCGCCGACGGCGAGGCCATGGTGCACCATGACGATGCGCTCGGCCGCCTCACCGAAGGCTCGGGCGCCGCTGCTCGGCAAGACCGCGGCCGAACTGAAGGCGGTCAAGTTCAAGGACACCTCCGAGCGGATGATGTCGCTCGGCGATCTCTGCGCGCTGGTCGCCGGCCGGGTGCCGCTGGTGATCGAGGTCAAGAGCCATTTTGACGGCGACCGCAAGCTGGTGGCGCGGATGGCGGAGGTGCTGGCCGCCTATTCCGGGCCGGCGGTCGGCATGTCGTTCGATCCCGGACCAGGTGCGTGGCGCTGCGCGAACTGGCGCCGAACCTCGCGCGCGGCATCGTCGCCCAGCGCACACTACGATGACGACCTACTGGACGAAGCTGACACCGGCAGCAGCGCCGCGGCATGACTGCATCTGCGCCACGCCTTTCGCACCCGGCCGCATTTCGTGGCGTTCTGGGTCAACGAGTTGCCGGCGCCGGCGCCCTGGATCGCCCGCCATGTCTTCGGCCTGCCGCTGCTGACCTGGACCGTGCGCACGGCGGAACAGCGCGAACGCGCGGCGCGCTACGCCGACCAGATGATTTTCGAAGGGTTTTGTCGCCGGGAACCTGATGCGCGGTTCCGCACCCTTGAAGTCGCGCGCGCAATGCACGATCTTTGGCGCAGTGGTCACCATGTGCGATGGCTGATCGCAACCGCGTGACCGGTCTTTTTGCTGATGGCGTCATCCGAAATCACCCTCGAATCGCTGCCCTCCGTCAGCCAGATTCCGGCTGCGGATTGGGATGCCTGCGCCAATCCATCGCCGGATCCCGGCAAGCCTCGATGGCCTCGATACGCTGGCTTCATGTGACGCCACAGCCCGATCCCGCGCCGCATTAAAGCGCCCCTATAACCCCTTCGTTTCGCACGCCTTTTTCTCAGCGCTGGAAGAGTCGGGTTCGGCCTGCGCCCGCACCGGCTGGGGGCCGCGCCACCTGGTCGCGAAACTCGATGGCGCCATCGCCGGCATCGTGCCCTGCTATCTGAAATCGCACTCGCAGGGCGAATACGTGTTCGACCGCGGCTGGGCCGATGCCTATGAGCGCGCCGGCGGCCGCTATTATCCGAAACTGCAGGCCTCGGTTCCCTTCACGCCGGCCGCCGGCCCGCGCCTGCTGATCCGCGACGGCGTCGACCGCGAGCGCATCGGCGCGGCGCTGGCGAGCGGCCTGGTCGCGCTGTGCGACGCCACCAAGGCCTCATCGGTCCACGTCACCTTTGCCCGCGAAGGCGAATGGAAGTTTCTGGCCGAATACGGCTTCCTGCAGCGCACCGACCAGCAGTTCCACTGGCACAATCAGGGCTACCGATCGCTTCGACGATTTTCTCGCCACCCTGAACTCGCGCCACCGCAAGGCGATCAAGCGCGAACGGCGCGAGGCGCTGTCCGTCGAGGGCATCACGGTCCATGCGCTGACCGGCCAGCGACATCACCGAAGACGCCTGGGACGCCTTCTTCGACTTCTACATGGAGACCGGTTCGCGCAAATGGGGCCGGCCCTATCTCACCCGCGCGTTCTATTCGCTGATCGGCGAAAGCATGGCTGACGACGTGCTGCTGGTGATGGTCAAGCGGCGGCGGACGCTGGATCGCCGGCGCCATCAATTTCATCGGCTCCGACACCCTGTTCGGCCGCCACTGGGGCGCGATCGAACATCACCCGTTCCTGCATTTCGAGGTCTGCTACTACCAGGCGATCGATTTTGCGATTGCGCGCGGCCTGAAGACGGTCGAGGCCGGCGCGCAGGGCGAGCACAAGATCGCGCGCGGCTACCTGCCGCAGACCACCTATTCCGCGCATTACATCGCCGATCCCGGCCTCGCCCGCGCCATCGACGAATATCTGAAGCGCGAGCGCGCCTATGTCGCCGAGGCGGCGCGCGAACTGACCGAAGCCGGCCCGTTCCGCAAAGCTGCCGAAGAGCCGCTTGACGGTTCCAGCTACAGAGTGAGACTAGAAGAATTCGAGGAGACTGCCATGCCCGCCTACGACACCAACAACATCTTCGCAAAAATCCTGCGCGGCGAGTTTCCCTGCCACAAGGTGTACGAGGACGATCATGTGCTGGCGTTTCTCGACATCATGCCGCGCGCGCCCGGCCACACGCTGGTGATCCCAAAGGCCCCTGCCCGCAACATCCTCGACATCGCGCCCGACGATTACGCCCATGTCGCGCGCGGCGCGCACAGGATCGCCGCAGCTGCGATGAAGGCCTTCAAGGCCGACGGCATCACCGTGCAGCAGTTCAACGAGCCCGCCGGCGGACAGGTGGTGTTTCATCTGCACATGCACGTGATGCCCCGCCACGACGGCATCGCGCTGCTGCCGCCGGCCAGCCGCAAGGAAGACGTCAAGGTGCTGGAGGACAATGCGACCAAGCTGATCGCGGCGCTGAAGGGCGGGTAGACAATTGTTCGTCATTCCGAGCGCGATGCGAAGCATCGCATCAGCGGATGCAATCCGGATTGCTTCGTCGCTACGCATCCTCGCATGCGCACGGAGACAGGCTCACTCCGTCTCGAAATCCCCGGGATGCGGCTGCGCCAGCGGGGTGAATTCGCAGCGGTCGGGCTTGATGTCCAGCAGCGGCGTCTCGTCGAGGCAGTCGAGGCCGCGCACCAGCACCACATTGCCCTCGATGCCGACCAGCTTGACGATCGAGGTGCCGATCGGGTTCGGCCGCACCGGCGAGCGCAGCGAGAACGCGCCGCGGGTGTTGCCGTTGTCCTTCGGGCTCTGCAGCACCAGATCGCGGCGCGACTGGTGCAGCCAGTAGATCACTTCGAGATTGCTGTAGAAATCGACGCCCTTGATCGCCGGCACCCACGGCTCGAAAATCTCGAGCCGGCAGACCGGGCCGTCGTGACGGCCCTGCCGCGGCGTCATCTCGCGCGAGGTCCAGGGCGTGCGGATGCGGCCGATGAAGTAGAGCCCGGCGGTGCTCACCTTGGGCAGATCGACGGCGAGTTCGCCCTCGCGCAGTTCCGTTTTTGCAACCATGTCTCAGTCCAGCGAAATGTTTTGCTGCCTTGATCACGGCCGACCAGCGCGCCCGGTCATGCGTTTTGAACGGCAAACAGTATCAGCCCAGCCACCATTTGCCAGCCAGCATCACGATTTCGCCGCCGACCACGCCGGCGAAGATCGAGCGCCGCGTCACCATGAAGACCGCAAATCCCGCCGCCACCGCGCCGTAGCGCAGCCCGTCCGGCACGCTGGCCAGCGCGCCCGGCGGCAGCACCAGGATTTGCGCGATGACGCCGGCCAGGATCGCGGTCGCGACCGCCCTCACCCACACCAGCAGTTCGGAGCCCTCGTCGACGCCGCCGCCGAACCAGAGGCCGAGCATGCGCCAGACTTCATTGGGCAGGAAGCCCGCGATCACGAGCACCAGCAGCGCATGCCAGTCGCCGATAAAATCGCTCATGCGCGTTCCCGCCACCAGTGAACGCCATAGGCAATGGTGCCGGCCGAAATGCCGCTGATCAGGATATCGACGCCGGTATGCAGCAGGGATGCCAGCGGAAACAGCGCCAGCCCCAGCACCAGCGCCAGAATATCGGAGAGCTGCCGGCAGTTGCGCGCGGTCGAGAGCAGGAACGCCAGCGGCGTCAGCAGCAGGATAGCGGCGCCGAGCAGTGGCGGCAGATTGGCGGCCAGCCCATAGCCGAGCGTGGTGGCGAACAGGCAGACCGAACACAGCCCGATCCCGAGCCCATGCGTGAAGGCGATGCGCCGCTCGCGCGGCACCTGCGGAAGCAGCCGAAAACATTCGACCCACAGGGTGACCGCGATGAAATGCGTCGACCAGCACCAGATGGCGCCGTTTGGTCTGTGGCGTCCGCATCATCGGCAGCACCGACACCACCATCGGAAACAGCCTGATGGCGCTGACGGTCACGGCAATCGCCGCCTGCACCACCGTCGCCCCCGATCCCAGCGTCGAAATCAGGATGATCTGCGCCGGCCCCGCCCAGACCAGAAGCCGTGCTCGCCAGCACCCAGCCGAGGCTGAAATGGGTGTCGTGCGCCAGCGCGCCGATGCCGAGATAGGTCGCAAACAGCACCAGCGTCAGCACCGTCGAGGCGACCGAGCGCATACCCCATGCGAACGCCCGCAGCGGGCTTTGCCAACTCGGGGAGTTCGAGCGGAGGAAGGGCCAAGGGTTCACCGGACGCATGTGAGTATGTCGGCATAACGATCGCGGCATAGGACGGCGTCAAGCGAACAGGCGGCGCTCAGACGTCATTGCGAGCGAACGCAGCAGCTTCAGAGGCTGAATACGGCATCCGACGGACAGTGGCGATCGGTTCACCCCCTCATATTCATGTTCTTCAGCACGAAACACGCCCCACCCGCGCGGCGGATACGGTTGCAGAGATCGTCGGCCGCCGGGCGCGTGTCGGCGCCGATCCGCACCTGATAGAACAGGTTGGTGCCGCGGCTGCGCAGCCGCGAGCTCAGCAGGCTCGGATCCTGATCGCCGATGACAGCGCTCAGTCGCTTCATCGCCCGTGAATACATCGCCAGCGCCTTGTCGCGATTGAAACCGGCGGCGAGCTGGACGCCCCAGAGTTTTGTCGGCACCCAGCGTCACATGCTGCTCCAGCTCGGTGACAAAGGGATTGGGCGCGCGCCTGAGCAGCGCCATCAGCTCGCGGCAGGACGAGGTCGGCGCGCGCGCCGGCATGCTTGTCTTTGGTGCCCGGCCTCGCCCAGTCGTCGACCGTGGCGCCGGTGATGGCGGAGACGTAGTTGCGCGTCTCCTGCGGCATGTAGCCGGTGCCGGCCAGCCATTCCTGCACCCGCCGCGGCCCGGCATTGTAGGCCGCCGCCGCAAGGCCGAGATTGCCGAACTGGCTGGCGCAACTCGCTGAGGAATTCGGCGGATTTCGGCAGCGCCTGCACGGGATCGAAGGGATCGAGCAGCCGGCGCTCGCTGGCGGTGCCCGGCATGAATTGCGCGATACCCTGCGCGCGCTGGCCACTGCGCGTCACCGGCCCGACCGCGTCGGACTGAAAGCGGCTTTCCTGCCAGATCACGCGGGCGAAAAACTCCAGCGGCAGGTCGTTCGCCTTCGCCGCCGATTCGATCATCAGGCACATCGCCTCGCGGGTGTCGGTTTCCGCGCGCCGTGTCGGCGGGCTTCGCGCCGCTTGCGTCGTCCGGATGGCGGGTTCTTCGACGCTCGGTCTGGCGATCGCCGGGCGGTTGCAGGCGCAGCGTCCTCGGCGATCGCCGGCGCCGCGGGCGACAGCATCGCCACCATGACGCCACACGACTGCGCGGAAACCAGGATCTGTTCGCATGGCAATTCTGCATTTCCGCCTAGCCGCGCTTGACAGCGGGAACGACCGTCTAGCTATGTCTAGCTATCGTAAAAATGATGGCGCGCATGTGGGAGCGCAAGGCATGACGGCAGCTTCGGACGACCAGCTCGGCTTCGCGCCCGATGACGACGCGCCGATCGGCTATATGGCGCGGACTCGCGACTATTATGCGGCGATCGGCTACACCACGCCCTATCGCTGGGCGCATTATGTCGATGCGCCATTCCAGCCGCTGAAGAAGCCGCTTGCCGCAATCGCGCGTCGCGCTTGTCACCACGGCGGCGCCGTTCGATCCCGCCAAGGGCGACCAGGGCCCGGGCGCCAAATACAATGGCGGCGCGAAATTCTATACGGTCTATGACGGCGACACCTCCGGGGAGCACGATTTGCGGATCTCGCACATCGCCTATGACCGCGTCCATACCTCGGCCGACGACAGCGGCACCTGGTTTCCGCTGCCGCAATTGAGGCGGCTCGCGAGCGACGCGGCGGATCGGCGAGGTGGCGCCCCGCTTCTTCGGCGCGCCGACCAACCGCAGCCACCGCGTCACCATCGACACCGATGCACCGGAAATCCTCGCGCGCTGCAAGGCCGACAAGGTCGATGCCGCCGTGCTGGTTCCGAACTGTCCGGTCTGCCACCAGACCATCAGCCTGGTGGCCCGGCATCTGGAGGCCAACGGCATCTCCACCGTGGTGATGGGCTGCGCCAAGGACATCGTCGAGCACGCCGCGGTGCCGCGGTTTCTGTTCTCGGATTTTCCGCTCGGCAATTCCGCGGGCAAGCCGCACGATCCCGCTTCGCAGGCCTTTACGCTGGAGCTGGCGTTACGCCTGCTGGAAATCGCGCACCGGGCGCACAGACCACGGTGCAGTCGCCGTTGCGCTGGAGTGACGGACGCGTCCTGGAAGCGCGACTACAGCAACGCCGCGGCGTTGAGCGCAGAAGAACTGGCGCGGCTGCGGCGCGAGTTCGATGCGCAGAAGGAAATCGCGCGCGGATTGCGTGAAAGCGCGGCGTAACTGCGGCAAAAAATCCCGAAATCACGACTGTCTCCGCCATCATTAATTTACGTTAACGCGGCATTTTTGCCGGCGCTGCCCTTTCGCGCGGAGCAAGCCGGGTAAGGTTCCTTTTTTATCAGGGGAATTTTCGATGCTCGATCGACGCGAAAATGCACGCGACAAGGTAATTTACGGCGGCGTCGCCAAGGTCGACGAAACGGCGCGACGCGGGAATGCGTGGTCCGCAACATCTCGGACAAGCGGCGCCAGCCTCGAATTCAGCAACGACGTGCGGCTGCCGAAGGAGCAGCTGTCGCTGAAGATTGCGCGCAAAGGCCGCTCCTTCCTCGCCAAAATCATCTGGTGGCGCGACAATTTCGTCGGCGTCGCCTTCAAGCGCGGAGACACCTTACGAGTATCCGGTGTCCGATCTCGAGGAGCGGTTGCGCAAGAGCGAAATGAAGAAGCGCCAGCTCCAGCGCCGGATCAAGCAACTGATCGGCGAAGGCTGAACGGCACCGGCCCTCACGCGGAACGCACGAAAAAGCCGGCGGTCTTGCGACACGCCGGCTTGCTCAATTGCGATCTGGCCGTTCACACCTTGACCAGCGGACCCCGTGATGCCGGGCCCTTCGACCCGCCGCCGGGACCGCTGGGCTTTGGCTTGCGCGGCAGGTGCGCCTGCGCGCGCCGGGCAGTTTTTCGGGCTTCGGCGTCACCGGCCCCTCGACATATTCGAAGCCGATTTTCTCCTGGTCGGCCTCGGCATTCGCTTCGTCCTTGACCAGCACGACGCGAACATGGCCGCCGCCCTTGAGCTGGCCGAACAGCACCTCGTCCGCCAGCGGCTTCTTGATGTGCTCCTGGATCACCCGCGCCATCGGCCGCGCGCCCATCTGCTCGTCGTAACCATGCTTGATCAGCCAGGCCTTGGCGGGCTCCGACAATTCGATGGTGACGTCGCGGTCGGCGAGCTGCGCCTCGAGCTGCAGCACGAATTTCTCCACCACCATGCCGATCACGTCGGGATTGAGATGCGCGAACGAGACGATGGCGTCGAGCCGGTTGCGGAATTCCGGCGCGAACTGGCGGTTGATCGCCTCGTGGTCGTCGCCTTCCCGCTTGTTGCGGGTGAAGCCGAACGCCTGGCGCGCCAGGTCGGCGGCGCCGGCATTGGTGGTCATGATCAGGATCACGTTGCGGAAGTTGACCTGCTTGCCGTTATGGTCGGTCAGCCGGCCGTGATCCATGATCTGCAGCAGCACGTTGTAGAGATCCGGATGCGCCTTCTCGATTTCGTCAAGCAGCACCACGCAATGCGGATGCTGGTCGACGCCGTCGGTCAACAGGCCGCCCTGGTCGAAGCCGACATAGCCGGGAGGCGCGCCGATCAGGCGCGACACCGTGTGCCGCTCCATATATTCCGACATGTCGAAGCGGATCAGCTCGACGCCGAGCGAGGCCGCCAGCTGTTTTGCCACTTCGGTCTTGCCGACGCCGGTCGGGCCCGAGAACAGATAGGAGCCGATCGGCTTTTCCGGCTCGCGCAGGCCGGCCCGCGCCAGCTTGATCGAGGCCGACAACGCCTCGATCGCCTTGTCCTGGCCGAACACCACACGCTTCAGCGTCTGTTCGAGATGCTTGAGCACCTCGGCATCGTCCTTCGACACGCTCTTGGGCGGGATCCGCGCCATGGTCGCGATCGTGGTCTCGATTTCCTTGATGCCGATGGTCTTCTTGCGCTTGTTCTCGGCGACCAGCATCTGCGCCGCGCCCGACTCGTCGATCACGTCGATCGCCTTGTCCGGCAGCTTGCGGTCGTGGATGTAGCGCGACGACAGCTGCACCGCGGCCTCGATCGCCTCGTTGGTGTATTTCAGCCGGTGATAGTCCTCGAAATAGGGTTTTAGCCCCTTCAGGATCGCGATGGCGTCTTCGACCGTCGGCTCGTTGATGTCGATCTTCTGGAACCGGCGCACCAGCGCGCGGTCCTTCTCGAAATGCTGGCGGTATTCCTTGTAGGTGGTCGAGCCCATGCAGCGGATGGTGCCCGATGCCAGCGCCGGCTTCAGCAGATTGGATGCATCCATCGCGCCGCCGGAGGTGGCGCCGGCGCCGATCACGGTGTGGATCTCGTCGATGAACAGGATGGCGTTGGGATGCGCCTCGAGTTCCTTGAGCACCTGCTTCAGGCGCTCCTCGAAATCGCCGCGATAGCGGGTGCCCGCGAGCAGCGTGCCCATGTCGAGCGAGAACACGGTCGCCGCCGCCAGCACTTCCGGCACTTCGCTGTCGACGATGCGCTTGGCGAGGCCTTCGGCGATCGCGGTCTTGCCGACGCCGGCTTCGCCGACGAACAGCGGGTTGTTCTTCTGCCGGCGGCACAGCACCTGGATGGCGCGGTTGATCTCGGCATTGCGGCCGATCACCGGATCGATCTTGCCGTCGCGCGCCTTCTTGTTGAGGTTGACGCAATAGGTATCGAGCGCCTCGCCCTTCTTCTTGGAATCCTCGTTGCCCTTGGTCTCGGTTTCCTCGTCGACGCCGCGCACCGGGCGCGCTTCGGAGACGCCGGGCCGCTTGGCGATGCCGTGGCTGATGTAGTTGACCGCGTCGTAGCGGGTCATGTCCTGCTCCTGCAGGAAATAGGCGGCGTGGCTCTCGCGCTCGGCGAAGATCGCGATCAGCACGTTGGCGCCGGTGACTTCTTCGCGGCCGGACGACTGGACGTGAATCACCGCGCGCTGGATCACGCGCTGGAAGCCCGCGGTCGGCTTGGCGTCGTCGGCGCCGTCGGTGACCAGATTCTCGAATTCGGTCTCGAGATAATTGACGAGACTGGTGCGCAGCTTGTCGAGATCGACGCTGCAGGCCCGCATCACGGCGGCCGCATCGCAATCATCGATCAGCGACAGCAGCAGGTGTTCCAGCGTCGCATATTGGTGATGACGCTCGTTTGCAATCGCCAGCGCACGATGCAGGGATTGTTCAAGGCTCTGGGAAAAAGTCGGCATTCGCGTCCTCTGTGGCCCCCGCCATCATGATCGCCGTTGCCCGGTCAGGCAACAACAACCTTTGTCATATAATTACGTCCGATCATGGCGAAAGACCCGGTTCCGGCAGACTTGATTTAGGCGTACTCCAGGCACGCTATACCACGCAAGCCGGGTTGCTTCCGGCAAATACGGACACAGGTCACGTTCCCTCGGCCGATTCATGCGGCAATCAATGCAAAACCCGTTCCGTTTTCCCGGAGGATCTCGCGCCGCGCTACTTTTTTTCCATCACGCATTGCAGGGGATGCTGGTGCTTGCGCGCAAAATCCATCACCTGCGTCACCTTGGTCTCGGCGATTTCGTAGGTGAACACGCCGCACTCGCCGATTCCATGATGATGGACGTGGAGCATGATCTTGGTCGCGGCTTCGACATCCTTCTGGAAGAATTTCTCCAGCACATGAACGACGAACTCCATCGGCGTGTAGTCGTCGTTCAGAATCAGCACGCGATAGAGGTTCGGCCGCTTGGTCTTCGGCTTGACCTTGGTGATGACCGACGTGCTCGGGCCGCCGGTCCCGCTGTTATTGCTGTCATCGTTGCCCATTCGGGGAGCGGATGCGGCGACGGCGGCGGACGCCACGGACAAATCAAATCTGGAAGTTAATTGCAGCATGGCACAGGCGTTCGAAATCCCCACGGGAAACCGGACGGCGACCAGGCAGCCTATCGATGTGCTCCTTCGAAGCCATCCGACGAGTTCCCCGACACGCTTTCCAGATCGCCGCTCCCGGGCGGCTCGACCCCACCAACTGGATCGATAGCTCGAATATGGGTCCGCCTCCGGCCCGCCGCAAGCGCCACAAATCCGAGCCGGGTGCGACAGCGGCAGGGCCGATTCCTGAGCCCGGCGATCTCTCCAAGGTTAATCAATTCTGCCAGATTTGACAAAGCAAACCACTGGCCGTTTAGCGGGCATTGACGATAGCGCCCGGTTCTGCGGCGCCGATTCGCCATTGCGCGGCTATTGAGCCAGTTTTCTCCGGACCGGATTTACCACCTGTTTAGCCGCATGAACCGAAATGGGGCACAGAAACCCAATTTCGGTGACAATCATGTCTGGTACACCCATTGCCAGTCAGCTTCGCGCCGCGGCCGGCCGTTTCGCCGGCGCCGATCAGGGCAATATCGCAGTCATCTTCGCCATCGCGCGGTGCCCCTCATCAGCTTCGTGGGCGCCGCGATCGACTATACCCGCGCCAACAGCGCCCGTTCCTCGATGCAGGCCGCGCTGGACTCGACGGCGCTGATGCTGTCGAAGGACCTGTCCGACGGCAAGATCACGGCCGTCCGAGATCAATGCCAAGGCTACGACCTATTTCACCGCGCTCTACACCAATAACGATGCCAGATCGGTTTCGATCAACGCGACCTACAACGCCAGCGGCGCCATGGGCTCGACCATCGTGCTCACCGGATCCGGCGCCGTGACCACCGATTTCATGAGGGTCGCCGGCTTCCCCAACATCAACTTCAACACCAGTTCGACCTCGGCGTGGGGCAATGTGCGGATGCGCGTCGCCATGGCGCTCGACAGTCACCGGCTCGATGGGCGACGACGGCAAGATGCCGGCGATGCAGACCGCCGCCAAGAGCCTGATCGATCAATTGAGCGCGCTCGCCAAGAACCCCGGCGACATCTACATCTCGATCGTGCCCTTCGCCAAGGACGTCAACATGGGCGCGAGCAACTACAACGCGCCCTGGATCGACTGGACCGACTGGGAGCCGCCAACGGCACCCGCACGTGCACGAACTGGAACCAGTGGGGCAATTGCACCAGTTCCTACTGGACGCCGGCCAACCACAACACATGGACCGGTTGCCTCACCGACCGCGACCAGAACTACGACACCTTGAACACGACGCCGACGACCTCGAACACCTCGACGCTGTTCCCCGCCGAGGAATACACTTCCGGCAACGAAAAATACTGCAAGTCGGGCAATGATCCCTATCTGCAGCCGATCATGCCGCTGAGCTACAACTGGACTTCGCTGAAAACGCTGATCGACAACATGGAGCCGACCGGAATGACCAACCAGGGCATCGGTCTCGCCTGGGCGTGGATGACGCTGGGCACGGGCGCGCCGTTCAATGCGCCGGCCAAGGACCCGAACTAGTCTACAAGGACGCGATCATCCTGTTGACCGACGGTTTCAACACGCAGAACCGCTGGTACAGCAATCGTCGCCAGATCGACGCGCGCCAGAAGATCCTGTGCGACAACGCCAAGGCCGCCGGCATCACCATCTACACCATCCAGGTGAACACCGGCGGCGACGGGCCTCCGCGGTGCTGACAATATTGCGCCAGCGGAGCGGACAAGTACTTCCATGTGACATCGGCGACCCAGACCATGGCGGCATTCAGCTCGATCGGAACTTCGCTGTCCAAGCTGCGCGTCGCGAGATAATTCTTCGCAGGTCTCAGCCAACACAAAAAAGCCCGGCCATTCGGCCGGGCTTTTTGATTCCTCGGACAACGACGCTGCGCTTAGTGCGTGGCGGCCGGCGTGAACTTCGCGACCATTCCCTCGAACGGCTTGAAGGTCTGCTTGGCGAGATCGGTATAGAGGCCCGCGATCTTCTGCGACTCAGCCACGAAGGTCTCGTAGGCGGACTTCGCGAATTCGGTCTGCACTTCGATCGCCTTGTCCAGCGACTTCACGCCGGACAGCTTCTCGACCATCGACTTGGTGTCCTCGAACGACTTCTTGGTGTAGTCGCCATAGGCGCTGGCGATCGCCTGCATGCCGCGCTGCAAGGTGGTTGCGGAGGCAACGGCCGTGCTCGAGTTGCTCTTTGCCGTACTGCTGAATGTCTTCAACTTTGACCATCGATGGGGTCCTTCCCAGACTGATGTGTTTGGCTGCGGGATGCCCGGCTCCCGCCCACTACTAGTGCACCGCACAATAAAGTCAATGAACTTTTGTGCGCCGCACAAATCAGGCGGAATTTGCCATAAACACCGGAGCACTGCGCAACGGTTGCTTAATCTTTTGGAAACTCGGCCCGCCTAACCTGATTCCTGGACTGGTTTGCCTTCCGACAGGCAACTGAAAACTGTTTGTGAACAGCATCTTAGCTAGAATAGCGGCCTGACCGGCCGTCCCGGCCGCAAACCAGCGCCCGGAACGCGCGTTCGAGCAGGGAAACGTCGCCGGCCGTTGGGCACAATTTCGCCTCACGAACCGGTGATCAAGACAGAAATTGGGACGGGGAAGTTTATGCTTCGCACAACCTTGGCTTCCTCGCGCGTGTTGCGAGTATGCGTTCTCGGCCTGGCCACCATCACCACTGCGGTCATTTTCACGACCGACACCGCCGACGCCCGCCGCAACCGACACCGGCACCATGTGCGCCATGAGGCGCGGCCAAGCTACAGCCCGGCATTCGCCTCGATCATCGTCGACGCCAATTCCGGCGCGACGCTGTCATCCAACAATCCCGACGCCATCCGCCGTCCCGCTTCGCTGACCAAGATCATGACGCTCTATTTGCTGTTCGAGCGCCTCGAGGCCGGCAAGATGAAGCTCGATACCGAGATGGAAGTCTCCGAGCACGCTTCCGAGCAGGCGCCGACCAAGCTCGGCCTGCGCCCCGGCCAGACCATCAAGGTCGAGGACGCCATCAAGGGACTGGTAACGCGATCCGCCAACGATGCGTCCGTCGTGATCGCGGAAGCCATCGCCGGCGACGAAGACGATTTCGCCAAGCTGATGACCCGCAAGGCGCGCGCGCTCGGCATGACCAAGACGGTCTATCGCAATGCCTCCGGCCTGCCCAATGACGAGCAGTTCACCACCGCGCGCGATCAGGCGACGCTCGGCCGCGCGATCCAGGACCGCTTCCCGCGCTATTACCGCTATTTCGCGACCTCGACCTTCATCTATCGCGGCCACGCCATCCGCAATCACAATCGCCTGCTCGGCAATGTCGAGGGCGTCGATGGCATCAAGACCGGCTACACCCGCGCCTCCGGCTTCAATCTCGTGACCTCGATGCGCCGCGGCAACCGCCATCTGGTCGGCGTGGTGCTCGGAGGCCGCAGCGGCGGTTCGCGCGACGCCATCATGCGCAATCTGCTGGCCGAAAACCTCGAAAGGGCGCCACCAGCCGCACCGTCGCCGCGATCAGCGAGCGCGGCGCATCGGAAGCCAATGCCGATGTGGCCGAAGCCGAGCCGGCGGCGCGGCCGACGCAGACGGGTCCAGGACAGGGCGGTTCAGGTTGCCTCGGCAACGCCGGAGCCCTTCCGCCGCGCCGACGACGCGCTCCAAGCCGCGTGCTCGCCGCCACAACCGCTGCCGTGCCGCTGCCGCCAGCCGAACCGCGGTGCGCCGCCGCAAGCCAAGGCCGACCCCGCGCCGCTGACATCGGCGTGATTCAAACCCAGCAGATTGCCGCGATCCCCGGTTCGTCCGAACCGATGAAGCCGGTCAGGGTAAAGACGGTCCAGGTCAAGGCGGGACAGGTCAAGCTGGCGGCTCGGCGGGTCCGACGCAAGCGGCCGACCCCGGTCACCAATGCGATACCGCCCGCGCGCGCCGAGGTGCCGGAGACCTCCAGCGCCGTGGTGGCCAGAGCCGAAACCAACAAGGCCGACGATCGCCAAGAGTCACCGGCCGACCGTGCCGAACCGAAATGCCGCCGCAGCCGGCCAATCACGGCACCGGAAACGGCGTTCTCGGCGTGTTGCCGGCATCGAGCGCTGCCGCCTCGCCCCCGCCGCAGGCATGGCCTATGCCGTCGAGCCGGCGCCCCGCGGGAGCCGCAGCCGCAGGCCGTTCCAGCAGAACGGCGCCATCAAGCCCGCCGCCGCGGTCCACACCGGCTGGATCATCCAGGTCGGCGCGCTGGAGAGCGAAAGCGAAGCGCGCGCGCGCATCGAAGCCGCGCGCGGCCAGGCCAGGGCCTGCTCGCCAAGGCCGAGTCCTTCACCGAACCGGTGGTCGCCAAGGGCGACCGCAAGCTGTTCCGCGCCCGCTTTGCCGGCCTCGACCGCGATCAGGCCGAAGCGGTGTGCCGGACGCTGAAGCGCTCCGACATCTCCTGCATCACCGTCCGGAACTGATCCTCAAGGGTCGCAGGGTCCCAATTCTCAGGATCAAGAATGCCGGCGCCTCGCGCCGGCATTTTCGTATTCCGGCGAGATCGTGCGGCAAATCGCCGCGCTGCAAACTTCTCGTCAAGAATTTGCAGTTAATATTGTGTGAGGGATGATCGACCACGCCGGACAACGGCGGGCGGCAACGGGGTGTCAGACGGAGAAGATCAGGAAGCAACTTTCGGTTTGTAGCGTTTGGTGGCGTTGCCGGAGTTAGCTTAGATGCGTGCGAAGCAAAGTATCCTTGGCCTGGTTTACGCGGGCGGCGAGGTACGTCGACCCCCCCTGGTCGGGATGCAGTTTCTTCATGAGCGCGCGGTGCGCGCGCCCGATCTCGTCGCGGCTCGCCCCCGGCTGCAGGCCAAGGATCTGATAGGCCTCCTCGTCCGTCATTTTGCCGCCCGTCGCCGCGCGGCTCTGCCCCCCTGCCGCGTCTCCTTGCGCGTCCTGACGCCAGGCGGGAAACCGGCGGTCCAGATAGCTTTCAAATAGCGCGACGCTTTCGGCGTCGAAGCCGGCATCATCGCCGTCAGCTGCGCGAGGTCGAACTCGCCGAGCGATCATGGCCGGCATAGGGCCCGGCCACGATCCGGCCGCGAGAGCTCGCCGCTGTCGTGATCGAGCGTCATGTCGAGAAACTGCGAGCGGACCTTTGAGGTCTGTCCCGCCGAGCGCTGCGCGCCCCGCCGAACATCCCGCCGATACTGCTGAAATCCGAGGCGCCGAACGGCGACCAGCCGAGCAGTCCCGCGCCGAAGATGCCGAGCGGGATCGCCACCGCAAGCTCGCCCTTGAGGCCCGTAAAGGCCGCGACCGCCAGCGCCACGACGCCGCCGCCGATCTTGATGGCGCGGGCCAAAATGACGGGATTGGCCGCGCGAAACATCTGCAGCAGCAAATAGAGCAGGATAACGGCGACGACGCCGGCGATCAGTGTGGGCATGACTGCAATATAGTGGGCTCGGCGGCAAAAAGCATGCGGCGAGCGCCCGTCTCCGCGAAGCGGTGAAGCGCGATCACTTCATCTGGCCCAGCAATTTGGCGGCACCACTGCCGGTCTTCGACAGCCGCAGCAGCGCCTCGCGCCCGCCCGCGGCATAGGCCGCCGCCGCGCGCAGCAGCTCGCGCAGCTGCGCGGCCGCGCCCGGATCGAACCGGCACCACGCGCCGCCGGTGAGGCGCGCGATCTCGCGGAACGCCTGCTCGGCGGCGGGGTCATGGCCTTCCTGGAACATGAAGACCGGCACCTTGAGCAGGCCGAGTTCGCCGGCCTTGGCGCAGAGATCGTCGACCGCCTCCTCCATGGCATCGCCGACGAACACCACCGCGCGCACGCCGGAGGCCACCGCCTCCCGCCGCGCTTCCGACAGCACCTTGCCGATCTGCGTATTGCCGCCCCGGCAATCGATCTTGCCCATCAGCTTGGCCAGCTGGGCGCTGTCGGAAATCCAGCCCGAGGCGCGGCATTCATTGAGGCCGCGATAATAAACGAGGCGGATGTCGAGACTGCCGAGCGCGGCCGCCTCGCGGAACATGTCGGCCTGCAGCGCGCAGGCCATGTCCCAGGTCGGCTGCCGGCTCATGGTGGCGTCGAGCGCGAACACCAGCCGCCCCCGCGCTCCGGCCGCATGCGGCGACATCGCGCGGGCTTTCGCGACGAAGGCGGCGATCTCTTCCGAAGCGCGACGGCCTCGCTTCCGGCAGCGGCTTACCGGACGCAGCCTTTGCGCGATGCGGAAACATCGCCTGCGGATTTCGGTTTGGTGGGTTCGCCGGCCATCAGCACTCGCCAAATTGCAGCGAGCTCTATGTGGGCCGGGATCGCGCAGCCGGTCAATGCCGCGATACGTACGCGACTACCGCAGGCAAGCGGTCATGCCAAGCAGGCCGTCTGCTGCCGCCGCCGTCAGTTCGTCGCGGCGCGGGACGATTTCTGCGGCGGACCGAACGCCGAGACCGGGCCCGGCTGGCTGATCTTCGGCGCTTTGGTATCGACCGGCGCGAGCTCGCTGTCGGTATCGCCGAGGAATTTGTCGAGCATGCCCTGGATCGAGCTCTTCGCCTTGTCCGGACCGGTGTCGCGCATGTCGTTGTGCTGGAAGCCGGTATCGACCACCGTGATGCCCGCCTTCTCGCACTGCTCGGCATCGGGAACGACGCCGGGATCCGGCTTGAACTGGGTATCCTTCGAGCGGAACGACAGGATCTTGAACTTGCCGTCGGTCATGAAGGGCACGCGCAGATTGTCGAGCGTCACGACCTTCTTGATCTGCGTCGGGATATTCCTTGGCGAAATACATCGAGATGTCGCCGCCCATCGAATGTCCGACCATGGTCAGCTTGTTGTAGTCGGCGTTCGGCTGAATCTTCTTCATCTCGTCGACGGCGAAATGGATATTGGCAACGCCGCGCTGCAATCTGCGGCAGGCGGCCGACATAGAGTTCGCCGGGCTTGGTCACCATCGGCGGATCGGTCGGCAGATCATGCTGCGGGCTCATCGCCAGATAGCCGCGCGCAGCAAAGATGTTGGCCAGGAACGAATACTCGGTGTGCTTGACGGTGTTGCCGTGGTTGAGGACCGCCACCGGCAGCTTGATCATGCCGGCATTGGCCTGCATTTCCTTGTCGCGCCGCACGGCGATCTCTACCGCGACCGGACGGTTGCCGCGCGCCGGATCGATAGAACGTCACCGTCTCATGACGGATCGCCCATTTGCTTGCGGTGAAGTAGCCGACCGCAACCAGAACGCTAAGCGAAAGCAGAACGGCAATTCCACGTTTCATGTTCGTCCTCGGCGCACCCCTGTCAGGGCCTATTTCCAATGTTCGGGACTCTGCGTTCCCTTGTCCATGATATATGTCACGGCGACGTGACAGGAAGTCCAAATGTTGTGAATTCGGCCGCCTGTTCGTTGTGCGCTGCACCCACCTATTGTGCAGCTGCACAATTCGGAGCTTCCGATCGACCTTCCACACTGTGCGACGTCACAAATCAACATTCGGTTCAGGTCTTAGGTGAAGGCCTAGTGAAAACGGGCCGCCGCGGCAATAGGTTCCGCCGATGCTGGGCTGCTCAGGCGCGCGCTGCCGTCACAGCTGCTCCGGCACGGCCAATTCCGGTAACAGCCAACACCGTCAGGGTCAGGCGCCGAGGATGTCGTGGACTTCGAGCGGCTTGTCGACCTGGTTGAACCACTCGGCCCGGTTGGCGGCGCGGCGGCGGCCGCGCTCGTCGAGCGGCAGCTTCAACTGGCGCAGCAGGCTCGTCACCTCCTCGCGCGCGGTCACATGGCCGAGGCTCGGGCGGGTGCCGAGCGTCGCCTCGTCGAGGTCGTCGAGAGCGGTCAGCCCGCGCGGGAAGAACTCGCGGTACACCACGCGTTCGGCAAAGCCGTCGATCGAGCGGAAGCCGAGCCGGAACGACAATTCGTTGAGGCCATCGGCGACCAGCTGCTTGTTGCGCGATCCCAGCATCGACAACCGGTTGCGGACCACGATCCAGTCGGTGGTGGCGCCATCGAGCTGGCGGCGCTTGCGCCTGGTGTCCCGCACCATCTCCGAATAATGGCTCTCGCCGGTCACCGAATAGGTCGGCGGGGTCGACCGTGCCCAGCACGTCGAAATCGAGGAAGCTGTCGTTGATCGGCGTCACCAGCGTATCGGCCATCGAGTGCGCGAGCCGCATCAGGTAACTGTCGGAGCCCGGCGTATCGATCACGATGAAGTCGAAGGTGCGCTCGACCGCGCTGACCGCTTCCATGAATTGCTGGAATTCGGACGTTCTCATTGTCGGCGATCTGCATGGTCTCGCCGAGCTTGATGCAGCGATGCACCGGAATCTCGAGATCGAGGCCGGTGCGGCGCGCCCAGGCGCTGCGGTTGCCGATGTAGCGGGTAAAGCTTTGCTGGCGGCAGTCGAGATCGATGGTGGCGACGCGCTGGCCGGCTTTCATCAGGGCGACGGCGATGTGCAGGGCGGTGGTGGATTTTCCCGATCCGCCCTTCTCGTTGCCCAGCACAACCACATGCGCCGAACCCGATTGCCCCTGACTAGCCTGCACCAGCATCATTTAACCCCTGTCGATATCTTCAAATTCCGCGCGACCGCGGTCAAGTGAAATGCGTCGATAACGTCCTCGGAATCGCTGGCGCTCCGCCTTAATCATAAATCCGTGCCCGGAGCGGCGGTGTCCGTGAATCGACGCATGCGGTGCGCATATGTATTTGCAAGCCGCACGACCTCGCCCGCGGCGCGGCCGGCTTGGCGACGAAGCCCTGCGCCTTGATATGGTCGCGCCCCCCGCCGCCTGTCGAAGGTCCGCGCCTCCCCGACCTCGATCAGATCGAGCCCAGATGCCGCGAAGTCCCCTGATCGTCCGCACGGTCCCTGCGCTGCGTCGCGCCCTCGATGGCCTTCGCGCCGGAAAGGCCAGCGTCGCGCTGGTGCCGACCATGGGAGCGCTCCATGACGGCCATGTGTCGCTGGTCCGGCTGGCCAAACGCCGCGCCAAAAAAGTTGTCGTCTCGATCTTCGTGAACCCGACGCAATTCGCGCCGACGGAGGATTTCGGCTCGTACCCGCGCACCTGGAAGGCCGACGTCGGCAAGCTCGCCGCCGAGGATGTCGACCTGATCTGGAATCCGGACGTGAAGATGATGTACCCGGAAGGATTTGCGACAAGGATCGTGCCCGAAGGGCCGGCGACCGCCGGACTGGAGGACCGTTTCCGGCCGCATTTCTTCGGCGGCGTCGCCACCGTGGTCGGAAAACTGTTCACACAAGTCAGGCCGGATGTCGCGATCTTCGGCGAAAAGGATTTTCAGCAACTGCGGGTGGTGGCGCGGATGGCCGATGATCTCGACCTCGGCGTCAAGGTATCGGGTCGCGAACCGTGCGCGAACGCGACGGCCTCGCGATGTCCTCGCGCAACGTCTACCTTACGCCGGAGGAGCGGTTGACGGCGCCGGCGCTGTACAAGGCGATGAAGGAAAGCGCCAGGCGCCTGCGTGGCGGCGACGAACTCGCGGCCGCAATGGCCGACGGCGCCGAGATGATCGCAATGCCGGTTTTGTGCTCGATTATTTCGAGGCCCGGCACGCCGAGACGCTGGCGCCGATCGCCTCGCTGAAGGACGGCCCGGTGCGGATTCTGGTGGCGGCAAAGCTCGGAAAGACGCGACTGATCGACAATTGCCGAGTTTAGAAGTCCGAAGTGCCGTCATCGGAGTGGATGTAATCGCAGTCTACAGCAGCCCGAGGTCGCGCAATTCGCGGCGCAGCGGTTCGGGCATCGCCGCGACGCTGGCGGCGCCTTGCCGAGATCGGGGGGTGCTGCATCCTCGGTGAAATAGCGCCAGCCCTGGAACGGCCGCATCGGCCGCGGCGAAACCGCGATCACTTTCGGCTGCATCACCAGCCGGCATCGTCCGATGCCGTCCTTGTCGCGGAACGGCTCGATCGCGATGATTTTTTCCCGCGCCGCGATTTCGCCGCGGATCACCCAGTAGAGCGAGCCGCCCGCGACGATTTCGTCGCCGCGTTTCGGCGTCATCCGGGTGATGTGGATATGATGCAGCGGCAGGCCCTTTTTCCTGGCCGTCGCCATGCGTTCGGCGACCCAGCCCTTGAGTTCCTTGACGGACTCGCAGCCGACGCAAGCTTGATGAGATGAAGTGGCATGCCGTGACGTTTAGCGCCGGCGCCGGCTTTTGAAAGCATCAATCGTTGTCGGCCGCCGGCGCGGCAGCGGCCGGCGCCGCAGGCGCGGGCGCGAGCTGGACCGGCGCCGCGGGCGCGCTTCGGCGGCGGCTGCTTCTTGGCCGCCGCTCGGCGCCGCGGCTGTCGTCGCCGTCGGGCGCGGTGACGGCAGCGGCGCGGTCGCCGGCGCTGCCGGCGGGCGCGAGCGTGCCGGCGGCGCCGTCGCCGGCTCCGGCATCATGATGTTGACTGGCGGGGTCGAGGCCGCGGTCGGGAAATCGGCATTGGTCGGTTTGCCCGTCGGCATCGTCGGCGCAGGGCCGCCGACCGAGCGCGGCGCGCGGCCGCCGCCGCGGGCGCGTTCCAGGACGCGGAATAGCGCATGACCAGGCCGTCATAGATCCGCTCGTCCATGTTGGCGACGATCTGCCGGCGATCCGTCAGCGAACGGAAGGCCGCGCAGTCCGACGGCGTGCAATGGTCGCGCGCCAGCAGCACATAGGCCATCAGCCCGTAGCGATCACGCTCGACCGCGCGGCGCAGCGCTTCCAGCTCGGGCGTGAGGTTGTGGTTGGCGGTGGCGACATCGCCGGCCGCGATCAGCCGCGTGATCTGCGAGGCCGCATAGGACAGCGCCGCGGCAGCGGTTTCGGCGGAACCGAACAGCGCCTTCTCGCAGGCCGTCAAGCACGGTCTCGCCGGCGAGATCGTCGATGCAGGACAAGGCCGGCAGCGCGGCCGTATCGCCGGCGGCGGCGACGCGGTCTCGCTGGAGGCACTGCCGCTGCCCGGGCCGAAGACCGCGCAGGGTGGCGGCACCTGCGACGCCGATGGCGAGCAGCGTGATGACGGTCAGCGCGCCGTTGGCGACCGATTTCTCGGCGCGCAACAGCGTGATCAGCACGATGATCGCGAAGAATCCCGCCGCAGCCAGCGTCAGCCACATCGGAAATGACGGCGAGCGCCAGAATTGATCCAGCGACGAAGCCCAGTCCCAGTTCATGCGCGATGTCCCTCAACGCAGCAGAAATGCATTCGGCGAAAGCGAATGCCGCTCCTTACGCACTCAACTTGCGCAGACTGTTGCTGCGAAACGGGCCTTTTGACGGCGAGCGGAACGCGAACGTGCACACCCGGCCATATGCACGCAATCTTCAGGAGATGTCGAGCTGACTTTCCTTGGCCACCCGCTCGAAAGCTTCGGTCGAGCTTTTGATCCGGTACTGGCAGTCATCGCCATCGGTCGGCAGCAGCCGGATCACCTCATAGGTGCCGCTGGCGGCCGGACGTGCAACGTTGCTGGCAGTAAAATAGACAGTCTCTCCAACGGTGAATTTGTGCTTCAACGCCCTCTCCATCACGCAAAATGCCGGCCAAGCCCACGGTCCCGCTTGCTTCGGCCGGCTGAAAACCCTGTGGCAAGCATAGCACAGGGCCGGCCGAAATTGGCCAGCACATCCGGACATGGCCAATGCGCATATTTGCAGGTTTTTCAGTAGAGATAGTTGCCAATTCTGACGGGATCTGGACCAATCTGCTCGACCGCCTTCAGAAGCTGCCAGCGAGCCTCGGCAGGCCCAGCTCGCGAGCGGACGTTCATCGCGCCCGGCTAGCCGTGCGTTCACACCGTCTCGAACTGCTCGATCACCAGGGTTTCGGCCAGGCCGGCGCGGGTCCATTCCGCGAACGCGGGCAGCGCCATGCATCGTCGTCCATGTAGGCCTGCCACCTGCGGGCGCCACCGCGATCGCATAGGTGCGGAAGCGATGCACGACCGGGGCAAACATCGCGTCCGCCGCGCTGAAGGTGCCGAACAGGAACGGCCCGAGTGTCCGTAGCGCTGCGCGGCATTCGATCCAGATTTCCTGGATACGCGCGACATTGGCGCGCGCATCGTCCGACAGCGTCACCGCGCCGACCGGCCGATGCAGGTTCATGCCGCATTCGTTGCGCAGCGCCATGAAGCCCGAATGCATCTCCGCCGAAATCGAGCGCGCATGGGCGCGCCGCGCGCGATCCTCGGGCCACAGCCGCTTCTCCGGAAATTTTTCGGCGAGATATTCGATGATGGCAAGCGAATCCCAGATCGTGACGTCGCCATCGATCAGCGCCGGCACCTTGCCCGAACGCGGAAAGCTCAGGATCCGGTCCTTGTCGGCCTGGTCGTCGGTGTAGAGCGGGATGAAAATCTCATCGAAGGCGATGTGGTTGGCGCGCAGCGCCAGCCACGGCCGCATCGACCACGACGAATAGTTCTTGTTGCCGATCACGAGTTTCAGCAGCCATGTCGAGCGAATCCTTGTTGCAGATTGTTGCAGGCCATTCTTGCCACGGTGCTGGGCCAAGCGTTCAACTGCGCCTCGCCGCCATCGCCGGTTGTCGCTCGATCTGCGACGCATGCGTGGCAGCATTCGCCGCCCCGAGGGATCGCGACATGCGCGCATATCTGGGTCGACATTCTTGCGGTCGGCTTCTTCATCCTGGAATGGCCGGTCTATGCCCTGACGCTGGAGCACACCGCCTACGGGCGCGACAGCCTGTCGGCCCGCATGAATGTCTATCGCGAGGTCTGGGTCCGGCGCATGCTCGACCGCGAGGCCCGCATGGTCGACATGCAGATCATGGGCGCGCTGCAGAACGGCACCGCGTTCTTTGCCTCCACCAGCCTGATTGCCGTCGGCGGCGGGCTGGCGCTGCTGCGCGCCACCAACGAGGCGCTGGCCGTATTCGGCGCCTTGCCGATCGACCTCACGCCCTCGCCCGCGCTGTGGGAAATCAAATGCGTCGGGCTGATCCTGATTTTCATCTATGCGTTCTTCAAATTCGCCTGGTCGTACCGGCTGTTCAACTATGTCTCGATCCTGCTCGGCGCGATGCCGCCGGCCGAGCAACGCGATACCGCGGAAGCGGAAGCCCATGTGATGCGCACCACAAGACTGTTCGAGGCCGCGGGCCGGCATTTCAACCGCGGCCAGCGCGCGTTCTTCTTTGCGCTCGGCTATCTCGGCTGGTTCGTCAGCCCCTGGGTGCTGTTCGTCACCACGGCGGCGGTCGTCATCGTCACCTGGCGCCGGCAATTCGCCTCCAACGCCTGGCGGGCGATGGGGACCAGGTCGTTCCAAATGCCCTAGCCGCCGGAAAAATCCTGCGGCGTGAAACTGAGATCGAGCACTTTCCATTCGCCGTAGCGGTCCGACCGGCAGCATCGCGTAGGGCTGACAGGCCTGCAGCGCGCCGATCGCGCCTTGCATCAGCGCCGGTCCCTTTGCCGAGGCGCTGGCCTCGATCAGGCGGGCTCCGCCGCAAGCCTGCCGTCAGGCGTCATGAAAACCCGCAACTTGATCTTGAGCCTGTCCGACGGCGCGATCGATGGCGGCAGTTTGAACATGTCCTGAGATGACGCCGGAACTCGCGCGACGAGACTGGATGCGATGTCGGCCGGTTGCGACGCGGGACCGTCGAAGGGGTCGCCAGGCTTGTCGCCGGATCCGCGGGCCGGCAGCGTCCAGCGGCAGATCCGGCGGCAGCCCGAGCATCACATGATACTTGACGGAAAGATCGGGCTGCGGCGGCGCGTAAGACGGCGACGGCGACGGTGAGGATTGCGGCTGTGGCTGCGGCTGTGGCTGCGCAACTGCCGTCTTTGCGGCTGGACGTGGCGGCGACGGTGACGCCTCTTTTTTTGGCTGCGCGACCGGCTCCGGCGCTGCGGGGGCGGTGGAATTCGGCGCGGCCGGTTTCGCGGAAGTGTCGGCGACATCAGAGGTTTTGGCTCGGCCGCCAAGGGCGGTTCTCCGGCTTCGATTCCGCGACTTCTTCCGGCGTAACGATATCGACCGCGACCGGCTCGTCAGTCAGCCGAACCGAACGGATGCACTTCGGCGAACAGCAGCACCAGCATCAGAACCGACAGATGAGCGATCGCCGATGCCGCAATGCCCGTGCGTATGGCCTGTCCTGGTTCCACCGTACTGGATCAAAGCTGTCGATTTGGCCTGAGCCGGCTTTCAGTTCGCGCGTGGTCTGGCCGCGAAATCGGTTTTCCCTTTTGCGGAATAGACGCACCGGAATAACGCCCCCCGCGGCAGTCTCAATCCCATTTCGGCGCGAAGCCGTAATCGGTCAGCCGGCCCTTGGCACTGCCCATCGCGGAGATCTGGGCCATCTCGTCGTCGGACAGCGCGAAGTCGAAGATCTCGATATTTTCCGACAGCCGCTCGATCTTCGAGGTCCGCGGGATCGCGGCGACATTCTGCTGCACCAGCCAGCGCAGGCAGACCTGCGCGGCGCGTCTTGCCGTGGGTCCTGCCCGATTCCCGCCAGCGTCTCGTCGCTCCTGATGCGGCCCTTGGCGACCGGACTATAGGCGACGACGGCCATGCCGTGACGCGCGCAGGCCTCCCGCACCTTGGTCTGGTCGAGATAGGGATGATATTCGACCTGATCGCACACCAGCGGCTCCGGGCATGTGGCGACGGCCTCCTCGATCAGGGCTACGGTGAAGTTCGAGACGCCGATGTGCCTGCGCCATGCCGAGCTTCCTGACATGCGCCAGCGCGCCCAGCGTCTCCGACAGCGGCACCTGCGGATTGGGCCAGTGCAGCAGCAACAGATCGACTTCGGAGAGCCGCAGTTTGGTCAGGCTCTCCTTGGTGGAGCGTTCGAGATCATTCGGCGCGAAATGGGTGGTCCAGACCTTGGTCGTGACGAACACTCGTCGCGCCGGACCCGCGAGGCGCGCAGGCCCTCGCCGACCTCGCGCTCGTTCTCATAGACCTGCGCGGTGTCGATATGGCGATAGCCGAGCCTCAGCGCCTGCTCGACCAGCCGCGCGCAGGTGCGCCCGCGCAGTTCCCAGGTGCCGAGCCCGATCGCGGGGATGTTGGCGCCGTTGGCCTCGATAAATTGCATTGCGCCGTACCTCAAGCAGAACCGAGCGCCCATTATGTTCCCGCCGGGACCGCGCTGCCAACATCGCCGCGCTGCCGATTCCGCGTTCGCAGATGGACCTGGGATTCAGCCGCTGGCCAACGCGGCGAACACCGTCTCCGGCGCGTGCGCGATCACGGCGAGCAGCGCCCGCGCCGGTCCGCGCGGCATGCGCTTGCCCTGCTCCCAGTTGCGGATGGTCTCGACCGGCACGCCGAGGCGGGCGGCGAATTCGATCTGGGTCAGCCGCGCGCGCCGGCGCAGGTCGCGCACCGCCGGCGGCGCGGCCGCAGCTGCCGGCGCGGGCCACGGCCATTGCCGGCGCGAGCGGAAATTCCTGCCCGTCCCGCAGTTCGACGATCCGTCCGTCCGCTTTCAGCCGCAAGCGCTGCATGTCTCGACTCCCAGGGCGGATTGTCGGCGATGCGCGTTAAGTTCGATTAACGATACCGCTTGCCGCCGGAAACGCTCTATTTCAGCCCGAACCACAGGGTGGCGATGCCGAGAAACGAGAAGAAGCCGACCACGTCGGTGATGGTCGTGACGAAGGTGCCCGACGCCACCGCCGGATCGGCCCGCACCCGCTCCAGCACCATCGGAATCAGAATGCCGCCGAGCGCGCCGGAAATCAGGTTGCACAGCATGGCGAGGCCGATCACGACGCCGAGCGCCGGAATCTTGAACCAGGCCACCGCGGCAATGCCGGTGATCACCGCAAAGGCGAGCCCGTTGACGAGGCCGACCAGGCCCTCGCGCATCGACCACGCGATAGGCGTTGTTGGGGCCGAGTTCGCGGGTCGCCAGCGCGCGCACCGCCACCGTCATGGTCTGGGTCGCGGCATTGCCGCCCTGGCTGGCGACGATCGGCGCCAGCACCGCCAGCGCCACCATCTTTTCGAGCTGGCCTTCGAACAGGCCGAGCACCGAGGAGGCGAGAAAGGCGGTGGCGAGATTGACCAGCAGCCAGTTGAAGCGGCCCTTGGCGATGGTCCAGACATTGTCGGACAATTCTTCGCCCGAGGTGACGCCGCCCAGCGCCTTCAGGTCCTCGTCGGCCTCCTCCTCGATCACGTCGACCACGTCGTCGATGGTGATGACGCCGACCAGCCGGTTCTCGGTATCGACGACGGGAGCCGCCACCAGATTGTACTTGCCGAACAGCCGCGCCACTTCCTCCTGGTCGTCCAGCACCGAGACGCGGCGGCGGTTCTTCGTCGATCAGGTCGGCCAGCGGCACCGGGCGGCGCGCGCGCAGCAGCGCGTCCAGCGACACCGCGCCCTGCCAGTGCTTGCGCGCGTCGACCGCATAGATTTCGTAGAACCGGTCGGGCAGATCGGGCGTGTCGCGCATGTAGTCGATCGCCTGCCCCACGGTCCAGTCCGGCGGCACCGCGATGAACTCGGTCTGCATCCGCCGGCCGGCGGAATTTTCCGGATAATCCAGGCTGCGCTCGAGCGCGTCGCGCTCCGACGGCGGCAGTTTTTCGAGGATCTCCTCCTGGTCCTCCTCGTCGAGGCCTTCGAGCAGTTCGACGGCGTCGTCGGATTCCAGTTCGCGAACGCCCTCCGCGACCGTCTCCGGTTCGAGTTCCTCGAGGATTTCCTCGCGGACGGAGTTGTCGACCTCGTTGAGCGCCGAGAAATCGAAATCGGCGCCGGTCAGTTCGACCAGGCTGACGCGGTCGTCGGGTTCAAGCGCCTCGATCAGGTCGCCGAGGTCGGCTTCATGGAGTTCGGCGACGATGGCGCGCAAAAATGCGGCATCGGCCGGCTTGAACCGCGCGCGAGATTTCCGCGACAAACTCGTGACGAATCTCGCCATTCTCGTCCCGCATCGGGTGACGGTCGAGCAGCGACGCATCGGCGGCCTGGGCAACGTCAGTATCTTCGGCCATACCGCGCCTCGCCGTTTGACAGGGTTGATGAACTTGTCTGAGTTGTCGCTTGACGCATTACCCAATCGGCAACACCTAGCGCAATGACAAATCCGTCCGGACACCAATGATCCTCGAAAGCGATCAGGTTGCTTGGAACTGCCGTTGTCGCCTCGATCGCGTGGGCCGCGGCGGCGCAGGCGGCGGACTGTCCGCGCGCCGGAACGCTCGGGACTTCGCGCATTCTCACCGTCGATCCCGCCGCCACGCCGCGGGTGGGCCTGAAGAGCTTTCCGCAGACCCTGCCGCTTGCGGATCGCGAGGTCGTGCTGACCTTCGACGACGGCCCGTGGCCCGGCGACCACGTCGCGGGTGCTGGCGGCGCTGGCGCAGGAATGCGTGCGCGCCACGTTCTTCCTGATCGGCAAGCCCGCGTCGGAGCATCCGGCGCTGGTTCGGCGGATCGCAGCCGAAGGCCACACCATCGGCCACCACACCTGGCGCATCACAACCTCAAATACATGAAGCCGGATGCATGCCGAGGCCGAGATCGACAAGGGCATTGCCGCGGATGAAAAGGCGCTTCACGGGGTCGCAACCACGACCCCGAGCCACGCCATTCTTCCGGTTTCCCTACTTTGAAATGACGCCTCAGATACTCGATAGGCTGCAATCACGCGGAATTGCGGTGTTCGGCGCCGACCTGTGGGCGAGCGACTGGAATCCCATGGCCCCGAACGAGCAATTGAAGCTGCTGATCGACCGGCTCAAGATTGCCGGCAAAGGCATCATCCTGCTGCACGATCCCAAGGCGCAGACCGCGGCCATGATGCCGGCGTTCCTGCGCTATCTCAGGGACAATCACTATCGCGTGGTTCATCTGGTGCCGGCTCCGCGCGGCGTCAGGCGGCGCCCGCGTCCCCTAGGCTGGAATTATGCGAGAAAGTCGGGCAATTAAGCCCGCGTTCACGGCGCGGCGTGTAATGATCCGCGTAAATGGGAATGACGGTGTTGCATGATCGGTAGATGTGTTGGGTGGCGTTCGGCGCCGGATCGCCATTTGCCTGGGGCTGTTGACCTGCATCGCCTCACCGGCCGCATTGGCCGCCGATTGCCCCGGGCATCCCGATGCGCTCGGCACCTCGCGCACCCTGGTGGTCGATCCGCGCGAGCATCCCCGCATCGGCACCATGCAATATCCCGAGACGCTGCCGCTCGCGGATGGCGAGGTGGTGCTGACCTTCGACGACGGGCCGCTGCCGCGCTACAGCAACCAGATTCTGGAAATCCTGGCCGCCCAATGCGTGAAGGCGACCTTCTTCCTGGTCGGCCGTCAGGCCCAGGCCAATCCGGAAGGCGTGCGCAAGGTCCGCGACGCCGGCCACACCGTCGCGACCCACAGCCAGAACCATCCGACCGGCATGCACCGCCTGCCGATCGAACGCGTCCGAGCAGGAGATCGACGAGGGCATCGCCTCGGTCGTCGGCGGCGCTGGGAGACGGCACTGCGCCGGCCCCGTTCTTCCGCGTCCCCGGCCTCGCGCGCGCCGACGGGATCGAGGAACATGCCGCCTCGCAAGGGCGTCCAGATCTGGAGCGCCGATTTCCCGGCCGACGACTGGCGGCACGTTTCCTCGTCGCGCGTCTACGAACTGGCGATGCAGCGGCTGGAGGCCAAGGGCAAAGGCATTCTGCTGCTGCACGACATCCAGGCGCGAACCGTCGCCGCCTTGCCGAAGATCCTGCGTGAGCTGAAGGCGCGCGGCTATCGCATCGTCCATGTCGTGCCGGCGACGGCTGAGCTGGCCGGCGACGCCCACCGAACCGCAGCAATGGCTGTTGCACCCGCCGTCGGAAAACGTGGCGATCGTCGCGCTGGCCAAAAATTCCCAATTTCGTCTTCGCCGAGAGCGCGGACGCTTCCCGGCCCCCGACTGACGGATTCATACTGGAATGACGCTTGGCTGCGCGGTCCGATCGCGCCAGGCCGCGCACCGGCGCCGTTCCGCTGCCGCGACAGGCGCCCTGGCCCCGGCACATGCCGCTGCCGCTGCTGAGCGCCGTCAATGCCCTGCCGGTGCCGGGGCGGAGCGTTTTCGAACTCAGGGATCGACCGCGCCTGGCGGTCCGGACTGACCGCGCTCCGCGGCCGAAACGGCTCTCGGCCGCCATGCCGGGCACGGCGCACGGCGCGGTGCGGCCGAAACCGGCGCCTCCCGGCGGACAATCGCCGGCGAAAAACATTGCCGGAGCGCCCGGCGGGCGAGCGGCGCTCAGCCCGCCGGCCGCGGCAACCGCACGCGGCGCCGCCCGGCCGGAGCACGCTGAAGCGTATGGTCCAGGTCAAGAAGAGAAGCGTGTGACGGCTCAGTTCGTCACGATCTTGGCGACGCAGAGCAGACGACCATGGCGAGAAAGAACAGGTCGATATAGGACTTCATCTCGCCGTCGCGGCGCAGTGCCGCGACCTCGCTGACGATTTGCCTGCGCGAAGCCACTGCGCCGGGCCCTCGCCGGTCAGCCCGGCGAGACGACGCGCCTCGAGCTCCAGCCGCTCGATCTTCTGGAAGAAGTAGAACGAGCGCAGCGCCGAGACCGCGCGCATCGAGGCGTAGACCAGGACCAGGATCGCGACGATCGCGCGATGCTGATACTTCTCCATGAGGTTCAGGCTGTAATAGACCAGCGCCAGAAAGGCGAAGTTGGAGACGATGCGGTAGACATAGCCCAGAATTTTCATGCGAATGCTCCGATCCCCAGTCAGCCGGTCCTGAACCAACGCAATTCGCGCAACGACGGCTGCAATCGCCGGCCCCCGCTGCGCTCTACACCGACCTCATTACTACAACGTAACGGACATGGCCTGCGGCCCGATGACCTGCGGCCGTTGCGCCCGGTCAGCGGCCGAATATTTGCAGTCAAATTTTTTGAGCTGGTGCGCTCGGAGGGACTCGAACCCCCACGATTTTACTCACTGCCACCTCAAGGCAGCGCGTCTACCAATTCCGCCACGAGCGCTATTTTTCAGTTCGGCGCAGGATCCGGCCGAACCCGGTCGAAACCGGATTAACGGCGCGGATGTAACAAATCAGGGGTGGAGGGACAAGGCCTGCGGCAGCGTGATCGTCCCCGGCGAAAAGCTGTTGAAAACACCGGCAAATCCCGGTCCGGAAGATTGCCTACCGGCTCCCCGGCGATTTCGGCAGCATCTGCTTGACCTCGACCGCGATGCGGTTGCGGTCGACCAGCACCACGCCGCTGGCGACCGGCAGGTTATTGGCGAGGATCTTGACCTCGTCCGCCTCGGTGGCGTCCAGTTCGATGATGGCGCCGCGGCTGAGGCGCATCACCTGATGGATGGGCATCGTGGTGGTGCCGAGGACCACCATGAGGTCGACGGTGACTTTATCGAGGGTTGGCACTGGCGACCCGGACTGACTGACATATGCAGAATTGCTGCGTTTGAGATGACCACGTTATGGTTAGCCAATGGTTAATGACCGCCAAAACCTCGATTTGAGCCGGTTTGCGGGCCCCACCGCCGCGGCGCGGTCGAATGGCTGATCTCGGACGCGCCGGTGCCCTATCCGGAGGCTGTGGCGGCCATGGAGGCACGCGTCGCCGCCATTGCGGCGCATCAGGCTTCCGAACTGGTCTGGCTGCTGGAACACCCCCCGCTCTACACCTCCGGCACCAGCGGCCGGGATCGCCGACCTGCTCGACCCCCCGTTTCCCGGTGTTTGCGACCGGGCGCGGCGGCCAGCTCACCTATCACGGCCCCGGCCAGCTGGTGGCCTATGCGATGCTGGACCTGAAGCGCAGGCAGCCCGACGTGCGCGCCTATGTCGCCAGCCTCGAGGAATGGATCATCCGGACGCTGGCCGCCTTCAACGTCCGCGGCGAGCGCCGCGAGGACCGCGTCGGCGTCTGGGTGAAGCGGCCGGACAAGGGACCCGGCTATGAGGACAAGATCGCCGCCATCGGCGTGCGGCTGCGGCGCTGGGTCGCGTTCCACGGCATATCGATCAACGTCGAGCCCGACCTCGGCCATTTCGACGGCATCGTGCCCTGCGGCGTCGCCGATCCCCGCTATGGCGTCACCAGCCTGGCCGATCTCGGCCAGTTCGCGACCCTGGCGGATGTTCAGATTGCGCTCCGGCGGGCTTTCAGTGAGGTCTTTGGACCAAGGCAAACACCGCTGCCGGCAACGAGGGCGATGTAGCGCCGGCGCGCTGCGATTCAGTACTTCGCCACGATTCCGCTTCCGGACGGCTGTCACCACGGGGCAACAAGACGGAGCTCTTCCAGTTGCTGACCGCTACGGCCACAGCCTCCCATTGGCGCTCTGCCGTCGCTAGATCGTCGGCAGCACGGAAAACCGCTCGCCCGGCCGCCGCAGATTCAGCGCGTCAGCCTCCCCCGGTTCATCCGCGACGGCATCGACCCGCGCCGTTGACGGACCGCGCCGGCAAGCCGAAACCATGTCGGACACGACATCGACCGGCCCCGCAAGCAGCGCCTCGACGCTGCCGTCCCGGCGGTTGCGAACCCACCCCTCCAAGTCGTGCGCCACCGCCCGATGTTCGACCCAGGCGCGGTAGCCGACGCCCTGCACCCGGCCCCGGATCGTCACCTGGCGGATCGCGTTCATCTATTTGCTGAGCCCGAGGAATTCGCTGGCGCGCGCTTTGGCGTCGGCATCGCGCATCAGGCGATTGGTCAGTAGCGGCGGCGCCAATCCCTTGAGGTCCTTTGGCGGCGTGCCCTCGCGCAGCGCCTTCAGCGTGTCGTGGACGGCCTGGGTCGCTGCCGCAAACGGCGTGTGACCCTGCAAGGCGATCTTCACGCGCTGGCTGACGAGGAAGGCCGCATCGTCGAGTTCGCCCTGGGTGTTGCCGAGCACCAGCGGCAGCGTGGTCGCGGCCGCGACCGCCTGAACTTGCTGCCGGGTCGCAAGGCCGGTGAAGAACAGGGCATCGACCCCGGTCGCCTCATAGGCCCTGGCGCGCGCGATGCATTCCTCGAAACTGGATGCCGTCGGCCCGCCACCGCGGGTGCCGGTGCGGCCCATGATGACGAGCGAGGGATCGCTGCGGCCGTCGAGGGCGGCCCTCATCTTGCCGACGCCTTCCTCGAGAGAAATCAGTTGCGGCTCGCTGACGCCAAAGGCCTGCGGCAGCAACGTGTCCTCGATGGTGAGGCCGGCGGCGCCCGCGGTCTCCAGCTCCTGCACCGTGCGGCGGACATTGAGCGCGTTGCCGTAGCCGTGATCGGCATCGACCAGCACGGGCAGCGGTGAGGCGCGCGACATCCGCCGCATCTGCTCGCAGAGTTCGGTCAGCGTGATCAGGGTAATGTCGGGGTCGCCGAGGATCGCAAGCGAGGCGACCGAGCCGCCGAACATGCCGAGCTCGAAGCCGAGGTCCTCGGCGATGCGCACGGAAATCGGGTCATACACCGAGCCGGGACGTATGCAGGCCGATCCCTTCAGGATCGAACGCACCGCTTCGCGACGTTCGCCAAAAGCCATCGCGTCAGCCTCTTTGTGTTACGCGAATTCCAGAATCAGCGCGTCCACCGCCAGCGTAGCGCCGGCGGCGGCGTGAATCTTCTTGACGGTGCCGTCGCGCTCGGCGCGCAGCACGTTCTGCATCTTCATCGCCTCGACCACGGCCAGGGTTTCGCCCGACCTTGACTTCCTGGCCCTCAGCTACCGCGATCGACACCACGAGGCCCGGCATCGGGCACAGCAGCTTCTTTCCGGTATCCGCCTTGGTCCCGACCGGCATCAGCCGCGCCGCCGTGGCCTCGAATTCGGTGAAGACATTGACCGCGACCTCGAAACCCTGATGCGCAAGGCGAATACCGTTGGGAATCGGCCGAACCTGCATCGCCACCAGATGGCCGTCGATGGTGCCGTGCCAGACCGGATCGCCGGGCTTCCATGGCGAGACCAGTTGATGCCGGTTGCCGGCCACGCCGTCGGCGCCGACAAAGCGGATCGAGATGTCGTCGCCTTCACGGGCGACCTCGAGCGCGACTTCGTCGCGATCCAGCCACACCGCACGGCGGCGCTCGCGCTGCACCAGCCGGCCGGTCAACTGGCCGGAAATCCGGCGCTTGCGTTCGCCGAGCACATGGTCGATGGCGGCTCCGACCGCCGCCAGCCGTCGGGCAATCTCGCCGTCGGGTACGCGAACCGCGAATCCTTTCGGGAACTCTTCGGCGATGAAGCCGGTGGAAAGGTTGCCGCTTCGCCAGCGCGGATGATTCATCAGCGCCGACAGGAACGGAATGTTGTGGCGGATGCCGTCGATGTAGAACGAGTCCAGCGCGGTCGACTGCGCCTCGATGGCGGCGGCGCGGGATGGCGCATGCGTCACCAGTTTGGCGATCATCGGATCGTAAAAGATCGAGATCTCGCCACCTTCCTGCACGCCGGTATCGTTGCGAACCGTGATGCCGCCGTTGGAGCTTTCGACCGGCGGACGGTATTTCACCAGTCGCCCGATCGAAGGCAGGAAGTTGCGGAACGGATCTTCCGCATAGACCCGCGATTCCACCGCCCATCCGGTCAGCGTGACGTCCTTCTGCGCCAGCGAAAGCTTTTCGCCCGCGGCCACCCGGATCATCTGTTCGACCAGATCGATGCCGGTGATCAATTCGGTGACCGGATGCTCGACCTGCAGCCGCGTGTTCATTTCGAGGAAATAAAAACTCTTGTCCTGGCCGGCGACGAATTCGACGGTGCCGGCGGAATCGTAGTTCACGGCCTTTGCGAGTGCGACCGCCTGCTCGCCCATCCTGCGGCGGGTGGTCTCGTCGAGCAGCGGCGACGGCGCCTCCTCGATCACCTTCTGATTGCGGCGCTGGATCGAGCATTCGCGTTCGCCGAGATAGATCACGTTGCCGTGCTTGTCGCCGAGCACCTGGATCTCGATGTGGCGGGGATCGACGATGAATTTCTCGATGAACACCCGGTCGTCGCCGAACGAGGATTTGGCTTCGGCTTTCGCAAGTCCAAAACCTTCGGCGACTTCGGAGGTCGAATGCGCGATCCGCATGCCCTTGCCGCCGCCGCCGGCGGAGGCCTTTATCATCACAGGATAGCCGATCTCGTCGGCAATCTTCACCGCGTGCTTTTCATCCTCGATGACACCGAGATGGCCGGGCACGGTCGAGACGTTGGCTTTCGCGGCGGCCTTCTTGGATTCGATCTTGTCGCCCATGGCGGCGATCGCACCGGCATTGGGGCCGATGAAAACGATGCCGGCCTCGGAAAGCGCCCTCGGAAAGGCTTCGCGCTCCGACAGGAACCCGTAGCCGGGATGCACCGCTTCCGCGCCGCTCTTGCGGCAGGCCTCGATGATCTTCTCCATCACGAGGTAGCTTTCGGCCGCGGCCGGGGGCCCGATCGGCACGGCGTGATCGGCCATCTCGACGTGCAGCGCGTCGCGGTCGGCCTCGGAATAGACGGCGACGGTCTCGATCCCCATGCGGCGGGCGGTCTTGATGACCCGGCAGGCGATCTCGCCCCGGTTGGCGATCAGAATGCGTTTGAACATGTTTTTCTTGCTTATCGACCTTTGGGCGGGATCCTCCCCCGCAATCTGGCATGCAGGGATGCAGCTAACAATTCCGTCGTACAGCAAAACTGAACGGAGGCAACGGTTTATGGGCCTGAATTCGCCGGCCAGGGGAGATTTGACAGCCGGCTTCGTTTACAAATGCCCGGCTCATCGCTGAAATACGGGAATTCCTCACCGCGGCCAACAGAGGCAATATCCAAATGCGCGCCTTCATCCTCATCCTGGCGGTTCTATCGGCAAGCCAGAGCTGGGCCGCCGGCGCCGTCGTCAAGGACGGCGGCACAATTCAGCTGGGCGATGTGACCTACCGGCTGGACGGCATCGACGCCCCGGAACTCGACCAATTCTGCATCGACGAGCACGCCGACACCTGGGCCTGCGGCGTCGATGCGCGCGACCAACTGACAAAATTGATCGGCGGCCGCGAGGTTCGCTGCGAGGATCTCGGCCTCGGCGGAATTGCCGGAAAACGGCATATCGGCATTTGCACCGTTGCGGGCGAGACCGCCACCCTCAACCAGCTCGTCGTCCGCCAGGGCTTTGCGTTGAATTTCGAGCCCTACGCACACGGGCGCTTCAAGGACGACGAGGCCGGCGCCAAAGCCGCGCGCAAGGGTCTTTGGAAAGGCTGCTTCGTGTCGCCTTTCGAATTCCGCCGCGGGCGCAAGGACGGCGTCCTGCTGGGCGATTCCTGCAGGGCCGACAAGGACCGCGAAATCCGCAGCGTGCTGTTCCCCGAACATCCCGCCCAGCCACCGGGTTGCAGCATCAAGGGCAAGTTTGCGGTGCGTGCCCGCGTCACCGGCAATGCCGGCATCTACCACCTGCAGGGATGCCGCAGCTACCCCGGCCTGACCGAGCCCGATCGCTGGTTTTGTTCGGAAGAAGATGCGCAGGCGGCAGGATTTCGAAAGGCCTATAATTGCCGGGCCAAAGGCAAGTGAGGCCAGGTCCGTCGACGGCAGGGCCGTTTCCCGTTACGCCGCCCCTGCAACGCTTTTCGCGCGGGACACCAGCATCGCACGGATTTGATGCGCCGGGCGCGCGGAGCTGAACAGGTAGCCCTGCATCTGCGTGCATCCCAGCGACTGCACCATATCGCGCTGCTCGGTCGTCTCCACCCCTTCCGCGGTCGTGATCATGTTGCGGTCGGTTGCGATGCTCACCACGGCCTTGATGATGGCCGGCGAACCGGTGCCGCCGATCAAGTCCCTGACGAAGCTGCGGTCGATTTTGATCTTGTCGAACGGGAATCGCTGCAGATAGCTCAGCGACGAATAACCGGTGCCGAAATCATCCAGCGCGATATGGACCCCGAGCGCGCGGAGCTGGTTCAGCGCCACCAGGGCTGCGTCGTCATCGGCGATCAGCACGGCTTCGGTGATCTCCAACTCCAGCCGGCGCGGGTCGAGGCCGGTCTCGGCAAGGGCCGCGGCGACCTTCAGCGACAATGTCGGCGATTTGAACTGGATCGGGGAAACGTTGACGGCAATGCGAATGGACGCCGGCCACAGCACCGCTTCCGCGCAGGCGGTTCGCAACACCCACTGCCCGATCTCCTCGATCAGACCGGTTTCCTCGGCGATCGGGATGAATTCGGCGGGCGAAACCATGCCGCGCACGGGATGCCGCCAGCGCAGCAGCGCCTCGCAGCCGACGATCGCATTGCTGCGCAGGTCGACCAGCGGCTGGTAATGCATCTCGAAGCCACCATCGTGCATCGCCATCCGCAGATCGCGCTCGAGTTCGCGGCGGCTGTTGGCCTGCGCCTCCATCGACGGCTCGAAGAAACGATGGGTTCGGCGGCCGGCGGCCTTTGCGGCATACATCGCCAGATCGGCGCTCTTGAGCAGGGCGAACAGGTCCGAACCGTGACGCGGCGCGATGGCAATGCCAATGCTGGCGTCGCTGCTGAGGCTGTGACCGAGGCAGTCGAACGGCGTTCGAAGCGCCTGGTAGATTCTTGCGATCAACTCGCTGACGTCGCCGTTGCTGACCACGTCGCGTTGGATGATGGCGAATTCATCCCCGCCCAGCCGCGCAACAAAGTCGCTCGGTCCGACGGCTTCAAGCAGCCGTCCCGACACACCCCTCAGGAATTCATCGCCGATCAGATGACCCAGCGAATCATTGATGCGCTTGAACTCGTCGATGTCGATGTAGAGGATCGCGAACTGGACATCGGCGGTCTGCAGCAGCAACCCCTCGGCATTGCGCTGGAACAGCGTGCGGTTCGGCAGACCCGTCAGCGGATCGTAGTGCGCAAGATGTTCGAGCTTGGCCGCGACGCGCCGCAGTTCGGTGACATCTTCCAGCGTGGTCGCCCAGCCGCCATCGGGCGATCGCTTGTAGATCAGCCGAATCATCCGCCCGTCCGAGGTCGAGATCACGGTATCGTTGACCACGTCATTCTTCGGATCGAGAAACCTGGCGCAATAGTCATCGACGTCGCCGACGAACGAGCCGAGTTGCTGGCGATGCAGGATGAGGTCGCGAAGGTGGCAGCCGGGCTTAACCACATCGGTCGAGACTCCGAACATGTCGATGTAGTTCTGATTGCAGATCACGAGCCGGCCCGAGGCGTCGAACAACAGCAATCCCTGGGTCATGTTGTTGATGGCGGTGTCGAGATGCTGAGCTCTTGTCCGACAGCAGCCGCTGGGCGGCCTCGTGCTGGCGCCTCAACTGGCGCACGATCAGGGAGATCGTGACGATCACCACGATGACCGCGAGCAGGGCCGCAAAGGACTGCAGCTTGGTCTGCGCCCGCCAATCGGCGAGTGCCGTACGATTCCCTGGTTGCCACGGCAATGAGGATCGGGAAATTCGTCAGTGAGCGGACCGAGCCCACCCTTTCCTCGCCATTGACGGTGCTGGCAAAGCGCCCGGAGGCATTGCCGCCCTGCGCCAGCGCTTTGCGAAACGACGGCGAACGGGCGACACTCGTTCCGACCAGGGTCCTCATGCGGATAGCGGGCGATGACGGTGCCGTCGCGATGAACCATCGTGATCGTGGTATCGCTGCTCAGCGCCAGCGAAGCCACGAAATTCAGGAAGTGGGAGGGCTCGACGCCCCGGCTCGCAAAGCCGATCAATTCGCCATTTCGGCCGGTGATCTTCCTGGCGAATATCGTCGTCCATTTTCCCGTCACCTGGCTGACCGCGGGTTCGACGATCACGTCGGGCGCGGGCTCACCTGAGGTGAACTTCTGAAAATAGCCCCGGTGCGCTATGTTGACGTCCGGCACCGGCCACATTGCGAAGAGTTGATCAGCTGGCCCCTGACGTTGAACAGGTTGAGGCCGCCGACATGCGGAAGCGCCGCGAGCTTGGCGCGCAGCATCTCATGCGCTGAAAGCGTCGACATCTGCCCTTCGAAGCCTTCGGCCGTGTCCACCCTGCCGGCCTGCAGCTGGGCGACGACATCGTCATGAACGTGCTGGAAATCGCCGAGTTGCTGGTCAAAATGACGGGAAAGCAGCAGCGCAGTGTTGCTCAGTTCGCGCTCGCTGACCTCAAGCGCGCGTTCGCGGAATTGCAAGGCGAGATATCCGGTGCCGAGCGCAATCGCGATCACGAGCCCGGCGCCGCACAGAACCAGCCATTGGATCACGCCCAGCTTCGCGCGAAAGCGCGCCAAACCGATCCTGTCCAAGAGTCCGTTCGACATTTTCCTGCCCCCACTAACCCTGATGTATCGGAACCAGTCCGAAGGGGCCGTTAGGAAAATCAGTTATCGGGAGGTTAAGGTGGGTGGATGCAATGCGAGGGCGGAAGCCATGCCCAACGGCGCCATGCCGCAAGCGTTCGCCGGCACCGTCAAGTCGCAACCGTCAGCCAACGGCCTGCTCACCGTGCTGAATTTCCAGCGCGTCGGGACGCAGCGTTATTTCGATGCGGCGGGTTTTCCGGGCCGGACTGTCGGGCTCGATACCGGAGATGGCAAACAAAAACGGCGGAGAATCAACCCCGCCGTCCTGCTGTCACATTCCCCCTCAATTCAAATCCCGATGTCGAACACGTGCGGCAGGTGGACCAGCGGCAGCGCGGCAACGCCCACGATGGCGGCGACCATGGCGGCGAGGGTGCGGTTGCCACGATGGTTGCCGCGCATCTGCCTGGCGATCCATTCCAGCGTTTCGGTACCGGCATTGAGCGCCTGGGTGGGTGCCCAGCTCTCGATCGCGGTGTCCGGCGACAGGGCTACGGTGCGCGGCGGCACCGGCAGGCCGGCTTCGGAAGCGGCGTGGTGCGCGACCGCCTTGGCCAGCAAGTCGTCGAAACGACCGCCGTCGCAGCGCTCGGTGGCGGCGTCGTTGATCTCGAACAGCGCTTCGGCTTCGGCGCGGCTGACCGGCTGATGCTCGACCGCGGTCGCGGTCAGGATGCGCGCGCACCAGGCGGCGTCAACGCCATCAAGCGTACGGGAAAAGTGGATTCGCCCCTTGGTGGTCGGGCCTTCGCCGGTGATGACGCCGTCGCGCACGATGGCCAGTGCATGGGCAGCGGTATTGCGGCAGGAATCCGGGAGGGTTCGAAGCCACCGACGGTTTCGGCGGCCTTAAGCGTAGCGGCAGACATAGAGTGTACTTCTCATTTTCTTGTTCTGGTTCAGCAATCCACGCCCGGCGTAAACGAGTGGTTAACGATTTGAAACTTCGATCGCGAGTTTTTCTGGATGGTTGCCGATTTGTCGCAGTGACTTTCGTCGCCGTTCACTGAATTGCAACCGGGACCGGGTGTGTGGGGGTCATACAAGGCATATTCGGGGCAACCAGGACATTTGCCGCGACTGTGATCGTTTCGCCGCACGGGCGTTGGCGGCAAGAAGATGCTAGGAGTTCCCCCTCGCGGAGAAGGATATACCCTTTTGCCGACAGCCGGTTCACTTAACCCCTATTGCCCGATATACTGGCAAGGACGAATTTACCTGTAACTTGAATGACATGAGGTCGTAAAATGGCTCTCCAGATTGGCGCTCTGGCCCCGGATTTCGAGGCTGAAACCACCGACGGAAAAATCAAATTCCACGACTGGATCGGCAGCAGCTGGGCGCTGCTGTTTTCGCACCCCAAGGATTTTACGCCGGTCTGCACCACCGAACTCGGCGCACTGGCAAAACTGAAGCCGGAATTCGACAAGCGCGGCGTCAAGCTGATGGGACTGAGCGTCGATCCCGGTGGACAAGCACGCAAAATGGTCCGAGGACATCCGGGAAACCCAAGGTGCCGCCCCGAACTATCCGATGATCGGCGACACCGATTTCAACGTCTCAAAGCTCTACGACATGCTGCCGGCTTCGACTTCGGGCGACCCGGCGACCCGCACGGCGGCCGACAACCAGACCGTCCGCAACGTCTTCATCATCGGGCCGGACAAGAAGATCAAGCTGGTGCTGGTCTATCCGATGACGACAGGCCGCAATTTTCAGGAAATCCTGCGCGTGATCGATTCCCTGCAGATGACGGCGAAGCACCGCGTCGCGACACCCGCCGACTGGAAACAGGGCGAGGACGTCATCATCGCGGGTTCGGTCAGCGAGGACGAGGCCAAGACGATCTATCCGCAGGGCTGGAAAGCGCCGAAGCCGTATATCCGGATCGTGCCGCAGCCGAAGTGAGACCGTCACTCCGGGATGGTGCGCTGGCACCAGACCCGGAGCCTCAGATTCCGGGTCGACGCTTCGCGTCGCCCCGGAATGACGGAGGCTAAACTTTCGGCACCGGCCAATTCGCGATCAGCAGACCCGCGGTCGACGACACCTCGGTGACGACGACCCAGCTCCCATCGATGATCGCTACCGGCTAGGTCCAATGCCTGAGCGGCGCCAGCGATGTCAGGTCGAACGTCGCGAAGCAGAACAAGCCGAACAGCGCGCCATACAGCAAGGTCGATTGCCGGTGTCGCGCCCGCCCCGCCGCTCACGAAAATCAGAACGCCCGCCGTCACTCCGATCCCCCTGCCCGGCATGGTGCGGCGCGATCGGCTCCCCCTGGGGCCACCGAGCCGGCTGCCCGCGCGAGACGTGTCAACCGGGTGCGGATGGTGGCGGCACTTCGGGGGCAGGAAATTCGACCCTGGCGGCGCCTGCATGTCCGTCGCCTGGTTGCCGGAGCCTGCGGCCTTTCCGGCAACACTGATCCACCGGTCGTGACCTCGCGCGAGTTGGAGGACGCCGGCGTGGAACTCGGCAGCAGCTATCCCGAGCCGATCATCGACCACAGGGCCGAGCGCGAACGCGCGATCGGCGCCTGCGCCAGGGCCCGCGCAGGTTGAACGACGCCAGGTCCGCTTTACACATTGGCGAATCCGGTTATCGTTACGTCATCGACAACACTGGGGGATGATATGGACGACGATAAACCGATTCTCGAACAGGCGTCTGATGCGGTGAGCAGCGCGGCAACCGCCACCGCGGAAGCTGCCAAGACCGTGGTCAAGAAGGTCAAGAAGGCCGCCAAGAAGGCCAAGAAGGCGGTCAAGAAAGCGGTGACCAAGGCGCCGCCGAAGAAGAAAGCCAAGAAGGCCAAGAAGGCCGTCAAGAAATCAGCGGTGAAGAAATCGGCCAAGAAGGCCGGCAAGAAGACCGCGAAGAAGAAAAAGAAGGCGAAGAAGTAACAGCGCTGATTGCTTCGTGGGTTGCGCCCAAAAGCCTTCGGGTGAAAGCCCGGAGGTCTTTGTTCGTTGGACGTGGCCCTCTCGGCCTCACGCCCGCCGGTTGACCAAAAACACCGCGGCGGCGCAGGCCACCATGCCCGCGATCGCGACGGCATCGAGCCGCTCGTCGAACAGCGCATAGGCCATCACGGCGGTCACGGCCGGCACCAGATAGAACAGGCTGGCCACCGAGGTCGCCGCCGAGCGGCGGATCAGCCAGTACAACAGCCCGATCGACCCGATCGACAGCACCACCGCGAGCCAGCTCAGCGCCAGCACGAACTCCCGGGTCCAGTGCACCACATTGCTCTCGAACGCCCATGCGCCGGCGCCGAAGAAGACCGTCACCGCGACGTATTGCACGAGATTGCCGGACCGCCAGTCGATGCTGCCGCAATAGCGGCGCTGGTACAGCGTCCCCAGCGTAATGCTGACCAGCGACACGCCCGAGGCCAGCCAGCCCCAGCCGGCATCCCCGCTCATCGGTCGATTGTGCAGGATCAGCACGACGCCGGCGAGCCCGAGCAGCAGTCCGGTCCATTGCAGCGGCGTGACCCGTTCGCCGAGCCAGCGGTTGGCCAGCGTCGAGGTCAGGATCGGTTGCAGCCCCGGGATCAGCGCCGAGAGCCCGGCAGGAATTGAATGCGCGATCGCGACCGCAGTGCCGCCGAGGTAAAATCCGTGCACCAGAATGCCCGCCACGATGCTGTGCGCGACCCCTGCTCGATCCGGCCATTTTGGCCGCCCGATCGCGACAATGACCGCCATCAACCCGATCACCAGCGCCATGCGGATCGAGAGGTAGGTCAGCGGCTCGGCATTGTGCAGCACGTATTTGGTGGCGATGAAGCCGGTGCTCCAGAGCACGACAAAAATCGCCGGCGCCGCGCGCGCGGCCAATTTTTCGAAGTCCTTGCTCATGTGCGGGCCTGCTTGCCCGAACCCTTGCTGTCCGGCAATCATGAAACCCGCGGGCCGGCTGGCCTAAAAACGCAGATCGGCGAACTGATGAAAGGGCGCGGTGAAATGAGCTACCGCGACCTGTATCGGCGGCCGCTGCGTACCGGTGATGTCAGGAACGATTGAAGTGGCCCGAGAGGCCTAAAACTCTTCCGGACAGGGGTCGACGATCTTCCAGAGATCCTCGCCGTTCTTGATCTTTTTCATCTCGGGGGTCAGCCCGCCGTTCCTGCGGATCCAGT
This sequence comes from uncultured Alphaproteobacteria bacterium, assembly GCA_963706975.1. Lineage (GTDB taxonomy): Bacteria > Pseudomonadota > Alphaproteobacteria > Rhizobiales > Xanthobacteraceae > Bradyrhizobium. Next base: position 99,438 of record CAVPOL010000023.1, read on the forward strand.
CCTTCACGGTATCGGGATAATAGGACATCAGGTCGGAGGTGCCCTCCGCACTGGTGACCTTGATGCCGAAGGTGAAGGCCTTGTCGTAATAGGCCTGGTGGAAACCGAGGCTCGCTTTGGGCGTGACGCAGATCTTGCTCATCGGCACGATGCCGAACACCAGGGTGCATGCCGAATTGCAGATGCCGTCGATGATGACCCGCTCCTTGCGGTCGCGGACGCGCTCGTACTTCGCCTTGTATTCGGTGACATAGCCGCCGTAATCCCTGGTGATACGCAGGTCGGCGCGTGCCGGCGACGCGGCCAGCAGCGGGAGCAATAGCAGGGCAAGAGACGTGATGCGCATGGATCGATCGGAAGCCGGCAGTGCCCGTCTGAGCGTGGAACCTGGGTCCCACGCGGACCACAGGCCAGAACTCTGGCGTTAGTGTGTTGGGATTTCGTTAAGCATCCAGTTGGGGCCAAAAATGGGCATCAGCAGGCCACCTTCCCCGGATTCGGGGCGATTTGGCGCCTGATCGGGGTGGCGGCGGGTCGTGGACCGGCAGGGAATGCCGCAGTCCTGGCACCCTGGGCGTCAGCCGGGTCGAACGGCGGGCTGCTGGCCCTGCCGGGACAAGTCTGATAATCGAGCCCTCGCACGCGCTCGTAGCTCAGCTGGATAGAGCATCGGATTTCGATTCCGAGGGCCGGAGGTTCGAATCCTTCCGAGCGCGCCACCAAGAAACACCTGTAGCACAGTCACTTTTTGAATTTTCGGGCGGGTTTTTAGTCTAAAAAATCGCCAAAACCCGTATTTGGGGCCATTTTTGGGTCCACCTCGATTGAGTGTGCCTAGCATGACCCCTACCCCATCCAAGATCACCTTCGGCGAGATGCGCGCCTCCGGCGTCCGCGATGTGCTGATCGATTGCCGCGACCACCGTTGTTCGCACCATGTCGAGGTCAACGCCGATGGCTGGGCCGGATGATGTCAGGCTGTCGGATATCAAGCCGAAGTTCGTCTGTCAGGTTTGCGGCCAGCGCGGCGCCGAGATCCGGCCAGCGTTTGGACCGGCCAAGATGGACACCGGCTAGGCGACCTTGGTCCGCTGGAAACGCGGGGAATAAACCGCGCTGGTACGTTGCCACCCGTCTCCGCTAGGCGCGCAGATCGCCGCAGAGGAAGCTTCAATCCACGCCCCCGCGAAGGGGGCGACCTACTGTTCCTATCTTGATAGGTGCCGCTTGGTGTTTCGATCCACGCCCCCGCGAAGGGGGCGACCTCGTGACCGTATTGCTGCGATAGCGTTGCATCGTTTCGATCCACGCCCCCGCGAGGGGGCGACCCCGGCCTCGTACTTCCTCGCGAGCCGATAGGTTTCAATCCACGCCCCCGCGAAGGGGGCGACACCTCGCGGCGCCACTTCGATGATCGACAAGTGTTTCAATCCACGCCCCCGCGAAGGGGGCGACCATTCGCGACAGACATCCGCCAATCGCACGCTAGTTTCAATCCACGCCCCCGCGAAGGGGGCGACCATACTCTGACGCTTGACATGCGCATAAACATGAGTTTCAATCCACGCCCCCGCGAAGGGGCGACTTCTGGCGACCTATCACGCCTATGCTGATAGTTTCAATCCACGCCCCCGCGAAGGGGGCGACTCAGTGCATCTATCGGCAGCCAAGACACTCATGTTTCAATCCACGCCCCCGCGAAGGGGGCGACTTCATGCGCCGGTGCTGCCGCGTGACGACTATGGAAGTTTCAATCCACGCCCCCGCGAAGGGGGCGACCATTGGCAACTGTCGATTGATCGAGGCTCTTGGACGTTTCAATCCACGCCCCCGCGAAGGGGGCGACGATCCAGCGCGAAGTCGCATGCGACCTGCTTGTTTCAATCCACGCCCCCGCGAAGGGGGCGACGCTCGTCGGGCATCACATGCGTGCTTGATGTTTCAATCCACGCCCCCGCGAAGGGGGCGACTCGTGGCACGTGCTCGATCAAGACTTGTGCCAGGCGGATGGTTTCAATCCACGCCCCCGCGAAGGGGGCGACCGATTCGAGCGCTGCATGCCGTCGCTCTGTGTGCACGTTTCAATCCACGCCCCCGCGAAGGGGGCGACTCCTCCACCAATAGCGCATTCTGTTTACAAAGGAATCCGGGCTGTCCGTGCGAGATGGTCACCTCGGCAGGGACATCGGAGCCTTTCGGCGCCGAGAATTTTGGAAAACCGCATGATCTCAACCGCTTAAACGAAGTGCGAACCTTCCGTGGAAGTCGCGCACGCTTGAGGTTCGCGCTTGCCACGACATCAAACGATCAGCGGGCCGCCGAGATCAACGGCGCGGCAACGCGCCGAAAGCTCGACGCCGGATCGTCCCGTATTCCTGCTTTCCCGCCCCTTCCTTCAGAACAATTCGACCACCTCGACCGATTCAGGAAGGCCGTCGCGGTCCACCGTGATTTCATAGTCCGAAAAACGCCTGGCCGGCGGGTAGTTACTGAGGCGATCGCTGCCGGGTTCAATAAGCTCGTCCCCGATCTTTCGGTGCACCTTCACACGATCGAACAGAGCATGGGCATGGGCATTGCCGAGTGCTGAGGCATGCTTGAAGGCAATGCCACGGCGCGAGGACATTTCCCCGCGGGCTGCCGATCGATCATGCTCGAACATCGAACCAAGACTCTCGAACAGGTGGGCGAGATCAGCGTCCCCGAAGCCGGTTCGCTCCGCTAGCTTGGCGTTGACGAAGATATGAGCGCGGTAGAGGCCATAGGGCACAATGTGCTTGCGACCCATGGTGCGATTCTCGGTCCGTTCGTCACCTTCGTCGCCCTTTAGGCGCTCGGCCTTTTCCTTCTCGTTGGTCGCCGCCATGCGGGTGATCGAGATTTCAAGCGGCAAGATCGATTCCACGGAACTGGCGAAGGTGACCTGCACGGGTCCGCGCACCTGACCGGCGTTGATGCCGGTGCTCATCACCGCGCCAAAAGCCCGAACGTCGAAGAAATTGTCGCACATGAATTTCGTGAGTGCCTTGGACTTATCATCGTTCTGAGGATTGAGTTTGCTGTCTTTCCCGACCTTTTCGGTATCACCGCGGACTGCCTTGTAAGCTTCGCGGTGTTTCTCGTTCAGGATCGATCCCTCCTGCACATAGATGCGGTAGCCCGGCTGATCGCTCTTCGTCAGTTCGGTATAATTTCGAATTTTGCGCTTGAGCGAAACGTCGCTGACCAAACCCTTGTTTGTCTCGGGGTCCATGCGCGGCAGGTTGCCGGCGTCAGGGTCGCCGTTCGGATTGCCGTTGGTGACGTCGAACAGAAAAACGATGTCATAGCGATTAGCGAGCGCAGTCATCAGGCAGCCTCCTCCGAGGGGGATTTCTCGGATTTTTTGAAGAATTCGTTGCGTTGGTGGTAATAGCCGAGCCCGAACAGGGCCTGGCTCTTATCTGGAAGGGCCGCCGGGAAAGGATCGTCACCGGGGGACATCGATTCCATGATCGAGCCGATGGTCTTTTCGAAATTGACCTTGAGGCCGGGTTTTTGCTTGCCTATTTTCGACAAGTGGTTCGCGGAGCCTGCGTCCAGCATCCGAAAAACCTTGCGGGGTTGCGCTGACGCGGCGCCGTAGAATTTATCCTTGATGGTCGCATTGACATTGCGGCCAAGCGCGGCGGTCTGGATTTGCTCGTAGACGGCAAACAAACGTCCCAGCAGATAGCCGGTCTCCCTGCATTCCGGATCGAACGACACCGGCACCTCCATGTTGAAGTTCTTGATGAGAATGGACTTGAGAATAGCGACCCGCAGCGCGTTGACGTCGTGGTCCGCGCGCAACCGCATGATCAGCGTGGACAGCAACGTAAGTGGATAAGGCGTATCCGTCAGGATCGCCCGCATCCATTCGCCGGCGAGGTTGGGCTGGATGTTCTCGGATTTTCGCAGTACGGCGGTCTCGATCAACATTCGCCATATCGAGGGCGCGTCCTCCCTCGGCGGCGGATCAACCCGCAAACGGTTGAGATGCCGCAGACAACGCTCGGCGATCACGCCGAAATCATCCTCGATGTAAAACCGCACCGAGAGCCGTGACGCATTCGGCGCCAGTGCAAGAACGAAGAAGCGGACACCCTGCGGCAGATCGGGCCTGAAATCTGCAATGGGACGGCCGGCGCGGAGCTTTGCGAGAATGCTCCCAATCTTTTTTAACTCAACAGCCTCCGCGTCTTTTTGATCGATGAACCCGAGAAACAGGCTTTCCGCCTCCGAGGCTGCCAGCGCATTCGAAGAATCCGCCCAGAACACTGTAGAGGCATCACCAACCTGAATGCGATGGCCGCTATCGCGCTCAAGAAAGCGATTGAGCACTGATGTATAGGCGAAAGCAGCGGCTTCCGACACGGGCGCGTTGTAGCCCTGTTCGTGGTTGTAGGAGGTGAAGGCGTCGAGGTTGAAGGAGACAATGGAGGCGCCGGACGATTGCGCGTCCCACACGCCCTTGATGGCTGGATGCAATCGCGCCACCG
>CAVPOL010000024.1:0-16501 GCA_963706975.1 uncultured Alphaproteobacteria bacterium
TGATCCCGGCTTCACCGCCGCCCGTCTTGATGACGTCGCGACACGGCTTGCCGATCAGCGCCCTGGCCCGCCAACCTGAACGGCGCATCAACCGGAATAGGTGTGAAATCGGCCGCGCGTATAGGCGTGCGAAACCGCCTTCATCAGCTCGCTCGCCTCGGCTTCCAGATATTCATTGGCAACGATCAAGGTCCGGATCGTGGATCGCATGTCGCCGCCGCATGCCGCGATCGCCTGATCCACCGCGGCCTCCAGGCCGTTATCGTCCTCTGCATTGGCTGGTGAAGAGGACGACATCATGGTTGTTCCGTCGGTAGCGGCGATGGCTTATGTTCTTCTTTTGTTCTCATGAAGTCAACCGCCCTAACCGGTGAAGTCGAGCAATCTTCCGAGGCGTGGCGCAAACATGATGCGCTCCCGCGTCACGCAGTTCCGCTTCACTGCCGTAACCGTAGAGCACGCCGATGGCGGTCATGCCGTTGTTTCTCGCACCCACCATGTCGAAGCTGCGATCGCCTATCATCATGGTCTGCGATGGGTCGATGCCCGTGGACTGCAGCGCGTGGCCCAACAGGTCGGTCTTGTCGGAACGCGTGCCATCCAGTTCGGCGCCGAACACGCGTTCGAAATAGATCCGCAGTTTGAAGTGATCGATAATGCGATCGGCATAGATGTGGGCTTTGCTGGTCGCCACGAACAGGCGCCGGCCGGACCGGGCGAGCGCGGACAAGGTGTCCTCGATGCCGGGATAGATTCTGATTCTCGAACAGCCCGACGTCGGCGAACCGTTCGCGATAGAGCACGAGCGCCTTGTCGGCCAGATCGTCGGTGCCAAGCAGCTTTTTCAGGCTGCCGTGCAGCGGCGGGCCGATGCACCAGGTCAACTCATCTTCCGACGGAATCGCCTGATCGAGCTTGCCGAGGGCGTACTGGATCGAACGCGTTATGCCGGGTTTTGGATCGGTCAGCGTCCCGTCGAGGTCGAAATAGATCGTCATTCATCCCGGCCAACGCTCCGCTGGAGGCGTGCACGGCAATACAGCAAATCCCGTCGGAGAGAGGGCAGCGCAACCCGGTTATTCCCGACTTTGCGCCGCCGGCGGCGCGCGATGGCCAACAGGCCCTCGATCAACGCGCGGACTTCCCGTAACGTTTGCCGCGGGTTCCGCAGCCGCAATCTGGCATGCGGCAACGAATGCGACAATTCCCACGTACCGCAAAATCAAATAGAGGCAATGGCCTGGATGCGTTCCTTAATCTTGATACTCGCCATTCTCTGGACCAGCCAAAGCTCGGCTGCTGACGCGGTCGTCAAGGACGGCGGCACCCTTCAGCTGGCCGGCGTGATCTACCGGCTCGACGGCATCGATGCACCGGAACTCGACCAGATGTGCATCGACGAGCACGCCGACACATGGGCCTGCGGCGTCGAAGCACGCGATCAACTGACCAAATTGATCGGCGGCCGCGCGGTCCGCTGCGAAGATCTCGGGCTCGCCCCCTACAGGAGCCGTCATATCGGGATTTGCACCGTCGAGGGCGAGACGGCCACCCTGAACCAGCTCCTGGTCCGCCAGGGATTTGCGTTGAACTTCGAACCCTACGCCAGAGGCCGGTTCAAGGATGACGAGGCCGGCGCCAAGGACAAGCGCCAGGGACTTTGGAAAGGCTGCTTTGCAACGCCTTTCGAATTCCGCCGCGGGCGCAAGGACGGCACCTTGCTGGGCGATGCCTGCCGGAGCCGACAAGGACCGCGAAATACGCGCGGTGCTGTTTCCCGAGCACCCCGTGATGCCGCCGGGCTGCAACATCAAGGGTAAACTGGCGGTGCGCGCCCGCGTCACCGGAAACGTCGGCGTCTATCACCTGCAGGGATGTCGCAGTTACCCCGGCACGACCGAGCCGGATCGCTGGTTTTGTTCCGAGGAAGACGCCCAGGCCGCGGGATTTCGGAAGGCCTATAATTGCCGGGCCAAGAGCAAGTAACCGGCCTCACGCCGCGTCTTCGGCAGCCCTCGCGATGGCCAGCCAGCATCCCCGAATTTCATGCGCCGGGCGCGCGGCGCTGAACAGGTATCCCTGCATCTGCGTGCATCCGAGCAACTGCACGGTTTCGCGCTGCTGCTCCGTCTCGACGCCTTCGGCGGTCGTTATCATGTTGCGGTCGGCGGCGATGCTGACGACCGCCTTGATGATGGACGCCGAACCCGTGCCACGCATCAGTTCCTTGACGAAGCTGCGGTCGATCTTGATCTTGTCGAACGGAAAGCGCTGCAGATAGCTCAGCGACGAATAACCGGTGCCGAAATCGTCCAGCGCGATGTGGACCCCGAGCGCGCGGAGCTGGTTGAGCGACACCAGCGCCGCGTCGTCATCGGCGATCAGCACCGCCTCCGTGATCTCGAGTTCCAGCCGGCGCGGGTCGAGGCCGGTATCGGCAAGCGCGGCGGCCACCTTCAGCGACAGCGTCGGCGACCTGAACTGAACAGGAGAAACGTTGACGGCAAGGCGGACATGGGCGGGCCAGGTCGCCGCTTCGGCGCATGCGGTTCGCAGGACCCACTGCCCGATCTCCTCGATCAGGCCGGTTTCCTCGGCGACCGGAATGAACTCGGCCGGCGAGATCATGCCGCGCACCGGATGCCGCCAACGCAGCAGCGCCTCGCATCCGGTGATCTCGTTGCTGCGCAGATCGACAATCGGCTGGTAATGGATTTCAAAGCCACCTTCGGCGATCGCAGTCCGCAAATCCCGCTCGAGTTCGCGGCGGAGGTTGGCCTGCGCTTCCATCGACGGCTCGAAAAAGCGATGGGTCCGGCGGCCGGCCGCCTTCGCCGCATACATCGCGAGATCGGCGCTCTTGAGCAGTCCGAACAGGTCGGCACCATGACGCGGCGCGATGGCAACGCCGATGCTGGCGTCGCTGCCGAGGCTGTGGCCGAGGCAATCGAACGGCGTTCGCAGCGCCCGATAGACCTTCACGATCAGCGCCTCGACATCGTCGTCGGAGCTGACGTCGCGCTGCAGGATGGCGAATTCGTCGCCGCCGAGCCGCGCAACAAAGTCGCTCGGGCCGACCGAATTCAAGCAGCCGCCCCGCCACGCCCCTCAGGAACTCATCGCCGATCAGGTGGCCCAGCAAATCGTTGATGCGCTTGAATTCGTCGATATCGATGTAGAGGATGGCGAATTGAACATCGGCGGTCTGCAGCAGCAGTCCCTCCGCATGTCGCTGGAACAGCGTCCGGTTCGGCAGATTGGTCAACGCGTCATAGTGGGCGAGATGTTCGATCTTGGCCGCGACGCGCCGCCGCTCGGTGACGTCTTCCAGCGTGGTGGCCCAGCCGCCGTCCGGCGAGCGCTTGTAGATCAGCCGGATCATGCGGCCGTCGGGGGTCGAGATGACGGTGTCGTTGATCGTGTCGTCCTTCGGGTCGAGAAATCTCGCGCAATAGGCGTCGACGTCGCCGACGAACGAACCCAGTTCCTGGCGATGACGGATGAGGTCGCGCAGATGGCAACCGGGCTTCGCCACGTCAGGCGATATGCCGAACATGTCGATGTAGCGCTGATTGCAGATGACGAGCCGGCCCGAGGCGTCGAACAGCAGCAGTCCCTGGGTCATGTTGTTGATGGCGGTGTCGAGATGCTGGCTCTTCTCGGAGAGCAGCCGCTGCGCCGCCGCGTGCTGACGCTTCAACTGGCGCACGATCAGATAGATCGTGGCGATCACGACGATCACGGCGAGAAGCGCCGCGGAAAACTGCAGCTTGCTCTGCGCCCGCCAGTCGGCGAGCGCCGACGACACGTTGGTGGTGGCGACGATCAGGATCGGAAAATTCGTCAGGGACCGGATCGAGCCGATCCTGTCCTCGCCCTGGGCGGAGTGCTTGAAGCGCCCGGAAGCATTGCCGTCCAGCGCCAGCGCCTGCGGAACGACGGCGAATTGGACGACGTTCGTGCCGATCAGATTGTCGTCATGCGGATAGCGGGCGATGACGGTGCCGTCGCGGTGAATCATCGAGATGGTGGTGTCGCTGCTCAGCGCCAGGGAAGCGACGAAATTCTGGAAATGCGAGGGCTCGACGCCCCGGGTCGCAAAGCCGATCAGTCTCGCCGTGGCGGCCGGTGATCTTGCGCGCGAAGATCGTCGTCCAGATTTCTCGTCACCTTGCTGACAGCCGGCTCGACGATCACATCGGGCGTAGGCCGGCCCGAGGTGAATTCGCGAAAATAGCGCCGGTCCGTGATATCGGCGTCCGCCACCGGCCACATCTCGGACGAATTGATCAGCCGGCCCTTGACGTTGAACAGGTTCAGGCCGCCGACATGCGGAAGCGCCGCGAGCTTGGCGCGCAGCATCTCGTGCGCGCCAGGGTCGACATCTGCCGTTCGAAGCCTTCGGCGGTGTCGACCCTGCCCGCCTGCATATGGGCGACGACGTCGTCATGGACATGCTGGAGATCGGCGAGCTGCTGGTCGAAATGACGCGACAGCAGCAGCGCGCTGTTGGTCAGCTCCCGCTCGCTGGCCTCGAGCGCGCGTTCGCGGAATTGCAGGGCGAGATAGGCCGGTGCCCAGCGCGATCGCGATCACGAGCGCGGCGCCGCACAGGATGAGCCATTGAATCGCGCCAGGCCTCACGCTGAACCGCACGCCGTTCTGCGACGGCGGATCGGCTTCCCGACTGACGTTATCCGATGAGACAGCCGACATCTTCCTTCCCCCACTTACGAAGGTGTAGCGGCAGCGGTACCAAGAGGCCGTTAGGAAAATGAGTTATCGGAAGGTTAAGACGGATGCCGGAACGCGCACGCACCGCCATACTGTTTCGCGGCATTTTCAGCCCGAGCTGCAGCCTCTCGACAGCGATTTCCTGAGCTCCAGCAAGGACCCACCCGACGGGCAAATCACTTCTGTTTATCAGAATTCATGTCAAGCCTCTTCAGAAAAAATATTTCTGATTTATCAGAAATTTGACAAATCAGGCTATATCTCTCCCATCCCGTCCCACTAAGAGGGGCGTTGCGCAACGTCAACAACGCGGGCCGGGGATGCGGTGGACGCGGAGGGCGCTCCTGACGAGGGCGCTTGAAGCGGACGGCGAAATCGTGTGGTCCTGACAACCCTAGGCTGGTGTCAAGCTCGCAGCTCATGGCGCGCAGGCGACGGTGGCAAAAGGCAAGTCGCCGGGGAGAGCACGTATAAGCCGTAAACCATTGCGCGGGGAATGCCGGGTGATTCCGGTGTGACCTGACTAACGCGTGTGCGCTCTACCCACTACCATTGCACACGCGGCTATCGGGCGCATCGGGCGCCCGGCATTCCCCGCGCCCTCTGATGAGAGGGCAGGAAAATAATGGCAAAGCTCGGGCGGACCGCGCCGCGAGATCGCGAAGGCATGTCATCCGCACAACTGTCATCGCCCGCGAAAGCGGGCTGACCCAGTATTCCAGAGAGGTCAGAAATGGAATCGATAGGCCGCGGCGTACTAGATCCTCCGCTTTGCGGAGGATGACGAGTTGTGGTGAGGCAACCACCGATGCCAACAGAACCTTCGAAATCCGTAGCCCGATGGAGCCCAGCACGCCGACCGTTGGCTCCCTTCGGGTACCCAATCGGCGCGGTCTACATCCCGATGTCGAACACGGTCGGCAGTTGCGCCAGCGGCAGCGCCGCGGCGCCGACGACGGTGGCGACCATTCGCATCAGGGTGCGGTTGCTGCGGCGCTTGCCGCGCATCTGGCTGGCGAGCCACTGCAGCACGGCGACATCGACGGCATTCGCATGGGTCGGCGCCCAGCTTTCGATCGCCGTATCCGGCGACAGCGCGACGGTGCGCGGCGGCACCGCAAGGCCGGACGCGGACGCGGCATGGTGCACCACCGCCTTGGCCAGCAGGTCGTCGAACACGCCCTCGTCGCTGCGCTCGGCGGCGGCATCGTTGATCTCGAACAGCGCTTCGGCTTCGGCGCGGCTGACCGGCTGATGCTCGACGGCGGTCGCGGTCAGGATGCGCGCGCACCAGGCGGCGTCATCGGCATCCAGCGCGCGGGAAAAATGGACACGGCCCGTGGTGGTGGGCCCCTCGCCCGTGATCACGCCATCGCGCACGACAGTAAGGGCGAAGGCTGCGCTATCGCGGCAGGAAATCCTGGACGGTTCGAGGGCGCCGATACGGTCGGCAAGCATTCCGGTAGAGGCAGACATAGGTTCACTTCTCATTTTCTTGTTCAGGTTCAGCATTTTCACGCGGGCGTAAACGAGTGGTTAACGAATCAAAACCCGGGTCGCGAGTTTTTTAGATAGTTGCCAATTAGTCGCTGTGACCCCCGTCATGGTTCGCGGGATATCAACGGGGGCGCGGGTGATGGGCGCGATAAGCGGCAATATCGGGGCAATCCGGCCATGCGGCGGCGATGGGTGGTCCTTTCGCCGCACAGGCGCGGATCAAAAGAAAGATGCTACGGGTTCCAGCTCACGGAGAAGGATTGACCCTTTTGCCGTAGCACCGTTCACTTAAGGCCCGCCGCCCGCTATAGTGGCGAGGACGAATTTACCTGCAACTTGAATGACATGAGGTCACAAAATGGCTCTCCAGATTGGCGCTGTAGCCCCGGATTTCGAGGCTGAAACCACCGACGGAAAAATCAAATTCCATGACTGGATCGGCAGCAGCTGGGCGCTCCTGTTCTCGCACCCGAAGGATTTCACCCCGGTCTGCACCACCGAGCTTGGCGTACTGGCCAAGCTGAAACCGGAATTCGACAAGCGCGGCGTCAAGCTGATGGGGCTCAGCGTCGATCCCGTCGACAAGCACGCGAAATGGTCGGAGGACATCCGGGAAACCCAGGGTGCCGCGCCGAATTACCCGATGATCGGCGACACCGATTTCAACGTTTCGAAACTCTACGACATGTTGCCGGCCTCGACGTCGGGCGATCCCGCGACGCGAACCGCGGCCGACAACCAGACCGTACGCAACGTCTTCATCATCGGGCCGGACAAGAAGATCAAGCTGGTGCTGGTCTATCCGATGACGACCGGTCGCAATTTCCAGGAAATCCTGCGCGTGATCGATTCACTGCAGATGACCGCGAAGCATCGCGTGGCGACGCCGGCCGACTGGAAACAGGGCGAAGACGTGATCATCGCGGGCTCCGTCACCGACGACGAAGCCAAGACCATTTACCCGCAGGGCTGGAAGTCGCCAAAGCCCTATATCCGGATCGTGCCGCAGCCGAAGTAATTGTCACGACCGTCGTCGCGAGCGAAGCCATCCATGACTGCGCGGCAGGCGTGGATTGCTTCGTCGCGGGGGCTACCATCAGGACGCGCATTCGGCACCTGGCTCCTCGCAATCGCCGTGGCGCGCGGACCTAATGGGCGCGTTGGGCGTTGACCGCCTGATGGCCACCACATCCCCCCGCATCGTCTGGTTTCGCGACGACCTCCGCCTCTCCGATCACCCTGCCCTGCATGCCGCCGCAACGACCGGCGCGCCGGTGATCTGCCTCTACGTCCTCGACGAGACCAGCAACGCGCGCATGCGTCCGCTTGGCGACGCGGCGCGCTGGTGGCTGGCGCAGTCGCTGCGGTCCCTGCAGGCCAGCCTGAGCTCAGTTGGCTCGGCGCTGGTGTTGCGGCGGGGGCCTGCGGCAAAGGTGATTGCCGCGCTGGCGCAGGAGACCGGTGCCGAGGCGGTGTTCTGGAACGAGATTGCGCAGGCGCCACACCGGGCCGTGGCCGAACAGGTCGCAGCGGCCCTGGAGGCGATCGGCGTTGCCTCACAGGGCTTTCCAGGCGACCTGCTGGCGGCCCCCACCGCCATCCGTCAACAAGGAAGGCCGGGGCTTGCGGGTATTTACCCCATTCTGGCGGCGGGTGCAGGCCTCCGGCGACCCGCCAAAGCCGTTGCCGGCGCCGACGAAGCTCGGTCCGGCTCCGAAGCTCGCGAGCGACAGCCTCGAGACATGGCGCCTCGAACCGGTCCATCCCGATTGGGCCGGCGGCCTGCGCCAGAGCTGGAAACCGGGCGAGAGATCGGCACAGGCAAGGCTCAACGCATTTCTCGAAACCGGTGTGGCCGGCTATTCCATCCAGCGCGACCGGCCCGACCGCGATGGCACGTCGGGGCTGTCGCCGCATCTGCGTTTTGGCGAGATCAGCCCGCGGCAGGTCTGGCACGCCGCGCGCTTTGCCGCGGCGGAGCGGCCCGCCCTGGCAGCTGATATCGACAAGTTCCTGAGCGAGGTGGGCTGGCGCGAATTCTGCCGGCATCTGCTGTACGACTTGCCCGACCTTGCCGATCGCAACCTGCAGCCTGCCTTCGACGGGTTTTCCTGGAAGCGCGACGACAGCGCGCTGAAGGCTTGGCAGCGCGGCCTGACCGGCTACCCCGTCGTCGATGCCGGGATGCGCGAACTCTGGCACACCGGCGTGATGCACAACCGGGTGCGGATGGTGGTGGCGTCGTTCCTGGTCAAGCATCTCCTGATCGACTGGCGCGAGGGCGAGAGGTGGTTCTGGGACACGCTGGTCGATGCTGACGCCGGCAGCAATCCCGCCAACTGGCAATGGGTGGCCGGCTGCGGCGCCGATGCCGCGCCCTATTTCCGCGTGTTCAATCCGATCCTGCAGGGCGAAAAGTTCGATCCCGATGGCGCATATGTCCGGCGCTGGGTGCCCGAGCTCGGGCAACTGCCGGCAGGTGTGATCCACCAGCCCTGGACCGCCACGCCGCTCGAACTCAAAGGCGCGGGCGTGGAACTAGGGACCACCTATCCGAAGCCGATCATCGATCACAAACGAGGGCGCGAGCGCGCGCTCGAAGCCTATGCGAAACTTCGCCGCGGTTGAGCACGCGGCAGGCGTCCGCTTTACACATTTCAGAATCCGGCTATCGTTGCGGCTTCTACAACACTGGGGGACGATATGGACGACGATAAACCGGTTTTAGAACAAGTGACGGATGCGGTGAGCAGTGCTGCGACCGCCACCGCGGATGCCGCCAAGACGGTGGTCAAGAAGGTCAGGAAGGCCGCCAAGAAGGTGAAAAAAGCCGCCAAGAAAGCGGTGACCAAGGCGGCGCCGAAGAAGGCCAAGAAGGCTGGCAAGAAGGCCGCCAAGAAATCCGCGAAGAAATCCGCGAAGAAATCATCCGCGAAAAAGTCGGCCAAGAAGGCCGTCAAGAAGGCTCCCAAGAAGAAGAAAAAGAAAGCCAAGAAGTCGAAGCGCTGATCGCATCGCGCGTTACGCGATGGACCTTTGATCGCGCGCAAAGGCCTTCGGGTGAAAGCCCGGAGGCCATTGTTTGGAGGCTCCTTGTTTTAAGGCGCGCGCCGGTTGACCAGAAACACCGCGGCGGCGCAGGCCACCATGCCGATGATGGCGATGGTATCGAGCCGTTCGTCGAACAGAACGTAGGCCATCACGGCGGTCACCGCCGGCACCAGATAGAACAGGCTCGCCACCGAGGTCGCCGCCGAGCGCCGGATCAACCAGTACAACAGCCCGATCGACCCAATCGACAGCACCACCGCGAGCCAGACCAGCGACAGCACGAACTCCTGGGTCCAGTGCACCACGTTGGTCTCGAACAGCCACGCGGCCGCGCCGAACAACACCGTGACCGTGACGTACTGCACGAGATTGCCGGAACGCCAGTCGATGCTGCCGCAATAGCGGCGCTGGTAGAGCGTGCCCAGGGTGATGCTGACCAGCGACACGGCCGAGGCCAGCCAGCCCCAGCCGGCCTCCCCGCTCATCGGCCGATTGTGCAGGATCAGCACCACGCCGGCGAGCCCGAGCAGCAACCCGGTCCATTGCAGCGGCGTGACGCGCTCGCCGAGCCAGCGGTTCGCCAAGGTCGAGGTCAGGATCGGCTGCAGCCCCGGGATCAGCGCCGAAAGCCCCGCCGGAATGGAAAGCGAAATCGCGACCGCGGTGCCGCCGAGATAGAACCCATGCACCAAAATGCCGGCGATGATGCTGTGGCCGATCTCCGAGCGGTTGGGCCATGCCGGGCGGGCAATCGCGACGATGATGGCCATCAGCGCCACCACCAGCGCCATCCGGATCGCCAGGTAGGTCAGCGGTTCGGCATTATGCAGGACGTACTTGGTGCCGATAAAGCCGGTGCTCCAGAGCACGACAAAAATCGCCGGCGCCGCGCGCGCGGCCAAGTTTTCGAAGTCTCTGCTCATTTGCAGGCCTGATTGCCTGAACATATGCTATCGGGCAATCGGAAATCCCGCGGGCCCGCTCGCCGGAAAACGCAGATCGAAGAGATGAGGAATACCATGGATGTTCGCGCCGCCGTCGCTGTCGCTGCCGGCAAGCCGCTGGAAGTCACGACCGTGCAACTCGAAGGCCCTCGCGAGGGCGAAGTGCTGGTCGAAATCAAGGCCACCGGGATCTGCCACACCGACGAGTTCACGCTGTCCGGCGCCGATCCCGAAGGGTTATTTCCGGCGATTCTCGGCCATGAAGGCGCCGGCGTCGTGGTCGATATCGGCCGCGGCGTCACCAGCGTGAAGAAAGGCGATCACGTCATCCCGCTATACACGCCGGAATGCCGGCAATGCCCGTCCTGCCTGTCGCGCAAGACCAATCTCTGCACCGCGATCCGCGCCACCCAAGGTCAGGGCCTGATGCCCGACGGCACCTCTCGGTTCTCGATCGGCGGCAAGCCGATCCATCATTACATGGGCACCTCGACCTTCGCGAACTACACCGTGCTGCCGGAAATCGCCGTCGCCAAGATCCGCGAGGACGCGCCGTTCGACAAGGTCTGCTACATCGGTTGCGGCGTCACCACCGGTATCGGCGCGGTCATCAACACCGCCAAGGTCGAGCAAGGCGCCAAGGCGATCGTGTTCGGGCTCGGCGGCATCGGGCTCAACGTCTTGCAGGGCCTGCGGCTGGCCGGCGCCGACATGATCATCGGTGTCGATATCAACAACGACCGCAAGGCCTGGGGCGAACGTTTCGGCATGACCCACTTCGTCAACCCGAAAGAACTCGGCAAGGACCTCGTCCCTCACCTCGTCGACATGACCAAATCAGGCGCGGACCAGATCGGCGGCGCGGATTACACGTTTGACTGCACCGGCAATGTCACTGTGATGCGGCAGGCGCTGGAAGCCTGCCATCGCGGCTGGGGCCAGTCGATCGTGATCGGCGTGGCGCCTTCAGGCGCCGAGATCGCGACCCGGCCGTTCCAGCTGGTGACCGGCCGGGTCTGGAAAGGTACCGCCTTCGGCGGCGCCCGCGGGCGCACCGATGTGCCCAAGATCGTCGACTGGTACATGCAGGGCAAGATCGAGATCGATCCGATGATCACCCATGTGATGCCGCTTGCCGAGATCAACAACGCGTTCGAACTGATGAAACGCGGCGAGTCCATCCGCGGCGTGGTAACGTTCTAGGAAGCGTATGATGCGCCTGCAATTTCAGACCGTGGATGTGTTCACCGGCACGCAATTCGTCGGCAATCCGCTGGCTGTTGTCCTCAACGCCGAGGGGCTGTCGACCGGGCAGATGCAGGCCATCGCCGCCGAGTTCAATCTGGCGGAGACGACCTTCGTGCTGCCGCCCAAAGACGCCGCGCATACGGCCAAGGTGCGGATATTCACCCCGCGCAGCGAGCTGCCGTTTGCCGGTCATCCCAACGTAGGCACCGCTTTCGTGCTGGCCCGCGCCGGCTCCAGTTACGGCCAGCCGGTCAGCGGTGAGCGAGTTACCTTCGAGGAAAAGGCCGGGCTGGTCCCGATCGAAATTTTGCGGGATGGCGCCATCGTGGTGGGTTCAAAACTCGCTTCCCCGCAGCCGCTCTCGCTCGGCGTGGAGGTTGCGGGCGAACTGGTGGCATCGGCTTGCGGGATCTCGCTGGCCGATATCGAGACCGCACATCATCGCCCGCGCATCGCGTCCTGCGGCACCCCGTTCATTCTCGCGGAACTGAAGAGCCGCACCGCCCTGATCGGGGCAAGCCCGAACAGCGATGTGTTCCGGCTCGAAGTCAGCAAGCAGCCGGCCGTCAGCATCCTGCTCTACACGCAGGTCCATGAGGGCGATATCGATATCCGCGCCCGGATGTTTGCGCCGCACCTCAACATCCCCGAGGATCCAGCGACCGGCGCCGCCAACGTCGCCCTGATCGGACTGCTCGCCAGCCTGCGCCCGGAGGCGAATCTGTCCCTGTCGAAGACGATCGCGCAGGGTGTGGAGATGGGACGGCCGAGCATCCTGCAGGCGGAGGCCGAAAAGAAAAACGGCGCGGTTACCGCGACCTATATCGGTGGTCGCTGCGTGCCGGTCATGTCAGGGACGATCGAACTGGCCTGAGAGGATCAGAACTCTTCCGGACAGGGGTCGACGATCCTCCACATGTCCATACCGTTCTTGATCTTCTTCATCTCGTTGGTCAGCCCGCCATTGCGGCTGATCCAGTCCTTCACCGGCCGCGGATAATAGGACATCAGGTCCGATGTTCCTTCCGAACTGTTGACCTTGATGCCGAAGGTGAACGCCTTGTCGTAATAGGCCTGGTGGAAGCCCAGGCTGGCGCGCGGCGTCACGCACACCTTGTTCATCGGCACGATGCCGAACACCATGGTACAGGCGGAGTTGCAGATGCCGTCGATGATCACGCGCTCCTTGCGGTCGCGGATACGCTCGTACTTCGCCTTGTATTCGGTGACATAGCCGCCGTGATCCCTGGTGATCCGGAGATCCGCACGCGCCGGCGTCGCGGCCAGCAGCGAGAGCAACAGCAAGGGCAGAAGCGTGATGCGCATGGATCGTTCGAAATCCAGGTGAGCGGGAGGAAAGTCGGCCGTCAGGCGGACCAGACGGCACAACTCTGGCGGTACTGTGTTGGAATTTCGTTAAGCATTCCGAAAGGGCAAAAAATGGGCGTCCGGCGGCGATTTCACGTCTTTTAGCGGAGTTTCACCCCGAATAGGAGGCTAACTTGCCGTGGAATCTCCGCTTTCCGGATCTGTCCGAAGCCCCAGATCGCAGATCCACGGTTTGGCGGCGGCTGCCATCGGGCCGCGACGGCCTTGGCGACGAATCTGGCCCAGGCCCAGCCCCCGCCTATCCTGGACAGACGGTCACCCCTGCCCGCGGATCCGGCTTTCTGGTCCGACGGTCCCGGCGACAGCGGCCCTCATCCCTCGCCGGCTATTCCCTATGAATCCAGACTTTTGCTGGTCAGCAACAGGTTGAACTTGTCGGGGGGATAGAGATCTCCGGTCGGTGCGCTAATCGAGACTGCAAAACCTTCCGCGGCAAGCTTGCGGGCCAAAATGACCGCGACGATGGCGCTGGAACGGATCTCGCTCAGGCGGTGATCGTCTTTTATGGCTTCGACTACAAATGCCATTCTGAATACCATCGGAACGCACATCGCAAAATCGCGAGGCATTCATTTGCGTTGAACTAATTGGATCAGCACAGAGAATTCGCTGTGCTCGCCAATTGCGCAAGCTGCTATTGACCCGATGGCAACGTCGCCATACCCATATTGGGTAGAGCCCACACCCGAACCGGCTTTTTCCTATGGTCACGACCAGCAAGGATGACGAAGCCGCTTCTGATCGCATCAGAACCATCTCTCGCCATTCGCTGGCCTATATGCTGTGTGCCGCCAGCGAAATGTTCCGCCACTACGACTTCGATCCCATGGATCTCATCATCATTCATGCCGTACTGAACGCCAACGTGCTCAACATCATGAAGGATCCAGAGCTCGATCGCCGATTGGGCAGCATCGAGACCGTCGAGCCGGACGAGATCAAGCAGGGTGTTTCCCGTGCCGCCCTGTCCCGGTTTCTGGGCATCCCCATCGAAACCGTCCGGCGGCGTGCCGATCGGCTGAAGAAGGAAGACATTCTCCGCGAGACCGACCATGGACTGATCGTGACCGAGGCGAATCAATACAAGTTCGGCAACAATCACGAACTGCAGAAAACCAACATCCTGCTGGTGCGGAAATTCCTTCGTGACCTGACCGAAGCTGGAATAGATGTCCCCGGCGGCATTTGAGGCGCTTCGGGACCGGCGCCGACAGCCCCAATTTACCCGTTTTCTGGCCTTTTCGGCTGCGGATCACCCGCGCGTCAGCCTTCAGGCCGGGTCCACCGGCGGACTGCTGGCCCTATCAGGCCAAGTCTGGTAATCGACCCTCGCACGCGCTCGTAGCTCAGCTGGATAGAGCATCGGATTTCGATTCCGAGGGCCGGGAGTTCGAAATCTCTCCGAGCGCGCCAAAGAGAAACCCCTGCGGCACAGGCACTTTTTGAATTTTCAGGTTTGATTTTCAGTCAACAAAAAGCGCAAAAACTCAATTTGGGTCCATTTTTGGGTCCATGTACCAACGCTATGAGAAGGCCCGCACCAGGGGGTCTGTTATGCCCCTCCCGCCTCGCCGCCACATCGCCCCGCCATCCGCAAAATAACGCACCGGTCGCCCGCGCTGCTAATCCTGCGCCCCTTGCCAAAGCCGCCTCGACGGGGCCACGTTGCACCAATGACCCCCCTACCCCGACGCGAGCAGATAGATGAAGACCATCGTCAAGGTGCAATTACAGGCGGACAACCCCAATGGTCCCGCACTGATCTATGACGAGCATTGCGAACATCTGATGCGGCAGGAATTGACCCAGCTGTCGCGCGATTATTTAGGCGACGATAGCCGCGGCTTCTTCGAGGCCGAGTTTGATTTGGCGACCGGCAAGTGGGTCCTGAGCGGCCGGGTCTGGCCCCCCGAGTGGGCAGAGAGCGCGAAGGATCGCGCGGCATCAGATCGTAGCCGCGTGCCCCAAGGACGCGGAGCGATGAGAACGACCGCGCGTTGACCACTTATATTGGCTACGTGTCGTAACGCCCTTGACCCATCGGTCGCCCGCGCGCGACCGCGCAGGCCGGATGACGCGCCTCTGGCACCAAAACGCAAATCATTGGCGGGCAGTAACAAGCGCCAGGTGGAGTGCTCGGATAGGACTATCCCTGCCGGGGATTTTGTTTGCCCGGTTCGTTCTGCCGATTGCGCGTCCCCGCTGTCGGCAGGCAAGTAACGGTCCCTAGCCGCCCGCTGGGGGCCGTAGTTGCTTCGCCACCGCATATTCACACCGTCCGCCGCGAAATAGCACCAGTGAGCCGCGCGCGATCTGGTGTCCGCGACCCGATCCTGACCCAATCCGTAGCGATTGCCTCGCTGATAGCCATCGGCTTGAATGCGGCCATGCCCGACCTCACCCGCCGCCGCTACAACGAACGACCGGATTGCTGGCACGTCTATTTCGGCGACGTGAACGTCGGCACCATCGCGCGATGCGTCGGCAATCCTGGCGCGGTCGAAAGGTGGCAATGGTCCTGTGGTTTCTATCCCGGCTCGAAACCCGGCGAGCACCGCAAGGGCACCGCGCCGACCTTTGAGGCGGCCCGCGCGGCGTTCGAGGCGGCATGGCGGGACTATCTGCCGAAACGCACCGAGGCCGACTTTCAGGCGTGGCGCGATCAGCGCGATTGGACCGCCGAGAAATATCGCCGCTTTGACCGGGCGAGCGGATGCCGCCGGACTGGAAACAGCCACGCCCGCCGAGAACCGCCTATGAAATGCCTCGCCTGAGATGACACCGGCTGGGTTTGCGAAAACCATCCGGATCAGCCATGGGAGGGCCCGCATGCCTGCACTGCGGCGGTGCCGGTGCGCCGTGCCCTCGCTGTAACCCGCGCGGCACCAGCCCCCGCGCCTGCCGAAGGGGTTCGAGCCGGATGGCGAGTAACAGCTCTGCGGGCTGCCGGTGGCCGAGCGGCTCGACGGGTTGCTCGAAACGCCATGACGGCCAATCCGCAAAAGATCACCATCGGCGAAATGCGCGATTGCCGGGATCACCGATGCTCGCATCACGTCGAAACCAACGCCGACCGCTGGGCCGATGACGTCAGGCTGTCCTCGGGGCCGTTCTTCTGATGTTCGCCTTTAGCAAATCCTTCTACAACCAGCACGGCACTTTTGCGAAGCCAACGGCGAACAGGTTGTGGCGATGTAGATGAAGGTTCTCCTCTCTGAGTGAGAGTACAACCTGCTGGTTCCCCGTGTTTCCTTTGCAGCAGGCTCGCAGCACGATAAGCGGCGAGTTTGAGAATGAAATTAACCAGCGCCAGCCTTGAGGGTGGGTATCGCGACAAGATGACACAATTTAAAGTAGATTATTTTCTCGGGCTTTTGGTAATGTCCTTGGATAGTCGGGGGCTCGCTTTCCGCCGATTGCGGGCCCCGGTAGGGAACGGCCTCAGCCCATTCCCCCCGCTGAGGCCGCTTCTCTGTGTCGCGCTTTGCAGCGGATTATTGCGGAGAGCGGATCGACCGCAAGCAAAGCAACCAGAAAGGGATGCCCATGCCCAAGCGCACACCCCGTCACAATTTAAAACTCCGGCGCGGAATGCTGGCATGTCGTTTCCGGCGGCGTCCGCATGATCGCGCTCCGAC
>CAVPOL010000025.1:0-110780 GCA_963706975.1 uncultured Alphaproteobacteria bacterium
ACCCCTCCCCGCCACGCGCCAGGGCGCATGGAGGGAGGGGAGTGAAAAGCACAGCGCTCCCTACCGTCGGCTTCGCAAGATCGTCTCGGACGGCAGTTCGCCGAAGGCTTCGCGATAATCGCGTGCGAAGTGGCCCGGGCTGGCAAAATTGCACTGGAAGGCGGTGGTAGTAGCGCTGACCCCGGGATCGCCCGATGTCAGCATCGCTCGCGCATGCCGGAGCCTGACCGCCTTGGCGAAGGCCATCGGCGAATAGCCGCGGGCGCGAAGGAAGGCCCGGAAGATCGAGCGCGCGCTGACGCTGGTTTCCGCCACCAGGCGATCGATGCTGAGCGGCTCCCGCCAATGGGCTTCGATGAATTCCTCCAGCCGCCGGACGATCGCGGGAGCGATCTCCTTGTCCTGCATTTCCAGCAAATGGCTGAAGCTGTGGCGGCTCGCCCAGAGAAACGCGATCTGCACCGCCTGCTCGAGCTCATAGCTGGCGGCGGCTGGCAATCTGAAGGCCGTCAAATCCAGTTGCTGCGTCATGAACTGAAGCAGATGCCGAAGACTTCGCGCATAGGGCTGGTCCGCATCGACCGCGGGCTCGAAACTCATTTCACCCCTGGGCCTGACACCGACAAGCGCGGTCAGCTTCTGCATCAGCCTGGCCGGATTGACGCGCAATGTCAGGCGTTCATGCCCCCGCCTCGCTTGCCGACCGGGAAGGAATACCGGACGACGTGACCACGAACCGGCTGGGGATGAAGTCGGTACTTGTATCCCCGGCGGATACCATGGCGCGGCCCTTGAGCCCGATTTGAAGCCGAATGATGTCTGCTTCGCACAGGTCCGCGCAAAGATCGCAACTGGTGGCGCCAAACACCAAACCGATATCGGCAAGTGAAACAAAATTCACGCGCGCCTGGAAATTATCCACGTTGGCAAGATCGATCCGGGTCGCACCGAGCAATGTCGAACCGTGGTGCCACAACACTTCCGGATCGGAGGTCAGAAACACCGGAAATCGGTGTAGTGGATCGGCTCCGCCATCCGTCGTCATGTTCGCCTGCGCGTCCCGTGAACGAGGGGGTCGCCGCTCTTTTCAGGTCGGCATCCGGCAAAGCGATCATACCCATCCGTCGGCCGCTGCCGAGCTTATTTCCCCCCGTAAAAATACGGGGTGAGAGGCCGCAAGTTCCACCGCGTGAGGGCCTGACGTCCAGATCATTCCGGCGTGCGGAATTCGCAGCAAAACGCCGCGCCGTCGCAAGGACGACGCGGCGCAGCAGGTTGGCATCAATCCTTGCGATGCCGAATTCCGCGGCCTGCTCGATCGAGTTGGTGGTGTCGAGGCCGGCATCGGCGAGCCCGATGATTTTCGCCTTCGAGCTTTGCGCCCGCAGCAACGTCGAGAAGTCGGATGAGTTCAGGGGAATGCGGACTGTCCCCAATACCCGGGCGCCATTGGCCTTGACGAAATCGCTGGTGTCCTTTTCCAGCGCGTAGCCGCAGGCGTAGTCCGCGTCATGAAGAACCAGCTGTCGTCGCCTCTTCCACCGCTTCGAGCCGGCCGGCACGTTCCGGCTCCGAATGCGCAACGATTTTGCCTGCTCCCGGCCGTTGCCTGAGACTGGACAACACCAGGGATACGGCGGTAATCCGGGCAGAAGCCAACGCGGCGTCGATCGTCGATTACC
Source organism: uncultured Alphaproteobacteria bacterium (assembly GCA_963706975.1). GTDB lineage: Bacteria > Pseudomonadota > Alphaproteobacteria > Rhizobiales > Xanthobacteraceae > Bradyrhizobium. The sequence goes on from CAVPOL010000025.1 coordinate 1,683, forward strand.
GAGTTGTGAAATATTTCGCTGCCGAGATGTGAAGTGCTTCACATTTGCGGGGCGCAGCAAGGTCTATCAGTGGCCGACCCGTTTTCGGGAGGCATCGATGCCATCCTCCGATACCAGCGAACCGAGCATTGCCGGCGTCTGTCGCACCCGCCTCACGGGGAGGCGGTGATCCACGCTGTGACGTGGCCCGCGCCGTCAGGCGCAGCGCTTCGCCGAAGGACGGCAAACCCGATATTCGGTCAGCGCGCTGCGTGACGGTCGCGAGCATCGACCCTGTCGTTGAGCCGTCACTCAGGCACCATGAGGGCGCCTGTCGCCGAATTCGCCCCCACAGGACCACCGGCCCGACCGGAACCAGGAAAATCGCCATGCACGCGCCCTTACCCGCCCATCGCTCGGCGCCCGGCGGAAGCGGCGCCGATCACATCGCGCTGGATTGCGCGGGTCAGAATTTCTACGCCGGAGATCGCGGCCTGCGCGATCTGCTCCGGCTCTACCTTACGCCGGACGATTTGCGCCGGCTGGAGCCGCATTTCGATCGCCTCGGCGCCCTCGGCGGCGGCCGGCTCGACGAGCTGGCGCGGATCGCCGACCAGAACCCGCCGGTGCTGCATGCCCGCGACCGACTTCGGCCGCGACGAGGATTTGATCGACTACCATTCGTCCTACCGCGAAATGGAGGCGATCGCGTTCGGCGACTTCCAGTTTCACGCCATGAGCCACCGCGCCGGCGTGCTCGGCATGGACCGCCCGCTGCCTGCGGTCGCCAAATACGCGCTCCAATATCTGTTCGTGCAGGCCGAGTTCGGGCTGATGTGCCCGATCAGCGTGACCGACACCTCGATCCATCTGATCCGCAAATTCGCCAGCGCCGAGCTGCAGGCGTATCTGCTGCCCGAAATGCTGTCCGGCGATATCGCGACGATGTGGAAGGGCACGCAGTTCATGACCGAGCGCGCCGGCGGCTCCGACGTCGGCGCCATCGAGACCACGGCGCGCCACGACGACGGCGTTGGCGGCTGTACGGCGACAAATGGTTCTGCTCGCACGCCGACGCCGACGTGGCGCTGCTGCTGGCGCGGCCGGAGGGCGCGCCCGCCGGCACCGCGGGCCTCGCGCTGTTCGCGATGCCGCGCCGCCTCGAGGACGGCAGCCGCAACGCCTACCGCATCGTCCGGCTCAAGGACAAGCTCGGCACGCGCTCGATGGCGTCCGGCGAGATCCTGCTCGAGGGCGCCGAGGCGTATCTGGTCGGCGAGGCCGACCGGGGCCTCAAGCAGATGATGGAGCAGGTCAACCTGTCGCGGCTGTCGCACGGCGTGCGCGCGGCCGCGATGATGCGCCGCTGCTTCAACGAGGCGATGGTCGTGCGCGCGCAGCCGGCGCGGCGTTCGGCAGACGCCATCATCGACTATCCGATGTTGCGCCGGCAACTGGTCAAGATCATGCTGCCGGCCGAACAGGCGCTGTCGATGTCCTTGTTCGCCGCCGCGCGCCATGGACCGCGCCAGATGCGCGGCTCTGCCGAGGCAGCCGCAGCCGACCTGCGCATCCTCACCCCGCTGCTGAAATTCCGCGCCTGCCGCGACAACATTCCGGTCGCGACCGGGTCGATGGAGGTGCGCGGCGGCAACGGCTACATCGAGGAGTGGGTGCAATGCGCGGCTGGTGCGCGACGCCCATATCGGCGTGCTCTGGGAAGGCACCTCCAACATCAACGCGCTCGACATCGTCACCCGCGCCGTCGGCAAGAGCGGCGATCACCGCACGCTGGCGGCGGCGCTGACAAACCTGCTCGATCACGCAAAACCCGTCCCTGCCGCGTTCCGCGACCGCTTGCGCAACGTCCTCGACCGCGCGCTGGCTTTCGCCGAGCGCGTCGCGGCCGAGCCCGCGCTGGAAGCCGACGCGCGGCGGGCGGCCAGCGCGCTCTATCACGTCACCAGCGCCATCCTGATGGTCTTCGAAGCCGCCCAGCCCGGCACCGACGCGCGCCGGCTGCTTTATGCGCGGTTCGTGCTCGACCATCGCCTCAGCGCGCAGGATCCGCTGGCGCCGGCCGGCGACGGGGAGCGCGAGGCCATCGAGCTCGTGCTTTCGGAGCGGCCGGTGACGCTGGCGGAGGTTGTGGGATTGCTGAATTGACACAGGATGAGATGCGGCCAAACCAAAAAAGTCGAAAACGACCCCATGCACAGTATAGTTTGTGGGTTGCAAACCATCCGCACCGCTAGGGGTTGTATGCCGGCGGCCGAATGAGGTGAGGCACAACATGAATCATGGGAGCGAAACCCAAATTATATCCCTGCTCTCTAAACCATCTTCGCTTCGAGATCGGCCAGGTATTCCGAAGCTGGCGTAACACCCGTCAGCAGCAGATGTTCGCGCGCCCGGGTGCAGGCGACGTAGGAGCAACCGCCGACCACGTAAATGCCTGACCGTCGGCGCCGCGCGTGCGAAGCGGCGCCGACACGAAGGCGACTACATCGACGGCCGGCGCCCATCGCAGGCCGATCCAGCGCCATCGAATCAAACGGGCTCCGTCATGCGGCCCGTGCATCAGGCTGCGCGTGCGTGTCGAATACGCGCGTTGCGGATCTCTGGGAACTGTCGATGGCGACCTTGAGCGCATCATGGCTTCTCCTTACGCTGCGTCCTCGGATCTGGGTTTTCAATTCCTCGAGCACGCCGTCGAAGTGCGTCGAAACGCTCTTCCCAGAGCGAGCGGAACCGTTCGGTCCAGGCGATGACCTCGCGCAGCGCCGACTGTCTCGAGCCGGCACGGCCGGCGCTGTGCATCGTGCCCGCGAGATCAGCCCGGCGTGCGAGGACGAGGTGTTGGGACGCGGGCAGGCTGATGCAACACGTCTGCGGCTCCATCCCCGAGCCTCCCCTCTGGCGAGCCTGGCGACATGGCGCGGCGAGTTGCGATCGGCCGCGCCAAAAGTGTCAGGACGAGGCTTGCCACAATTATATAGCGCGATGCGGTATACCGTCTCGATATCCGGGGCGACGGCGGCGGGTTGTTACGCGTTTCGCGCGATAAACCGGGAAATTTCCGATATCCTCGTTCGCGCGCTCGACGCAGCGCCGGCGCGAAAGCTGCGGCGATAGAGCCGTCGGCAGCTGACTGATTTCGGCATGACGGGCCGAACGACTTCGCTAGATTGCCGCCAAGGCGACAAGCCAGACCGTCCCGGGAGGACCATGATCGTGCACAAGGGGCGTGTCGTTTTCGGCGCCATGGACGAGGTGGTTTTCGGTACGCCGGCCGCCGCGGCCATCGTCGGGCAGATCGACCGCTTGCGCGCAACCGCGCCTTCCTGATGGTCAGCGGCACGCTCAACCGCGAAACCGACGAGATCGAGAAAATCCGGACGGCGCTCGGCGCGCGCTGCGTCGGCACCTTCGACGCGATGCCGGCGCACACGCCGCGCGCGGCGGTGATCGCCGCCTCCGAGCAGGCCCGCGCCGCCGATGCCGACCTGATCGTCACGGTCGGCGGCGGCTCGATCACCGACGGCGCCAAGGCGGTGCAGATCTGCCTTGCCAACGACGTGCGCAGCGTCGAGGATATCGACCGGGTCCGCGCCGCGCAAGGGCGGAGCGCCCGCGCATCAACCCGCCGGCGGTGCGCCAGATCAGCGTGCCCACCACGATCGCCGGCGGCGAGTTCAGCGCCATTGCCGGCGTCACCAACGAGCGCACCCAGGTCAAGGAGCGGCTGGCGCCACGCGCTGGTCATGCCGCGCGCCGACGATCCTCGATCCCGCGCTGACCGTGCACACGCCGGAATGGCTGTTTCTCTCGACCGGCATCCGCGCCGTCGATCATTGCGTCGAGGGCATTTGCTCGCGCGAGGCGCATCCCTATGCCGACGCCCAGGCGATGAAGGGGCTGTCGATGCTGGCGCAGGGCCTGCCGCGCGTGAAGGCCGATCCGAACGATCTCGACGCAAGGATGGATTGCCAGATCGGCACCTGGCTCTCGATGGGGCCGCTGTCGTCGGGCGTGCCGATGGGCGCCAGCCACGGCATCGGCTATGTGCTCGGCGCGGTTTACGACGTGCCGCACGGCTATACCTCCTGCGTGATGCTGCCCTCGGTGATGCGCTGGAACAGATCCGTCAACGCCGACCGGCAGGCACTGGTGGCCGAGGCGATGGGCCAGCCCGGCAAGGACGCCGGCGACGTGCTCGACGGTTTCATCCGCGGCCTCGGCATGCCGCGCAGCCTGCAGGAGGTGCGGGTCGGCCCGGAACATTTCGACCGCATCGCCGAGCAGGCGATGGGCACGCCGTGGGTCCCGCGCAACCCGCGCCGGATCGACGGCCCGGCGCAGGTGCGCGAAATTCTCGATCATGGCCGCCTGAGAACTACGGGAGACACGATGTACACCGGCAAGCATGCACAACTCCGTCCGCTGCAGCCCGCCTTCATCATGGCGGCCACCGGCGAGGCCGTGACCTATCGCGAGCTGGAGGCGCGCTGCAACCGGCTGGCGCATCTGTTGCGCAAGCTCGGACTGAAGCGGCTCGACCACTATGCGATCTTCATGGAGAACAACAGCCGCTACCTCGAAGCCTGCGGCGCCGGCGAGCGGTCCGGGCTGTATTACACCTGCGTGAATTCGTACCTGACGCCGGGCGAACTCGCCTATATCGTCGACAACAGCGAGTCGCGGGTGCTGATCACCTCGGTCGCAAAGCTCGAGGTGGCGCGCGAGGCGCTCAAGGAATGCCCCAAGGTCGAGCTCTGCATCGTCGTCGACGGACCGGGCGAGAGCGACCGCATCGTCGGACTGCGCGAGGCGACGGCCGGATTGCCCGCCACGCCGATCGCGGACGAATATGTGGGCACCGCGATGCTCTATTCGTCCGGCACCACCGGCCGGCCGAAGGGCATCCTGCGGCCGCTGCCGGAGCAGCCGGCGACGCAGCAACTGCCGCTGTTCGATTTCCTGCGTGAAGCTCTGGCAGTACCGCGAGGGCATGATCTATCTGTCGCCGGCGCCGCTGTATCATTCGGCGCCGCAGGCCGCCGTCAATCTCACCATCAAGATGCGGCGGCACCGTCATCATCATGGAGCAGTTCGATCCCGAGCGTTACCTCGCAGCTGATCGAGCAGTGGGGCGTCACCCACACCCAGCTGGTGCCGACGATGTTCTCGCGGATGCTGAAACTGCCGGAGGCCGTGCGAAAGCGCTACGACCTGTCGTCGCTCGAAATCGCGATCCATGCCGCAGCGCCCTGCCCGGCGGCGGTGAAGGACGACATGATCAAATGGTGGGGGCCGATCATCCACGAATATTACGGCGCCACCGAAGGCCTCGGCTTCACCGCCTGCAACAGCGAGGAATGGCTGGCGCACCGCGGCAGCGTCGGCCAGGTGCTGCTCGGCGACCTGCATATTCTCGACGAGGACATGAAGCCCTGCCCGAAGGGCACGCCGGGCACGGTCTGGTTCAAGACCGCGACGCCGTTCGAATATTTCAACGATCCGGCCAAGACCCAGGAGGCGCGCTCGCCGGACGGCAGCATGAGCACGGTCGGCGACGTCGGCTATGTCGACGACGACGGCTTCCTCTACCTCACCGACCGCGCCACCTTCATGATCATCTCCGGCGGCGTCAACATCTATCCGCAGGAATGCGAGAACCTGCTGATCACCCATCCGAAGATCGCCGACGCCGCCGTGTTCGGCGTGCCCAATGCCGATCTCGGCGAGGAGGTGAAGGCCGTGGTGCAGCCGATGCCGGGCATCGAGCCCTGTGCGGCGCTGGCGGAAGAGCTGATCGCGTTCTGCAGCCAGTCGCTGTCGCGCCAGAAGGTGTCCGCGCTCGATCGATTTCGAGGCGGAACTGCCGCGGCTGCCGACCGGAAAGCTCTACAAGCGGCTGCTGCGCGACCGCTACTGGGGCAACAAGACGTCACGGATCGTGTAAAGGCGACAACCGGCCTGTAGTTTGCCCGGCGAGCGGATGCGCCGTGGCATAAGCCTTGAATAGGCCCTTGCCAGCTAATCCTGTACGGATGGCCCCGGATCAACCGGAAGGGAAGTGAGTGGCTGCCTCGATCAATATCGAAGTCTACAGCGATGCGCTGGTCGTGCTCGGGACGGCCGGCATCGTGGTTCCCCTGGTGCGCCGGTTCGGTCTCAGCCCCGTGCTCGGCTACCTCGCGGCAGGAGCTATCCTGGGCCCGCTGGGACTGGGCTCGCTCATCAAGCAGTTTCCGTTCCTGTACTGGCTCACCGTCGTTGACGCCAAGAATGTGGCCGGCATCGCCGAACTCGGCGTCGTCTTCCTGCTGTTCGTCATAGGCATGGAACTGTCGTTTGAACGCCTGAAGACCATGCGCCGCTTGGTGTTCGGGCTGGGAAGCCTGCAGATCATCCTTTCCGCCGCCGTGATCGGCGGCATCGCCAGCCTGTATGGCAGCCCGCCCACCGTATCGGTCATCCTCGGCGCGTGCCTCGCTCTGTCCTCGACGGCAATCGTCATCGAGGTGCTTTCCAACCACGACCGGCTGGGCACCACCGCCGGCCGAACCAGTTTCGCCGTTCTGCTGGCGCAGGATCTCGCGGTCGTGCCGATGCTGCTGCTGGTCTCGATCATGGGCAGCCGCTCGGACGACTCGGTCGATGACCCATCTCGGGCTGGCGCTGGTGAATGCGACGCTGGCGGTCGCCGCAATCGTCATCGTGGGCCGGCTGCTGTTGCGACCGCTGTTTCGGCTTGTCGCTTCCACCGCCTCGCATGAATTATTCGTCGCGGCGGCGCTGTTTGTAATCATCGTCGCCGGGGTCGCCGCGGCCGCGGCCGGACTTTCGATGGCACTGGGAGCGTTCATCGCGGGGCTGCTGCTCGCCGAGACCGAATTCCGCAAGGCGATCGAAACCACCATCGGCCCGTTCAAGGGACTGCTGCTCGGCGTGTTCTTCTTCACCGTCGGCATGAACATCGACATTCGCGAACTGGCCCGTCACCCATTGCTGCTGCTGGCGTGCGTCGTCGGCCTCATCTTCATCAAATCGATACTGCTGATCGGCCTCGCCCGTATCTTCCGCCTGTCGTGGTCGGCGGCGATCGAAACCGGCCTGCTGCTCGGACCCGGCGGCGAGTTCGCGTTCGTCGGCATCGGCCTCGCCACCTCGCTCGGGCTTGTTGCCTCGCACGTGTCGAGCTTCACCTTGACGGTGACATCGATCACCATGGCGCTGATACCGGCGCTGTCGCTGGCCGCACGACGCCTGGCGCCCAGGTTCCGCGAGCCCAGGGCGCTCGACCCGGAACTCACCGTGGCGCCAACGGGCGGCAGCGGACATGCCATCGTCATCGGCCATGGCCGGGTAGGACAAGTCGTCTGCACCATGCTGGATCGGCACGGCTGTCCCTATCTCGCGGTCGACAATGACGCCGACGCCGTGCCCGAACAGCGGCGAAGCGGCCGCAAGGTCTATTACGGCGACGCGACGCTGCCCGAATTCCTCAGGACCTGCGGAGTCATGGACGCCAAGGCCGTGATCGTCACCGTCGCCGCGGAGGCCGGGATCGACGAAGTCGTCCGGCAGGTACGCGCGCTGCGAAGCGACATCGTGATCGTTTCGCGCGCCCGCGATGCCGCCCACGCACGTCACCTCTATGCGATCGGCGTCACCGATGCCGTGCCCGAGACGATCGAAGCCAGCCTGCAATTGTCGGAAGCGGCGCTGATCGGATTGGGGCACCCGACCGGGCTGGTCATTGCCTCGATCCACGAGCGGCGCGACGAATTCCGGCACGAGTTACAGCAGGCCGCCGGGCTGACGCAGGATGAACCATCGAATGCGGTTCGTCGGAAAACACTTCGACGGCCTTAACTCGGGAACGCGGACCTAAGGCCCGCTGCCCGCGCCGGCGATACGTCGGTCCGATGCCTCGCTTGACGCGGATTTGCGCCAGGGCAGCAGCATCGACACCCGGCTCCTGTACCGACGATAATCGTCGCCGAACAGATCGACCAGATCGCGCTCTTCCAGCCAGATTCCGACGAAGATGTAGGCGGTAGTCACCGCCGCGAACAGCAAATGTCCGGCGGTCATGGTCGGCGCCGCCCAGAACGCGATGATGAAGCCGAGATAAATCGGGTGCCGCACGAATTTGTAATACAGCGGCGTGCGGAACCGCGGTGCCGGCATCTCGCGGCCGGAGAGGTTGTTGGCGACCTGGTGCAGTCCGAACAGTTCGAAGTGATTGATCAGGAAGGTGCTGGTCAGGACGATCAACCAGCCGATCAGCGACAGGCCGGTGATAGCCATCGCCAGTTGCGGATCGGCGAGCTTCCACACCACTGACGGCATCGGCCGCCACTGCCCGAACAACAGCACCAGCGCCAGGCTGGCGAACAACACATAGGTGCTACGTTCGACCGATTTCGGCACGAACTGCGTCCACCACGCCTTGAATTGCCTGCGGGCCATGACGCTGTGCTGAATCGCAAACAGCGACATCAGAAGGATGTTCACGATCAGCGCCTCCGCCATCGGCACGGCCGCGCCGGTATCGATGGTCTTCGGCACCATCAAGCCCGAGACAAAGCCGATGGCGTAGAGGAAGGTGAAGAAGAAAATGACGTAGGATACGAGACCGTAGAGAAAGATGATGAGGCGGTTCATGTGTCGCTCCTTGCTTGCAGGTGTCGATGAATTCAGGGCCGTATGCTTGCAGTTCGGTCATCGCGGCTGCGGTGCTCGACGAAGGCGATCCCGCACAGCACCAGGGCCGCGCCCGCCAACTCGGCCCATGTCGGCACTTCGCCGAGAATCAGGAGCGCCAGCGCGGCGCCGAACAGCGGCATCAAATTCACGAACTGCCCGGCCCGGATCGGTCCGAGTTCCGACACGCCGCGGGACCAGAGCAGGAATGCGATCGCCGAGGCAAACAGCGCGATGTAACCGATGCTCAACAGCACCCCGGGCGAGCCGAGCACCGCAAGCGGGTTCGTTGCTTCAAGCAGAAGAAATGGCAGCATCATGATCAATGCGGCGGCAACGCTGGCTGCCAGCGCCACCGATGACGGCAGATCCGCGGGGCGTGACCGCAGCATCAGCGAATAGGCTGCCCAGACGGCGACCGCCGCCAGCATCCACAAATCCCCGGCGTTGAAGTCCAGGGAAGTGACGCCGGCAATATGTCCGCGAGTAATCAGGACGCAGGCACCGGCAATCGAAATCAGCGCGCCGGCGGCCTGCTTGCCGGTCGGTCGTTCCAGCCCCAGCCAGCCGGACCCGACCAGCGTCGCGATCGGGACCAGCGACAGGATAAGCAGTGCGCTGGTCGCCGTGGTGCTTTGCAAGGCGCGATAAACGAGGATGTGGAACGTGGCGATCCCGCTGGCGCCCAGCGCCAGAATCAGCCGCCATTCCCGGCGCAGCGCCGGCAACGCGGCCAGTGTGCCTCTTCCCACGAACGGCGCAATGATTGCGAGCGCGATCAGCCAGCGCAGGAAGTTGAGCGTAACCGGATCGACCACACCCCGAAGTGCGCGGCCGGCGACGAAATTGCCCGACCAGAACAGCGCGGCCAAAGCGAGGGACAAGGCCGGCGAGCGAAGGGCCGAGCCAAGCTTCGTTGCCGATAATATCAGAGGGGCCGTCGTGGCTGTCATGCTTCACACCGCTTTCAAGCGCTGGAAGCGTGCCCCACCGGTTGGAGGCCGTCATGAGGCCGGCGTCCCATGCCGGACGCGAAAACGGTCGAAACGGCGGAACGGGCTGGGCCGGTTGTCCTATGACGCTTCGCCGATGCCCGCATCCCGGGCCAGCACGATGGCCTGCGATCGCGTGCTGACGCCCAGCTTGGCAAAGATGCTGGAAACCTGATTGCGGACGGTTTTCTCGCTCTTGGAGAGAGCTGCAGCAATCGCCGAATTGTCGTGACCGCGCGCGATCAAGGTCAGGACGGTGTGTTCACTGGCCGTCAAGCCGGCCTGACGTAGCGCCGGCGCCTTATCGCCCGCCTCGCCCAGGAACGACCGGAATTCGTCGAGGAACTGTTGCCAGGCCGGCTCGCCCGGAAGCAGGACATGGTTGCGCGCTTCCAGCGGAACGAAGCGAGCCGACGGAATCAGCGCCGCCAGTTGCCGCCCCTGTTCGAACGGAACCCGCGCGTCGTTGCGCGAATGCAGCACCAGCGTGGGCACGCGGAGGCTGGCCGCTTCCGCGTTGACGTCGAGCTGATACAGCTGCTCGACAATGGCCACCGCGTTCTCCGGCGACGCCGAGATGCGCTCGAGATCGTTGAACCACTGGTGCTGTTCGCGGGTGCCGTCCGGTATGAACTGCGACGTGAAAACCTGCCGGAACGCCGGATTGTCGCGACCCCAGCCGAGGCGAATAAGCTTGACGAGGGTCTCGGCTTCCTCGCGTTCCTGCTCGGTGATGTTCCGCCGCAGCACGCCCTGGCCATAGGCGCCGAACAGGATCAGGTGCGAGACCTTCTCCGGATAACGCGCGGCGTAAGCAATCGCGATCGCACCGCCCTGGGACATTCCAAACAGCGGGAATCTCTTCAAGCCTTGCGCGTCGACGACAGCCTCGAGGTCTTCGATCCAGGCTTCAAACGACTGGGATGGCGGTGAGCGGTCGGACAATCCGCAGCCGCGCTGGTCATATCGAATATATGTGTGGTCGCGTGACAGCGCTTCGAGCCAATGCGTCCAGACCGGGCTGCGCGCGTCATGTTCGACATGGCTGAGCCAATGGGCAGTTCGCAGCAGTGGCGGTCCACGTCCTATCGAGGCCATCGCGATCCGGGCACCGTTCCGCGACGTGCAGAATTTTATCTGTTGGGCATACCTCGGCATGAAACTCCTGATGCCAACCGTGAGCAAACCTACGTGATGCGCGCTGCCGTGAAGTCGGCAGTATGCAGAATAGGCCGGTCTGCGGCATCAGTCATTCAACAATCGGACAGCTGCCCGGATTCTGGCAGGGCACAGGCGCCGGTCGCGTGGTGGCCGCGGCCTCCGCGGAAGCCGGCCCTTCGCTCCCGTTCACGATAGCCGAGACGCGCCAGCGATAGGCGGTTTTCGGCGCGAGGCCGGAATCGCCGAAGCTCGGACCTGCGACATCGGCCACCGCTGCAAACTGGCCGTCGGCACTGGCGCGATAGACGCGGTAGGCCGCAACGCCTGCCACCTGCGCCCATGTGAGGTCCGCGGCCGTGTCCGAGGTATCGATGACCGCGAGCCTGTCCGGCGGCGCGTCGGCTGCCGGCGCGGCCGCCTCCGCCGGTGTTGCGCCCGCCGTCAAGGCATCGAGCATGGCCTTGATCGCCTTGATCTGCGGCCCGGATTTGGTGACATATTTATCGTCGTGATCGACATAACTCCACCAGTCCCAGCACGCCTTCGGATTGAACGGCAGGTAGGAACTCGACCGGGTTTGCGGATAAAGCACGATCAGCCGGTTGGTATCCGCCCACGCATTGTAGCCGGTATCGTCAATGAAGCGCCGGCCGATCTCGGCGACATCCTGCTTGCAGCCATGCAAGGCGATATGAACGCGGCACGCTTCGCCCTGCTCGCATGATTTGGGAACGAAGACGTAGCCGCTGTCGCCGAGGCTCAGCGGGCTGGGATCACGGGGTTTGGTATAGATCGATTGGTCGAACCGCTTGACGGCTCCGCCCAGTTGTCCCCGGTTGGGGGCATTCAACGCGCCATAGATGTGCTGAAGGATGATGCCGGCCTGATCATAACCGCAGTTGTCGATATACGGCTCGGCGTTGGCCTTGCAGTCGTTGATCCCACCGGCGGACGCGTCGCGCGCGACCACCAGCGAATGCCCCGCACCCACGGTCGTCTGGTAGAAGAGATTGCCCTGGTTGGCGCCCAGATAATGCCGATAAAAATCCGCCGTCGCATCGGTAACCGATCTCGCCACCACCGCGTCGTTGTAGCCGTGGAACAGATAGATTTTTTGCCGGGCCACCGACTGCAGCGGATCGATATCGCCGGAAGCCGATTTGGCGTCGGCCTTGGCGAAGAAATTGTCCGTCTTGGAAGGGGGACCGACCATGCAGGGTCCGGTGGCATTCATGATCGGCAGCGTGTAGCCGTTGATGAAATCGGCGGCATCTGCCTTGGCGCACCAATAGGGTCCGCCGGCAACCACGCCGACGCCGGTGATCACCGAGGACCAGGCGGTGCCGAACTGCACCGCCATGAACGCGCCGGACGAGATGCCCGAGATCGAGCTTTCGCCGATGGCTGCATTATAGGCGGGCAGCGGCGCCGGGTCTGCCGCCAGCGCCTTTCCCCCGGCGAGGATCACGCAACCCAGAACGATGACGCACCTGCGCAACACCGCAACGTCCATCAGACGCTCCCGTTGAACCGGATCAGCCCCGCTATCGCCGGCTGCATCGTTTCATATGCTGGTTTTGTGCCAACACCGCGACAGAAGTGCGGGAACCGGCTATTTCGGAAGCGTTGAAATGGTCACCCCGCCGCGATGATCGAGCCCAGCGGTACATCCAGCGCATAGATGAACCCGGACGGATCATAGCTGAGCTGGACCTGGCCGTTCAGCTGCTGGCCGAGCGATCCCATCATCCGGGTTCCAAAACTGCGTCGTGTCGGCGGCTTGACCGGAGGGCCGTCTCGCTCAATCCAGGTCAACCGCAACCGCTGCGTGGCATCGTCGATGGTCCAGCTGACCTCGACCCGGCCGGCGGGTACCGAGAGCGCGCCGAATTTCGTGGTGTTGGTGCACAACTCATTGAACGTCATCGCCAGCGCAATCACCGCCCCCGAAGTAATCCTGATGTCCGGCCCGTTGAAATGGAATCGCCGCGCGCCCTGGCTATCAAACGGCTCGGTCGCGCCGCTGAAAGTATGGGTGAGGCTGGCATTGGACCAGCTGATCTGCATCAGGAGATCGTGGGCGCGGCCCAGCGCCACCAGGCGGCCTTCCATGGCCTTCTGTCCGTCCTCGATGCTGGTCGCAGCCCGAAAGCTTTGCGACGCGATGGCGCTGACGGTTGCCAGCGTGTTCTTGATGCGATGATGCAGTTCGCCGAGGATCAGCTTCTGCAGCTTGTCGGCGGCCTCGCGTTCCCTGGCGTCGATGCCGGCCTGTGCCAGCAGCGCCTTGGCATCGATCCCGGCCTGTTCCAGCAACACGCGAAGGCTGTCGTTCTCCGCCGACAACACCGCTTCATGCGCGGAAAGCGGCAGCAATGGCTCGACCGGCGCTGCCAGGGGAACGGGTTCGTCCACCTCGATTCCGACCGGAAAATCTTCAACGCGCCCGCGCCCACCATCGCCTGCAATTCCGCTATCATCTGGGCCCCGCTCAGCGGCTTGCCGAAAAAGCGGCTCTCTTCCGGCTTCTCCGCCTCGGAAGGTTTCACCTGGCCGGAAACCAGGATGATCTTGATCGTCGGCCAGCGGTCATGCACAGTGTGGGCCAGCTTCAGGCCATCCATGCTGCCGGGCATTTGAATATCGGTAAATAACAGCGAGATGTCCGAGCGGGATTCCAGAATGGAAATCGCCTCGTCGGCATTGACGGCTTCGACGGGATGGAATCCGGCATCCTCCACGATGTCGACGGCGCGCATGCGCAGCATCATCTCGTCCTCGACGATGAGGACGTTCGGCACCTCGGTTGGAACCTGACGACATGGGAAGCCTAACTCTTGCTCGAGGAAGCCGACACTGGATTGGCCGGAAGACTATTCACGCGACGCGATCGCGTCGTCGCGCTGCGCATCGGCAAGATCGACCGCACTGATGGAAATCATCTCCGTCGAAGAGGCATGCGGCGGCGCGCCCGGCACCATGATCAGGGTGGCGACACGCCGAAAGCTCGGAAACGACAGGCCTTCGATCATCTCCTCATCGGTGACGACCTCGTAATCGCCGGCCGCCAGCAGGCGGTCGATGCCCTTGATCCGAAAGGGCTGCCTGAAGGTGAGCGTTTCGCGTCGGGAGCGCGTGGTCATGATTATGGTCTGCATCGACGATGCGGCGGGAGAATTTGCGCTTCCGGGCATGGCGAGACCGTGCGCTCTTTCCGCTCGATTAGCTATCGGTTTCGTGCAAACCGGCGCCGGTCGAGCGAAATAGCGCCGCTGCAGCTTGTATTCGACGCTTTCGTAGCCATTTCCTGAGAAGACGACCGGAAATCCATAAGCGTCAGCAGATCAGACCAATCGCGCGCCGATCAAAATATCGGCGTGAGCGTTCGCGCCGTATCATGCGACCATAACCGTCGTCGCAGCAATTTTCAGCTAACCGTGCATAAGGGTATTCGATTTGAAAATCCGTGTCGGCTACGAGATGATCTACGACTTCCCGCAGCCGACGCCTGTCATCATGGTGCTGGGGACGCATTTTACCCGGGCATCCGACGTCCTGATCCCCGATTTTCTCACCGTCAGCCCGCCGGTCGACATCACGCCCTATCGCGACGGTTTTGGTAACTGGTGCAGCCGCATCGTGGCGCCCGCGGGCCGCGTCCGGCTTTCCGCCGATGGCATGGTGCGCGACAGCGGCCTGCCCGATCCGATCGTACCATCGGCTTTCCAGCACGCGGTGGAGGACCTGCCGGCGGATACCCTGGTGTATCTGCTCGGCAGCCGCTATTGCGAGACCGACCGGTTGTCCGATGTCGCCTGGAAGCTGTTCGAGAACACCAGCCCGGGCTGGGCGCGGGTGCAGGCGATCTGCGATTTCGTGCATAACCACATCAACTTCGGCTATCAGCATGCGCGCGCGACCAAGACGGCGGCGGAAGCATTCGACGAGGGCAAGGGCGTCTGCCGCGACTATGCCCACCTCGCCATCACCTTCTGCCGCTGCATGAATATTCCGGCGCGCTATTGCACCGGCTATCTCGGCGACATCGGCATGCCGAAGCCGTGGGCCGACGGCGATTTTGCCGGCTGGTTCGAGGTTTTCCTCGGCGGCCGCTGGCACACCTTCGATGCCCGCAACAACATCCCGCGGATCGGCCGGGTGCTGATCGCGCAGGGACGCGACGCCTCCGACGTGCCGATCACGCAGACCTTTGGGCCGAACACGCTGGTGAGTTTCAAGGTCTGGACCGACGAAGTCGATTAGGCCTTCCGGGTCGCGAACCAGATCACATGGCGGGCGCCGCTGCGCTTCGTGGTGGCGCGCACCGCGACTTCGTTGACCTCGAAACCGGCCTGGCGAAGCCGCCGGGTAAAGGCCGGATGCGGCCCCGACGACCACACCGCCAGCACGCCGCCCGGCCGCAGCGCGCGGCGGATCGCGGTCAATCCGCTGAGGTCGTAGAGCGCGTCATTGGCCTTGCGGATCAGCCCTTCCGGGCCGTTGTCGACATCGAGCAGGATGGCGTCGAACGCCGAGGTTTTCTCTGATATGACCGCGATCACGTCGGCGCACAAAATGCTGGCACGCGGATCCGTGAGGCTGCCGCCAAAAATTTCCGCCATCGGCCCCCGCGCCCAGGCGATCACTTCGGGCAGCAGTTCCGCCACCGTGATCCGCGCTTTCGGCCCCAGCACCGCCAGCGCCGCGCGCAATGTAAAACCCATGCCGAGGCCGCCGATCAGCAGATGCGGCGCCTTGACCGTTTCGATCCGGCGGCAGGCCAGTGTGGCCAGCGCTTCCTCCGAGCCGCAGAGGCGGCTGCTCATCAACTCGTTCTGGCCGATCTTCATGGAGAATTCGGCGCCGCGCTGCATCAGGCGAAGCTCGACCTCGGCGCCGGGCACGCGGGCGGTGCCGATCTGTTTCCACGGAATCATGCGAGGCTTTTACGCTGTTCCTGAGATTCAGCGCAGCCCATCATTCAACCAATCACGCGCCGTTCAGCGATCGCTTTCCGAAGCGTTCTCGACAGCGCTTCGACCGAATACGGTTTCTGGATCAGCTCAAAGCCGCGATGGGCATGGTCGGCCAGGACGCTGCTGTAGCCGCTGGTCAGCACCACCGGCAGGCCGGGGTAGCGCTCCCTGATGATGGTGGCGAGTTCGACGCCGTTCATGCCGGGCATGATGACATCCGAAAATACCAGGTCGAACGCCAGTTCATTCTCGGCCAGGGTCGCCAGCGCCTCCCGGGCGTCGACAGCCCATTTGGTGGCGTAGCCGAGATCCTGCAGCAGTTCGGTCGAAAACCGCCCGACGTCCTCGTTGTCCTCCACCACCAGCACGCAATGTCCGCGCCCGCTGGCCGCGGCTTCGGCGTTGACGGCGGCGACCTTGGCGGCATCGGCCGGGCTCTCGGCCTGCGGCAGATAGACGGTGAAGGTCGAACCCGCCGGCGAGGTGTCGGTCACCATGATGTCGCCGCCGGACTGTTTGGCAAAGCCGAGCGACTGGCTGAGACCGAGACCGGTGCCCTTGCCGACGCCCTTGGTGGTGAAGAACGGTTCGAAGATGGCATCGAGCCTGTCGGCCGCGATACCCGTCCCGGTATCCGCCACCGAAACCGCGACGAACTGCCCGTCGCGGCGCGGCTGGCCGCGCAGCGCCGGAATGCCGTCGACCTCCCTGACGCCGATGACCAGGCTGCCTTCGTCCGCCATCGCATCCCGCGCATTGACGGCGAGATTGACCAGCGCGGTTTCGAACTGCGCGACGTCGGCGGTGGCAAAGCAGGGCGGCTCGCACGGCTCGACCTTGATGTGGATCCGTCCACCCATCAGCGGGCGGATCAGCGCGGCGATGCTTTCCACCTGTGAGCCGACGTTGAACACCTGCGGCGTCAGCGGCTGGCGCCGGGCAAAGGCCAGCAGCTGGCCGGTAAGTTTCGAGGCGCGGTCCACCGTGTCCGAAATCGCATCGATGTAGCGGCGGCGGCGGTCTTCGCTGAGTTCGCGGCGGCGCAGGAAGTCGGTCGCCGAGCGTATGATGGTCAGCAGATTGTTGAAATCATGCGCGACGCCGCCGGTCAGCTGCCCCACCGCGTCCATTTTCTGGGACTGGCGCAGCGCCTCCTCGGCCTGCCGCCGATCGGTGATATCAACGGCTTCGGGCAGCACGCCGGAAACGGCGCCGTACTGATCGAACACCGGACGCATGGTGAAATCGAAAAAGCGTTCGCCGGTCGGCAAATTGAGGCACATCTCGGTGCGGACGCTTTCGCCCCTCATGACCGCCTCGAAAGCACCCTTGACCAGATCGCGCATCCCCTCGGTCTCGGAAAACCAGCGCGTCTCCCAGTACGGCTTTCCCTCGACGTCCGCCGCGCTGGCGCGAATGCCGGCCAGCGAGGTCGAATTGGCGTAGACGAGGTAGCCCTGCAGATCCAGCAGGCCCTGATACAGATTGCTGGTCTCGAAAATGGCGAGCAGCCGCGCTTCGTTGGTCTGCAGCTGCGAGGTGCGCTCCGCGATCCGCTGTTCCAGCGATTCGTTGAGCTGCCGAAGATTCATCTCGGCTTCCTTGGCCGCGGTGATGTCGTGGGCGACGCCGATGAAGCCGATATGCTGGCCGGTCGGATCCCAGCGCGGCTGCGATTCCGATCGCATCCAGCGCCATTGGCCATCGGCCCGGCGATAACGCCCTTCCAGCACGAAGGGCTTCAGCGTCGCCTCGCCGGCAACGCTCTGCTTCACGACGCGGTCCATGTCGTCCGGATGGATGATTTTTCGCCAGTCGAACGCCAGCCCTTCGTCGTAGGGAACACCCAGAAATTCCAGATAGGCCTGGTTGGCGAAGGCGCGGGTGCGGTCGATCTTGGTCACCCACATCGGCACCGGCGCGCTGTTGGCGATCAGGCGAAACCGCTCTTCGCTCTCGCGCAAGGTCTCCCTGGCCAGCGCAAGCTCGGTGATGTCGATGTGCGCGCCGACCAGCCGCAACGGCCGGCCGTCGGAATCGCGTTCGATCCGGGCTTCGGTGGCGATCCAGCGGAGTTGTCCGTCATTCGGCCTGATGATGCGGTATTGATAGGAAAACTGCTCGCCGGGACCTTTCACCGCATCGAGGAACTGCCGCACGGTTCGTTCGCGATCTTCCGGATGCAGCCGGGCGACCCAGTCCTCGTGGGTGTCATTGGCGTCCGGCGACAGGCCGTGGATGGCGCGATATTCGGGGGTTCGGCGCTCGTTTCGAAAACCGTCCCGCAGATCGATCGCGATCGAAGCGACCTTGGCGACCTCCCGGAAACCGGTTGGCGCGGATTCCGGCAACAGGCTGGTTTCGCCTGCCCGATCAGGCTCGTTTCCGCCAGTGCCTGCCATGTTCGCTGCGCCTCACCATCCTGGGGACTCTACGATAGCGCGGGCACAAGCTTAAGGCGATGCGGTCTTGCCCGGTTCATTAACCCGGCATGAAGGGAATTTGCTGGGTTCCGCGTATTCCGATCCGCCGACGCGGCACTTCCGAGAACTGCTCAAGCCTTCCGCCGGAAACTGCAAAACTGGAAGCGCTGTGTCGAGTTCCAGGGGGTCGAATGATCCTGCCGCCGGGAGTCCATCAGTTCAAAGCCCTCCCCCAGTTCCCGGGCAAGGCTTGCCGCGTCGTATCGGCAGACGGGCAACCCGCTGCATTTTTCCGGGCCGTCAATCGCAAACGTCCCGATGATGACATGGCCGCCAGGCCTGACGGCCTGGTGCAGGCGCGCCACGTAGGCCAGTCGGTCCGCGGGATCGATCAGAAAATGGAAGGCGGCCCGGTCATGCCAGATGTCGAAGCTTTGCACCGGAGACCATTTGGTGACATCGGCGACGACCCATTCCACATGGCTCGGGCATTCGCCGAGCCGCGTCCTGGCGGCGTCGAGGGCGGCTTGCGAAATATCCAGCACCGTCACATGCCTGAACCCGCGCGCGATCAGGCTATCGACCAGGCGCGATGCACCGCCGCCGATATCGATGATGGCGGAATCCGGCGTCGTCCGGGCAAGGTCGATCAGTTCGAGCGACAGCGCGGGATCTTCCTGAAACCAGCTGACTTCATTTTCGCCCCTGGTCGTGTAAACCGTTTCCCAATGAGATTTTCGGTTTGCGTCGTTCATGGGCGATCTCCTTGCAGGGTGCCCGCCGCGCGGCGGCAATTTGATCCCGGCATCGGTCCGCGGCATTGATATATGGTAAGTGCTGAAGATGACCGCGACAACCACGCCATGCCATGAGCTTTGACCGGATATGGCGAACGACATTCGCCGGGTTGTGCGGGAGCGTTGCTCACTCCGGCCTCATGCTCCTGAAATCCGGAATGGGTTGGCTGCCATCCTTTCAGCCCTATGACGATCTGCAGCAGCTGTTGAGCCAACTGGTTGGTGGCTCCGTCAATCCTCTCATTCCATGGGCGCTTTCGTTCCTGAACGGCTCCGTCCTGCTCGGATACCTGTTTGGCCGCGCCTACCGGTTGCTCCCGGGTGAGAGCGGAGCCGCCAAGGGATTGGTCTTTGGCGTGCTCGGCTGGATCGTGATGGGCCTGCTGTTCTTTCCGATGCTCGGGCGCGGCCTGTTCGCCACCGGGGCGGGGCTCGGTTTCCAGCCGGCTCTGTTCTCGCTCCTGATGATCCTGTCCTACAGCGTGATCATGGGCCTGATTTATTCGATATTCAATGCGGACGGCGCGGCGGAGCAGCACGACCGCTAGCCGAAGGTTTTCCTCGCTCGCCTATCCGAGCATCTGCGTATCGCCGCAGACCGAGATCGCCTGGCCCGAAATCGTCCTGCCGCGCGGGCTGCACATGAACAGGATCTGGTCGGCGAGCTGTTCCGGGGTCACATAGTCCTTGATCGAGGTGTAGGAAAACGCGGTGCGCTCCATCTCGGCGTAGGAAATGCCGCGCTGCTGCGCCTTGGCTTCCAGCACCCGGCGCTGCCGGTCGCCGGCAACCAGACCCGGCAGGATCGCGTTGACGCGGATATTGTCCGGGCCAAGCTCGATCGACAGCGATTTTGTGAAGCCAATTACGCCCCATTTCGCCGCCGCGTAGGGCGTGCGCATGGCAAAGCCGAGCCGGCCCGCCGCCGAGGAGATATTGACGATCGAGGCGTTTTTGCTTTTGCGCAGATGCGGCACCGCAAGGCGCGTGCAGTTGAACTGGCCGGTCAGGCAGATCTCGAGGCAGCGGTCCCAGTCTTCCGGATTCATCTCCTCGACCTTGGCGGTCGGTCCGGCGACGCCGGCATTGTTGACGAGAACGTCGAGGCCGCCGAGTTTTTCCAGCGCCTCCTCGAACAGCCTTTTCACGGCATCGCGTTTGGAGACGTCGCACGCCAGTCTGCGTGATCGCGGGATCGGTGCCCGCGAGTTCCGACAGCGCGATTTCATCGACGTCGCAGGTGTGAACCTTGGCGCCTTCGGCCGCGAACGCGCGCGCGATCGAGCGGCCGATGCCGTTGGCGCCGGCCGTGACCAGCACGCGCAAACCCTTGATGTCGAGATCCATGATCGCTCCGAGATGCCGTTTGGGAAATGTCAGTCGGCGAGTCCGCCGCGCGAGAGAATGAAATCCGCCGCACTCCTGATGTCGGCGGCAATGCCGGCCTGCGCGGCCTCGCCTTTGCCGGCGGCGATGGCGCGGCGCACATCGGCATGAAACCGGATCGCGTCGCCCTTGGCCAGCCGTTCTGGGTTGGCGCGCAAATCGAGATTGATCACCGGTCCCGCCTTGAGCCAGAGCGCGCGGATGATTTCTACCAGGATCGGGGAATGCGCGGCGTCGTACACCGCGAAATGGAAGGTCTTGTTGAGCTCGACCGCGCGCGGCAGATCCGGCGTGGAGGATTCGCTCTCCAGCCGCATCGCCTCCTCGGCGCGCGCGATCAGCGCGAGGTCGCTGCTGTCGCGGTGAAGGGCGGCCTGCGCCGCCGCATGACCCTCGATGGCGATCCGCACCCTGGTCAGGTCGCGAAACTGCGCCGCCGACATCAGGGGCACGCGCACCGCGCGGTTCGGCGTCACCTCCAGCGCCTTGTCGGCCACCAGCCGCGACACCGCCTCGCGCACCGGCATGATGGAGACGCCGAGCACGTCCGCCGCCGCGCGCAGCGACAATTTTTCGCCGGGCGCCAGCCGGCCGGAAATCAGGAGATCCGCCAGCTTCGCATAGGCGCGCTCGCCCAGCGTCTGACGGTCGAGCGGTTCCACCAGATTGAGCGCGGCGGGCAAATTCAACGCAGGTCTCCCATGCAGCCGGGATTTTGGAGAGAGAACTCGACAACGGCCCGGACATTTGCAACTCTAACTGTGATCACAGATCACGGCAAGCGAGACAAGCCGCTTTTCCAGGCTGACAGCGCCGACCTTGCCGAAAGAACAACAAACAGCCGCAGCCCACGCGGCCGCACCAGGGAGATGAAGGCTGATGCCCAACCAAAATCAATTCACCCGCCGTAGCCTGTTGAAGACCGCCGGCGGGCTGGCCCTTGTGTCCGGAGTGTCCGCGCCGGCGATTCTGCGCGCGCAGACCGCCGACGTCATCAAGATCGGCCATCTGACGCCGCGCACCGGCTTTCTCGGCCCGCTCGGCGAATACGCCGTGATGGCGATCGATCTCGCGGTCGAGGAAATCAATGCCGCCGGCGGCATGATGGGCCGCAAGGTCGAGCTGTTGAAGGAGGATTCGGTCAATCCGCAGACCGCTTCCACCAAGGCCGAGCGCATGATCGAGCGCGACAAGGTGGCCTGCATCATCGGCGAAATCTCGTCGGCTTCGTGCCTGACCATCGCGCAGGTCGCCTCGCGCACCAAGACGCTGTTCATCAACACCGGCGGCAATTCCGACGCGCTGCGCGGCAAGGATTGCCAGCGCTACATGTTCCACGTCGAGTCGCAGAACTCGATGTATGTCAAAACCGTCGGCCGCTCGTTCCTGCGCGACGGGCTGGTCAAGGGCAAGAAGTGGTATTCGCTGACGGCGGATTACGCCTTCGGCCATGACCTCCTGAAAGTGTCAAAACGCTTCATGGAAGCCAATGGCGGCAATTTTGCCGGCGACGATCTGGTGCCGACCGACGCCACCGACTTCTCGGCCTATCTGCTGAAGATCCGCGAGGCCAAGCCCGACCTCGTCGTGATCAATCTCGCCGGCAACCAGATCACAAATTTCCTCAAGCAATATGCCGAGTTCGGCCTCACCTTCCCGGTCGGCGGATTTGGCTTCGACACCGCGCTGGCCTGGGCGGCCGGCAAGGGCAATTTCGTCGGCACCTGGCCGGTGGTCTGGCATCATCTGGTCGATACCCCCGGCTCCAAGGCGTTCGCCACGGCCTTCACCAACAAATACAAGAAGCCTCCGGAGAACCAGGCCTGGGGCGATTACGTCGCCACCAAGATCGTGGCCAAGGCCATCAACGATCTGAAATCGGCGGAATCGCCCAAGATCATCGAACACTTCGAGAAGGGCGCGAAGTTCGACGTGCTGAAGACGCGGGAAGGCTATTTCCGCGCCTCGGATCATCAGTTGATGCACGAAATGTACGCGGTCACGGCGTTGCCCGCCGACAAGATCAAGAACCAGTGGGACATCTTCGCTTCCAGCCCGGCGGTCCCGGGCCCGAACGAAGACCTCGAGATCATCGCCGCGACCAAGGAAGAGAACAGCTGCACGTTCCCGAGCTAACCGACTGACATCAGCGTCTCTCCGGAATTTCCGGAGAGACGCTGCTCTTTTCTTCCATCCCTGTCTGCAATCTCTCACCGGCGCACGGTCGCGCGGGGCCAGAACCATGTCCACCATGTTGCTCGCCCAGCAAATCCTCAACGGCCTGCTCGACGGCGTCTATTACCTGCTGATCGCGCTTGGCCTGTCGCTGATCTTCTCGCTCGGCGGCATCGTCAACCTGGCGCATGGCGCGTTCTATGCGATCGGCGCTTACCTGACGCTGGTGCTGTCGCCGTATCTCGGCTTCGGCGGCTCGTTCGTGGTGGCCCCCGTGGTGGTGGCGCTGATGGGCGTGGTGATCGAGCGCACGCTGTTCCGGCGCTTCTACCGCTCCGATCCGATCCTGTCGCTGCTGATGACGTTTGGACTTGCCATGGTGGCGGAGCAGGCGCTGCGCATGATCTTTGGCGCGCCGCCGCTATCCTATTCGATTCCGCCATGGCTGCGCGGACAGGTCGCGATCGGCAGCTTCATCTATTCGTTCTATCGCGTGGTGCTGCTCGGCATCGCCGCGACCTGCATCGCCGGGCTCTGGCTGCTGTTGCAAAAGACCTCGTTCGGCCGCGTGGTGCGCGCCGGGGTGCAAAACCCCGACATGGTCGGCGCGCTCGGCATTTCCCTGCAGCCCTATATGTCGGCGGTCGCGGCCCTCGGCATCGGGCTGGCCGGATTGGCCGGCGTACTGCTGGCGCCGATCTATTCGATCCATCCGGCGATGGGCCAGGAAATCATCACGCCGGCCTTCGTCGTGGTGGTGATCGGCGGGCTCGGATCGTTCTGGGGCGTGGTCGCCGCCGCCTTGCTGGTCGGCCTCGTCAAGGGCGTCATGGTCGGCATCGGCTATTCCGCCGCCTCCACCGCGGCGATCTATCTCTTGATGCTTCTGGTGTTGCTGTTCAGGCCGCGCGGCCTGTTCGGCGAACGCATCACGCGGTTCGAGTGAGGCGCCGACATGATGAAGCGCCTCCCCATTCCGCTTGTGATCGCCGCCCTCGGCCTGCTGGTGCTGCCGCCATTGCTGCTGGCGCTCGGCCTCACCATGACCTCGGCCACCGAGGTCGTCACCTACGCGCTGGCCTGCATGGCGCTGAACATCATGGTCGGCCATACCGGTCTGGTGTCGTTCGGCCATGGCGCCTGGTTCGGCCTCGCCGCCTATGCCGCCGCCCTGCTCCAGCGCAACGTAATGCACGATTCGTTTTTCGGACCGGCGATCGTCGGCGTGCTGATCGTGGCCGTGATCGCCACCGCGTTCGGCTTCCTGATCCTGCGCCGGCGCGGCGTGTATTTTTCGCTGCTGACGCTGGCGCTGTCGGCGATGCTGTATGCGGTCGCGTTCCGCTGGACCGACGTCACCGGCGGCGAGAACGGCCTCGGCGGCATCACCCGGCCGACGATTTTCGGCATCAACCTGGAATCGTCAACCAACTACTACTGGTTCGTCGCTATCATCGCCTTCCTGGTGCTGATCCTGCTCTGGCGCTTCCACAATTCGACCGTCGGCAGCGTGCTGGTGGCGATCCGCGAGAACGAGCAGCGCGCCCGCTTCCTCGGCTATCCCACCAACCGCTACAAGCTCGCCGCCTTCGTGCTGTCGGCCGGCATCACCGGGCTTGCCGGCATCATCCTGCTGTTCCAGAATCGCATGACCTCGGCCGATCCGATCTCGGTCGCATTTTCCGGCGAACTTTTGGCCATGGTCGTGATCGGCGGCATGCGCAGCTTCCTGGGCCCCGCGCTCGGCGCGCTGTTCTTCATCCTGTTCCGCGAGTTTTTGGGTATCTATACCGAGAACTGGCTGTTCTGGTTCGGCCTCGTCTTCGTCGCCTTCATCGTGTTTTCGCCGACGGGTCTGGTCGGCGTCGGCGAGCGGCTGATCGCGCCGTTCCGCAAGAAGGTGACCGAAGACGCCGCGATGTCGGCACGCCGCATCGAAGCATTGCCGCTGCCGGAGTTTCTGCGGCCGAAATCCCACGTCGAAGGACGGTGCTGTCCGCCCGCCACATCGTCAAGAGCTTTGGCGGCATCAAGGCGGTGCAGGGCATCGACATCTCGATCACCGACCGCACGCTGCATGCGCTGATCGGCCCCAACGGCGCCGGCAAGACCACGGCGTTCAATCTGCTGTCCGGCATGTTTCCACCCGACGAGGGCGAGGTGTCGCTGCTGGGCCAGCCGATCGCCGGCGAGACGCCGGAAGAGATCGCGGCCGCCGGCATCGGCCGCTCGTTCCAGATCACCAATCTGTTTCCGGCGCTCAGCGTCGGCGAAAACATCCGCCTCGCCGTGCAGGCGCGGCACCCTCGCC
The DNA here is from genome assembly GCA_963706975.1 of uncultured Alphaproteobacteria bacterium. Lineage (GTDB taxonomy): Bacteria > Pseudomonadota > Alphaproteobacteria > Rhizobiales > Xanthobacteraceae > Bradyrhizobium. The sequence continues at coordinate 26,598 of CAVPOL010000025.1, forward strand.
GCTTCGATCCCCTCACCATGCGCTGTCGATCGAGACGATCAATGCCGAGACCGACGCCACCATCCGCTATCTCGGCCTTGCCGGCATCGAAAAGGCCGAAGCCGGCATGCTGTCCTATGGCGGCCAGCGCCTGCTCGACATGGGCGTGGCGCTCGCCACCGCGCCGCGCGTGCTGCTGCTCGACGAGCCGCTGGCCGGCCTTGCCGCGGCCGAGCGCGAGCGGATCGGCGCCATCATCAAGCGCATCTCCGCGGATTTGCCGGTGCTGCTGGTCGAGCACGACATCGACCGCGTATTTCAGCTCGCCGACCACGTCACCGTCATGAACGAAGGCCGCGTGCTGCTCGACGGCACGGTCGAGGACGCCCGCGCCAGCCCGAAGGTGCAGGAGGTCTATATCGGCTCCGGCGCCACCGAAGTTGCCGCCACGCCCGCGCGAAACCGCCGCCCGGGTCAGCGCGCTGCTGACGGCGACCAACGTCGATACCTTCTACGGCAAGAGCCACATCCTCAACGACGTCAATTTCACGCTGCACGAGAACGAGATCATCGCGCTGCTGGGCCGCAACGGCGCCGGCAAGTCGACGCTGTTGAAGACGCTGGTCGGGATCGCGCCGGCCTCGAACGGATCGATCAAGCTCGCCGACACCGAACTGATCGGCAATTCCTCCGCGCAGAACGCCCGGCTCGGCATCGGCTACGTGCCGCAGGGCCGCGGCCTGTTCGCCGGCATGAGCGTCGAGCAGAATCTCGAACTCGGCGGGCTGAAGCGCCAGACCGGCAACGGCATGCACTGGACCCGCGAACGCATCTACGAATATTTTCCGCGGATTCGCGAACGGCTCGACAGCCCGGCGGATTATCTCTCCGGCGGCGAGCAGCAGATGGTGGCGGTGGCCCGCGCGCTGTCCGGCGACGTGCGGGTGCTGCTGCTCGACGAACCCTTCGAGGGCCTGGCGCCCGCCGTGGTCGAGCAATTGTTCGAAACCTTCGACCGGCTGCGCAAGGAAATCGCCATCATCATCGTCGATCACCATCTGGATCTTGCACTGGCGTTGTCCGATACCACGGTGGCGCTGGAGCGCGGCCGGGTGATCCACCAGGGGCCGTCGAAGGCGCTGCGCGACGACCTCGACCTGCGCCGCAAGGTGCTGTGGCTGTGAAACCAGTGGTATGAGAAGAGAACATGGCAAGTCCTGAACGCATCGTCGCCATCGTCGGAAGCGGCCTGATCGGACGCGCCTGGGCGACGATCTTCGCCCGCGCCGGATGGAGCGTGCGGCTGACCGATCCGCATATCCCGACGCTGAAGGCCGCCCCCCGCCTGATCCGCGACGAGTTGCACGCGCTGGCGCGCCATGGCCTTTGCGACGATCCCGACGGCGCCGTCACGCGCGTTTCCAGCGCAGCGAGCCTGCAGGAAGCCCTGCTCGACTGTCGAATTCGTGCAGGAAAACGGGCCGGAAAAAATCGAGGAGAAGCTGGCGATCTTCGCCCTGCTCGACAAGCTCGCGCCGCCCAATGCGCTGCTGGTATCCTCGACCTCGGCCATTACTGCCTCGCGCTTCACCGAAGGCGCTGCCAGGCCGCGCGCGCTGCCTGGTCGGCCATCCCGTCAACCCGCCGCATCTGGTGCCGCTGGTCGAACTCTGCGGCACGCCGTGGACCTCGCCCGAGTCGATCGACCGCGCCCGCAACATCTATCGCGAAATCGGACAGGTGCCGGTCACCATCAACAGGGAGATCAACGGTTTTGTCCTGAACCGGCTGCAGGGCGCGCTGCTGGCGGAAGCGTTTCGCCTGGTCGGCGAAGGCTATATTTCGGCCGAGGATCTCGATCACACCGTCAAGGATGGCCTCGGCCTGCGCTGGTCGTTTCTCGGCCCGTTCGAGACCATCGAGCTCAATGCGCCCGGCGGCATTCCCGATTACTGCGCGCGCTACACCGGTTTCTACAGGGAATTGGCGTCTGCCGCCGCCGGGCCCGAGGTGTACCAGAGCCCGAATGTCGACCGGGTGATCGCGGCATGGCCGCACCAGCCGACCGCCGGAGCGTATCGCCGCGCTGACACAGCGGCGCAACGAACGGCTGGCGGCTTTGGCCGCCCACAAGGCCAAGCAGACCGACAAACCCTGATCGATCGCCTCCAGGAAAGTGAGCCCACCATGAGCCGCAAAGTCATCATCACCTGTGCCGTGACCGGCGCGATCCACACCCCCTCGATGTCGAAGGCGCTGCCGGTGACGCCGCAGGAAATCGCCGACGCCGCGGTCGACGCCGCCGAAGCCGGCGCCGCCATCGTGCATCTGCACGCGCGCAATCCGAAGACCGGCCAGCCCGATCAAAGTCCGGAAGCCTTTGCGCCGTTCCTGAAAATCATCAAACAGCGCTCCAACTGCGTGATCAACCTCACCACCGGCGGCGCGCCGACCATGACGGTGGACGAGCGCGTTCGTCCCGCCGCGGTCTACAAGCCGGAAGTCGCCTCGCTCAACATGGGCTCGATGAACTTTGCCTTTTTCGGCATGCTCAACCGCTTCAAGAAATTCGAGCATGACTGGGAGCTCAAGCATCTGCAGAACAAGGACATCGTGTTCCGCAACACCTTCCAGGACATCGAATATGTCCTGAAGACGCTGTCGGAGACCGGCACCCGCTTCGAATTCGAATGCTACGACACCGCGCATCTCTACAACCTCAACTACTTCCTGGAGCAGGGCATGGTGAAACCGCCGCTGTTCGTGCAGACCGTGTTCGGCCTGCAGGGCGGCACCGGCGCGCATCCGGAAGACGTGCTGCACATGAAGCGCACCGCCGACCGGCTGTTCGGCGACAAGATGGTGTGGTCGGTGCTCGGTGCCGGGCGCAACCAGTTGCCGATCGCGGCGATGGCCGCCGCCATGGGCGGCAATATCCGGGTCGGACTGGAAGACTCGCTGTGGGCGGCGCCGGGCCGGATGGCGGCCTCCAACGCCGAGCAGGTCACGCTGGCGCGCAAGATCATCGAAGGCCTCGGCCTGCAGGTGGCGACATCCGACGAGGCCCGCGAAATCCTCGACCTCAAGGGCGGCGACAAGCTGGAAGTCTGACCGGTTCCGGCCAGCGCATGGCGCGCTGCACCAACGCGCTTCGTCATCGATTGGCCGTCGCACGGAATTGCATTAATCCGAAGGATCGAGGCCGGGCTCGGCCTTGCGGGTTGCGCGGGCGCACCGTCATGGATAACCTCCTGATCAATTGGCCCGATGAGGCTGAAATATCGAGGGAGGGGAACATGCGGAGCGTGCGTACGCTTGCAGCCGTGGCGTTGTCTTTGTTTGCAGCTTCCAACGTGGCCGTGCAGGCTGCCGAGCCCAAACAGGGCGGCATCCTGAAGGTCTATCACCGCGACAGTCCGGCCAGCGCCTCGATCCATGAGGAGGCGACCTATTCGGTCAACATTCCCTTCATGCCGATCTTCAACAACCTCGTCATCTACAAGCAGGACGTGCCGCAGAACTCCATGGATTCGATCGTCCCGGATCTAGCCGAGAGCTGGGCCTGGAGCGATGACAAGAAGAAACTCAGCTTCAAGCTGAGACAGGGCGTCAAATGGCACGACGGCAAGCCGTTCACCTCCGCCGACGTCAAATGCACCTTCGACATGCTGATGGGCAAGTCGCAGCAGAAATTCCGCAAGAACCCGCGCAAGTCCTGGTACGACGAAGTCGTCGACGTCACTGTCAACGGCGACTTCGAGGCCGCGTTCAACCTGAAGCGGCCGCAGCCGGCGCTGCTGGCGCTGCTCGCCTCCGGCTATACGCCGGTGTATCCCTGCCACGTCTCGCCCGGCGACATGCGCACCAAGCCGACCGGCACCGGTCCGTTCAAGTTCGTCGAGTTCAAGGCCAACGAATCCATCAAGATCACCCGTAATCCGGACTACTGGAAAAAGGGCCTGCCGCATCTCGACGGCATCGAATACACCATCATCACCAACCGCTCGACCGCCATTCTCGGCTTTATTTCCGGCCAGTTCGACATGACGTTTCCGACCGAGGTGTCAATTCCGCTGCTCAAGGACGTCAAGAATCAGGCGCCGAAGGCGGTGTGCGTGGTCGAGCCGATCAACGTCTCGACCAACATCATCGTCAATTCGTCTTCGCCGCCGTTCGACAATCTCGATATTCGCCGCGCGATGGCGCTGGCGATCGACCGCAAGGCCTTCATCTCGATCCTGTTCGAAGGCCAGGCGGATATCGGCGGCACCATGCTGCCCGCCCCCGGCGGCTTATGGGCGATGCCGAAGGAAATGCTGGAGAAGATTCCGGGCTACGGTCCCGACATCAATGCCAACCGGGACGAGGCCCGCAAGCTGATGGCGAAAGCCGGCTATGGACCGGACAAGCGCCTCGCGGTCAAGGTCGCAACCCGCAACATTCCGATCTACCGCGACCCCGCCATCATCCTGATCGATCAGCTCAAGAGCATCCATATCGACGGCGAACTCGAAGTGGTCGAAACTGCCAACTGGTTCTCCAAGGTGGCGCGCAAGGACTATGCGCTCGGCCTCAACCTGACCGGCAATGCGGTCGACGATCCCGACCAGTCGTTCTACGAGAACTATTCCTGCGGCTCGGAACGGAACTACACCAACTACTGCAACAAGGACATCGAGAAGCTGTTCGGCGAGCAGTCCGCCGAGACCGATGTCGCCAAACGCAAGAAGCTGGTCTGGGAAATCGACAAGAAGCTGCAGGAAGACGTCGCCCGTCCGATCATCTACCACGGCCGCTCGGGCTCGTGCTGGCAGCCTTATGTCAAGGGCATCACCATCATGGTGAACAGCTCCTACAACGGTTTCCGCTACGAAGACGTGTGGATGGACAAGTAGCGGCGACGCGCGCAAGCCTCGGGATCGGGTCCAGGGAGCAGCCAGGTGTTTGCCTATATCGTGCGGCGCCTCATATTGATGCTCGTGACCCTGTTCGGGATCTCGATCATCATCTTTGTGCTGCTGCGCATCGTACCCGGCAACATCGTCGACATCCTGTTCGACGCCGCGGGCTTCGTCGACCAGGCCGACAAGGCCAACCTGGAGAAGGAGCTCGGGCTCGACCAGCCGATCTTCGTGCAATATGTGAAATGGATCGGCGGGTTGCTGCACGGCGACCTCGGCTATTCCTACGTGTCCGAGAAGCCCGCGCTGCAGGAGATCCTGCCGCGGATTCCGATCACGGCACGGCTGGCGGCGCTGGCGCTGCTGTTTTCCGCCGCGATCGGCATTCCGCTCGGCGTCATCAGCGCGGTGAAACAAGGCACCCGGCTCGATTACGCCCTGCGGGTGGTCAGCCTGAGCGGCCTGTCGCTGCCGTCGTTCTGGCTCGGCCTGTTGATCCTGATGGCGTCGGTCGCGATGTTCGGAACCATGCCGATCTTCAATCCGAATCCCAAGACATGGACCGAGGCCTTCGCGATCTACTGCGTCCCGGCGATGGCGGTCGGCTTTCGCAGCGCCGCGCTGGTGATGCGGATTACCCGTTCCTCGATGCTCGAAATCCTGCGTCAGGATTATATCCGCACCGCCCGCGCCAAGGGCGCGTCCGAATCGTCCGTGAACTATCACCATGCGCTGAAGAACGCGGTTCTTCCGGTCATCACCATCATCGGCATCGAGGCGGCGTTCCTGATCGGCGGCCTGATCGTCACCGAAACCGTGTTCAATATTCCCGGAGTCGCCCGCTTCCTGGTCGAGGCGATCCGGTGGCGCGACTATCCGATCGTTCAGAACCTGGTGATGCTGATCGCGCTGGTCGTGGTGGTCACCAACTTCACCGTCGACATGCTCTACGCCGCGATCGATCCACGCATCCGGTACACGGATTAGGAGACAGCGTTGGCCGTCATCAACTACGATAGCGAACTGCGACGCGCCGGCGCCCATTCGACGCATGGCTGGCGAAAGCTGACATACCTGGCGCAGCGTCATCTGCTCGGCGCCATCGGCCTCGTCATCATGGTGCTGTTCGTGCTGGCCGCATTGCTGGCCGACTTCATCGGCCGTTACGATCCGCTCTCGGTCAATTCGCTGCAGCGTCTGGCGCCCCCCAGCGCGCAGCACTGGCTGGGAACGGATTCGTTCGGCCGCGACGTCTGGAGCCGGATCATCCACGGCGCCCGCATCTCGCTCGCGGTCGGGGTCGGTTCGACCCTGCTCGGCTCCTCGATCGGCGTGATCGTCGGCCTTGCCTCCGGCTATCTGTCCGGCTGGGTCGACCTCGTGTTCCAGCGCATTACCGATGTCCTGCAGGCGCTGCCGCTGCTGGTGCTCGCTTTGGTCATGACCGCGGCGCTGGGGCCGTCGCTTCCGAACGTGATCATCGCGATCGCGATCCCGCTGATCCCGACCGTCGCCCGGGTGATCCGCGCCAACACCCTGGCGCTGCGCGAGCAGCCGTTCGTCGAAGCCGCGAAATCGATCGGCATGAGCGAGACCCGCATCGCGCTGCGCCATGTGCTGCCCAACACGCTGGCGCCGCTGATCGTGCTGGCGACGGCGCAGCTCGGCTCCACCATTCTCACCGAGGCCTCGCTGTCGTTTCTCGGCCTCGGCATTCCCGAGCCCTATCCGTCATGGGGCCGCATGCTGTCGGAATCGGCGGCGGAATATGTCCGCACTGCGCCGTGGCTGGTGATCTTCCCGGGGGTTGCGATCAGCCTTGCGGTGTTCGGCACCAATTTGTTCGGCGACGCTCTGCGCGACATCCTCGACCCGAGGCAGCGCGGCTGATGAACGACGTATCAGCGGAAGAGATGGTTCTCGACGTGAAGAACCTGCAGACGGTGTTCTTCACCAATTCGGGTCTGTTCAAGGCGGTCGACGACGTTTCCTTCAGCGTCCGCCGCGGCGAGACGCTGGCGATCGTCGGCGAATCCGGCTGCGGCAAGAGCGTCACCGCCCTGTCGGTGATGCGGCTGGTGCCGGATCCGCCGGGCCGGGTCGTCGGCGGCACCGTGACGCTCGAAGGCACCGAACCTGCTCAGCCTTGACGCCGACGAGATGCGCGCCATCCGCGGCAACCGCATCTCGATGATTTTTCAGGAGCCGATGACCTCGCTCAACCCGGTGATGCGGATCGGCGACCAGATCACCGAAGCGGTTCGGCTGCATCGCAGCATGACCAGCAAGGAAGCCTGGAACAAGGCGGTCGAAATGCTGCGTCTCGTGCGGATACCCGAGCCCGAGCAGCGGGCGCGGGAATATCCGCATCAGCTCTCCGGCGGCATGCGCCAGCGCGCCATGATCGCGATGGCTCTGGCCTGCCGCCCGGCGCTGTTGATCGCGGATGAACCGACCACCGCGCTCGACGTCACCATCCAGGCTCAGATCCTGGCGCTGATCGTCGACCTGCAGAAGGAACTCGGGACCGGGCTGATCCTGATCACGCATGATCTCGGCGTGGTGGCACAGACCGCGCAGCGCGTGATCGTGATGTATGCCGGCAAGAAGGTCGAGGAAGCCAGCGTCGAGGCGCTGTTCGAAAACCCCCGACATCCCTACACCCGCGGCCTGATGGCCTCGATGCCGGCGGTGATTTCGCAGGGTTCCAACAGCGATGCGCGGCTGACCGAAATTCCCGGCATGGTGCCGTCGCTGACCAATTTGCCGCCGGGCTGCGCCTTTGCACCCCGCTGCGGGCTGGCGATCGACCGCTGCCGCGCCGAATATCCGCCGCTGCAGGAGTGGGACGTCAACCATCTTGCCGCGTGCTGGCGCGCGGCGGAAACGGCGGCGCCGATATGACCGACGCAACGCCACTGCTCGAGGTCACCGACCTCGTCAAACATTTCGCGGTGCGGGGCGGCATCCTGCGTCGCCGGGTCGGTACCGTGCATGCGGTCGACGGCGTCAGCTTTTCGCTTCAGCCCGGCGAAACGCTCGGCATGGTCGGCAAATCCGGCTGCGGCAAATCGACCGTGGCGCGCAGCGTGCTGCGGCTGGTCGAGCCGACCAGCGGCAGCATCCGGCTCAACGGCGTCGATGTGACCCGTCTCGGCAAGGCCGAGATGCGGCCGCACCGGCGCTCGATGCAGATCGTGTTCCAGGATCCGTTTGCGTCGCTGAACCCGCGCATGACCGCCGGCGATATCGTCGGCGAACCGCTCAGCGTGCACGGACTGGCGTCCGGCCAGCAGAAGCAGGAGCGCGTCGCTGAACTGTTCCAGCAAGTCGGGCTTCGCGCGGAGCAGATGCAGAACTATCCGCACCAGTTTTCCGGCGGCCAGCGGCAGCGCATCTGTATCGCGCGGGCGCTGGCGCTCGGGCCCGATCTGATCGTGTGCGACGAGCCGGTATCGGCGCTCGATGTGTCGATCCAGGCGCAGGTGATCAACCTGTTGATCGACCTGCAGCGCAAGCACAATTTCTCCTACCTCTTCATCGCGCACGATCTCGCCGTGGTCGCCCATATCAGCCACCGCGTCGCCGTGATGTATCTCGGCCGCATCGTCGAGATCGCCGACAAGGCCGACCTGTTCGCCAACCCCCGCCATCCCTATACGCAGGCGCTGTTGGCCTCGGTGCCGGTGGCCAACCCAAAGACAAAACGCCTGCAGCCGATGGTCGACGGCGACGTCCCGAGTCCGATCAACCCGCCCTCCGGCTGCACCTTCCACACCCGCTGCCGCTACGTGATGGACCGCTGCAAGGTGGAACGGCCGGCGCTGGCGGACGCCGGCGCCAAGCACCAGGTGGCGTGCTGGCTGAATGAGGGGACGGGACGGGAGGGGTAGTCCACGTCATTGCGAGCGAAGCGAACCAATCCACCTTCGCCGCAAGCTGGATTGCTTCGTCGCTTCGCTCCTCGCAATTGACAGCAATGACGATAGTAGCTCGTCAAGCCGGCCATGACGAGGATCAGGTCGCCTCGATCTCCACCACGATCCGTCCCGTCGTCACCTGCTCACCTTCCGCGACGTCGATCGCCGCGATCGTGCCCGCTATTCCCGCCATGTGCACGTGCTCCATCTTCATCGCTTCCAGCGTCATCACCGGTTGGCCAGCCGCGACCTTGTCGCCCGGCTTGACCAGTAGCGCGACGACGCGGCCGTTCATGGCCGCGCGGACCTTGCCGTCGCCGCCGGTGGCCGCGGCCGAGGCCGGCGCCGCTCTCGTGAGATCGCGGACCGCCAGCGTGCTGCCACGGTACAGCAGGAACAGCTGGTCTCCATCGCGCGACCACTTTATGGATTCGTCGTGACCGTGGCGGCGGATACGGATGGCATCGCCGCCGACACCCTTGATTTCGATGCGGTACAGGGTGTCTTCAAGCCCCGCGACATAGCCGCCATCGCGCTCGCGCGCGACTTCGACGTCATGGATGCCGTGATCGAGTTCGACGCGGACCGGAACCGGAAAGGTCGCCGCCAGCGACCGGCCGGCGCGCCATGGCGGCGCACAGGGATCGGTGACGTAGAGCAGCACCGCCGCAAGTGCCGCCTCGGACGACGGGTCCGCGCGCGGCGACAGCAACTGGTCGCGATGGTTGCCGATGAACGACGTGGTCGCCTCGCCCGCCGCGAAGGCCGGATGCGCCAGGCAGGCGGCGAGAAACGCCTGATTGGTGGTGACACCGAAAGCGACCGTCCGTTCGAGGCCGTGAATGAGCTGGCGACGCGCCGCGTCGCGGCTTTCGCCCTGGCCAATCAGCTTGGCAATCATCGAATCGTAGAACGGCGGAATTTCCGAGCCGGACTGCAGCGCGTGTTCGGCGCGGATTTCGTCAGGCATTTGCCACAGCGCCATTTTGCCGGACTGCGGCATGAAATCGTGACCGGCATCCTCGGAGCACAGCCGCGCCTCGATCGCGTGTCCGAAGAACATGATGTCGTCCTGGCTGAGCCCGAGCGGCTCGCCGCCGGCGACCTGCAATTGCAGCTCGACCAGGTCGAGCCCGGTGATCGCCTCGGTGACGGGATGCTCGACCTGCAGCCGCGTATTCATTTCCATGAAATAGAAATTTCCGCTGCGGTCGAGCAGGAATTCCAGCGTGCCGGCGCCCTCATAGCCAATCGACTTGACCGCGGCCACCGCGACCGCGCCCATTGTTTCGCGCAATTCCGGCGACACCGCCGGCGACGGCGCTTCCTCGATCAGTTTCTGGTGCCGCCGCTGCACCGAGCAGTCGCGCTCGCCGAGATGGATGGCGTTGCCGTGGCGGTCGCCGAACACCTGGATTTCGATGTGGCGGGGATCGACGATGGCGCGCTCCAGAATGACGGTGGGATCGCCGAACGCGCCCTGCGCCTCGGACCGCGCGCTGCGCAAGGCTTCGGGAAACGCCGCGGCATCGGCGACCAGCCGCATGCCGCGTCCGCCGCCGCCGGCGACCGCCTTGATCATCACGGGAAACCCGATCTTGCCGGCTTCCGCCAGCATGACGCCATCGCTCTGGTCGGCGCCCTGATAGCCGGGCACGCAGGGCACGCCTGCCGCCAGCATGATCTCCTTGGCGCCGGCCTTGTTGCCCATCGCCTTGATCAATTCCGGCGACGGGCCGATGAACACGATCCCGGCGTCGCGGCAGGCCAACGCAAAATCCTCGTTCTCGGCGAGAAAGCCGTAGCCGGGATGGACCGCGTCGGCGCCGCTGGTCTTCGCCGCCGCAATGATCGCCTCGATCCGCAAGTAGGATTGTGACGGCAACGCCTCGCCGATACGGATCGCTTCATCCGCCTCGCGCACGTGCATGGCGTCGCGGTCGGCGTCGGAATAGACCGCCACCACGCCATAGCCGAGCCGGCGCGCGGTGCGCATGATGCGGAGCGCGATCTCGCCGCGGTTGGCGATCAGGATTTTTCGGAACGGCGTCAGCTTCATTTGATCGTTCATGGCCGCGCGACCGAGAACTGCATGCGCTGGGGGTTGCGCGCCTCGGCTTCCCGGCAGATCGCCAGCACCTCGCCCAGGATCGCCCTGGTATCGCGCGGATCGATCACGCCGTCATCGAGCACGCGGGCGCTGGTCGAGAACACGTCCATCTGGCCATCGAACACGCCTGTGATCTGCGCCTTCATGGCGTCGATCTTTTCCTTCTCGATCGGCTTGCCGCGCCTCGCGGCAGCCGCTTCGGTGACGATCGCCATGGTTTCGGCGGCCTGCTCGCCGCCCATCACGGCGGTCTTGGCGTTGGGCCAGGAAAAGCAGAACCGCGGATGAAAGCCGCGGCCGCACATGCCGTAATTGCCGGCGCCGAACGAGGCGCCGCAATAGATCGTGATCCGCGGCACGGTAGCCGACGTCACCGCCTGGATCATTTTGGAGCCGTGCTTGATCATGCCGGCCTCTTCGTAGGCCTTGCCCACCATGTAACCGGTGGTGTTGTTGAGATAGAGCAGCGGCGTGCGCGACTGGCAGCAGGCCTGGATGAAATGGGTGGCCTTGTTGGCGCCGGGCACGTCGAGCGGGCCGTTGTTGGTGATGATGCCGATCGCCTGGCCCTCGATGCGGGCATGGCCGCAGACGGTGGCCGGGCCGTAATTGGCGCCGAACTCGGTGAAATCGGAATCGTCGATGAAACGCGCGATCGCCTGGCGCATGTCGACCGGCCGCTTGTGGTCCATCGGCATGATGCCGAGCAGTTCTTCGGGATCATGCCGCGGCGGGCGATACGAGGTCTGGTCGGATTTCGGGCGGTCCCATTCGAGGTTGGCCATGATGTCGCGCGCGATCCGCAGCGCATCGCGGTCGTCCTCGGCGAGGTAATCGCCGAGCCCGGAAATCGAGGTGTGCATCTCGGCGCCGCCGAGTTCTTCCTCGGTAGCGATTTCGCCGGTTGCCGCCTTCAGCAGCGGCGGCCCGGCGAGAAAGGCCCGCGTGCGGCCACGCACCATCACGATATAATCGGACAGGCCGGTCTGGTAGGCGCCGCCGGCGGTCGATGAACCATGCGTCACGGTCACGACCGGCAAGCCCGCCGCCGACAGCCGCGCCAGATTGCGAAAGATGTTGCCGCCCCGGATAAAATCCTCGACACGGTAGCGCAGCAGGTTGGCGCCGGCGCTTTCGACCAGTTGCACGTAGGGCAGCTTGTTCTCCAGCGCCAGTTCCTGCACCCGCAGCGTCTTGTCGAGACCGTAAGCCTGCAGCGCGCCGGCGTCGATGCCGGAATCATTGGCCGACACCATGCAGCGGATGCCGGCGACAAAACCGATGCCGGCGATCAACCCGCCGCCGGGCACGCTCTTGGCGGCGTCGGGAACGTCGAACATATAGCCCGCCAGCGTCGACAGTTCGATGAAGGGCGTGCCGGGATCGAGCACCAGCGCGACGCGCTCGCGCGGCAGCAACTGCCCGCGCTTGTGAAAGCGCTCCTTGGCGCCGGCTGACGCAGCACGCGCCCGTTCCTCAAGGCTCCGCATCCGCGCGATCAGCGCCAGCATGCCGTCCCGGTTGGCCTGAAAGGATGCGCTGCCCGGGGCAATGGTGGATTCGATGACAGCCACTATGCCCGCTCTTTCATAAATTGATCGGCAAACGCCTGCCGCAACTCCACCTTGCGCAATTTTCCGGTCGCCGTCATCGGCATTTCCTCGACGATTTTGATGAACTTCGGGACTTGAAAGCCGCCGAGATGTTTCCGGCAATGCTCGGATATCCCGGCCTCGTCGGCGTCAGCGCCCGGCTTCAGCTTGACGAAGGCGGACACCGCCTCGCCCCATTGCGGATGCGGCAGGCCGACCACCGCGGCGTTCTGCACGGCCGGATGCGCCAGCAGAGTCTCCTCGATCTTGACGGAGGCAACATTCTCGCCGCCGGACTTGATCATGTCCTTCTTGCGGTCGAGGAACAGGACCTCGCCATTGTCGTCGATCAGCGCGAGGTCGCCGGTGTGGTGCCAGCCGAATTTGCGCGCTTCTTCGGTCGCCCTGGGATCCTTGTAATAGCCCATCATGACATTCGGCCCGCGATGCACCAGCTCGCCGGCCTGGCCGCGCGGCAGCAGCTTGCCGTCGTCATCCATGATCGCCGTCTCGTTGACGATCAGCGATTCGCCCCAGTAATTGCCGAAGCGTCTCAATTGCATGTCGGGCTGCGACATCGTGGTGGCCGGATACATCTCGGTCTGGCCGCTGGACAGCACGAAGTTCGGGCACATATCCGCCATCGCGCGTTCCAGCAGCGGACGGCCCATCGGCGCCATGGTGTAGATGCAGGCCTTCAGCCCGGAGAGATCGAATTCGCGACGGCGCGGGTGGTCGAGGATCGCCTGGTACATCAGCGACAACCCGACGAACACCGTCAACTTGTCGCGCACGATCGCTTCCATGCAGACCAGCGGGTCAAAACCGCGCATCAAGGCCATCCGGCCGCCGACCGACAGGTAGCTCAACAGCAGCACATGGCCGGCGCAATGGAACAGCGGAAATTGCCCGGTGATGCCGTCGTCGCGTCCGAGATGCATCTCGATGCAGTTGCTCATGACTGCCATCACCACGGCGAGATGGCAATGCATCGCGCCCTTCGGCCGCGAGGTGGTGCCGGAAGTGTAGATGATCATCGCGAGATCGCGGTCGTCGATCTCGATCTCCGGTTCGACCCCGGAATGGCCCTTTATCAGTTCGTTGAAATTCTCCAGGTTTTGCGCGGCGGCCTTGCCGGCGAGATCGACCGCGATCAGATCGATGCCGCGCTTCTGCAGCGCTGCGCGCCGCTCCGGCTGCGCATGCAGATTGTCGTCGATCAGCGCAAATCGCACTTCGGCATGGTCGAGGATGTAATCCATGTCGGCGGGGCCGAGCATGGTGTTGATCGGCACCCAGACGAGGCCGGCGCGGTGAATGCCGAACAGCGCTTTGACGAATTCGACGGAGTTGTTGTTGATGGTGGAGATCTTCTCGCCGGGTTTCAACCCGCGTGCGACCAGGTAGTTGGCAAAGCGGTTGGCGTCGCGTTCCAGCTCGGTAAAGGTCACGCGCCGCGCGCCGTCGGTGAGCGCTACGCGTTCGGGAAACCGCGCCGCCGCGCGCTTCAGGAGATCGCCGATCGCCACCCGGCCGATCCGGCCGGGGCCCGGCACACCGCCGGTGGCGGTTAGATCCTGGTCATTTCGTTTCCTCCCAAAGTCATCAACAGCGGCGATGAGCCCCCTCTCCCCTTCGTGGGAGAGGATTGTTCGGGGTCGATGAGGGGTTACGGCATCGATCGTTCGTAACCCCTAACCCGGATGCGCATCTGGCGATGCGATCCGACCTCTCCCCAAGGGGAGAGGTGAAGCCCATCTTGCCTCAATTTGCCTTCCTGGCCAATCCGAGGCTGTCGACGACCTTCCGCTCGGATTCGATCAACTCGGTCACGAATTTCCTGTAATCCGCGGTGCTCTTGTAGTTGGCCACCATGTCGTACTTGGCCAGGGTTTCGAGCAGGGCCGGCTCCTCGATCGCCTTCTTGAAGGCATCATGCAACCTGGCGACGACCTTCGGATCCATCCCCTTCGGACCGGCGATGCCGAACGGTAAATCGAACACGAAGGGGTAGCCGAGCTCCTGCATCGTCGGCACGTCGGGCCAGTTTTTCGATCGTTTTGCGGTCCAGATCATCAGCAGGCGCAGTTTGCCGGCATCCACAAGCGCCTTCCATCCGGTGCCGTCGGCCTGCAGCATTGTATGGTTGCCGAGCACGGCCGCGTTGAACTCGGCATTGCCCTTGAATGGCACTTGGGTGAACTTGACGCCCGACTTCGCGGCGATCTGCTCCATGCCGATGTGCAGCGACGTCCCCGCGCCCGGTGTGGCGTAGGTGACCTTTCCGGGATTTTCTTTGGCGTAGTCGATCACGTCCTGCCATTTCTTGAACGGCGAGTCGGCATTGGTGGTGACGCCGAAGGTGTAACCGGTGAGGTGGACGATATAGCTGAAGTCCTTTTCCGCATCCCACGACGCCTGCTGCATCAGCGGCAGCCGGAACACCGTAATCGGAATCTGCGAGATGGTGTAGCCGTCCGGCTTGGCGGATGCGGCCATGGTCGCGGGACCAATCGCGCCGCTGCCGCCGGGCTTGTTATCGATCACGATCGGCTGGCCGAGATGCTTTGCCGCCGCCTCGGCGATGGCGCGCATCGCGATATCGGTGGCGCCGCCGGGAGGCCAGGGAACGATCAGCGTGACGGGCTTGGACGGATAGTCCTGGGCAACGGCGGCGGGGATCATCCACAGCGTGCTCGCCGCGGCAAGGACAAGCGCGATGGACCACGGCAGCAGCCAATGGCGGTTATTTCTCACGGGGCCCTCCTGTTTTCTGTTCAAAGCCAGTCTGTCAATTGCGCTGGACGACCATCGTCGCTCGAAGTATTCCTCCGCTGTTTCGGGACGACTAGTGCCTGATCCCGAATATCTGCCTCGCTTCCGCCGGGCTCGCAATTTCGCGACCGGCGTTGCGGGCACATGTCGCGATGCCCTCGATCAGCTGGCCGTTGGAAGTCACCTTGGTGCCGTCGCCGAGATAGAAGGTATCCTCCAGGCCGGTGCGCAGATGGCCGCCGAGATCGGCGCAGCGCTGGTGCAGCGGCCAGATTTCGGCGCGCCCGATCGCGGTGACCTGCCAGTGCGCATCCGGATTTTTCAGTTTCAGCAGTATCGGCAGCAATTCCGGATCGGCCGGCATGCCCGAGGCGACGCCCATCACAAAATTGTATTCCAGCGGCCCGTCATACATGCCGGTCTGCCGGTACATGCCGACGCAGCGCACGATGCCGACATCGAAACATTCGAATTCAGGAATGGTGCCGGCGATCTTCATCACGTCGAGATAGTCCTGCACCTTCTCGACTGCGTTATCGAACATCATCGGCGGCCAGGCCCAGGTGTTGTCGGCCTTCACCTTCAGATAGTTCAGCGAGCCGGCATTGCAGGCGGCCATCTCGGGCCGGGTCTCGCGCACGCAATCCAGCGCGCCCTGGTAATTCGGTCCTGATGTGCCGGTGGTGTGGTTGATGATCACGCCCGGGCAGGCCTCGCGAATCGCCTGCTGGATTTCGCGGGACACGGCCACCTCCCAGGACGGCAGATGCCCCTTGCCCGGCGCCTGCTGACGCAGATGGATGTGCATGATGCTGGCGCCGGCATTGAACGCGGCCCTGGCCTCGCGCGCCATCTCCTCAGGGGTAACCGGCACATGATGCTGTTTGGGATCGGTCAGCACGCCGTTCAGCGAGCAAGTGATGACGACCTTGTCGCTCATGGATCTACCTTCGATGGAGCTTTCAACCGGGCGCGGCGCAACAATCGCGGCGGATCATGCGTTCGGCAGCATCCGGCTTCTTGCGTTCACGCGCTATCGCCGTTTCCGGCCTGGTCAGGCGCGCCCCTGACGGGTGGCGCCGGGCGCGCTGGACTCGCTGCGATAGATCGCAAGATCCCTGGACCCTGAGAAAATCGCGCGCGGTTTGAGGCCGTAGAAGCGGCGGATCGAATGGCTGAAGTGGGTCGAGTCGGGATAGCCGATATCCTGCGCCAGATGCGCCAGGTTGATGTCCTGGTTGGCGAAATGCAGCAGATGCCGGGCGCGCTTCCAGGCCCGGAACGCACGGAACGAGATGCCGGTTTCCTGCTTGAACAGATGCAGGAATCGCGACGAGGACAATCCGGCCTCCGCGGCACAACTGACCGCCGTCACCGGATCACCACAAAATCGCCCGATCTGGGCAATCGACTTCACCACGCGCGGATCGAGGGCACGCGGTGGCAACGCCTCGCCAAAGCACATCGTGTCGAACTCGGCGTTGCTGATGTCGTCGCCGCATTGCCGCTGCCGTAGCCCGGCATAGGCAGCGCGGATGCGGTGCGCAAACAACGGTCGCTCGGCTCCGGAAAGCCGCTCGGCAAATTGCTCGAATGCGCCGGGCTTGACGCTTTCCGGCTCGATGACGAGGCAGATCGCCGAGCGATGGTCGCTTGCAATGGTATGGCGCAGATTGGGCGGCACGGCGGCCAGTTCGCCGTAGCTTTCGCGGCCATCCGCGGCGGTCAGCCAGAGCCCGCCCTCGATCGATACATAGACATGGAATGCACCCGGGCAGCGCTGGCGCGGACGGCCGAGCAGGCCGGCGTAAAACACCCGATCCGGCGTAATCAGCATCAGATGGCCGGATTCCCGGCGGTCGTGCTCGTTCATGGGTCCCTCCCGGGAGCGATCTCTGCTTGTTACCGCGTTGCGGCAGGCTCTCTGGCGGAGCTTGCGGCACAATACAGAAATCGGCGGGGAAGTCACCGACGATAAATGTCTAGAAATGCTCAGGATTAACCCGATCCGGCCCGGCCGATCAGGAGCGCCGCGCGACCTTTTGCTGCTCGCCGGCAAGCGTTTCGGCTGCCACCGCACGCCGATACCCGTCGCGGCCCTGCAGCCGCTGCCAATAGGCAGCTACGTTCGGGCCGAAGTCCTTCGATAGCCGGATGTTTTCGGCCAAACGCAAGGCGTAGCCGATGACGATGTCGGCCGCCGTGAAACGGCCGGCGACCAGCGTTTCTGCGTTGGCCGTGGCAGCTTCGACCGCCCGCAGCCGGCCCAAAAACCATTTGGCGTAGTCGCCGGCGACCTGCGGATTGCGCCGCTCCTCCGGCTCGAGCTGGCTGTAACGGAGCACCAGCGTCTGCGGAAAGGTCAGCGTCGCGTCGCTAAAATACATCCAGTTCAGGAACGCGCCATAGGCAGGCTCGTCGACGCCGACCACCAGCGGTGTCGGGCCATGACGGGTGCCGAGATAATGGCAGATGCCGGACGACTCCGTCATTTTGATCTCGCCGTCGATCATGAAGGGAATGGTGCCGAGCGGATTGATCGCCAGATATTCCTTGGCGAATACCCGCGGCGGGAACGGCAGCATTTTCAGCTCGTAGGCGAGCCCCATCTCCTCCAGCATCCACAGCGGCCGGAACGAGCGCGCGGCATGGCAGTGATAGAGGGTGATCATCCGGCGTTTCCCTTATTCTTCCAATTCAAGGCAGTCTGGAACGCCGGCAGAGCCGTCTGCAACAATATCTTCGCTCCGACAGCCGCGATCAGAGATTCGCCCCCTCGATGATGCTGCCGAACCGGACATAGCCCTTGCCGTCCCAGCGCTGCAGCTGCATCTGCCGCAGCGGATGATGGTTGGTGGGACTGGTGTTGACGCGGACGCCGGGCAGCAGCGTCGGGACCTCGAGATTCTTCAGATTGTTGGCCTGGGCCATGATGCTGTCGCGGGAGAAATTGCCGTTGCATTGCTCCAGCAATTTGCGCAGCACCGATGTGACAGTGTAGCCATAGGCGTTGAGCGCTTCCTTGGGATTCCCGTCGCCGTAATATTTCGCCATGAAGGCGAAATAGTCCTTCATCCCGGCGTCCTCGGCCCATGCCGGATCCGAGGGATCCTTGATGTAGGTCGAGGTGATCAGGCCCACGGCGCGCTCCGGCCCGACCGGCATGATGGTGGACGACACCGACGACGCGCCGCTGGTGACGAAGTGCATCGGCTTCCAGTCGAGTTCGAACACTTTTCGGATCGCTTGGGCGGCAAATCGTGCGGTGACACCGGAGATCAGGACGTCGGCGCCGCTGGCGCGCAGCGTCACGACCTGCAAATCGACGGTGGGATCGGTGACTTCATAGGACACCGCCTTGACCCGGGAGTCGTATTGCGCGCCCAGAACGTCGCGCAGGCCATTGACAAAATCCTTGCCGAGATCGTCGTTCTGGTACAGTAGCGCGAATTTCGCGTCGGGCTTCTGGCTCAGGGCATACTTGGCGAAGATCTGTCCTTCGGTCCGCGAGCTCGGCGCAAATCCCATGGTCCAGGGATAGGTCTGGTAATCGCCCCATTTGTCGCCGTTCACCGACAGAAACAGATGCGGCACCTTGGCGGCATTGATGTATTTGACGACCGCCGAATTCGGCGAGGTTCCCAACATCGAAAACAGGAACGCGACATTGTCGCTTTCGATCAGTTTTCGGGTTTGTTCGACGGTTTTCGCGGGATTGAAGGCATCGTCATAGAAGATAAAATTGATCTTGCGGCCGGCGATGCCGCCCTGGTCGTTAATCATCTTGAAATAGGCATCCGAGCATCGGGCGATGGTGCCGAGCGCCGAGACCGGACCGCTCAGCGAAGTGGTGCAGCCGATCTTGAGTTCGGTGGCGGTGACGCCGGGGGTGTCCACGGCGCGGGCGACGCGGGTGCCGGCCAGCGCCATGGCGGCGGCGGAGCCGGCCAGCAGCGAACGACGGTTGAGCGAAGTCATGCCTTCCTCCCAGGTTACGTTGAACCCAGCGGCTTGCGAACCTAGCGCAGTCGCAGGTTCAGCCTCGGAGAAAGCGGCGCCTGCTTCTTGCGTTAACACGCTGATCGCTGCGACAGAACGTGACACGCCGCAAGCAGAGTTGTAGGGCTGCAATCGCACGCGCCTTGCTTCCTTCTCCCTGTGTGGGAGCGGAGAAGTAAGCGCGGACTGTTTTGTTCAAGCGAGGGAGATCGCAAAATGGATTTCGAACACAGTCCCCGGGCAATCGAGCTGCAGGAAAAGCTGTCCGCCTTCATGGCCCGCCATGTCACGCCGGTCGAACACCTCTATCAGGAGCAGGTCGAGAACGGGCATCGCCACCACCGGCCGCCGGTGCTGGAGGAGCTGAAACGCCGCGCCCGCGCCGAGGGGCTTTGGAATCTGTTCCTGCCCGGCGATCATGGTGCCGGGATCAGCAATCTCGAATATGCGCCCCTGGCCGAGATCATGGGACGGATTTCGTGGGCATCGGAAATCTTCAATTGCTCGGCGCCCGATACCGGCAACATGGAAGTGCTGTCGCTCTACGGCACATCAGAGCAGAAGAAACGCTGGCTGGAGCCGCTGCTGGCGGGCGAGATCCGCTCGGCCTTTTCGATGACCGAACCCGCGGTGGCCTCCAGCGACGCCACCAACATCCAGTGCAGCATCCGCCGCGACGGCAGCGACTACGTCATCAACGGCCGCAAATGGTTCACTTCGGGCGCGATGAGCGAGGACTGCAAAATCCTGATCGTGATGGGCAAGACCGACCCCGACAATCCCAACAAGCATTTGCAGCAATCGATGGTGCTGGTGCCGCGCGACACGCCGGGCATCCGCATCGTGCGCGACATGCGCGTGTTCGGCTATGACGACGCGCCGGTCGGCCACCCCGAGATCGTTTACGACAATGTGCGGGTGCCCACCGAAAACATCCTGCTCGGCGAAGGCCGTGGCTTTGAGATTGCGCAGGGCCGCCTCGGGCCCGGCCGCATCCATCATTGCATGCGGCTGATCGGCTGCGCGCAGCGCGCATTGGAACTGATGTGCGCCCGCGCGCAATCCCGTGTCGCATTCGGAAAACCCCTGGGCGAACAGGGTTCGGTACGCGAGGACATCGCGCATTCCTGGTGCGAGATCGAGCAGGCGCGGCTGTTGACGCTGCGCGCCGCCGAGAAGATGGACCGCGAGGGCAACAAGGCCGCGCGTGACCTGATCGCGGCCGCAAAGGTCGTGGTCCCCAGCATGGCCGCCCGCGTGATCGACCGCGCCATCCAGATCCATGGCGGTGCCGGCGTCTCCCAGGACACATTTTTGGCCGAAGCCTACATGTACGCCCGCTTCATGCGGCTCGGCGACGGACCGGACCAGGTGCATCTGGCGCAGCTCGGGCGGGGCTTGCTGAAGCGATATGGCGCGATGGCGTAATAACTCCGCTGTCGTCCCTGCGCTCTGCTCACGCATTGCTCTGACTGTGCTTCCGCAATTCCAGCCGTGCGATCTGGTTGCGATGGACTTCGTCAGGTCCATCCGCCAGCCGCAGCAGCCGCGCCGTGGAGGCGGCGGCCAGTCCAAAATCATTGCTGGTGCCGGCGCCGCCATGGGCCTGGATCGCCCAGTCGATCACCTGGCAGGCCATGTTCGGCACCGCGACCTTGATCATCGCGATTTCTGCCCTGGCGGTGCGGTTGCCGACGGTGTCCATCATGTGCGCGGCATGCAGCGTCAACAGCCGCGACTGCTCGATCATGATGCGCAACTCCGCGATGCGTTCCTGCGTCACCGTCTGTTCCGACACCGGCTTGCCGAAGGCGACGCGGCTGCGGGTTCGCACGCACATCTTTTCCAGCGTCCGTTCGGCAAGGCCGATCAGCCGCATGCAGTGATGGATGCGGCCGGGACCGAGCCGGCCCTGCGCGATTTCAAAACCGCGACCCTCGCCGAGCAGCATGTTGCTGGCGGGCACGCGGACATTGTCGAACACCACTTCCGAGGCGCGGTCGGGCACGCCGTAGAAGCCGAATACCGGGATCGGTCGCAGCACTTTTACGCCCGGCGAGTCCATCGGCACCAGGATCATTGACTGCTGGCGATGACGATCGGGATTTCGGGATCGGTCTTTCCCATGAAGATGCAGATCCTGCAGCGCGGATCGGTGGCGTTGGTGGTGTACCATTTGCGGCCGTTGATGACGTAGTCGTCGCCATCGCGCACGATCGAGCTCTCGATATTGGTGGCGTCGCTGGAAGCTACCGCCGGTTCGGTCATGGCGAAGCAGGAGCGAATTTCGCCCGCGAGCAGCGGCTTGAGCCAGCGCTCCTGTGTTCCCTTGCGCCGTAGCGCGCCAGCACTTCCATATTGCCGGTGTCGGGCGCCGAGCAGTTGAACAGTTCGGGCGCCAGATGCGAGCGCCCCATCACCTCGCATAGCGGCGCATATTCGAGGTTGGTGAGACCGGCGCCGTGTTCGCTTTGCGGCAGGAACAGGTTCCAGAGGCCGGCTTCCCTGGCCTTAGGCTTCAATTCCTCGACCACCGGATAGACCTTCCACGGCCCGAGTTCCTCGGCTTCCCGATAGAAGCGCTCCTCGTTCGGGTAGACGTGGCGGTCCATGAACGACTGCAGCCGATGCTTCAGTTCGCCGACCTTCTGGCTCTGCTCATAAAACATGACGACTCCCCTTTCATCGCGTCGGCCTCATCCTGAGGGAGCCGCGCCCTTGCGCGGCGTCTCGAAGGATGGCGGCAGGCTCGCTCTCTCCCCTCATCCTTCGTGACGCGGCCAAGCGGCCGCTCCTCAGGATGAGGACCGTCCCTACTTCTTCGCGCCGGGCAGCGTGCCCATCATCTTGCAGAGCACCGTCAGCATCACCTCGTCGGCGCCGCCGCCGATCGAGGTCAGCCTGGAATCGCGATAGGCGCGGCTGACCGGCGTCTCGTTCATGAAACCCATGCCGCCCCAGAACTGCAGGCAGGCGTCGGTGAGTTCGCGCCCGAGCCGGCCGGCTTTCAGTTTCGCCATGGTTGCGAGCCGCGTGACATCCTCGCCTGCTATCAGCGCTTCGGCCGCGCGATAGACCAACGCACGCAGCAACTCGACCTCGGTCTGCATTTCCGCGAGCTTGAAGTGGACCACCTGGTTGTCGAGGATGCTCTTTCCGAACGCCTTGCGGTTGCCGGTGTATTCGATGGTCTCGTTGATGATGAATTCATGCGCCTTGAGGCAGGCGGCCGCGCCCCATAACCGCTCCTCCTGGAACTGGACCATCTGGTAGGTAAAGCCCATGCCCTCCTCGCCGATCCGGTTGCGCTTGGGCACCCTGACCTCGTCGAAAAAGATCTGCGCGGTGTCGGAGGAGCGCATGCCCATCTTGTCGAGCTTCCGCGCCACCTGCACGCCCTTGCTCTTCATCGGCAAGCAGATCAGCGACTTGTTGCGATGACGGGTCCGTCGCCGGTATTGGCCAGCAGGCAGATCCAGTCGGCCTTGACGCCGTTGGTGATCCACATCTTGCCGCCATTGATGACGTAATCGTCGCCGTCGGACCGCGCGGGTCTTGATCGAGGCGACGTCAGAGCCTGCGCCCGGCTCCGACACGCCGACGCAGGCGACCGCATCGCCCGCAATCGCCGGCGCCAGAAATTTCCGCCGCACTTCGTCGGAGCCGAACCGCGCCAGCGCCGGCGTCGCCATATCGGTCTGTACCCCGATCGCCATCGGCACCCCGCCGCATCTGATGGCGCCGAGTTCCTCCGCCATCATCAGCGCATAGCTGTAATCGAGCCCCTGGCCGCCGAATTCGGTCGGCTTGTTGAGGCCGAGAAAGCCGAGATTGCCGAGCTTCTTGAACAGCTCGTGCGAGGGGAACTGTTCGGCCTTTTCCCATTCATCGACGAACGGATTGATCTCGGTCGCGATGAATTTTTGCAGCGTGTTGCGGGCGTCTTCGTGGTCGGTGGTGAAGAGCATTTTGTTGTCCGGGTCCATGGGCACTTGAATTTCGAAAGCAGCGCACTCCCCTCTTAACCTCCCCTGGAGGTCAGGGAAATCGAATATGGATTCTTACTGCAATTGCGCGGCCCCGCGATTTGGATTCTGAAGACATTCCCTGATCAACGGGAGATGTCGGATGAAGGCTTTCAAGAGGGTTTTCCGCGGGTTACCTGATCCACGGGCGGGCAATGCGCGCCATGGCATCGAGAACAAGCTGCACTGGGTGCTCGATGTCATCATGAGTGAGGATCGCAATCGGGCAAGGAAGGACCATGCACCGGAAAACCTCGCCACGCTGCGGCGTCTTGCCCTCAAGGTCCTGAGCACCCACCCCAACGACAAGCCGATGCGCCGGAAAATCAAGCGCGCCGGCTGGGATGATGCCTTCCTAATGAGTACAATCAGTCATATCGCGATGGAGGGGAGGTTCGCGAAGCCCTCACGCCACCATCGCGGCCTCTTCGTCGGGCTCCACGGGCGGGACGAATTCCGATCCGCACTGCGCGTGCAGCAGCGCCACGATCTCGTTGTTGGGCCGGGCGCGGCTGAACAGAAAGCCCTGCCCCTCATGGCAGCCCTCTGCGCGCAGACAGCTCAATTCGGCTTCGGTCTCGACACCTTCGGCGGTGATGGTGACGCCGAGGCCCACGCCGAGGCTGATGATCGAGCGCACGATCGCCTGGGCGTCGCGGTTGGCGTCGAGGTCGCTCACGAACGACCGGTCGATCTTGATCTTGTCGAACGGAAAGCTTCGGAGATAGCTCAGGCTGGAATAGCCGGTGCCGAAATCGTCCATCGAGATGCGCACGCCGAGCGCGCGCAACGCATGCAGCGTGGCCAGCACCTGGCTGCTCTTTTCCAGCAGCAGCGTTTCGGTGATTTCGAGTTCCAGCCGCCTGGCGGGCAGGCCGGATTGCTTCAGCGCATCCATCACCAGCGACAGCAAATTGCCGACGCGAAACTGCAGCTGACAGGTTGACCGCGACGCGGACGTCGTCGGGCCATTGTGCCGCGTCCATGCAGGCCCGCCGCAGCATCAGGCCGCCGAGCGCATTGATCAAGCCGGTCTCCTCGGCGACCGGAATGAATTCGGCCGGCGAGATCATGCCGCGTTCGGGGTGCGGCCAGCGCACCAGCGCCTCGAATCCGGTGATGCGCCCGGTCGCGAGATCGACCAGCGGCTGATAATATGGCCGCAGCACGTCGTTCTGGATCGCGGCGCGCAGATCGATTTCGGTCCTGCGGCGGCTCTGGGCGCGCGCATCCATGCCGGCTTCGAAGAAGGCGAAGGTGCCGCGCGAGTCCTTCTTGGCGCGCGACAGCGCCATGTCGGCGCTCTTCAGCAGCTTTTCGGACTCGTCGCCGTCGCCGGGCGACATCGCGATGCCGATGCTGGCGCCGATCACCACGGAATGGCCGTCGAGCAGATAGGGATCGCCGATCGCTTCCAGCAGCCGCCGCGACAGCAGCACCGCATCCTCGGGCCGCGTCAACCCGCTCTGGATGATCGCGAACTCGTCGGAGTTGAGCCGGGCCAGGGTATCTTCCTCCCGCAGCGTGGAGCGCAGGCGCTTGGCTACGCCGCGCAGCAGCTTGTCGCCGATGGCGTGGCCGAGCGTATCGTTGACCCCCTTGAAATTGTCGAGGCCGAGCACCAGCACCGCGACCTTCTCGGCGCTGCGCCGCGTGTGCAGCAGGATGTCTTCCATCTGCTGGCGCAGCAGGGTGCGGTTCGGCAGCCCGGTCAGGCCGTCATGCTGGGCCATGAAGGCGAGCCTGGCTTCGGCACGCTTGCGCTCGGTGATATCCATCAATGCCAGCAGCACCGCGGGCTGGTCGTTGTAGACCAGCTGGCGCGAATAGATCGCCAGATCGATCAGCGTGCCGTCGGCCCTGACATGCTTCCAGGTCCGCGCGGTCTGTTCGTCGCTGGAGCGGTCGCCCGTCCATGGCAGTTCGGATTCGAAGGCCTGCACGCTGCGGATGGTCAGCTTCTCGAATTCGGCGCGGCTGTAGCCGTAATGCTCGACCGCGGCGTCGTTGACGCCGAGGATGCGCTCGTCGTCCAGCGCACAGACGATCATCGGAACCGGATTGCTGTCGAACAGCAGCCGGAACGAAGCCTCGCGTTCCTTCAGCTCGGTGATGTCGACGCGCAGGCCGATGATGCCGCCATCCTCGGTCAGCCGCTCCTCGATCAGGACGACGCGGCCGTCGGCCAGCGTCTGCTCATGCCGTTCGCCGGGCTGGTACAGCCTGGCCAGCCGCTCCTTGATCCATTCCTCCTCGCGGCCGACCGCCTCCGGATAGTCACCGCGCTCGACGCCGATGCGAATGGTGTCCTGCAGCCGCGCGCCGGGCTTGAACAAATCCGAACTGCGGTTGTAGATCTCGGCGTATTTCCTGTTCCAGAGAATGTAACGGCCGTCGGCGTCGAGAAACACGATGCCCTGCGGCAGGATGTCGATCGCCTCGCGCAGCCGTTCGTGCGATTTCCGCGCCTCGGCGATCGCAGCTTCCGCCTCGGCGCGCTTGCGCACGATCTCGCCGATCTCCGATGCAGGGCGGCGGATCGAGCCGGCGAGTTTCGGGCTTGGCTTCGCCGGCCGGCCGGGAATGCGGGTAATCGCCGCGCGCTTCGATTTCTTCTTGGCTGGCTTCGGCCGGAGACTTTGCATTGCTACGCCCACTCGCATTCTGCGCCATCATCTTCTCCGATAAGTGTCTGAAAAATTGGTAACACTTGCCCGTGCAGCGGACCGGGCCCCGGCCCGAACATGGCGGCGCTGGTCTCCTGCTGCCCGTTTTGGAGGCGAAGGCGCGAACATTCCAGCCGCAAACGCGGTCGCAAATTGCAGGATCGGCGGTATCGGCGATTGTGCAGGGCTAAATCACCCGCATGGCGTGGGGGTTTTTGCGCCAACCGGTCGATTGCAGCGCGAATGCGCGAATTTGGACGGACCCCGCACGAAATTTCGTCAATGCAGGGCAGGGTTATCGGACGGTTAAGAAACCGTCAGTTCGAAATCTCGATCCGCGTATTGCGGGGGCCGTTGCGCTCGACCAGCGCGAACAGCGCCGCGGCGTGCGACGGATGCAGCCTGACGCAACCATGCGAGGCGGGGCCGCCGAGCCGTGCAATCTCGGTGGTGCCGTGGATGGCGAATCCGTAGTGAAAGAAGATCGCGTATGGCATCGGCGAATTGTAATACTTCCGCGAGTACCAGCGCCGCGCCATCATCTGCGGCCGGAACGTCCCGCTCGGCGTGCCATAGCCGCGGCGGCCGGTCGAAACCGGCCAGGTGTAACGCGTCATGCCGTCGATCCTGACGGACATGCGCTGCGATGACTTGTCGATCTGGACCACAACGCCGGCGTTCGCCGGCGTCAACGCCACCCCGAAAATGACCGCCGCGACAGCAAATGCCGTCCGTGCGAGCGGTCCGCCCGACAGCCGTTTCATGATCGCGCGCCCTGCCAACCCGTCTTGTTGCGGGCACCATGTTGTTTTCGGTTCCGTGTTGTAAAGGCCGGGATGCTGCGCGGGCGCAGACAACAGCGGTTAAGCTTAATCCGGGCGCGGTCCCGCCGGGGGAAACGCCGGCGCGCAAAATCCGGTGATGACAGCCGCCACGCTTTTTTCGGCGGTTGCTGAATTCCGCAACGGCGTCATAGAGTGCTCCGATGAACCTCCGCCCGATTCTCGGCCTCATGCTGGTGACCGCCGTCGTCTGCGCCAGCGCCGCGCTGGCGCAGGACAAGGGCAGCGTCGATCCAAAGCCATTGCCGCCGCTGGCCAATCCCAATGATCCCAAGCTCGGCGCCAAGGAGCTGTTCGGCCGCAAGATACTGCCCGCGGCGATGCCGACGCATGTGGTCGGCTTCTACGCCAAGGGCTGCATCGCGGGCGCCGAAGGCCTGCCGATCAACGGCGAGACCTGGCAGGTGATGCGGTTGTCGCGCAACCGCTATTGGGCGCATCCGGACATGGTGGCGCTGGTCAGGCGGCTGGCGGCCAGGGCGCACAAGGATGCGGGCTGGCCCGGCATCCTGGTCGGCGACATGTCGCAGCCGCGCGGCGGGCCGATGTTCACCGGTCACGCCAGCCATCAAGTGGGTCTCGATGCCGACATCTGGCTAACGCCGATGCCGAACCGGCGATTGTCCCGCAACGAGCGCGAGGAAATGTCCGCGGTCATGATGGTGCGTGCCGACCGGCTCGACATCGATCCGAACGCCTGGACCCCGACCCATCTCAACGTGATCCGCGCCGCCGCCCAGGAGCCGACCGTGCAGCGTATCTTCGTCAACGCCGCCATCAAGAAGGCGCTGTGCCGCGAAGCCAAGGGCGACCGCAGCTGGCTCTCCAAGGTGCGGCCGATGTACGGCCACGACTATCACTTCCACATCCGCATCAAATGTCCGCCCGGCAACGGCGGCGACTGCGAGGGTCAGACTGATCCCGGGCATGGCGACGGCTGCAGCGCCGGCGATCTCGCCTACTGGTTCAAGGACTCCATCATCCACCCGAAGCCGCCGAAAGTGCCGCCAAAGCCGCGGCCGCCGATGACGCTGGCGCAATTGCCCGCAGCCTGCAAACAGGTGTTGGCGGCGCCTGATGCAAAGCAGTAGCGGCCGATAGGGCGGCGCCGATAGCGCGGAGCCTTTGCTCCGCCGGATTAATGCTGTAGGCTCGCTCGCGCGACGTCCGGGCGGATCGTAAATCCCCCCGGATCGCCGGAACGGCGCTTCCGCTTGTCGCATCTGACCCAACCAACGCCTGATTTGCGCGCGCGCAAGCGCGCTGCAATTATGCATGGAGCGCCGCGATGTATCGTCTTGCCGGAATTCTCGTCGCCTTCACCTTTGTTGCCGGAACGGCCGGATCGCCTGTGCTGGCGCAGGACAAGAGCCTGACGGTGTTTGCCGCGGCCTCCATGAAGAACGCGCTCGATGACATCGGCGCGGCCTATGCCGCGAAGACGGGGGTCAGGATCGTCGCCAGCTATGCCGCTAGTTCGGCGCTGGCCAGGCAGATCGAACAGGGCGCGCCGGCGGATGTTTTTGCTTCCGCCGATACCGACTGGATGGACTATGCGATCGGCAAGAAGAACATCCAGGAGCCGACGCGGGTCAATCTGCTCGGCAACAGCCTCGTGCTGATCGCGCCGAAGGATTCGAAGATCGACAATGTCACGATCGGTGCGGGCTTCGATCTGGCAACACTCATCGGCGACGGCAAGATTGCCACCGCCGACGTAAAATCGGTGCCGGCCGGCAAATATGCCAGGGCTTCGCTCGAGAAACTCGGCGCATGGACCGCGGCGGAAGCCAAATTCGCCATGACCGAGAACGTCCGCGCCGCGCTGGCGCTGGTGGCGCGCGGCGAAGCGGTGCTCGGGATCGTTTATTCCACCGACGCCAGGGTTGAACCCGGGGTCAGGATCGTCGGCACCTTTCCGGCCGATTCCCATCCCGCGATCATCTATCCGGTGGGGGCCACGACAACGGCAAAAGCGGAGGCATCCGACTATCTGGCATTCCTGCGCTCGTCGGCGGCCAGGGCCATTTTCGAGAAATACGGCTTCAAGTTCCTCCTCAGCCCGACGACCTGAACCCGATGTTCGAGATATCGCCGGCGGAATGGACGGCGATCCAGCTTTCGCTGCGGGTCGCCGCGGTTGCGACCCTGGTGGCGACGCCGCTCGGGATCGGCGTGGCGTGGCTGCTGGCGCGGCGCGATTTTTGGGGCAAGTCGGTGCTGGATGCGCTGATTCATTTGCCGCTGGTGCTGCCGCCGGTCGTCACCGGCTATCTGTTGCTGCTGACGTTGGGGCGCCGCGGCCTCATCGGCGCTTGGCTCGCTGATCATCTCGGCATCGTGTTCGCGTTTCGCTGGACCGGGGCGGCGCTGGCCTGCGGGATCATGTCGTTCCCGCTCTTGGTGCGGCCGATCCGGCTGTCGATCGAGGCGGTCGACCGCAGGCTGGAACAGGCGGCGGGCACGCTGGGGGCGGCACCCTGGCGGGTGTTCTGGACGGTCACGCTGCCGCTGGCGCTGCCGGGCGTGCTGGCCGGCATGGTGCTCGGCTTTGCCAAGGCGATCGGCGAGTTCGGCGCCACTATTACCTTCGTGTCCAACATCCCCGGCGAGACCCAGACCATTTCGTCGGCGATCTATTCGCTGATCCAGACGCCCGATGGCGACTCGGCGGCACTGCGGCTGGTGGTGGTCTCGGTCCTGATCGCGCTGGCAGCCCTGATCGCCTCCGAATGGTTCGCGCGGCGCGCCACAAAACGCCTGCACGGGAATTGACCATGCTGCGCGTGGACGTCGCAAAGCAACTCGGTGAGTTCTCGCTTCAAATCGCCTTCACCAGCGAGGGCCGCGTGACCGGCCTGTTCGGCGCCTCCGGCGCCGGAAAGACCTCCCTGGTCGGGATGATCGCCGGACTGACAAAACCCGACCGTGGCGTCATCGCCATCGACGGCGACGTGCTCGACGATACCGACGCGCGCATCCACGTCCCATCGCACCGCCGCCGGATCGGTTACGTATTCCAGGATGCGCGGTTGTTTCCGCATCTCGATGTCAGGCAAAATCTCGATTATGGCCGGCGCATGAACCGGCTTGCCGACGATCCCGCGCAGTACGCGCGCATCAACGACCTGCTCGATATCGGCGGCCTCAGGGATCGCCGCCCCGGTCAGCTCTCCGGCGGCGAGCGCCAGCGCGTGGCGCTGGGGCGCGCGCTGCTGGCGCAGCCGCGATTGCTGCTGCTCGACGAACCGCTGGGGTCGCTGGACGAGGAACGCAAGCTGGAAATCCTGCCCTATCTGAAACGGCTGCGCGACGAAGCCAATGTGCCGATGGTCTATGTCACTCACGACGCCGAGGAGATGCGGCAGCTGGCGACGCAGGTGGTGATGCTGCGGCGCGGGCAGGTGACCGCGTTCGGCGGCATTGAGGTGTTGCCGTTCGCCGTCTCAAATCCGCTTTAACTAATCGGGCAGCGTCTCGCCGGAGCCGCCGAGTTCGGCGGGTAAATCCCTGAACTTCGGCAGTCCGTCCTTCACGGAAACCATCTTGCTCCCGTAATTTGCATGCAGCGTCGGCTGATGCACAAAGCCCTGCAGCAGATTGGCATAGACATCGATCAGCCGCATGCGCGGGTGTTCGGTCATCAGATGTCCGCCGCAGACCTTGCAGTGCTTGCGATGGGAGTTTTCGGTCTTGTGGAAGGTGCCGATATGGTCCTCGCCCTTGGTGACCCGCACGCTGGCGGACGGCCACAGGCTGAAGGCGTTGATCGGCGCCGCCAGCCAGTCCTGACAGTCGCGGCAATGACAATAGCCCTCGAAGGTCGGCTTGCCCGTGACTTCCAGCTCGACCGCGCCGCAGAAGCAAGCGGCCTTGTGGACGGCGGCAGCTTCCTTCGCGGTTTCCTCGCCCGTCAGCAGATCGCCGAATTCGGGGTGCTTGGCGATGAAGGAGCGGATAAAATCGCATTCGACTGAAAGCTTTCGCCCCTGCGCCCGCACGGCTTCGAGCGTCGCGCGTCCGAGCTTCGATCCGACGCCCCGCCCGCCCAGTTCCGGCGGCACCTCGGTATGGACCAGCGTGATCGCGCCGGGCGATTTGCGATAGGTGACGAAGGCGATGTTGCCTTCGATCTCGAGCTCGAAACGCTGACGATCCTCGTTATCGCGGAAGGTTTCGGCCATGCGCACTCCAGTTCTGCGTTTTGGAAAGATTGCCCTCTTGATAGCAATGGCAAGG
Source organism: uncultured Alphaproteobacteria bacterium (assembly GCA_963706975.1). GTDB lineage: Bacteria > Pseudomonadota > Alphaproteobacteria > Rhizobiales > Xanthobacteraceae > Bradyrhizobium. The sequence goes on from CAVPOL010000025.1 coordinate 57,646, forward strand.
TTCGGTTGGATAGCCGCTGCTCCTCAAACCCCCGCCACCGAGGACCAGATATCGGCCAGCTTGCGCTTGAACGCCCCGAGCCGCGTCGGCGTTACTGGCTCATCGTCTTCCTCGGGCAATCGCAAACCGACGACGTTGACCCGGCCACCGCCAATGCTGCGTGCCACCAGAACGATGGAGTCGAGCGCAAGTTCCGCGCCCTCCTTCGGCGCGTGATCGAGATGAACGTCGAAATAATCGGCCAGCGTCAGTTTTGCCCTCTCTTCGTCCACCGCCACGCCGTAGATCTGGGCAAGCTCGCCAAGCGTGTGCTCGCCCGAAACCATGAAGTCGCCAAGCAGATGCGGATCGGGCGCGGAACTCGGCGGCATGTCGACAAAGAAGCGATCCAGCGCCTCGGCCCTTTCCGGCGGCGCCAGCAGATAGATGTAGTCGCCCGGCGTCACCGGTTCGGCCTCGGCCGGCGACAGGATATTACCCTCGCGGATAACCAGCGTCGGTTTCGACCAGGAGGGGATCAGGCCACGCCGGAAATAAAGGCTCTTGGAACGGACCGAATAGCCGACCAGCTGCTGCTCGAGCTGACCGGGGAGATCGAGTTCGACGCGCCGCGGCCCGCTTTCGGCGCGCGGCAGCGCCACATGCAGCTGCCGCGCGGCGGCGGACAGCGTCCAGCCCTGCAGCAACAGCGAGATGATGACGACGACGAAGGCAACGTCGAAATACAGATACGCCGTCGGCAGCCCGACCAGCATCGGGATCGAGGCGAGGAAGATCGCCACCGCACCGCGCAGGCCGGTCCAGGCGATGAAGATTTTTTCCCGCCAGTTGAAGCGAAACGGCGCCAGGCAGAAGAACACCGCCAGCGGCCGCGCCACCAGCATCAGGGTCAGCGCCACCAGCAGTGCGGGAAAAATACTGCCGAGCAGCCGTTGCGGCGAGACCAATAGCCCCAGCAGCACGAACATCACGATCTGCGCCAGCCAGGTCGCGGCATCGAGAAAGGTCACCACCGAATTGTGCGCCCGGGTCGGCTGGTTGCCGATGATGATCCCGGCGAGATACACCGCAAGGAATCCGGAGCCGTGCACGATCTGCGCTCCGCCGAAGATCACCAGCGCTGCAGTGGCGACGAAGGGGGCGTGCAGGCCCTGTGGCAGCGCCACGCGGTTCAGGGCCAGCACCACGAGGCGTCCGCCAACGACGCCGACGATGGTGCCGAGCACGGCCTCGCGGATGAATTCCAGCGCGACCTGGAGCACCGAGCTTTCGCCGATCAAGATCAGCTTGACCAGCACCAGGGTCAGAAATACCGCGAACGGGTCGTTGGTGCCGGATTCCGCCTCCAGCGTCGCGCCGACCCGCGGACGCAGGCGCAGGCCCTGGGTATGCACCAGCAGAAACACCGCCGCGGCGTCGGTCGAGGCCACCACGGCGCCGACCAGCGACGCTTCGGTCCAGTTCAGGTCGAGCACATATTTGGCGACGGGGGCGGTGATCAGCGCCGTCAGCAGCACGCCGGCGGTCGCCAGTACCATCGACGGCGCCAGCACCGTGCGGATACTCTGAAACCGGGTCCGCAGGCCGCCATCGAACAGGATCAGCGCCAGCGCCACCGATCCCACCAGATAGGTGGTGCGGACGTCGTCGAACCGCACCTGACCGGGACCGGAATCGCCGGCCAGCATGCCGATGAACAGGAATACCAGCAACAGCGGGGCGCCGAAGCGCAGCGCGAGCAGGCTCGACAGAATGCCGGCCATCACCAGGACGGCGCCAAGCAGAATGGCTATGCTGACCGAATCGAGAGAAGCCATGAACCTCCGGAAATCATTGCAAATACCTATCCAAATACTTGCACTTTCATCCTTATCGTCGCCACAGTTGGACGCCAACCCCATTTCTCGGGATAGTGGCAATGTGCCGGATTTACCGGCCTTATTCGACTTGCCGCGGTGATGGCGCCTGGGCCGGCATTGTGGGATTGTGCCGCATAAAACCTGGCCCGATGAACTGCTTGCGACGAGATTTTGCCGATGGACCTGAATGAGATTACGGAATTCCTGCTGTCCGGAGCACGATCGCTCGGCGCGGAGGTCGCCTCGCCATGGTTCTATCTGCAGCTCGGCCTGATTCTGACCGCAGCGGGGATCGCTTACGCTACCGGCGCGACGGTCCGCGCCAAGGTCGATGTCGGTTCGGTGGCGATGGGCTGGCCATCACCGTTGCGGCGGTTCATCCGCGTCGTGATCGGCAGCGCGCCGACCGCGGCGTTTGCGGCGCTGATGACGCTGGCGCGCGCGATCATGCTGGCGTCGACCTGGCCCAGCCGCAGCTACCTGCTCGCGATCTCCGCCAAGCTCGCCATCGCCTGGCTGGTCATCCTGCTGATTGCCTCGATGATCCGCAACACCTTCATCATGCGCGTGGTGTCGCTGACGGCATGGTCGATCGCGGCGCTGAGCATCATCGGCCAGCTTGATGTGGCGGTAGACGCGCTGGATTCGGTTTCGATCGTGCTCGGCGGGCTGCGGCTGACGCCGCTGCTCATGATAAAGCTCGGCGCCATGCTGATCCTGGCGCTGTGGCTGACCAACGTCCTCAGCAATTTCATCGAAAGCCGGATCAACCGCACCGCCGACCTGACGCCGTCGGTCCAGGTGCTGCTGGTGAAGATGATCCGGATGGTGCTTCTGGTGATCGCGGTCGCGATCGTCCTGGGCTCGGTCGGCATCAACCTCTCGGCGCTCGCGGTATTCTCCGGCGCGGTCGGCGTCGGTATCGGTATCGGCCTGCAGAAGATCGTCGCCAACTTCATCTCGGGCATCATCCTGCTGGCGGACAAGTCGGTGAAGCCCGGCGATCTCGTCACCATCGGCGACAGCTCGGGGCGCATCAGCGCGATGAATACGCGCTATATTTCGATTGCCGCCGGCGACGGCCGCGAATTCCTGATCCCGAACGAAGACATGGTGACGAAGCCGGTCGTCAACTGGACCTACACCGACAAGAATACGCTGGTGAAGGTCGGTTTCGGCACCAATTACGACGCCGATCCCAGGCTGGTCTGCAAGCTGGCGAGCGAGATTGCCGCTGCCGCCCCGCGCGGCATCAAGAACAAGCCGCCGAGTTGCATCCTGACTGAATTCACCGAAGCCGGGATGAAATTTTCCCTCACCTTCTGGATCAGCGATCCCGACGGCATGGAGGGGGTGAAGAGCGAAATCATGCTGGCGCTGTGGGACGTCTTCAAGCGCGAGGGCATCCGCGTGCCCTATCCGGTGCGCGAAATCCGCGTCCGCGGCGGCGCGCTGCCGGTCGAGACCACAGTCGAGGTTCCGAGCGGCTGAGGCCCAACCTGCGCTTGCACTGACCGCCCCGATCACTAAATTAGGGGTACCAAATCACCTCCCGCCAAGACGCGATCCGCCCATGAGCTATATCGAAGCGACAGATACATCCTTGCGCAAGACCGGACAGATCAAGCTGCACGGCGCGAGCGCCTTCGCCGGCATGCGCAAGGCCGGCGCGCTGGTCGCCAAATGCCTCGACGAACTCACCGATCTCGTCAAGCCGGGTCTGCCGACCTCGGAGATCGACGAATTCGTCCGCAATTTCGCCTTCCGCCACGGCGCCTATCCGGCGACGCTGATGTATCGCGGCTACCGGTATTCGACCTGCACCTCGATCAACCATGTGGTCTGCCACGGCATGCCCGGCGACCGCGTCCTGAAGGAAGCCGACATCGTCAATGTCGACGTCACCTTCATCGTCGATGGCTGGTACGGCAATTCCAGCCGGATGTATGCGATCGGCCCGATCGCGCGCAAGGCCGAGCGGCTAATCGAGGTGACCTATGAGGCGATGATGCGCGGCATCGCCGCCGTGAAACCCGGCGCCACCACCGGCGACATCGGCCACGCCATCCAGAGTTTCGTCGAGCCGCAGGGCATGAGCGTGGTGCGCGACTTCTGCGGCCACGGTCTCGGCCGCATGTTCCATGACGAGCCCAACATCATCCATGTCGGCCGCCCCGGCGAGGGCGTGGTGCTGAAGCCCGGCATGTTCTTCACCATCGAGCCGATGATCAATCTCGGCAAGCCGCACGTCAAAATCCTGTCGGACGGCTGGACCGCCGTCACCCGCGACCGCTCGCTGTCGGCACAGTTCGAGCATTCGGTCGGCGTCACCGCCTCGGGCGTGGAAATCTTCACGCTGTCCGAGCGCCATGCCGAGAAGCCGCCGGCGGCGGCGTAGTTTTCTCCCGCGCCGGTCCCTGCGGCAACATGCCATTTCATTTGAGAATGAATCGCAACGGGAATAGCCCGGTCAGCCCGGTGTAGACCTTGGTGCATCGTCCTCCGCAAGAGGGGCTCCGATGGACATGGAAAACCAAGGGAGACAGGGCATGTTCGAGATTTCACGTCGCGATCTGGTCCTCGGGAGCACCGGGGCGGCACTCGTTTTCGGACTCAAGGGGCCGGTTTCGTTTATCGGCGCGGCGCAGGCGCAGCGGGCCGCCGACAGCCTCAAATACAAGGTCGGCGAGATCGACGTCTTCAGCCTTCATGACGGCAGCATCGAGCGGGTGCTGGCCGAAGGTTTTGTCAAGAACGCTTCGATGGACGACGTCAAGAAGGCTCTGACCGCGGGCGGCATCGGGCCGGACAAGTTCGACAACCCGTTCACGGTCACCGCGGTCAGAACCGGCGGCAAGGTCGTGCTGTTCGACACCGGATTTGGCGGCAACGGCCCGCCGACCGTGGGCAAGCTCGCCGACAACATGAAGGCGGCCGGGCTCGATCCCGCAACCGTCTCCACGGTCGTGATCTCGCATTTCCATCCCGATCACATCTCGGGTCTGTGGGTGAAGGAGACCAGCGCGCAGGTATTTCCGAACGCTGAGATCCTGATGCCCGAGGTCGAATACAAGTTCTGGACCGATCCGGCGCTGGTGGAGAAGGTTCCGGAGGCTGCGCGCGGCAATGTGCGGCGGATTCAGGCGACCTTCCCGACCTGGAAGAACATCAAGCAATACAGCGACGGCGCCGAAATTGCCCCCGGCGTGCGCGCCATTGCGACGCCCGGCCATACCGTCGGGCACATGTCGTTCCTGGTGGCGTCGGGCGGGCAGCAATTGTTCATTCAGAGCGACGTCACCGGCATCCACCAGCTGTTCGTCAGGAATCCCGGCTGGTTCTCGATGTTCGATTCCGACGGTCCGATGGCGGAGGCCACGCGCCGAAAATTCTTCGATCGCGTGATTGCCGAGAAGGGCATGATCGCCGGCTATCATTTCGGTTTCCCCAATGTCGGCACGCTGTCGAAAGACGGCAATGGCTATGCGTTCGCCGCCGTCAGGGCGTGACGCTGCCGGGCTGAACTGAACCGGACGAAGGCGCCGTGCCACGCACTGCGCCGCCAGCGAGAGTTTTCACCTGGAAAGCGTAACTTCGGCCCGGTGCGGCGCGCCGTTCACAGGTCCGTCGAACAGAATCACGATCCGCGCCTTGTCCGCGTTGGTCTCGATGACCGTCACACCTTCAGCCTTGCCGACGACCATCTCTTCATCGACGCGCTGTTTCACTTTCGGCAGCGGTCCGACCGCGCTTACAGCCGCGCTGTCCGGATCGACAACGAACAATTTAAAGGTTACTTCCGGCTTATGCACCGCGCCGGCAAGAACCAGCAGCCGCTTGTCCGGCAATGCGGCGAGGTCGCGTATGCCCAAGCCGTCGAGGTCGAGCGGCACCACCTTTGGGGTGGCTTCGCTCGCCGCGTGCCCCGGGCGGAACAGATCGGCCACACTGCCGCCGACCAGGAAGGCGGTACCGTGCCTGACGGGTCCCCGCAGGCCGAACCAGACCGTGTCTCCCTGGACCGCGATGCCCTCGATGTTCAATCCATTATCGGTCTCCAGATCCTCGCCGAAGAATTTTTTGACCTTTTTGGCGCGCAGCAGCAGGTCCGAAACACGATAGGTGGTTTCAACGGCGGCCGCGAACTTGTCGGCGGCCAGCGGCTGCCCTGCAGTGTCGGTCGGCCGCCCCTGGCGATCGACGCGCAGGCGCGCGAGGATGAAGGAAGAGAGCCGGAACTCGGCGTCCTTGCGCGAACAACCGTGCGAACCGACCACGTAGAAGAAGGGTTCGGCATAGGCCACGCCCTCGCCGTCGAGGTCCTTGAATTTCTTGGCCTCCTCGCAGGTGGCTTCGGGCGGCGTCCCCAGCGTGTTCGAGTCGCGCTTGTTTCCGATCAAAGGGACCGCCAGTCCCACGCTCATGCGATCGCTCTGGATCGTCGCCAATTGCGCGTTCGTGTTTTCATCGTTGATCACGAGGCAGGTTCGCCGCGCCCCGTCCGAAGGCAGGCAGGCCATCCCGCTGATATCGACGGCCGGATCGCCGTCCTTGCCGACAAAGTCGCCACCGTCGACCTGCATTGGCGCGAGAACGACAGGCGAAGCATGCTGTGCGCCCGCGCCGCCGCTCACGCAGGCGAGCAAGCCGAGGACGCTGATGGCGAGGTGTACCGTGCGCATGGAAATACGTGCCCCAAAAAATCAATACAACCCATCATTGCATCGATCATGGCTCCATTCAACGTCTGGCCGAATGAGCGCCAGCGTGCGAATTCCGCCTCTCGCCTTGCAATTCGCGGTTGCAAAAGCCTGCGGGCACGGCATGCTTGTGCCGATGCCCGCAAAGACCAGCGCACCAGAGGTTCAATCCGCCGAGACGCCGCATTACCACGGCCATCGGGAGCGGCTGCGCGAACGTTTTTACGGCGCGGGGCCGGATGCGCTTAGCGACTATGAATTGCTCGAAATGGCGCTGTTCGTTTCCCTGCCCCGGCGCGACATCAAGCCGCTGGCCAAATCCCTGCTGAAGGAATTCGGCTCGTTCGCCGAGGTCATCCATGCGCCGGTGGCGCGGCTTCGGGAGATCGACGGAATCGGCGATGCCTCGATCCATCAGCTCAAGCTGATCGCCGCCGCCGCCAGCCGTGTCGCCAAAGGCGAACTGAAAAAGCGCACCGCGCTGTCGTCGTGGAATGACGTGATCGACTATTGCCGAGCCACCATGGCGTTCGCCGACAAGGAGCAGTTTCGCTTGCTGTTTCTCGACAAGCGCAACCAGTTGATTTCCGACGAAGTACAACAGACCGGCACCGTCGACCACACCCCCGTCTACCCGCGTGAAGTGATAAAACGCGCGCTGGAACTGTCCGCCACCGCCATCATCCTGGTGCACAACCACCCCTCCGGGGACCCGACGCCGTCACAGGCCGATATCCAGATGACCAGAGCCATCGTCGACATCGCCACCCCGCTCGGCATTTCCGTGCACGATCACATCATCGTCGGCAAGAACGGCCATGCCAGCATGAAGGGGCTGCGGCTGATTTGATGTTTGAGGCAACAAATCATGGCGGAGAATTCGACACTTGAGAGTACCCGGCCTGACACGTCGAGTTTTGTCGAGCACATGCGGCTGGTTTATTTCACTCTGGTTGCAGCGTCCGTGATAATCATGATCGCGATCACGTCCCGGGAGACGTCATCAGCTGCGAATTTTCCCGGTCATTCGTGGACGCGGATGAGCTCGTCGAACATCTCCGGGCGTCGTCGCTCGAAGATTTGCAAACAACGATCCGCGCTTTAAGCTCGACGTCAAATCCGAGGCCGCTTATTTTGCCGAACAGGCGTCGCAGACCTCCGACCTGATCCAGAAGATCGGGCTGGCCGCTGGCGACGCGATGGCGCTCGGCGCGCTCGCCGGTGCGCTCAGCACCATGTATTCGTCCGTGGCGGCCCGCGCGACGGAAATCGCAACGCTGCGAGCCATCGGTTTCGGCGGCTTTCCGGCGTTTGTCGGAACGCTGGCGGAATCGCTGTCGCTGGCGGCGATCGGCGGGCTGCTCGGCGCTGCTGCGACCTATCTGATCTTCGATGGCGTCACGGCCTCGACGCTGGGCGGAAATTTACCCAGGTGGTATTCGACTTCAAGCTCTCGGGATGGCTGATCGCCGAGGGCGTCGCACTGGCGCTGGTCGTCGGATTGGTCGGCGGGTTATTCCCGGCGATCCGCGCGGCGCGAATGCCGATCGTTGCGGGACTGTACGCGTAATCGATCGCCGGCCTGCGCCCGTCATCCGGCGGCAACGTCGAGGGTACCCGAGCGCGACGGCGGTCGATGACGCTGCGCCCTCGCGCGAAGATTTCGCCGCCGCGGACCTACCGCAAGTGCGAAGCTGAGGAGGATGGGCACTCGACCACAGATCGCCTTGACAGCGCTAACATCCCGTTCCACAACTCCGCTCATAAGATCAAAAAAACATCAACCAAGGAGGAATGCTATCTAAGGGAGGGAATGAAATGCTCAGGTACACGTCAACTATCGTCGTGGCTGCGGCCTTCGGACTCGTCGCCGCCTTTACCGATCCAGTGCAGGCTCAGGCACCCAAACCCCTTGTATTAAAGGGGCAATCGACGCACCCCGCGTCATCGAACTTCCACCTCATCTTCAAGCTGTGGGCCGAGACCGTCGAAAAGATGACGGCCGGCCGTCTCAAGATCGAGACGCTCCCCGCCGGCGCCATCGTTCCCCCGTTCGAGGTCTTCGACGCCACGTCGAAGAACGTCCTCGATGTCGGAATGGCGCCGTTCGGCTACATTCTCGGCCGCAATACCGCGACGATCCCGATGTCGCACGGTCCGCTGTTCGGCATGGACGGAAGCGACTACTGGGCCTGGTACTATGACGGCGGCGGCATGGCCCTGCTGGAGGAATTCTATCGCGACGTCCTCAAGCTCAACGTCGTCGGCTTCCCGATCCCGACCGACTATCCGCAGGGCATGGGCTGGTTCAAGAAGGAGATCAACAGCCTCGCCGATCTCAAGGGCCTGAAGTATCGCATCTACGGCATCGGCGCGGAAACCTACGGCCGGCTGGGCGTGTCGGTCGTCACCATCCCGGGCGGCGAAATCGTCCCGGCGATGGAACGCGGCGTGATCGAAGGCGCGGAGTGGATCAACTGCGAGGAAGACAAGAAACTCGGCCTGCACCAGGTCGCCAAGCACTATTACACTCCTGGCATGCACGAGCCCGTCACCGGCGGCCAGTTGATGATCAACGGCGACGTCTGGAAGAAGCTCACGCCGGACCTGCAGGAGATCATCAAGGTCGCCAGCGTCTATGCCACGACGCAGCGCAATTTCTCCTTCAACCGCGAGACCGCGCAGGCCTGCCAGGACCTTCTCAAGATGGGCGTCCAGATGCATCGCACGCCGGACGAAGTCCTGAAGAACTTCCTCGACGAATGGGAGAAGATCCAGACCGAGTACGCCGCCAAGAACCCCTTCTACAAGAAGGCGATGGACAGTCAGAAGGCCTATGCCGAGAAGATCGTCCCGTTCAAGCTCTCCTGGTTCCCGCCATACAATTTCGCGGGCGAGTACTACTGGAAGGACAAGATCTATCTGCAGAAGAAGTGATCCGCTTTCTCGTTCGGCGTCGCGCGCAACTGGCGTCGATTGACCGGCGCCAGTTGCTCTTGAGAGGGGGATCATTCATGTCGGCTGACGTCAACGCCTCGCCACCGGCTGGCGTGGGAAGCGAGTTTCCACGCGCCTTCTACACGATCATTCGGGCCATCGACCGGTTCTCGGACGTCACCGGCAAGCTCATCGCCTCTGTCGATGCTGTTCCTCGTGGTGACGATCACCTACGAGGTCGTGATGCGTTACGGGTTCAACGCCCCGACCATCTGGGTGTACGAGTCGAGCTTCATGGTCAACGGGTCGGCCTTCATGCTCGGATGCGGATATGCGCTCTACAAGGGCGCACACGTTCAGGACCGATATCTACTGGGAGAATTTTTCGGAACGCACCAAGGGGATCATCGACATGATCTCCTACATCCTGCTGTTCTACCCGGTCATGATCACGTTCATGGTGGTCAGCTACGACGCCGCATTGCATTCCTGGGACACCGGCGAGAGATCGCAGGAGAGCGTGTGGCGCATGATCATGTGGCCGTTCCGGGCCACCATTCCGCTGGCGGCTGTCATGCTGATGATCCAGGGCGTCTCCGAAGTACTGAAGTGCTGGTACCAGATCCAGTTCGGGCGCGAGTTCGAGCACAAGGAAAAGATCGAGATATGACCGGACTCCGAGCTGCTCGGCCTGTTCATGCTGCTGGTGATGCTGGGGGCGATCTTCATCGGCCTGCCGATCAGTTTCACGCTGCTGTTTCTCGCGGGCGTGTTCGGCTACATCGGCATGGGGCCGCGGGTGCTCAGCCTCGCCTACCTGCAGACCATCGGCATCATGAAGCAGGACGAACTGGTCGCGGTGCCCATGTTCATCCTGATGGGCTTCATCTGCGATCAGGCCGGCCTGATGGAACGGTTGTTCAAGGCGTTCCGCGATCTGTTTGCGCCGCTGAAGGGCGCTCTTTACGTGGTCGTCATCCTCACCGCGACGCTGTTCGGCATCGCGGCCGGAACCGTGGGCGCGACGGTGACGCTGCTTGGCATCATGGCCGGGCCGATGATGATCCGGGCCGGCTACGACGTGCGGATGTCGGCGGGCTCGATCGCGGCGGGCGGCACCCTCGGCATCCTGATTCCGCCGTCGGTGATGCTGGTGGTGATGGCGCCGGTGCTCGACATCTCGATCATCGATCTGTACGCGGCCGCGTTTGGCCCGGGCTTTCTGCTGTCGGCCATGTTCATCGGCTACACCCTGATCCGTTGCCATTTCAATCCCAAGCTGGGCCCGCCGGTGCCGCTCGACGAGCGGCCGGAATCGATGAAGATCGTGCTGTGGGAGTGCCTGGTCGGCCTCGTTCCGGTGACGGTGCTGACCGTCGTCACGCTGGGTGCTATCCTCGCCGGCATCACGACCGCCGCGGAAGCCGCAGCACTCGGTGCGCTCGGCGCCATCTTTCTGGTCATCCTCTACGGCCGCTTCACATGGCAGCGGATTGCTGCAGGCCTGCTACAGCACGATGGCGACCACCAGCATGGTGCTGCTGCTCGCCGTTGCCTCCAACGTGTTCGGTGCGGTGTTCGCCTGGCTCGGCACGGCGAGCTGGATGACAAATGCCCTGCTGGCCTCGCCGCTGCCGGCCTGGGGCACGATGACGATGCTGCTGACCCTGATATTCCTGCTCGGCTGGCCGTTCGAATGGCCAGCGATTGTGTTTATTTTCATGCCCATGCTGGCGCCAGTGGCCAAGGGCCTCGGCTACGACATGGTGTGGTTCGGCTGCATCGTCGCGGTCGTCCTGCAGACGGCCTTCCTGTCGCCGCCGGTGGCGATGTCGGCCTACTATCTCAAGCAGGTCGTGCGGGAATGGAATCTGCGATTGATCTATCGCGGCATGGCTGACTTCATGGTCATCCAGGTTCTCTGCGTCGTCCTGGTGCTGATCTTCCCCGCGATAGCGATGTGGTTCCCGGGCTGGTTGCAGGCGCGCAGGGATGCGGAACGCAAGAGGGTGCAGATCGAGTATGTGGTGCCTCCTGCGGTCACCACTGCGGCGATCAGGTGGAATTGACCCGCGCCGGGTCGCCACCGGGTTATCATCCGCACGGCTGCAAAAATCTTGCCCTGACCGATTGTCGTCAATAGAATGCCGGTTCGGCCGGCAGCATAATCAAAAAGAACGGCCGGCATTCCCAGGCGCTGGAGGGTTCCTGGGAACGGCAGCGACGAAACGACACCCGATTTTTGCCGATCCCGCGTTGTGCGGGCGAGCAGCGACGGTGGGTGTCGGATGCGGCGCCGGCGGTGAGCTTTCGAGGGGGACCAGGGTTGAGCGTTGCCGAGACGAATGACGATCTGCGCGCACTGCGGGACGCGCGGCCGGAGGCGGCTGCGCCGCTCCTCGAAGTCGACGACCTGCACACCCAGTTCAGCACCGCGCGGGGCATCGTGCGCGCCGTCGAGGGCGTCAGCTTCACCGTCGACCGCGGCGAGGTGGTCGCCATCGTCGGCGAGTCCGGGTCCGGCAAGTCGGTAACGGCGCTCTCGATCATGCGGCTGTTGCCACGGCTTACCGGGAAAATCCCGAAAGGCCGGATCATGTTCGACGGCCGATCCTTGCTCGACCTCGACGACGAGCAGATGCGCGAGATTCGCGGTCGCGACATCTCGATGATCTTTCAGGAGCCGATGACCTCGCTGAATCCGATCCTCACGATCGGCCTGCAGATCAAGGAACCGTTGCAGATCCATCTCGGCATGACCGACGAGGAAGCGACGGCGCGCGCCGTCGAACTGATGCAACTGGTCGGCATCACCGACCCGATGCGCCGGCTCGACCAGTATCCGCATCAATTTTCCGGCGGCATGCGCCAGCGCGTGATGATCGCGATCGGACTGGCCTGCAATCCGAAGCTCATCATCGCGGACGAGCCTACCACGGCGCTCGACGTCACCATTCAGGCGCAAATTCTCGAACTGATGAAGAATCTGTCGCGCAAGCTCAACATCGCGCTGATCATCATCACTCACAATCTCGGCGTGGTCGCCCGTTACGCCGACCGCGTCATCGTCATGTATGCCGCCCGCGTCGCCGAGCAGGGGCCGGCCGAAGCAGTGTTCCACCATCCGCGTCATCCCTACTCCCTGGGTCTGCTGCGATCGGTGCCGCGGCTCGACCGCCCGCGCGGCAGCAAGCTGGAAACCATCGAGGGGCTGCCGCCCAATCTGGCGAATGCCTCAACCGCCTGCCGTTTCGCGCCGCGTTGTCCGTTTCGTATCGCGGTCTGCGACCAGGAACCGCCGCTGTTTCGCACCGATACCGGCAGCGTTTCGCGCTGTCACCGGCATCAGGAGATCGCCGCCGGCAAGATTACCTGGACGGCCGCCGGCGGCGCCGGACTGAGCTTCGCCGCCAATACCGAGGCGCCCGTGTTGTCGGTGCGCAACCTGACCAAGAACTTTTCGGTCTCCGGCGGACTGCGCCGCACCGGCGGCATGGTGCGCGCGGTGCAGGACGTCTCGTTCGACATCTTTCCCGGCGAGACGCTCGGGCTGGTCGGCGAGTCCGGCTGCGGCAAGACTACCGTCGGCCGGCTGATCCTGCGGCTGGAAGAGCCGACCGCCGGGGAGATTCACTTCGAGGGCGTCAATCTGTCGGCCGCTTCGCCGGCCGAACTCAAGGCGATGCGGCGCAAGGTTCAGGTGATCTTTCAGGACCCCTATAGCTCGCTCAATCCGCGCATGACCGTCGGCCAGATCATCGGCGAGCCGCTGCACGTTTACAGGATCGTCGACGGCCGCAAGCAGGTCGAGGCGCGCGTCGCCGAATTGCTGGAGAATGTCGGACTGCGGCCGGAAATGGCCGAGCGTTATCCGCATCAGCTTTCCGGCGGCCAGCGCCAGCGCGTCGGTATCGCGCGTGCACTGGCGATGGAACCCTCGTTCATCGTCTGCGACGAGGCGGTATCGGCGCTCGACGTTTCGATCCAGGGCCAGATCATCAACCTGCTCGAGGAATTGCAGCGCAAATTCAGACTCGCCTTCCTGTTCATCGCCCACGACCTGGCCGTCGTACGCCACATCTCGGCGCGGGTGGTGGTGATGTATTTCGGCCGGATCATGGAGGTCGCGGATCGCGACACGATCTACGGGGGATCCCTGCATCCCTATACGAAAGTCCTGCTGGACGCCGCGCCGGTTCCCGATCCGACGATCGAAAAGCAGCGCGAGCCGCGCCTGATCAAGGGCGAACTGCCGAGCCATCTGGCGCCGCCGACCGGATGCGTCTTTAGTACGCGCTGTCCGCAGGTCAGCCAGGAATGCCGGGAGGTCATCCCTCCCCTCGAAGAAAAGCGACCAGGGCACTTTGCGGCCTGCATAAAGGTCTGACGTCCAACGCCTATCAACCAAAAAAAGCGGTCACACAGGAGGAGAAGCCAATGAAGATAACCAGAAGGACGGCCCTGCAAGGTACAGCCGGAGCACTCGCCCTCGGTTTGGGCGGGCTCGATTTCGACTTCACCAGGGCCTCGGCGCAGGCGCCCGCGGTCAAGCGCGGCGGCAATCTGGACTTCGCGATCAGCGCGGAAGCGCCGCACTACGATCCGCACGCCAGCGACACCTACGCCACGCTGCACCTCGCGGCGCCATTCTATTCGACGCTGCTGCGCTTCGACCTGGCGAAGTTCCCGGCGGTGGAAGGCGATCTGGCGCAATCCTGGACGGTCGCGCCTGATCTCATGGCCTATACCTTCAAGCTCCATCCGAACGTCAAGTTCGCCGACGGCTCGACGCTCACCTCCGCGGACGTGAAGGCGACCTACGATCGCATGCGCGACCCGCCGCAGGGCGTGGTGTCGACGCGCAAGGCGACCTTCGCCGATATCGGCTCGATCGAGACTCCCGATCCGCTCACCGTCGTCTTCAAGATGAAGGCGGTAAACGCGGCGATGCTCGAGCACTTCGCTTCGCCGTGGAACGTGATCTACGCCGCCAAGGACCTGTCCGAGAATCCGGCCAGCCCGCGCACCAAAATCAATGGCACCGGGCCCTTCGTCTTCGTCGAGCACGTCAAGGGCAGCCACGTCGCCGGCAAGAGGAACGAGAACTACTTCAAGAAGGGCTTCCCCTATCTCGACGGCTTCAAGGGCATCTTCACCCTGCAGGCCGCCGCCATGCTCAACGCCGTCCAGGGCGGACAGGTGCTGGGCGAGTTCCGCGGCATCTCGCCGGCGGAGCGCGACCGCCTGGTGCAGACCATGGGCGACAAGATCCGGATCGAGGAATCGAGCTGGACGCTCAATCTTCTGGTCTGCTTCAACGTCGACAAGAAGCCGTTCGACGACGTGCGCGTGCGCAAGGCGCTGCTGATGGCGATCGACCGCTGGGGCGGCAGCCAAGGCCTGGCGAAGATCTCCACGTTGCGTTCGGTCGGCGGCGTCGTCCGTCCCGGCTCGCCCTATGCGACGCCGGAAGCCGAATTGGCGAAACTGCCGGGGTTCTCGAAAGACATCAAGAAATCCCGCGAGGAAGCCAAAAAGCTATTGAAGGAAGCGGGCCAGGAAAACCTGTCGTTCGTGCTCTGGAACCGCAACCTCGCGATGCCCTACACGCCGGCGGGCATCTTCCTGGTCGACCAGTGGCGGCAGATCGGCGTCACGGCCGAACACAAGCAGTCGGACACCGGCGCCTATCTCGCCACCATGAACGCCGGCAACCACGACGTGGCGATCGACTTCTCCAACCTGTTCATGGACGACACCAGCCTCGGCCTCGCCAAGTACCTCTCGGTCACGCGTTCGCCGGAAAACCGCTCGCGTTCGAAGGACGAGGCGCTCGACAAGCTCTATGACGATCACATGCGCGAACGCGATCCGGAGAAGCGCAAGGCGATCGTCCGCGCATTCGAGAAGCGCCTGTTCGAGCAGGCCTATCAGCAGCCGCTGCTGTGGTGGCACCGCATCGTGCCGACCCACAAGACGCTGATGGGCTGGAAAATGTCGCCGAGCCACAACCTCGGTCAGCAGCTCGAAGACGTCTGGGTCAACGCCTAGGCGATAACCTCACTTGCCTCTCCCTGCCCCGGCTGGGAGAGGCCGCAAGGGAATTCCATGCTTCGCTACACCATCAATCGCGTCCTGCTGATGATCCCGACCCTGCTCGGGGTCGCGGTGCTCGTGTTCTTCCTGCTGCGCGTCGTGCCCGGCGACATCGTCGAGATCAAGCTGCGTGGCGACGGCGGCAGCGTCACGCAGGAGACGATCGACATGGAGCGCAAGCGGCTCGGCCTCGACCGGCCGCTCTTGACCCAGTTCGGCGGCTGGATGGTGGGCATGGCCACGCTCGACTTCGGCAATTCGATGTGGACCGAGCGGCCGGTGGTTACCGAGATCGCGGGCCGCCTCGAACTGTCGTTGCAGGTCGCCATCATGGCGACGGTGGTCGCGGTTCTGCTCGCCATTCCCATGGGGACCATGGCGGCGCTGTTCCGCGACAGCTGGATCGATTACACGGTGCGGATTCTGACCATCGGCGGCCTGTCGATTCCATCCTTCTGGTTCGGCATGTTGATCATGCTGACTTTGCTGGCCCTGTTCAACTGGTTGCCGCCGATCACGTTCACGCCGATCTATGTCGATCCGATCGCCAACCTCACACAGTTGATCTGGCCGGCTTTGGCGGTCGGCTACCGCTACTGCGCGGTGGTGGCCCGCATGATCCGTTCTTCGCTGCTCGAAGTGATGAACGAAGACTACATCCGCACCGCGCGCGCCAAAGGCGTCTATGAACGGCTCGTGATCTCGCGCCACGCGCTGCGCAACGCACTGCTGCCGGCCATCACCGTCATCGGCCTGGAATTCACCTTCTTGATCGGCGGCCTGGTCGTCACCGAGCAGGTGTTCAATCTCAACGGCATCGGCCAGTTGTTCGTCCAGAGCGTGTCGCGCAACGACTTCACGCTGATCCAGGGCATGGTGATGCTGATTGCCTCCTTCTACGTGTTCGTCAATCTCGCGATCGACCTGCTTTATGCTGTGTTCGACCCGCGCATCCGGTACAACGCATGACGACGACCTCCCCGCAGCCTTCCTGCCGTGAAGACACGCCAGTCGAACGCTGTACTCGACTTCTGCCGCCAGCAGCCGCTCGGCGCCGTCGAGCTTCGTCATCATCTTTCTGATGATGTTTGCCGGCTTTTTCTCGCCGCTGGTGGCGCCCTACGATCCGCTGGCGATCGATTTCGCTTCGCTGCTGGCGGCGCCGTCCGCCGACCACTGGTGCGGCACCGACGCCTACGGCCGCGACATCTGCTCGCGCCTGATCTACGGTTCGCGCACGGCGCTGGTGATCGGCTTCACCTCGTCCTTCGTCGGCTCGACGCTCGGCGCCATCCTCGGCATCGCCTCGGCCTATTTCGGCGGCAGGATCGACGACTGGATCCAGCGCTTCGTCGACATTCTGCTTGCCTTCCCGCTGATCGTCCTCGCGCTGGTGGTGGTGGCCGCAGTCCGCAAGTTCCTCGGTCGGCGGAGTCGACGTGAACCTCATCGTCGCCATCGCCATCCCGATCATCCCGCGTGTCGCGCGCGTGGTGCGCTCGGCGGCGCTGTCGGTGCGCATGATGCCCTACGTCGATGCCGCGCGCGCGGCCGGCTACTCGCACACCCGCATCATCTTCCGGCACATGGCGCCGAACGTGGTCGCGCCCTACCTCATCATGCTGACCGCCTTCATCGCCCAGGCGATCCTGGCGGAAGCCTCGCTGTCCTTCCTCGGCCTCGGCGTGACCGAGCCGACCGCGGCCTGGGGGCTGATGCTCTCGGGCAACGCCGCCGACTTCTACCGGCAGGCGCCCTGGATGATTCTGTTCCCGGGCATCGCGATCAGCCTCGCCGTGTTCGCCTTCAACTTGTTCGGCGACAGCCTGCGGGACTTCCTCGACCCGCGCTTCAAGGTTTGAGGGCGCACCGGAGATATTTTGCGGCTTCTGTTGGCGTTCGCCGCGACGGAGGGCCCCTCGTCAGGCCCGCTCGACCGCGCGCTCGAGCTTCCTGCTCACGATCCAGGAGAGGCCGAGGAACGCCACCAGCATCACCAGACCGAGGCCCGAAGAGGCGTCGCTCATCACCTTCTCCGAGACCTGGCCGAAGGCGTAGCCAACCGAGACGGTGGCGCACGACCACAGGCCCGCCGCGACGAAATTGAGGGCCAGGAAGGTGGACCAGGGCAGTTGCGATATTCCATAGGCAAAGCCGGCGACGCCGCGAATGCCATGCGGGTAGCGATGCAACAGGACCATCCAGGCGTAGTGACGGTCAGCCAGGCGAGCCACGGTCTGGACGGTGCGTGCGATCCTGGAGGACGATCCGAGCAGGCGGGTGCCGAAACGCCGCCCGATCCAGAAGCGGATCACATCGCCGGTGAAGCTGCCGAACCAGCAGGCCATGATGACGGTGCCGAAACTCAGCGCGCCTGAATGCGCCGCGTAGCCCGCGAACAGCGCCAGCAGCAGGCTGTGCGAAGTCGCATAGGCGAACATCAGGCTGTAGGCCGCATCGCCGTTTTGGCGGATGAGTTCGAAAAACGAGGCGAGGTCGGTCGGAAACAGCAAGCGGGCTCCACGTAGCGGTATCATCGCCCTTTCCGACGACCGGATCGGCACGAAATCCACCATGCGGCCGGGAGTTTTCGAAAGTAAAGGGGACTTGGGGTCACACGTGGAACTGCGGTCAGACCGGGCGCGACGGGGAAATCGATCAGCTTTGGTCGCCGAACCTCTCGGTTACCGCCGCCGCGACGAACTTCTTGCGCGCGGCCCCGCCGGGACGCATGCCCTGGGCGGCGCACCAGTCCGGAAAGGTGCGAGGGTCGATATGGACGCGCAGCACCACGTGTCCGTAGGCTTTCAGCCCCTGCTCCATTTCCTCGGCCATCTTCAGCCACTCGTTCCAGCTTGGCGGCATCCGGTCCCCGTCGTCGAAAATTTTCAGCAGCGCCGGATAGTCTTCCTCCCTGATCCAATAGGCTCCAACCGGCGGCGGCGGCTTTTCCTCGAAATTGGCCATGCTCGTTCTCCTGCAGATCGCCGCGAGTCACTAACACGAACGGGGCGGCAATTATCGCCGCAATCGATTATCCCGGCCGCGTCGCAGCCTCCGCCTCGGTGGCACGACGCCGAAGCAGGTCCTGCTCACGCCTGTTGCCCGCCAGCTGCGCCGCCGCTTCGAACGCAACACGCGCCTCCTCGAAGCGGCCGAGCTTGTGCAGGAGATCGCCGCGCACGCTGCCCAGCAAATGATAGTTCTTGAGCACTGCCTCGCGTTCAAGGCGATCCACGATCGCCAGCCCCGCCGCCGGCCCCTCGGCCATGCCGACCGCCACGGCGCGGTTGAGTTCGACCACCGGCGAGCGCACCAGCGCCGAAAGCTCCGCATAGAGCGCTGCGATGCGCGGCCAGTCGGTGGTCGTCCGCGGTGGCCGCCCCGGCATGGCAGGCGATGATGGCGGCCTGCAACACATAAAAGCCGCCGGCGCCGCCGAGTTCGCGCGCGCGCCGAGCGCCAGAAATCCCCTGCGGATCTGCAGCCGGTCCCAGCGCGAGCGATCCTGCTCGAGCAACAGGATCGGCTCGCCGGCGGCGTCGGTGCGCGCCGCGGTGCGCGAGGCATTGAGCTCCATCAGCGCCAGCAGCCCGTGCGCCTCCGGCTCCTGCGGCGCGACCTGGGTCGAGCACGCGGGCCATCCGCAGCGCTTCCTGGCAAAGCTGGGGGCGCAGCCAGTCGTCGCCGCGCGCGGCGGTGTAGCCTTCGTTGAAGATGAGGTAGACGACCTCCAGCACCGTCGCGAGCCGTTCGGAAAGTTCTTCCCCGCGCGGGGTCTCGTATCTCAATCCGGATTCCGACAGCGTCCGCTTGGCGCGTACGATGCGCTGGGCGACGGTCGCTTCCGGTACGAGAAACGCACGCGCGATCTCCGGGGTGGTCAGGCCACAGATCATCCGCAGCGCCAGCGCGGTGCGCGCCTCCCGCGACAGCAGCGGGTGGCAGGCGGTGAAGATCAGCCGCAGCATTTCGTCGCCGATATCGTCGTCGAGCGCGGCGTCGAAATCGGGCATCGCCTGCTGCTCCTGAGCGAGGTCGAGCGCGACCATGCCGTGCTTGCGCGCCAGCATTTTGGTGCGGCGCAGATGGTCCAGCGCCCGCCGTTTTGCGGTGGCCATCAGCCATGCGCCGGGATTTTCGGGCACGCCGGAGGCCGGCCAATGCTCCAGCGCGGCCAGCAGGGCTTCCTGCGTCAGGTCCTCGGCCAGCGGCACGTCACGCAGCATCCGCGCGAGGCTGGTGATCAGCCGCGGCTGCTCGATCCGCCACACCGCGAGGATGGTGCGTTCGACGCCGGCGGCCGTCATGGCCGCCGGCTGGATTTTTCGGACGTGCACATCAAGCGCGGACGAGCGCATCAACCTGAGCGGCCTGACACCCTGTCTCTTCCGGCCCGGCCATCGCGCGAACCTCGCAGGTCCCCTCCCAGCCCGGCATGTGCTGTTTGTGCAGTTGCATGAACTCGACCGCCGAGGCCAGCGCCTCCTCCTTGTTGCGGAACTCGAAAATTGCGTAGCCGCCGATGACTTCCTTGGCTTCGACGAAAGGACCGTCGACCACGCTGAGTTCGCCGTCCTTGATGCGCACCTGCGCGCCGGTAGCGAGCGGCATCAGCCCGCCCATATCGATCATGCGGCCGGCCTTGATCTCCCGGTCGGCAAGCTTCCCCATCGCCTCCATCAGTTCAGGCGTCGGCATCCCGGTGTGGGCGGAGGTGACGAAAGACATGAAACGCATGCAAAATCTCCTTCTGAGGCGAGCCGCGGGCCCCAAGCCCGCAAAACTGTCTCGCTATTGGATTGAGACGAACCGGAGGGCGGCGGATCGACATGGAACCTGCCGGAAACTTGCAAAAATTTTCCGGCCTCGTCCATCGTTCAATCCCCGTTCGGTGCGCATGGTTCTGGCTCCAGCGGACGGCCGATGCGCGCCGCCACGGCCTGGCCCAGCACTTCCATCCCCTTTCGATTGAAATGCTTGAAATCGCGCGGGCCGTGCAGCATGTCGTGGGCGCCGGCGACACGCACGGCGGGGCGCAGATCGAGGAAGCCCGCGCCGTCTGCAATGGTCGCGGTTCGGATCAGTTCGCAAATGGCGCTGCTGGCCAGCGTCACCTGCGTCGACGGATAGCGGGTCGCCCGGCCCTCGGCGTAGGGCTGGATTGACACTTCCGTCCCAATCGACCGATAGGCCAATAAGGGAGAAGGGAGATAGACCACGAGGATGGGCGTCTCGGGCAGAAGCCTGCGTAGAAAGCCAAGCGAGCGTTCATACACCAGCACCGCACGTCCGATTTCCTGACGCGTCAGCTCCAGCGACGGCGATTGCAGGTTGGACGGCAATTGCACCGGCTGACCCGCCACCTCGATGACATTGGGCGGATCGCCCCCGGCATTCGGTGCGCCAGCAGACTCGTCTTCCTGCGTTACCAGGCTGGAGGTTCGTTCGCTGTAGATGCGTTGCGCCATGCGCAGGCAAAAGCGCAGCAGGGGAAAAATTTCCAGGCGAACTGCGGACCTGGGCAATGCCGCAGGGTAGGCCATCAGCGAACGATCGATCTGTTCGGCAAGCCCGCCCGCATCTGATTGGTCGACCCGGCGCTCCAAGAAAGTCATATTGTTGTTGAGGTCGTTGCCTTCATAAAAATAGACGACCGCAATATGCGGCTTTGGCAGGCGCAGATAAAAGGCGCGCTTCGCCTCTTCATAGGCAATCGCTGGAAGGGCCGCGATACCTTCGGCGCTGCCGGCACCCGACGCTCCCAGCGTCACCACATCTCGTCCGCTCAGTGCCTGGATGACATGCGCCGAATGGAAAGGGCTGTTGCGGTTCGGGTCTGCCTCGAGCAGCCAATCACCATAGCCCTGGGCATAGGAATCGCCGAGCAGCAGCACAGGGGCCTGCGGCAGCACGCCTGACTTCGACGACTGCGCGAAGGGACGAACTTCGTCGGGCAGATACGCCTGGAGGCGAAGCGGAACATAGCGCAAGCCGAACCGACAGAACGCCGCTTCAGCTGCCAGATATGTCGCCCCGGTCGCTGCGACCACCAACAGACACTCGACCCATCGAATCCGCAACGACCACCTCGTTGGGCTACTGCCGCAGCATGATCAGGGGGTCGGCGCTGTCGGGCACCCGCCGCCACTGCGCATTGTCGTCGGCCTCGAATTGCCAGATTTCGCCCTTGGCCGACATCAGCACCATCTGGCCGCGGTCCAGCCGCCATTGGTTCGGCGCAAAGGCCGCGATCGCAGGATCGCATTTCGCCTTGAGAAACACCTGGAAATTATCGTCGCTGGCCTCGGTGTTGGTCAGCGTCAGGCCGCAAACCACTGCGCCATTGCGGCGTACCATCGCCCAGTCGCCGATCATCTGGTCCATCGATTTGGCCAATGAGCGCGCGGCGGCGAGATTCTGCAGGATGTAGACGCCCTCGCCCTGCCGCAGGCCCTCGAAAATCCCGCTCTCGACTTCGGTGAAGTCGATTACAGCCCCCCCAGCGTTATCCTGAAGGCGCACGATGTCGCCGAGCCCCTTGATGCTCCAGGCGGTGATCTCCTTCGTGAAAGGCAGCGCCGCGGCGCAGCCGCGCTCCAGCTCGAGCTTCATGCCCTGCGGCGAGGTATCGCCCTTCAGGGTGACGACGCAGGTCTTGCTGCGCTCGGTGGTCGAGAGCTCCCACTGGCCGATCATTTCCTTTTTCAGGGTCGAGGCATCCTGCGACCGGGCCGGCGGCGCGCAGACGACCGCAGCCAGCAGCGCCGCAAGCGCGAGGCAAGTGCGGCGCGCGCGCATCAGCGGCCCTTCACGGGCGTCTCCGGCACCGGCGTCAGCGGCGGCTTGCCGGCGAACCAGGCCTTGAGATTGTCGACCACGAGTTGATCCATCGCGTTTCGCGTTACCACCGAAGCCGAGCCGATATGTGGCAGCAACACGACATTTTGCATGGCGCGCAGTTCATCCGGCACCGCCGGCTCCTTGGCGAACACGTCGAGCCCGGCGGCGAGGATGGTGCCCGACTTCAATGCCGCCACCAGCGCCGGCTCGTCGACCACCGAGCCGCGCGCCACGTTGATGACGACGCCGCGCGGTCCGAGCGCCTTCAACACATCGGCATTGATCAAATTGGCGGTCGCGGCGCCGCCGGGGACGATCACGATCAACGTATCGACCGCCTTTGCCATCTCGATCAGATCGGGATAATGCTGGTAGGCGACGCCCGCGTTCGGCTTGCGCGAATGATAGACCACGGGAACGCGCGAGGCCTCCAGCCTTCGACCGATCGCCTGGCCGATCCGGCCCATGCCGACGATGCCGACCTTGCGGTCGCGCAGCGAGCCGACACTGAGCGGATAGTTTTGGGTGGTCCAGAGGCCGGAGCGCAGATAGCGGTCGGCCTTGACGAATTCGCGCAGCGTCGCGATCAGAAGGCCCATCGCGACGTCGGCGACCTCCTCGGTCAGCACGTCGGGTGTGTTGGTGACGACCACATTGTTTTCGCGGGCATAGGTGGAATCGACGTGATCGTAGCCAACGCCGAACGAAGCCACGATCTCGAGTTTTGGAAACGTCGCCAGCGCTGATTTGTCGGCATGCACGGTGTGGTAGGTCACCGCGATGCCGCGGATCTTCTCCGCGACTCCGGTCAGCCGTTCGAGGTCGTGCTTGGTCTCGGCCGCGTGAAGCACGAACTGGTCGGAAAAACCGTTCTGGAGGATCGGCCGGCCCGGCCCGTAGATCAGCAAATCGATCTTTTCCGAAGAAATAGTACCGCCAGCCATCAGTTTTCCTTTCCAAGCGCACTCTCGTGCCAGCGCCGCAGCGCCAGATGCGAGGTTAACGCCAGAGCCGCATAAATGACAATCCCGGCCGCCGAGAGCAACAGCAGGGCGGCGAACATCCGGGGGATGTTGAGGCGATAACCGGATTCCGCGATCCGGTAGGCAAGGCCGGAACCGGCGCCTGCAGAACCCGCCGCGATCTCGGCGACGACCGCGCCGATCAGCGACAGCCCGCCGGCGATCCGCAATCCGCCGAGGATGAACGGCAGCGCCGCCGGCAATTTGAGATAGGCCAGCGTCTGCAGGCGGGAGGCGCCGTAGAGCTGGAATAGCCCCGCCAGATTGCGGTCCACCGAATTGAGGCCGAGCGTGGTGTTGGACAGCACCGGAAAGAACGCGACGATCCAGGCGCAGGCGACGACCGCCGTCTGCTGCGGCAGGTAGATCAGGAGCAGCGGAGCGATCGCGATCACCGGCGTCACCTGCAGGATCACGGCATAGGGAAACAGCGAATATTCCAGCCACTTCGACTGATTGAACAACAGCGCCAGCGCGACGCCGCCGACGGCGGCGGCGATAAATCCCTCCAGCGTGGTCACCAGCGTGGTCACGAGCGATTCCGACAGCACCGGCCAATCCGCCACCAAGGTGCGGAAGATCAGCAAGGGGCCCGGCAGCACGTAGGGCGGGATCTGGTTGCGCCAGACCAGATACTCCCAGAGCGCGAGGCCGGCGGCGAGCAGGACGACCGGCAGCAGGATCCGGAGCAGCGCCGAGCCGGTGTTGCCGTTGGTCGCGGCCCTTTTCGCGGCCCTTGGCGAACTCATGCGACGTCCCGCCCCGAATAGGCCGGTGCCAGCGCGTTCGAGACGATGCGGCAATGGCCGGCATATTCGCTCGATGTGCGAAAATCCTCGCCCCGCGGCTCCGTCGCATCGATGCGAAACTCGGCGCCGATGCGGCCGGGGCGCGCGCGTCATCACGATCACGCGCTGCGACAGATACACCGACTCGAATACCGAATGGGTGACGAAGATGACGGTCTTGCGCAGATTGCGCCACAGCGCCAGCAGATCGTTGTTGAGCCTGAAACGCGTGATATCGTCGAGCGCTGCGAACGGCTCATCCATCAGCAGGATGTCGGGATCGGTCACCAGCGCGCGCGCCAGCGAGACCCGCATCTTCATGCCGCCGGACAATTCGCGTGGGAAAGCGTCGGCGAATTCGCCAAGCCCGACCTGGGCCAGCGCCTCGCCGACGCGCGCGTTCGATTCCGCCGACGAGACCCGGGACAATTTCAGCGGCAGCCGGACATTTTCCCGCACATTGGTCCACGGCATCAGCGTCGGCTCCTGAAACACGAAGCCGATGGAATGACTGGCGCCGGTCCCGCTTGCGGACGCCCCGACGCCGACGCGGCCGGAAGTCGGCGTGGCGAGTCCCGCGATCAGCCGCAACGCCGTCGACTTGCCGCAGCCGGATGGCCCGAGCAGCGACACGAACTCGCCCCTGCGCACGTCGAGGTCGAGTGGCCCCAGCGCCGCCACACCGCTGTCATAGACCTTGGTGACGCCGCGCAGGCTCACCGCGAGGCCCGCCTGCGCAGAATCGACTTCCACTGCGGGCCCGGCCATTACCAGGTTATTTCTTCGGCCGCAGGTCGAGGCCGACGCCCCGGTTGGCGAAACGCAGCGTATAGGCCTTGCGGAAATCGATGTCGCGGCGGACCACGCCGGCCCGCACCATCTTGTCAAAGAAGCTGCCCATCCGTTCGTCGGTCATGGCGCCGATGCCATCCTTCAGCGTGTCGCCGGAATCGACGATGCCGAATTCCTTCATCTTGTCGGTGGAATAGGCCAGCAACTCGTCGGTCATTTCCGGATTGAGCTTCTTGATCATGGCATTGCCGGCGGAATTGTCGCCGTACAGATAATTGTACCAGCCGATGGCGGAGGCATCGACGAAGCGCTGCACCAGATCCGGCTTCCTGTCGATCAGATCGCGGCGGGTTTCGATCAGGGTCGAGTAGGTGTTGAAGCCGTAATCCGCCAACAGGATGATCCCCGGCTTGAACTTGGCGGCCTTTTCGACCGCGTAAGGCTCCGAGGTGACATAGCCCTGCATCGCGCTTTTGGGGTTGGCGATGAACGGCTGCGGGTTGAAGGTGTAGGGCCTGACCTTCTGCTCGCTGAACCCGTATTCCGACTTCAGCCACTGAAAATAGCCCGACATTCCCTCCTTGGACACGAACAATGTCAGCGGCTTGAGTTCCTCGAGTTTTGTCACCTTCGAATCGGGATGGGTGAGGAAGACCTGCGGATCCTTCTGGAAGATGGCGGCGACCGCGACCACCGGCACATTGTTGGCGACCGCATCGAACGACATCAGCGTATTGGCGGCCATGAAGAAGTCGAGCTTGCCCGAGATCAGCAGCATGCGGTTGTTGTCGTTGGGGCCGCCCGGCACGATGGTGACGTCGAGCCCGTATTTCTTGTAGGTGCCGTCGGCCACCGCCTGGAAGAAGCCGCCATGCTCGGCCTCGGCCACCCAGTTGGTTCCGAACGAGACCTTGTCCAGCGTGGTCTCGGCGCTTGCGGGCGCGAATGCCGCCAGGCAGGCCGCGAGCCCCGCGGTTAACGCTCGCAGCAAATGCACCGGGTTCATGATTGGACTCCGTCGATCGTTCTGGCCCATGATGGGAAGCAAAGGGGGCGTTGTTTCGTCCCCGGACTGAAGCCATAAACTACCCTGCAAATCCATCCAAAGAAACGTTTCGATCGATGGCTGCCACCGCCCCTCCCCGCGACTGGACCGATATCAGCTTTCCTGTCGTCGAACGCACCGGGACGGCGCGGTGGATCGCGGTGTTGCCGCTGGCGGCGACCGAGCAGCACGGTCCGCATTTGCCGCTCGCAACCGACGTCCTGATCGCGGAGGCCTATCTGGCACGCGTTCGCGAACTGCTGCAGCCGGATATTCCCGCGACGTTTTTTCCAATTCAGCCGGTCGGAATATCGACCGAACATATCGATTATCCGGGTACCCTGACGCTGCCGACCGAGGTGGCGCTCAGGACCTGGATGCAACTCGGTGAAAGCGTGGCGCGCGCCGGCGTCCGGAAGCTGGTGATGGTCACCAGCCATGGCGGCAACAGCGCGGCGATGAGCCTGGTTGCGCAGGATCTGCGCGCGCATCACGGGCTGCTCGCGGTCACCACGAACTGGTCGCGCTTCGGCGCGCCGGAGGGATTGTTCCCGGCGGAAGAACTGCGCCACGGCATCCACGGCGGCGCGGTCGAAACTTCGATCATGCTGGCAAGGTATCCCGAGCAGGTGCGCCAACAGGCGATATCGGATTTTCGCGCGAGCAGTATCGCGATGGAGAAGCAATATCGCTGGCTTTCGGCGCATCGGCCGGTGCCGTTCGCCTGGCAGGCGCAGGATCTTCATCCCTCGGGCGCGGTCGGGGATGCGACCCAGGCTTCGGCGGAAAAGGGCGAGATGTTGATCGAGCACGGCGCGCGGGCATTTTGCGAGTTGCTGGCGGATGTCGACAGTTTCGACCCGGCGACCCTGACGAAAGGTCCGAAAAACCCGGAGCCTTCTCCCGGAGCAAAATCTTGAAAACGAGCCCATGCAAAGGAAGGCTCCGACTTGCAGGACTTGTGCTGTCTCGTGTCCGGGCGCGATGCTGCGGCGCGCCTCAACCTGACCCCATCTCAGCATAACTCATTGTAATAACTAAAAAATAATCATTACCCCGAGTTAATGAGGGGTGGCTCGAACCGGATTCGAAGAGCCTCCGTCCAACTGGCACGCGGACCACAACGGTACCGCACTCAACCGGATGGAGTTTCCCATGTCGATCAAGACCAAACTTGCCGCTCTCGCCGTCGCTGCCCTTGCCGTTACCGGCAGCATCGCTTCCACCACCACCCAGGCTCAGGCCAAGCCGTATTGGGTCGGTCCGGCCATCTTCGGCGCCGCCGTCGTCGGTACCGCGATCGCCGCCAGCACCAACAACTACGGCTACGGCTATCGCCACTGCGGCTGGGTCCGCCAGTACGACGCCTACGGCTACTACATGGGCCGCGTTCGTACCTGCAACTTCTTGATCGGCGTGAATTTCTTTCCGAGGCGTGTTCGCTCTGGAGCGCCTTGACCGTGGATCCTGCGTCCGGCACGGGCGCCTCATCCACCCCGTGCCGTACTCTGACCCGCCCGGTTTGTCCCCCCGGGCGGGTCAACTTTTTGGGACCGAGCCGACCTCATAGTGTTGCACACGCGTCACGCGTTGATGCCATTTTGCAGTATAGCCTCCAATCCTTGTTGCTATTGCGAATTAATCGCAATAGAGATCGCTAATGGATGGTGCTTGGTCCGGTTTCGATAGGTCGGGCAGCGCAAGGCGGGACGATAGGGCGGGGCCGACGATGTCGTTTGATTTCCTTGGTGGCAGCACGCCGGCAAATTTGCAGTGGTAGCGGAAGAGAACTGCTGGAATGCGTGCGCTGGAGCTCACCATGAACCGAGGCCGCCGATCGCGGAAAACTCTCGTTGCGGGCGTGGCGCTCGGCCTGTTTGCGCTGCATGGTGCGGCGCGCGCCGCCGATGTCAGGATGCCCAGTCAAGGCCGCGCCGGCTTCAGCCGATCTTCGACTGGACCGGGTTTTATATCGGCGCGCATGCCGGCTATGGCGGCGGCGCGATCCAACGCCGTGCTCACCGATCCCTTCCTGACACACCACCGCAAAGCCCCAGCGCCATCGCCGGCATGATCGGCGGCGTTCAGGCCGGCTACAATGTTCGCCTGCCCTCCGGGCTGCTGTTCGGCGTCGAAGCCGATCTCACCTTTCCGAATTATCTGACCTCGAATTCGATCGTCGCCTTGCTGGCGACGCCGGCGTCCAGCGTCGTCGAGCAATTGAACTATGTCGGCACCGTGCGCGGCCGCCTCGGTTACGCTCCGGCCACTGGCTGCTCTATGCCACCGGCGGCTTTGCCTATGCTGGCGAGACGCTTTATCAATTCGCCGACCTATCGGCGACGAGGAGAAGCATCTCAGCGTCCGGCGCGGCTGGGCTGCCGGCGCCGGCGTCGAATATGCCTTCGCGCCGCATTGGACCGCGCGGCTGGAATATCTCTACAACCGGTTCGAACACGCCAATGTCCGGCTGGCGTCCGGCACGCAATATTCGTCGTCGCTGGAATTCCAGTCGGTCCGCGTCGGTCTCAACCGCAAGATCGACTGGCCGGGATCGCCGGCATTTCTCGCCGAAGACGTCGTGGAGCGATCCAGAATCCGACCGCTGGGAAATTCACGGCCAGACCACCTATCTGCCGCAAGGCTATCCCGGCTTCCGCGCGCCCTATACCGGCACCAACAGCCTGACACCCGCGCGGCAGGCGCAGGCGACCTGGAGCAACGGCCTTTATCTCAATGCCCGGCTCTGGGAAGGCGGCGAAGTCTATTACAATCCCGAACTGCTGCAGGGCTTCGGCTTGAGCAACACCGTCGGCATCGCCGGATTTACCAACGGCGAGGCGCAAAAGTCCAACTTCCCCTATCCGCATTACAACACCTCACGGCTGTTCCTGCGCCAGACCTTCGGATTTGGCGGCGAGCAGGAAGAACTGGCCAGCGGATTGACCCAGCTCGCGGGCAAGGTCGACGTCTCCAGACTGACGCTCCAGGCCGGAAAATTCGCCGTGCTCGATGTTTTCGACGGCAACGCCTATGCCAAGGACACCCGCAAGGATTTCATGAACTGGTCGATGTGGGCACCGGGCGCATTCGATTATTCAGCCGACAAGGTCGGCCTCACCTATGGCGCCACGGCGGAGTTCAACCAGAAGCAATGGGCGTTGCGTGCCGGCTATTTCCTGATGCCGGCGGTCTCCAATTCGAACGCTTTCGATACCAAGGTGTTCGAACGCGGCACCTACGCGCTGGAGCTGGAAACCCGCTATTCGCTGTTCTCGCAACCGGGAAAACTGCGTACCATCGCCTGGCTCAACAGCGCCTTTTCCGGCAGCTACCGCGATACCCTGAACAATCCGGCGCTCAATCTCGATATTGCCCAGACCCGCAGGGGCCGCATCAAATATGGCTACGTCGTCAGTCTCGAACAGGCATTGGCCGATGATTTCGGGATGTTCGGCCGCTGGAGCTGGAACAACGGCAAGAGCGAGATCATGGCCTTCACCGATATCGACGCCTCGCTCTCGCTCGGTTTGTCGATCAAGGGCACCAAATGGGGCCGCCCCGACGACGTCATCGGCATCGGCGGCGCGATCAACGCCCTGTCCCAAGATCATCGCGACTTCATCGCCGCCGGCGGGCTCGGCCCCCTGATCGGCGACGGCGCGCTGAACTACCGGCGCGAGCGGGTCCTCGAGACCTATTATGCCTACGCGCTCACCAAACAGCTGACGCTGACCGCCGATTACCAGCTGATCATCAACCCCGCCTACAACGCCGACCGCGGGCCGGTGCAGGTGTTCTCGGGGCGTTTTCACGGGGAGTTTTAACAGCCGCAGCAACGGCGGTGGGTGAGAGGTTACGGTCTATCGATAGGGCTTAACCCCTTACCCGGCGCTTCGCGCCGACCTCTCCCTAAGGGAGAGGTGGATCGAACTCGCCGAACCGCCTGCTCAAATTTCGCGTCCTACCCCGCCGGCGCAAACGACTCCGCGCGCGCCATCGCCCAGGCCTCGCGGAAGCGAGGATCGCTGGTGCCGTCGATCAGTTCGCCCGGGCGCAGCGACGGATAGAGTTTTGCGAACGACATCACTTCGGTGGCGGAGCTTCGCTTTGAAAAATGGATCGGCAGCAATTGCTGCGGATGTTCGAGGCCGGCGGCGGCCAGCAATTCCGCCAGCGCGTGCAGGGTCGCGTGATGGTAATTGTAGACGCGATCGGTCTTGTGCGGCACCACCAGCGCCCTCTGGCGCGAGGGATCCTGTGTGGTCACCCCTGTCGGGCAGCGGTCGGTGTGGCAGCTCAGCGACTGGATGCAGCCCAGCGCGAACATGAAGCCGCGCGCCGAATTGCACCAGTCGGCGCCGATCGCCATCGCGCGCGCCATGTCGAAGGCCGTCGCAATCTTGCCGGCGGCGCCGACCCGGATGCGGTCGCGGGCGTTGATGCCGACCAGCGCGTTGTGCACGAAGTTGACGCCCTCGCGCATCGGCATGCCGAGATGGTCCATGAATTCCAGGGGAGCAGCGCCGGTGCCGCCTTCATTGCCGTCGACCACGATGAAGTCGGGATAGATCCCGGTCTGCAGCATCGCCTTGCAGATCGCCAGAAACTCCCAGGGATGGCCGATGCACAGCTTGAAGCCGGCCGGCTTGCCGCCGGACAGCCGCCGCATCTCGCCGATGAAGGCCATCATCTCCAGCGGAGTCGAAAACGCGCGATGCGTCGCCGGCGAGATGCAGTCTTCGCCCATGGGAACGCCGCGGATCAGCGAAATCTCTTCCGAAACCTTGGCCGCCGGCAGCACGCCGCCATGTCCCGGCTTGGCGCCCTGGCTGACCTTCAGTTCGACCATCTTGATCTGGTCGTCGGCGGCGACCTTGGCGAACAATTCGGGATTGAAGCTGCCGTCGCGGTTGCGGCAGCCGAAATAGCCGGAGCCGATCTCCCAGATGATGTCGCCGCCGTGCTCGCGATGATAGGGACTGACGCCGCCCTCGCCGGTGTCATGCGCGAAGTCGCCCTTCTTGGCGCCGGCATTCAGCGCCCGCACCGCGTTGGGACTGAGCGCGCCAAAGCTCATCGCCGAGATATTGAACACCGAGGCCGAATACGGCCTGGTGCAATCCGGACCGCCGATGCTGACGCGGAATTTTCCGCCGCTGTGCACCTTGGGTGCCATCGAATGGTGCATCCATTCATAGCCCTCCCTGTAGACGTCCTCCTGCGTTCCGAACGGCCGCTTGTCGAGCACCATCTTGGCGCGCTGATAGATCACGGCCCGGGTGTCGCGGGAAAACGGCATGCCGTCCTTCTCGCT
This sequence comes from uncultured Alphaproteobacteria bacterium, assembly GCA_963706975.1. Lineage (GTDB taxonomy): Bacteria > Pseudomonadota > Alphaproteobacteria > Rhizobiales > Xanthobacteraceae > Bradyrhizobium. The sequence continues at coordinate 89,045 of CAVPOL010000025.1, forward strand.
CTCGAAGAAATACTGCCGCATCTCCGGCCGGATCTCTTCCAGCAGGAAACGGATATGCGCCGAAATCGGATAGTTGCGCAGAACCGCGTGGTTCTTCTGGGTGAGATCGCGAATGCCTATTGCCGTGAGGGAGCCGAAGATCAGGATAGGAATGGCGACCACTTCCCACACCTTGAGATTTTGATCGATTATCCCGATCGAGAGCAGCAACAGCGTGACGACCGCGCAGATCGTCAGAACGATGTAGCGCGGCGAAAACGGAAGCATCAGCGTTTCCATGGGACCCCTCGGGCAGCGTGTGCCATCTTGTTCTTGCCGGCCTTGAATCTTAGTCCAACCTGCTGTACACGATATCCGGCGTTACAGGTTACGGATATGACGCCGGAGCGTTTCGCGGCAGGCTACCGAATCCTCCGGCGAGGTTTCAATGCGTCCCGTTGGTTACGGCGCTCCTTTCGCACTGCAGCGAAACCGCGCACGCGCGCGCAGCGCATTGCCAACTGCGTCGGGTGGAGGCACTTGGTTGGCGCAGGCATGGCCGGTGGCGAAGGCGGGTTTGCCGTGGCCGGGATAATCGATTGCGGAAAAGGTTTGGACGCTCCCCCATCGTTGCGTTGGCGTAAGGGCCGCGCGTCCCGGCAAACGCCGGAACCCGTACGCTGCGGCGTTTCGATCCTGTCGAGGAGGCAGACGCCTTCGGTAACGATCGACAGCGGTGGCTATGGGTCCCGGCTCAACGCCGGGACGACGGATGATGGAATCATCGCTCCGCCAACCGACCCCTACCGCTCCACGAACGCCTTCTCGATGACGAAATGGCCGGGTTCGCTGTGGCTGCCTTCGAGGAAGCCGCGCGCCTCGAACATCGTCCGCAATTCTTCCAGCATCCCCGGGCTGCCGCACATCATGATGCGGTCGGTCTCGATGTCGAGCGGCGGCTGGCCGATGTCGTTGAACAATTGCTCCGAGGTGATCAGGTCGGTGATGCGGCCGCGATTGCGGAACGGCTCGCGCGTCACGGTCGGGTAATATACGAGCTTCTCGGTCAGCAGCGGCCCGAACAATTCGTCGTCGCGCAGTCTGGCAACCAGCTCCTCGCCGTAGGCGAGTTCGGAGACCTGGCGGCAGCCGTGCACCAGCACGATGCTCTCGAACCGGTCGTAGACGTCGGGGTCCTTGATCAGGCTCGCGAAGGGGGCGAGCCCGGTTCCGGTCGACAGCAGCAGCAGGCGTTTTCCTGATATCAGATTGTCCGATACCAGCGTGCCGGTCGCCTTGCGGCCGACCAGAATGGTGTCGCCTTCCCTGATCTTCTGCAGTTTTGAGGTCAGCGGCCCGTCGGCGACCTTGATCGAGAAGAATTCCAGCGCTTCCTCGTGATTGGCGCTGGCCATCGAGTAGGCGCGCAGCAGCGGACGGCCCTCGACCTCCAGCCCGATCATGGCGAACTGCCCGTTCTGGAACCGAAAGCCGGAATTGCGCGTGGCGGTGAAGCTGAAAAGCGTATCGGTCCAGTGCCGGACAGAAAGAACTTTCTCTCGATGGAACGCGCTCATGTGTTTTGGTTCTTCCTGACGGCCTGACTTGGGACAAACGAATTGCCTGGCTCCGGGAGCAATCAATCCGGAGCAAAAAACCCCTGCAGCGATTGAGGATTTCGGGTTTTACCTACGCTGAAACTTTGAATAGTCAACCAGCCTTGCCATGCAATTGCGCACCCGGAAAGGCAGTCGTTTCGATCCCGAAGGCCGGTTCGGAAAATCTTCCTCGCGCGAGCTTTGCCGGCGCAATTAACTTGCCGAAATGCGCCTCTCTGCAGCAGTTAATTGCCCCGCGCGCAGGAAAAATTCGTTAAGAGATAATTGATCAAAACAGAATGGCAGATCGCCGGAAATTGCATGCGCGACTTGAGCGAATTTCGAGCGGGAAAGCCGAGCTTCTATCCGGATCAAGCGGTCTATGCGGCCTATGCCTGTTCCGAATTCGGCCTCGCCTTTTCCGATCTCGACGACGGCACCGGGCTGGTCTTCAGCGTCAGTTCGAAAGACAGGAGCATTCATTTCGGCGCCGGCCGCTGTTCATGGTACCCGCAGAACAATGCCACCGCATCCACGCTGGCCTCGGACAAATTCTTCACCAACCGGATCCTGGAAGCCGCCGGGATAGCCACGCTCGGCGGCGAATATTTTTTCCTGCATGACCGCCATCGCGCCCATCGTCCCGCCGGACATGAGCGCGACGATGCGCTGGCACATTTCAGGGGGCTGGGCGGAACGGCCTTCGTCAAACCCCTGACCGGATCGCGCGGCGATTTCGCGCAAGCCGTTCACGACGTACCGTCGCTGCTTCGATATCTCGAAGAGGTATCGCAATATTACGACGCGATCCTGATGCAGCCGATCGTATCCGGCAACGAATACCGGGTCTTCCTGCTCGGCGACGAAATTCTCTTTACCGCGCGAAAATATCCGCCTTCGTTGCCGGGCGACGGCGTCAGTTCGATCCGCGATCTCTTGACCGCGTACAACGATGCCTTGCGATCGCGCGGCCTGTCGCCGGTTTTCCTGACCGGCGAAGCCACGCTCGATGCGGTGCTGCCGAAGGGCCAGCACTGGGAGATTCCCGGGCGGATGAACCTGAGCGCGGGCGGCACCATGGCGCTGGAAGCCCTTGCTTCCGAGACGGCACTGGCGCTTGCGAACAAGGCGGCGCGCGCGCTCGGGCTGCGTGTCGCCGCCGTCGATCTGTTTGCCGACATCAACGGATGACTCTACGAAGGTGAAGATCATCGAGGTAAATGCAAATCCATCGATCCGGCTGCTGGAGCAATCCGGCCGCCCCGACCTGATCCTGAGGATCTGGCACCACACCTTTTCCGCGATGGGATTGTTTGGTGTTTGACCTTCCGAAATATGGCGACGGCGTCTGCCTCGCGCGAATGGCCGAGTTGCTGGCGGCCCTCGGCGTCGATCGGGCACGGCTGCAGCGCGTCTCGGTGGTCGTGACGGGCTCGAATGGCAAGGGTTCTACGGCGGCGTTCTGCGCCGCCATCGGCCGGGCCCGTGGCCTGCGAACGGGTTTGTTCACCTCGCCGCATCTCTATCGTTTCAACGAGCGGGTCGTGGTCGATGGCGAGCCCATCGGCGATGACGATCTGGCGCGGCTGACATCGCGGATCGAAGCTGATGATCGCCGGGATCGCGGCGCGGCGCGGCGAACAATTCGGCGCATTCGAAGCCCTGTTCGCGCTGGCCTGTCTGTATTTTCAGGAACGGCAATGCGAATTCGCGGTGTTCGAAGCCGGCATCGGCGGGCGCTACGATCCGGTTCGCCTGTCGGCGCGCTCGTCACCTGCGTGACCTCGCTCGACTACGAACATGTCGAGCTGCTCGGCCATTCCCTGCCATTGATCGCCTCCGACAAGAGCGACGCCTGTGCGGCCGGCGGCACCGTCATCTATGGCGAGAATTGCACCGCCCTGCGGCCGCATTTGCTCGAATACAACCGCTCTTCGCGACGTGACGTCACTGTTCGTCCGCGGGCGAGATCGGAATCGTCGGCGAAGCCGCCTCGGCATCCGGGCAGCGGTTCGATTTCAGCTTTGCAGACCATCGATTTCCGATCGCTCGAAACGAACCTGCTCGGCAGCTTTCAACTCAGCAACGCCGCCATCGCGGTCACCCTGTTCCTGCTCTGGCTGCGACGCGCTGGGCGTGACGAACGCCCCGAGCGGATCGAAGCTGCCGCAAGATCGGGCCTGCGCGAGCACAAGCTGGCCCGGCCGCCTCGAAATGATCCGGCAACAGCCGCTCACCGTGATCGACGTCGGCCACACCCCCGACGCCGTCAGGCAATCGCTCGCCAGCCTCAGGGCCATCCATGGCGCGGACGGCTGGATTCTCGTGACCGGCGTTTCCGCGAACAAGAACGCCGTCGAGATCGCGGGCGCGCTGGCGCCGTCGTTCGATACGATCATCTGTACGCGGGCGCATCACAAGGGCGCGGACACGGAAGCCATTGCGGGCGCGGTGCGCAAGGCAAATCCGCAGGCCGACATCCAGATTGCCGCGACCATCGAGGATGCGGTGGCGATGAGCCAGACGCTCGCCGCCGCGCAGGGGCGAAAGATCTATGTGGCCGGCGGACTGTTCCTCGCGATCGAATATGCCGTCGTCACCCGCGGCGGCCGCGTGGAAGATCTGAATTTTTTCTGAGGGCCGATCGTCATCGCGAGGAGCGCAGCGACGAAGCAATCCAGCTTTGTATACGCAAGGAAGTTGGATTGCTTCGCTGCGCTCGCAATGACGGTGAATTTGCTCTAGCGTCGAACACAACTCATAAGTTGGGTAACCCCACGTCAGGGAGACACGCCATGAACCAGTCAGTCAATCGCCAGGTACTGCTGATCGAAAAACCGACCGGAAAACTCGGGCCCGAACATTTCAAAATGTCCAACGGCGCTGTTCCCGAGCCGAAGGACGGCGAGGCATTGCTGCGGGTGCGCTACATTTCGCTCGACGCCGCCAACCGGGCCTGGATGCACGGCGCCACCTACCGCGCGGCGGTCGAGGCCAACACGGTGATGGCCGGCGGCGGCATCGCCGAGGTGGTGTCGTCGAAGGACCCGGGCCTCGCGCCCGGCGACATCGTGTTCGGCGATACCGGCTGGCAGGATTATGCCGCCGTGCCGGCCAAGGCATCTCAACAAGATGCCGAAGATCGAGCCGATGACGCATCTGCTCAGCGTCTACGGCATCGCCGGGCTGACCGCCTATTTCGGGCTGCTCGACATCGGCAAGCCGAAGGCCGGCGAGACCGTGGTGGTTTCGGCCGCGGCCGGCTCGGTTGGATCGATCGTCGGCCAGATCGCGAAAATAAAGGGCTGCCGCGTCGATCGGCATCGCCGGCGGCAAGGACAAGTGCGACTGGCTGGTCAACGACGCTCGGCTTCGATGCCGCGGTCGACTACAAGGACGGCGCTGTGTTCAAGGCGCTGAGGGCCGCCGCGCCCAAGGGCATCGATGTCTATTTCGACAATGTCGGCGGCGACATTCTGGAGGCCTGCATCGCGCTGATGAACAACCGCGGCCGCATCGCCTGCTGCGGCGCGATCTCGCAATATGACGGCGTACCCTCGGCGCACGGCCCGCGCGGCGTGCCCGGCCTGATCGTGGTGAAGCGGCTCGTCATGCAGGGTTTTATCGTCATGGATTTTATGGATCAGCGCGACGAGGCGCTAGCCGACCTGCAGTCCTGGGTCGCCGCCGGCAAGCTGAAGGTCCAGGAGGACGTCATCAACGGCCTGGAAAATACACCGAAGGCGCTGATCGGACTTTTGGCGGGCGAAAACCGCGGCAAGCGGATGGTGAAGCTCTGATCGTAGGGTGGCAAAGGCGCTCTTCGCGCCGTGCCCACCAAAACAATGCGCTGCATGAAATGGTGGGCACGCTTCGCTTTGCCCACCCTACACCCTACGGGGCCTAGTGCGTCGCACCCGTCGCATGCGGCACCGCTTCCGGCGCCGGTGCTTCGCTCTTGCGTCCCGCCAGCCAGTTCTCGAACCGCTGCACCACCACGAAGAACGTCGGCACGAACAGCACAGCGAGGCAGGTCGAGGCGATCATGCCTGAAAATACCGTGATGCCGATCGACTTGCGGGCGCTGGCGCCGGCGCCGGTCGCCAGCACCAGCGGCACCACGCCGAGGATGAAGGCGAACGACGTCATCAGGATCGGGCGGAAGCGCGCCCGCGCCGCCTCGACCGCGGATTCCATCAGCGGCTTGCGGTCGCGCACATGCAGCTCCAGCGCCACCTCGACGATCAGGATGGCGTTCTTGGCCGACAGCGCGATCAGGAGGATGATGCCGATCTGGGTGTAGAGGTTGTTCTCGATCCGAAGCGCCGTCAGCACCGACATCGGGCCGAGCAGTGACAGCGGCACCGCCAGGATTACCGAGATCGGCGCGTACCAGCTTTCATATTGTCGCGGCCAGCACCAGGTAGACCAGCAGCAACGCAAGGCCGAAGGCGAAGAAGATCTGGCCGCCGACGACCTTCTCCTGATACGACATCGCGGTCCACTCAAAGCCGGTGCCCGGCGGCAGCGTCTTTGCAGCGATCTCTTCCATCAGCGCCATCGACTGACCGGAGCTGTAGCCGGTGGCCGGCAGGCCGATGATCGTCGCGGACGGATAGAGATTGTAAAGGCTGATCAGCGACGGGCCGACCGCCGGCGTAATCTTCGCGACCGTGCCGAGCGGCACCATGTCGCCCTGGCTGTTGCGCACCATCAGCTTCTCGATGTCCCGCGGGATCAGCCGGTATTGCGCATCCGCCTGGGCGTAGACCTGGAAGGTGCGTCCGAACTTGTTGAACTGGTTGACGTAGCTCGAGCCCAGATAGGAAGACAGCGTCGAGAAGATCTGGTCGGTGGTGACATGCAGGGTCTGGGTCTTGATCCGGTCGACCTCGACGTCGAACTGCGGCACCATCGAGCGGAACGACGAACTGACGCGCTGCAGCGCGCTTTGCGTCTGCGCGTTGGCGACCATGGCGCCGGCGATGGCCTGCAGCTTGCCGAAGTCGGAATTGCCGTCGCGCAACTGCACCTGCATGGCAAAACCCGCGGCGTTGCCGATGCCCTGGATTGGCGGCGGCGGGATCACCAGAATTCGCGCTTCCTGGATGACCGACATCTTCTCGTTCAATCCGGTGAACAGCGAGCGCAGGTCCTCGCCCGGGCCGCGCGCGCTCCATTCCTTCAGGATCAGATAGGCGACGCCGGCATTGGCGAGACTGGAAGAGTTGTCGAGCGCGGAGATGCCGGCGATGCCGATCACCTGATCGACACCCGGCGACTTGCCGGCAATTTCACTGACCCGCTTCATCACATTCTGGGTGCGGTCGAGCGAGGCGCCGTCGGGCAACTGCACCGCCACCAGCAAATAGCCCTGGTCCTCGATCGGGATAAATCCGGTCGGCACCCGCGACAGGCCGTAGCCGGCGATGCCGATCACGATCAGCGCCGCGATCACCGAAAGATTGCTGTGCGCGACCAGCCGGCCGATCAGCCGGCCATAGCCCCGCTCGACGCGGTCATAGACGGCATTGAAACCGCGATAGAAGAAATTGCGCTGTTCCGGCGGCACCGGGCGGCGCAGCCACAGCGCGCATTGCGTCGGCTTCAGCGTGGCGGCGTTGATGGCGCTGAGCAGCGCGGTGGCGGCGATCACCAGCGCGAATTGCGAGTACATCTTGCCGGTCAGTCCCGGCAGGAACGCCGCCGGCAAAAACACCGAGATCAGCACCAGCGTGATGCCGACGATCGGCGCGAACAGCGCATCCATCGCCGCGATCGCCGCGTCATGGCCCGACATACCTTTCTCGATGTTGTGCGCCGCGCCTTCGACCACGACGATGGCGTCGTCCACCACGATCCCGATCGCCAGCACGATCGCAAACAGCGTCGAGATGTTGACGGTGAAGCCGAGCGCCGCCATCGCGGCAAAGGCGCCGATGATCGTCACCGGCACTGTCGTGGCCGGCACCAGCATCGCGCGCCAGTCCTGCAGGAAGACCAGGATCACGACCAGCACCAGGAGACCGGCCTCGATCAGGGTCTTGTAGACTTCCTTGATCGATTCCGAGACGAATTTGGTGGTATCGAACGGCGTGGCGTACTGGATGTCCTGCGGAAACTGCAGCGCCAGCGCCGCCATCCTCTTCTCGACCGCCTTCTCGACCTCGAGCGCGTTGGCGCCGGGCGACTGGAACACGCCGATGCCGACTGAAGGCTTGTTGTTGAGCGAGAATACCTGGCTATAGGTTTGCGCCCCGAGCTCGACCCAGCCGATATCGCGCACCCTCGTGATATCGCCGCTGCTGCCGGTCTTGACGATGATGTTTTCGAATTGGCTCTTGTCGTCGAGCCGGCCGTTGACGTTTAGCGTGTACTGGAACGCCTGTCCCGGGGGCGTCGGCGGCGCGCCGATCTGGCCCGCGGTGACCTGCTGGCTCTGCTGCTGGATCGCCTGGATCACATCCTGCGGCATCAGCCCGCGCACCTGCAGCTTGTTCGGATCGAGCCAGACCCGCATCGAATACTGGCCGGCGCCGAACACGGTGACATTGCCGACGCCGGGCACCCGCGACAGTTCGTCCCTGATATTGATGGTGGCGTAGTTGGAGAGGAACAGGCTGTCGTAGGTGGCCTTCGGCGACGTCAGCGTCACGAACAGCAGGATCGCCGTCGACCTCTTCTGGACGGTGACGCCCTGGTTCTGCACCGACTGCGGCAGCTGCGACAGCGCGCTCGACACCCGGTTCTGCACCAGCACCTGCGCGAAATTCAGGTCGGTGCCGATCTTGAACGTCACCGTCAGCGAATAGGTGCCGTCGGCGCCGCTGTAGGACTGCATGTACAGCATGTCCTCGACGCCATTGACCTGCTGCTCGATCGGCAGCGCCACGGTGTCGATCACGGTCTTGGCGCTGGCGCCGGGATAGCGCGTCGTCACCTGCACCGTCGGCGGCACCACATCGGGATACTGCGCGACGGCAAGGCGGAACAGGCAGACGCCGCCGATCAGGACCATCAGGATCGCGATGACGTTGGAAAGAACCGGCCGCTCGATGAAGAATTTCGAAATCATGGGCCGGTCCTATTTGGCTGACGCCGGCGATGTTTCTGTCTTCTGCTGCGGATCGACTTTTTGTCCGGGGATCGCGCGCAGCAATCCTGCGGTGACGACACGGTCATCGCCGCTTCAGTCCGCTTTCGATCACGCGCAACTCGCCTTGCAGCGGTCCGGTCACGACCTTGCGCTGCTCGACGATATTTTCGCCATTGACGACCAGCACGTATCGTCCGGCCTGGTCGCTGCCCAGCGCGACATCGGGCACCAGCAGCGCATTGCCCGGTTCGCCGATGGGAACGCGAACGCGCACGAAAAATCCCGGCAGCAGCGACGCGGTCCGGGTTCGGCAGCACGCCGCGCACCGCCAGCGTTCCGGTGGATTGATTGACGGTCGGCGAAATGTAGTCAAGCTTGCCCTTGTGCGGGTAGCCGGTCTCGGTCTGCAATTCGACCTCGACCGGCAATTGCCGGAGCTCTTCCACCGTCAGGCCCCGACGCCGCGCCTCTTCCCTGATCTGCAGCACATCCTGTTCGTTGACGTTGAAATTCACATAGATCGGATCGAGCGCCACGATGGTGGCGAGCTGGGTCGGCGACGATGCGCCGACGAGTTCGCCGACCGAGACCAGATGCGCGCTGACGATGCCGTCGAACGGCGCGGTCACATTGGTATAGCCGTAATTGACCGCCGCGATTTTGGTATTGACCTGGGCCTGCTGCAGATTGGCCTGCGCGTTGTCGCGGGCGGAGGTCGAATTATCCAACGTCGCCTGCGAAACCGCCTGCCGTTGCACCAGTTCCGACTGCCGCTTGAAGTCGGCTTCGGCCTGCCTCAGCGACGCCTGCGCGCCGGCCTCGGCCGCCTGCGCCTGCTCCAGTTTCAGCTTGTAGGTATCGGGCTCGATGGTGAACAGCGTGGTGCCTTCTTTCACGAAGGTACCGTCCTGATAATTGATCGACTGCAGAAAGCCCTGCACACGCGCGACCAGATCGACGTTCTTGATCGGCGCGGCGTTGCCGGTGGCTTCGAGATAGCGCGTGACGGCGCGCTGCACGGGCACGCCGACATCCACCTTCGGCGGCGGCGGCGGCACAAAACTATTCTGTTCGCAGCCGCTCTAAAGCGACGAACGCGGACATGGCGAAAACCAAGCGCGAAGCCTTGGTGCCTCCTTGCCGCACGTCGCCGTCCCGGGCCGGTGCATGTTGGCGAATGCATCGGCATTATCCGCGTGCCCCAATTTTGTTTCGCCCTGCAGAAAACTTGGCTTGAAGAAAATTTTCGTCGTTCATGAATAGCAACAATCCTCTTGCAGTGGAACCCGAAACCGAAAATGATGCGGCCTGCAAAATTTCATCGATCACCATCTCATTCAGAATTTCACTTCGATTGAAGCGGCGGCTCGCGCGACACCGATAAGGATTTCCTAAAATGATCAACACGTTAAAACACGGAGCGATGCTCGGTAACCGCCATATTCATGGTGGCGACGCCGGCATTCTCGCAAGCGCCGACCGACGCGCAACGCAACGCCATCCGGTCCGAGTGCCGCGCGGATTATCAGGCCCATTGCGCCAGCATTCCGCCGGGCGGCGAGGCGTCGCTGCAATGCCTGGAGAAAAACATGTCGAGCCTCTCGCCGGGCTGCCAGATCGCGGTGAACGCGCGGCGCAAGGCGGCGGCGCCGGCAGCGCCCAAGGCCGGTCTGCTCCCGCGGCCGCACCGGCGAAGCCGCCGCAGCAACCGCGGCGCCGGCGGCGACACCCAAGGCGGCGGCCAGCACCGCCAGCCGAGAAAGCCAGCAATGCGCAGGTGACGGCAATCCGCACCGCCTGCCGCTCCGACTATCAGAAGGTCTGCGCCGGCGTGCCGACCGGCGGCGCGCCGGCGCTGCAATGCCTGGAAAAGAACAAGGCAAAAGTCTCGGCGCCCTGCGAGCAGGCCGTCAACGCGGCCAGGGAGGGCGGCGCCGCGCCGGCGGCCGGCGGCGCACGCGACGGCGCAGCCGCGGCAGCGGCTCCCGCTGCGGCAGCGCCGCGCCGACCGTAATGGTGCTGCGACCGATGCGGCCGCGCGAGGAACTGTTCGTGCTGAGGTCGGCCTGCAGCGGCGACGTTCGCACGCTTTGCGGCGCGTCGCGCCCGGCGGCGGCCGGATCATGCAATGCCTGGCGACGCAGGCCGCCGCGATCTCGCCCGCCTGCAAGGAAGTGCTGGCGCAGTTCGCAGCGCAATGACCGATTGGCATGCCTTCATTCCTGCTGCTTGCCGCCGCGCTGGCGAGGCCCGACCAATATTTCCAGTAGCGTCGCCATCCGGCGAGCGTTAGTGTAGCCCCAATTGTCAGTATACTGTCGATCAGGGAGGAGAGCTTGCGTATCGCCGTGATCGGCGGAGGCCCCGGAGGTCTCTACTTCGCCTATCTCTGGAAGAAGCGTCATCCCGAGGCGCAGATCGACCTGTTCGAGCAGAACCCCGCCGGCGCCACCTGGGGCTTCGGCGTGGTGTTCTCCGAACAGGCGCTCGAATTCCTGCGCGCCGACGATCCCGACACCGTGGATGCCATCGCGCCGCGGATGGAGAGCTGGAAGAACATCACCCTGCATCTGCGCGGCGAAAGCGTCGAGATCGACGGCGTCGGTTTCTCCTCGATCGGCCGGCTCGAGCTGCTGACCATCCTGCAGGCAGCGCGTCCGCGCCGTCGGCATCGCGCCGCGCTACGACACCGCTGATCCAGTCGATGGATGAGCTGAAGGGTTACGACCTGATCGTCGCGGCCGACGGCCTGAACTCGCTGGTGCGCCGCACTTTCGAAAACGAATTCGGCGCATCGGTGTCGCATTCGTCCAACAAATTTGCCTGGTACGGCACCTCAAAACGCTTCGAGACGCTGTCGCAGACTTTCGTCGAGACCGACCTCGGCTCCTTCAATGCGCACCATTACCGCTACTCGCCCGACATGAGCACCTTCCTGGTCGAATGCGATCCGCGACCTGGCAGCGTTACGGCTTCGCCGACAAGACCATCGAACAATCGCAGGCGATCTGCGAGCAGGTATTTGCCGCCACGCTGGACGGCCATCGCACTGGTGTCGAACAAATCGGTGTGGCGCAATTTTCCGTGGATCTGGAACGAACGCTGGTCGTTTGGGAATATGGTGCTGATCGGCGACGCACTGCATTCGGCGCATTTCTCGATCGGCTCGGGCACCCGGCTTGCGATCGAGGATGCGATCGCGCTGGTCAAGGCGCTGGAGGCGGAGACGGATGTTTCCGCTGCTCTCGACCGCTACCAGACTGAGCGCAAGCCGATCGTGCAGAAGCTGGTTAAGGCGGCGCGCACCAGCGCCGACTGGTACGAGAAATTCCCCGAGCATATGAAGCTCGACCTGATGGATTTTGCCTATAGCTACATCACCCGCTCGGGCCGCATCGACGATACCAGGCTGCGCGCGATGTCGCCGGCCTTCATGGCGCGCTACGAGGCGTCGGCATCACGGGCGCCGATGACGCGCGAAATCGCCGACCAGGTGCCGCCGGACAGCGCTGGCGCGCGTGAAATCGGCTTTGCGATTCCGCGAACCTATAATGCCAGCCGCATCCTGTTCGACAATCTGGCCAACGGCCGCGGCGGACCGGCCCGCGCTGATCGGTCCGATGGGCGGCGCGCAGCTATGCCGAACTCTGCGCCGAAGCCTGCCGCTGGGGCCACGGCTTTGTGCTCGCTCGGCCTTGCGCGCGGCGACCGCATCCTGATGTTCCTCGACGACACCCCGGCCTATCCGGCGGCGTTTTTCGGCGCGGTGCGCGCGGGCTTCGTGCCGCTGTTGATCAACACGCTGACGCCGCCGGACCTGCTGCAGTTTTATCTCGCCGATTCCGGCGCCATCCGTTGCCGTCGCCGACGCCGAATTTTGCACGCGCTTCGATGCGCAGGCCTGCAAGGACACGCCGTTGCGTACGCTGATCGTGGTCAATGGCGCGGCCGGCGATCAAGCCGTGGCCAATACCATCGTTGCCGAAAACTGGTTGCCGGCATCTTCCGGCCGATCTCGCGGAAGCCGACACGACCGCAACGAGATGGCGTTCTGGATGTATTCGTCGGGCTCGACCGGCCGTCCCAAGGGCATCGTCCATCTGCAGCACGACATGGCCTATAGCGAGGCCGCCTTCGCCCGCAACGTGCTGAAGCTTGCGCCCGACGACATCTGCTTCTCGGTGCCGAAGATCTTCTTCGCCTACGGGTTCGGCAACTCCATCACCTTCCCGTTCTCCGGCGGGCGCCACAACGCTGCTGCTGCCGGGCCAGCCCAAACCGGCGGCGATTTTTGCCGCGATCGAACGTTTCCGGCCCTCCGTGTTCTTCGGCCTGCCGACGCTCTATACGTCCCTGACCAAGGCCGAAACGCGGCGGCGACGGATTTCTCCTCGCTGCGCATGGCGCTGTCCGCCGCCGAGGTGCTGTCCGCCGAAGTCTTCAATGGCTGGAAGGACGCTCACCGGCCTCGAGATCGTCGAAGGGCTGGGATCGACCGAGGTGCTGCACATCTATCTCAGCAACCGTCCGGACAGGAAAAAACTCGGCGCCGCCGGCCTGCGCGTCCCCGGCTATGAAATCGAGCTGAAGGACAAGGACGGCCGCCACGTCGGCGACAACGAAGAGGGCATTCTGTGGGTGCGCGGCGATTCCAAGACGCCGCTGTACTGGAACCGGCCGGACAAATCGGCCGAGACCATCCGCGAGGGCGGCTGGATCTACACCGGCGACCGTTTTGTCCGGGACGCCGAAGGCTTCCACTTCTTCCGCGGCCGCGCCGACGATCTGATCAAGATCTCCGGCCAATGGGTCTATCCGCTCGAAGTCGAGCTCTGCCTCGCCGAGCATCCCGGCGTGCGCGAATGCGCGGTGTTCGCGGCGGAATTGCCGGACCGGCGGATGACGCTGAAGGCGGTGGTGGTGATGAACGAGCGCGGCGTTCGATGCGGACGCGACGACGAAGATGCTGCAGGATTTCGTGAAGGCAAAATTGCTGCCGTACAAATATCCGCGCGAGGTGCGGTTCCTCGACGAGTTGCCGAAGACGGGCACGGGGAAGATCGACCGGCAGGCGCTGTTGAAGATGTAGACGCACGCTTCAGCTCCGGCGTCGCACTCGGTCGCGGGACCCCTCCGCCGCGGAGCGGTCGGTGAGAAGCGCTGGGTGAGGGGTCTATAGACGGTGACTATCGATCGGTAAAGGCCGGACCACGCCTCACCCCAGACCCTCTCGCACGCGAGGCGCGTGAGAGGGGCGCAAAGAGCATCGCTCGTCAGTGCTCCTCGCAATGACGAGTAGTCTACCCCGTCAGCCCCGTCCCGCCATACAGCCACTCAGATCGCGGTAATAATCCTCCGACGTCTTCGCGCTCATGATGGCGTTGCGGAGGCGGGCGTGTTCGCCGTCGGGGTGGTAGATGTGCTCGCCGATGGCGCGGGATTGCAGCTGGATGCGGGCGGTGCGCTCGAAACGCTGCGAACGATAGCGTTCCAGCGCGGCGGCGTGATCGTCCGGATATTGCGACGAGCATGTGCGACAGGCACACCGCGTCCTCCAGCGCCATGCAGGCGCCTTGCGCGAAATATTGCAGCGTCGGGTGCGCGGCGTCGCCGAGCAGCACGACACGGCCGTCGATCCAGCGATCCAGCGGATCGCGGTCGCACAGCACCCAGAGCTTCCAGTTCTTGCCGTGGCGGATGATGTCTTTGCGCCCGCTCATGGACATGGGCAAAGCCGCGCATCACCTCGTCGTCGGAAACGCTCTGGCCCGCGACCGGCTCCGGCGCATGGTTGTGGTAGGTGACGACGAGATTGAACACCTTCCAGCCCGACAGCGGATAATGCACGATGTGGCATTTCGGCCCGGCCCACAGCGTCGCCGCGTTCCAGCGCAGATCTTCCGGCATTTCTTCGGTCGGAATCACCGAGCGATAGGTGGAATGACCTGAGACACGCGGCGGTCCGTCGGCAGCGACCGATTTGCGGATGTTCGACCACAGCCCGTCGGCGCCGATCAGCAGCGATCCCGTGACGTTCTCGCCGGACGCCAGCCGCGCCGTCACCGACGCGCCGTCCTGGTCGTAGCCGACCACCTCGGAGCTGACGCGCAATTCGATCAGCGCATGGTCCTGGCAGGCCTTCAGGAACACGCCATGCAGGTCGCCGCGATGCACCACGGCATAGGGATTTTTGAAACGCGCGCGAAAGGCGTCGCCAAGGTCGACATGGGTGATCTCCTCCGCGGTCAGCGCATCCATCAGCCGCATCTGGTCGATATAGACGGCCATGCTGCGCGCCGCCTCGCCGACGCCGAGATAGTCGAAGGCGTGGAAGGCGTTGGGGCCGAGCTGGATGCCGGCGCCGATCTCGCCGAGCGCCGAGGCCTTCTCCAGCAGGATCGAGCGCAATGCCTTTTTGCGCGAGGCCCAGTGCCGCGGCAAGGCCGCCGATGCCGCCGCCCGCGATCAGGACCGGCTCTTTGTCCGCGCCGCCGCCATCAGCTCGATTTCCCGAGATGTTCGAGCGCGTCTTCGGCGCGCAACGGCACCCGCGAGGCCTCGTTGTTGAGATCGACCAGTTGCGTCATCAGCGCCAGCAGCGTCTTGCGGTCGGCCGGTTTCAGCGGCTGCAGCATCCGCGCCTGGGCGCGCTCGACCGAGGGCATGATTTCGCGCAGCAGCGCGGCGCCCTATTTGGTCAGATAGAGCAGCTTTGTTCGCTTGTCCCCGGGCGAAGGCTTGCGCTCGATATAGGCCTTGGCCTCCAGCCGCTCGATCACGCTGCCGAGCGTGGAGCGGTCGAACGCGATCACGGCGGAAAGCCGCGTCGCATCGATGCCGGGATGGGTGCGGATCGCGACCAGCGACGCATATTGCACCGGCGTCAGGTCGTACGCCTTGCACTCCTCGACGAAGATCGCCACCGCGATCTGCTGCATCCGGCGGAACAGATAGCCGGGCGCGGTGTAGACCGCGTCCATCGTGATGGGAGCTGGCTTACTCGGCATCGGCTTGCTTGTCGGGAGCGGCGTCCGCGAACGCCTTGATGGCCTGTGCCGCCGCTTCGGCCTGCAGCAGCCGCGGATAGGCCGATACATCGACGCCGAAGCGCCTTGCGTTGAACAGCTGCGGCACCAGGCAGAGATCGGCCATGGTCGGCGCCTCACCGAAGCAGAACGGTCCAGGCTCTTTGGCGATCAGGGCTTCGCAGGCCGCTAGGCCCTCGCGGTTGGCCCATGCCGCCCAGCCCGTCACCTGCTCCTCGGGCAGGCCGAGTTCGCGCAGCCGCGCCAGCACTTTCAGATTCTGCACCGGATGGATATCGCAGGCGATCGCCTGCGCGAAGGCGCGCACCTTGGCGCGGCGCAGCGGATCCCTTGGCAGCAAGGCCGGCGCGGATGGGTCTCCTCCAGCCATTCGATGATGGCGAGCGACTGGGTCAGCACCGCGCCGGCATCGTCCTGCAGCGCGGGAACCAGCCCCTGCGGGTTGATGGCGAGAAAGGCGGGGTCGCGCTGTTCGCCCTTGCGAAGGTGGTGCGAGAGGTGATCGGCGCCCAGCCCCTTCAGATTCAACGCGATTCTGACCCGGTAGGACGCGCTGCTGCGGAAATAGCCATGCAGCTTCATCGAAACCTCCCTGAAATCTTCTTGTCGGTTGCAGTGCGCCGTTGACGCTATCCATATTGTAAGTATGCTGTCAATCAGACACAGAACCACAAGAACCGCCACGGGAGGCTCGTCATGGAAGCCGTACAGAAGACGCCGGAACGCGAGGCGTTCTACAAGAAGATCGACGGCGAGAACCTCTCGGCGCTGTGGAACGTGATGGGCGACCTGATCACGCCGGAGCCGAGGAGCGCCTGCCGGCCGCATCTGTGGAAATTCGACGCCATCCGCGACTACATGACCGAAGCCGGCAAACTGATCACCGCCAAGGAAGCCGACCGGCGGGTGCTGGTGCTGGAAAATCCCGGGCTGCGCGGGCAGTCGAAGAGTCACGACCTCGCTGTTTGCCGGCGTGCAGATGGTGATCCCGGGCGACATCGCGCCGGCGCACCGGCACAGCCAGTCGGCGCTGCGCTTCGTGCTCGAGGGCAAGGGCTCGACGACCGCCGTCGACGGCGAGCGCACGCGATGGAGCCCGGCGATTTCGTCATCACGCCGTCGATGACCTGGCACGACCATGCCAACGAGACCTCGGAGCCGATGTTCTGGCTCGACGGGCTCGATATCCCGATGGTGCAGTTCTTCGATGCATCCTTTGCGGAAGACTCCAAGGAAGACCAGCAGAAGATCACCCGTCCGCCCGGCGACAGTTTCGGCCGCTACGGCCACAATCTGCTGCCGGTCGACGGCAAGCGCAGCTCGAAGACCTCGCCGATCTTCAACTATCCCTACAGCCATACCCGCGAGGCGCTGGAACAGGCCAAGGCCCGCAACGAGTGGGATGCCTGCCACGGGTTGAAGCTGAAATTCTCCAATCCCGAGACCGGCGATTTCGCGATGCCGACCATCGGCACGTTCATTCAGCTGTTGCCGAAGGGATTCAAGACCGCGCGCTATCGCGCCACCGATGCCACCGTATTCGCGGCGATCGAGGGCAAGGGCCGCACCCGGATCGGCGACCAGACCTTTGAATGGGGCCCGCGCGATCTGTTCGTGGTGCCGAGCTGGCAATGGGTCACCCACGAGGCGGACGAGGATTCGGTGCTGTTCAGTTTCTCGGACCGGCCGGTGCAGCAGAAGCTGGATCTGTTCCGGGAAGACCGCGGGAATGCGTGAGCTAACGCCGTCATTCCGGGGCGAGCGCAGCGACGAACTGCGGTGCGCAATTGCGCAGCGGAGATCTGCAAGTTCCGGGTCTGGTGCTTGCGCACCATCGCCGGAATGACGCTGGTATCACCGCCAGTGCAGCAGCCGCGTCTCCAGCAGATTGATCAGCTTGCCCACCGCCAGCCCGAACAGCGACAGCATCACGACGCCCGCCAGCAACTGATCGGTCTGCATCAGATTGCCGGCCTGCAGGACAAACGCGCCGATGCCGAATTCGGCGCCGATCATTTCGGCGCTCACCACCACCAGCAGCGCCACCGAGGCGGTGATGCGGAAGCCGGCGAGGATCGAGGGCAGCGCGCCCGGCCAGATCACCCGGCGCACGATCGAGACGAACGGCACGTCGAAACTCTGCGCCATCCGGATCAGGTTGCGCGGCACCGCATCGACGCCGCTATAGACCGAGATCGCGGTGGAGAAGAACACGGCGAGCGCGATGGTGGCGACTTTCGGCTCCTCGCCGATCCCGAGCCACAGGATCAAAGCGGCAGCAGCGCGATCTTCGGAATCGGAAACAGCGCCGAAATGAAGGTGATGCCGACGCCGCGCGCGAGACTCGAAAGCCCGATCGCGAAGCCGACGGCGACGCCGGCGACGGTGCCGAGAATCCAGCCCGATCCTATTCGCAGCACCGATGCCGACACGTGATTCCAGAGCGCGCCTGACATCGCGAGCTTCCAGATCGCCAGCCCAATCGCCGATGGCGGCGGCAGGAACAGCGGATTGACCCAGCCGGCGCTGCCGGCGAACTGCCAGAACCCGATCACCAGCGACCAATGCGATCCAGCCGGAATAGCGGCCGGCGCTCGGCGCAAAGCCCGCGCCGCGAAATGCGACGGGCCGTGCTTCGGTGGTCATGTCCGTCGGCGGCGAGCCCTGGTCGCCTTGGCGCGGTCAAGCATGCTGGACCTCGCGCTCGGCTTCGACCGCCTGTTCGCGGATCAGCGACCACAGCTCGCCTTGCAGCGCCAGCAGTTTTTCGCGGGCATGAATGTCGCCGCGCTCGCTGCGCGTCATCGGGATGGTCGACGACCTCGCGGATGCGGCCGGGCCGCCGCGACAGCACCACGATGCGGTCGGCGATCCGCACCGCCTCCTCCAGATTATGCGTGACATAGACCGCGCCCATCGCGCCGTCGGCGAGCAACC
The DNA here is from genome assembly GCA_963706975.1 of uncultured Alphaproteobacteria bacterium. Classification (GTDB taxonomy): domain Bacteria; phylum Pseudomonadota; class Alphaproteobacteria; order Rhizobiales; family Xanthobacteraceae; genus Bradyrhizobium. The sequence goes on from CAVPOL010000025.1 coordinate 107,701, forward strand.
GGATAAAATCTTCCATCAGGAGTTCGCGGGTCTGCGAATCCAGCGCCGACAGCGGCTCGTCCATCAACAGGATCGCCGGCCGCACCGCCAGCGCGCGCGCAATGCCGACGCGCTGCCGCATGCCGCCGGAAAGCTGCTTCGGATAAGCGCCGCGGAAATCCGACAGGCTGGTGCGTCGCAGGGCGTCGTCCACCACCGCGCGGCGTTCATTGTCGGAAAGACCGGTATGCAGCAGCGGGAATTCGACATTCTCCGCGACCGTGCACCACGGCAGCAGGGCAAAATCCTGAAACACGAACGTCAGCGGGTTGCGGCTGTCCGGCGGCGGCGCGCCGCGTATTTCCGCGCATCCCGAGCTTGGCTGCAGCAGCCCGCCCAGGATCGACAGCAGCGTGCTCTTGCCGCAGCCGGAGGGACCGACGATCGCGACCACCTCGCCCGACCGCACCGTGAACGAGACGTCGTCGAGCACCTCGAGCGCGCCGAAGCGGTGGCTGATATGGTCGGCGATCAGGTCCATTGCAGTGTCCAGTTACGATCCTCAGCTCTAAAGGCCGTCATTGCGGGAGCGAAGCGCACGCAGCAATCCAGCTGAATCCTTTGTATTGCGAAGCTCGATTGCTTCGCATGCGCTCGCAATGACGGCGATTAGGCTTTCATCAATCCGCCTTCACAAAGTCCTTCGCGATGATCGCATCGACCCCAAATCCCTTGTCGACAAATCCCTGCTCCTGCAGCCATTCGATCTGGTTGGCGACGTTCTTGACGTCGAGCTTGCCGTCGGGATCGATATAGGCGCAGTTGCCGACCACCTGCTCGACCGGGAGATTGGTGTATTTGGCGATGATCTCGAGCAGCGGTTTTGTCTTGTCGTTGACATCAGCCTTGCCGTCCTTGATCGAGGCCAGGATCACATCGTGATATTCGCGGTCGGCGCGGGTCAGCGCTGCCAGCAGCTTCGTCACCAGCGCCTTGTTGCCAACCGTCTTCGGCGAGGCGAACACGGCGCCCAACTGCCACGGCGTTTCGTCGCCGACCCAGCCCAGCAGCTTGGCGCCGCCTTCGTCCATCAGCTTGCGCGCGGTCGAGACCGGCAGCAAAGCGGCGTCGACGGTTTCGCCCTTGAGGGCGGCGGCGGCATTTGAGAGCGACTGCAGCGGCAGCACCTTGATATCGGCGAGCTTGAAGCCGTATTTGTCGGCGAGCAGGCCCAGCGAATAATGGAAGCTCGATCCGGTCTGCGTCACCGCGATGCGCTTTCCGGCGAGATCCTTCGGGCTCTTCAGCCCGGCGGCATAGGCGTTGTTGCTGGCGAAATAGCCGATCAGCGGATAGCCGGCCCTTTCGCGGCTCATGCCGCCAATCACTTTCAGCGTGCTTTTGCCGGCGAGATTATAGAGCCCGGCGGTGAAGGCGGTGACGCCGAAATCGACATCGCCAGAAGCGGTCGCCACCGCGATCGGTTGCGCCGCGTCGAAGAATTTCAGCTCGACATCGAGCCCGGCCTCTTTGAAATAGCCCTTGTCCTGCGCGATGAACACCGGCGCCGACGACGACAGCCTGAGCACGCCGATTTTGGCCTTCAGCGGCTCCTGGCCCGGCTCCTCGGAGGACGCGGTCCCGCACGCCGTCAAAGCCATCAGGCCCGCCACGTGCGAGCCGCGCGATATGTCATCAGTCCCATCCCTCCGTCTTTCTATCTCTTACGACCCGGCGGCGCACCTGACGGAGCCTACAGCCCTTCCGGCACGGCTTGGTCTCGCCCGATGAAGGCGCCCTGCTGTTTCAAGGCTTGTTGCAGCTTTTCCACCGCGATGTCGCGCGGAATCGTGTTGCCGCCGAGCGCCAGCGCCGCGGCGGTTCCCGCCGCCTCGCCCATGGCAAAACAGGCGCCGGAGACCCGCGCCGCCGACTGGCCGTCATGGGTCATCGAGGCGCAGCGCCCGGCCACCAGCAGATTGTCGATACCGTCAGGGGTCAGCATCCGATAGGGCAATTCGTTGAACCCACGCAATTCCGGGATCGGCGGGAACTTGAAGATGACGTCGCCGGCGACATGGGATTCCATCGGCCAGCCGTTGACGCCGATGCTGTCGTCGAACGAGGCGCAGCCGAGCACGTCGTCGCCCACTGAGCATATAGCCGCCGACCACGCGCCTGGTTTCGCGGATGCCGAGCTGCGGCGGCAGGTCGACGATGTAGGATTTTTCGAAGCCGGGCACCGTGCGCAGGAAATCGAAGGCGGCGACGGCCTGGCGGCGGCCGTCGATTTCACCGCGCGTGAGATCGTCGGGCTCGAGCCCGTTGATCGCGGTGCCGTCCTCGCGCGCACAACTGGGTGAAATTGACCCGCCATTCGATCGCCGAGCGCTGCGGCCGCACGATCGCGGCCTTGCGCGGAAAATGATGGGTGCCGGCGGCCTCGGCCGCTTCCATCAGGGCCGGAATGGTCCGCCAGGCGTCGCCGGCCTTTTCCGGATCGATGCCGTTGAGCCGGAACATCATCGAGGGGAACAGCATGCTGCCGGCATTGTCGCCGACCTCGAACCGCGCCCCGGCCCAGGCCGCGAGATCGCCGTCGCCGGAGCAGTCGATGAAGATCTCCGACCGCACCGCCTGCCGCCCGGCCTTGGTCTCGACCATCAGCGCGTTGATGCGGCGTCTCGTCATGCATCACGACACCGGCGCCGAGCGCATGAAAAAGAATGTCGACCTTATGGGCCGCCAGCAGGTCGTCGGCCGCGATCTTGTAGGCCGCGGTGTCATAGGCCTGCGCCAGGATCTTGCCGAGGACCAGATGCGGCGCATTGAGCCCGCCGAGCCGATCGATCCTTGCCAAGAGGTCGGAGGCCACGCCCTGCACCACCCGATGCATCTCGCCGAACACATTGGCATGCAGCCCGCAAAAGTTCGTCACCCCCGCCGCGGTGCCCATGCCGCCGAGAAAGCCGTAGCGCTCGATCAGCAGCGTGCGCCGGCCAGCGCGCGCCGCAGCCACGGCCGCAGCGATGCCGGCGGGTCCGCCACCGAGCACGACGACTTCGTATTCGCCGTAGAGCGGAATTGGCGGGCGGGTTCGG
>CAVPOL010000026.1:0-26331 GCA_963706975.1 uncultured Alphaproteobacteria bacterium
ATTGGGGGATGCGGGATGGGCGGCCACGGCTGCAGGCCACCATCGAGGCCGTTGCAGAGGTCGGCAATCCGACCATCGTGGCGACCCTGACCGTGGTTGCCGCGCTGCTGCCGATGCTGTTCGTGTCGGGGCTGATGGGCCGTATATGGCGCCGATCCCGGCCAATGCGTCCGCCGCGATGCTGTTCTCGTTCTTCGTGGCGATGGTGGTGGCGCCCTGGCTGATGCTGCGTCTGGCGCCGAAGGACGACGTTGCGGGCACAGCGCATGCCGCGCACGACGAAGGCGCGCTCGGGCGGATCTATCGTCGCTTCGCAACCCCGATCGTCGCCAGCAAGCGCGCGGCCTGGATATTCCTGATCGGCGTCGGGGTCGCGACCCTGTTGTCGATGACCTTGTTCGCCACCAAATCCGTCACGGTCAAGCTGCTGCCGTTCGACAACAAATCCGAGATCGCGGTGGTCGTCGATCTGCCCGAGGGGGCCAGCCTCGAAGACACCGAGCGGACGCTGTTTGCCGCCGCCGATGTCGCCCGCGGCCTGCCCGAGATCACCTCGGTGCAGTCCTATGCCGGCACCCCGGCGCCGTTCAATTTCAATGGCCTGGTCCGGCACTATTATCTGCGCGAGCGGCCGGAACTGGGCGAACTGCAGGTCAATCTCGCCGCGCGGTCCGACCGCAAGCGCGCCAGCCATGATATCGCGCTCGATCTGCGGCAGCGTCTCAAGGCCGTCAGCGCCCCTGATGGTACCAGCATCAAGGTGGTTGAAGTGCCGCCCGGTCCGCCGGTGCTGGCGACGCTGCTGGCCGAGATCTACGGGCCCGACGCCGCCACGCGCCGGGCGGTGACCGGCGAGCTCAAGAAGATATTCGCCGAAGTGCCGTTCATCGTCGACATCGACGATTTGATCGGGCAGAAGCGGCCGCGGCTGCGGCTGTCGATCGACCAGGACCGGCTCGAATTCTTCGGCGTCGAACAGCGCGACGTCTACGACACCATCCAGACGCTGTTCGGCGGCGTGTCGGTCGGATACTCGCACCGCGGCGAGGACCGCAATCCGATCGAGATCGCGGTCCGGTTGCCCAAGCGCGACCTCGCCTGGACCGAGGCGCTGGCTTCCACGCCGGTGCCGGCCAACACGCTGCCCGGCAGCAAGACCGTGGTCGAACTCGGTCAGCTGGTCAAGGCGACCATGGAAGAGGGGTCACCACAGATCTTCCGTCGCGACGGCCGGTTCGCCGACATGGTGATGGCTGAGCTCGCCGGCCGCTTCGAGGCGCCGCTCTACGGCATGCTGGCGGTCGCCGACCGCATCGACGCGCACGATTGGGGCAAGCTGCAGAAGCCCGTGATCGGCCTTCACGGACAGCCGTCCGACGAGTCGCGCCCGACCCTGCTCTGGGACGGCGAGTGGGAAATCACCTACGTCACCTTCCGCGACATGGGCGCGGCGTTCGGCGCCGCGATCCTCGGCATCTACGTGCTGGTTGTGGCCCAGTTCGGTAGCTTCCGCCTGCCGCTGGTGATCCTGACGCCGATTTCGCTGACGCTGATCGGCATCCTGATCGGCCACTGGCTGCTGGGCGCGCCGTTCACCGCGACTTCCATGATCGGGTTCATCGCGCTGGCCGGCATTATCGTCCGCAATTCGATCCTGCTGGTCGATTTCATCCGCCACAGCGCCGGCGAGAACCGATCGATGCGCGACATCGTGCTGGAAGCCGGCGCGGTGCGCTTCAAGCCGATCCTGCTCACCGCGCTCGCCGCCATGATCGGCGCCGCGACGATCCTGCTCGATCCGATCTTTCAGGGGCTGGCGATATCGCTGCTGTTCGGACTGGCATCGTCGACGCTGCTCACCGTCCTCGTCATTCCCGCGATCTACATCGCGCTGCGGGACCGCCGACCGCAGACGCCGGCCTGATCAGGCGTCGGCATCGGCCAGCGTCTGTTTCGGCTGCGTCGCGGTCCGTGACCTTTGCCAGAGGTCGCGAGCCGCCATGCCCGCGGCCATCGCCGCGACAAACACCGACACTTCGGGCGACAGCGTCGCGAGGCTTTCGAGCGCCGGCCCCGGGCATAATCCGACGAGCCCCCAGCCGATCCCGAACAGCGCCGATCCAACGACCAGCGGCCGGTCAATATCGTCCTTGGTCGGCCAGAAATTTCGGACGGCAAGCAGCGGCTGCGAGCGGCCCTTCGCCAGCATGAATCCGGGGACCGACACGGCGAGGGCCGCCACCATCACCACGGCCAGGCTCGGGTCCCAGGTCCCGAAAATATCGAGGAAGCCCAAAACCTTCGTCGGCTGCACCATTCCCGAAATCAGCAGGCCGGCGCCGAAGATCAAGCCACACAGCAAGGACGCGATCACCGGCATGGTTCAGCCTCCGAAGACATGATGGGTGAGCGCGACGGTCGCGATGGCGACGACCATGAAGATGACGGTCGCGACGATGGAGCGGGCGGACAGCCTCGCCATTCCGCAGATGCCATGGCCGGAGGTGCAGCCGCCGGCAAGCCTGGTGCCGAAGCCGACCAGCAGACCCGCCACGATGATGACGATCCAGCTTGCCGGCATCTGCGGAGAGGACATCCCGTGCCCTATCAGGCCTGCAAGCAGCGGCGCCAGGATGAGCCCGGCGATAAAGGCGATGCGCCAGCCGATCTCGCCGCTTCGGGGATTCAGCAAGCCGCCGAAGATGCCGCTGATGCCGGCGATCCGGCCGGTCAGCAGCATCAGCAGGACGGAAGAAAGACCGATCAGCGCGCCGCCGATCGCCGCCGATAGCGGAGTGAAATTGGCCATGCATTGCTCCACAGACCCCGGAACGGAACCCCCGATGGTCTGTGGCCAGTTTACAAACGCGTCACCCGCAACCGCAAGGCATTGCCGACCACGCTGACCGAAGAAAGCGCCATCGCTGCGGCGGCGATGATCGGCGACAGCAGCAGGCCGAAGGTCGGATAGAGCACGCCTGCGGCGATCGGGATGCCGGCGGCGTTGTAGATGAACGCGAAGAACAGGTTCTGCCGGATGTTGCTCATGGTCGCCTGCGACAGCCGGCGGGCACGGACGATGCCGCCGAGATCGCCGCCCAGCAGCGTGATGCCGGCGCTTTCCATCGCGACATCGGTGCCGGTGCCCATGGCGATGCCGACTTCCGCGGCGGCCAGCGCCGGGGCGTCGTTGACGCCGTCGCCGGCCATGGCGACGATCCGCCCGGCCTTCTGCAGCTTTGCCACGACGGCGCTCTTCTGATCGGGCAGCACTTCGGCCTCGACGTCGGCAATCCCGAGCTGCCGCGCGATGGCGTTGGCCGTTGTCCGGTTGTCGCCGGTCAGCATGATGACCTTGATGCCTTCTGCCGCCAGCGCCTTCAACGCATCCGGGGTCGACGCCTTCACGGGATCGGCGATCGCAAACAGCCCGGCCAGCCGCCCGTCGACCGCGATATTGATGACGGTGGCGCCGTCGCCGCGCAGGCGCTCGCCCTGCTCGTGCAGCGGTCGGGTTTCGACACCGAGCGATGCGAGGAAGTTGGCATTGCCCAGAGCCACGGTCCTGCCGTCGACCTTGCCGGTGGCGCCTTTGCCGGTCGGCGAGTCGAATTCCTCCACCTTGCTCACTTTGAGATCTTTTTCCTTCGCCGAGCGTACGATGGCGTCGGCGAGCGGATGCTCGCTGGCGCGCTCGACGCTGGCGGCGAGTCGCAGGATTTCGGTTTCGTCGAAACCCTCCGCCGCAACGATCGCGACCACCTTCGGCTTGCCTTCGGTCAGCGTCCCGGTCTTGTCGACCACCAGCGTGTCGACCTTTTCCATGCGCTCCAGCGATTCGGCATTCTTGATCAGCACGCCGGCCTGTGCGCCGCGGCCGACGCCGACCATGATCGACATCGGCGTGGCGAGGCCGAGCGCGCAGGGGCAGGCGATGATCAGCACGCTGACGGCGGCAACCAGGCCGAACGCCATCCGCGGTTCCGGCCCGAACCAGGCCCAGGCGCCGAAGGCGATCAACGCCACGGCGATCACGACCGGCACGAACCAGCCGGACACCTGATCGGCCAGCCGCTGGATCGGCGCGCGCGAGCGCTGCGCTTCCGCGACCATCTTGACGATCTGGGACAGCAGCGTGTCGCGTCCGACCTTGTCGGCGCGCATCACGAAGCCGCCGGACTGGTTGAGCGTGCCCGCGATCACCTTGTCGCCGGCTTCCTTGGTGACGGGCATCGATTCGCCCGTGACCAGCGATTCATCGAGCGAGGAGCGGCCTTCGAGAATGACGCCGTCGACCGGCACTTTCTCGCCCGGCCGGACCCGCAGACGGTCGCCGACCTGCAGACTGTCGATCTGCACCTCGTGGTCGGCGCCGTCATCGCCGATGCGCCGCGCGGTCTTCGGCGCCAGTTCGAGCAGCGCCTTGATGGCGCCCGATGTCGCCTCGCGGGCGCGCAGCTCGAGCACCTGGCCAAGCAGCACCAGTACGGTAATGACCGCGGCGGCTTCGAAGTAGACCGCCACCGCGCCGCCATGGCCGCGGAACGTCGCCGGGAAGCTGCCGGGCGCCAGGGTGCCGATCAGGCTGTAGAGGTAGGCGACACCGGTGCCCATCGCGATCAGGGTGAACATGTTGAGATTGCGCGTCTGCAGCGATTGCCAGCCGCGCACAAAGAAGGGCCAGCCCGCCCACAGCACCACGGGCGTGGCGAACACCATCTGGATCCAGTTCGACAGCGTCGGGTCGACCCAGCCGTGACCGCCGACCAGATGCCCCCCATCTCGAGCACCACCGCCGGAATCGAGAGCACGAGGCCGATCCAGAAGCGTCGCGTCATGTCGGCGAGTTCGGGATTGGGCGGCGTGTCCAGGCTGGCCACCTCGGGCTCGAGCGCCATGCCGCAGATCGGGCAACTTCCCGGACCGACCTGGCGGATTTCCGGATGCATCGGGCAGGTGTAGATCGCGCCCTCAGGTGCCGGCGCCTTCGGCTTGCTCTTGTCGAGCCAGGTTTCTGGATCGGCGGCGAACTTGGTGCGGCAGCCGGCGGAGCAAAAGTGATACGTCTCGCCGCGATAGTCGAACCGGTTCTTGCTGGTGGCGGGATCGACGGTCATGCCGCAGACGGGATCGACCACCTTTGCGCCGGGATGGGCATGATCGTGGTCATGACCGGCATGGCTGTGGCCGCAGCCGGTCTTCGTCGTCCCTGCGTGTTCAGCGTCGGCCATGGCGCGCTCCGGTCCTTGCATCCTATACCCTGTAGGGGTATATAGAGCGCATGCGCAAGGACATCAAGACATCCTGTCAGAAGCGGCTCAACCGGATCGAGGGTCAGGTCCGTGGCCTGTCCAAAATGGTCGACGAGGATCGCTACTGCATCGACATCGTGACGCAAATCTCGGCGGTGCGCGCCGCACTTCGGCGCGTCGAGGAAGAGGTGCTGAGGGATCACGTGTCGCATTGCGTCGAACACGCCATCTCCAGCGGCAGCAAGTCCGATCAGCGCGAGAAGATCGCGGAGTTGATGGCGGTGATCGGCCGCGCCGACAGGTAGGCCACTGCCTCCGGCTATTTCCGGTGCTTTTCCCTGCGCTCGGCAAAGGCGGTCAGGGCAGGCGAAACGAATGCGAGCGGCCACACAAATCTTGTCAAATAAGGTTCAAACAGGCCGATCACCGAAGCGATGAGGAAGACCGCGGTTGCGAACAGCGGTGCGATGGTCGGCACCCAGTCTCGTCTCGGCGCAGCCGCAATGATCCACAGCGACGTATTGAGGACGGAGATCAGGGTCAGGTTGAGACCGTACAGCGCCGTTACATCGCGGGAATCCATATAGTTGCCGTACAGGCCGGTCGTCACCGGCAGCACAATGATCGACAGCAGGAACAAGAGGTTCGCAATCACCTCGACCCTGCTGGCTTCCGGCGCGTAAGCCAGCCGGCGCTGATGGCTGTACCAGAACATGCCGGCGACGATGAAGCTGAGCAGCAGCGTCGACAGATGCGAGCCGTAGACATGCCAGATATCGGCCCATTTCGGATCCGGCGTGACCAATCCGGCTTTCGGTGTCTGATAGGCCAGCAGGGTCATCGCCACACCGAAAATGGTGTTGCTCAGAGCCTCCATGCGCCGCATTTCGAAACGTTCGGGCATGTACGGCATCGATGCTCCCGAAAAACATCCGGGTTCGCGCTTGCGCGCGCCCCCGGAACAACGCGCCATCAGGCGCTCAGCGCCTGCTCGAGGTCGGCGATCAGATCTTCCTTGTCCTCGATGCCGACCGACAGCCGTACCACGTCGGGGGCGGCGCCCGACTTCACCTTGGCGGCGTCGTCGAGCTGGCTGTGGGTGGTGGAAGCCGGATGAATCACCAGCGAGCGGGTGTCGCCGACATTGGCAAGATGCGAGAACAGTTTCAGGTTCGACACCAGATTGACGCCGGCCTCGTAGCCGCCCTTGAGGCTGAAGGTGAAGACCGCGCCGGCGCCCTTCGGCGCGTATTTGCGCGCGAGGTTGTTGTACTTGTCGGTGGCGAGGCCGGAGTAATTCACCGCGGCGACCGCCGGATGACCGGCGAGGAATTCCGCCACCGCCTTGGCGTTCTCGCAATGCTTCTGCATCCGCAGCGGCAGCGTCTCGATGCCGGTCAGGATCAGGAAGGCGTTGAACGGCGAGATCGCCGGGCCGAGATCGCGCAGGCCGAGCACCCGGCAGGCGATCGCGAAGGCGAAATTGCCAAACGTCTCCTGGATCCTGATGCCGTGATATTCCGGGCGCGGCTCGCTCAGCATCGGATATTTGTTGTCCTTCGACCAGTCGAAGGTGCCGGCATCGACGATGATGCCGCCGAGCGAGTTGCCATGGCCGCCGAGAAATTTCGTCAGCGAATGCACGACGATGTCGGCGCCGTGGTCGATCGGGCGGATCAGATAGGGCGTCGCCAGCGTGTTGTCGACGATCAGCGGCACGCCGGCCTTGCGGGCGACCGCGGCGATCGCCTCGATATCGGTGATGCGTGCCTGCGGGGTTGGCGATCAACTCGATGAAGATCGCCTTGGTATGCGGGGTGACCGCGCGCTCGAAACTGCCGATATCATCGGGATCGGCCCACACCACGTTCCAGCCAAAACTCTTGAAGGCGTGGGTGAACTGGTTGATCGAACCGCCATAGAGTTTTCGCGCGGCGATGAATTCGTCGCCGGGCATCAGCAATTGCTGCAGCACGACGACCTGCGCGGCGTGGCCGGAGGCCACCGCCAGCGCCGCCGTGCCGCCTTCGAGCGCCGCGACGCGCTCTTCCAGCACCGCGTGGTCGGGTTGCCGATGCGGGTATAGATGTTGCCGAACGCCTGCAGTCCGAACAGCGAGGCGGCATGGTCGGCGTCGTTGAACACGAACGACGTGGTCTGGTAGATCGGCGTCACCCGCGCGCCGGTGGTCGGATCGGGCTGCGCGCCGGCATGCACGGCGAGGGTGGCGAAACCGGGAAGACGATCGGTCATTCTGTGCGTCCTGTTCGATGCTTTCGCTGTGAAATTCGGCGGCATGCTGGTGGCAGCGGCGTCCGCAGTCAAGGCGGCGCGGGGCCTCGGCCGCGGTTGCGTCAAGACGCGCGTGCTTCGATCGGCCGTGTTCTCGGAAACAATCGTTTCGCAATTGCGTCACGAAGAGTCGGATTTGTTCTTCGCGGCGCGGTCGGACGCGGCGGTCTCGCTGCCGCCGACGCTCACGCGATTGAGCGACAGCCGCATGCCCTGGGTCGGGATCGGCGCGCGCTTGGAACTCAGCGTGCGCGAATTGACGCCCATCCAGGAAATTTCCGAGGACAGCCTGCCATACTCGATTTTCGGGCAGCGGTTCATCACCACCTTGATGCCGGCGGCTTCCGCTTTCGCGGCGGCGGCATCGTCGCGCGCGCCGAGCTGCATCCAGATCACCTTCGGTAGCGGATCGAGCTTCAGCGCCTCCTCGACCACCGGCATGATGTGGCTCGAATTGCGGAAGATGTCGATCATGTCGACGGGACGGCCGATGTCGCGCGAGCGAGGCGACGAAGGGTTTTTCCGAGCAGGCTCTTGCCGACATGACCGGGATTGACCGGGATCATGTCGTAGCCGCGCTGCGCCAGATATTTGAATGCAAAATAGCTCGGCCGCACATTGACCGGCGAGGCGCCGACCATCGCGATCGATTTCACGCCGTTGAGGATTTCGCGGATGTAATTGTCGTCGTAGGTGTCGTGGTTCATTCCAAAAATTCCCTGGAACCTCATGGTGAGGAGCGCGTCTTCGCGCGTCGCGAACCATCTGGCACATTCGTCGTTGCCATCCTTCGAGACGCGGCCAAGTGACCGCTCCTCAGGATGAGCGAGTCTACTTGTCCTGCCATTTCGGCTCGCGCTTCTCGATGAAGGCGCCGATGCCTTCCTCGGCGTCGCGCGCCATCATGTTCTCGGTCATCACCTCGGCGGCATAGCGATAGGCGTCGGCGAGGCTCATTTCGGCCTGGCGGTAGAACGCCTCCTTGCCGAGTTTTATCGGTGTAGGCGGATTTCAGCGCGACCTGCTGCGCCAGCGCGATCGCGGCATCGCGTTCGGTGCCGGCGGCAACCACGCGGTTGACGAGGCCGATGTTCGCGCGCCCGTCGCGGCGGCGACCGGCTCGCCGGTCAGCAGCATTTCCATCGCCTGCTTGCGCGGCACGTTGCGCGACAACGCCACCATCGGCGTCGAGCAGAACAGGCCGATATCGACGCCCGGCGTGGCGAAAGTGGCAGCCTCCGACGCGACCGCGAGATCGCAGCTCGCCACCAGCTGGCAGCCGGCCGCGGTGGCGACGCCCTGGACGGCGGCGACCACCGGCTTCGGCAATTGCACGATCGGCCTGCATCATCGCGCTGCAGGCGTTCATGATCTGTGCGAAATAGGCCCGGCCGCGATCGGCGTCGCTGCGGCGGGCGGTGAGCTCCTTCATGTCGTGGCCGGCGGAGAAGGCCGGGCCGTTGGCGGCGATCACCACCGCGCGCACGCTGGCGTCGTCGCGGATCTCGTTGAGCGCCGCATGCAGTTCCGCGATCAGGCTTTCCGACAGGCTGTTGCGGGCCCCGGGCCGGTTCAGCGTGAGCACAGCGATGCTGCCCACCGTCTCGCGCAGGAGAATGGGCGATGGCGGGGTCGGGGCTCGTGCGGTCTGGGCAGGCATCGGAAATTTCCACTAGGGCAGGTGCGTCGGCTTAATGTAACAAGCCTCGCAAGGCGTGGCGAGGGCAGGGAAGACTGAGGTCGGGACGCGATGGCAATTGCGAAAATGAGCGTGGCTGAACTGGAGGAGTTCCTTCGGGTCGAATTTCCGCAGTCCTTCGGCAGCGGCGATACCACGATCGAACATGCCGACGGCGCGTCCTGCCTGCTGCGCCAGCGCTATAGCGAACGGCATGCTCCGTCCGGGCGGCACGGTGTCGGGCCCGACCCTGATGGCGCTGGCCGATTGCGCGATGTATGTCGTGCTGCTGTCGGCGATCGGCCCGGTCGGCCTCGCGGTGACCACCAATCTCAACATCAATTTCCTGCGCAAGGGCCAGGCGGGGCAGGATGTGCTTGCCGAAGCGAGGCTTCTGAAGCTCGGCAAGCGGCTGGCGGTCGGCGAGGTCAATCTGCTGTCGGGGACATCGCCCGATCCCGATCGCCCATGTGACCTCCACCTATTCCATTCCAAATGCTTGAGTGTTTTCTCCGGTAATATTACACCATATTTATAAGCCATTGTTTTTGCTAGACTTAATCTATGCCGATAGGCATTGACGTGCGCGGCGGAGCTTATCTAGAAACCCGCGCAGTTCGGCGCCGGTCGCGCCGATATCCCCTTTTCACGGATATCCTCACATGAAAACGTTTTCGGCCAAGCCCGCCGAGGTGACGAAGAAGTGGGTGCTGATCGACGCCAAAGGTCTGGTGGTCGGCCGGCTCGCCACCCTCGTCGCGATGCGCCTGCGCGGCAAGCACCTCCCGACCTACACGCCGCATGTCGATTGCGGCGACAACGTCATCATCATCAACGCGGCGCATGTCGTGCTCACCGGTCGCAAGCGCGACAACAAGGTCTACTACAACCACACCGGCTTCATCGGCGGCATCAAGGAACGCACCGCGAAGTCGATCCTCGAGGGCCGTTTCCCCGAGCGCGTGGTCGAGAAGGCCATCGAGCGCATGATCCCGCGCGGTCCGCTCGGCCGCGTGCAGCTCGGCAATCTGCGCGTCTATCCCGGCGCCGAGCATCCGCATGAGGCCCAGCAGCCCGAGACGCTCGATATCGCTTCGATGAACCGCAAGAACATGAGGGCCGCATAAGATGTCCGACACCATGCAGTCTCTCGACCAGTTGTCGCGCTGAAGACGGCAGCTCGCCGAAGCGCCGAAATACGTCAAGAAGGTCGACAAGCAGGGCCGCGCCTATGCCACCGGCAAGCGCAAGGACGCGGTCGCCCGCGTCTGGATCAAGCCCGGCGCCGGCAAGGTCATCGTCAACACCCGCGAGGTCGAAGTCTATTTCGCCCGTCCGGTGCTGCGCATGATGATCCAGCAGCCGCTGGTCGCCGCCGCGCGCGCCGGCCAGTACGACGTGATCTGCACCGTCGCCGGCGGTGGTCTTTCCGGCCAGGCCGGCGCCGTGCGTCACGGCATCTCCAAGGCGCTGACCAATTTCGAGCCGGATCTGCGCGGCGTGCTGAAGAAGGGCGGCTTCCTGACCCGCGACTCCCGCGTCGTCGAGCGCAAGAAGTACGGCCGCGCCAAGGCGCGCAGTTCGTTCCAGTTCTCGAAGCGCTGATCGCTTCGTAATTCGCGGCGAATGCTGCCTGCAGGACTACAAAAGGGCGCCTTCGGGCGCCCTTTTTGCTGCGATTTGCGACGAATTGATCGCAGTTTTTCCCGAAAACTTGCCGTGCCCGCGCAAACGAGATTTCCAACACCGGCTGCCGTAGCGTTGCGAGCCGGCTGACGACGCGTGTGCTCGGGTCGCCGGCATCGTCTGCATCACAATCGTCCGGTGGACTCATGTCGTTCGATACCTCCACGCTTTATCTCGTTGCCACAATGGTCGCGGCCATGCTGGGCGCCATGCTGCTGTTTTTCGGCAGGCAGGAGAATATCCCGGCGTTGAAATGGTGGGGCACCGCCTATCTGCTCGGTGCGGCCTCGGTCGCGCTGTGGACGCTTGCCGGCAACTGCGCTCGGCGAGATGCTGTCGCTGGCGCTGAACGCCGTCGGCTTCGTGGCCTGCGGCATGGTCTGGAACGCCTCGCGCGTGTTTCACGGCCGCAAGCCGAATCTGGCCGGGGCTGCGTGCTGGGCGCGCATCGTCTGGATCGCCGCCGTGCATCGACGCTGGCGCCGGAATGCCTCGCGCTGCGCATGACCATCGGCGCCGGCATCGTCGCGGTCTATGCGGCGCTGACCGCTGCCGAATTGTGGTCGGAGCGGCGCAGGGCGCTGCAAAAGCGCTGGCCGGCGATCGCGGTGCCGGTGCTGCATGGCTTCGTGCTGATGCTGCCGATCCTGCTCGGCGACTCTCCTGCACGCGCGCGATGCGTCGAATTCGCCAGCAGCATCTGGGTGACGGTGTTCGCCATCGAACTCGTGCTCTACGCGATCGGCACCGTGTTCGTGATCTTCATGCTGGTGTCGGAGCGCGCGGTGACCGCGCACAAGACCGCGGCGTCGACGGATCCGCTGACCGGCATGTTCAACCGCCGCGGCTTTGCCGAGGCCTGCGCGCGGGTGATCGAGCGCGAGGCCAATGCCGGCCGCCCGGTGACGGTGATGATCTTCGACATCGACCATTTCAAGTCGATCAACGACCGCTTCGGCCATCCCGGCGGGCGACGAGATCCTGAAGCTGTTCTCCGCCGTCGTGGTCAACGCGCTGCGCATCAGCGACCTTTCGGGCCGGATCGGCGGCGAGGAGTTCGCAGCCTTGCTGCCCTGTTCGCTGGAAGAGGGCGTCATCGTGGCCGAACGCGTGCGCGAGGCATTTGAGGCTTCCGGCATCGTCGACGAGAGCGGGCCGGTCGATACCACCGTCAGCATCGGCGTTGCCGGCGGCCCGGCCGGCACCGAGCTCGAGGTGCTGCTGGCCGCGGCCGACACCGCGCTCTATCAGGCCAAGCGCAGCGGCCGCAACCGCGTCGAGGCGGCGGAGGAGTTGCCGCTGTCGCTGGAAAACTGGCGGCGCAAGACCGCCGGGCATCGCGCGCCAGACCGCAGCAGCAGGCGGCGGTCGGCGCGACCGCGTGAGGCGCGGGCGGTAACCCTGCGTTTACCATTCCGTCGATATCATTCAGGCCATGAACACAGCCCGCAGCCATCGCGCCAAGCCGCCCTGATGTCGCTCGAAGCCGCGGCCGCGTCGGCGCGCGGCGGGTTTGCCTGCCTGTTCTCGACGTCGGACGAATATGAGACGGCGCTGATCGCTGGAGCGGCGGGCGCAGGGCCACTACGCGGCACCGACAAAGCCGCTGGCCGCTGGTGATGTTCGTCGGCTGCGCGCCTGATGGTCGCCGGCACCGTGTTGTTCTTCAACTAAGCATCGATCTGCGATCAATCTGGCAGTGCCGGGGCGCCGCAGGCGCTCTTTTGCTTTGGGGCCGGCCGGGCTAGAGACGCGCTTTCCAGCAAAAGGCCGTCCCCGATGATCACCGAAATCGCACAGATCGACGTCAAGCCCGGCTCCGAGAAGGATTTTGAGGCCGCGGTCGCCAAGGCCAAGGCAGCCTTCGGCCGCTCCAAGGGGTTTCACGGGCTTTGAGCTGCACCGCTCGATCGAAAAGCCGCAGCGCTATCGGCTGATGGTCAAATGGGAGACGCTGGAAAACCACACCGTCGATTTCCGCGGCTCGGAAAATTTTACGGAGTGGCGCGGCCTGGTCGGGCAATATTTTGCCGCGCCGCCCGATGTCGAGCATACCAGACGGTGGTGACGACGCTAGTCTGACGGGCAGCGCCGGCGCAGGCCGTGACTGCTTCGGCGCCGGTTCTCGGCCTTGAAATGGTCGATCATGACCTTGGCGATCGCCATCAGCGGCAGCGCCAGCGCCAGGCCCCAGATGCCGAACACGACGCCGAGCAGGATCTGGAACGAGAACAGCGTTGCCGGCGGGATGTCGAGCGCCTGACGCTGGATGATCGGGGTCAGCACATAGCTTTCCAGCGCATGCACGCCGAGGAACAGGACGAAGGCGCTGGCGGCGGCGACCCATCCGGAGGCAAGGCTGGCCAGCACCACGATCAGCCCGCCGAGGATGCGCGCCGATGGTCGGGATGAAGGCGAGCAGCCCGGCCTGGATGCCGAGGATGAACGAACTCGGGATGCCGATCACTGCAAGCCCGATCCAGGTGACGAGGAACACCGCGGCCATGGTGATGATCTGCGCGATCAGCCAGCGCTCCAGCGTCTCGACCGATGCGGTCGATGATGACGGTGGCGCGGGCACGGTGCTGGCCGGCGCCATGAACAACAGTCCGTTTCGGTAGACGCCGGGCTGCACCGCGAAGGCAAGTCCGAGGAACAGCACGATGAAGAAGTTGCCGACCGCGCTGACGGTGCCGAGCAGCACCTTGAACGTCTGACCCAGGATGGCGCCGCCGCTCGATGCGATCGCGCTGGCGCTGGGCAGATTGTGCGGCGTCGACGGGTCGGCTGCCGGGGTCTCTGAGGTCGACGCGACGGCTGGCTGCGCCGAGAGGATGAGGTCGAGATAGCTGGTATCGACGCCGTTCCTCTCGAGGAACGTCTTCACGTTGACGAGCTGCGACTTGATCGTGTTGCTCAGCACGGTTGCCTGCTGCGCGATCGTGGTGCCGCCGAGGAACACGACGCCCGACAGCAGCCCCGCCAGCACCAGGCAGACGATGGTCAGCCGCAGCGCCTGCGGCAGGCTGCACGACGCGGCCGAGCAGGTCGGTCATGGCATTGAGCGCGACGCCGAGCAGCATGCCGGCAAAAATCAGGAAGATCGTTGCGGCGAAATGCCAGGTGAACAGCAACAGCGCCGCAAAAGCGACGACGCCGATGCCGCCGACGGATATCGCCCATGCCAGGTCGTTGCGGGCCCGAAGTCGATCGTCGGTCGAACTGTCACGTTGATTTCCTCCATCCATGTTTGGCCGGCCACTCTTCGAGAAAAACGCGGCCGGGATCAAGCGCGGCAGCGCGCCGGTTTGACGCTGGCGCGCTGGTTGTGCAAAGCGAGAGCGCCGGAGCCGGCATCGCGGGAAGGCGAGGGCGGAATGATTTTCAAATGGCTCGGGCCGCTGGCGCTGCTGGCCGCGCTCGTGATCGGCGACCAGATCAGGATCAACCGGCCCGGCCACAAATACCGCCTGACCGTCGAGGTGGAGACGCCCGACGGCGTCAAATCGGCCTCCAGCGTCCTGGCGGTGCATCCCGACCGCGGTTACAGCCGCGGCGGCAGCACCACGCACCTCGGGCGATGCCGTCTTCGTCGATCTCGGCGGCGGCAAGAACCTGGTGGCCTTGCTGGCGCATCTCGACAAATCGCTCGAACTCGACGAGCATCAATTATGTGGCGCTGCGCGCCTACAACGCGGCGCGTGGCAAGCACGTCAACTTCAACGACATGAGCCGAGTGACCGGCACCGTGCCGGTGGCGGGCGCGCTGATCCCGGTGCTGGTCAGTCTTTGCCGACCCCGGCCGATCCCGCGACCGCGCGCAGTGGTGCCGCCCGACGAAGGTCGAAGCCGTGCTGGGCAAGGGCTATCGGCTGCGCGGCGATTTCCGCCGAGGTCGTGCCGAACGGGCTTCTGGCCGATCGATTTCGGCGGCGCGCTCGGCGAGCCCGTGACCCGCGGCATCGAGCCAAATTGCCGTGGCTGAGCGGGACCGGACGATGCCGCGGGACGGGCGCTGCAGGCGGCCGGAGTGCCGGATGGGGAAGGCGATCGATCCCAAAGAAGCCTTTACGCGGAAATAGCAATGCAGGCCCGCGCCGAGGCGTGGCATATTGATCCGGCGCAGGCATGGCGGCGATATTCGCATGACGCGATATCATGCAATATGGGATTGGACAGCCAGCAATGAAGAGGCCGGTGGTCGGTGTGATCGCAAACGCCTATCGCATCGAGAATCGATTTGCGACGCAGATGACGGGCGAGCGAAATCTTCGCGCCGTGGCCGAGGTCGCCGGCGCGCTGCCGCTGATGTTCGCCGGCTGCCCCGAAATCACCGATGTCGGCGCGCTGCTGGATATGGTCGACGGCGTGGTGCTGACCGGCGCCCGCGCCAACGTGCACCCGACGCATTTCCGCACCGAGCCGCACCCCAGGCACGAGCCCTACGACCTCCAGCGCGACGGCCTTGCGCTGGCGCTGGCGCAGGCCTGCGTCGAGCGCGGCATTCCGCTGTTCGGCATCTGCCGCGGCCTGCAGGAAATGAACGTCGCCTTCGGCGGCTCGCTGCACCCCGAAATCCGCGAATTGCCCGGGCGCATGAACCATCGGATGCCGCGGCTGGAGACCGGCGAAATCCATCCGGATCCCAAGGTGGTTTTCGCCGACCGCCATGACGTCAATCTCGTTCCCGGCGGCGCCTTTGCAAAGCTTCTGGGCTGCGAGACCATCCGCGTCAATTCGCTGCACGGCCAGGGCATCCTGGAGCCCGGCGAGCGGGTGGTGGTCGAGGGCGTGGCGGAGGACGGCACCATCGAGGCGATCCGGATTGCGGATGCGCCGGGCTTTGCGCTCGGCGTGCAGTGGCATGCGGAATACGATCCGCAGCGAAACCCGATCAACCGCGCGCTGTTCGAGGCGTTCGGCGAGGCGCTGGCGGCGCGCCGGCGCGCCGCCTGATCTCCTCAACGTCATGGCCGAGGCTTCGTCCCGGCGCATCCACGTCTTTCTTGTTGGATGAAGCAAGAACGTGCGATGCCCGGGACAAGCCCGGGCATGACGAGCTTCGATGGCTCCGAACTCCTCAGGCCGCCTTGCTCTTCTCCACCTTCACGCCGCCGCCTTCCATCAGCATGACCCTGTTCAGGAGCTTCACCAGCGCATAGACGGACTCGATCGCGGGCGCCGCGGTATTGGTCAGCCTGGCCATTTCCAGAATCGAGCCGATCAGCGCCTCGGTTTCCAGCGAGCGGCCGGCTTCGACGTCCTGCAGCATCGACGTCTTGTGCGCGCCGACCGCCTCGGCGCCGGCGATGCGCTTGTCGATGCTGACGCGGAAGGTGACGCCGAGTTTCTGCGCGATGTCCTGCGCTTCCTTCATCATGGTTGCCGCCAGTTCGCGGGTCTCGGCGAACTGGCAGATGTCGACCAGGGTGGCGTGGGTCAGCGCCGAGATCGGGTTGAACGAGAGGTTGCCCCAGGCCTTCAGCCAGATCTCCGAGCGGATGTCGGGCAGCACCATGGATTTCAGCCCGGCCTTGATGAAGACGTCGTGCAACTCACGGACGCGCGGGGTCTCCTTGCCGTCGAGTTCGCCGATCGGGAACCGATCGCCCTCGACATGGTGGATCACGCCGGGCGCTGTGGCGGCAGCGGCCGGATAGACCACGCAGCCGATCAGCCGCTTCGGATCGATATGCCTGGTCAGCACGCCGGAGGGATCGAGGCTTTCCAGCCTGTGGTTGTCGTATTGGCCGCCGAGCCGCTGAAAATACCACCAGGGCAGGCCGTTCTGCACCGTCAGCACGATGGTGTCCGGCCCGAGCAGCGAGTCGATGTCGCGCACCACCTGATCGAGGAAGTGCGCCTTCACCGCCAGCACCACGATATCCTGCTTGCCGGCGTCGGCAGGCTTGTTGACGGCTTTCATCCTGGCGGTCTGCACCTTGCCGTCATGCCATTCCAGCTTGAGGCCGTTCTTCTGGATCGCGGCGAGATGCGCGCCCTGGTCGATCACGGTGACGTCCTCGCCGGCCAGCGCGAATTTTGCAGCCAGCAGGCCGCCGATGGCGCCGGCGCCGACCACGCAGATTTTTTTCTGCTTGGGTGGTTCGCCCAGCAGATACGGGCTCGGCAGCACCTGGTCGAACACATTGCTGAGGCTGCCGACGCCGTCGATCACGATGTCGACCACGTTGTGGGCATCCGCCATGGTGCCGGCGCCGAGCGAGGTGCCGCAGGCGATGACGTCGCCCGGCATCAGGGTCACGTCCTTCGAAATGGCGGCGACCAGCCGGTGCGGCGGGAAGAACATGTCGGCGACCGGGTAATTCTGCCGCTCCTTGCCGTTGAGAATGGTCTTGACCGACAGTTTTAGCGGATCGAGGCCGGTGGCGATGACGGGGCCGATCACACCAAACGTGTCAAAACTCTTGGCGCGCGCCCATTGCTCGAACGACTTGTCCTTGCGCAGGAGATCGACGGCGGTGACGTCGTTCACGCAGGTGTAGCCGAAGATATAGTCGCCGGCCTCGGCTTCCGAGATGTTGAAGCACTTCTTGCCGATGACGACGCCGAGTTCGCCTTCGTAAATGATCTTTCCGGAATAGGTGGCCGGACGCTCGATCGGCTTGTTCGCCGGCCAATAGGCATTCGGCGCCTTGAGGAACCAGAGCGGCTCTTTCGGTTCCTTGAAATCGTTCTTGGCCGCGAGCTGGTGGAAATTATTCCACAGGCAGATCATTTTCGACGGCTGGCACGGCGTCAGGATCTCGACCTCGCCGAATTTCAGCGTCTCACCGCTCGGCTTTGCGCCGCCGAACATGTCGCCGCTGTGAACGATGATGCTTTCGCCATCCAGCGTACCAAAACCGGTCTTTCCACCCTGCTCGAAACGAATCCATTTCGCCATCTGCGACCTCCCGGTGAGTGAAGGCTGCGTCGTTGGATCGCGCGGCCCGACCTTCATTGTAGTCCTGCTACCTGACGTCGCAATCCTGCACTGCATCATTGTTCGGGGTATGACGCGATAGCGTCGCAGCTTCGCCCTGCCCCCCGGGAAACCTTCAGACAAAGCAAAGGGCGCCCCTCTCGGGGCGCCTTTGCATTTTCAGGCGGTGATCTCGGCGGAAAAATTCGCCGCAAACATCACAGCGAATAGTACATGTCGAATTCGACCGGATGCGGGGTCATCTCGAAGCGCTCGACTTCGGTCATCTTCAACTCGATGAAGCTGTCGATGAAGTCGTCGTCGAACACGCCGCCGTTCTTGAGGAAGCGCGCGGTCCTTGTCGAGGTTTTCCAGCGCCTCGCGCAAGCTGCCGCACACCGTCGGGATCGACTTCAGCTCTTCCTTCGGCAGGTCGTAGAGGTCCTTGTCCATCGCCGGACCCGGATCGATCTTGTTCTTGATGCCGTCGAGGCCGGCCATCACCATCGCGGCGAAGGCGAGATAGGGATTGGCCATCGGATCGGGGAAACGCACCTCGACGCGCTTGGCCTTCGGATTGGTGGTGTAGGGGATGCGGCAGGAGGCCGAGCGGTTGCGCGCGGAATAGGCGAGCAGCACCGGGGCTTCATAGCCGGGCACCAGACGCTTGTAGGAGTTGGTCGACGGGTTGGTGAAGGCGTTGATCGCCTTGGCGTGCTTGATGATGCCGCCGATGTAGTGCAGGCAGGTCTCGGAGAGGTCGGCGTATTTGTTGCCGGCGAACACCGGCTTGCCGTCCTTCCAGATCGACTGGTGGCAGTGCATGCCCGAGCCGTTGTCGCCATAGACCGGCTTCGGCATGAAGGTGGCGGTCTTGCCGTAGATGTGCGCGACCTGGTGGATGCAGTATTTGTAGATCTGCATCTGGTCGGCCATCAGCGTCAGGGTGTCGAACTTCATGCCGAGTTCGTGCTGGGCGGAGGCGACTTCGTGGTGATGCTTCTCGACCTTGACGCCCATCTTGGCCATCGCGCCGAGCATTTCCGAGCGCATGTCCTGCACCGAGTTCCTGCGGCGGAACCGGGAAGTAGCCGCCCTTGGTGCGGATGCGGTGGCCGAGGTTGCCGCCCTCATATTCGGTGTCGGAATTGATCGGCAGTTCCGACGAATCGAGCTTGAAGCCGGTGTTGT
Organism: uncultured Alphaproteobacteria bacterium; assembly: GCA_963706975.1. Lineage (GTDB taxonomy): Bacteria > Pseudomonadota > Alphaproteobacteria > Rhizobiales > Xanthobacteraceae > Bradyrhizobium. The sequence continues at coordinate 19,025 of CAVPOL010000026.1, forward strand.
AGGGGGTGGTCTGGTAGCGGACGTCGTCGAACACGAAGAATTCGGCTTCGGGTCCGAAGAACACGGTGTCGCCGACGCCCATCGACTTGACCATCGCCTCGGCCTTCTTGGCCATGCCGCGCGGGTCGCGGTTGTAGGGCTCGCCGGTGGTCGGCTCCAGCACGTCGCAGGTGATGACCATGGTGGTTTCGGCGAAGAACGGATCGATCGTCGCGGTGACGGGATCGGGCATCAGGCGTCATGTCGGATTCGTTGATCGCCTTCCAGCCGGCGATCGAGGAGCCGTCGAACATCGTGCCTTCGGCGAAGATTTCCTCGTCGATCATGGTGATGTCGAAGGTGACATGCTGCCACTTGCCGCGCGGATCGGTGAAACGCAGATCGACGTATTTGACGTCGTTGTCCTTGATCGATTTCAGGACGTCTTTGGCGGTCTTCATGAATACCCCTTTTGGCTTACAGGTCATCAACGATCTGGCCGCGGCGCAGCGACCGTCGGTCATGCTCAATACAATTGGGGCAAGCCCAATACAATATCAGTGCCGCCCGGAAGCGGCATCAGATGGCGTCCAGCCCGGATTCCCCGGTTCGGATGCGAATGGCTTCCTCGATGTTGGAGACGAAGATCTTGCCGTCGCCGATGCGTCCGGTCTGGGCCGCGCGCCGGATCGCGTCGATCGCCTTCTCGACCAGGTCGTCGCCGATCACGATCTCGATTTTGACCTTGGGCAGGAAGTCCACGATGTATTCGGCGCCGCGGTAGAGTTCGGCATGGCCCTTTTGCCGCCCGAAGCCCTTGGCCTCGGTAACGGTGATGCCCTGCAGTCCGACTTCCTGAAGCGCTTCTTTCACCTCGTCGAGCTTGAATGGCTTGATGATGGCTTCGATTTTCTTCACTGAACGCCTCCCGGGCACTTCCAAATTTCAGACTGCAGGTTGTTTCGATAGTGCGCCGACAGCGCGCGGGTGTTCGATCGTCTGTTCCGGATCATCCGTGCGACACTGACCCGCGAGCGGGCACACGCATCCCATTGCCGGTCACACCCGATCCAGAGCGGCTTCCTCAAAAGCAGGGTCTATGCCAAGTTATTGAGATGTCTGATTTTGGAAATGTTATCAGACTTTTAACTGGCACTGACCGGCGCTTGGCACTGACGCCGCATGATACAGTGAGCCTCACAAAATAGGCAAACAGGTCAATGTGTATGCAGATGCCGAGGACCGGATTGTGCGCGAGGCGGGTAGTGCCTCAGGAAAAGGCGCGTGGATCGGGGAATTTGGCATGGAAGTTCTCACAACTGCTGAGATGGAGCGTGCCGACCGGCTGACCATTGCCGCGGGCACGCCAGGCTTCGCGCTGATGCTGAGCGCCGGTCAGGCCGTCGCGGAGGCGGCGATGGACCTGGTGGAGGAGGGGCCGATCCTGGTGGTCGCCGGCCGCGGCAACAATGGCGGCGACGGTTTTGTCGCCGCGGCCGAACTCGCGGCGCGCGGCCGCGACGTCTCGGTCATCCTGCTGTGCGAGCGCGACAGCCTGCAGGGCGATGCGGCCTCGGCGGCGCGGGGCTGGAAGTACCCGGTGCTGCCGTTCAATCCGCAGGCGATCGGCAAGCCCGCGCTGATCATCGATGCGCTGTTCGGTGCCGGGCTCAACCGGCCGGTGCAAGGGCGAGCCGCACGACATGATCGAGGCGATCAACGCCAACGGCGCGCCGGTGCTCAGCGTCGATCTGCCGAGCGGCATCAACGGCACCACGCGGCGCGGTGATGGGCATGGCCGTCAACGCCGCCGAGACGGTGACGTTCTTCCGGCGCAAGCCGGCGCATCTGCTGCTGCCGGGCCGGATGCATTGCGGCCGCGTGCGCGTCGCCGATATCGGCATCGACGCCGCCGTGCTTGCCGAAATCCAGCCGCAGACGTTCGAAAACGTTCCGCGTGCCTGGCAGGCATGCGTTTCCGGTGCCGCGGATCGACGGCCATAAATATGCCCGCGGCCATGCGCTGATCGTGTCCGGCGATATCGCCGCAACCGGTGCGGCGCGGCTGGCGGCGCGCGGCTGCCTGCGGGCCGGCGCGGGGCTGGTCGACGCTGGCTTCGCCGCGGGATGCGCTCGCGGTCAACGCGGCGGCGCTGACCGCCGTGATGGTGCGCGCCGTCGATACGCGCGGTCGAGTTTGCCGAACTGCTTGACGGACAAGCGCCTCAACGCGCTGCGTGATCGGCCCGGGTGCCGGCGTTGGCGATCGCACCCGCGATTTCGTCCTCACCGCGCTGTCGGCGCGGACGCAGCCTGGTGCTGGACGCCGACGCGCTGACCAGCTTTGCCGAAGCCCCCGATCGCCTGTTCGAAGCCATCAAGGCATCGCACGACCGGCAAGTCGTGCTGACGCCGCATGAAGGCGAGTTTCCGCGCTTGTTCAGCGATATCAGCAACAAGCACCCCAATCGCTCGAAACTGGAGCGGGTGCGCGGCGGCTGCCGAGCGCGTCGGCGCCGTCGTGCTGCTCAAGGGCCCGGATACGGTGGTGGCATCGCCCGACGGACGCGCCACCATCGCCTCCAACGCGCCGCCCTGGCTTGCCACCGCCGGCGCCGGCGATGTGCTGGCCGGGATGATCGCGGCGATGCTGGCGCAGGGCGTGCCGGCCTTCGAGGCCGCCAGATCGGCGCCTGGATGCACGGCGAGGCCGCGCGCGAGGCCGGTCCCGGCCTGATCGCGGAGGACCTGCCGGAGGTGCTGCCGGCGGTTTTCCGCAGGCTCTATGACGAGTTCGGGATCGAATATTGAGAGGCTACGAGCCGAGCATCTGCTTTGCATGGGCTCGTTTTCGATTTTTTGCAGAGAGCCCGTTCACGCCAGATATTTTGTCACCGCCGCTTCGTCCCAGTCAGCCCAAGGCCGGGCCCGCGCGCGGTCACCGCGCCATCGACGATCTCTGATCGGCTCACTGAGGATGGCACGCGGCCAAGGTCCAGAACTTCCAGCCAATGCGCTGTTGGTGTCACCGCCAGCATGTGGGAACTGGCTTCGGCGAACAGATGGCTCGACATCGGGATCGAGGCAGCTTCCGCCTGGCCGGCGATCCGAAGCCAGCCGGTAACGCCGCCGCATTTCATCAGGTCGGGCATGATGAAATCGATCGCGCCGACCGCGATCGCTTCGGCAAAGCCGCGCGGAAACCACCAGTTCTCGCCGGCCTGAATCGGGGTCGGGGAGGTTTCCCGAACCTTGGCGTGGCCGAGCAGGTTTTCCTGCGGCACCGGCTCCTCGATCCAGTGCAGATCGTAGGGCGCCAGACGCTCGATCCGGCGCGTCGCTTCAGCGGGATCGAGCGATTGGTTGAAGTCGAGCATCAGCGCGATGTCGGGGCCGATCAGGTCGCGTACGCCCCGCACCATCGTCTCATCATCAGCGGCATCGCCGTCGCCGCCCTTGATCTTGATGCCGCGAAAACCCTGCGCCGAGCGAATGCTTCAGGTCTCCGGCGTCCTTGACCGGATCGACCACGCCATAGCTGTCATAGCCCCGGATCGGTCGCGGCGATCCACCGAGCAGCGTCGGCCAGCGCTGGTCGGCGGCCCGGCCGAGCGCATCCCAGAACGCCATGTCGAGCCCGGACACCGCCATGCCGACCAGGCCCTGCCAGCTGAGCAAGCGGAATTTGGCGTCCATCGCGGCCATCAGGTCGTACGGCGCGATCGGCTTGCCGGCGAGTTCGTTGCCGATCTCCTCGATCAGATGCACCAGCGGCTTCAGCGTCAGCTTTGTGTAGGCGAAGATGTAGGAGTGTCCGGTAATGCCCTGATCGGTCATCGACATCGATCAGGACCAGGGGTGCGGCCTCGATCACACCGAAGGCGTTTTTCACCGGCCTCGAGATCGGCGCGACCACGGCCCGCGCGCCGGACCTTTCGGATCGCTAAGCGCGGCTGTGCTCATGCTGGTTTCCTCATTCGACACTGTACCACCGCACGAGCCGCGGCGCCGCCCAATCGGTCTGCGACCGCCTCGATCAGCCAGCGGCCGGCATATTCGGCTGAAAACGCGATCCGCTGGGTCTGCCCGGGCTCGATCGCCAGCGTATCCAGCCAGAACGGCTTCCAGCCATCGTCGAGCCGGTCGAGCAGGCGGAAATGATGGCCGTGGAGATGGAACACGGTCGGCGACGGCGGCGCGGTTGGTCAGGGCCAGCACCACGATGCGGCCGGTTTTGGCCCGGAAGGCGGGCGGCGCGGTTGCGGCGAAGCGTGGCCGGCGGCACCCAGTCGCCCTGGGCGCCGCCAAGCGCCAGATCGACGCGCTGGGCGCTCTTGAGGTCGAGCCGCGCGGGCAGGCCATTGGAGGGCAGCGGGGCAGCGGGCAGGCAGCGGCCGGCCCTGCACCGGCGGCTCCCCGGAGTGACCAGCCGGCCGATCGGACGGGCTTCCTTGCCGTCATGAAGCAGGATCGCGGAGGTCGAGCCTGGCGCGGCCGTCGCGTCGACAAACGCGTCGGCGCGGCTGCCCGGCGCCAGCACGAGCGCGCCGCCGCGCGCAGGAAGGGCTCGGCAGGCTGGCCGTCGATGGCCATGACGCGGACCTCGTGGCCTTCTATTTTGATAGCAATAACATCGCGTTGGCAGCCATTGATAAAGCGAAGCCGCAACCGCTCGTTGGCGGCGGGCCGCGATGTCCAGCGTCGGCCAACCCGTTGATGGTGTAGAGCGGTGGCGCGTCCTTGGGATCGATGCCCGGCGCGATCGCGGTGCCATCCGGCCGCAGCCGCCAGTCTTCGATCAGAAGCACTTCGTCGCGGTCGACCGCGACCGGCTCGCTTTCCGCGACAATCAGCGGCAGCGCCGGGGACGGGCGTTCGCGACCATCGCCGAGCAGGCGGAGGTCGCACAAGAAGGTGCCGGCGTGGCGCAGCGGAACCGTGAGCGGTTTCCTGGCCCCGGCCGCCAGCGGCGCCCGAATGGCCAGTGGTTCGGCGGCTTGAACGCCGTCGATCCCGCGCCAATTCATAGCGACCGGCGCCGCTAGCCCATTTTCCAGCGTCACTTCCAGGTTGGTCGCCGCGCTTGAAACGTGGATTGGCTGAGGAAGCGTCCCCAAGGACCAGATCGGCGTATCCGGGGCTCCCGGACGCAAGGGCGCCATGCCGGCGCTCTGGCTTGCAGGGCGAGCGCGCAAGCGCGCCTGGGCGCCGCCGTCGAGGGATAGCGATGGGATCAGGACGGCGGCGCCGAGACCGGCCATCAGTTCGCGTCGGTCCAGCCGGAAAAATCTGATCTGCCATAGGCCGATCCGGACCATTTTTGCCTGGAGATGTCCAGTTGCCGCAGCTACGTCCAAGGCTCGAAAACGGCCATTTTTTTGCTGCGAACCGGTGCGCCCATGTTATAAGCCCGCCGCCCGCGGCATCGCGGCCGGAGATGATGCAATCAGCGGGCGTGGCGGAACTGGTAGACGCGCTGGATTTAGGTTCCAGTGACGAAAGTTGTGGGGGTTCGAGTCCCTCCGCCCGCACCAAGCGCTGATCGCGTTTGCGCGAAGAATGACTGGAGGACCTATTTCCATGGGGGCACGCCTTGAGGAATTGGGTCCGCCGAACCACCGGCGCAGGCCTTGGGGCCACGCGCCGACCAATTGACAATGTCCGCGCCGTTAGGCCGGACGAAAGCGGGAAGAAGATTGACGCCATGCAGGTCACCGAAACCCTCATCGAGGGATTGAAGCACGAATTCCAGATCAGCGTTCCCGCATCGGATCTCGATGCCAAGGCGGACGCCAAGCTGGTGGAGCTCAAGGACAAGGTCCGACTCAACGGTTTCCGTCCCGGCAAGGTGCCGGTGAGCCATCTCAAGAAGGTGTATGGCCGCTCCGTCATGGCCGAGACCATCGACCAGACCATCCGCGACACCAACACGCAGATTTTTACCGAGCGTGGCTTCCGCCTCGCGACCGAACCCAAGATCACGATGCCGACGGAGCCCAAAGAGGTCGAGGACATCCTCTCCGGAAAATCCGATCTCACTTACACGGTCTCGATCGAGGTGGTGCCCGCGATCGCAGCTCGCCGATTTCAAGAGCTTCACGGTCGAGAAGCCGGTGGTCGAGGTCACCGACGCCGACGTCGACGAGGCCATCAAGCGCATCGCCGACCAGAACCGCCCCTACGCCGCCAAGGGCGAGGGCGCCAAGGCCGAGAACGGCGATCGGGTCACGATCTCCTTCAAGGGCACCATCGACGGCGTGCCGTTCGATGGCGGCACCGGCGAGGGCATCCAGGTCGTGATCGGCGCCGGCCAGTTCATTCCCGGCTTTGAAGAGCAGTTGATCGGCATCGCGGCCGGTGAAACCCGCACCTTGAAGGTTTCATTCCCGAAGAATTACGCCAGCGAGAAACTCGCCGGTCAGGCGGCCGAGTTCGAAACCACGGCGACGCTGATCGAAGCGCCGCAGGACAGCACGATCGATGACGAGTTCGCCAAGACGCTCGGCCTCGAATCACTGCGACAAGCTGAAGGAAGCCGCGCGCGAGCGGCTGGTGGCCGAATTCGCCGGCGCCACCCGCCAGAAGGTCAAGCGCATGCTGCTGGACCGGCTCGACGAAGCCCATCGCTTCGAGGCGCCGCCATCGCTGGTCGAGGAAGAGTTCAACCTGATGTGGAACTCGATCAAGGCCGAGATGGAATCCGGCGGCAAGACCTTTGCCGACGAGGACACCACCGAAGAGGCCGCCAAGGAAGAATACCACAAGATCGCCGACCGCAGGGTCCGGCTCGGCCTGGTGCTGTCCGAGATCGGCGAGAAGAACAAGATCACGGTCACCGACGACGAAGTCAGCCGCGCGGTGATCGAGCGCGCGCGCCAGATGCCCGGCCGCGAGAAGGAAGTCTGGGACTACTATCGCAGCAATACCAATGCGCTCGCCCAGCTTCGTGCACCGATCTACGAGGACAAGGTCGTCGATTTCATCCTTGAATTGGCCAACGTGACCGAAAAGAAGGTCACCCGCGAGGACCTTTACAAGGACGACGAGGCGGAGAAGAGCGCGGCCTGATCTCGACTGATCCGTCAGGCCGGCGTTAAGGTTGAGGCACGAAAGCGGCATGGCGACGGCATCCGTCGCTATGCCCGGGCGCGCGAATCAGCTTCAATCTGAGCAATTCCGCTCGCTTCTGACCCGGTCTTGTCACCGGGGAATTGGCCCATATCTGATCCCTGTCCTTTAAGTCCTGCATCACGGGACGTGCGTCCACGCCCGGCAAACCTCAGCCGTCCTGTCTTGCCGATGGATGTCCGCTTCCGCCAACCTCTGGG
>CAVPOL010000027.1:0-101467 GCA_963706975.1 uncultured Alphaproteobacteria bacterium
GGTGCCGGTCAAGACCGACGCCACCGACGAGGCGGCAGGCGGTTTGACGGCGCACTGAGCGTCCATCGCCAAATATGACAACAGCGGCGTCCTTGCGGGGCGCCGCTTTTTCGTTGCCGGCAGGGCACCGCTTGCCCGCGGGAGAAGGCAGCGCTAAACAGTGGGCATGAAGGGCGGCTAGCTCAGCTGGTTAGAGCATCTCGTTTACACCGAGAGGTCGAGTTCGTCGCCGCCTACCACCTTCCCCGCGCGATTGCCGGCGAGCGGTTGGTGCCTGTGCGGCCCGCGCCGCGGCAAGTGGGGTCAGATGACCTCGCGGCAAACAGAGCCGTTGGCACAACACGACTCCATACCTATTGGACATCGACGGGCGACTTGATCAACGTGCAGGCCGTCTACACGGATGGTGCAACCCGCTACAACCTGCAGAGCCTGGCCGTGGTCAGCTACTCGATGTTCGGCGGCAGCGGCCTTGCTGGCGCCTATCAGAGCGTCGGTTTTGCCAACGCTCCGGATGCCGTGTTCACTGACGGCGCCGGTCTTGAGAGCGTCAGGACGTGGGGCTTCCGCGGTGCTTACACCCACAACTGAGATCCCTACTGGAACTCCAGCCTCTACGGTGCTTACGCTTCCATCCAGTACGGCAACAACGGCAAGGCGGCCATCTGCGCGAACGCGGTTGCCCTGCTGGCGCTGGCGGGTACCTGCAACCCCGACTTCAACATCGCTCAGGCGGGTATCATCCGCGCTGGACCCCGGTGAAGGGCCTGACGTTCTCGGGTGAGCTCACCTGGAGCCGGATTGACCAGAAGCACTCCGGTACGGTTGTTGCTCCAGCCTTGGCAGGCGTCGCCAAGCCGGCCGCCGTGTACGAGGTGAAGGACCAGGACACCGTGACCTTGCTGCTCCGCGCCCAGCGCAACTTCTAAGTCCAGAACTGTGCAGGCAACCGAAGCCGCTCGGTTCAACCGAATGAGGGCACGGCCGGGTACAGGGGGGACGGCACGGCACAAAGCCAGGAAAATTAGCGGAGCGGGACTCCGTTCGCTAGTTTACACTGAGGGGTCGGCGGTTCGAATCCATGGACCAACTATCAGTGTACACGCGCTCCGCGATCAGGTCCGGCACAAGCCCGAGAGCCGAGCCGAACGATTAGAATTGAAGGCATTGCGCATGAAAATCCTCCTCGCCGCAGCCATTTTCGGGTTACTGGCCGGGCCGGCTTACGCCCAAGCTCAGAAGCAGGTTCCCAGGGCTGGGGAAGACCTGGGCAAGACCGAAAAGGAGATCAAGGACGAAAAGGAGGCCGAAAAGGCCTACCAGAAGTCGCTGGCAACATTCCGGCGCAGAAGGCGCCCGACCCTGGGGCATCGTCCGCAGCGAGAGCGCGCCCAAAGCCGTTGCCAAGGATCCGCCGGCGAAGCGCGCCAAGTCTGGCGGGACGACGAATTAACCGTGATGCAGCAACCATCGGCAGGCCACGATCTCAACGCCGACCAGATCGCGTACTGGAACGGTCCCGCAGGCCAGCACTGGACCGAGCGTCAGGCGGTGCAGGACGTCGTGCTTGCGCCCGTCTCCGAAATACTGATCGAGCGCGCCAAGGCCAAGGCCGGCGAGCGCATGCTCGACATCGGCTGCGGCTGCGGCGCCACAACCATCGCGCTGGCGCAGCAGGTACGGGCCCGGTCGGCCATGTGCTCGGCATCGACATCTCGGCGCCGATGCTGGCGCGGGCACGGCAAGTCGCGCCCGCAGGGCTTGCCGCTCGATTTCGTGCTCGCCGATGCCACGGTCTATCCGTTCGATCCCGCCAGCTTCGATCTGCTGGCCTCGCGGTTCGGCGTGATGTTCTTTGCCGATCCGCGGCTGTCATTCGCCAATATGCGCAAGGCGCTGCGGCCAACGGGGCGGCTGGCTTCGCGTGCTGGCGTGAGCCGCGCGAAAATGCGTGGATGATGACGCCGCTGCAGGCGGTCTACAGGCACGTGCCAAAGCTGCCGCAGCCCGGCCCGGAAGATCCCGGGCCGTTTGCGTTTGCTTCCGAGGAGCGCGTCCATCGGATTCTCGGCGAGGCCGGACTTTGCCGATATCGAGATGGAGCCGTGCCAGCTCGATCTCGACGTCGCGGTCGGCAGCGGCATCGATGCCGCGGTGGAGGCCGTAGCTCGAAATCGGCCCGGCCAGCCGCGCATTGGAGGGCCATCCGCCGAAGAGGTGCGCGGCGGCTGCGAAGATCGATCCGCGAGGCGCTGGCGCCGTTCGCCAGCGGCCAGACGGTGCCGCTGGGCGGATCGATCTGGATGGTGACGGCGCGGCGTCCTGAAAAAACGTCTGAAGGCGAACGCCCGAATTGGCCCTACGCCCGCTCCTCGAAAATCATCGCCAGATGCACGATGGTCTGCGACGGCTTTTTCCATGTCCTGCCGGCTCACCCATTCCAGCCGCGAATGGAAGGCGTGCTCGCCGGCGAAGATGTTGGGGCAGGGCAGCCCCATGAATGACAGCCGCGAGCCGTCGGTGCCGCCGCGAATGCTGGCCTTCACCGGCTTGAGACCGGCGCGGCGGATCGCCTCCATCGCGTTGTCGACGATCTCGGGGTGACGGTCGATCACCTGCTTCATGTTGCGGTACTGCTGCTTGATCTCGAGCCGGTAGGTCGAGCGCGGATAGTCCTTCATCACCGCCTTGACGATGCCTTCCAGCAGCGCTTCCTTCTGCTTCAGGCCCTGGTCGGTGAAATCGCGCACGATGAGGTCGATCGTCGCGTTCTCCAGCGCGCCGGAAATTCCGATCGGATGCAGGAAACCCTCGCGGCCTTCGGTGGTCTCGGGCGAGCAGGTGTCCTTCGGCAGGCGGTCGACGATGGCCGAGGCGATCTTGATCGCGTGCTCCATCTTGCCCTTGGCGAAGCCGGGATGGGTGCTGACGCCCTCGATGGTGATGGTCGCGCCGTCGGCGGAGAACGTCTCGTCCTCGATGTTGCCCGCGGTTTCGCCGTCGATGGTGTAGGCGAAGTCGGCGCCGAGCTTTTTCAGGTCGACCTTGTCGACGCCGCGGCCGATCTCCTCGTCGGGCGTGAACAGGATCTTGATCGCGCCGTGCTTGATCTGCGGGTTGTCGCATCAGGAACTGCGCGGCATCCATGATCTCGGCAACGCCGGCCTTGTTGTCGGCGCCGAGCAGCGTGGTGCCGTCGGTGGTGATGATGTCGTTGCCGATCTGATCGGCCAGCGCCGGATGATCGGCCGCGCGGATGACCTGCGCCGGATCGCCCGGCAGCACGATGTCGCCGCCGCGATAGTTCCTGACGATCTGCGGCTTGACGTCCTTGCCGGTGCAGTCGGGCGAGGTGTCCATGTGCGAGCAGAAGCAGATCACCGGAACCTTCTTGGCGGTATTCGCCGGGATGGTCGCGTAGACATAGCCGTGCTCGTCGAGATGGGCGTCGCTGCAGTCCCATCGCCTGCAGCTCGCCGGCCAGCAGGCGGCCCAGATCCTTTTGCTTTTCGGTCGAGGGGCAGGTGGGCGAGGCCGGATCGGACTGGGTGTCGATCACGACATAGCGCAGGAAGCGCTCGGTGACGGTGTGCTTGAATGTCGATGGCTTGAAGTCACGGGCATCCTGAGCCGCGGCGAGAGGAGCGAGCAACGGCCTGGCTATACAACAAAAAGCGCCATTCCGGGGCCGTCGTATGCCGAGCCGGAATGAGCGCCGGATGACGTGGCTGGAAACGGACCGGTCTTAGACGGCTTCCTTCAATTCCTTGGCGGCGCGGAAGGCGACTTTCTTGCTCGCCTTGATATGGATCGCTTCGCCGGTGGCCGGATTGCGGCCCATGCGGGCGGCGCGCTTGCGGACCTGCAGGATGCCGAGGCCGACGATGCGGATACGCTCGCCCTTCTTGAGGTGCTTGGTGATGCGGTGACCAGGTCGGTCAGGATGGCCTCGGCCTGCTTCTTCGACATCTCCTGGTCTTCGGCCATCGCGGCCGCCAGGTGCTTCAGGGTGACGGTGGTCGGGGTCGCTGCCTTCTTCGCCATATCTGGCCCTCCTCGTTGTTGATGGCTCAGGCGAAACCGCAGAGCTGTAGCAGGCCTTGAATTTGATTCGGGGGCGATCGACTCGACTCACGACTGTTTTGCCTGCAAATCAGGCCTATTTATTCGCATCGACGCGTCTGCAAAAAGCCTCGATCTGGCAGAGGGGATTTGCAACTGCCTTGACTAGGGGCGCCCCTTTAAGCCGTCACTCCTAACGCGGATCATGTCACGAGATCGGCATCCGCGGGAGTAGCTCAGTTGGTTAGAGCGCCGCCCTGTCACGGCGGAGGCCGCGGGTTCGAGTCCCGTCTCTCGCGCCATTAATTCAATGGCCCAGCCCCGCCCGTCTGGCTCACATATCCCCAACAATGCAAAAGCCGCCCGGGGGCGGCCATACTCCAAATCGTTGATTGCTCTCGATATTCTAGCGTACGACCGAAGCGTCGGAGCTGGTGACGTGATCACCTTGCTGGCCTTCACGACGTGGGCGGTCTGGTTGTAGTCCGTACCGGTGCGGGCGGAAATCCCGAAAGCCGCCACCGCGATGCCGGCCACGAGCGCGACGACCACGATCTTCAGGTGGGTCGCGCTATCCGCGGAATGAATTGAGTGGTTCATCTGAGCCTCCTGGCGACTTTGCCGTCGCGTCCTTGGCCTAGATGAGTACGCCCGCTCTGTTTCCGGATCGTTTCGTGGGTTCCCCAAAATGGTTTCGTCGAAATTTCCGGACTATTTCAGTTGCCGCCGACCGGCCGGCCGGGGCGCAGGCGGCGCGCCGGATATCGTAAGGGATCGAACCAGGCCACCCGAACGAATGCGCGCCGGGCGTGGTGGTGGGCGCATCGCCGATAGCCGCGAATGGCGCTGGGCTGAACGCCGTTTCAGGCCGGCTGTTTGGCGTTATCCCGCCGCATGTTGCGATCGGCAGAGCCGTCAAAATAGCTTGTCTTGCGCCCCTTGTTGCGCTGCGCTAAGCCTCAGAACAATTCCAATTACAGCGAATCTGCGGCACGCCCAAAACCGCGGGACAAAGGCACGCCGATGACCGGCATCTTGCAGAATTATCTTCCGCTTTGTGGTGTTTATCGGGGTCGCGAGCCCTGATCGGTCTGGCGCTGCTGATCGCGCCCTTCCTGCTGGCCTTCCAGCAGCCCGGATCCGGAAAAGCTGTCCGCCTATGAATGCGGATTCAACGCTTTTGACGACGCCCGCATGAAGTTCGATGTCCGGTTCTATCTGGTGGCCATCCTCTTCATCATCTTCGACCTCGAAGTGGCGTTCCTGTTCCCGTGGGCGGTGGCGTTCGGGAAGCTGGGCGCGACCGGGTTCTGGTCGATGATGGTGTTCCTCGCCGTCCTGACCGTCGGCTTTGCCTATGAATGGAAGAAAGGCGCGCTCGAATGGGATTGAGCCCCACCGCCGCATCGCCGGGTTTTCGCCGGTCGTCGCGCCGGCTGCGACCGGCATTCTCGATCCCGCGACCGGCCGGCCGGTCGGCGCCAACGACCCGTTTTTCCTCGAGGTCAACCACGAGCTGTCCGACAAGGGGTTCTTCGTCGCCGCCACCGACGACCTCATCACCTGGGCGCGCACCGGCTCGTTGATGTGGATGACCTTCGGTCTCGCCTGCTGCGCGGTCGAGATGATGCAGATGTCGATGCCGCGCTACGACGTCGAGCGCTTCGGCTTTGCGCCGCGCGCGTCGCCGCGGCAGTCCGACGTGATGATCGTGGCGGGCACCCTGACCAACAAGATGGCGCCGGCCTTGCGCAAGGTCTACGACCAGATGCCGGAGCCGCGCTACGTCATCTCGATGGGATCCTGCGCCAATGGCGGCGGCTACTATCACTACTCCTATTCGGTGGTGCGCGGCTGCGACCGCATCGTGCCGATCGACATCTACGTGCCCGGCTGCCCGCCGACGGCGGAAGCGCTGCTCTACGGCGTGCTGCTGCTGCAGAAGAAGATCCGGCGCATCGGAACCATCGAACGCTAAGGGTTTGGGTATGGACGACGCAGGCTCGACGCCCTGGGGCAGACGATTGTTGACGCGCTGGCGGGTGCTGCGTCCGGGTCATTCCGTCGCGTTCGGGCAGCTCACGGTCACGATCGACGCCGAGCAAGATCGTCGACGTCGTAAGATTCCTGCGCGACGATCCCGGCTGCCGCTTCGTCAGTTTCATCGACGTCACGGCGGTGGACTATCCGGGCCGCGAAAAGCGCTTCGACGTGGTCTATCACTTGCTGTCTCCGACCCTGAACGAGCGCATCCGGCTGCGCGCGGAGGCCGACGAAACCACGCAAGTACCGTCGATCATCGAGGAGTTTCCGGGCGCCGACTGGTTCGAGCGCGAGTGCTACGACCTCTATGGCGTGATCTTCACCGGCCATCCCGACATGCGGCGGCTGCTGACCGATTACGGTTTCGACGGCCATCCGCTGCGCAAGGATTTTCCGCTCACCGGCTTCGTCGAGGTTCGCTACGACGACCAGGAGAAGCGGGTGGTCTACGAGCCCGTCCGCCTCAACCAGGAATTCCGCAAATTCGATTTCCTCTCGCCATGGGAAGGTGCGGACTATCCGCTGCCCGGCGATGAGAAGGCGGAGCCGAAAGTCTGATCATGAACGAGCAGAACCTTCGCAATTTCACCATCAATTTCGGACCGCAGCATCCGGCCGCGCACGGCGTGCTGCGCCTGGTGCTGGAACTCGACGGCGAAGTCGTCGCCCGCGTCGATCCGCATATCGGTCTGTTGCATCGCGGCACCGAGAAACTGATCGAGCACAAGACCTATCTGCAGGCGATCCCGTATTTCGACCGGCTCGACTATGTCGCGCCGATGAACCAGGAGCACGCGTTCTGCCTCGCGGCGGAAAAGCTGCTCGGCATATCCGTGCCGCGCCGCGGGCAGTTGATCCGCGTGCTCTACTGCGAGATCGGCCGCATCCTGTCGCATCTGCTCAACGTCACCACGCAGGCGATGGACGTCGGCGCGCTGACCCCGCCGCTGTGGGGTTTTGAAGAGCGCGAAAAGCTGATGGTGTTTTACGAGCGCGCCTCCGGCTCCCGCATGCATGCGGCCTATTTCCGCATCGGCGGCGTGCATCAGGACCTGCCGCCGAAACTGATCGACGATATCGATGCCTGGTGCGATCCGTTCCTGCAGGTGGTCGCCGATCTCGAGACGCTGTTGACCGGCAACCGCATCTTCAAGCAGCGCAACGTCGACATCGGCGTGGTGTCGCTGAAGCAGGCCTGGGAATGGGGTTTTTCCGGCGTGATGGTGCGCGGCTCCGGCGCGGCCTGGGATCTGCGCAAGGCCCAGCCCTATGAATGCTATGCCGAAATGGATTTCGACATTCCGATCGGCAAGAACGGCGATTGCTACGACCGCTACTGCATCCGCATGGAAGAGATGCGCCAGTCCGTGCGCATCATGAAGCAGTGCATCGAAAAACTGCGCGCGCCGGAAGGGCAGGGCCCCGTCGTCGTCGAGGACAACAAGATCGCGCCGCCGCGCCGCGGCGAGATGAAGCGCTCGATGGAAGCGCTGATCCATCACTTCAAGCTCTACACCGAAGGTTTTCACGTCCCGGCCGGCGAGGTCTATGCCGCGGTCGAGGCGCCGAAGGGCGAGTTCGGCGTCTATCTCGTCGCCGACGGCAGCAACAAGCCCTACAAGTGCAAGATCCGCGCGCCGGGCTTTGCGCATCTGCAGGCGATGGATTTCATCTGCAAGGGCCATTTGCTGGCCGACGTCTCCGCCATCCTCGGCTCGCTCGACATCGTGTTCGGAGAGGTCGATCGGTGATCGCTCAGCCGCCCATCCAGTTCGACCGGGCTTCGGGAGCTCTTCGAGGGAGCCAACCTGTGGGAGCGGACGGCTGCGCTGGCGCTGGCGGCCGGCTCGAAGGTCTCGACGCACTTTTCGCATCGCGGCTACAACATGTGCGCCAATCTGCTGCGCAGGACGCTGCCGGCGCGCGACATCGAGATCAAGCTGAATCGTGATGCGACATTCGCGTTTCCCTATGGCGACGGCTACTGGAGCAAGCTGCTCAACCGTTCCTTCTCCTATGAAAACGAACTCGACCTGTTGTTCCGGCATTCCGTCGACGTCGATTACACGCTGCTCGATTGCGGCGCCAATTACGGCTACTGGTCGGTGCTGGTCTCGAGCGCGCCCTACGGGTCGCACAAGGCGATCGCGATCGAGCCGTCGTCGCAGAATTTCGCCAAGCTCGCCAACAACGCCGAAATCAACGGCAACCGTTTCGAGGCGATGAAATGCGCGATCGGCGCCGCGCCGGGCACCGCGCGACTGTCCGGCACCAAGCATGAAGCGTTCTGCATCGCAGGCGGCGCCAACGGCGGCGGCGAGGAAGTGCCGGTGGTCACGCTCGATAATCTGCTCGACGACGGCAAGGTATCCGCCGGTGGCAAGTTTCTGATCAAGCTCGACGTCGAGGGCGTCGAGATCGAGGCCATCAAGGGCGCCACGCGGCTGTTGCAGGGCGACAGCGTCATCCTGTGCGAGGAACATGGCAACGATCCCCTTCATACCGTGTCGCGCTACATCCTCGAACAGACCCCGCTCGAAGCTGATCGTCTACGATCCCCGCAGCAATCGTCTGGAAACCGTGACCGAGCTGTCGATCCTCGATCGCATCAAGGTTTCATCCCACGTCGGCTACAACGTGTTCGGCACCGCAAGCGCATTCTGGCAGGACCGGATCAGCGCGATCAACGCCGCGCGCGCTACGCAATGAGAGACTGAGAGACCATGTCCGTCCGCCGCCTCGCCCCGAAGGAATTGCAGCCCGCGAACTTCACGTTCACAGCGGAGAATCTCGCCTGGGCGAAAGAGCAGATCGCGAAGTATCCGCCGGGACGCCAGGCCTCGGCCGTGATCGCGATCCTGTGGCGGGTCCAGGAACAGCACGAGGGCTGGGTTTCGGAAGCCGCGATCCGCGCGGTCGCGGACCTGCTCGAGATGCCCTACATCAGGGTGCTGGAAGTCGCGACCTTCTACACCATGTTCCAGCTGCAGCCGGTCGGCAAGAAAGCCCATGTCCAGGTCTGCGGCACCACGCCGTGCCGGCTGCGCGGCGCCGGCGATATCATCGAGGTGTGCCAGAGCCGCATCCATCACGATCCCTTCCATCTGTCCAAAGACGGCAATTTTTCCTGGGAAGAAGTCGAGTGTCTCGGCGCCTGCGTGAACGCGCCGATGGTGCTGATCTGGAAGGACACCTACGAGGACCTGACCAAGGAAAATTTCGGCAAGGTGCTGGACGGTTTTGCCTCCGGCAATCCGCCGAAGCCCGGTCCGCAGGTCGATCGGCAGTTTTCCGCGCCGGTCGGTGGGCCGACCACGCTGAAGGAAACCACATGAAGCGCGACCGCAACTCGAAAGCGGACGGGCCGGGGAGTTTCGGTACCATGAAGCAACGAACCTATATCGCCCTGCATGCGCTGGCGGCCGCCTTGTTCATTTTCCTGCTGCAGCGCTATGCGCTCAATGCGTCGCTCAATTCCAGTCTGCTATGGGCGCTGACCTTCGGCGGGTGCGCCGCGGGCCTTGCCTACTCGCAATCCAATCGCTGATCCCCAGAGGATCGCCAAGGGACCGTCAAGGGAAGCTTCACGTCATGCTCGATGACAAGGACCGCATCTTCAGGAATCTCTACGGCCTCCATGACTGGGGCCTCGAAGGCGCGCGCCGCCGCGGCGCCTGGGACGGCACCAAGGCGATCATCGACAAGGGCCGCGACTGGATCATCGCCGAGATGAAGGCGTCGGGTCTGCGCGGCCGCGGCGGGGCAGGATTCCCGACCGGGCTGAAATGGTCGTTCATGCCGAAGGAATCCACCGACGGAAGGCCGAGCTACCTCGTGGTCAATGCCGACGAATCCGAGCCCGGCACCTGCAAGGACCGCGAGATCATGCGGCACGATCCGCATCTCCTGGTCGAAGGCTGCCTGCTCGCCAGCTTCGCGATGAACGCGCATGCCTGCTACGTCTATGTGCGCGGCGAATTCATCCGGGAACGCGAGCATCTGCAGGCCGCGATCGATCAGGCCTATGAGGCGAAACTGGTCGGCAAGGACAATCTCAACGGCTGGCCGTTCGATATCTACGTCGCGCACGGCGCCGGCGCCTATATCTGCGGCGAAGAGACCGCGCTGCTCGAAAGCCTCGAAGGCAAGAAGGGCCAGCCGCGCCTGAAACCGCCATTCCCGGCCAATGTCGGTCTCTACGGCTGCCCGACCACCGTAAACAATGTCGAGTCGATTGCGGTGGCTCCGGACATTTTGCGGCGCGGGGCTTCGTGGTTCGCCGCCATCGGCCGCCCCAACAATGTCGGAACAAAACTGTTTTGCATCTCGGGACACGTCGAGCGGCCCTGCAATGTCGAAGAGGCCATGGGGATTCCGTTCCGCGAGCTGATCGAGCGCCATTGCGGCGGCATCCGCGGCGGCTGGGATAATCTGAAAGCGGTCATTCCCGGCGGCTCGTCGGTGCGCATGGTGCCGGCCGAACAGATCATCGATACCCCGATGGATTTCGACAGCCTGGGCAAGCTGCGTTCCGGCCTCGGCACCGCCGCTGTCATCGTGATGGACAAGTCGACCGACCTGATCCGGGCGATCGCGCGGATTTCCTATTTCTACAAGCACGAGAGCTGCGGCCAGTGCACGCCGTGCCGCGAAGGCACCGGCTGGATGTGGCGGGTGCTGACCCGCATGGCCGATGGCCGCGCCCACAAGCGCGAGATCGACATGCTGCTGGAGGTGACAAAGCAGGTCGAGGGCCACACCATCTGCGCGCTCGGTGACGCTGCGGCGTGGCCGATCCAGGGCCTGATCGCGCATTTCCGCCACGAGATCGAGCAACGCATCGACCAGTATTCGCACAAGGCGGATGTCGATGACGCCGGCGTTCGCGATCCCGCGCACATGGTCGCGGCGGAGTAGTTACGATGGCAATGACCAAACTCGTCGTCGATGGCAAAGAGATCGAAGTTCCCGCGGAATACACGCTGCTGCAGGCCTGCGAGGCCGCAGGCGCGGAAATTCCGCGCTTCTGCTACCATGAGCGGCTGTCGATCGCCGGCAATTGCCGGATGTGCCTGGTTGAAGTGAAGGGCGGCCCCAAGCCGGTGGCGAGCTGCGCCTGGGCCGTGCGCGATTGCCGTCCCGGTCCCAAGGGCGAGCCGCCGGAAATCTCGACCCGTTCGCCGATGGTGAAGAAGGCACGCGAAGGCGTGATGGAATTTTTGCTGATCAACCATCCGCTGGATTGCCCGATCTGCGACCAGGGCGGCGAGTGCGACCTGCAGGACCAGGCGATGGGCTACGGCGTCGACACCAGCCGCTTTGCCGAGAACAAGCGCGCGGTCGAGGACAAGTATCTCGGCGCGCTGGTCAAGACCTCGATGAACCGCTGCATCCAGTGCACCCGCTGCGTCCGTTTCGCCGCGGAAGTCTGCGGCGTGCCCGAAATGGGCGCCACCGGCCGCGGCGAGGACATGGAGATCACCACCTATCTGGAGTCGGCGCTGACCTCGGAGTTGCAGGGCAACCTCGTCGATATCTGCCCGGTCGGCGCGCTGACCTCAAAACCCTATGCGTTCGCCGCCCGTCCCTGGGAGCTCGGCAAGACGCAGTCGATCGACGTCATGGACGGCGTCGGCTCCGCGATCCGGGTCGATACTCGCGGCCGCGAAGTGATGCGGATCCTGCCCCGCGTCAACGAGGCCGTGAACGAGGAGTGGATTTCCGACAAGACGCGTCATGTCGTCGACGGCCTGCGCACGCAGCGGCTCGACCGGCCCTATATCAGGGAAGGCGGCAAGCTCCGCGCGGCTTCGTGGTCCGAGGCCTTCGCGGCGGTCGCCGCAAATGCCGGCCGCATCGACGGCAAGCGGATCGGCGCTATCGCCGGCGATCTTGCCGCGGTGGAGGAGATGTTCGCGCTGAAGGAATTGCTGGCGAAATGCGGCTCCGCCAATCTGGCGGTGCAGGGCGGCGACGCCTTCGATGCCAGGGCCGGCCGCGCCACCTACATTTTCAACCCGACCATCGCCGGGATCGAGCAGGCTGACGCCATCCTGATCGTGGGCGCGAACCCGCGCAAGGAAGCCGCGGTTCTCAACGCGCGGATCCGCAAGCGCTGGCGCACCGGCCAGCTCAAGATCGGACTGATCGGCGCCAGGGCCGATCTCGCCTACACTTACGACTATCTCGGCGCGGGCACCGATTCGCTGGGCGAACTTGCCGCCGGCAAGCACGCTTTCGCGGACGTGCTCAAGCACGCGAAAAATCCCATCGTGCTGGTCGGCGCCGGTGCGGCCGCACGGCATGACGGGTCGGCGGTGCTGGCGCTGGCCGCAAAACTCGCGCTCGATGTCGGCGCGGTCAAGGACGGCTGGAACGGGTTTGGCGTGCTGCACGACACCGCCTCGCGGGTCGGCGCCCTCGATCTCGGCTTTGGCGCCGGCGGCCTGAACGCGGCGCAGATGACGACGTTCGGCACCCTCGATGTGCTGTTCCTGCTCGGCGCCGATGACATCAAGGTTCCGGACGGCACCTTCGTGGTCTATATTGGCACCCATGGCGACCGCGGCGCGCACCGCGCCGACGTGATCCTGCCCGGTGCGGCCTATACCGAGAAATCCGGCATCTACGTCAACACCGAAGGCCGGGTGCAGATCGCCAACCGCGCGTCATTCCCGCCGGGAGAGGCACGCGAGGACTGGGCGATCATCCGCGCGCTGTCGGATGTGCTGGACAAGAAGCTGCCCTGGGATTCGCTGGCGGCGCTGCGCCAGGCGATGTCGAGGGCGGTGCCGCATTTGATGCGGATCGACCAGATCGAGGCCGGTAGCACCAACGACATCAAGGCGCTGGCGGGCAAGGGCGGCACGCTCGAGAAGACGCCATTCAAGGCGATCGGGGATTTTTACCTGACCAACCCGATCGCGCGCGCGTCGGCGGTGATGGCGGAATGTTCCCGCCTGGCTTCCGGTCAGATGCTGACGGCGGCGGAGTGAGCTGATGGCTGAATTTTTCGCAAGCGGATTCTGGACCGGCTTCCTCTGGCCCCTGATCGTGATGCTGGCGCAGAGCGTGCTGCTGCTGGTCGTGCTCTTGGTCGCGATCGCCTACATCCTGCTGGCCGACCGCAAGATCTGGGCGGCGGTGCAGATCCGCCGCGGCCCCAACGTGGTCGGTCCCTGGGGCCTGTTCCAGTCCTTCGCTGACCTGCTCAAATTCGTGCTGAAGGAACCGATCATTCCCTCAGGCGCCAACAAGGGCGTGTTCCTGCTGGCGCCGCTGGTGAGTTGCGTGCTGGCGCTGGCGGCCTGGGCCGTGATCCCGATGGATCTCGGCTGGGTGATCTCCGACATCAATGTCGGCGTGCTCTACATCTTCGCGATCTCGTCACTGTCGATCTACGGCATCATCATGGCCGGCTGGTCGTCGAACTCGAAATATCCGTTCCTCGCCGCCCTTCGCTCGGCGGCGCAGATGGTGTCTTACGAGGTCTCGATCGGTTTCGTGATCATCACGGTGCTGCTGTGCGCCGGCTCGCTGAACCTTTCAGCGGTGGTCGAGGCGCAGAACAGCCATGGTTTGGCCAACCTGATCGGACTGCCGCAACTGACGATCCTGAACTGGTACGTCTGGCCGCTGTTTCCGATGTTCGTGATCTTCTACGTCTCGGCGCTGGCGGAGACCAACCGGCCGCCGTTCGATCTGGTGGAAGCCGAGTCCGAACTGGTTGCGGGCTTCATGGTCGAATACGGCTCGACACCGTATTTGCTGTTCATGCTCGGCGAGTATGTCGCGATCACCACGATGTGCGCGATGGCGGCAATCCTGTTCCTCGGCGGCTGGCTGCCGCCGATCGCGGTGGCCCCGTTCACCTGGATACCCGGCGTGATCTGGTTCACGCTCAAGGTATTTTTCATGTTCTTCCTGTTTGCGATGGCGAAGGCGATCGTGCCGCGCTACCGCTACGATCAGTTGATGCGGCTCGGCTGGAAGGTGTTCCTGCCGCTGTCGCTGGCGATGGTGGTTGTCGTTGCCGGCGTGCTGCATTTTGCCGGCATCGCGCCGAAATGAGGTCGCCATGAGTGTCAACATCAACGCCACGGCCCGATCGCTGCTGCTGTCCGAATTCGTGTCGGCGTTCTTCCTCGCCATGCGCTATTTCTTCAAGCCGAAGCCGACGCTGAACTATCCGTTCGAGAAGGGCCCGATCTCGCCGCGTTTTCGCGGCGAGCATGCGCTGCGCCGCTATCCCAACGGCGAGGAACGCTGCATTGCCTGCAAGCTGTGCGAGGCGATCTGCCCGGCGCAGGCGATCACCATCGAGGCCGGCCCGCGCCGCAACGACGGCACAAGGCGCACCGTGCGCTACGACATCGACATGGTGAAATGCATCTACTGCGGATTGTGCCAGGAAGCCTGCCCGGTCGATGCCATCGTCGAGGGACCGAATTTCGAATTCGCGACCGAGACCCGCGAGGAACTGTACTATGACAAGGCGAAACTGCTCGCCAATGGCGACCGCTGGGAGCGCGAGATTGCGAAATCGATCGAACTCGACGCGCCGTACCGGTGAGGTGAGGGCATGATCCTTCCAGCCCTGTTCTTCTATCTGTTCGCCGGCGTCTGCGTTGCCTCGGCGGTCATGGTGATTGTCTCGCGCAATCCCGTGCACTCGGTGCTGTACCTGATCCTGGCCTTCGTCAACGCGTCCGGCCTGTTCGTGCTGATGGGCGCCGAATTCCTGGCGATGATCCTGGTGGTGGTCTATGTCGGCGCGGTCGCGGTGCTGTTCCTGTTCGTGATCATGATGCTCGACGTCGACTTCACCGAGCTGCGCGAGGGATTTCTGGAGTACCTGCCGATCGGCCTCGTGATCGGCGCGATTTTCCTCGCCGAACTGCTGCTGGTCGGCGGCGGCTGGGTGATCAATCCGAACGTCGCCAAGTCGATCACGTCGGCGATTCCCGCCGATGTCAGCAATACCGAGGCGCTCGGGCTGGTGCTGTACACGAAGTACATCCACTACTTCCAGATCGCCGGCATGGTGCTGCTGGTCGCGATGATCGGCGCCATCGTGCTGACGCTGCGCCACAAGGTCAGCGTCAAGCGGCAGGATATCAACGTGCAGAATGCGCGGACGCCGGAGCTCGCCATGAGCGTGCGCAAGGTGGCCTCAGGCCAGGGGCTGCAGGATGCGGACGAGGCGGAGTGGGTGAAATGACCATCGGACTCGGACATTATCTGGCCGTCGGCGCCATCCTGTTCACGACAGGGATCCTCGGCATCTTTCTCAATCGCAAGAACATCATCGTCATCCTGATGTCGATCGAACTGATCCTGCTCGCGGTCAACATCAACCTGGTGGCGTTCTCGACCTTCCTCGGCGACATCGTCGGGCAGGTGTTCGCGATGCTGGTGCTGACGGTGGCCGCAGCCGAAGCTGCGATCGGGCTCGCGGTGCTGGTGGTCTACTTCCGCAACCGCGGTTCGATCGCGGTTGAGGACGTCAATCTGATGAAGGGCTAAGCGCCAGATGATCCAGGCAATCGTCTTTCTGCCGCTGATCGGCGCGATTCTCGCGGGGCTGATCTCCATCTTCGGGGCGCATGCGCGCAATCCTGGCGGCGACACGGTCGAGCATCACGACGACCATGGCCACGGCGCCGATGCCCATGCCGCGGACGCCCATGACGATCACGGCCACGACGACCATCACGTTACCGAACCGCCGGCGGCGGGCTCGCGCGCGGCCGAACTCATCACCACCGGCCTGCTGCTGGTCGCGGCCGGGCTGTCATGGGTTGCGCTGGTCGATGTCGGCCTGATGCATCATAACGTGATCCGGATCGCGCTGTTTCCCTGGATCAGTTCGGGCGAACTGCAGGTCGCGTGGTCGCTGCGGGTCGATACCCTGACCGCCGTGATGCTGGTGGTGGTCAACACCGTGTCCGCGCTCGTTCACCTATATTCCATCGGCTACATGGACGAAGACCCGTACCGGCCGCGATTCTTCGCCTATCTCAGCTTGTTCACCTTCGCGATGCTGATGCTGGTGACGGCGGACAATCTGGTGCAGATGTTCTTCGGCTGGGAGGGCGTCGGCCTCGCGAGCTATCTGCTGATCGGATTCTGGTACCACAAGCCGTCGGCCAATGCGGCTGCGATCAAGGCCTTCGTGGTCAACCGCGTCGGCGATTTCGGCTTTTTGCTCGGCATCTTCGCCATCTACATGCTGATCGGATCGATCGATTTCGAAACGATCTTCGCCGGCGCGCCGGCGCTGAAGGGCAAGACGATCGATTTCCTCGGCTGGCACGCCGACGCGCTGACGCTGACCTGCCTGCTGTTGTTCATGGGCGCGATGGGCAAATCCGCCCAGTTCCTGCTGCACACCTGGCTGCCGGACGCCATGGAAGGCCCGACGCCGGTCTCGGCGCTGATCCACGCCGCGACCATGGTCACCGCAGGGGTATTCATGGTGGCGCGGCTGTCGCCGCTGTTCGAACTCGCGCCGAACGCGCAGGCGGTCGTGATGTTGTTCGGCGCCACCACGGCGTTCTTCGCCGCCACCGTCGGCCTGGTGCAGAACGACATCAAGCGCATCGTCGCCTATTCGACCTGTTCGCAGCTCGGCTACATGTTCGTGGCGATGGGGGCAGGGGCCTATTCGGTCGGCATGTTCCATCTGTTCACGCACGCCTTCTTCAAGGCGCTGCTGTTCCTCGGCTCCGGCTCGGTGATCTATGCGATGCACCACGAGCAGGACATCCGCAACATGGGCGGGTTGTGGCGCAAGATCCCGTTCACGTTCTTCGTGATGTGCATCGGCACGCTGTCGCTGACGGGCTTTCCGTTTTTCGCGGGCTATTTCTCCAAGGACGCGATCATTGAATCAGCCTATGCGTCGCACAATCCGCTGGCCTTCTACGGCTTCCTGATGACCGTGATCGCGGCGGGACTGACCTCGTTCTACTCGTGGCGTCTGATCTTCAAGACCTTCTTCGGCGAGCCGCACGACCAGGAGCATTACGAGGCCGCGCATGAGAGCCCGCTGTGGATGCTGATCCCGATCGGTATTCTTGCCGCCGGATCGATTCTCGCCGGCTTCCCGTTCAAGGAATTGTTCGCAGGCCACGCCGTGGAGGAATTCTTCCGCGAGTCGCTGAAGATGAACCCGCACATCATCGAAGAGATGCACCACATCCCCGCGGCCATCGCCTATCTGCCGACCGTCATGATGGCGATCGGCGCCTATGTGTCCTACGTGTTCTATATCCGCCGGCCCTATCTCCCGGTCGAACTCGCTCGCCAGCACCAGATGCTGTACCAGTTTCTGCTCAACAAATGGTATTTCGACGAGCTCTACGAATTCATCTTCGTCCGTCCGGCGAAGTGGATCGGCCACTTCCTGTGGAAGAAGGGCGACGGCTTCGTCATCGACGGCTTCGGCCCCGATGGCGTCTCGGCGCGGGTGCTCGATATCACCCGTAACGTCGTGAAAATCCAGACCGGCTATCTCTATCACTACGCCTTCGCGATGTTGATCGGGGTCGCAGGCCTGATCACCTGGTTCATGTTCGGCGTGGGAGCCCAGTGATGATGACCTGGCCCATACTCTCCGTCGTCACCTTCCTGCCGGTGGTCGGCGCGCTGCTGATCTACATCAGCCGCGGCGACGACGAGGCGGCGCGGCGCAATGCGCGCTGGATCGCGCTGTGGACCACGCTGATCACTTTCGGTGTCTCGCTGATCCTGGTCTGGCGCTTTGACCCGGCGCAGCCGGACTTCCAGTTCGTCGAGAAGGCGAAATGGCTCGCCAGCGGCATCACCTATCACATGGGTGTCGACGGCATTTCCCTGCCGTTCGTGATTCTGACCACCGCGCTGATGCCGTTCTGCATCGTGGCGAGCTGGAAATCGATCACGATGCGGGTGCGCGAATACATGATGGCGTTCCTGCTGCTGGAAACGCTGATGATCGGCACCTTCTCCGCGCTCGACCTCGTGCTGTTCTACCTGTTCTTCGAGGGCGGCCTGATCCCGATGTTCCTGATCATCGGCGTCTGGGGCGGCGCGCGCCGGGTCTATGCCTCCTTCAAGTTCTTCCTCTACACGCTGCTCGGCTCGGTTCTGATGCTGCTGGCGATCATGGCGCTGTACTGGAACGCCGGCACCACCGACATTCCGACGCTGATGCACACCGCGGTGCCGCGTAACTTGCAGACCTGGGCCTGGCTGGCGTTCTTTGCGTCCTTCGCGGTGAAGATGCCGATGTGGCCGGTGCATACCTGGCTGCCGGACGCCCATGTTGAGGCGCCGACCGCGGGGTCGGTGGTGCTGGCCGCGATTCTCCTGAAGATGGGTGGCTACGGCTTCCTGCGCTTCTCGCTGCCGATGTTCCCGCTGGCCTCGCATGATTTCGCGCCGCTGATCTTCACGCTGTCGACCATCGCCATCGTCTACACCTCGCTGGTGGCCTTGATGCAGGAGGATATTAAAAAGCTGATCGCGTATTCGTCGGTCGCCCATATGGGTTTTGTCACCATGGGCATTTTCGCCGGCACCACCGAGGGCGTCGCCGGCGGCGTGTTCCAGATGGTGTCGCACGGCATCGTCTCGGGCGCGCTGTTCCTCTGTGTCGGCATCGTCTATGACCGCATGCATACCCGCGAAATCGCGGCCTATGGCGGCCTCGTCAACCGGATGCCGATCTATGCTGCGGTGTTCATGGTCTTCACCATGGCCAATGTCGGTTTGCCCGGCACCTCCGGCTTCGTCGGCGAGTTCATGACGCTGGTCGGCACCTTCAAGGTCTCGATCCCGACGGCGACCGTGGCCACAAGCGGGGTCATCCTGTCGGCGGCCTACGCGTTGTGGGTTTACCGCAAGGTGGTGTTCGGCACGCTGACAAAACCGGCGCTCGCCAGCATCAAGGATCTCACCTTTCGCGAGGGCCTGACGCTGGTGCCGCTGGCGGTGCTCACCATCCTGTTCGGCGTCTATCCGAAGCCGGTGCTCGACATGTCGGCGTCGTCGGTGCAGCTCCTCGTCAACAATTACCACACCGCAGTGACTGCCGTGAAGGCAGCCGCGCTGCTGCAGTGAAGGCACTAAAATGAGCTTTGAATCTGCAGGATATCAGTTGCTGCCGGTGCTGCCGGAGCTTGTGCTCGCCGTCGGCGCCATGGCGCTGCTGATGCTGGGCGCCTATCGCGGGCAGGAGACGACGAAACTGGTCACCGGCCTCGCGGTTGCCCTTCTGGTCGTCGTCGGCGTGCTGGAGCTGATGCTGCCGGCCGGAAAACTCACCACCTTCGGCGGCAGTTTCATCGTCGACGATTTTGCGCGCTTCCTCAAGATCCTGGCGCTGATCGGCTCGGCCGCGACGCTGATTCTCTCGGCCGAATTCCTCGCCGATCCGTCGCGGCGCATCTTCGAGTATGCGATCCTGGTGGTGCTCTCGACGCTCGGCATGATGGTGCTGATCTCGGCCGGCGACCTGATCATGCTCTATCTCGGGCTGGAGCTGATGAGCCTCGCGCTCTACGTGGTGGCCGCCAGCAACCGCGACAACGCCAAATCCACCGAAGCCGGCCTCAAATACTTCGTGCTCGGCGCGCTGTCGTCGGGCATGCTGCTGTACGGCGCATCGCTGATATACGGCTTTACCGGCACCGTCAGTTTTGCCGGCATCGCGGCCGCGGCCACGACCGCCAGCGTCGGCATCGTATTCGGCCTGGTGTTTTTGCTGGCCGGGCTCTGCTTCAAGGTTTCCGCGGTACCGTTCCACATGTGGACGCCCGATGTCTATGAGGGCGCACCGACCCCGGTCACCGCGTTCTTCGCGTCCGCGCCGAAGGTCGCCGCACTTGCGGTGTTCACCCGGGTGACGCTGACGGCATTTCCGGGCATCGTGCCGCAATGGCAGCAGATCGTGGTGTTCGTCGCCATCGCCTCGATGGTGCTCGGCTCGTTTGCCGCCATCGGGCAAAAAAACATCAAGCGCCTGATGGCCTATTCGTCGATCGGCCATATGGGGTTTGCGCTGGTCGGCCTTGCCGCCGGCACCGTCGAGGGCGCCCAGGGCGTGCTGGTCTATATCGCGATCTATGTGGCGATGACGCTCGGCACCTTTGCCGTCATCCTGACCATGAAGCGCAACGGCCAGCATGTGGAGACCATCAGCGATTTCGCCGGATTGTCGCGCACCAATCCGCTGCTGGCGTTCTTCTTCGCCATGCTTCTGTTTTCGCTGGCCGGGGTCCCGCCGCTGGCCGGCTTCTTCGGCAAGTTCTACGTGTTCGTCGCCGCCATCAAGGCCGGCCAGTTCACGCTGGCCGTGATCGGCGTTCTCGCCAGCGTGGTCGGCGCCTATTACTATCTCACCATCATCAAGGTGATGTATTTCGAGGAGCCGCTCACAAAACTCGATCCGATGCGGATGGAATTGCGCACGGTGCTGGCGGTCGCGGGGCTTTTCAACATCTTCTTCTTCGTCTATCCGGGGCCGCTGGTCAGCGTCGCGACGTCGGCAGCGAAGTCGCTGTTTTAAATGGCATTCGCGCTCGGCCCGCGAGCCTTGTCGGCGGGTTACCGGCTCGCCGCCTTCGATGCGATCGGCTCGACCAATGCGGAAGCCATGGCGCGGGCGCGCGAGGGCGAGTATGGTCCGATCTGGTTCGTGACATCGGAACAGACGGCGGGACGCGGACGGCGGCATCGCCCCTGGGTCGCGCCGCGCGGCAACCTCGCCAGCAGCATCCTCGAAGTCATCGACGTCTCGCCCGCTGTGGCCGCGACCCTCGGCTTTGCCGCCGGGCTTGCGCTCGCGACAGCACTGCAAAAAGTAAGCATCGAAGCGTCGCTGGGATCGGCGGGATCGGAACATATGAACTATCAGCTGAAATGGCCCAACGATGTGCTGGCAGGGCGGCACAAGCTGGCCGGCATCCTGCTGGAGGCCGAGGCCATGGCGGACCAGCGCCTCGCCGTCGTGGTCGGCATCGGCACCAATGTGATCGCTGCTCCCGAGGGCACGCCGACGCCGGCGACGTCGCTCCGGGAGCTCGGCGTCCATATCGGCGCCGAACAACTGTTCACGCCGCTCTCCGACGCCTGGGCGCAATTCCGCGGCATCTGGGACGACGGCCGCGGTTTTGCGGAAATCCGGCGGCTTTGGCTGGAGCGGGCGGCCGGGCTCGGCGCGCCGGTTTCGATCCGGAGCGGCGGCGCTGATGTCGAGGGGACCTTCGATACCATCGACGAGCAGGGCTGCCTGATCGTCCGCCAGGCCGACGGCAAGCGGGTCCCGATCTCGGCCGGGGATGTCTATTTCGGCTCCGCAGCGTCGGCGGGGGCCGTTTGATGCCGCGACCGGATGAACTGACCTTTGCGCCGCTCGGCGGCGTCGGCGAGATCGGCATGAACCTGTCGATCTACGGCTTCGGCAACCGCCATCAGCGCAGCTGGCTCGCGGTCGACCTCGGCGTCTCCTTCGGCGACGAGGAGCACCTGCCGGGCATCGACCTGATCATGCCCGATATCCGTTTTCTGGAAAAGGAGCGCAAGAATCTCGTCGGCCTCGTGCTGACCCACGCCCATGAAGACCATTTCGGCGCCATCATCGATCTCTGGCCGAAGCTGAAATGCAAGATCTATGCGACCCAGTTCAGCGCCGCGCTGTTCGAGGCAAAATGCAATTCGGAGCGCAACCCGCCAAAAATTCCGGTGACCGTGGTGCCGTCGGGCGGGCGGATCGATCTCGGCCCGTTCAGCGTCGAGTTCATTCCGGTGGCGCATTCGATTCCCGAATCGCACGCGCTGGCGATCCGCACCGACGCCGGCACCGTGCTGCACACCGGCGACTGGAAGATTGATCCGACCCCGATCATCGGCAAGCCGACCGACGAGCGGCGGCTGCGCGAGCTCGGCGATGCCGGCGTGCTGGCGCTGATCGGCGATTCCACCAATGCGGTGCGGGAAGGGCGCTCGCCCTCCGAGGCCGAAGTCGCAAAAACCATCATCGAACTGGTGAAAAATGCCAAGGGACGGGTCGCCGTAACCACCTTTGCCTCCAACGTGGCGCGGCTGCGGGCGGTGGCCGACGCGGCCAGGGCCGCTGGGCGTGAGGTGGTCGTGGTCGGCCGCGCCATGGAGCGCGTGGTGCAGGTGGCGCGCGAGACCGGCTTCCTCGACGGCGTGCAGAATTTCCGCGGCGTCGATCTCTACGGTCATTTTCCGCCGGACAAGGTGCTGGCGCTGTGCACCGGCAGCCAGGGCGAACCGCGCGCCGCGCTGGCGCGGATCGCCAATGACGATCATCCGCAGGTCAGCCTGAACAAGGGCGACTGCGTGATCTTCTCCTCGCGCACCATTCCCGGCAACGAAAAGGCAGTCGGCGGCATCGTCAACGGACTGATCAACCAGGGCATCGAGGTCATCAGCGACCGCACCCATCTCGTGCACGTCTCCGGCCATCCGCGGTGCGAGGAGCTGCGCGACATGATCTCCTGGGTGCGGCCGCAACTCTTGATCCCCGTCCACGGCGAGGCGCTGCATCTGTTCGAACATGCCAGGCTGGCGCGGGCGGCCGGCGTGCCGAAGGTGCTGATCTGCCGCAACGGCGACCTTGTAAAACTCGGGCCAGGCGACCCGGGCGTGATCGAGGAACTGCCGTCGGGACGGCTCTACAAGGATGGCACGATCCTTGAGGATTCCAAATCGCGGGCCGTGGTTGAACGGCGCAAACTGGCCTTTGCCGGCTGCGCCTTCGTGGCCTTCGCCGTCACCGACAAGGGGGAGCTGGCCGACGATCCCGAGGTCGATCTGGTCGGTATCCCCGAGAAGAATCCTGCCGGCGAGATCATCGACGAGATCGTGTTCGACGTGGTGGTATCGACCGTGGAAGGCCTGCCGCGGGCCAAGCGGCGCGATCCCGACGCGATGGCGGAATCGGTGCGGCGGGCGGTGCGCGCCACCA
Source organism: uncultured Alphaproteobacteria bacterium (assembly GCA_963706975.1). GTDB lineage: Bacteria > Pseudomonadota > Alphaproteobacteria > Rhizobiales > Xanthobacteraceae > Bradyrhizobium. Next base: position 23,084 of record CAVPOL010000027.1, read on the forward strand.
TCAACCAGCATTGGGGCAAGAAGCCGCTGTGCTATGTTCACGTCCTGACGGTGTAAATTTAGATAGCGGGGAAGACCATGCTGGGCCGGCTCAACCATGTCGCGATCGCGGTCAAGGACGCCGAGAAGGCCGCCAAAATCTACGGCGCGGCATTCGGGGCGGAGATTTCCGCGGCGGTGCCGCTGCCGGAGCACGGCGTCATCACGGTGTTCGTGACGCTCCCGAATACCAAGATCGAATTCATCCAGCCGCTCGGCGACGCTTCCCCGATCGCAAAGTTCCTCGAGCGCAATGCCGATGGCGGTATCCATCACATCTGCTACGACGTGCCCGACATCATCGCGGCGCGCGACACCCTGGTCAGGGAGGGCGCGCGGGTGCTCGGCGACGGCACGCCGAAGATCGGCGCCCATGGCAAGCCGGTGCTGTTCCTGCATCCGAAGGATTTTTCCGGCGCGCTGGTCGAAATAGAACAGGCTTGAGGGCAGATGGCCTATTCCGTCGCAACGGGTTTCGCGATCTATTTCGTGCTGTGGTGGGTCACCCTGTTCGTGACGCTGCCGTTCGGCGTGCGCAGCCAGCACGAGGACGGCGCAGGCGCCCCGGGCACCGACCCCGGCGCGCCGGTCGCCAGCCAAATGGGCCGCAAGCTGATCTGGACCACCCTGATATCGGCTGTCGTCTACGGCCTGGGGATGCTGGCTTACAACGCGGGATATTTGAATATCGAGCGGCTTTCGAGATTGATGGGGGTTGGGTGAGGGGACGAACGCCGGCATCGCCGAACCCGGTGACGCATTTGGAGAAGGACGGTCGAGCTTGCCCCGCCCAGGCAACGCGACTTCGATAATTTTGGGCCAGGGACTGGGGAAATGACGTTTCAAAGAATTATCGTCGCGGTTTTGATCCTGCTGGTCGCCGGCCTCGCCGGCGCCTTCTACCTGAACTGGAAAACCCTGGGCCAGCTGCGGACCATGAAGGCCTTCGTCGAGGGCTATGTGTTCGCCGAGGCGGTTGCCGCCTGCGAGAAGGCGCCGAGCACGACCCCGTTCAAATGGAATACCGGGAAAGTGACGGCGGTGGTCGGATTGAACTCGGTCAGACCAGACAAATACACGGTCATTGCGAACTACACGCTGGTCGCCGACAGCGTCTATTGCGATTACGATCCGATCAAGAAAAAGGCGGATATCGGTTCAAGTTTCCTCGAGCGGGAGTGACCGCGCGTCTCGCGGCGTCATTGCGAGCACAGACCGTAGGGTGGGCAAAGGCGCGCTAGCGCCGTGCCCACCATCGAGAGCGTCATCGTAAATGGTGGGCACGCTTCGCTTTGCCCACCCTACGATCCATCAACGTCATTGCGAGCGTAGCGAAGAAATCCAGTTTTCTTGCCGCGCGATGGATTTCTTCGCTGCGCTCGCAATGACGCGGTGATATTTCGATTCAAATGTCAAACAGCAGATGTGCGTCCGCATTCCCGCGGCACGATCTGCCCGAGGTTTTGCATGTCGTTGTCCCCCTCAAGAATGAGGGAGCAGGGAATGCCGGATGCGCGCTGCACCCGCGGTCTCGTGTGCAATGGGTAGAAGAATGCGCACACGAGCATACAGGGCAGCGGAGAACATCCGGCATCCCTGCGCAATGGCTCTACGGCTTATAACGCGCTCACCCCGGGGTATCGGCCTTTCCTGCCCCCGTCGCCTCCCGGAAGACGGCACTCCGGCCCGGTTGAGCTTTCGCACCTCCGAAAGACTTGACGCCAAGCACTGAGGCGTCAGATCCACACGTCTTTGCCGTACGCTTCGACACCGCTCGTCAGCACGTTCTAAAAACCGCTCACGGAGTTGATCCCGCCCTGCAATCCCTCGCGCGCACGATGCCGTGACGTCCACCGCAACTCCCGTCCCAACGTTCGGTAACGATGGCCAACGTCCCTTCCAAGGGGACAGGATGAATAGTTATAAGGGTGATTTGCCCTTCGGAAAAAGCGAATTTTTACCCGACGGGCTAATTTGTCGCAGGCGCGGCGGAGCAGGAAGGGCACGAAGTGCCCAGATCGGGTTAAGGCGTTTGAAACCAGCATGGGCAACTGCAACCGAGCCCTGCAGTTGGTGAGGGCGCGAACTCATGGACGAGGCCCGTCGATGGAAGTCCGCTTTGTGCCGATATTGTTGCAAAAGTCGAAAATCGAACAATTCAAAAATCTCGCAAAAGTCGATCTCGGGGCTTGGCCGCTGCTGCATCGCTTGTCGGCGCCACTACGGAGGCCCGTGATCGATTTTGGATAAATCGATATGGTCCCTTCGTTCGTAAACAATATCTGCCAATTTCGGACATTGACCGCCCTATTCCAAGGTATGCTAAGCAGCGCTCGACGAGCTTCTCTTCGCGAGCAACCTCATCAGGTCTGGGATTCGAAGAGCGGAGGTGCCTCATTGCGACCCCCTAAGGCAATGAGCAAGAGAGACCGTCGGTCGCCGACCCTCAGGTCACAATTCGTCATGGCGATTGTGGCGTCGACAGTTGCGGTGGCAATTGCAACGCTTGCGGGCCGGCTGTTTTCGGCGCTTGCGCCGCTTCCGAACATTTCAATGGTGTTCCTGATGGCGGTGTTGTTTTCGGCCGTCAGCTTCGGAATGTGGCAGGCAATCTATGCGTCCGTTCTTTCCTTCCTGGCTTACAATTTCTTCTTCATCGAGCCGCTCTATACCTTCCAGATCGCCGAGCCCACGAGTTTTTCGCTCTCTGATTGTATTCCTGATCGTTGCGATCGTGACATCGGCCCTGGCCGGGCGGGTGCGCGATCAGGCTCGCGCCGCAAATGAGCGGGCGACGCACGACCCGCCGGCTCTATGAATTTACCTGGAAACTCTCCGGCCTCACCGGGGTCGACGCGGCTGCCGACGGCGCGGCCGGTGAAATCTACGCCAGCCTGCGCCGTCCCGCCGTCATTCTCCTCGACGGAACGAGGTGAATTGTCGCTCGCGGCGGCGTGGCCGCCGGAGGACAATCTGGATCCGGGCGACCTTGAATGCGGCGCGGCTCGCATTTGCGCGAAATGAACCCGTAGGTTTCGACACCGACATCCTGCCCGACAGCCAGTGGCATTTCATTCCGCTTCGCACCCAACGCAGTTCGGTCGGCGTCGTTGGGATTGCGCGAGATGAGCATCAGCAATGTCCGCTCGATGCGGAAGCGCGCGCGCTGCTGGCAACGCTCGCCGAACAGACCGCGGCGGCGTTCGATCGCGCTGTTCTGGCGCGAGGAGATGATGACGGCGCGCAGCGCGGCCGAGACCGAGCGCGTCCGCAACATCTTGCTGGCCTCGGTGTCGCATGATTTCCGCACGCCGCTCGCCTCAATATCTCGGATCGGCAACGAGCCTGCTCGATTATCGCGACAGGCTCGATACCGATGGCCAAGACCGAGCTGCTCGCGCAGATCAAATCCGAGGCCGAAGGGCTCGACGAGATGGTGCGCAATCTTCTGGCGATGACGCGGATCGATGCCGGCGCGCTTGAATTGCGGACGGGACTGGGTCGATCTGCGGGAGGTCGTCGAGCGCGTGGTCAGTGCGGCGCGAGCGACGCGGGGCGGCTTTGTCGCTCGCAGCTGGATTTGCCGGCAGAGCTTCCGATGATCCGCGCCGATGCAATCCTGGTCGAGCAGGCGCTCAGCAACGTGGTGAACAATGCGTCTCGCATACGCCGGAAGGAACGCGCGTCGTGATCGACGCGGTCGTGACGCCGCGATGCGGTTTCGCATCGCGCGTCACCGATGATGGGCCGGGCATACCCGCGGATATCCTGCCGCGCGTGTTCGAAAAATTCGTCAGGGCGCGTCATCGGTAACGCGACCTAGCGGCGGACAAGGCCGGAGGAACGGGTCTCGGGCTCGCCATTGCAAAAGGTATCGTCGAGGCGCATGGGGGCTCGATCGCCGCCGAAAGCCCGGTCGCGGACGGCCGGGGTACCCGCATCACGCTGACATTTCCGCGCGAGCAGCCGCGATGAGCAACAGAATCCGCGCTCTTGTCGTCGATGACGAGCCGGCGATCTTGCGGTTTCTCAAGCCTGCGCTGGAAGCCAACAATTACGAAATCATGAGCGCCGGAACGGTCGCGGAAGCGACCAAGCGGATCGCGACCGACACGCCCGACATCGTCGTGCTCGATCTCGGGCTTCCCGATGGCGACGGCAAGGACGTGATCCGGCAGGTGCGGGCATGGTCCGACGTGCCGATCATCGTATTGTCGGCGCGCGACCGCGAGGCCGAGAAGATCGAGGCGCTCGATCTCGGCGCGGACGATTTCGTCAACAAGCCGTTCGGCGTCGGTGAACTTCTGGCGCGCATGCGCACGGCGCTTGCGCCATCGGATGGAACGCGAGGCGCGAAACCCCGGTGCTGCGTACCGCCGATCTCGAAATCGACAGCGTGCGCCACCGCGTCATGCGCGTCGGAAGGCGAGGTCAAGCTGACGCCGAAGGAATTCGAGCTGCTGTCGTTTCTGGCGCGGCATGCCGGCAAAGTCGTCACCCACCGGCAGATCCTGACAGCGGTCTGGGGCCCGGCCCATGCGAGCCGACACGCAATATCTGCGGGTCTATATCGGCCAGCTCCGCCAGAAGATCGAGCGGGATCCCGGCGATCCGCGCATCATCATCACCGAGCCGGGAATTGGTTATCGGATCGCCGAGACGGCGAGCGATAGCCTTGAGCATCAAATATTGACGCGATCAGGGTAACGGCGCGCCTGCACGCCGCGCTGTCTTTATATCTTCTTTATGCCAGCCGGCCGCATTCCCGCATTGAGAGCTTAGGCCGATCCCTCGATATCCATGCCGTGCGCATGCTGCTCGATAGGACGTGCTCCGTGATCCCCGGAAGATGAGAATGGCTGGACGAACCGAGGACCAAGCCGTCTCCGGCAATCTGTTTCCCGCCAATTCTCGGGCTCGTCGGCATCGGCGCTGCTCGCGTTCGTGGGTCTTGGGCCTCGGCGATGACCGGTCAGTTGCAGCGGACTCGTCGCATTGCATCCCGATCACCAACGATCACGCGCGGCTCGCTTGCTACGACAAGCTCGCCGCGCCCCATCAACCGGCAAAGGGCGCCTTCGCGCCCTCTTCAAACCCACGCGCGAGGGATCGCAATGAACGACGCAGTATCTTCGCGACTGCTGCAGGGCACCTCGCCTCCCGAATGCAGCCGCTGTCCTGCAAGAACGCCCCGCGCAGGATTTTGGGCGCTGACGCTCGGCAGCATCGGCGTCGTCTATGGCGATATCGGCACCAGCCCGCTCTACGCGATGCGCGAGTCGGTGACTGCCGCGGTCGGGCGGCAATCCGGCGAGCGAAGCCGTCGTGCTCGGTATTCTGTCGCTGATGATCTGGGCACTGCTGATCGTGGTGACCGCGAAATATGTCGTGATCCTGCTGCGCGCGGACAACAACGGCGAGGGCGGCACGCTGGCGCTGATGGCGCTGGCAATCGCGCGCGTGGGCCGCAGGCTTCGATCCGTGATCCTGCTCGGCATCATCAGCGGCGCGTTGTTTTACGGCGACGCGATGATCACGCCGGCGCTGTCCGTGCTGTCCGCCATCGAGGGCCTGAAGATCGTAACGCCGGCATTCGAGCCCTACGTGGTGCCGATCACGGCGTGATCCTGATCGCTCTATTTGCCGTTCAGTCGCGCGGCACCGCAAAGGTCGCGGCTTTTTCGGTCCGATCACGCTGGTCTGGTTCGTCGCTATCGGCCGCCGCCGGCATCTGGCATATCGCGCAAAATCCCGACGTGCTGGCGGCATTCAATCCGCTCTATGGAATCGAGCTTCCTGCTCTCTCACCGGCTCATCGGTTTTCTCACCTTGGGCGCCGTGTTCCTGGTGGTGACCGGCGCGGAAGCGCTCTATGCCGATCTCGGGCATTTCGGCCGGCGGCCGATCCAGGCCGCATGGCTGTTCGTCGCGTTGCCGGCGCTGACGCTCAATTATCTCGGCCAGGGCGCGCTCGTTCTCGCCGATCCGAAGACCATCGAGAATCCGTTCTTCCTGCTTTATCCGGATTGGGCGCTGATCCCGATGGTCGCGCTCGCGACCGCGGCGACGGTGATCGCGAGCCAGGCCGTGATCACCGGCGCCTATTCGCTCACCCGCCAGGCGATCCAGCTCGGTCTGCTGCCGCGCCTTGAAATCCGCCACACCTCCGCGGCGCTGTTCGGCCAAATCTACATGCCGCGCGTGAACACGCTGTTGCTGATCGGCGTGCTGCTGCTGGTGATCCTGTTCCGCTCGTCCAGCGCGCTGGCGTCGGCTTACGGCATCGCGGTCACCGGCACCATGGTGGTCACCAGCATGCTGGCCTTCATCGTCATCTGGAAAGTGTGGCGATGGTCGGCGGTCGCGGCCGCCGCGCTCTGATCGGTCCGTTCCTGCTGATCGATCTGACATTCCTGAGCGCCAACATGCTGAAAGTCTTCGAAGGCGGCTGGATGCCGCTCGCGCTCGGCGCGGTGGTGATGCTGGTGATGTATACTTGGCGGCGCGGCACGCAGATTCCTGTTCGACAAGACGCGCAAGCTGCGAATTGCCGTTGGCCGAACTGGTCGAGCGGCTGGAGAAGAAAGCCGCCGCCCGCGTGCCCGGGCACCGCCATCTTCCTCACCGCCGATCCCGCAAAGCGCGCCGACCGCGCTGCTGCACAGCCTCAAGCACTACAAGGTGCTGCACGAGCGCAACGTCATCCTGACCATCGAATCCGATCCCAATGCCGCGCGTCGATCCGGCAGAGCGGGTGCGGATCGAGCCGATTTCCGAGACGTTCTCCCGCATCTGCTGCGCTTCGGTTTCATGGAGACGCCCGAACGTGCCGCAGGCGCTTGCGATCGCGCGCAAACTCGGCTGGCAATTCGACATCATGTCGACGTCGTTCTTCCTGTCGCGCCGCACGCTGCGGCCGGCGGAACCTCGGACATGCCGCGCTGGCAGGATCATCTGTTCATCGCGCTGGCGCGCACCGCAAACGATGCCACCGATTATTTCCAGGTTCCGACCGAGCGGGTGGTCGAGGTCGGGAACACAAGTCACGATTTGACCGCCAGTGTTGGGCAGCGAGATCCATGCTGATCTAAACCAGCCTCTTTCGGCTGCCTGAGGCTCGTCGGAACCATGGTCATCATGTGCGCGAGGACAGCAATTTTCTCCAAGTTCGCACCAGGTCACGACCCTAGGCTCAGAAGGGAAGGAAGCCAGGCTGGGCGCAATTCGGTGCACCTGAGGAGCTGAGTCATGAACGCACCCGCGAAATCCTTTTTGAATGCCCTGCAAGCCGAGGGACCGGCCGCCGATCGAGCCGAAAAAATGGCTCTCTACGGCCAGTTTGTCGGAGGCTGGGAGTCCGAAATCGTCAGCTATGAGGAGGATGGCACCAGGCACAACGGACGGGGCGAGATTCACTTCGGCTGGGTGCTGGAGGGCCGCGCGATCCAGGACGTCTGGATGATCCCGCGCCGCGCCGAGCGCCGTCCCGGGATGCCGGATATGCCGGTCGCGGGCAACTGGTACGGAACGACACTGCGGGTCTATGATCCCGGCCTCGATGCCTGGCATATCCTCTGGAGTGATCCGGCAACGCAGGTTTACACGAGCCAGATCGGACGGGCGCGCGGCGCCGATATCGTTCAGGAGGGGAAACTGCCAACGGGCGCCATGCTTCGCTGGCGCTTCACCGAGATCACGGCCAATTCGTTCCATTGGTTCGGCGAACATTCGGCGGATGACGGCACGACTTGGCGACTTCAGGTCGAGGTGTTGGCGCGCCGCGTCAGCCCTGCTTGAGCGGGAAAGCCAGAAACGCGACGACTGGCCAGCTGTGCGAGAGGCAGCATGAATCCATCGAGATACCCCGTATGGGCGGAACTGGCGGTGCTGACAGCCGCCTTTGCCCTGAGCCACGCATTTCGAACCGTTGTGACCCTGGTTTCCATGTCGCTGCGCTCGGAGCTGGGGCTTGGCAACGAGAGCATAGGTTTGGTCGGCGCCGCGTTTCACATCACATTCGGCGTCATGCAATTGCCGATGGGGGTGGCATTGGATCTCTACGGCCCCCGGCGCGTCATCGCCGTCGTCTTTCCAGCAGCGGTGGGCGGTGCGATCCTTACGGTCCTGTCGTCCGATGCACTGACCCTGGTCGCCGGTCAGTTGCTCATCGGACTGGGCTGCTCACCGGTTTTCCTGGCGGCATTGGTCATTATCGGTCGCAGTTACCCGGAAGGGCAGTTCTCACGGCTGTCGGGCATCGTGCTCGGTGTCGGCGGCGCGGGCATGCTGATCACCGGGACGCCGCTGGCCTGGGTGGTGGACGCCTGGTCCTGGCGAGCTGCCTACCTCGTCCTCGCCCTGGCCTCTCTGGCGACATGGGCCCTCGTCCTGCTTGTGCTTTCCGCCGAGCCGCTGATCGAGGACCGGCAAGGTCGGACGTTCGCTGACGCGCTGCAGCAGACGAACGCGATCCTCGTCGAGCCAGAGATCAAGGGCATCATCGCCCTGGGTGCGATCACCTATGCATCCTTCATCAGTCTGCGTGGTCTGTGGCTGGTGCCGCTCCTGACCGACAGACACGGCCTGACGCTGATTGAAAGCGGACACGTGGCGCTCGCCGGATCGATTGTTGTGCTTTTCGGTCCGCCTCTGTTCGGTCGCGTGGATCCCGGCGGCCGCAAGCGTCGACGGCTAATCGTGGGTTGCACGATCGTATATGCCGGTCTGTTTGCGCTGCTTGCGAGCGGGACGTCGGCAACCGGCGACGTCGTGCTGACCGTGATAGTGAGCGGGCTGGCTGGTTACTTCGTGCTCCAATACGCCGACGTACGGTCATCTTTTCCACTGGCTGTGTTGGGACGCGCAATGGCGGTCTTCAATACGTCGATGTTTCTCGGCGTGGCAGCGATGCAATGGACGAGCGGGCTCGCTGCTTCCGCCGCAAGCGAATTTGGCATCGACCCGCTAAGCGCCGCGCTCGGGCTGATCTCGGTATTGTTGCTGACAGGCGCCGGTGCCTTCGCTTTCCTGCCACCGTCCAGTCGCTCGCAAAACGAATGAATCGGCAAGCCGTTTGCTCCCCCGTCATCTGCGAATGTTGTGGGCCTAGCCCGCGGTGCAGTCCTTCAACCGGCCCCTGAGCACGCTCTCGCCCTTCGGTCCCTGCACCTTGAGAACATATTCGCCCCGATAGCGGCTCAGATCGCTATCGCCGCTGTTCGCTCTGGCAATGATCGCGAGGAACACCGAGACTTCATCGGCGCTCTCGGGGGAGATACCGATCCTCAACTCCTTTCCGAAGCTCCATTGTCCCGAGAGGTGTTTTGGGGAAATCCTGAATTCGCGTGCATCGAATTTCCCGCGTACCGACCTGAGCTTGATCCTGCCCTCGATCAGCTGGATGCTGCCGCCGTCGCCGCTGCCGATGTTCCCCAACAGATCGAAGCTCAGATTGCGGTCGTCGGCTTCGCAGGTGAGGCTTGCCGTGGCAGCGGCGGGGCCGGCGGCCGCAAGGGCAGGAGCGGCCGCGAGGGACAAGATCCGGGCCAATCGAAGCAGTTCAACCATCGGTGCCTCCGATTGCGGGGCGCGGAATGTCCCTCATTCCGGGCGGTGCGGCAAGGCATCGGTCCGGAATGGAAGTTCCCGATAAAGATGTCGGCCTCCGGATCCACAAGGCAACATTCACGGGGGCCAGCCGGTCGAACATTTCCCGCTTTGTCTGGTCAGTCGCGAGGTCTCGGAGCAGGGCGCGTTCCGCCGCGTCTTTCCGGAGTTTTTCCAGGCTGGCCTGAAAATTCGTCCGCCGCCCCGGAAGTAGCCGGATCAAATAATCTGCACCGCTAAAAGATTGATCTGAATCAAATGTCCGAGCACGACGGAAACGTCGAGCGCGCCCGCGGAACCGTTGCCGCTCCAGACAGTTGGCTGTAGTGGGCAGGATGGAGCGGATCATGAGATACGTTTTGACCCTGCTGGCAGTTGTGAATATGTGGGGGATCGTCATTCCGGCCAGTTCAGAGGAATGCGAACCCAGCGTAAGCTTGGCATCGTTGGACATAACCTACACGGTGGGATCGGTCCGGCACCGTGTCGAGCCAGACCGGAACACAGGACTTGTCAAAGAAGGTGAATTTGAAACTCCAGAGACGATTGCAGCTATCGAAAGCAATCGCGAGGATCGAGAGCGGACCGTAGTCATTGATCGCTAGCCATGCCGCGGAGGATCTGCGCCGGGCGCTCCTCACCGGCCGTTAAAACCCAGCTATTGGGTTTGCGGCGGATCGCGTGCGAACTTAAAGATCACCTCAACTTCATAAGTGAGGCCGGTAAGTGAGGCTGGATGGTTGAGCAAATCGACCGCGAGATGTTCTGGAAAGTATAGGATGGAAAACGGCAGCGGATCGGCCCGGCGCCCCAGGGTTCCGGACGACACAGGCCGAGCCTCACCCCAACGGCACGGCTAGGAATGGCCCGTTCAAGCTGAGTTTTGATTTCTTGGCAGAATTGCAGGAACGATTATCTGTTCCGGGCGTCGAAACTCCATGCTGCCATGGAGAACTAAGATGATCGGCGAAGGTGAGTTGCTGCATGATACCGATGGCCCAAGCAAGCTCGACCAAGCCAAGGAGGCTGTTCAGGCGGCTACTCGGACGGTGAAAGAAACCACTCAGTCGATCGCCGATGCTATCGAAGCAGGCCGACGACCGGTTACGCCTCTTGACCACTTGGCTCGCTGGACTCGAACAGCGCCTTTGCACGCGGTCACTGTTGCTTTCCTGGTCGGTGTTCTGCTTGGGGGCCATCGTCGCCAACAATGGCGGTAGTGCCTTTGTTTGGGAACCGCTTGTCCACATCATTTCTTTGGCGCATTCATCGGCGGAACGGTGAGCCGATCAGGCAATTTCTACGCCACAGCCAACTTGCTCAAGCAAGCCGTCATGATCGAATCTTCCCCTCGACTCGATTTTATGTTACACCAAAACTCATGACGAAGTCTGTAAAGGTAACACCTAAAAAGAGGCGCGGCCGTCCGGCGACGGGCCGTGATCCTCACGTCACGTCAAGGATGCCGCCCGGCCTGATCGCTGACGTTGAAGCGTGGGCAACTGCGAATGGCACGACGCGCTCCGAGGCCATTCGCCGGCTGGTAGAGATCGGGCTCGCAAAGTCAAAAGCGAGGTCGACTGGGCGGCGACCACCCGCTGCTCTCGTGTCGGACCTAGCTGTGGAGGCAATCGACAGCTTGCCTCCAAAGCCGGTCGGCAAGCCAGGGAAGTTGCGCGCCCAGGAGCTGGCCGCCAAGGCGATCGAGAAGATGCTCGATCCAGCTGCGCCGGCCGAAGAACGAGCCCAGCGTAGGCGACGCCTCACCAAGGGGCCGATAGAGTTTCGCGAGGCTCGCGTTGATCAGCCGAAGACGAAGGGCAAATAGATGGACCTGCTTGCGTCGATCAATTTGCCGCATTGGCTAGCTAAACGCGAAAACCAGAAAGCTTGAGCATAATAGCACAAGACAGGTCGCGATAAGCGCCAGGAATCCGCCGGACACGACATCATGGTTAGGCATGACACACCTCCTGCCCCCGGCGGAAGGTTGGTCCGAATTTATTAAAGATTTCGGAATTCGCCCGACGCAGGAACTGAGTGCCAAACGGTCGATCAGCCGCCGATGTCCGCTTTGGGCCCCAAAGCGACCATTCAGCGGGAGCTCCGTTTCGTGCCAACAGGCGACATGCACAATGGGTGCACTACTCAATAACGGCGGCCGCGGCTGCAACCAGCCCGTCGGGTATCTCGATTCCCAGTTCCTTGGCTGTCTTGAGATTGACAACGAGTTCGAACCGGACTGCTTGAGAGTACGGTATGTCGCCCGGATTGGCTCCTCGCAAAATCTCGACTATCTGCGCTACCTGTCTTTGGATGATAGACTTCAAATCGGAGGAATAGGCCATCAGTCCGCCTGCTTCCGCCAACTCTCGATACGGATAAACAGCGGGAAGCCGAAGCTGCTGGATCAACTGAACCAACAAGGACTTTTGCGGAAGAAGCACCTGCCCCTCATCCGAAAGGATCAACCCGTCCAGTTGATCCCGCTGGATCGATGAGAATGCGCTCCGGTATTCCGTTTCACCATAAGGGCTCTTCAGGGTAGCCCGAACCAGGGAAATCCCCAGCTTTTGTGCCGCGTCGCGCACTGCTTGGCCACCTGCGCCCGTCCAGGCGCCTTCAGTCGAAACGAAAACGACATTGACCAATTTGGGAACGGCGATGGAGAGCAATTCAAGGCGCTTGGCCCAGACTTCGACGCCGGCGTCCACACTCACACCCGTGACGTTGCCGCCGGGACGGGCGAGATTCGAAACAAGCCCGAACCGAACGGGGTCGCCGGTGATGGTTACGATGGGGATCGTCGTCGTCACCGCCTTGAGGCGAAGGGTCATCGGCGTTCCGCCGCAGGCAATCACATCGGGGTTTGTGTTGACCACTTCGCGTGCAATCTCCTCGAGACGTCCCGACTGATATTGCCACCGATCGATGATGAGATTTCCACCTTCGACGTAGCCGAGGCGCTGCAGTTCTTCCAAGAATGTTGTTGCACCGGGATCGCGTCCGATCCTCATATCTTCGACTTTCCCATAGCCAATGACCGCAAGACGCTTCTTCGTGGCGGGCTGCTGCGCTGAGGCATGGCGCATCGCCGGCGCGAGCATTGCAGCAGCAATCAGGAAATCGCGGCGCTTCATGGGTCGCCTCCAGGTATCAGTGCGTTGCCTGCTTTAACATTCGCGTTCAGCGTAGCTTCCAATCCATTGGAAAAATAGCCCCACTCCGGGTCGAAGTGAGAAACCTTATTCGATCACCGCGTCTGCAAGAGCGAGCATACCGGGAGCTATTTCGATGCCGAGAGCTTTTGCCGTCTTGAGGTTGATGACGAGTTCGAAGCGAGCTTCCTGAAAGTACGGCATGTCGGCCGGTTTGGCACCCTTCAAAATCTCGACGACCTGCATGGCTTGCCTTCGAACGCCAGCTTTGACATCCCATGAATACGACATCAGTCCGCCGGCCTCTGCCTGATCACGGAAGGTATAAATCGCCGGAACGCGCAGTTGCGCAACCAGTTCAACCAGCAAGAACCGGTGGGCGTAGTTCTCGTTTTCCTCCGAAATAACAATTCCGTCGACCTGATCCCGTTGCAGGGAATCGAAGATGCGCCGGTACTCCGCCTCGTTTATGGTGCTTCCAAATGACGCAAGAACCAGGGAAATTCCCAGCTTTTGCGCGCCTTCCCTCATCAATTTACCCCCAGCGTTTTCCCAAGCCGCTTGCCTCCCGACAAATGCGACATTGACGAGTTTGGGTACAGCTTGTGCAAGGAGCTCGAGGCGCTTCGCCCAGATTTCAAGTCCGGCATCAACGCTGACGCCCGTGATGTTGCCGCCCGGTCGCGCAATGCTCGATACAATTCCCAGACGAATGGGATCGCCGGTTATTGTTACAATCGGAATTGTGCTCGTCGCGGCCTTGAACTGCAAGGTTAGCGGAGCTCCTGTCGTTACGATCACATCGGGACGGCTGCTGACGACTTCGCGAGCCAGGTCGCCGTAACTTGCAGTCCTTCCCTCTGCTGAGTAGCGATCGATGGTCAGGTTAACCCCTTCGGAATAGCCGCGAAGACTTAACTCCCTTTGGAAAACCAGTAGATTGGGATCGCTGCCGAAGTCAGCGATTTTTAGCGCTGTTGAAGCGATGGCGATGCGCTTTGTCGATGCTGACTGTTGTGCCCGCGCAGCCATTGGGGACATGGCCGCGCCACCGATCAGCCCAATGAACTCGCGCCGCTTCATTCGAAGCCTCCAGCGTTACCTCGGCCTCTTGGCCAGCCGATCCGCTTACCAGTTGCGCTGTGCGCGCAGCAGCAGGGTAAGGCTGTCCTGATCCTTGAGCGCATACACTGCGCCGCCGGGCTTCGCGCTGCCGTTGTTCGGAACAGCGTTCCAGACGCCGGCGTACTTCTGGTCGAGCCGGCTCCAGTTGAAGTCTGCCGCGAAAACCAGGCCCCTCACGGGAATCCAGCGGGTGACGATACCAACCTGGCCGATGTTGAAATCCGGGGTACAGCCGGTGACCAGCGGCTGGTTGGCGGCGATGAAGGCGCAAACGCTGTTCCTGCCGAGGGTACCGTAGCGGACCGAAGCATAGGCACCGTAGATCGCGTTGTTCCAGTTGGCATTCCAGTTGTGGGTGTACGCGCCCCGGAAGCCCCACGTCCTGATGGTCTCGAGTTGAGAACCGTTGGTCCCGTTGGTACCGACGTACACCGCATCCGGAGCGTTGGCGAAGCCGATGCTTTGATACAGACCCGCAATGCCGGTGCCGCCGTAGATCGAGTAGTTGACGAAAGCGAGGCTCTGGAGGTTGTAGCGGGTCGCACCGTCGGTGTAGACGGCCTGCAAGTTGATCGTATCGCGATCGCCCGTCGGGAGGTTCTTGATCGACAAGGCCAGCTGACCGGCCCAGCCCCATTTGTTGTCCGGATGACCGGTGACTTCGGAGGCGCCATAATAGCCGGGGGTGTTGAGATGCGCCGCCAACGACGCCTGAAACAGACCCCAGGCCTGGTCAACGCGGAGAGCCGCGATCAGGTCAGGTGCACGCGTGCCGGCGATGCTGGGCAGTCCGTTGAGGCTGCCCTGGATGCCGGCGGTCGAAAGACCGGACAGATTCTGCACACCGGCAGTCATGTAGGCAACCTGGTCCACTGCTGACAAGGCCAGCGACACGCCGTTGCCGAACTGCGCGGTGTAGGTGAACTGGTTTACGCCGGTAACCGTGCCGCCGCCGCCGACGAGACCGTCGAAAATGTTGCCGGGATAGTTGGTCCAGGGTGCGTCGAACGGCGACACGGCCTTACCCATCGTGAAACCGGCGAACTGCATGAAGGCGTAGAAGACGGCGAGGTAACCGCCCTCGATACCGCCGTCAGATGGATTGCCGACGCTGAGGACAGTGCCAGCGGCACCGAGTGCTGCCGCCGGGACGCCGGTGACCAGTCCGCCGCTGTACAGGGAAGCGCCCGTCCCGTTGCCGATGTAGCTGCCCCCCGTCCAGGTGAACGCCAAACCGACGTTGGTGCGAAGCACGCCGTACTCGGTCGCGGTGCGCGTATCGATGAAGAGCTCTTCGCGGGAACGAGTGGTGTAGTAGTTGCTCAGCCTGTTGTGACCGCCCCCAGGGTTGAGGTTGGCCAGGTTGTAGACGCCGTTGGTGCCGAACGCAGCGTCAACGCGCAGGTAGCCTCCCAGCTTGATACAGGTGTCCGTGCCCGGAATGTAGTAGAACCCGGCACCGTACAGGGAGCAGACCTTCACGTATTCGACCGCCTTGGCCTTGACGGGAAAATCAGCGGCCTGTGCCCCGCCCATCGCGACGAAACCCGCCGCGGAGCCGAGGATAAGTCTTCCAACCAACTTCACGTCAAACCTTCCCGAAATTTGAACGGGAGGTTCGTACCCCCACAATCCGCTCGCCGCGACTGCCCCAGGACCGAAATAGAAATGTCATCAGTAGCCAACAGGTCCGCGCTTTTAGCGTCAATCATCCGGTTAGCTGCTGCCGTAGGATTATGAACCTTTGTTTCCCGGTGTGTCTGCGAGGCAACATGTCCGCTTTGGGGATCAAAAGGCGACATCTGACAACGACACAACCAGGCCTGCTCCACCTCCATGAACGGACATCGGCGAAGCGATGGCCGTATTGTGCCCGGAACAGCTATTGAGCGAGAGACCTTCTCGTCGCTGGATTACTGCATCACCCGTTCAGCGCCGGGCGAGGACCGCGCTTCGTTGACAATTCACGCCTCGGTTTCGGCCTGGGTCCGGGCAACGACGCAGTCAATTTCCCGGAGCAGTCTCCGCCACGCCGCTTCGATCTCGGGCGTCCAGTCGTCGCCAAGCACCTCGCGCACGGTCTCTGCGATCACGCCGAAGAATTTTCCGAACAGTTCGCGCGGCGTGCCATAGGCGTCGTGCGACGACACCTCGCATTCGATCAGGCGGAAATGGCCGCTGCGCTCGCCGGCAAAATCCAGCATGGCGTCGATGGTGAGTGCCAGCATCGAACCCTTGACGAGATCGGCGCCCTCGCTTCGGAACATGGCTTTCGTCTCGGGGTGTTCGAAGAACAGCCGGCGATAGACCAGCGGCGTCAGATCCTCGCAACGCTCGGCGGCGAGCTCAAAGCTGTGCTGGATCGGATTGGCCGGTGCCGACATGACTGCATCGTGTTGGGTTGGCTGAAGACAGCCCGCTCGAAAAAAAAAGAGCAGGGCGATTTGCCCTGCTCCAAAAATTGTGTCGACCCTATTTCCCGCGAAAGTTGGATTTGATCTTGATTTGGCGAGGCGACGCTGCTTGTGCGCGTCAGGGCTCCTCCCGAGACTTGGACCACCAGACTTCAACCTCTCGGCCAGCCTGAGCCCGCACTGGTAGACCAATTTTTTCGTCTTGTCATCAATTTCAGCAACGATTGTTCAAAATTCGAGCAGTATGCGAAATGATTGGAATTTCGCCAACCGCCGGTTGCGCTGGACTGCCAATTTTGGCGATTTGGTAAGGGGGTAGGGCGAAAGCGCGTGCAAAAATGCACACCCGTCCAACTAACGCCTGGACGGTTGCGCTTCATCAACTCGCCGGGAATAATTTCGGGCCAAAATTGTATCATTCAAGACGCCGTTTCACCGGAACAGGTGCGTTCTCGACACCCGGTTCCCGCGATGATAGGTGGCGACGTCGAAGAGGTTGAAGTTCCGATGCGCCGACGGTTGCGGAAATTCTTTCCGATCGTTCTGATCGCCCTGATGGTGCAGATTTTTGCGCCGATCGGCGCATGCTTTGCGGCCAGCATCGCCGCCTCCGATCCCCTGCATGCAGCAGCGATTTGTTCGGGCGGTGCGGCCTCGAACCAGACCGGTCAGGACAGCGACCATCGCGCCCATGACGGTTCCTGTTCGGCCTGCTTTGCGGCGCAGTCGGCCGCAGCCCTCGACACGCCCCAAGCCATTTTTGCGCCTCCCGCGCCCCAGTCCACCCGCGTGGCCTGGCGGGACGCTGCGCCCGACTTGACCGGTTCCCGAACCTGGTCGCATGCCCAGGCCCGGGCGCCACCCTCCATTTCCTGACCTAGCGAACACCCGAAGGATCAGCGCGGCCGCGGCCGTGCCGGTTGGTGCCGTTGAACAGGCTGGCCGTCGCGGCCGGCGTCAGGATATTTTCCATGTTTCGAATTCATGCCCTCGGTGGCGTGAGCGTCGTCGCACTTCAGCTGGTGCTGTCGGCGCCGGCGAGCGTGGCGCACGCCCAGAGCGGCGAAGCGGTGCTGCCGCCGGTCACGGTCGACGCACCGCAGCTCCAGGCCAGGCGTGCCGAGCCAAGGCCGGTCCGGTCGACCGCCGCGAGCGGACGGGGAAGCCGGCAGGCGGCCGCAGCGCCGCAGCGGCAACTTCCTGTCGTTGTGATCGAGACGAAAGGCGGCGGCGCCAATGCCGAACCGGGAACACCGCCCGCCGTGGCGAGATTTCAGCTCCCGCAGCAGTCCTTCAGCATCACGGACAAGCAGATCAATGAGACCATCAACCTCAAGGATCCGGAAGACGCGGTCAAATACCTGCCGAGCCTGTTCGTTCGCAAGCGCAACGACGGCGACAACCAGGCGGTCTTGGCAACCCGAAGCTGGGGCCTCAATTCGAGCGCGCGCACGCTGATCTATTACGACGACCTGCTGATCTCGGCGCTGATCGGCAACAACAATTCCGGCGCCTCGCCGAGATGGAATTTGATTTCGCCGGAAGCGATCGCGCGAGTCGATTTCCTCAACGGACCATTTTCCGCCGCCTATCCCGGCAATTCGATCGGCGGCGTGCTGTTGATCACCTCGAAAAGGCCCGACAAGCCGTTTGCGGTTGCCAAGGAGACGGTGTCGATCATGCCGTGGAATCAGTACGGCACCAAAGACACCTTTGTGACCAGCCAGACCAGCGCCGCCGCGGGCGACCGCAACGGCCCGCTGTCCTGGCTGGTCAGTGCAAATTACCTGGATAGCTACCAGCAACCGCTGAGCTACGTCACCAACGGAGCGACCGGCGCCAACCCGAGCGGAATTCCGCCGGGAACCAGAGGCACCTTTCCGGCGCTGAACAAGCAGGGCGTCATCGCCAACGTGGTCGGTGCCGGTACGCTCGCGCACTCGCAACAGACCTCGGGCAATTTTCGTCTGGCATATGACGTAACGTCGCTGGTGCAGGCGACGTACTCGTTCGGTGTCTGGAATAACCGTCAGGTCTCGAATCCGCAGACCGATCTGAGATCGACGGCGACAGGCGCCCCGACCTTCGCCGGCATCGCCAGTTTCGCCAACAGCAAATATGTCTGGGATCAGACCCATGTCAGCAACGCGGTCGCGCTGAGGAGCGATACCAAAGGAGTGTTCGACTTCGATCTGTCGGCGTCGAGCTACAATTACCTGCAGGATATTTTGCTTAATCCGTTTACCGTGACGCCGGCGGGCGTCGGCTATTCGCTGAACGGCAAGATCACGCGCAACGACGGCACCAACTGGCAAAATGCCGACGCCAAGGGCATCTGGCGTCCGTTCGGCCTCGACGGCCCGCACCAGATCAGCTTTGGCGTCCACGGCGACCGCTATCGACTGGAGAACCCGGTCTATCTTTCCTCGGTCTGGGATGCGACGTCCTCCACCGGCACCGGCCAGTTGTTTTCGAACGGGATTGGCGAAACGCGTACCGGTGCGCTCTGGCTGCAGGATGCCTGGAAGATTACGCCGAATTTGAAACTGACCCTCGGCGGCCGGCTGGAAAGCTGGCGCGCGCTCGATGGCTTCAACCTCAATTCGACGGCCGTACCCGGCACAGGTACCCCGGCATCGCCGGTACCCACCTTGGTGCTCGTGTCCAGAAACCAACCGGAACTGAATTCGACGAACTTCTCGCCGAAGGCTTCACTGTCGTTCGATCCGAGCAAGGAATGGAACGTCACCGCCAGTTTCGGCGAGGCTTGGCGCTATCCGACCGTCACTGAGCTCTATCAGAACGTCAACGTCGGCGGGGTCGCGACGTTTGCAAATCCAAATCTTGCGCCGGAGCAGGATTTCACCGGTGAATTGAACATCGAGCGAAAATGGAGCGACGGGCGGGCCAGGCTTACCTTGTTCAGGGAAAGAACCAACAACGCCATCATTTCGCAGACCAACCTTGTGACCAACCCGAATACCGGCGTTCAGACGCCGACCACCGTCATCAGCAATGTCGACGCCATCCGGATGCAGGGCATTGAACTGTCCGCCGACAAGGACAATGTGCTGGTCCGCGGTCTGCAGGTGTTCGGCAGCGTCACTTACGTCGATTCCCGGATACTGTCGGACCCGAGCTGGGCCGGGCTTGACCCGTTAACGGGCAAGCCGACGACCGTGGTCGGCAAGCGGGTCCCGTTTGTTCCGGACTGGCGCGCGAAATTCGGCGTGTCGTACAGGCCGAACGAAAGCTGGGTCTATACGGTAGCCGCGCGCCATAGCGGCAAGCAGTATTCGACGCTCGACAACACCGACATCATTCCCCATGTGTACGGCGCGTTCGACAATTTCTTCGTGGTCGACATGAAGGTTCACTACAACGCCACGAAGAATTTCTCGTTCGATTTCGGCATCGATAATCTCTTCAACGAGCAGTACTTCCTGTTCCATCCGTTCCCGGGAAGAACCTTCGTTCTCGCGGGAAAGTACACCTTCTGATACGACAGGACCGTGACTCAAGACCAACAAGGAAAATCTCATGAAGCCAAGCTTGCGCAGCCTCGTTTGTGCCGCGTTTCTCGCAACCCTGTTCGCTGTTCCCGCACGTGCCGAGGACGTCAAGGCCGGCGATCTCGTGATCACGCAGGCCTGGAGCCGCGCCACGCCGGGCGGCGCCAAGATCGCGGGCGGGTATCTCACCATCGAGAACAAGGGCACCGCGCCGGATCGGTTGACCGGCGGTTCGGCTGATATCGCCGGCAAGTTCGAAATCCACGAGATGACCATGAACAATGGCGTCATGACCATGCGTTCGCTCGACAAGGGCCTCGCCATCGAACCCGGCAAGACCGTAAAGCTCGCGCCGGGCGGCTATCACCTGATGATCATGGATCTCAAGAGCCCGCTCAAGCAGGGTGACAAGGTGCCGGTGACACTGGTGTTCGAGAAGGCCGGCCAGGTCAAGGTCTCGTTCGAGGTGCAGGGCATTGGCGCGCAGGCGCCGGCCGGTACCGGCCATCCGGCCGGTCATGACATGAAGAAGATGCCCGATCATTCCGGAATGAAGAAGTGAGGCCGATGATGTCGAAGCCAGTTCTCCTTGTCGCCGCCGTCGTCACGCTCGTTGCGACGCCCGTGGTTGCGCATATTTCGCTGGAAAACCGCCAGGCGGCGATCGGCGCATCCTACAAGGCTGTGTTCACGGTGCCGCATGGCTGCGCCGGTTCGCCGACCGTAAAAATTCGCGTCCAGATTCCCGAAGGCGTGATCGCCGTAAAACCGATGCCGAAAACGGGCTGGAGCCTCGAAATCGTCAGCGGCAAATACAGCGGCGAGTACGAGTATCACGGCAAGAAATTTTCCGAAGGCGTCAAGGAGGTGGTGTGGAGCGGCGGTAAATTGCCCGACGGCAATTACGACGAATTCGTCGTCAGCACCTTTCTGACCGCCGGATCTGAAGCCAAACACCACGCTGTACTTCCCGGTGGTGCAGGAATGCGAGCAGGGGGTCAGCCGCTGGATCGATATTCCTGCGGGCGGCCACGCCGGCCATTCCCACGACAGCAAATCGCCGGCACCGGGCGTCAAGCTGCTGCCGAAACCGTAAGGGATTCGCGGTGCGCCTCATCGCCGGTCTCGCCACGCTGCTTTGGGTTTTGGGTTTTGCGACCGGCGCGTCCGCTCATGCCGTGTTGATGTCCTCCGAGCCCGCCGACGGCAGCGTGGTGTCGTCGGCGCCGAAGACCGCACAACTCAATTTCAATGAGCGCGTGACTCCGGGCGCGATCAAATTGATCGATGCGGCCGGCACACGTGCGCGACGACCCGGGCGTGCACGTGGTCGACAAAACCATCGTCATGATGCTGCCCGAGGGCCTTGAGCAGGGCACCCACATCATCAGCTATCGCGTCGTCTCGGAGGACGGACATCCGGTCGCGGGATCGCTGGTTTTTTCCATCGGGGCCGCCACTGGATCCGCCGGGACCCATGAAAATGCCGGCGCCGTCAACGGCCTGATCTGGCTGGCACGGCTCGGCGTTTTTCTCGGACTGTTCGCAGGATGCGGCGGGGTGTTTTTTGCGAGCTGGATCGCGCGGGCGAGGGCGGGGTCACCGGTGGTGCTCGCCGCCCTCTGTATCGGCCTTTTCAGTGCCTCCGCATCGCTCGGGCTCCAGGGCCTCGATCTGCTGGGTCTCCCGCTCGGCGGCTTCCTGACTGCGGCGCCGTGGAAGGCTGCCGCCGCAACAAGTTTATTCCGGTCGTTGCTGATCGCGGTCGTGGCAATGACCGCAGGCATCGTCGCAATGCGAAGCAGGGCGGCCGGCATCGCCGCCACGCTGTCGGCCTTCGCGCTTGTGGGCGTCGGCCTGTCGCTGGCCTCAAGCGGTCACGCCGCCAGCGCTTCGCCGCAATGGCTGACCCGGCCGGTGGTGTTTTTCCATGGCGTCGGCGTCGCCTTCTGGGTGGGCGCGCTGGCGCCGCTGGTGTCAATGGCGCGCCGGCCGGTGCAGCCGCTGCTGCCGGTCTTGCACCGCTTCTCGGGAGCGGCGATGCTTGTCGTGGCCGTGCTGGTGCTGACGGGCCTGACACTTTCCATCATCCAGCTCGAGAGCGTGGATGCGATCTGGCAGACGAAATACGGCCTGATCCTGGCAATCAAATTGACCTTGGCCGCGGTCCTGCTCGCACTCGCCTGGCTGAACCGCTACCGGCTGACACCGGCGCTCAAGTCCGATCCCGCGAATACCCGCCCGCTGGTCCGGTCGATTCTGGTCGAATGCGTGCTCGCGGTGGGGATCCTGGCCGTGGTCGCCGGCTGGCGCTTCACGCCGCCGCCGCGCGCGCTTCTTGCCGCCGCCGCGGCGCCGCCGCTGGCAATCCATATCCACACCGAGCCGCCATGTTTCAGGTACTGGTGTCGCCGGGCAAAGTCGGCACCGACGATTTTGTGCTGCAGCTGATGAACGGGGACGGCAGCCCCTTATCCGCAAAGGAAGCGACGCTGACGCTGAGCCTGCCCGAACGCGGCATCGAACCAATGGAGCGCCGGCACGGCTGGGCCCGACGGCTACTGGCATGTGCGGGGCGTGCCGCTCCCCGTGCCCGGCCGCTGGCATCTGCGGATCGACGCTTTGGTCACGGACTTCGAGAAGATGACGCTGGAAGATGATTTCGAGATTGCGCTCGCGTTAACCTGATTTCCGCGACGGTTTCCTCTCAAAGCCGCGTTTGCGCCTTAATCGCAACGTCAATATCGGGCGTTAAAGACGGCGGGTAATCCGCTGTTTTAGCGGCCTTTTCCTTTCCCGCCCTTGTGTTTTCGCGGCCGATCCGGTTTCACTGCGGATCTCCCGTGTTTCCCCGATTCCCTGAGTGTCCCCATGCGATTATCGCGGTTTCTTTCTGCCTATTCTTAAAGAGAATCCGAAGGAAGCCGAGATCGTGTCGCATCGGTTGATGCTGCGCGCCGGCATGATGCGGCAGGAGGCGGCGGGCATCTATGCCTGGCTGCCGCTGGGATTGCGGGTGCTGAAGAAGATCGAGCAGATCGTGCGCGAGGAACAGAACCGGGCCGGCGCCATCGAACTGTTGATGCCGACGCTGCAGCTGGCCGACCTCTGGCGCGAAAGCGGCCGTTACGACGCCTATGGCCCGGAAATGCTGCGCATCACCGACCGCCACAAGCGCGAGCTGCTGTACGGGCCGACCAACGAGGAAATGATCACCGAGATCTTCCGCGGCTATGTGAAGTCCTACAAGAGCTTGCCGCTCAATCTCTATCATATCCAATGGAAATTCCGCGACGAGCAGCGCCCGCGCTTCGGCGTCATGCGCGGCCGCGAATTCCTGATGAAGGATGCCTATTCCTTCGACATCGACGAGGCCGCGGCGCGCCGCTCCTATAACCGGATGTTCGTCGCCTATTTGCGGACGTTTGCGCGGATGGGGTTGAAGGCGATTCCGATGCGCGCCGAGACCGGACCGATCGGCGGCGACCTCAGCCATGAATTCATCGTGCTGGCGGAGACCGGGGAATCCGGCGGTTTATCTGCGACAGCGACGTGCTCAATCTGCCGGTGCCCGGCGACGATATCGACTACGAGAGCGATCTGTCCGGATCATCAAGCAATGGACCTCGGTCTATGCCGCGACCGAGGACGTCCACGACGCCGCGCGGTTCGACCAGCGAGGTGCCCGCGGACAAGAAGGTGCACACCAGGGGCATCGAGGTCGGCCAGATCTTCTATTTCGGCACCAAATATTCCGACAAGATGAAGGCGCTGGTCGCAGGCCCAGACGGCGCCGAGGTGGCGATCCATGGCGGCTCCTACGGCGTCGGCGTCTCCCGGCTGGTCGGCGCCATCATCGAGGCCTGTCACGACGATGCCGGCATCAAATGGCCGGAGGCAGTCGCGCCCTTCAAGGCCGTCGATCCTGAACCTGAAACAGGGCGCCGACGACGTCGATGCGGCCTGCGACAAGCTCTATCGCGAGCTCACGGCCGAGGGCGTCGAGGTGCTCTACGACGACACCGACCAGCGCGCCGGCGCGAAATTCGCCGCCGCCGACCTGATCGGCATCCCCTGGCAGATCCTGGTCGGTCCCAAGGGCCTTGCCGAAGGCAAGTGTGAGCTGAAGCGGCGCAGCGACGGATCGCGCGAGAATCTGAGCCCGGCGGACGTCGTAGCGAAGCTGACTTCATGACGAATTATCCACCGCAAGCGGCGGAATATCAGACGTGTGCGGCCACAATTGGCCCGAATCGTGTGAAAATCGAACTATGGATGAAGCCATGAGCGAGCCAGCAGTTCGGACCCCACCTTTCGCGGCTTTCGAATGGCTGCTGTCGGGACGCTATCTGCGCGCGCGCCGCAAGGAAGGTTTTATCTCCGTCATCGCCGGGTTTTCGTTCCTCGGCATCATGCTCGGCGTCGCCACGCTGATCATCGTGATGGCGGTGATGAACGGCTTCCGCAAGGAATTGCTGGACAAGATCCTCGGCGTCAACGGCCATATTCTGGTGCAGCCGCTGGAATCGCCGCTGACCGACTGGAAGGACGTCGCCGAGCGCATCAACCAGGTCTCAGGGCATCCGGCTCGCGGCCCCCGTGGTGGACGGCCAGGCGCTGGCTCGTCGCCGTTCAATGCCTCGGGCGTGTTCGTCCGCGGCATCCGCGCCGACGATCTCGACAACCTCACCTCGATCGCCAAGAACGTCCGGCAGGGCACGCTGGAAAATTTCGACGAGGGGCAGGGCGTCGCCATCGGCCGCCGTCTCGCCGACCAATTGTCGCTGCATGCCGGCGACAGCATCACGCTGGTGTCGCCGAAAGGCGCGGTGACCCCGATGGGCACCACGCCGCGCATAAAACCCTACAAGATGTCAGCGGTGTTCGAGGTCGGGATGTCGGAATATGACGGCATTTTCGTCTTCATGCCGCTGCCGGAGGCGCAGGCCTATTTCAACCGCAAGGACGACGTCACCGCGATCGAGGTGTTCACCACCAATCCCGACCGGATCGACGTGTTTCGCAAGACCGTGACCGAAGCGGCGGGCCGGCCGGTGTTCCTGGTCGACTGGCGGCAGCGCAACTCGACCTTCTTCAACGCGCTGCAGGTCGAGCGCAACGTGATGTTCCTGATCCTGACCATGATCGTGCTGGTCGCGGCGCTCAACATCGTCTCCGGCCTGATCATGCTGGTGAAGGACAAGGGCAGCGACATCGCGATCCTGCGCACCATGGGTGCTTCGCAGGGCTCGATCATGCGGATTTTTCTGATCACGGGCGCCGCGATCGGCGTGGTCGGCACCCTGACCGGATTCTTCGTCGGCATGCTGATCTGCATGAATATCGAATCGATCCGGCAGTTCCTGTCGTGGATGACCAATACCGAGCTGTTCACGCCGGAACTCTACTTCCTGTCAAAACTCCCGGCCGAGATCGATTTCGGCGAGACCATCAGCCGTGGTGATCATGGCGCTGACGCTGTCCTTCCTGGCGACGCTCTATCCGTCGTGGCGTGCCGCGCGCCTCGATCCCGTCGATGCGCTCCGATATGAGTGAGGGCGAGATGGAGCAGGCGGAAGATGTGCCGGTCGTCTATCTCCACGACATCAAGCGGCAGTACACCCAGGGCACGGAGACGCTGACCATCCTCAACGGCGCCAAGCTGGCGCTGTGGGCAGGGCAGTCGGTTGCGCTGGTGGCGCCGTCCGGCGCCGGCAAATCGACGCTGCTGCATATCGCGGGGCTGCTGGAGACTCCTGATGACGGCGAGGTCTATGTCGGGGGCGCGCCGACCTCGCAACTCTCCGACATCGAGCGCACCATGATCCGCCGCACCGAGATCGGCTTCGTCTACCAGTCGCACCGGCTGCTGCCGGAATTCACCGCGCTGGAAAACGTCATGCTGCCGCAGATGATCCGCGGCCTCAAGCGCGCCGAAACCGTCAAGCGCGCCACCGAAATTCTGGCCTATCTCGGCCTCGGCGACCGAATAAAACACCGGCCGGCGGAACTGTCGGGCGGCGAGCAGCAGCGGGTGGCGATCGCCCGCGCGGTCGCCAACGCGCCGCGCGTGCTGTTCGCGGACGAGCCGACCGGCAACCTCGATCCGCAACACCGCCGATCACGTGTTCGGCGCGATGATGCAGTTGGTGAAGGCGACCGGCGTCGCGATGCTGATCGTCACGCACAACATGGAGCTGGCCGGCCGCATGGACCGCCGGGTGTCGCTGGCGGACGGGCAGGTCGTCGAGCTGGATTAAGTTGGTTGGTTGAGCCTGCACGGGTCATGGCGCCTGCGGCAGGCCACCACAAAAATCGTGAAAACGAGCCCATGCAAAGGTGCCGCAGTGCAGCATTGATGCTGCGGCCCCTTCGCGGTCACTGCACCTCAAACTTCAACCATTGCCGCGCTCGCACCTGTTTGGCCCGGGCCTGATCGATATAGGGTCCGATCAGCTTGTTCAGCGCCCTGAGGACCTGATCGTACTCGTCGGCACAGTTCTCGGCTCTGTCGGCGGGCAGATATTTTTTTTCCACCAGATCGGCGAACACCTTGGAATCGGCCCCGTATGCCATGCACAGCACGTTGTAGAAGCGCTGCGCCGGAAGGCCGTGCTCGTCGGCGAAGGGATTCTTCTTGGTGCTCGGTTGCGATGCGTCGATGTTGTAGGAGTAAGCCACTCCGTAAATCAGTCTGCGCGCATCGCGCTCGGCGAACTGCAACAGCAGGTATGCGGCAAACTGGTCTGCGGCGTCCTCCTCGCGTCCCAGAATCGGCACGGAGAGATAGTCGAACACCGCGTGGCCGACCTCATGCAGGAACACTTCGAGCGTCGGCCCGATGATGGCGTCCGTTCGGGTGACGCCCGCCGGCGTGGTTTCCTTCGGCGCGTTCTTGAGGATGTCCGCAAGATACTCGTAGCAAACGGTGACGGCGTCATCGCCATACCAGGCGTTGGATTCTGCCGTCGCATCCCTCGACCTTCAGCAGCAGCGCGCGCGGCAGGCGCAATGCGCTCAGAAGACCCTTGAATTTTTCGAGCGCCTGCCGCTCCTTCAGCAGTTGAAAGATGGGCTCATGGGCTGAATTCTTCGGTGGCACGTAGGAGATTTGAATCCGGTCCGCGCGCAAGACGGGGGATTTCCCGGCGGCTACGGCTTCCGAATTCAGGCTCGCGCCGATCAGGATCAGGAGTGCGACAAACAGTTTCATCGGAACTCCAGAGAACCATGACAGGGCCTGCCGTCGCAACCGGCTTTGGCCGTGTCCGGTCCACTCCCAAGAGCGGGCGTGCGCCAACCGCGCCGGTCAGGTCCAGGAGACCTTGAGCGACAACGCGAGCGAATATTCAATGCGCAATGGGCCACCTTGGTGGCCCATCTAGCCCTTTGCCCTTACCCTCGCTGGGTTGCGGCTACTTTGCTGCATCCGGCGTTGGCTTCATCTTCTTCTTCTTGTACCGCCGGTCGGCACGCCGAGCCGCGCCGGCAACGCTCACGGGAGAGAGCGGTTGACCCACGCGGGCCTCGGCCTCCGTTGCGCTCATCAGCGTCGCCGGCACTGCGACGGTCGTCGCTATCGCGAGCCCGAACAGCGAAAAAAGTCTTCGACGCGAGATCTCTTCCGATTTTATCATTTCAGTCATCACAGCCTCCTGTTGAGGTCTGAACCCTGACTGGCATGGCCGCCGTGGGCTTGACCTAGATCAAGCAATCCCGAGCTTCCAAATCCGCTCTGGTCAAAACAGATCATTAGGGCCTTCGGTCATTAATTTCGGTTTGCGTTTCGCTGCATCGCAGTAACAGGCGCGCTTCGCCGTAGCGGTCATTGGCAGGTGCCGCCGCGCGCATCCGCCGTTTCAGTGCTTCGCGTTGATACAGATCAATCGCCGGCCGTTCATCGGGCGCAGCCTGCCGAGGCGCGAGGTGCGCCTTTTCGAGGAGATGAGAAATGGGTGACGCTGGAGTGGGCTGGCTAACGGCCATCATCGTCGGGGGGATTGCAGGCTGGCTGGCAGAGCGATTTATGAAGAGCAGCATGGGCCTGATCATGAATATCGTGCTCGGCATCATCGGCGCGGCGGTTGCCAGCGCCATTTTGAGCGCCCTGGGGATGTCCGCGGGAGGGGGATGGGTCGGCTATCTGATTTCCGGCTTCATCGGCGCGGTCCTGCTGATCTGGATCGTCCGGATGGTACGGCCTGCCTGACGACATCAAGGCCACCAAGCCAAGCCAAAAATTGTTGCCACAGCCGAAGCTTACCCTGCCAGGCGAGACGGTGAGGAGGAAATCATGACCTATGTTCTGATCATCATGAGCTGGCTCGGGGCCGTCAACGGCGCTGTGATAACGACGCAGGAATTTACCAGCGCAGAACGTTGCGAGGCGGCCCGGCAGAAGATGGTCGAGTATGGCCAGGCCCGTGGCCTTGACGAGACGCTCAGGCCCGTCTGCGTGCAAAAGTGACGCTGCATGAATGTCGCGGCCTAAATATCCGCGAACACTTCCAGTAGATTTCCATCGGGATCCCGGAAGAACAGCGTGCGATGTCCAAACGTCTGGTCGGTGGGCGGCGAGAGCAGGCCGACGTCCTGCCGCACCAGTTCATCGGCGCAGCGATCGACGTCGGCAACGGAAACCTTGAAGGCCAGTTGCAGCGAGGCGCTGCCGTTGGGCGTCGGAGCATCCGCTGCGGTGCGGCTTGGCCTGGCGAGGGCCAGCGTGTTGCCGCCCAGCCGGTATTCGATCCAGCCCGGCGACAGTTCCCGCAGCAGCGGAAAACCAAGAACGTCCTCATAGAACCCGCGCATCGCCGCCATGTCGCGCACGAAAATCACGGTGTAGTCGATCGCCCGGATGGCCTGAAAGGCCGAACCGGAATGCGGAGTGGGTTCGTTCACGACG
The DNA here is from genome assembly GCA_963706975.1 of uncultured Alphaproteobacteria bacterium. GTDB lineage: Bacteria > Pseudomonadota > Alphaproteobacteria > Rhizobiales > Xanthobacteraceae > Bradyrhizobium. The sequence goes on from CAVPOL010000027.1 coordinate 51,842, forward strand.
GCTGCTTCATTCGCGGATAGGGACTTCGCGATTATCGCACGGCCGAGTATTTCCGCTCAATACTCACGGCGGCCTCGCGCGCCGCTTCGGCTGGACGGCCGCTCCCGCGAAATACGGATCATAGCACTCGCCGGGCGTCGATACCGCGCGCACAGCGGACCTGTCGGAACGAACCGAAACGGGCTTGAACGGTGCCGCAGCAAGCGCATATTTCGAGGATGGACCAAATCCTGCCCCCGGAACTGACTGACGCCGAACTCGAGGCCATGAAGGAAATTGCGGTGCATCCCGCTACGCACCAGGTCGCCCCTGGCGTTCAAATCCGCCTCAAGGACGTTGGCTATGCCAAGGATGTGTTGGGCGAAGTCGTCCTGACCAAGGATGGACTGGAGCGAGTTGCGGTGAACAAGACCTCGGGCGCCTATTAGGGCCCCCGACCAACTTCCCGGCTCGGGCAATCCTGGCCTCAGGCTCCATCGGGGGCGAGTGTCGTTAACCAAGTGATTTCTTTCGGGGGCATTTTTCAAACCGACCCGCTTGACTCCCCGGAACAGAATGGGAACAATGTTCTTCATATGTTCCATTTTGAGGAGGCGAATATGTTGAAGACCTTTGTGGAAGAAGCGGCGGCGCTTGGCGTCGATTACGCTGTTTGTCGGGATGATCGCGGTCTGGGCGCAACTGATTCCGCAGTTTTGAGCGTTCGGGGACATGGGTAACACCTGTTCGGGGACATCGTGACACCCCCTGTTGAAAAGCCGGATGGCGGGCCTTTATGACGCCTTCCGCGTGGACACATCCACGCTGAGGCATCACCATCGACCGGCGAGTCGGCCTTGAGGGCGATCTTGCGTCCCCTCATGTCCAGATGATCGCTCAGCTCCATGGCCCCAAAACCTTCGGCAACCATGTCCAATGCCGGATTTGTCCATCTCCACGTCCACAGCGCCTATTCGCTGCTGAAGGGCTCGATCAAGATCCAGAAACTCGGCGAACTGGCAAAGGCGGACCGCCAGCCGGCGCTGGCGCTGACCGACACCGACAACATGTTCGGCGCGCTGGAATTTTCCGACAAGATGGCCGGCTACGGCATCCAGCCGATCATCGGCTGCGAGCTCGCGGTCGATTTCGGCGACCAGGACCCGGCCGCGCGCAATGCGCTGGCCGCGGGACCGTCGCGGATCGTGCTGCTGGCGGCGCGCGAGCGCGGCTATCGCAGCCTGATGCGGCTGAACTCGCGGGCGTTTCTGGAAACCCCGATCCACCAGGCGCCGCATATCAAGCTGGAATGGCTGGAAGGCGATGCCGAGGACCTGATTGCGCTGACCGGCGGCCCGGAGGGCCCGATCGCGCTGGCGATCAATGCCGATCATGCAGCCGCTGGCGGCGTCGCGCTGCGACCGCCTGGCAAGCCTGTTCGGCGACCGGCTCTATGTCGAATTGCAGCGCCACGGCGTCGAGAAGGAGCGCCGCGCCGAGCCCGGGCTGATCGATCTCGCCTATAGCAAAAGGCCTGCCGCTGGTTGCGACCAACGAACCGCATTTCGCCGCCGCCGACGACTACGAAGCCCATGACGCGCTGCTCTGCATCGCCGGCGGACGCCTGGTCGCCGAAACCGATCGCGACCAGCTCACCCCGGATCATCGCTTCAAGACCCGCGCGGAAATGGCGGTGCTGTTCGCCGACATCCCGGAGGCGCTGGCCTCGACGGTGGAGATCGCCCAGCGCTGCTCGTTCCGGCCGCTGACGCGCAAACCGATCCTGCCGCGCTTCACGGTGGGCGCGGCCGCCAACACCGCGGACGCCGTCAGCGACGAAGCCACGGAATTGCGCCGCCAGGCCGAGGAGGGGCTCGCCAACCGGCTCAAGGTCCACGGCCTCGCGCTGGGCATGACCGAGGAAACCTATCGCGCCCGGCTGGCCTTCGAGATCGACGTCATCACCCGCATGGAGTATCCGGGCTACTTCCTGATCGTCGCCGACTTCATCAAATGGGCGAAGGCCGAGGGCATTCCGGTCGGTCCCGGCCGCGGCTCCGGCGCGGGCTCGCTGGTCGCCTATGCCCTGACCATCACCGATCTCGATCCGATCCGGTTCGGCCTGCTGTTCGAGCGCTTCCTCAATCCGGAGCGCGTGTCGATGCCCGACTTCGACATCGACTTCTGCCAGGACCGGCGCGGCGAGGTGATCGACTACGTGCAGCAGCGCTACGGCCGCGACCAGGTCGCCCAGATCATCACCTTCGGCACCCTGCAGGCGCGCGGCGTGCTGCGCGACGTCGGCCGCGTGCTGCAGATGCCCTACGGCCAGGTCGACAAGCTGACAAAGCTTGTGCCGCAGAATCCCGCGGCCCCCGTGACGCTGGCCGCCGCCATCGCCAGCGAGCCGAAACTGCAGGCGTTTCGCGACGAGGACCCGGTGGTGGCGCGCGCCTTCGACATCGCGCAAAGGCTGGAGGGCCTGACCCGGCACGCCTCGACCCACGCCGCCGGCATCGTGATCTCGGACCGGCCGCTGAGCGAACTGGTGCCGCTCTACCGCGATCCGAAGTCCGACATGCCGGTCACCCAGTTCAACATGAAATGGGTCGAGCCCGCCGGCCTGGTAAAGTTCGACTTCCTCGGCCTGAAGACGCTGACGGTGCTGGATGTCGCGGTAAAACTCCTGAAGCAGCGCGGCGTCGAGATCGATCTCGCGACCCTGCCGCTCGACGATGCGCCGAGCTACGCAGATGCTGGCGCGCGGCGACGTGGTCGGCGTGTTCCAGGTGGAAAGCCAGGGCATGCGGCGGGCGCTGGTCGACATGCGGCCCGACCGCTTCGAGGACATCATCGCGCTGGTGGCGCTGTATCGCCCGGGCCCGATGGCGAACATCCCGACCTATTGCGCCCGCAAGCACGGCGACGAGGAGCCGGAATATCTGCATCCGATGCTCGAGCCGATCCTGAAGGAAACCTACGGCGTCATCATCTACCAGGAACAGGTGATGCAGATCGCCCAGGTGATGGCCGGCTATTCGCTCGGCGACGCCGACCTGTTGCGCCGCGCCATGGGCAAGAAGATCCGCTCGGAGATGGAAAAGCAGCGCGCCATCTTCGTCGCCGGCGCGATGAAGAACAACGTGCCGAAGGCGCAGGCCGACACCATCTTCGAATTGCTGGCAAAATTCGCCGACTACGGCTTCAACAAGAGCCACGCCGCGGCCTACGCGCTGGTGTCCTATCACACCGCCTACATGAAGGCGCATTATCCGGTCGAATTCCTGGCGGCGTCGATGACGCTCGATCTGACCAACACCGACAAGCTCTCGCGAATTTCGCGCCGAGGCGCAGCGGCTCGGCATCAAGGTCGAGGCGCCCAGCGTCAATCGCTCCGGGCCCACCTTCGAGGTCAGCGACGGCACCATCTATTACGCGCTGGCGGGCCTGAAGGGCGTCGGCCACCAGGCGGTCGAGCTGATCGTCGAGGCGCGCAGGGATGGCCTGTTCACCTCACTGGCGGATTTCGCCTCGCGGGTGAATCCGCGCGCCATCAACAAGCGGGTGATCGAAAGCCTCGCCGCCGCCGGCGCCTTCGACACGCTGGATTCCAATCGCGCGCGGGTTTTTGCCGGCGCGGAGGCGATTCTCGCAGCCTGCCAGCGCAGCCATGAGGCGGCGACCATGGGGCAGAACGACATGTTCGGCGGCGCGGCCGACGCGCCGACCATCATGCTGCCGCAGATCGAACCGTGGCTGCCGGCCGAACGGCTGCGCAGGGAATACGACGCCATCGGCTTCTTCCTGTCGGGCCATCCGCTCGACGATTACGCCACCGTGCTGAAGCGGCTGCGGGTGCAGACCTGGGCGGAATTTTCCCGCGCGGTGAAAACCGGCGCCACCGCCGGGCAAGGTGGCGGCCACCGTGGTGTCGCGGATGGAGCGGCGCACCAAGACCGGCAACAAGATGGGCATCATGGGCCTGTCCGACCCGACCGGCCATTTCGAAGCCGTGCTGTTCTCCGAAGGGCTCGCGCAATATCGCGACGTGCTGGAGCCGGGCGCGGCGGTGCTGCTGCAGCTCGGCGCCGAACTGCAGGGCGAGGACGTCCGCGCCCGCGTGCTGCATGCCGAAGCCGCTGGATGCAGCCGCCGCCAAAACCCAGAAGGGTCTTCGCATCTTCGTGCGCGACACCAAGCCGCTCGAATCCATCGCCAAGCGGCTGCAGATGCCGGAAGCCGCCGGGCAGGGCGGCCCGGCCCGCGGCCTGCCGCCAAAACCGGCGCCCATGCCGGTGGGCGGCGCGCGACGGCGACGTCTCGCTGGTGATGATGCTCGACCTCGAAACCGAAGTGGAGCTGAAGCTGCCCGGCCGCTTCAAGGTCTCGCCGCAGATCGCCGGCGCCATCAAGGCGGTGTCGGGCGTGGTCGACGTGCAGACAGCTGTAGGCGGCGAGGGCGCTGCAGGACTGCAATCGACCGTGAGCCGATCGAGGCGGCGATGATGGATCCTGCGCAGGTGATCGAAGAATGGGCGTCGCGGGGCGTTTGCCGGTCGAGGCGATCCGTGCCGCGCAGGCCGATCGCGAACGATGGTTCCTGTCTTCCTGCGGACGATCGATGATTTCCTGGAGTTGCGTGGGCCGGTCGATCCCAACGCGCTGTTCTTCATGTTTCATCTGCTCGGCGAGTGGCGCGAGAAATCCGCATACTGGCCTTTGGCGGTCTTCCTGCGGTTGCCGCGCGACGATCCTCGATGAGCATCCTCGGCGATGGCAGTCAGCAGAGACGAGCCAATCGGGTGATGGCGGGCGTTTTCGACGGCGATCCCGAGCCGCTCTTACGGGATCATTCGGGATCCGGAAGCCGACGAGGTCGTCCGCGCCAAGATGTGCCAGACGATCGCCATGCTGACGCGCCGCGGCGAGTTGCCGCGCGACGCGACGGCGGCCTTTCTGCGCGATGGCTATGCGCAACTTGAACCGCAGGCAGGATTGTTAGTCTGGAGCGGCTGGATCGATGCGGTGGCCTGGCTTGGATTGAGCGAGCTAACGCCTCTGGTGCAAGAGGCTTTCGAGCGAGGGTCGATCGATCCGATGTGGCTCACATTCAAGGAATTCGAAGAGGACCTGCAGTATTCGATCGACCATCCCGAAGCCGAGCCGCTGAATGCCGACGGCAGAGATCACGCTGTTCGGCGACACGGTCGAGGAAATGTCGTGGTGGGATCGATTTCAAGCCGGAAGCACCGGGCAACGGCGACGATTCGAATGGGCGCCGTCGAATTCCTGATCGAGATGCCCGCACGCGAGCCCTTGCGGCAAAGTCGGACGCAACGATCCCTGTCCCTGCGGCAGCGGAAAAAAATTCAAGAAATGCTGCCTGAACGCAGCGGCCGAACCACTATCGGAAAGCGCGCCGCCCTGGGAGCCTGCCGCACCGTTGCTGCGTAATCGGTAACCGCCTTTGCGGCAGAACATGCTTCGCTCGGTCCCTGGCCGCGACACGGAGTGGGCCGTTGCAACGGCGTGATGTGTATAATATGCTATGGTATACACATTGCAGCGGGATAGGGGTTGCCGCCGATGCGCACCAATATCGAAATCGATGACACGCTGATGGCGGAGGCCCAAAAAGCTTCCGGACAGGCCACCAAGAAAGACACAGTCGAGCAGGCACTTCGTTTGATGATCCGCTTGCGGCGCCAGCAGGAAGTTGGTGTCGCGTTTGGCAAGTATCGCTGGCGAGGGCAACCTTGACCGGAGCCGCAAGGGGCGCGGAACCCGGTGATATGTTGTCGATAGCAGCGTCTGGATTGATTTCCTCAATGGCCGCAAGGCGGCTCACGTCGAACGCCTGCAGGCGGCGCTCGGTGTGGACGAGATTATCGTTGGGGACCTGATGCTGTGCGAGGTGCTTCAGGGACTCGAGCAGCGAGAGGGACGCACGGCAGGTGGAATCTCTGTTGCGGCGCTTCGAAATCGTTTCGATGGCCGGTGAGGCGATAGCGGTGTCAGCTGCCCGCAATTTTCGTTCCTTGCGCAGGCGTGGGCGTCACGATCCGCAAGACCATCGACCTTCTGATCGGAACATGGTGCATCGAGAACGGCGCGGCTCTGCTGCATAATAATAGCGATTTCAAGCCGATGGCCTGGTTTCTTGGCCTAATTGAGGAGCCGATGGCGGCCTGAAAACCCGGTTTCGGACAAGAGGGTAGCCATCCCACCGCCGTCCCGAAAACCGGCCCCTATTTCCTTGCTTCTCCCCAAAATCCCGCTATATACCGCGCCATCTCACACGGAAGCATGGCTCAAAAGGCCGTCCGGTGGCAGCCGGGCCACAAGGCTCGTCTGCTCACACGCTTCCGGAGGAACCAACCGGAGAATAAAACGATGGCGCTACCCGATTTCTCTATGCGTCAGCTGCTCGAAGCTGGCGTTCACTTTGGCCACCAATCGCACCGCTGGAATCCGAAGATGGCGGATTACATTTTCGGTGCCCGCAACAACATCCACATCATCGATCTCGCCCAGACCGTGCCGCTGCTGCATCGCGCGCTGCAGGCGGTCAGCGATACCGTCGCCAAGGGCGGCCGCGTGCTGTTCGTCGGCACCAAGCGGCAGGCGCAGGACGGCGTTGCCGAAGCCGCCAAGCGCTCGGCGCAGTATTTCGTCAATTCGCGCTGGCTCGGCGGCACGCTGACCAACTGGAAGACGATTTCCGGTTCGATCAAGCGGCTGCGCCATCTCGAGGAAGTGCTCAATTCCGGCGATGCCAGCGCCTACACCAAGAAGGAGCGGCTGACGCTGCAGCGCGAGCGCGACAAGCTCGACCGCTCGCTCGGCGGCATCAAGGACATGGGCGGTCTGCCCGACCTGATCTTCGTGATCGACACCAACAAGGAAGACATCGCGATCCAGGAAGCGCAGCGGCTCAACATTCCGGTCGCCGCGATCGTCGACACCAACTCCGACCCCAAGGGCATCACCTATGTGGTGCCGGGCAATGACGACGCCGGCCGCGCCATCACGCTGTATTGCGACCTGGTCGCGCGCGCCGTGATCGACGGCATTTCGCGCGCGCAGGGCGATTCCGGCATCGATATCGGCGCCTCGGCGCAACCGATGCGCGAGGAAATTCCGGCGGCGCCGCAGCCGGCGGGCTTCCAGGGCCTGGCCGGGCCGCGGGGTGCTGCCGACGACCTCAAGAAGCTCACCGGCGTGTCCGGTGCGATCGAGAAGAAGTTCAACGACCTCGGCATCTTCCACTACTGGCAGCTCGCCGAACTCGATCACGACACCGCGCACCACATCGGCGAAGAGGTCGGGCTTCCCTCCCGCGCCGATGGCTGGGTCGCCCAGGCCAAGGCGATGACCGCGGAAGCGGAATAACGCGAACAGGCGTGGCCGGAATTTTCCGGCCACCGCTTCCGTTCCAATACGACATTCCCTGATGGTGTTTCAGCGGTGAGGCGGCAACAGCCTCGCCGCAACAGCCCTGACAGGCAACAAGGACGTTCAACTATGGCAACGATTACAGCGGCGATGGTCAAGGACCTGCGCGAGACCACCGGCGTCGGCATGATGGATTGCAAGCAGGCGCTGACCGAGAACGACGGCAACATGGAAGCGGCGATCGACTGGCTGCGCAAGAAGGGCCTGTCGAAGGCCGCCAAGAAGTCCGGCCGCATCGCCGCGGAAGGCCTGATCGGCGCCGTCACGGCGGGCACCAAAGGCGTGGTGGTCGAGGTCAATTCCGAGACCGACTTCGTCGCCCGCAACGAGCAGTTCCAGGGCCTGGTCAAGATGATCGCCCAGGTTGCGCTCAAGGTCGGCGCCGACGTCGAGAAGATCAAGGCGGCGCCGGTCGGCGACATCACCGTCGAGCGCGCGATCCAGGACGCGATCGCCACCATCGGCGAGAACATGACGCTGCGCCGCGCGGCTGGGCTGGAAGTCGGCCAGGGCGTGGTGTCGAGCTACGTCCACAACGCCGTGACCGAAGGCGCCGGCAAGATGGGCGTGATCGTGGCGCTGGAATCGTCCGGCAAGACCGACGAACTCGCCGCCCTCGGCAAGCCAGATTGCGATGCATGTCGCCGCCGCCAACCCGCAGGCGCTGGATCCGGCCGGGCTCGATCCCGCCGCGGTCAAGCGCGAAAAGGACGTGCTGGCCGACAAATATCGCCAGCAGGGCAAGCCGGAAAACGTGATCGAGAAGATCGTCGAGTCCGGTTTGAAGACCTACTACAAGGAAGTCTGTCTGCTCGAGCAGGCCTTCATCCACGATAGCGGCAAATCGGTTGCCCAGGCCGTGAAGGAAGCTGAGGGCAAGGTCGGCGCCCCGATGAAGGTGACCGGATTTGTGCGCTATGCTCTGGGCGAGGGAATCGAGAAGCAGGAATCCGATTTCGCGGCCGAGGTTGCGGCGGCCAGCGGCCAGAAGAAACCGGACGAGCCGTCCGACGGCTAGTGCCGGAGCAGCCCGCCGCGCGACCCAGGGAAAGCGAATAGCAATGGCTGAGCCGGTCTATCGTCGGGTGGTGATCAAGCTGTCGGGCGAATATTTTGCCGGGCCCGCATTCCTTCGGCATGGACCAGCCGACCATCGACCGGATCGCCGGCGACCTGATCGCCGCCAAGCAACTCGGCGTCGAAGTCGCCGTCGTCGTCGGCGGCGGCAACATGGTGCGCGGCGTCGAGGTCTCCTCGCGCGGCGTGTCCCGTCCGACCGGCGACACCATGGGCATGCTCGCCACCGTGATGAACTGCCTGGCGCTGGAGGCCGCGATCGAGCGGCGCGGCGCGCCGGCCCGTGCACTCTCGGCCTTCGTGATGCCGCAGGTCTGCGAGCTGTTCACCCGCGGTGCGGCGCACAAATATCTGGCCGAGGGCCGGATCGTGCTGCTCGGCGGCGGAACCGGCAATCCCTTCTTCACCACCGACACCACGGCGGTGCTGCGCGCGGCCGAGATCGGCGCTCATGCGGTGCTGAAGGCGACCAATGTCGACGGCGTCTACTCGGCCGATCCCAAAAAGGACCCGTCCGCCAAGCGGTTCGAGCGATTGACGCATTCGCAGGCGATCGAAGGCGGCTACAAGGTGATGGACGCGACCGCTTTCGCGCTTGCCCGCGAACGTCGCTGCCTATCATCGTGTTTTCGATCGCCGAGCCGGGTTCGATCGGCGCGATCCTGCGCGGCACCGGCCACGGCACCATCGTCGCCGGCTGACGGGCTGGCGACGCATCCGATGCGCGCGAGCGCGACGGGCTCGACGATCAGTTTTCAGGAGGGAGAGCGTTATGCCCACGGGTAGTTTCGACATCAACGAATTGAAGCGCCGCATGCAGGGAGCGACGGCAGGCGCTCAAGCATGAACTCGGTGGCTTGCGGACCGGCCGCGCCGCGGCCTCGATGCTGGAGCCGGTGCAGGTCGACGCCTACGGCACCCACATGCCGCTCAACCAGCTCGCGACCATCAGCGTTCCCGAGCCGCGCCTGCTCTCGGTGCAGGTATGGGACAAGTCGATGGTGAAGGCGGTGGAGAAGGCGATCGTCGATTCCAATCTCGGTTTGAGCCCGGCGACCGAAGGCCAGGTGCTGCGCCTGCGGATTCCCGAACTCAACGAAGAACGCCGCAAGGAACTGGTGAAGGTCGCGCACAAATATGCCGAGGCGGCCAAGGTCGCGGTCCGGCATGTCCGCCGCGACGGGCTCGATACGGTCAAGAAGCTGGAGAAGAACCACGAGATTTCCGAGGACGATCAGGAGCGTCTGGCCAATGACGTGCAGAAGGCCACCGATTCCGCAGATCTCGGAGATCGATCAATTGCTGGCGGCGAAGGAAAAGGAAATCCTGACCGTTTAGCGCCCTGAGGATTGACCGATGTCGAACGCCGCCGCCCCCGCAACCGAAGCGACCGGATCCTTCCGGCGCTCCCTTGCATGTGGCGATCATCATGGACGGCAACGGGCGCTGGGCCGCGGCGCGCGGCCTGCCGCGCGCGGAAGGTCATCGCCGCGGCGTCGAGGCGCTGCGACGGGTGGTGCGCGCCGCCAGCGAACTCGGCATTCTCTATCTGACGATCTTTTCCTTCAGTTCGGAAAACTGGTCGCGGCCGGCGACCGAAATCGGCGACCTCTTCGGCCTGCTTCGGCGCTTCATCCGCAACGACCTCGCAACGCTGCATCGTGACGGCGTCCGCGTGCGGGTGATCGGCGAGCGCGAGGGGCTGGAGCCGGATATCTGCGCGCTGCTGAACGAGGCCGAAGAACTGACCAGGGGCAACTCCAGGCTCAATCTCGTGGTCGCGTTCAATTACGGATCGCGGCAGGAGATCGCCAATGCCGCGCAGCGGCTGGCGCGCGAGGTCGCGGAGGGAAAGCGCGACCCTGCGTCGATCGATGCCGATACGCTCGGCCGCTATCTCGATGCGCCCGACATTCCCGATCCCGATCTGATCATCCGCACCAGCGGCGAGCAGCGGCTTTCGAATTTCCTGATGTGGCAGGCGGCCTACAGCGAACTGGTGTTCGTGCCGATCCACTGGCCGGATTTCGACAAGGCCGCGCTGGAAGAGGCGATCGCCGAATATGCCAGGCGGGAGCGCCGCTTCGGCGGCCTGGCCGCGAAAACCGGATCGTGAGCAAGGACGAGGCAGTACCTGCCGCAACGGCCGAGCAGGGCGGTTCGCGCAATCTCGTGATGCGGGTGCTCGCAGCCCTGGTGCTGGCGCCGCTGGCGATCGCGATTGCCTATGCCGGCGGATGGCTCTGGGCCTTGCTGGTGACGCTGGCCTCGATCGGCCTGTTTGTCGAATGGCTGATGATCATGGGAGCCGCGCGCGATACCCGCGTGTCGGCGGCGGGAATCGCGGCGCTGGTTCTGGCCGCGCTATATCTCGCCGTCGGCCGGACCGATGCCGCCCTGGTCATCCTGGCGATCGGCATCGTGGCGCGTGGCATTGCCGCCCGGACGCCGCATCTGGACGGCGACCGGCTTTGCCTATGCCGCCATCGCATTGGTTGCGTCGGTGCTGGTGCGATCGGATCAGATCGCACGGCTTTGCCGCGCTGATGCTGGTCCTGCTGGTGGTGTGGGTGACCGATATCGGCGGCTATTTCGCAGGCCGCGGCATCGGCGGACCAAAACTCTGGCCGCGGGTCAGCCCCAAAAAGACCTGGGCGGGGGCGATCGGCGGATTTGCCGCGAGCCTGGTGGTCGCCGCCGGCTTTGCCGCGCTCGGCCTCGGCCAGACCGGCCCCTTGCTGCTGCTGGGCGCGCTGCTTTCGGTCGCGTCGCAACTCGGCGATCTCTTTGAATCCGCGGTAAAGCGGCGTTTCGGCGTCAAGGACTCCAGCCAGATCATCCCCGGTCATGGCGGCCTCATGGATCGTCTCGACGGGTTCATCGCCGCGATCGTGCTGGCGGCGATTTTCGGCCTTTTGCGGGGCGGCGCGGATGGCGTCGGCCGCGGTCTTATGGTTTGGTGAAAATATGAGCGCCGTTCCGCTGCGTAACAACAAGGCCGCGGTATCAGCCGTGCGCACCGTGACCGTGCTGGGCGCCACCGGCTCGATCGGCGACAGCACGATGGATCTGCTGAGAGCCTCGCGCGACCGCTACCAGGTCGAGGCCCTGACCGCCAACAGCAACGTCGAGAGGCTTGGCGAAGCTGGCGATCGAATTCGGCGCGCGCTTCGCGGCGGTGGCCGATCCCGCTCGCCTCGGCGAATTGAAGGACGCGCTGGCCGGCACAAGCACCGAATGCGGCGCGGGCGAGAGCGCGATCATCGAGGCCGCGGCGCGGCCGGCGGAATGGGTGATGGCCGCGGTCAGCGGGGCTGCCGGATTGAAGCCGGCGCTGGCGGCGGTCGACCGCGGCGCCAGCGTCGCGCTCGCCAACAAGGAATGCCTGGTCTGTGCCGGCGATTTCTTCATGCAGCGCGCCGCCAAGGCCGGAGCCTGCATCCTGCCGGCGGATTCCGAACATAACGCGCTGTTCCAGGCGCTCGGTTCCGGCAATCGCGAGGAACTGGTTCGGGTCATCATCACCGCCTCGGGCGGTCCGTTCCGGACCTGGGCCGCCGCCGATATCGAGCAGGCGACGCTGGCGCAGGCCCTGAAGCATCCGAACTGGACCATGGGCCAGAAGATCACCATCGATTCCGCTTCGATGATGAACAAGGGGCTCGAGGTGATCGAGGCCTCCTATCTGTTCGCGCTCTCGCCCGACGAGATCGAAGTGCTGGTGCATCCGCAGTCGATCATCCACGGCATGGTCGAATTTTCCGATCGCTCGGTGGTCGCGCAACTGGGCGCGCCCGACATGCGCACGCCGATCGCCCATTGCCTCGGATGGCCCGACCGGATCGCCGGTCCCGCCGCAAAACTCGATCTGGCAAAAATCGGCCAACTCACCTTCGAGGAGCCCGATTTCGGCCGGTTTCCGGGACTGCGGCTGGCTTACGATGCGCTTGCGGACCGGGCGTGGCGCCACCACGGTGTTCAACGCCGCCAACGAGGTCGCGGTGGCCGCTTTCATCGCCGGGAAAATACGGTTTGGCGCCATCGCCCGGCTGGTCGAGGCCACCATGAATGACTGGGTGCGCTCCGGGAATCTGGCGCCGCTGAACTCGGCCGACGATGCGATTTCCGTTGACCATAATGCGAGAAATAAAGCCGTCACCCTATTGCCTCAAATTGCCTTAAAGGCATCCTAGTTAGGTTGAGAAGGGGTTATCGGCCCCGCTCGAAGGGAATCCGGATGTCCGAGTTTTTTCTACATAGTTTCAATACGTTGAGCCATGGGTTCATCGGCTACATCATCCCCTTCCTGTTCGTCCTGACCATCGTCGTTTTCTTCCATGAGCTCGGCCACTTCCTGGTCGCGCGCTGGTGCGGCGTGAAAGTGTTAACGTTCTCGCTCGGTTTCGGGAAAGAACTCGCCGGGTTCAACGACCGCCACGGCACCCGCTGGAAGATCTCGGCGATCCCGCTCGGCGGCTATGTCAAATTTTTCGGCGACGAGAGCGAAGCCTCCACGCCGTCTTCCGAAACGCTCGCCGGCATGACCGAGGAAGAGCGCGCCGGCAGCTTTCACCACAAGAAGGTCGGAGCGCGCGCGGCGATCGTGGCGGCCGGTCCGATTGCCAATTTCCTGCTCGCGATCGTGATCTTCACCTGCCTGTTCACCTATTTCGGCAAGCCGAGCACGTCAGCGCGCGTGGATCAGGTCGAGGCGGGCAGTGCTGCGGCGGTCGCCGGCTTCCTGCCGGGTGACGTGGTGACGGCCATCGATGGCAAGCAGATCGAAAGCTTTCCCGACATGCAGCAACTCGTCGCCACCCGGCCTGGCGAACTGCTGACGTTTACGGTCAAGCGCGGCGACTCCATCCTGCAATTGAAGGGTACTCCGCAGCTGCGGGAAATGCCGGACGTGTTCGGAAACGTTCACAAGCGTGGCGTATTGGGGATTACCCGCCAGTCTTCCGCCGGCGAAGTCACCACCGAGCGCGTCGATCCCGCCACCGCCGTCTGGCTCGGTGTCAAGAAGACCTGGTTCGTGGTTGACCAGACGCTGTCCTATGTCGGCAACGTTTTCCGGGGCCGGGCAAGTGCCGATCAGATCGGCGGTCCGATCCGGATCGCCCAGATTTCCGGTCAGGTAGCGACCCTGGGAATCGTGGCGCTGCTCGATCTGGCAGCCGTCCTGTCGATCTCGATCGGTCTGCTGAACCTGTTTCCGGTGCCGTTGCTCGACGGAGGTCACCTTTTGTTCTATGCCGCCGAGGTGCTGCGAGGACGTCCCCTGTCGGAGCGTTCGCAGGAATACGGGTTCCGGGTCGGGCTGGTGCTGGTGCTGATGCTGATGGTGTTCGCCTTCTATAACGACTTCACGCAGGTGCCGTTTCTGAAGAACCTGTTCGGATGACGGGTAATTCGGCACGCCGGAAGAAACGGCTTTTTTGTGACGTGGCCGATGGGCAACGTCTTGGAATGAAAATGGAATTGCACTGCGATAGGACGTTTGCCGCCCCGGCAAAATTGGCTACAAGCAGGGCAACAAATGGGAATCTGCCGGATCGCGGGGGTGCGCGCCGGCATTTGGATGACAAGGGCGCGTTGCGGATGAATGTTGGAATGCGAGTGCGGGGAGGCTTGTTCGCCGCCCTGATCATGTTCGCGATGCCGGTCGCCGCGACGCTGGCCGCGCTGCTTGTGGCTGCGCCGGCCGTGGCCCAGACCGCGGCCTCGATTCAGGTCGAGGGGAACCGGCGTGTCGAAGCCGAGACCATCCGTTCCTATTTCAAGCCGGGACCCGGCGGGCGCCTCGACCAGGGCCGAAATCGATGACGGCCTCAAGGCCTTGATCGAGACCGGCCTGTTCCAGGACGTCAGGATCAACCAGTCCGGCGGACGGCTGATCGTGACCGTGGTCGAAAATCCCGTGATCGGCCGCATCGCCTTCGAGGGCAACCGAAAGGTCAAGGACGAGCAGCTTTCGACGGAAATCCAGTCCAAGCCGCGCGGTACGCTGTCGCGACCGATGGTGCAGTCCGATGCGCAGCGCATCACCGAAATCTATCGCCGCTCCGGCCGCTATGACGTGCGCGTCGTTCCCGAGATCATCGAACAGCCGAACAATCGCGTCGATCTGGTCTTCACGGTGACCGAAGGTCAGAAAACCGGCGTTAAATCGATCGAGTTCGTCGGCAACGTCGCCTATTCGTCGTACCGGCTGCGGGACGTGATCAAGACCCGCGAATCGAATCTGCTGAGCTTCCTCGGCGGCAATGACGTCTACGATCCCGACCGCGTCGAGGCCGATCGAGACCTGATCCGCCGCTTCTACCTCAAGAACGGCTATGCCGACGTGCAGGTCATCGCCGCGCTGACCGAATACGATCCGGACAAAAAGGGCTTCCTGGTCACGTTCAAGATCGAGGAAGGCCAGCAGTACCGGGTCGCCCAGGTCAATTTCGCCTCCTCGATCCGTACGCTTGACGGCAATACGCTGCGCAGCTTCTCGCGCGTCAATGTCGGCTCGGTCTATAACGCCGAGGCGCTGGAGAAGTCGGTCGAGGAAATGCAGATCGAAGCCTCGCGACGCGGCTACGCCTTCGCGATCGTGCGCCCGCGCGGCGACCGAAATTTCGAGGCTCATACCGTCTCGATCACCTTCGCCATCGATGAAGGCCCGCGAACCTATATCGAGCGCATCAATGTGCGCGGCAATACCCGGACCCGCGACTACGTGATCCGCCGCGAGTTCGATCTCTCCGAAGGCGACGCCTATAACCGCGCGCTGGTCGATCGCGCCGAGCGCCGCCTGAAGAACCTCGACTTCTTCAAGTCGGTGAAAATCAATGCGGAGCCGGGATCCTCCAGCGATCGCGTCGTCCTGGTGGTCGATCTCGAGGAGAAATCGACCGGCGACTTCTCGGTGTCGGGCGGCTATTCGACCACCGACGGCGCGCTGGCCGAAGTCAGCGTGTCCGAACGCAACTTCCTCGGCCGCGGCCTGTTTGCCAAGGCGTCGGTGACCTACGGGCAATACGCCCGCGGTTACTCGCTGTCGTTCGTGGAGCCCTATCTGCTGGACTATCGTGTCGCGCTCGGCCTCGACCTGTTCCAGCGTGAGCAGCTCGCCAACTCCTATATTTCCTACGGCACCAGCACGATCGGCTTCAGCCCGAGGCTCGGCTTTGCGCTGCGCGAAGATCTCTCGCTGCAGGTCCGCTATTCGATCTATCAGCAGAAGATCTCGCTGCCGTCCACGCTCAGCAATTGTAACAACCTGCAGTTCCTGGCCGACGGCGTCACGCCGAATCCGTTCTTTTTTCCGACCCCGACCTATCTGGCGGCAGCCAATGCGGCCCAGTCCGGTGGCTTCGTGTCACCGGGCTGCTTCATCGACGGCGAAGCATCGCTGCCGGTGAAACGGGAACTGCAGAGCGGACAAACCCTCACTTCGTCGATGGGCTACTCGCTGAGCTACAACACGCTCGACAACAACAAGAACCCGACCGATGGCCTCCTGGTCGACTTACGCCAGGATTTCGCCGGCCTCGGCGGCGATGTGCGCTATCTGAAGACGGCGACCGACCTCAAATATTACATGACGCTGATTTCGGACGTCGTCGGCGTGGTCCATTTGCAGGGCGGCGTCCTGACCAAGATTGGCAATTCCCCGATCCGGATGCTGGATAATTTCCAGATGGGTCCGAACCTCGTCCGCGGCTTCGCCCCGAACGGTATCGGTCCCCGCGACATCAATCCGCTGTCGACGGGCGATGCGCTTGGCGGCACCAAATATTGGGGCGCGTCGTATGAAGTGCAGATGCCGTTCTGGTTCCTGCCGAAGGAAGTGGGACTGAAGGGCGCCGTCTACGCCGATGCCGGCTCGCTCTTTGATTATCAGGGACCGACAACCTGGGCCGAGAAGGGCTTGATCAATGGTACCTTGCCGAACGGCGTGAACTGTTTTTGCGGACTGCTTTTCGATAATTCCAACGTGATCCGAACATCGGTCGGCGTCGGCCTGATCTGGGCCTCGCCGTTCGGTCCGCTGCGCTTCGACTACGCGGTTCCGCTCACCAAGGGACAGTTCGACCGCGTGCAGCAGTTCAAGTTCGGTGGCGGAACATCGTTCTAGGGTGTGTTCGGGCGAGATGGGCTCGCGTGCACAACACTCATCTAGGTAGGGATAGTCCCCGGTTGTGACTGATCAGAACCGGGGCTCTCGCTCAATCACCGGCCGGACCGCGACGGGTGGAATGGCGCAACCGACATTTTCCAGCCAACCCCAGGTTTCGACGCTGGCCGAAATCGCCGCGTTGACGCAGGCGATTCTGGTCGATCCGTCGCGCGGCGGCCAACAGGTGAGGGGGCTGGCTTCGCTCGAAGAAGCCGGCCCGATGCATCTGGCCTTCTTCGACAATCTGAAATACGCCGACCAGCTGGCTGCCACGCAGGCCGGGGCCTGCATCGTCAGCGCCCGCTTCGAGGCCAGCGTTCCCGCCCATGTGGCGGTGTTGCGCTCGGCCCAGCCATTCCCTGAATTCGTCAAGATCGCCCGCGAACTGTACCGCGACGCGCTGCGCCCGCAGTCCCTGTTCGGAAATGCGGGGATTGCGCCCTCCGCCGTGATCGATCCGAGCGCGCATCTGGAAGACGGTGTATTTGTCGATCCGCTGGCCGTGATCGGGCCGAACGTCGAGATCGGTGCAGGCACGGTGATCGGGTCGGGGGCCGTGATCGGCGCCCATGTCCGGATCGGCCGGGACTGCCATGTCGGCGCCCAGACCGCGATCCAGGCCGCCTTGATCGGCAACAACGTCCTGATCCATCCCGGCTGCAGCATTGGCCAGGACGGCTACGGGTTTGTGTTTTTCGGCCCGGAGGGCCATTTGAAGGTGCCGCAAACCGGCCGCGTCCTGATCCAGAACGACGTCGAGATCGGCTCCGGAACCACCATCGACCGCGGCAGCCTGCGCGACACCGTGATCGGCGAGGGCACCAAAATCGACAATCAGGTCCAGATCGGCCACAATGTCACCATCGGTCGGCATTGCCTGCTGGCTGCCCAGATCGGACTCGCAGGCAGTCTGACGATTGGCGACAATGTGGCGCTCGGCGCCAAGGTGGGGATCAACAACCACGTCCAGATCGGCGACGGGGCCCAGGTCACGGCGATGAGTGCGGTCAAGGACGACATACCGGCCAACGGGCGCTGGGGCGGCCATTTTGCCAAACCGACCAGGCAGTGGTTTCGTGAGATCGTGGCGGTGGAGCGTCTCGTGCGTGACGGCACAGCGGACAAGGGCGAAGGGCGGGAGTGATGGAGGAGGCAGCGGTCAGATTTGCGCTGGTGGATATCAACGAGATCCTCAAGACGCTGCCGCATCGCTTTCCGATGCTGCTGATCGACCGGGTGATCAATATCCGGACCGATTATTCGGGCATCGGCATCAAGAATGTCACCTTCAACGAACCGCCGTTTCAGGGGCATTTTCCGGACCGTCCGGTTTACCCCGGCGTGATGATGATCGAAGCCATGGCGCAGACCGCCGGCGTGATCGGCATCAAATCGGTCGAAGGCACCGAAAAACCGCGCGCAGTTTATTTTCTCACCATCGACAAGTGCAAGTTCCGCAAGCCGGTGATGCCCGGCGATACCATCGAATACCACATGCGCAGCATCGGCCGGCGCAAGGCGATGTGGTGGTTTCACGGTGACGCCAAGGTCAACGGCGTTGTGGTCGCCGAGGCCGATGTCGGCGCCATGCTGACGGACTGATTTTTTATACAGAGTGTCGTTCGGGGCCCGCGGCTCTCAGTCCGTCATTTCGGGCACTGATAACCGTCTGCCGATGCCCTGATCCTGCGGTTGAAGAACTGCCCCATCGACGGCGCGCCCATCAGGCCGTCGAAGATCGATGCCTGCAGGCCGCAATACTGATGGTAAACGCCGTTGATGCTGACGATCATGCTGCGCTGTGCGCTGTCGTGGCACACCCGCTGGATGATGCTGCTGCGGTTGATATCTCGGCACTCGAACGTCGCAAGACTGACGGTGCCGCGATCCCGCACGTCGACCGTCTCCGGTCCGGCCTGCGCCGTGAGCAGAAGCAGGATGAGTGTCGTTGCCCCTCTGATCATGCCATCCGGCCTTGCCTGTCATCTTCGCGTGCGGGTCTCGCAAGGGGATGTGGTCCGCTCGGCGGATGCCCCAGAAGATTAAGCATCGATCAAATCGGCCGAAAAGCCGTCCGTGTCGAAACATGCCGTAACCATAGGTCACTGGACAGGTCCGGCATGTCGCGGTAACCACCTGAAAATTCACCATTTTGGCGCCCGCTGGCTGCCACCGGACCTGTCTTGATGAGCATGATCGATCCCACCGCACGGGTTGAAGACGGCGCCGTGATCGGCGAGGGCACCTCGATCGGTCCCTATTGCATCGTCGGCCGCGACGTCGTGATTGGTGCCAATTGCAAGCTGCTGGCGCATGTCTATGTCACCGCGCAGACCACGATCGGCGACGGCTGCACGATCTATCCGTTCGTGTCGCTGGGCACCCCGCCGCAATCGCTCGGCTGGCGCGGCGAACTGACGAAACTGCAGATCGGCCAGGGCTGCACCATCCGCGAGCAGTCGACCATGAGCGCCGGCACCGTCGCCGGCGGCGGCATCACCCGCATCGGCGACCGCGGCTATTTCATGAATGGCAGCCATATCGGCCACGACTGCGTGGTCGGCAACGACGTGATTTTTGCGACCTCGGCGACGCTGGGCGGCCATTGCGAGATCGGCGATTTCGTTTTCATGGGCGGCCTCTCGGCGGTGCATCAGTTCGGCCGCGTCGGCTCGCAAGTGATGATCGGCGCGGCCACTATCGCGCGCAGCGACGTGATCCCCTATGCCCTTGCCAATGGACAGGTCGCCCGGCTCACGGGACTCAACACCATCGGCATGAAGCGCCGCGGCTTCAGCCGCGAGCGGATCGCGACGGTCCGATCATTTTACATGAAGCTGTTTCACGGCCCCGGCCTGTTTGCGGAACGCTTGCGCGCCATGCGCGATCTGGCGGGCAGCGATCCCGCGATCGCGGAGATTTTGACGTTCATCGAGGCCGGCAAGAATCGCGAGCTGTGCCAGCCTGCCAAAGCCGGCAAAGCGGCTTGATCCGGCCACGCGCATTGCGCCAAGGTGGAGGCCAGGTTTGCGGCCGGATGCCATGAGCAACAAAACTGTGCAGATTTCGTCGCCGGTCGGCATTGTCGCCGCTGGCGGCGTCATGCCGTTCGCGGTGGCGGACTCCCTGATCGCGCGCGGCCTCGATCCCGTCCTGTTCGCGGTCAAAGGCGTCTGCGATCCCGAAAGGGTAAAGCGGTTTCGCCATCACTGGATTTTTCTTGGTCAGTTCGGCAGAGCGATAAAACTGTTTCGCAGCGAGAATTGTCGGGATCTGGTTTTCATCGGCGCCCTGGTGCGGCCGGCGCTCACGGAAATCAGGCTCGACTGGGGCACGCTTCGCGTCATCGGTCCGCTGGTGGCGGCGTTCAGGGGCGGCGACGATCATCTTTTGTCCGGAGTAGGCCGCATCCTCGAGCGCGACGGTTTCCGGATGGTCGGGATCAGGGATGTCGCCCCCGACCTGCTGATGCCGGAAGGATGCCTGACGCGGGCGCAGCCCGGGTCAACGGCGATCGCCGACATCACAAAGGGCCGCGACGTGTTGCGCGCGCTGAGCCCGTTCGACATCGGCCAGGCGGCCGTGGTGATCGACGGCCATGTGGTCGGGGTCGAGGACATCGAGGGCACCGACGGGCTGCTGGCGCGGATCGAGCGGCTCCGCGGCGAGGGACGGATTCGCGCCAAAGCCGGGCGGGGCGTGCTGGTGAAAGCCCCGAAGGTCGGCCAGGATCTGCGTTTCGACCTGCCGACCATCGGGCCGCGCACGGTCGAGGGCGCAGTCAAAGCCGGGTTGACCGGAATTGCCATCGTCGCCGGCAATACCATTGTGGTCGAGCCGCAGGCGATGATCGAGGCGGCGGACAAGGCTGGCCTGTTTGTGACGGGCCAGCCGGCGTGAACGCGACAGGGGAAACCGCCGGCGTCGCGCGCAGGATTTTCCTGATCGCGACGGAGGAATCCGGCGACCGGCTCGGCGCCAGCCTGATGAAGGTGTTGCGCGAGCGGCTCGGCGACGCGGTCGCCTTCGAGGGCGTCGGCGGCCAGGCCATGGCGCGCGAGGGCCTGGCGTCGCTGTTTCCGATCGAGCGGCTGTCGATCATGGGATTTGCGGCGGTGGTAAAACAGCTGCCGATGCTGCTGCGGTATATAAGGGAAACCGCCGATGCGGTGACGCAGGCCAAGCCGGATGTCCTCGTCATCATCGATAGCCCGGATTTTACCCATCGCGTGGCGCGCCGGGTGCGGGCAAGGGATCCCGATATCCCGATCGTCAATTACGTGTCGCCCTCGGTCTGGGCGTGGCGGCCGGGCCGGGCGCGGGCGATGTGCGCCTATGTTGACCATGTGCTGGCGCTGCTGCCGTTCGAGCCGGAAGAATATCGCAAGCTGCGCGGCCCGCCCTGCAGCTATGTCGGCCATCCCCTGACCGAACAGATCGGAAGCCTGCGGCCGGGGCCCGACGAGCAGCAACGCCGCGACGCGGCGCCGCCGGTGCTGCTGGTGCTGCCGGGCAGCCGCCGCAGCGAGGTCAGGCACCACATGGCGGTGTTCGGCCAGGCGCTGGGCCTGCTGCGGGCGCAAAACGTGCCGTTCGAGCTGCTGCTGCCGACCATGCCGCATCTCGTGGAGGCGGTTCGCGAAGGCGCTGCAAGCTGGCCGGTGCAGCCAACCATAGTGCTCGGCGAGCAGGAGAAGCGTGCGGCGTTCCGGATCGCGCACGCCGCACTCGCCAAGTCAGGCACGGTGACGCTGGAACTGGCGCTATCAGGCGTGCCGATGATCACGGCCTACCGGACCGGCGCAGTCGAGGCCTGGATCCTGCTCAATGCGATCAAGGTCAAATCGGTGATCCTCGCCAATCTCGTGGTCGGCGAGAATGTGGTGCCGGAGTTTTTGCAAGCGGACTGTACGCCGGAAAACCTGTCGGGCGCGCTGTGCGAGGTGCTGGCGGATTCACCGATGCGGCGGCGGCAGCTGGAGGCTTTTGCGGGGATCGACGACATCATGTCCACCGGCAACCAGCCGCCGAGCGCACGCGCGGCCGACATCGTGCTGTCCGCGATGCGCAAGGCGCGGGGGGCGAGGTAGGGTCAGCCATGTCGTCTTCCGACAAACCCGCAGCTCTATCCTCCGAACCGGCAAGACCGCCGCGCTGCGCCATGTGCCGAACGCGAATGGAGCTTGCAAGCCGCGAGCCGGGCGCCAACGGCGCGGAACGACTTACGTTCAAATGCCCGAAGTGCGAATTCTCGAAAACGAAAGTCAGCGGTGAGGCGGCCAGCGGCGGACGGCATCGCGCTCCCCGGAAGAGGTGATGGCTCCCGTTAGCGGCATCTAGGGGCAGTTCGGAGTCTTGTTCCAGTTTCCCGATCCGCACCAATCGACGACCAGTTGACCTAGATATTTCTGGTTGGCCGGAGCCTCGAAGGCGTACACCATCACGCCGGCGTAGCCGTTATTCTTTAGCCAGTTCACGTCGGCTACCGGATCGGGCGAAGGCTGATTGGCCCAAAAACCTTTTGGTAATGCGTTGGCGGCCATGCCGGCCGACACGTAAGGCGGCAGCACATATTGGGGCGAGGCGCCGTAGCCCATTTCCCAGCCATAGGTCAACGTCTGCTCCAGCGTCACACCCTTGTACGGCACGCCGAAATATTGAAGGTCCTCAAACAGGGCCTTGGAGATGATCTTGTCCGGCATCGCCGTCTGCATCATCGAGGTCACCATCGCCAACGACGTGCTATTGGGAGTTCTGGCCGAATACTCGTCGTCGATGTCGATCCCGTCCAGACCGTATTGAACGACGATGCTCTGCAACTGAGCCGTGAACGTAGCGGCGTCGCTCGCGCTCGCAAACTCCGACCATCCGGAATTGTCGTGATTGTTCAGGAAGGTCAGCAGCACCGTGATGCCCTGGCCTTGAAGGGAGGCGATGGTGCCGGACTGCAGGATCTGCAAGATATTCAGATTGCCGCACGCCAGCGTGCCTCCAGCGGGCACGACAATATTAGGCGCCAGCCGAACCGCGCAGCTCGCCGGAGTCTGATTGATGTTGGCAGCGAAGATGCAGACCACATCGACGGCCGGAAGCCCCTGCGCCGTCGTGTAGCAACCGGCGGTGGCGACGTTGGTGGGGCTGCCGCTGATGTAGGCGACGCTCACGCCGTCCTTCTGGTAAGCATCGCATTGCGGCGCACTGCCGAACCAGGGTGTGCCGGTGAAGAACACGGCATCGCCTGGATTGAATACCCTCGTGGGATTTCCCGCGGTCGCTTCCAGCACCATGCCTTCACGGCAAAAGAAGAAGAAACTGATGTCCGGATTGAGCCTTGCAATGCGGAACGCCAGTCCGGGTGAACATTGCGAAACGGTCTCGACGAGGCCGCTCCAGTCGGCGCCCTTGTACATCGCGACATCCGGTGTTTTTGCCCAAGGCATTGGCACGCTCCCAGGCTGAATCGGGAGCTGTCGGGAGAGCTCATCCGATGGCACAATTTAAGGTAGCATGAGGAAATGTCCGGATCAAGCGGATATGGAAAATCCGTCATTGCGAGCGAAGCGAAGCAATCCATCTTGCGCAAGAAAGTTGGATCGCTTCGTCGCGGAGCCTGTCATCGGGCGCGCATTCGCGCGACCCGTTGGCTCGAAAGTAAGGCTGTCAAAACGAAAATCCCGCCCAAAGACCAGATCGCCTTGGACGGGATTTCGTGATCGCTGGCTCGCCCGCTTACTTGCGCTGGGCAATATCCACATAATCCCTGCGGCCGACGCCGGTATAAAGCTGGCGCGGGCGGCCGATCTTCTGCTGGGGATCCTCGATCATCTCGCTCCACTGGCTGATCCAGCCGACGGTGCGGGCGACCGCGAACAGCACGGTGAACATCGAGGTCGGGAAACCCATCGCCTTCAGCGTGATGCCCGAATAGAAGTCGACA
The DNA here is from genome assembly GCA_963706975.1 of uncultured Alphaproteobacteria bacterium. GTDB lineage: Bacteria > Pseudomonadota > Alphaproteobacteria > Rhizobiales > Xanthobacteraceae > Bradyrhizobium. The sequence continues at coordinate 75,460 of CAVPOL010000027.1, forward strand.
TTGGGATAGAGTTTTCGGTTGATGAAATATTCGTCGCTGAGTGCGATCTTTTCCAGTTCCAGTGCCACCTTCAGCATCGGGTCGTCGCCATGGCCGGTTTCGGCCAGCACGGCGTGACACATCTTCTGCATGATTTTCGCGCGCGGGTCGTAGTTCTTGTAGACCCTGTGGCCAAAACCCATCAGGCGGACTTCGCTGTTCTTGTCCTTCACCTTGCGGATGAATTCCGGAATCTTGTCGACGGTGCCGATGTCGGCGAGCATCGCAAGGGCCGCTTCGTTGGCGCCGCCATGCGCCGGGCCCCACAGGCAGGCGATGCCGGCGGCGATGCAGGCGAACGGGTTGGCGCCGGAGGAGCCGGCGATCCGCACCGTCGAGGTCGAGGCGTTCTGCTCGTGGTCGGCATGCAGGATGAAGATCTTGTCGAGCGCGTCCGCCAGCACCGGGTTGATCTTGTACTCCTCGCAGGGCACCGCAAAGCACATGTGCAAGAAGTTCTCGGCGAAGGAGAGCGAGTTCTTCGGATAGATGAAGGGCTGGCCGATGGTGTATTTGAAGGCCATCGCCGCCAGCGTCGGGATTTTGGCGATCATCCGCATCGAGGCGATCATGCGCTGCTGCGGATCGTTGATGTCGGTTGAGTCGTGATAGAACGCGGCCAGCGCGCCGACCGAAGCCACCATCACCGCCATCGGATGGGCGTCGCGCCTAAAACCCTGGAAGAAGCGGGCCATCTGCTCGTGAACCATGGTGTGGTGGATCACGCGGTTGTCGAAATCGGCCTTCTGCGCCGGGGTCGGCAGCTCGCCATAGAGGAGGAGGTAGCAGGTTTCGAGGAAGTCGCCGCGTTCGGCCAGTTGCTCGATCGGGTAGCCGCGGTATTCCAGCACGCCGGCATCGCCGTCAATATAGGTGATCTTGGACTGGCAGCTGCCGGTGGAGGTGAAGCCGGGGTCGTAGGTGAACATGCCGGCCTGGGCATAGAGTTTTGCGATGTCGATGACATCGGGCCCGACGGTGCCGCTCAAAATCGGGAAATCATAGGTCTTGTTGCCGACCGTCAGCGTGGCTGTTTTGGAGGTGTTGGTTGCGTCCATCGCGAATTCCCCGATGCGAACATTTACGAAAACCGCGCCGGCCCGGATGCCGTTTTCAGGCCGATGGCAAGGCCGGGCGGATTGTCTGGAAGGCGCCGTTTTAATGGGTATCGTATTGCCGTGTGCACTGCAAGATGGCCGCGGCGGGGCTGCCATTCCACCTTATGAGGGGGTCTGATCGGCCAGCCGGGCGAGGCATTCCTGCTTGCCCAGCACCGCCAGCACGTCGAAAATTCCGGGCGACGTGGTGCGACCGGTCAGCGCCACCCGCAGCGGCTGGGCCACAGCACCAAGCTTGAGATTGCCGGCTTCCGCAAAGGCACGCATCGCGGCTTCCGTGGTTTCCGAACTCCAGGGCGCGACCGGCTCCAAAGCCTGCCTGAGCTTGCCGATCAGTTCGCGGTTGTCCGGCGTCAGCAGGGCCGCCGCCTTCGGCTCGACCTCGAGCGGGCGGTCGGCAAAGATAAAATAGGCGCCGTCGATCAGCTCGATCAGCGTCTTGGCACGCTCCTTCAGGCTCGGCATCGCGGCGAGCAGCTGCGCGCGGCTGGTGTCGTTGAGTTTGGCCTTGAGGTGGGAGCGGTCGGGGACGTGGTCCAGCACGTCCTCGAACATGGCCACGAGGTCGGCGTCGTCGGCGTGGCGGATGTAGTGGCCGTTGAGATTTTCCAGTTTTGCAAAGTCGAACCGCGCCGCCGAGCGCCCGATGCCCGAGAGGTCGAACGCCGCGATCATCTCCTCGGTGGAAAAAATCTCCTGGTCGCCATGGCTCCAACCGAGCCGGACCAGGTAATTGCGCAAGGCCGCCGGCAGGTAGCCGAGAGCGCGGTAGGCCTCCACGCCCAGCGCGCCATGGCGTTTTGAGAGCTTTGAGCCGTCAGGACCGTGGATCAGCGGGATGTGCGACATGCTCGGAACGTCCCAGCCCATCGCATCGTAGATCTGCTTCTGGCGCGCGGAGTTGATCAGATGATCGTCGCCCCGGATCACATGCGTCACGCCCATGTCGTGATCGTCGACCACGACCGCCAGCATGTAGGTCGGATTGCCGTCGCCGCGCAGCAGCACGAGATCGTCGAGATTTTCGTTCTGCCAGACCACGCGGCCCTGAACCTGGTCCTCGATCACGGTCTCGCCGGTCTGCGGCGCCCGGAGCCGAATCGTCGGCTTGATGTCGGCGGGCGCCTCCTTCGGATCGCGGTCGCGCCACAGCCCGTCATAGAGCCGGGTGCGGCCCTCGGCGCGGGCCTTTTCGCGCATCGCGGTCAGTTCCGCAGGGGTTGCGTAGCAGTGATAGGCCTTGCCTTCAGCCAGCAGTTGTTCCGCCACCTCGCGGTGCCGCGCGGCCCGGGTGAACTGGTAAATGACTTCGCCGTCCCAATCGAGTCCGAGCCATTTCAGGCCGTCCAGGATCGCCGCGATGGCAGGCTCGGTCGATCGTTCCCGGTCGGTGTCCTCGATCCGCAGCAGCATGGTGCCGCCGGTCTTTTTGGCATAGAGCCAGTTGAACAGCGCGGTGCGGGCGCCGCCGATATGGAGGAAGCCGGTCGGCGAGGGGGCAAAGCGGGTGACGACGGAATCGGTCATTAAGCCTGCATTTCGGGGACATTAAGGGGTTGCGCCGGGCGCGCTGGTGTATAGCGGGGAAACGGGCATAACTAAAGCCTTCCTTGAAGGCTGCGGATTTGGCAGAAGGTCCGCTGATTCCGAACGGGAACACTCCATGACAGCAGAACCGGTGGCGGCAGAAGCAGGCCGCGATTTCATTCGCGACATCGTCCAGGCCGATCTCGACGCCAAAAAGTATAACGAAGTCGTGACGCGCTTCCCGCCGGAGCCGAACGGCTATCTGCATATCGGCCACGCCAAGTCGATCGCGCTGAATTTCGGCATCGCCCAGGAGTTTTCCGGGCGCTGCCACCTGCGCTTCGACGACACCAATCCGACCAAGGAAGAGCAGGAATATATCGACTTCGATCCAGGCCGACGTAAAATGGCTCGGCTACGACTGGGGCGCCGATCTCTATTACGCCTCCGACTATTTCGAGCGGTTGTATCAGTGGGCCGAGGGCCTGATCCAGGACGGCCATGCCTATGTCGACGACCAGTCGCAGGAAGAAATCCGCGTCAAGCGCGGCACGCTGACCGAGCCCGGCAAGAACTCGCCGTTCCGCGATCGCAGCGTGGCGGAAAACCTCGATTTGTTCCGCCGCATGAAATCAGGCGAATTCCCCAATGGCACGCGGGTGCTGCGTGCGAAAATCGACATGGCGTCGGGGAATATCAATCTGCGCGATCCCGTGCTCTACCGCATCCTGCATGCGCATCATCCGCGCACCGGCGATGCCTGGTCGATCTATCCGAGCTACGATTACGCCCATGGCCAGTCCGACGCCATCGAGGGCATTACGCATTCGATCTGCACGCTGGAATTCGAGGACCACCGTCCGCTCTATGAATGGCTGCTCGAAAAGATTCCGGTGCCCTCAAAGCCGCGCCAGTATGAATTCGCGCGTCTCAATTTGACCTACACGCTGCTGTCGAAGCGGGTGCTGACCGAGTTGGTGCGCGGCGGCCATGTCGCGGGCTGGGACGATCCGCGGATGCCGACCATCGCGGGTCTGAAGCGGCGCGGGGTGCCGCCGGCGGCGGTGCGCGAATTCGTCAAGCGGATCGGGGTGGCAAAAGCCAACAGCGTGGTCGATGTCGGCATGCTGGAATTTTGCATCCGTGAGCACCTCAACAGGAGTTCGCTGCGCCGGATGGCGGTGCTGCGGCCATTAAAGGTCGTGATCGAAAATTATCCGGAAGGGCAGAGCGAGGAGCTCGAGGCCATCAACCACCCGGACGATCCGGCCGCAGGCACCAGAACCATCGCGTTCGGCCGCGAGCTCTACATCGAGCGCGACGATTTCATGGAAGTTCCGCCGAAGAAATTTTTCCGGCTCTCGCCCGGCACCGAGGTGCGGCTGCGCTACGCCTATTTTGTCAAATGCACCGGCGTGATCAAGGACGCCAGCGGCGAGGTGATCGAGTTGCGCTGCACCTATGATCCCGCCACGAAGGGTGGCAACGCCCCCGACGGACGCAAGGTCAAGGCCACCATGCACTGGCTGCCGGCGGCGCAATCGCTGCCGGCGGAAATCCGCATCTACAATCCGCTGTTCGCAAAACCCAATCCGGACGCCGGCAATTTCGTCGCCGACCTCAATCCGCAGTCGCTGGAAGTCTTGAGCGATGCGCGGATCGAGCCCGCGATCGCGGCGACCAATTCATCCGACGTGATGCAGTTCGAGCGGCAGGGCTATTTCGTCCGCGACGCGGATTCGACGCCGGATCGCCTCGTACTCACCCGCACCATCGGCCTGCGCGATACCTTCGCGAAGGAAGTGGGCGGCAAGGGGTGATGGCGGTTCCGATGCGAGATTCGAGCCGACGACATTGCGTCCGACATCGCCGCGAGATGGGCGGACACCTTCAGCAAATTCGATCCCGACGCGCAGGCGTCGCTGTATTCGAGGCACGCCTTCTTCTTCGGCTCCAACCCGACGCTGTATCGCGGCCGGGACGGCGTGGCGGCTTATTTCAAGGGCCTGCCGAAATGGAATTCACGCAGCGTCCGCTTTACCGACGTCAACGCGGCGCAGGTCAGTCCCGATCTGGTCAATTTCGCTGCCATCGCCTGGTTCGACGTCAACGGCGCACCTAGGCTGACGGTCAAGATCACCTGGACGATCGTCCGCGAAGACGGCGATTGGAAAATCGCCAGCCATCACGTGTCGTCGAAGCCGGCGCTGATCTGATTGCAGATCTCAGCAATAGCCGTAGAGGCCGCAGACATAGGGCAGGCGTGGGCCGTCCAGGACATAGGGCCCGCCGTAATAGGGGCCGGGGTTGTAGAACGACCACGACGAGCCGTAATTATAGTTGCCCCGGTTCCACGTCGGATTGGGCAATAGATTGTATGGAATGATGGGCGGTTCATGGCGGACCGGCCGGACGTAGACGACGACGGGCGCCTCGGCAGGTTCGGCGAAAACCGCGCCGAGCGGGCTCTGGGTCGCCAGATCGGCGGCGCCGGCGGCAATCGCGCTGGCGGCGAGCGCTGCGACGGAAAGCAACATCCTGCGCGGCATGGCGGGGCTCCCGGTTGATTTGGGAATTCTAGCCGAGCCGCCGTTAGCAATAGTTAACGGAATTCTCGATCCGTTCCGCTAGCCGGCGGATCACAGCTTCCGGTAGCCTGATGGTCCCCAAGGGATCGCAGGGTGTAAGGCGATGGCGGAACCGGGCAGGGTGCCAGGCCGGACCCAGGGCTATGCCGGCACGTGGCCGCCGCGTGGCGCGGCGCAGGCCGGCGGGCTTGCACCATCGGGTTTTGCGCCATGGTCCGCGCTGCTTGCAAAGCTGCGCGCTTGGCTCCGCGCCGAAGCCGGCGCTGGGCGGCTGTTGCCATGGGTGCCGGTCGCGTTCGGCACCGGCATCGCATTCTATTTTGCCGCGGATCGTGAGCCGGTGTTGCCGGTCGCATTGGCAACGGCGGTCGTGCTGTGCGTGGCCGCCATGCTGCTGCGGCGGCAAAAGCTGTTTCCGGTCGCCGTGATGATCGCCGCCGTCGCCGCCGGCTTTGCCATCGCGACCTGGAAGACCGCCCGCGATTGCGCATGGCGTGCTGGCGCGGCCGGCCTTTTCGGTGACGCTGGCCGGCTTCGTCGAGACCCGCGACATCCGCGAGCGCACCGACCGTTTCGTGCTGCGCGTCGTCTCGATGGAAAGCGCCCGCGGAGGCGGCAAAACTCGAGCGCGTGCGGCTGTCGGTGCGCAAGGGCACCGCGCCCGCGGTCGGCAGTTTCGTCGAATTGAAGGCGCGGCTGCAGCCGCCGCTCTCACCGCTGCAGGCCGGGCTCCTACGATTTCGGCCGCGACATGTATTTTGCCGGCATCGGCGCCTCCGGGTTCGTGATGGGCGCGATCAAGACCGCGGAGCCGCCGGCGAGCGGCGGCTGGCCGCTGCGCTACGCCGCCTTCATGCAGGGCCTGCGCGATGCCATCGATGCGCGGATCCGCAACGTGCTGGAGGGCGACCGCCGCGCCATCGCCACCGCGCTGTCTGACCGGCCGCCGCGACGCCATCACGCCGCCGGTGAACGACGCCATGTTCGTCTCCGGTCTCGGCCACGTGCTGTCGATCTCGGGCTAGCAGAAGCCATCATTTCCGTGCTTCCCAGCAGCAGACAGCAGGAGCCAGCACGAGACTTGATTTCGCAGTGCCTGATGTCATAGAGCACGTGTCCAATGAGGCGCACGAAATTGCTCCAGCCAGCACAAGCATGCTTCCCATATGCTTCCCAAGCGAGCACGTGTGAGAATGGGAAGCAAGTCATTGGCAGCACGTGAGGAGCAGGAAGGACGACGATGAAATTCACAAAAGAGGCCCTTGCCGCGCTCACCCTGCCGCCTGGCAAGGCAGACCACATCGAATGGGACGAGGCGCTGCCGGGATTTGGGGTTCGGCTCCGTGGCCGCACCAAGCACTGGGTCGTTCAGTATCGGGTCGGGAACCCAGCAGCGGCGTGAAAGCCTGGGGGATGCCCGCAAGGTCGGCCTTGAAGATGCCCGGAAGGTTGCCCGTCAGCGCTTTGCCCAAGTCGAGCTGGGCGGTGACCCTGCTGCTGATCGCGTCCGCGCGCCGCGCCCGAGCGTTGACCCTCGGGACGGTGATCGGTCGCTATCTGGAGGCCAAGCGCGACCGCTTGCGGACGAACACCTTCAAGGCCGCGACACGGTATTTCGCCGTGCACTGGAGGCCGCTGCACGATCGCCCGCTCGACGCCATCGTGCGGGCCGAAGTAGCCGCCCGACTGCAGGAATTGATCAAGGCGCATGGCCGAACATCGGCGGCAAGGGCGCGCGGCAATCTGTCGGCGCTGTACGGCTGGGCTATGAAGGAGGGACTGTGCGAAGCCAATCCGGTCATGGCGACCAACGATCCAACTGAAGGGATACAGTCGCGGGACAGGGTCCTGTCCGATGATGAAATCCGCATCATTTGGAACGCTTGCGGTGATGATGCCGCGGGCCGCGTCACCAAGCTCTTACTGTTGACCGGTTGTCGGCGCGAGGAGATCGGTGCGCTCAGATGGAGTGAGATCGAAGCCGGCGTGCTGACGATTCCCGGCACGCGGACAAAGAACGCCCGGGGGCTCGTGCTGGCATTGCCCGCCGTTGCAATCGAGCTGCTCGCCGCAGTGCCGAAGCAGAACGGCGGCGATTTTGTTTTCGGCCGGGGAGGCGATACGCCGTTCAGCGGGTGGTCTGCGGCGAAGCTGCGGCTCGATGCCCGCATCGTCATGACCAACGGCAAGCCGCTTGCGCCATGGACGTTGCACGATTTACGCCGGACGATGCGCAGCGGGCTCGGCATGCTCGGCATTCCGCCGCACATCGCCGAGCTTGCGATCAATCATGTCAAGGGTGGCGTCGAGGCGATCTATGATCGGTATCGGTACCAACGCGAAATAGGCGCCGCGCTGGCGCGGTGGAGCGAACACGTGCTCGCCCTTGTCGAAGGGCGGGAGAGCAAGGTCGCGCTGCAGTCCGCTTAAAATAAAACGGCCGGCCAGGGCGGCCTCAGACGCCCTGACCGACCTGACCCAAGCCACAGGGTAGGGCCATGGCTAAGGCTGACGACAAATCTAGCACAATCGATTGGATCTGGCTGCGTGACGCTCTGGCACTCGCGGTGGCAAGCCCTCGGGTCGGTGGCATTGGCGAAAGAGCTGCTGAGGAAGGTGGCTGGCGGCCGGGAAGTTGCCATGGTCCTGCACGTCGTGGAAGGGACTGGACGCGGAGGGCATAGACTTGGACTGGGAAAGCGGGAAGGGGCAGCGGTGGGCATCCTCTCAGGCGAAGATCCTCTTTATTATCCCATCGACCGATATCACCAGGGTGATCCTCAGTTCTGGCTCGGCAAGTCTTACGATCCTCGGGAAGATAACCTGGGGGAGAACGCGGTTGAAGGCGCAGAAGCCTCGGCGGGGTCAAAGTGTCGCGCGGTCTCCTCCTCGCGCTGCTGCCCGAAGAGCCGCGTGAGCACGAGGAGATCCGCGGGGCTGGCGCATGGATCGCCGCCGAGGCCAAGCGCATGAAGGCCGCCAAGGAGATTCCGCCGGACATTCGGATCACGGACTTTGCACGTGGAGCTTGAGAGCCGGCTGCGCAAGGCTGCCACCACCGACGAGTCCTTCCGCCCGATCAAGTGGCGGAGCATCAAGAACAAGCTCCCCGAGTGGGGCCTCTGGCCGGTTACATCCATCAAATAGTTAGGCGCATATTCGGACGCATATTTATGCGTTTCGCATATGCGTCTGGCGATGATGTCTTGTGCGGACTGAGCGCGGCCGTTCTCAGCCGACAGGAGGCGGCACCATGTCCCCCAACGACGATTTCAAACTCTCGCCTGATCTGGAGTTGCAGCGGATCTTACGCTGCAGGAAGCGGAGAAGATCTCCAGCCTCTGTCGGATTCTGGAAGCGACACCACTCCGACAAGATCATCGAGATGAGCCCGCGCCGTCTTGGCGTGCGGCTGCGCGACGCACTGATGCTCAAGCCGACCTAAACGAAAACGCCCCCGGAGCCGAGGTCGGCCGGGGGCGCTTCGTAATTGGCCTCGTCCACTGCCAAATGAGAACGGAGTTATCTGAATTCACAACTATCAATTCGATCTCTCCACCACAAGAACGGCGACGGCAGGCATGGCCGGCGCGAAGCGACCTCGGCGCCACCTCCCTCAAACGCTGGCTCAACGCCGATCTGGCGAGGCCCGCCGGAGCTTTGAACAGGTCGGACTGCGCCGCGCGCAGCTGCACCAGATCGCCAGGGTGGGAAATCCACCTCCACAACGCCGCGCGCAGCGCGGGACGCCTGCGAAAGCAACCGCCATCAGGGGGTGTCCACACCGGCCCCCCCTTCCTTGAGGCACCCGAGATCTTCGACATGAAGAGAGCAATGACCATGAAAATAATACAGCCAGACGACGAGGATTACGAACCCTTGTGGATCGAAGGGAATCAGAGCCGAAGCGGAGGCCGAATGGCGCCGTCAAGGCAAGACTTTTGCGATCGTTCATCCGGAGCGACCTATGTGTCAGCGGCCAACTGGGACATCAACCTGGGCATCCCCGACCCCGAGGCGCCGTGTGATCGCATTATTCGGGTTCGATTTGATCGGCCTGCTGCGAATATTAAGTCCATCGAGCACTTTGTAGCGTGGACACCGAACGGCTGGCCTGCGCCCCCCAGCAAAGTCATCTGCTATACGCACGACCACAAGCTTCACATCACGGCGCATTGCGGTGACGCCATCAAGCGGGCGCGCGGCGAATTTGTGGTCACAAACCTGCGCGGCCCCTGCGAGATCAATTGTTACGCCGCGGTGTTCTTCCTCAATCCCGGCACCGACCGGTACGTACATCGCCGACCGTTTATCGGCGACGTCGAGGCGTTCGACGGTTTCGCCGACGATTCTTCGCGCTTCTCCTTGGTGGTCTGCATTGCTCGTTCTCAACCGGCCGTTGCGTGACGAACTCTCGCGATTGATCGGCGTCGGCCCGGATTGCGCCAGGCAGCATCATATTCCGCATTCGAAGGAGGCCGCCTGAAGCGGGTCCACGCTGCGCCGTCAAGCTGCCGCGGAGGCCGTTCACGACTACCGACGATCTCGCGGAGGCTGCGCTTCTTCGTTCACCGCCGTGACCAGATCGTTGCCGTCTTTGCAAGGCGCACCGAACGCCGAGGACTTGGCGAGGTATCAGTCCGAGAATTATGGCTGTCGCTGCACCGTATCCACGGTGGAGCGCGCCAGCTGCTGACGCCTCGAAATCCCGCTGATTGAGGGAGCCGAATTCCCGCGCGCTCGTCGGCACCGGGCGCGCGGGAATCTCAATCGAAACGTGCCGACAAGATCAAGGAGAAGACAAATGGATATGCGAGATTATGCCGGATCTTCATTCATCACTGTCGAAAGCCTGCGCGACGGACCACGGAGGAAGACGATCGTGTCGGTGGCGCCCGGCAAGTACGACAAGCCGGTCGCGACCTTCGAGAGCGGCGATCAATTTGCGCTCAACAAGACAAACATTCGCACGCTCATCAATGCTTACGGGGAGGACAGCCAGGATTGGACCGGCTACGCCGTCGAACTTTCGTCGGCCCCGCGAAGTACAACGGCGAGGAACGATTGAAAGCGTCGTGGTGAAGCCGGTCAGCCCGTCAAAGCCGCTCGAGGCGCGCACGCCGATGCCGAAAACGCCGCGGCTGCAAATGACATGAACGACGAAATTCCGTTCTGACAGCCGGAGAGTCGGCAGCTCAAGGCCCCGCGGGTTCGCTGCGGTCGCGATAGTACCGGCCTGACAATTTCCGGCGACAGTGGGCCTTGGATGCAGATCACATGACCGATAAGACGATCCCGACGTTATCAACCTCGACAAGGCTCGCCGCGGCAAATGGCAGAACGACTGCATCAAAAGCGACACAGGAAAGCCGTTGCCGATCGTCGCCAATGCATTGCTGGCGCTGCGGCGGGATAGCGGGGTGCAAGACGCTTTCGCCTATGACGAAATGGGGCGAACGACGATGCTGATGCATCCGATCGGCAGTCCGATGGCGCCGTTCGAGCCGCGCGCCATCATCGATGAGGACGTGGTTTATATCGCCGAATATCTGCAGCAAGCCGGGCTGAAACATATTGCCAGCGGCGTCGTGCGCGATGCGATCGGCGCCCGCGCCCTCGAAAATTCCTATCATCCCGTGCGCGAATACCTTGATAGCCTGCAATGGGACGGCCAGAAGCGCGCCAATGTCTGGCTAACCACCCGGCTCGGCGCCGAGCTCACCGACTACACCATCGCGATCGGCCGCATGTTCCTGATCGCCATGGTGGCGCGGATCTACGAACCCGGCTGCAAGTCCGACCACATGATGGTGCTGGAAGGCCCGCAGGGCGCCATGAAGTCGTCGGCCTGCGCCATCCTCGGCGGTCCGTGGTTTTCGGATGCGTTGCCCGAAGTCTGCAGCGGCAAGGATGTCAGCCAGCACCTGCGCGGCAAATGGCTGATCGAAGTCAGCGAAATGCACGCCATGGGCCGCGCCGAGACCACGCTGCTCAAGAGCTTCATCACCCGCCAGATCGAAAAGTACCGGCCGAGCTATGGCCGCTTCGAGGTCGAGGAGCCGCGCCAATGCGTGTTCATCGGCACCACGAACCGCGAAGCCTATCTGCGGGATGAAAGCGGCGGCCGCCGGTTCTGGCCGGTGAAGACCGGCAACATCGACATCGACGGCCTGGCCGAGGATCGCGATCAGCTGTTTGCCGAGGCCGTGCACTTTACCGGCGGCGAGCCGTGGTGGCCGGATCGCGCCTTCGAACAGCAACACATCAAGCAGGAACAGGAAGCGCGGTTCGAGGCCGACGCCTGGGAAGATCACATCACGGACTACGTCGCCACCCGAACCAAGGTGACGATCGGCGAGATCGCCCAGGGCGCCCTGTTCTTCGACAAGTCGAAGATCGGCACCGCGGACCAGCGGCGGATCGCGGCAATTCTGGAACTGTTGGGATGGCACCGCCTGCCGAAAGATCGGCAAGGCAAGCGGTTTTGGTCGCCATGAAGACGACGGCGCACGGCGCACGACGGCGCATTTTACTTAAAGAGCTCTTGAAACGATTTCATAGACCTCTATGGAAAATGCGCCGTTGTGCGCCGTGTGTGCCGTCCTCTTTGTTGAAAATCAAAACGAGAGGAGCACGCGATGAAGCCGAAAAGCCAGGCATCTGCGGTTTCGGCAAGCGGTCGAATTACTGCACCGAACCGGACACGCGGCTGATGTGATGCACGGCCGCAACGGGCATGAATTTTACATCGTGCCCGGCGGCCGCCTGGACGCGCGCGACGCCATGAAGATCCTGGAGCGGCCCGACATCAGAACCTTCGATGACGGCCTCTTCCCCGGCCATCCGCAGCAATGGCGGATCAGCCGATGAGCTGCAACCCAGTGGGCAAATCGATCCAGCTTCGAGCTAGCGAGGACGATTTCTACCCAACACCACGAGGCGGTACTGCCGTTGATCCCCTACCTCGCGGGGTCCGCACCTTCGCCGAACCCTGCGCCGGTGACGGCGACCTGGTCCGGCATCTGGACGTTCGGCCTGCGCTGCGTCTATCCGGCGACATCAGCACCGGTCAGGACGCGCTCGCGCTCGACAATTACGGCACCGCCGATGCGATCATCACGAACCCGCCCTACAGCAGACGTACCCGGTGCTGCGGCGCAGGCTGATCCCTCACTTCCAGAATATCCTGCCGACGTGGCTGCTGCTCGGCTGGCATGCATCACCGTGTGGAGGCTCCGTATCTGCCGCACTGCTCGGACATCGTGACGATGCCGGCCGGATATGATCGAGGGCACCGAGCAGGCGGCAAGGACAACCACGCCTGGTACAGGTTCGATATCACCATATCGGGGTCCGGTGCTTCACAACGACCGCGGCAAGGGCGAGGGTCGCACCACAGCGCACCAGAATCTGCGAACAATGCCGTACGCCTTACCAGCCGCAGCGATCCAGTTCGCGGTTCTGCTCGGAGACATGCAGGCAGCGTGCCCACCGCAGCAGGGTTAGCGTGACGGTTAGCGTGACACCGCCATCGAATGCGTCGGAAGTAGTTTCGCTACGTCCCACATGTTGACGTTCCGAGATTTACGGCGGAAGGCTGGGAGCCATGGCCTGCCCTCGATGGCACCCACCATGGCGAGTATTCGGTGCTGATGCGACGAATCGAACAGGGATGAGCCCCATGCCGACGACCCCGAAGTCGCAGGCCATCGCCAACCAGATCCACGAGTTTGCCGAAGCCCTGATGGAGGCAGGAGCCTGCCCGCTTTGTGTGGCCAAGGTATTGGTCAGTGAAGGCTGCTACCTCGGCCAGCACATCGGGGAGCTAGCCACTGTCACGGCGGTGACCGAGATCTACAGCGACGACGACGGGCCGTCTCGCGCATGCACTGACGCAGCCTGTACTCGGCGGCATGGCCGGAAACCCCGCACCAACTTCCACTCAACCTACGCCTGGCAGAAGGCCCGACGCATCGCGAGGAATCAGGACCAAGCACATCTGCACCGAGTGCGGCAAGCACGCGCCCGAACCCAACGGCCTACATACGCACCACAAGAAGCCCTTGGCGAAGACGATGGCGTCGCGTTTGAACCGCTCGACCTTCAAGTCGTATGCCCCTGCAGTGTCATAACCGAATAGAACCACGAACGGCGGTCCACCTCGTATCAGGTCGGGCTGTGACGAGGATGGACGACCAACTGACAGCCGCCATCCCTGGTATCAGAAAGATAAGTGATATCAATGACTTGGGGGGGGGCCTTGGAACTTATTCGTCGCTAAGCCCACGGCGGCGGGCAAAATTTCTGCATCCATTTTTATCCGGGCCAAACCACCGACCAACTCGGCAACCTGGGATAACTGGCGCCGACCTCGGCACGATCGGCGGCAATCAGACAAAAACTCGGAATGATCTGGTACTGGCGATTTTCGTAGTGGCCGGTTAGGCTCAGTTTTTCGAATGGGGATGGCCATGCCGTATTTCACAAGAGATCAGCCAAGTGTCGAACGCGCGTGCAAGGTTGCTGCAGATATCTTCGTCGCGGTTCTTCTTTGGGGCATCGCTGTTGTGTGCTTCGGACCATTGGCGGCACCATCGGGTTCCTGTTCTTGAGGCCGCGTTGATCAGCATCGATTACCTAGTTCCAAGGACAGATGACGCGCCGGGAAGGCTGTCAGATAGACAGTAAGGCCGCCTCAGTTGCCGGCCTCTTTGTTATCTTTCAGGAACGCGCGATCCGCTTGTGCTGCGCGCAGTAGGAATGCCCGCGCACGGTGCTGGCGCCTGACGTCAGTCGCAACCCTATCGAACACATCGTTTCGCTTTAGAAACCTGTTCCAACCCGCTTTGTGATCCGACTGCCGCAGGGTAGGTTCGTCTCGCTCCGCGAACAAGCGCGCACCGGGACGCTGGCGAAGTTGATGGAAGCCGGTGCGCCTGTGATCGCGCGCATGCACCGCAACTATTCGGGCCCGTCCCCGCGAAAACACGCTCCTGCCGGCGGAAATGGAATCGCGGTCCTTCCGTTGTGCCCGCTAATCACAACTTGTACTCCCGCCGCGTCGGCGTAGACTCCAGCCATATCCATCCCGGCCGCGAATAACTCAGCGACGATGGCACCCGAAGCCTATCCCCCAACATCATCGAAACGATTGCCGCCTGCTGTTGAGCGCAAACCGGCTGCGCCCGAGCGACGTGCTGGTGCGCGCCGCCGTCAGCGAACTGATGCGACTGAGTATGCGCGGGGGCATGCACGAAGGCGTCGGGGATGCGGTGCGACGTATCTATGGCGAAGATCCAGCGACCGTCGCCGACATCGAACGCACCGCGGTCAATCCTGCGAACTCACAAACGCCGACATGGGCCGCCGAACTGGTCGGCAACGCGGTGGCCGACTTCATTGCCACCGAGATGCCGCAAAGCGGATTTGCCCAGCTGGCAGAAGCGCGCGCTTGTGGTGCCGTTCGAACAGGGTGTGGCCAGCGTCAAGGTGCCTGGCCGTGCCTCGCCTGTGGCGCTGATGGGGGCGTGGATCGGCGAAGGCAGCGCCAAGCCGGTGTTCGCCGCCTCGCTGACGACGACCACGCTCACGCCTGGCAAGCTTTCCGCGGTCAGTACCTTTACGGAAGAAATGATGGCGGCCTCGTCAATCGAGATGCTGGTGCGCGAAACGCTGGCGCACGATCTGGCCGCGTTCTGCCTGATACCGCAAATTCTCCGATGCGACGGCGGCAAGCGCGGTTCGTCCCGCTTCAACGGCGCAACCGTGGTGACGAAAATTCCCGAACCACGCCACTCAATGAGGCGATGTTAGCCGATCTGAAAGCGCTGGGCGCGGCTGTGAGCGGCACGGGCAATCCCGATGCCACCGTGGCGTTCGTGGTTAACCCTGCGCAAGCGGTGCGGATCGGCAATCTCCGGCGCCGAACTACGCCAACCTGATCGTCACGGAGTAACATGCCCGCTGGCTCGGTCGGTGCCATCGATACCAGCGCGATCGCGATGATTGTCAGCCAGCCAGCGTTTGGATTTCGAAGGATGCCACGCTGCACATGGACACGGCGGCAGCCGCACTGGCGGCGGCGGGTGCTACCAGCATCAGCGCACCGACGAGCTCGTTATTCCAGCAGGATCTGGTCGGATTGCGTCGCGTGCTTTTTGCGGGATGGGCCAAGCGGCGCACCACGGCGACGGCGCTGGGGCGACCTCGGTTACATGGTGAAAAGCCATGAACAAAATCACCGAACTGGCACGCGATCATCGACGCGCTGTCCGAAGAGCGGTTATTCCAGCGCGCAGTTGACGATTGCTTCACGGCATTCCTGCGGCATTACACTGCTGGTCTGTCGCTCGCTGACGCCACCAGCCAGTTGGAAAGGTTTCGCCAGCAATTCGAAAGGGCACGGCCATGAAAATTTATGACGACAACGGCTCGCCGCTGCTGCCGCAGGAACTGCAGGAAAAGTACGGCTTCGATCCTGGCGAGCGCGAGGCGCTGTCGGCCTCGATCGCCGATCGGCAGCGTGCGATCGACGCCGCGGAAACACTGGCGCGGTGCCAGGCCCGCGACGAGGAGCGCAGGCTGGACGCGGCCGTCGTTACAAAAGACTATTCGGCGCCGACGCCGCGACGGGCGGCACCAGCACCAGCACCGGCTTTGCCGGTTGCTCAATTACGCCGCGAGATGAAGGCGGCCGATCAGCGCGTCACGAGATTCCGCCGAGGCGACCGGCGAAGCCCTCGCGGATCTGCGGAAGCAGCTGGCGCGGAGATGGAGGCCAGGCTCCCAGGCTGAAATTGCCCAAATGAAAATTGCATTTTTGGAGCAGCAGTTAGAGGCGACAAAAAATAACGTGTCGCGGCTCAAGACTGTGGGGCCGTCTGGATCGATGATTGCGTAACGCATGGGCGTGCAGGTCACCGCGCGGCAGCTTTCGCTGTTCAAGTCTCGCCGGCAACGGGGCACCGCCCGCCCGCGCCGACGAATTCGCCTCGCAGTGCTTCCTGGCCGACATCATCCGGCGCTGGCGGGATCCGCGCTGGCGTTTCGGCCATGTCCCGCTCGGCGAATTTCGCGATCCCACGGCCGCCTCCCGGCTCAAGAGGCTCGGCACCAGCCAGGATGGCCCGATCTGCAATTCGCCGGACCCGATCGGCAGATGGCTTTCCTGGAACTGAAGCGCCGAGGCGGAAGGCTGTCGGAATCGCAAGCGGCGATGCGCGAACACCTGGAAGCCTGCGGGTTTCGTCTATCTCTGCACCGACAGCGTCGATCAGGCGATCGAGTGGCTCAAGCACCACGGGATTTTGCGCGGCGGGTTCAGCGTGCAGTGAGGCTGCCGATTGCTAGCGTTAGCTACCTAGAGGCAGTTGATACTGTCCTCTCTTAATCTGCTCCTGCCAATCTGGACCTAAAGTGTCTCTGGCAGGCAAGGCGTTTGTCCCTTGCGGGTTGCCGTCCTTGAACATTTTGATTACCAGTCCTTGATTGGGAGCAATCATCGGCTGCCCACCTGTGGCCATAGCCATGCCGCCACCCATGTTTTGCACGACGATCGGCGTGCTTCCCACATAGCTCCCGCCGGCCTGTGCGTTAAGAACGATAAATCGATCGTATCCGCGCCGTATCGTTTCGACGGCAGCTTGCTTAAGCGCGAGTTTCTCGGCCCCAGCCGGGCCACAAAACGGCGCTGCCCTTGCTGTAATTTGAACCGTGTCTTGTGCCAGCGGTATGGTAGACGTTTCGGCGCAACCGCAAACTGTCGCGGCCAGCGCGCAAGCCATAAAGGTGTTTCGCACTTTTCCCCCAGAGCCATCGGAATGTGCCGCGAAATGCGGTACCGGTGGTCACGGGCTACTAAACACCAGTATGCTTCAACGATTTGTTAATTGAAGGCGGCCTGGCGTCGAGCTGCTCACCTCACCTCAACGCCTTGCTTGTTGAGCCGATCGGCGATCCGCTGCGCGGCGCGATCGCGGTGGCGGTAGAACGTGGTTCGGGACAGGCCGCCCTTTCGGATCGTGGCGCTCACCGACAGGCCCCTGGCCGTGGTCGAGGCCCAGGTTTCCAGCATCTTGCGCTCGGTCATCGGCACAAATCGCAGCCAACCGAACACCTCTTCCATCCGGGTGACCTCCTGCGGTGATGCAGGGGCGCGCTCCCATGACTGCCAGACCCGCTCCCGCGCCTCGCCTTCGTTCCAGTGCACCATATCGATAAACATGCAGTGGCGCCGCCGGCCAGGACGAGCCTACCCGGTACCGCCGTTCGCCGGGCATCCGCCGGTCGATTTCGAACGCCTCGACCAGCCGCTCCAGCACCGGCTCGGCGGACCATGTGGCGGGGGACGTGGGGTGCTGCGCCTGGCCGAGCATCGGCATTTGCTCACCCCGTTGTTGAATGGCGTGGCGCAACGTGACGCCGACAACTCGCGCTGGCAAGGCCACAGGACGCGCAGCGCGGGGCGGTGGTGCGTTATTTCGGGGTGGGGCTGTCTACCTGCTTCCCCGGTGCTTCCCAATGCTCTCGTCTGGGAAGCGGCAATTTTAGAAAACCCCATTTTTAGCGGCCAACTCACGCACACCGCCCGACTGAGCACGTGTCAGGCTATCACATGGCCGTGGTTGCCGGCGTGGTGTTCTTTGCGGTCCGCGCGCTGTGGCGCTGATCCCTTCACTCACCGTCTCTTTCTCGATCAAGAAATGGTCGGCAGCCGCGGCGCTTGCCGCCGCCCTGTTCTATCTGCTGCTGTCGGGTGCCGAAGTCGCCACGCAGCGTTCGTTCTTCATGACCGCGGTGGTGCTGATCGCGATCATGGTCGACCGCCGCGCGATAACGTTTCGCACGCTCGCAGTCGCGGCCTTGGTCGTGCTGACGATCGCGCCGGAAGCGCTGGTGCATCCAAGTTTTCAGATGTTCGTGTGCGGCATAGAGCAGTAGAACACGTCGCAGAAACCCCGTAAAATTCAAGGGTTTCTTGCATTCCGGAGGGTGCCGACCGGGGCACGGAACATGATCAAATACCGGCAAATACCGGGCTTCCCCGGCAGAAAGTCCCGAACAAAGTCCCGAACTGTTCGTAGGCCGTTCACGTGATAATTCGTCCGCGACTGATCGTGATGTGACGGGTAATGTCAGGGTCTCATTTATACAATAAGTGCTTGTAACGCCCTGTATTTGCGGCTATTTGTCGGATAGTGTCATCGACGGACACCGACAGTCCCAGACACCCACAGCCGTTACCCCGGAAGTTACCCTGACCATGACGAAGCCCCTGACCGCAGTCAGCTCATCAAGAACCTGAAGCCCAAGCCAGAGCGTTACGAGGCGACCAGACGGCGGCTGCGCCGGGTTGCTGGTTTGCGTATTTCCATCCGGGCAAGACGAGTCATTCATTGCGAGGTACAGGTACAAGGGCAAACCGAAGAAGCTGACGCTGGGTCCGTGCATGACCGAGAGCGACGTGGTCGAGCCCGCCAACGCGGCCGAGATCGGCACGCCGTTGTCGCTGGCAGCGGCCAGATCGCTCTGCACCGAAGCATTGCGTGAGGTCAGAGCTGGCACCGATCCGGCAGAAGCCAAGCAGGCCGCGCGTCGGCAGGAGCACGCCGCAGAGGCCCAAACCCTGCAGGCGGTCTGCGAGAAGCACCTGAAGCTGGAGGCGGGCAACGGACCTGCGCACGCTCGATAGCCAGCGTCGCCCCGACCTCGAATTATTCTATCGAGGCACTGGGCGACCTGCCGATAGACACGATCAAGCGAGCGCAGTTCGTCGGCGTCCTCGATGATATCGCTGAGGAGCGCGGGCCGGCGGCGGGCTGGCCGGGCGTTCGGCTGCCATGAAGACGTTGCTCAACTGGCATTCCGATCGACGGGACTACGTCAGCGTCCTGACCCGCGCCAAGTGGAGCGGCGGAACGGCAGGCGGTCGCGAGCGGACGTTGACCGATGACGAACTGAGGAGCGTCTGGCGAGCGGCTGAGCAGGACAAGCCGCACCGTTCGGCCGCTACGTCCGATTCGTGCTGTTGACCGCATGCAGGCGCAGCGAGGCGGCGGGCATGACCCCGCTCCGAACTGATCGACGACGGCACCGGCTGGTTGATCCCGGCAAGCGGTACAAGAATAAATGCGACACGGTGATCCCGCTCGGCGCAGGCGGCGCAGGAGATCGTCGCGTCGATGCCTGAGCTTGCGAGTGGCGATTGTCGTCTTCTCCCGCGACGGCTCGCGGCCGCTCATGATTTCCACGACCGCAAGCAAAGCCTCGACGAGATCTTGCGGCGTCAGCGGACTACACGCTGCACGATTTGAGACGAACAAGCCGCACGCTGTTGAGCCGCGCTGGCGTTCGCCCCGACATCGGCGAGATGTGCTTGGGCCACGTGGTGGGCGGCATCAGAGGCCGCTATGACAAGATTCAATTCCGCGAGCGAGAAGCGTGACGCGTTCGAAAAGCTCGCCGCATTGATCGAGGGCATCGTCGGCGGAGTTGTGGTGCCGATGACGAAGGCGCGGCGCAAGTGAAGCATGCGGTCGATCTCCGGTGAAGCCGCTCGATCCGCCGACAGCATCAGCACCGCCGGTAGAAGCGGCGGGTGTGACGTCCACCGGACATTACCTAGCGTCCAGCGGAGGCGGACAACGTCATTCGCTCATCGTTTCAGAAGAACTAAGCGTTAGTAACACTGGATCAGAAGAGGACAACGTCATTCGCCCATCGTCAAGCAAGCCGAAGCTGGCGACGTTAGCTAACGTCCGCTTCTTGTCGGCGGACTTCTTCGATCCAACGTTGCGCAACGTTCATTGGCCATCCTCAAGTGACGCTCGATCCGCGACAGCACCAACACCACGTGGTGTTGGGTGTCGGTGTTAGCTAACGTGACTCACCCGCACTTATCCAAATCTCCTACGCAGCAAGCCTCCATCGCGCACGTAGCGCGATATTTCTCACGGTGGAGAGATGGATGAATTGCGCTGGAAATAATTTCAATTTCTAATTCTCTAATCGTTTGAAGAGACTATCAAAGATGGGCCCTGAGGGCCCAGAGGTGGCGTTTGCGCGAGTAGACAGCACGTCGCTGAACGCAGTCTATATCTCCAGTGTCAGTTGATGTGTCATGACACAGGAGTAGAAGGATGACCGGACTTCAAATGGCTCTAGACCGCATCAGAATCGAGAAAGTAAGATCAGTATGGGCCTCAACTGAGCGGTCCGTCGTTCGAGGGATACGATCTACCCGCGGACTCATGATCCAGATGCGGAGGAGCGTTAGGGCTGGGCATCCAGCGTCCGAGAATTCATCCGGAACGTCGGGATCGCGACCGAAGAATTGCCGCGTTCGACAAGTTCGACTGTGACGGGCGCACGGAAGGCCGTGGACGCCAGTCCGGTCATTGGTTGCGCGAGGGCAGCCAACGGGCCAAGGTGGCGCAGCGCGGGCCGAACCCGAAGCGCCAAGCCCTGACGCAGGCCATGCCTCACGACGACGCTGGCCGTCTCGGAAGTCTGCGAAGCCGCGCATCGTGAACGGTAAGGTCTGAGGCGATGGCGATCCTCGAGACGAGCGTGATCTGCGGAGTTTCAGGCGAGACACTCGAACGCGCTGGTTTCCGCGGGTGCACTGGCAAAGATCTGTCGCGCCGCTGGTGGCTCGATGGTAGGATTGCCGATCTCATTGGTGACCGTGCTGTCGTCGGCGAGCTTCTGAGTGAGGCGCAGGTCGTCCAGCTATTCAAGTCGCCGAGCAATGATGTAGAGATGGGCACACCGGAGCAACCGACGCCTAATTATTTGGAAGGGCGCGAATTATGCTTGCTCCCGGTCTTCAGGTCAGCGCGACGTCCCCGATCCCAGTCGTCATCGTCAGAGACGACGGCCCCGGTTCAGGATCGGCTTCGATGATGATCGCTGCACGGTCCATTTCCAAGCTCGTCGCCTTCGCGTCCGATGTCGCCGCAAAGCAGGCAGAAGCTGCGCGTCCACCGTAACAGCAGAACGCCGCTGCTCCGGGGCTAAGGAGCGATCGGCTTCTAATAATTGGCAATATCCGGGGCAGGAGCCGCTCGAACACCCGACTGAAGCACCTCCAAAGCACACGCAGGAACGTCCCAGTAAGAAACGTCGTAGATGACCTCTAAGGTCAAACCAGATGCAACGCAAGCCGCCGCAACGCCTCAGCCGACCAGATCATCAGCGACGCGCGCAAACCCTACATGCTCCATGCGCTACTGGCGATGAACCTCCGCCGCAAGGCATCAGTTTCCTGTGCGATGACGAAGAGGGCCACGCGCTCGCCATTGCCGTGTGCTCGCTGGGCTGCGCAAGAAAAGATGGGACAGCGTCATGCCGTGGCTCGGCTCATGTCCAATCCCGAACGTGAAGCGTTCGAACAGCGCATCGCCCGGTTCAAGCCGACCCCGCGCAACATCGCGACGGCGGCGAGGTTCACCAAGGCGGACAGAGAGAAGTACGGTCAAGCGAGGAGCCGTGTCGGCAACAAGACGAAGCGGCCCATGCAGGCCCTGCTTCAGTTGCCGCTCATTGATGGTGACCTCGAAGCGGAGCGTCGGAAGGATCGCAATGCGGCGCGACGCACGCGGCGGCAGGATGGCACGCCGCAGTGGTCGCCAAGCGTGCCCGCGTCGCTGCGGCATCGCCAGTGCGACCGCGCGTACCAGCAGGCGAAGCGGCGGGCCAAGGGCGCGACGCCACGCGAGGATACGTCGATTGAAGCCCTAAGACCTTGGGAAGCCGACGGTATCAGCCGCAGGACATGGTGGCGACGGCAAGACCTGGCACAAATTCGTCGACTGCAAGATGGCACAAATTCGTCGACTGCAGGGTTGCCGCCCAAGCCATTGAAACATCGGCATTATCCCGTGAAAGCCGATGGTCCTGAGCCTAAGAAAGTAAGAGAAGCCAAAGGACCATCGCCACGAGCGATCTGCGCGGTGAGACCGCAGGGCTCGTCAAGGTGGAATCCGCGACGTCAGCCAGGCTCGATCCGGCAGGCCCGGCGGAACCGCCAGTGCGCAAGGTCAGGCTGATGACGTTGAAGCAGACGCGAGGGTGCAAATGGAGATGCGCATGCTTCGTCAGGAGATCGCTGGAACTGGAGGCCGATGATCGCATGACGCACTACGTCGTGCGGCTGCGACGGGTGCGGTGATGGCTCGCGGGGCCGCAGGGACAGCTACGATGATGAAGGAAATATCAGACCCGGGCCGAAGCAATGAGGTCGAATCGCGAACCAGATAGCTCACTGCCGCTTCGATAGCAAGTCACATAGCAATCAAAGGCTTATGGTAAGGTCCAGTTAATCTCTCGAGCGGAAACCATTTGGCCATGACGTTTGGCTTGCGGGCTACTACGATCAAGTAGGCAAGTGGCAACGTTGTCCGGTCGATCAAGTGGAAAATCAAATGTCAGACGACAGCAAGAGCGCGACAGCCTTCGGCGAGTTCGTTCGGCGCAGCCAACACCTTCGTGGATATAACTGAGGCAAGCGACAAGAGGGAACGGCGCGACATCGGAACAACGATGGTCTTCGCGGCTTTCTGGAAACCGCAATATGGTAATCCATCGGGTTGGCCCAGGTGGGATCGTGCTTTGGGCCAATCACGCCGAAATGCGAGTTGCTTGGTCATAGTCTGGATGAATACATCGGGCATCACATCGAAGAGTTTCACGCGGAACAGCCGGTCAGTGATGATATTCTGACGAGATTGATCAATTCGGAAACTCTTACTGGAGCTACGAGTCGCGGGTACCTCAGCAAGATGGTTCAATCCGTGACGTGCTGCTTCACGTTCCAGCGTATTCTGAAGGGTGGCAAATTCATCCGACTTCAGTTTCACTGCGCGAGGTTACCGGAGCAAGAGTGGATCGGACGCTGCCGTGACAGGAGTTGCCGCGCTTATGTTCGGTGGCGTACCTGCATTGAGAAGCTGGAAAACAGCGGTGACAAGCTGCGCTGGCGCAAACGGCTTGGCCAACATGATGCTATTGGGAACGCCTTTGGAGCCCCAGTCTTCGGCACTATCTCCGCTCATATAAACAACGGGAAATGCCGAATCAATTTCTCTGGCATGGCGAGCGACTTCCCAGCCGTCCATCTTGCCGCGCCTGAAGGTTTATGTTGGTCACCACTCGCCCGGTACTTCCCTTGGGAGGCGTCAAGCCGTTCCACGGCATTCTCCCCGGACGATGCGATATCGGCTCTCGAACCCGGCCTTCGGTAAGGGCATCTTCAACGATGCTCTGAATGAGTTCGCTCGTCTTCAATGACGAGGACCATCGGTAAATCTTCCAACCGGAACTCCCACTCACGGTCAGGAATAGCCGTCGCGAAACCCCGCAGTATTCGTTCCGGGCCCAATGACGAAAGCGAATTAGGTACTTTCCGCAACCTTCCAGCCAAGTGATACTGCTTGGCAGAACGCATGCACCCCTGGCAGCATCGCGCTCGCTCAGGCTTCGACGCTCACGCGTTATGACGAAAGCACAGTACAGAGGCCGACTCAAAGGACTGAATATAATTGTTGGCGGACTCTCGAAGCACAGGTTGCACAGCCCAGACCGGTGCAAGCCAGAACAGCGTCACCTCGATCCAGCCTGAGTGGCCCAACGCGGTATGATCTAGGTCCATGGCGGATCTTGCTCCTGCTCTCTCCTCCGGTCCGCGCGAGACAGGCACGAACGCGGCTGGCAGGACGGCGGCGAGGTCGGGCGCACCGGCGCCACGGCGGCAGCGGGACCACAGCGCTGATGGAAGGCCACCAGGCAAGGGCGCGAGGATGGAAGAGAGGACCGCCTCTCAGCCGCGCTCAGGCCTTTCAATTTCCAAGTCCCGATGACCGGGTAACGTCACCCGCATAAAGCTGCCGAATCCGGCACCGCGAGTGGCTGGAAAGCGGAATCTCCTATGCTAGATCAGCACGTTCAGAATCTCCGGAAAGCCCTATATAACAGGCACTTAAGGCATGATTTGACCGGGTCGACCGCCTGAGAGTAACGTGAGGGTGAGGAAACCCGCCATTTCCGACCGGAACGGGAACCGATGATCGAAGCCAGCCAGCGACACCGTCGAAGTACCCGCTGAAAGCGTCGGTGTCGCCTGTTCGCCGCCGATCAGGCGAAGCCGAACAAGAAGCGGGCACCCGTGCCGTTCGACAAGCGATTTATTCTTGGCAAGCGCACCGCCCAACTTTCCGCGATCTACGCCCAGCGTGCCGGGCTCGACCCGACCAACCCTGACCCGGTGCTGGCGGCGCAATGCGAGACGGCGGCGCGGCTGACAGGTCTGGCCGAAGATGCATCGGCGCGAGCACTGCGCGGCGATCCGAAGATCGCGCTCGACGACGTCGTCAGGCTACAGCGGCTGGCCGATCTCACGGTGCGCAGGCTGCGTCTCGATCAGCATCGCAAGCCGACGCAACCAAGCATCGCTGATCTCCTGCGCGGTGATCGGCCATGACGGCGACCCTCTCCTTCATTCACCGATGGCTACGCTGATGTGCCGCACACGCAGCGCGGACGGATGGAGCAAGAGCTTCGTCGGTTGAAGATGCTGCACTGGGCCGATCCTGCTGATCGCGAGTTGCTTGAGCGCATGGCGGAAGCGGAAGCGGCGTTGCGTGCTTTCGATCAACGGGAGCGCACGCCATGACCGTGCTCGACAGCACCACGCTCTCGCGCTGGAAAACATCGCCTATCTCGTTCGTCGAGGAGGTGCTGTGCGATCCCGAGACCGGCAAGCCGTTCGGCTGTTGCCCGCGAGATCGCGTTCATGCGCACGCGTTCGCGCTCGATGACGACGGTCGCTTGCTCTATCCCGAGCTTGCTACGGCGCGCCGAAGAAAGCGGCAAGACGACGCTCGCGGGCATATCGTGATCGTGATGGTGCTGTTGCGCAACGAGGCCGCTTCGGTGAAGCGTATTGCGTCGCCAACGACTTCGAACAGGCGCAGAGCCGCACCTTCGCGATGATCAAGCGCATCGTCGCGGTGTCGCCGCTGTTGAAGGGCGAGGCGAAGGTCACGGCGGACAAGATCATCTTTCCCGCGTTCGAGCGACCATCGCGCGATCACGAGCGACGCGGCGTCGCGGCGGCGCCAACCCGTGCATCTCCGCGTTCGATGAACTCTGGGGATTTACCTCAGAGCGTGCGACGAGGCTATGGGATGAAATGATCACGTCGCCTGCGAGGAAGATCAGTTGTCGCCTGACGACGACCTATGCGGGCTTCTCTGGCGAGAGCGTGCTGCTGGAAGACCTGCACAAGCGCGGCATGTCGTTGCCGCAGGTTGGGCCGAGCCTGCATGCGGGCGACGGCATGTTGTGCGCGTGGCACACCGAGCCGGTCGCGCCGTGGCAGGACGAGCGATGGCTGGCGGAGATGCGGCGTTCGCTGCGTCCGTGCGTTTGCGCGCATGATCCTGAACCAGTTCGTGTCGCCGGAGAGCAAGTTCGTCGATCTGGCGGCATGGGACATTTGCGTGCAGCCGTCGCTGACGCCGGTGGTGAAGTGATCGCTCGCTTGCCGATCTGGGTGGGCGTCGATGCCTCGACCAAGCGTGACAGCACCGCGCTGGTGGCGGTGACATTTGATCGCAAGAGCAAATGCGTTCGGCTGGTGGCGCACAGGGTGTTCATGCCGACGCCGGGCGATCCCATCGACTTCGAGGCCACCGTCGAGAAGACCCTGCGCGAATGGCACGAGCGTTTCCGGATGCG
>CAVPOL010000028.1:0-11464 GCA_963706975.1 uncultured Alphaproteobacteria bacterium
GGTGGCGATGCCGGCGAAACGGCCGTCCAGCAGCGCGTAGGGAATGCCGGTTTGCTCCTGCACCCGGTCCGCCAGTGAGACAAAGGTGGCGCTGGTGGAGCCGACGTCGAGAATGAGGTCGGGCTTCAGCGCCAGCACGGTTTGCAGATTGGCGGTGTTGCCGGGGCCGGTGATGCGCCCGACCTCCGGCCGGGTGCAGATCTCGGCAGCATGTAGAACGCATTTCTCCCTGCGGTTGGCGCGCGGCCAGCCGAGCAGCAATTCCGGCGCCAGCGTATACAGCAGGATCGCCGCCGGCGGCCCGGCCGGGAATACGCGCGATACCTTTGCGGGGGATAGGCACTGCTCGCCCCCGCCGCACATCCGTCATGGTTGCCGCAAACGCGCTGCGAGGCGGCGCGAGCAGCGCCGCCGACAGGCCGGCGATCAGGGTGCGGCGGTCAATCCAATCGACGCCCACCATGACGTCGCTGGCCTTGAGTACGGCAATCGCCGCCTTGCCCTTGCCCAGTTTGAGTTCGTCCACCGCCTCGTTGGTGATCGAGGCCGTGACGATCGCCCCGCCGCCGATATCGATCCTGATATGCGACGTCGTAGCGCCCTTCATGACATCGACGATGGTGCCCTTGAGCTGGTTGCGTGCGCTGATTTTTCATGAGGTGGTCCTTAGGAGCCTCTTCTAAACTAGCCGGACATCGGACGTTAGGCGATGAGGGGGGCGCCTCGCCGCCAGTCGATCTGGTTGTTTCTCGATCCCATCTGCATCGGGCTGCAGGTATTCCGGACCGGGAAGCATTTTCCCCGTGGATTTGGACCGCTGGAGTGGCGCCGCTGGCCGGGTTCTTCCGGATGGGCGGGCTTTATTGACAATATCGTTATGTCCAATGGCATATCACGAAGAATGTGCGTCCGCATTGAGCCAGCTTTGATATTTCACCGGTAGGGACCCGCTTTGATGTTCGGCCGGGCTGTCGTATAATTTCGGGGAGCGCCGATCCGAAAAAATCGGGACATCAAGGGAGCGCAGACATGGCTGTAACGCAGGCAATTCCGATCACCCGCCACCCCTATGCGATGGCTCCTACAAGCAGATGCTGATCGACGGCGAGTAGGTCAATGCCACCTCGGCAAGCGCTCGAGAGCCACAACCCCGCCACCGGCGAATTGCTCGCCACCGTCGCCGAGGGCGAGGCCGAGGATATCAACCGCGCGGTGGCGGCGGCGCGCCGCGCCTTCGAAGGGCCCTGGAGCAAGGTCAAACCGTTCGAGCGGCAGGCGCTGCTGCTAAACTCGCCGATCTCGTCGAGAAGAAATTTGGGAACTGTCGGTCTCGACACGCTCGACATGGGCCTGCCGATCAGCCCGCACCCTCGGCAACCAGCTCGCATGATCGGCATGCTCCGCTTCTATGCCGGACTGGCGACGGCGCTGCATGGCGAGCCATCGAGAATTCGCTCCCCGGCGAAATCGTCACCTACACCTGAAGGAGCCGATGGGCATCGTCGGCGCGATCGTGCCATGGAACGGGCCGCTCGGCGCTGCGTCTGGAAGATCGCGCCGGCGCTCGCGACCGGCTGCACGATGGTGCTGAACCCGCCGAAGAAGCGTCGCTGACCGCGCTGCGGCTCGGCGGAACTCTGCATGGAAGCCGGCGTCCCGGCCGGCGTCGTCAACGTCGTGCCGGGCTATGGCGAGACCGCGGGCGCGGCGCTGGCGTCGCATCCCGGCGTCGACAAGGTCGCCTTCACCGGCTCGATGTCACCGGGCAATCGATCCAGGGCGTCGGCCGGCAATCTGAAGCGGGTCTCGCTGGAGCTCGGCGGCAAGTCGCCCGACATCGTGTTTGCGATGCCGATATCGACGCCGCCGTGCCGGGCGCGGCGATGGCGGTGTTCGCCATTCCGGGCAGATCTGCAGCGCCGGCTCGCGGCTGTTCGTCGAGCACGAGGTCCATGACGAGTTCGTCGGCCGCGTGGCCGAGTTCGGCAAGAAGCTGCAGATCGGCGACGGCCTCGATCCCAACACCCAGATCGGGCCGCTGGTCTCGGCCCAGCAGATGGAGCGCGTCGGCGGCTATCTCGCGATCGGACAGCAGGAAGGCGCGACAGCGCTCGCCGGCGGCGCGCCGCTGACCGAAGGCGCGCTGTCGAAGGGCTATTTCGTGCCGCCGACCGTGTTCGCCAACGTGCAGGACAATATGCGGATCGCGCAGGAGGAGATCTTCGGCCCGGTGATTTCGGCGATCTCGTTCAAGGACAGCGACGAGCTGATCCAGCGCGCCAATGCCACCACCTTCGGGCTCGGCAGCGGCGTCTGGACCAAGACGTCAGCAAGGCACATCGCGTGGCAAAAGCGCTTCGCGCCGGCTCGGTCTGGGTCGAACTGCTACCAGGCGATGGACCCGGCGGTGCCGTTCGGCGGCTACAAGATGAGCGGCTATGGCCGCGAGTCCGGCAAGCAGCATCTGGAAGAATATCTCAACGTCAAGGCGGTCTGGATCAAGACCGGCTAGGCAGTTCTGTCCTTCGAGACGAAATAGGCGATGCTCTGCTTTCCTCCCCGCCACGCGCAAGGGCGCGTGGCGGGGAGTTGGAGACGCCTGAGGTGGCACGTACGCCAAGGGCAGGCGGCTAGTCTTGCAGGAAAACCTGAAAACCGCGAATATTCACGACAGTTGGGGTTCATCTGCGTGACCCCGGTTTGAGGTCAACGAACCGTGGCCCACAAACACAAGGTTCTCATTGCGGGCGGAGGCATCGGCGGAATCACTGCGTTGCTGGCGCTTCGCCGGCGCGGCATCGCCGCCGAGCTATTCGAGCAGGCGGCCGCCTTCGGTCAGGTGGGCGCCGGCCTTCAGGTCAGCGGCAACGCAACGCGGATCCTGCGCGCGCTTGGCCTCGGTGATGCGCTGGCACACATCGCATATTATCCGGAGGGACGAGACTATCGCGCCTGGGACAATGGTGATCGTCTCTACTACACGCCGCTCGGCGAGCGGGCGGAAGTACATTTTGGTGCGCCGTATTACACCGCGCACCGGGCCGACTTGCTTGATGTTCTTCTTGGCGGTCTTGAAACGGGAAGTTTCCATCTCGGTTCCCGTATCGAGCGCCTCGACCAGGATGATGAAAGCGTCACTATTTCGTTGGCGGACGGAAGCACTGCAACCGGCGACATCCTTATCGGCGCCGACGGAATTCACTCCACGGTGCGCGGGCAAATGTTCGGTACGGAATTGCCACGGTACACCGGCAACGTCGCCTGGCGCGGACTGGTGCCGGCCGAGCGTGTTGCACACCTCGATGTTGCCAAGGTCGCTGGCGTATGGATGGGACCGAACCGTAGCATCGTCCAGTACTACATCGCAGCAGGAAAGACCTTCAACTGGATCGGCATCAGCCGATCGGAACAGCCGGCACGGGAATCCTGGCTGGCTGAGGGGCGTACTGAGGATGCGCTGGCCGAATATGCCGGCTGGCACGACACCATTCGCACCATCATCGCGGCGACGCCGCGCGTGCTCCGCCAGGCGCTATATGATCGCGAGCCGCTGCCCGATTGGCGGATCGGGCGGGTCGTCCTGCTGGGCGACGCGGCCCATCCGATGATGCCATTCTACGCGCAGGGCGCGGCGCAGAGCATCGAGGACGCGTATGTTCTGGCCGGCTGTCTCGCCGCAACGCCGGACGAGCCGGTCGCAGCCCTCGAACGTTACGTGAAACTTCGCCAGCCGCGCACCGCCTGGATGCAAGGGCTTGCCCGCCGCGAAGAGCAACTCTACCAGATGAGCGATGCCTCCGAGATCGCGGCGCGCAACGCGCGTATGCGCGCGAACCGTTTCCCGGAATCAGCAACCTTTCCCCCGGAACAGGAGCGGCTCTACGGTTATGACGCCGAGGCGGCCTTGCGGGAATAAGTGATTTCCAAATGTAAAGTACTCGTCTCGCATTATTGGACATGCGCAAAACGGGCAATAGCGATGCGCGACCGCGGGTGCAGCGCGCATCCGGCATTCCCTGCTCCCTCATTCTCTGGGGAAGTTGAATCGCAATGACGTTTCGAGGTCGGCGTCTCACCCGCAGTCGTCATCGCCCGGTCAAGGCCGGGCGACGACAGTCTTGTTGTGGCGGGCTGCCACTCTTCAAGCCTTCTTCGCTCTGCCAATCTCGGTCCGCAACGCCTGCAACTCCTTGCGGGCGGCGCTCGCCGCGGCGCGTTCGATCTTGCGGTAGCGCGCCACGAGCGAGAGGCCGAACGGCGTCAGGGTGGCGCCGCCGCCTTGCTTGCCGCCGGTTTGCCGCTCGACGGCGACCTGCCTGCAGATGCGATTGATCTCGTCGACCAGATCCCAGGCCCGCTTGTAGGACATGTCCATCGCGCGGCACGCCGCCGAGATCGAGCCGCTGGCGTGAATATTTTCCAGCAGCAGAATCTTGCCCGGGCCGATCCGGCTTTCCGAATTGAGATCGATCCGGATGCTGAGGGACGGCAGCGATTTGGCGTCGGGTTTGGACATGTCTCTGCTCTATTGAGGCGGCCTCGGTTCAGGCAGGCATGGCGCCGAGAAGCTGTAGCTTGCCAGGATACGCAGGCGACGAAAGCCTCCCGGCGCCGGATGTAACCACGGCCGCGAAGTTCGCGGAATGGCGCTCATATGGGCCGGAATCAGCCCGCTCCCATCAAATAGCCGCAAATTTCCCGGCTTTTGCCATCCGGGGCTCCTTGGCCCTATACATTGTGCATAGCAAAAACCGGGGCGGGGTATGGATCGCATTCGCATTGTCGGCGGCAGCAAGCTCAACGGCACGATTCCGATCTCGGGTGCAAAGAATGCCGCATTGCCCCTGATGATCGCGGGCCTCCTGACCGAGGAGACGCTGATCCTCGACAACGTGCCGCGGCTGGCCGACGTCAATAATCTGCAGCGCATTCTCGGCAATCACGGCGTCGACATCATGTCGGCGGGCAAGCGGCCCGGCGACCGCGAATATCAGGGCCAGACCCTGCATATCTCGGCGGCCAATATCATCGACACCACAGCTCCATACGATCTGGTCTCGAAAATGCGCGCCAGCTTTTGGGTGATCGCGCCGCTGCTGGCGCGGATGCACGAGGCCAAAGTGTCGCTGCCCGGCGGCTGCGCCATCGGGACCCGGCCGGTGGACCTGCTGATCATGGCGCTGCAAAAGCTCGGCGCCGAACTCACCATCGACGGCGGCTATGTGATTGCGAAAGCGCAAGGCGGCCTCAAGGGCGCCAGCATCGATTTCCCCAAGGTGACCGTCAGCGGCACCCATGTCGCCCTGATGGCGGCGACATTGGCAAAGGGCACGACCGTCATCACCAACGCCGCCTGCGAGCCGGAAATAATCGACCTCGCCGATTGCCTCAACAAGATGGGCGCCCGCGTCACCGGCGCCGGCACGCCCCGCATCGTGGTCGAGGGCGTGGCAAAACTGCACGGCGCGCGGCACACCGTGCTGCCCGACCGCATCGAGACCGGCACCTATGCGATGGCGGTGGCGATGACCGGCGGCGATGTGCAACTGGCCGGCGCGCGGCCGGAACTGCTGCAATCGGCGCTGGACGTGCTGACCCAGGCCGGCGCCGTGATCTCCGTCAACAACGAAGGCATCCGCGTCGCCAGAAATGGCGCCGGCATCATGCCGGTGACGGTGTCGACCGCGCCGTTTCCGGGCTTTCCCACCGACCTGCAGGCGCAATTGATGGCGCTGATGGCCTGCGCCGGGGGCTCCTCGCGCATCACCGAAACCATCTTCGAAAACCGTTTCATGCACGTGCAGGAACTGGCGCGGTTCGGCGCCCGGATCCAGCTCGACGGCGAGACCGCCACCATCGACGGCATCGCCACATTGCGCGGCGCGCCTGTGATGGCCACCGACCTGCGCGCGTCGGTGTCGCTCGTCATCGCGGGGCTCGCCGCCGAAGGCGAGACCATGGTCAACCGCGTCTACCATCTCGACCGCGGTTTTGAGCGGCTCGAGGAAAAGTTGTCGGC
Source organism: uncultured Alphaproteobacteria bacterium (assembly GCA_963706975.1). GTDB lineage: Bacteria > Pseudomonadota > Alphaproteobacteria > Rhizobiales > Xanthobacteraceae > Bradyrhizobium. The sequence continues at coordinate 6,020 of CAVPOL010000028.1, forward strand.
CTGCGGCGCCTCGATCGAGCGCATCAGCGATTGAATTTTTCAGGACATGCGGTGACCCAGCTCAAACTGATAGCGCTCGATGCCGACGATCTCGCGGTGATTTCCATGCATGTGCAGGATGCCCGCGTCCAGGCCGCCGACATCGTCTGGCGGCAGGACGAAAAGCGGCTGGTGGTCGGCATGCGGCGGCTGGACTGGGAGCAGACGCTGGCCGGGGAAGCCGCGCCGCGCCGCCTGATCGCGGCCCTGCGTTTCGACCGCGTGCTGGCGTGCAAGTCGCGCAATATCGACCTCGCGATGCCGGAAGCCGCGATGGAGCTGGTCGGCATCGAGTTTCATCCAGGCGTTGCCCCCGGCGGCAGCGCGGTGCTGCTGTTCGCGCAAGGCGCAGCGCTGCGGCTCGACGTCGAATGCCTCGAATGCGAGCTGACCGATCTCGGCACCGACGATCTCGCGGAGATTGAAGAGGGCGCGGAATCGTCGGGGCAGGGGGTGTGAGGGCGCTGGCGTCATTCCGGGGCATCGCGCAGCGATGAACCCGGAATCTCAGATTCCGGGTCTGGTCCTTCGGACCATCCCGGAATGACGGAGAACCCCAAGCATGCCGCGCCAGAGGGTTGACGCCGGTTTGCCGCCGCGCCATTGAGCAGTATACCCTTGGAAAGCCCTCATGCCCGTTCGCCTCGATTTCAGCAGCACCGATTTCGCCGAGCGATTTGCCGACTTTCTCGCCGCCAAGCGCGAGGTTTCGGCTGATATCGAGGCGGCCACCCGCGCCATCGTCGACGACGTCGCCGCGCGCGGCGATGCGGCGCTGATCGAGGCGACGCGCAAATTCGACCGGCTCGATCTCGACGCTTCCGGCCTGCGCGTCACCCCGGCCGAAATCGACGCGGCAGTGAAAGCCTGCGACGCCGCGACCGTCGACGCGCTGAAATTCGCCCGCGACCGGATCGAGCTGTTCCACAACAGGCAATTGCCAAGGGACGAGCGATTTGTCGACGCGCTCGGCGTCGAACTCGGCTGGCGCTGGAGCGCGATCGACGCGGTCGGGCTCTACGTGCCGGGCGGCACCGCGGCCTATCCGTCCTCGGTGCTGATGAATGCGGTGCCGGCAAAGGTCGCCGGCGTGCCGCGGGTGGTGATGGTGGTGCCGTCGCCGGACGGCAGGCTCAACCCGCTGGTGCTGGCGGCCGCCCATCTCGGCGGCGTCTCCGAAATCTACCGCGTCGGCGGCGCCCAGGCGGTGGCGGCGCTCGCCTACGGCACCGCCACCATCGCGGCCGTCGCAAAGATCGTCGGCCCCGGCAACGCCTATGTCGCCGCCGCCAAGCGGCAGGTGTTCGGCAAGGTCGGCATCGACATGATCGCCGGCCCTTCGGAAGTGCTTGTCATTGCCGACGACACCGGCAATGCCGGCTGGATCGCGGCCGATCTGCTGGCGCAGGCCGAGCATGACATCAACGCGCAGTCGATCCTGATCACCGATTCCAGGGCGCTGGCCGACGACGTCGCCCGCGCGGTCGAATTGCAACTCGCCACCCTGCCGCGGGCCGAGATCGCGCGGGCCTCCTGGAATCGATTCGGCGCCATCATCCTGGTGAAAAACCTCGGCGAGGCGGTGCCGCTGGCCAACGTCATCGCGGCCGAGCATCTGGAAATCATGACCGCCGATCCGGAGGCGTTTTCCGCGCAGATCCGCAACGCCGGCGCGATCTTCCTCGGCCCCCATACCCCGGAGGCGATCGGCGACTATGTCGGCGGCTCCAACCACGTGCTGCCGACCGCGCGCTCGGCGCGGTTCTCCTCGGGCCTCGGCGTACTTGACTTCATGAAGCGAACGTCGATCCTGAAATGCGGGCCGGACCAGCTGCGTATCCTGGGACCGGCGGCGATGACGCTGGGCAAGGCCGAGGGCCTCGATGCCCATGCGCGCTCAGTGGGACTGCGCCTCAACCTCACATGACCAGACCGCCGCCAGACGAGGATCCCAACCATCGCATCGTCGCGGTGACGCTCGATGAGGAATTGATCGGGCGTTCCGGCCCCGACATCGAGCATGAGCGGGCGATTGCGATCTACGACCTCGTCGAGGCGAATCTGTTCGCCCCGGAGGGCGCCGCCGGCGGGCCGTTCACCCTGCATATCGGCATCACCGGCAACCGGCTGATGTTCGACATCCGCCGCGAGGACGGCACCCCCGTGGTGGCGCATCTGCTGTCGTTGACGCCGTTCCGGCGGATCGTGAAGGACTATTTCATGATCTGCGACAGCTATTACCAGGCGATCCGCACCGCCACGCCTGACAAGATCGAGGCCATCGACATGGGCCGCCGCGGCATCCATGACGAGGGTTCGCGCACCCTGCAGGAGCGCCTGAAAGGCAAGGTGCGGGTCGATTTCGAGACAGCCCGGCGGCTGTTCACGCTGATCACCGTTCTGCACTGGAAAGGATAAGCGGGCGTGGAGCCGTCTCCACGCGCGCGCAACCCGCAGGCCGTGCTGTTCGCATGCGGCCTCAACAGCGTGCGTTCGCCGATGGCCGAGAGCCTGCTGCAGCAGATGTTTCCGCACGCGCTCTATGTGAAATCCGCCGGCGTCAGAAAAGGCGAACTCGATCCGTTCGCGGTCGCCGTGATGGCGGAACTCGGCCAGGACATTTCCGGCCACAAGCCGACCACCTTCGAGGAGCTCGATGACTGGGAGGGGCTGAATTTCGACCTCATCATCACGCTGTCGCCCGAGGCCCATCACAAGGCGCTGGAACTGACGCGCACGGTGGCAGCCGATGTCGAATACTGGCCGACCCAGGACCCGACCGGCGCCGAGGGCAATCGCGAGCAGAAGCTGCAGGCCTATCGCGAGGTCTGCGACACCCTGCTGCTGCGCATCCGCAAGCGGTTTTCAAAGGTCGGGGCGGCGAGTGGATAGGTCCTGCGGGATTGCCCACCGCTGTCGTCCCCGCGACATCGGTGGTTGTCTCTGGGAAGCCCTTCCGATAGGTTCCGCGCAAATTTCGCCCCGCCCGCCAACCGACAAAAATCCCGCATGCTAGGCCGCCCCAAATTCGTTCTTGCCTCCGGTTCGCCGCGACGGCTCAGCCTGCTCAACCAGGCCGGCATCGAGCCCGACGCGCTGCGCCCTGCCGATGTCGACGAGACCCCGAAGCGGGGCGAGTTGCCGCGCGCCTGCGCCAATCGGCTGGCGCGCGCCAAGGCCGATGCGGCGCTGAAATCGGTGCAGCTCGACGACGAATTGCGCGGTTCCTTCATCCTCGCCGCCGACACCGTGGTCGCGGTCGGCCGCCGCATCCTGCCGAAGGCCAATCTGGTCGACGAGGCCTCGCAATGCCTGCGGCTGTTGTCGGGGCGCAACCACCGCGTCTACACCGCGATCTGCCTGGTGACGCCGAAGCAGGCGTTTCGCCAGCGCCTGATCGAAACCCGCGTCCGCTTCAAGCGGCTCAGCGAGGACGATATCCAAGCCTATATCGGCTCCGGCGAATGGCGCGGCAAGGCCGGCGGCTATGCCGTGCAGGGCATCGCCGGATCCTTCGTGGTCAAGTTGGTCGGCTCCTACACCAATGTCGTCGGCCTGCCGCTCTACGAGTCGGTGACGCTGCTCGGCGGCGAGGGCTTTCCGATCCGCTTCGGCTGGTTGAATGCCTCCTGAGCCGCCCAAAGCCCGCAGGCGCGAAGAAGTGCCCGATCTGCGGCAAGCCTTCGGTCGAGGCCGCCAAACCGTTCTGTTCCGAACGCTGCCGCGACGTCGACCTGAACCGCTGGCTATCCGGCTCCTATGTCGTTCCGGGCCGCCCGGAGGCGGACGAGGACGCCGATTAGCAAAATATCGAAAACAAGCCCATGCAAAGCAACGTGGTGTCGCTGGCAGAGCGGAAGGTGCATATCAGGAGGGGAATAAGCCAGATTTCCCAGTCACTTGGTTGTAGATGCAAGGCCGGGCCGCGCCCGGCGTAGCCGAAGGCGAAGCCGGGTGGACAGGGCCCCCCGGCCTGACTATAAACCGGCGCTCCCTGGCCCCGTGCCGGGCAGTGCCCGGGTAGCTCAGTTGGTAGAGCAAGCGACTGAAAATCGCTGTGTCGGTGGTTCAATTCCGCCCCCGGGCACCACCGCAAAGTAAGACCATTGAATTTACTGAATTAGACTTCAAAAAAGCGCCACTGGCCTTCTGGGTGGGACACCATTTCGTTCACGCTTTGGATCTTGTTTCGCTTCGATCATGTGCATCGCGTCATCAGCAAGCCGTTCTTGGTCGGCACCGCGCCCGTGTAGTGCTCGGCCATACGAATGGAATCCGATCCGAAGATTGCCATGAGTTGATGTGAATAACGCCATTATTCGCCGCTATCGTCGCTCCGGCCTTTCGAAGACATGCGCGGTACAATGGTAAGGCCAGCTTGATTGCACCAAATTCCCGAAACTCTTTCCGAAACCTGCATCCGTAAATGCTCGACCAAGGTCGTTTACTAGGTACGTGAGGGCCGCATCGTAAAGATCGATAATCGACTTCAGGGCGGGTAGCATCGGAAGGGTTAACCTCTTCGGCTTCCGGTTCGGCCCTTGTGCTGGTAAGCGCGGCCATTTGGGACGTGCTCTCGTCGCAAGATTGAGTTGCTTGGCAATCGCTGTCTGATGTTCGGTTTACCCCCGGAAGCAGAAGTTCTGCAGCGCAACTGGCACGTGCGCTTTCATCGAGAAAGAGGCCGACTCCATTTTCACCCTTCAAACCAGACATCCGGCCAACGGGCTGCCGGATATGCCGTTCAGTGCCGCCATTACCGGAAGTTAGGGGACTATTAGATCCACCGCGGCCTCTATCGGCCGCTTCGCTCCGCGAGGCCGCGATCAACGTGATTCAGCAAACGGCTGCCCGGGCAATTCGTGCCCGACGAGGGAGCTAGCTCTGATATGCGACACCCACAACAATGAGAACTCCGGCCGCAAGGGCGATATGAGGTTGGAAGGAACGTAGCCGGATGAACCATGAAGGTCCAAGAGGATATGCCCGGCCACGCACGACAGGCAAGCCGCTACAAATTGCGGTGGATGACGTGACGGACACAACTGCGGCGACAGCACCCCCAGATGCGCTTCATGCCAGCGAGTCTCCGACGCGCAACTGCAACTGACGTTGCTGCAAAAAGGTTCGCGGGACGACGGCATCCCGACCGGTTTGCACTTCTTGTGAAGCCGCGGGCGACCTCCGGCGCGAAAGAACAACTCTAGACCCAGCGTGCCCAGCGGTGAAACGCGTTGCGGCCGCAAGTGCCTACCTGATTGATAGCCGGTCAGAGTGTGAGCCCGTTGTAATCCGATGAACAGGAGTTGGTGGAACCGAACCCGGTGCCTTCGCACGGGGCCGGGGCTTCGCACCGGCCCGGGGTGTGGGGGTGTGCGGATCTCAGGCGTCGAAGGGGTTTGAAGT
>CAVPOL010000029.1:0-117944 GCA_963706975.1 uncultured Alphaproteobacteria bacterium
CACGAGGAAGACCGGCCAATGTCTGCAAGCTCCCTCGGGTCCACAAGGCTCATAGGTTACTTGGCGTTCACCGTTCTCTTACGCTGGGGCGAACTTTGGGGCTCTTGGGTGGTCTCGGGACAGGCCGGCGGCGCACTTCAAGCGACAAGTCTGACTGGCTGAGATGTGGTCGCTATCGGGTGAATTGCGGACATCGAGCAGACATCGCCGAACGACGCGAATGACCCGAAGCGGTGGACCCATCCCGGAGGAAGAGGACAATGCATTGTCGCCAAGCTCACTTTTTGGCGCTTACCAGATGTGCATTGATGGGAAATGTCAGTCCGTCTTCGGCAACATAAGCCGCCAGCGCATCACTTACCTCGCTGACCAGAGCAGCACGGCTTTCATCCGAGACTTTTGCCACATGACCGGAAAGCGGCGATCCGCGCACGTAGTCCTCTACGAAACGCGCAACTGACGGAAAGCGAACGGTGCCTGAAACCGATTGAAGGGTTACGTCGCGAAAGCCCCCCGCCGCTACCAACGCATGCAACTGTTCGGCGTCGGCGAGGGCAAAGGGAGCGCGCATGATGCCTTCCGCCTCGCTGCTTATGTGCCGCGCAAGGGCAGCGGCCAGCGCGCCGAACCCCGGCGTGTATTGGATGCCCTGCCAGACCATAAGTCCCAAGCGGCCACCGGACACCAGCACGCGATACATCTCGCACATCGCGGCCGATCGATCAGGAAAGAATTGTAGTCCCAACTGACAGTACGCGATGTCGTACGTCGCTTCGGGAAGAGGCATATCCGTCGCGCTAGCCTCGCGCCACGTGATCGGTGCATCTGAGTTGTTGGAAGGTGTGATCGATGCAGCAAAGGCTAGCATACCGGGATTAAGGTCGAGACCGACAACCTTTCCGGTACGGCCTACTTGCCGCGCAGCCAGTCGCGTGACCACACCTGTACCGCAAGCTATATCCAACACCTTGTCACCGGGTCGCGGGTCAGCGAGCGCAACGACCAGAGGTGCCCAAGGTGCGAAGACAGCGGGAACCAGTGCGCGTTCATATGTCTCCGCAGCATTTCCAGCTATCTGCCATTGTCCAGTCATTGCAGCTCCTTTTGCCAGCCATCAACTCGGGCGCTTGCCGTCCTCCACAATCGCTTTGCAATAAAGCTACCACCCCGGGAGTGGCAGCGGACGCGGCCCTTTGGCACACTCAAAGGGCAAGGATGGCTCGGTCGCACGCTTTCGCGTGGTTGAAAGCGCAGCGACTTGGGTCCGCAAGACCCGCAGGCGGCTCTGGGGCGCGAGTTGCTGTTGAGTGCTTTGGCGTCCTTCGGCTCAAATTCGATTTTTCATTGGGGATGGAACCAAAATAGGCAGGGAGACGCCCGGGTGTCCGCACGACTTCGAGCGTCAACGCAGCGACGAGCCTTGGAAACCAAGGTCCCATCGGTTGACGAAGGCGCACCCCCGAGCCCAGACTGGGCCACAGATGGCATTGGGGCGCGCATGTCAGAGCTTACGGACGTTAGCCGGAAGCTAGTTGCAGTCTTCGCAGCAGATGTGGAGGGCTACAGCCGGCTCATGGGCACCGATGAGGTCGGCACGCTCAAGGGGCTCACCGAGCGCGGGCGATCCTCGACAGGCTCATTGGGGAGCATAGGGGCCGCATAGCGAACACGGCGGGCGACAGTGTCCTTGCGGAGTTTGGGAGCGCCGTGGATGCCGTGCAGTGCGCGGTGGATGCGCAGGCCGCCTTGGCCGAAGCGAACTCCAGTCTTCCTCCTGATCGCCGCATCAACTTCCGCATTGGTGTGCACATCGGTGACGTGATGGTCCGGGCCGGGGACCTGTTTGGTGACGGCGTGAACATTGCCGCGCGGCTGCAGACATTGGCGAAACCTGGAGGCGTGTGTATCTCCGGCGCGACATACGATCAGGTACGCAAACTCTTGCCGATGACCTTCGCAGACCTTGGTGCTCAGCAGGTCAAGAACATTCAAGAGCCGATCAGAGCGTATCGAGGTGGTCGAGCGAAGCGACGCGCCTACGCCTGCTTGGTGCGACGCAGAGCTTCCCTCCGCTGCCCGACAAGCCCTCTATCGCGGTGCTTGCCATTCCAGAACATGTGCGGTGATCCCGAGCAGGAGTATTTCGCTGACGGCATGGTGGAAGACATCATCACCGCACTGTCGCGGTTCAAGTCGCTGTTCGTCATCGCGCGAAATTCGAGCTTCACCTACAAGGGCAAGGCCGTTGACATCAAACAGGTCGGCCGGGAGCTTGGCGTCCGCTATGTGCTTGAAGGGAGCGTACGCAAGGCCGGCAACAAAGTTCGGATCACCGGTCAGCTTATTGAAGCCGCTAGCGGGGCACACCTGTGGGCTGATCGGTTTGATGGACCACTGGACGACATTTTCGAGTTACAAGACAAAGTGACGTCGAGAGTCGTCGCGGCAATCGCGCCGCGTCTTGAACAGGCCGAAATCGACCGGTCTGAGCGGAAGCCAACCGAAAGCCTCGACGTCATCGACCTGTACTTAACGCGCTATCGCACTCTCATCGCCGCGTGACCCGCCAAGGCTATGAAGATGCCTTGCGGCTTGCCCGGCAAGGCGATTTCACTCGATCCCAATTTCGCGGCCGCGTATGGCGTGATCTTGGACATGTCTCATGCAAGCAGAGAGACCAAGGTTGGATAACGCACGATGATTGCTGCGCCGAAGGCAAGCGGCTATGCCGTGCGCGGGATCGAGAGTGGGAGCGGATGACGCCTTGTGCTTGCGCGGGCGGCAAACATGTTACTAGCGTACTTATCGACGATCTCGTAACTGCCGATGCGATTGTCGATCAGGCAATCGCGATAAACCCTAATTTTTCCATGGCTTGGCGCATACGCGGCTGGGTCAGCATTCATCTCGGTAATCACGAGCGCGCCATCGAGCAATTCCAGTATGCCATGCGCCTCAATCCCCTCGATCCGGATCAATCTGCTTGGTCGAAGACGGACTGGCACGCTACTTCTTTCTACGTCACTATGAGGTGGCGCTTGTCTTGCGGCCATCAAATCGCTGGCTCGTCAAAACAGCTGCCGATCTGGCGCATGGAGGTTGCTATGTCGAGCTATGCTATGCTGGGCCGTGTCGACGACGCGCAGATGATGCTGGCCCGCAGGCGCGAAGTCCGTGAAGTTAGAACGATTTCTCAGTATCAGGACAATTGGCTCTCGCACTGGCACCGAGCAGTGAGGCATCGAACGTCTGCTGACCGAAGCCTCTGCGTATCGCTGGCGTTCCGCCGAATGACTCGACCAGGCACGCAAGAGCAACCAGCTCGTGTCGGACGCAGGCTCGCCGCCATAGTCGCGGCTGACGTCGCAGGCTACTCGCGGCTCATGGGTCTCGACGAGGTCGGCACCGCCCGCACGCTCCGCGAACACCGCGAGGTCACCGATGCTCTCGTGGCGAAGCACGGGGGACGCCTCGTGAAGAGCACGGGGGACGGCGTGTTGCTTGAGTTTCCTTCGGTGGTCGATGCGGTCGAGTGCGCGGTCGCTGTGCAGGCGGTGATGGCCCAGCGGAACGAAGGGGTGCCTGCTGATCGCCGGATGCTGTTCAGGATCGGGATCAATCTCGGAGACATCCTGATCGAGGGCGACGACATCCTCGGGGACGGCGTCAACGTCGCTGCGAGGCTTGAGGGCATCGCGGAGCCGGGTGGCATCTGCATCTCATCGTCGGCCTACGATCAGGTACGCGGCAAGGTCGCGGTCGAGTTCACCGATCTGGGCGAGCAGAGCCTCAAGAACATCGCTCGCCCGTGCGGGCCTATGCCGTGGCCTCGAACGCGACTTGGCCCGGTGAAAGAGCAGTGCGACGCCCAGCTGTCTTCGGCTCCGCGTCTTTCCATCGTGGTGCTGCCGTTCGCAAACATCGGCGGCGATCCAGAGCAGGAATACTTCGTCGATGGGGTGACCGAGAGCTTGACTACAGACCTGTCGCGCATCGCTGGTGCGTTCGTGATTGCACGCAACACAGCGTTCACGTTCAAGGGCAAAGCCATCGACGTAAAGAAGTTGGGGCGTGAGCTGAATGTCCGTTACGTGCTCGAAGGCTCGGTGCAACGGGGTGGCAACCGCCTCCGGGTGAATGTGCAGTTGATCGACGCCGAAACCGGCAATCACCTCTGGGCCGAGCGCTTTGACAAGCCCGTTGCCGACCTCTTTGACATGCAGGATGAAATCGTATCGCGGCTCGCGAACGCTTTAGATGCCGAACTCATCGCGGCTGAAGCACGACGGGCGGAGCGTTCAGCTAATCCAGACGCGCTGGATTTGGTTTTCCAAGGTAGGGCTTGGCTGAACAAAGGAGTAACCGCTGATTCATGACCCGAGCGCGCAGCTTTTTCGAGCAAGCCACGGCACTCGATCCCGGAAATATCGAGGCGATGGTCGGTTTGGCGACTGGTCGACGCGTGGGCGGGAGCCACCCTCATAGACCGACGATCCGTCAGTGCGGTTTGCGGCGGCCGAGGCAGCCTGCACCAAAGTGTTGTCCCTTGCACCGAACCACGCTTCGGCGCGCTTCATTCTAAGCTCCGTCCAGATGTTTACGAAACGCGTGATCCAGGGCATCGCTGAATGCGAGCATGTGTTGGCGCTGGATCGCAATTCGGCCTTTGCTCATGCTCTCATCGGGTTTGGCAAGTATCTGGTTGGTCGCGGCGAAGAAACCGAAGCCCACATCAACGAAGCATTTCGCATTTCTCCTCGCGACACTCTGGCCCCTCGGTGGTTTGTATGGGCCGGCGTCGCCAAGGTGGCGCTCAACGCCGATACAGAAGCAGTCGCGTGGCTGCGCCGGGGTCTTGAGGCAAACCGAAATTACTCCCTCGCACATTTTCATCTTGCGGCTGTGCTCGCGAGGCTCGGAGACATAGACGAGGCGCGGGCCGCCGTGCGAGCGGGACTTGCACTCGATCCTGGGTTCACCATTCGCCGTTTCCGTGCAGGCAATGCGTGGAGCGATAACCCGGCGTTCCTTGCCGGACGCGAGCGCCAGTGTGAGGGCATGCACTTGGCTGGGGTGCCTGAAGGTTAGTGGTTTAGGAACAGCTTGCGTGGCCTATCACAAAAAGACCGAGCATCGCCTCACGGGCGTGAGGGTCAGCCGCGCGTACCAAATTCACGCGCGACACCGCAGCGCTCAGCCGAGCAGCAGCGGGCGTAAAGCCCCAAACCCTTGAAGTCGCTCTGGCGCGAATGCCGGAAAAAGGAGGCTCATAAAAAGGGCCGCGCGGCGTCGGTATCCCGCGAGCGTTCAACGCGTCGGCCACCGCCCGCAAGGTCGTAGCTCGGGCCTTCTGTCCCTCTCGGATGATCGGCAGTATGTTCGCCGCGTGTTGGTCGGCGCTGGCCTTGATCGAGGTCACAGCGCTCTCGCGGGCCCTAGAGAGCTTGGGGCTTCCCCAGGTCCTGCTTGAGCAGCGCTTAATCGTCTGTTTACCATAACTGTTCATGATTTAGCCCATGACGGCGGCGACCTGCGCGATCTGCCGCTGATCGAGCGCAAGCGGCGACTTGCGAGACTGATCGGCAAGACGAAGAACTGGCTGGCGATCCAGTACGGTGTGCATCTGAAGAGCGCGTCCGTATTTGCCCACGTCTGCCGGATGGGCCTTGAAGGCATCGTGTCAAAGCGGACGGACGCGCCTTATCGCGGCGGCCCGTCGAGGATGTGGGTCAAGTCGAAGAACCCGGCGAGCGAGGCAGTGCGCCGGGAACTCGAGGAGCATTGGAGCTAGTCTCGGCGGACCCCGGCCTCCTGCGTTCACCAATAGGAAAACAGCACGACGACGACCGTAGCCACGCTCACATCATGCGCCGACAGGTGCGGCTCTGGCGTTTTTAGGGACACCCAAGATCGATTAATGCTTCATTCTTTTTTTGGGCAAGGCCACGCCTCCTTCAGCGCCGACAATGCCAAACTTTTGAAGTTCAAGTGTAGGTTTTCCGGCGGATGCGTTTCGAGCCAACGAACAACAACACGTTGTGCTTGCACCGGCGGAACCTTCGGTGGGCAAAACCTGTCGGTTTCCGGGAGGGAGGCTGAGACAAAGAGCCAAGTATCGATGACCCCGGCGCAACGTCCTCCCCAAAAGCCGGGCCGGGTACCCTCGACAAGAGCCTTGCAGTGAGGAAGCATAGAAGTTCCGCTGTCGGTTTCGGCAGTGGCAAAAACGGGCGAAGAAGCAAAGAGCAAGGTGAGAACCAGTGGCCATTTGACGGTCATGGATGTCCTTCCAAGGTGATGCTCGCAGGTCAAAGTTTTACACCGACTAATACGCCGGGGTGGTGCGTTCCCCGCACGCCTGCCCTCACAGACAGAACCTAAGGCTACCATAGATCGCGGGTCCGCGATGATGCCGAGCATGGTCGAGATGGTCGGCGCCGTTCAAATGCGCGGGGATAAGCGCACCCGCTGGTTGCCGAGGCCATGAGCAAATCCATCGCGTTTTTGTCATATTTCAAAAACGGACTGTTGCATCCCAGTGACGGTATTCTTCCCGCAAGCAGCGTAACCTGAAGTTGCAATTTGGGCGGTTGGGAGAGACCTTGTCAGGGCTTGTGCATGTTGTTGACGACGACGCGTCCTTCAGGACCGCGATGGCGCGTCGTTTGAAGCACGCCGGTTACGAGGTCGCGACCTATCCCTCGGCGCTGCATTTGTTGGACAGCTTGCCGACTGAAAATGTGCGGAGCTGCATCCTCCTCGATGTGCAAATACCGGGACTGAGCGGTCCCGAACTGCAAAAGCGCCTCACAGGGGCCTGGCATAGGATGCGATATAAAAGTGTAGTGTCGTCGTCGTCCTCACCGGTAAAACAAACGAATAATGAGAATTTTTCTGTCCTATGTTGCAGAGAACAGGACAATTGCGGAGGATGAGCCCCGAAGCGGTACCGGTGAACGGGTGCCTTCTTGTCATGAACAGTGATTTGCAGGCTTGGATTTTTGTCATCATGAGCGGGACAATGAACGCAGTCTCCTTTTCTCCTTCGGTCTCTTGCTCTCGACGCGGCGCTGCTACTGATTCCGGATTAAATGGGTACGCCTACCTGTGCGCGAACTTCCGCCGGCAATAACCGCCTTCCGATACAGGCCCGTTACAAACCGCGCCATCGATGCAGCGGTCATGCGCCCCCCGCGCTGCGATCGGAATAAGGGTGCGTCCTGATCGCATTCGCTCCAATTGAAAGTCTGCTTTTCGCGATAATCCGCCAATAGGCTACGGAGCTTGGACGAACCTGAGACCACCCGTGTCTTCGAAGGCCTAGTGTACGCGCACTCGACGTATATCGCCTCACGCACTGTACCGTCTGGTCTATAGACGTCGGACCAATCGAGTGCCGCTAGCTCGCTGGCTCGTAGCCCCAACTCTATTGAAAGAGCCAAAGCGACCTCGGCACGGTCTCCGTGCCTGACGCAACGGGCCGCTCGAAAGACTTGTTTGATCTGGGCAGGCGATAGCGCGACGGCTTTCCCTGTCGTTCCCCGTGGTCGGCCTCGTGATCCCTGGCCCATGCGAAACTGATTTATTTCGTCCAGAACAATACAAAGTCTTTTGGTGGATGGAATGTGGTATGATATCTAAGTATCATAAATTATATAAGTAAATCAATAGATTACATGATACTCTGGCGGAGAGAGTGGGATTCGAACCCACGGTACGGTTTCCCGCACACACGCTTTCCAAGCGTGCGCCTTAAGCCACTCGGCCATCTCTCCGGATGGCCTGTCTTGAAGGGGCCCGGCGACTTTTGCAAGGGACTGCGGGGGCGGCGATCGAGATTTGTGTAACGCATTGAATAATATGTGGAATTCTAGACACTCGCGACCGGCGGCGCCGGCAGCGCCGGATCGGTTGAACCGAAAACCGGTTAGCGGCGACGATGGAGATAGCAACAATTCAACCAGCGGGGCGCGGCATGATCGTCCATCGGGGCCTTGTGTTCTCCATCCTGATCTCCGCCAGCGCGCTGGGCCCGGCTCCGGCGCTTGCGCAATCCTGCACCCGCCAGGGCGTCGACGTCAGTTGCGACGACGGCCGGCGCGGCCTTTTGTCCGGCGACGCGATCATCTGGGCCGACGGCTCGCGCTCGAGCCTGACCTCGCCGCATCCGAGTGTCATTGTCGGCAACAAGTCGTCGGTCGTCGTGGGAAGCCGGGCGTGTTCGTCGGCCAGGGCAAGGGCGCAGTACCGATGGACAATCCGAGTGCGCCGAACAAGGCGCGCTGCGCCGTTCTCGATGGCGTCTCCACTGTTACTGAGTGCTGCCCAGCTCGAGAGCTCGCGATGCTCGCTCCTCGCATGAGGTTTGTTGTGACGCGTCTCAGTGATAGCGCGAACTGACATTGGCCGAGCGAACCGGCCACAGGGACGGCGGCTCCGCCACCAGCGGCTCCTCGGCATCCCTGTCGAGATGGGCCTCCTGCAGCGCGTCGACGAACTCGGCGAACCAGCGCTGGATCGTATGCGCCTGCAGTTTCGCCATCATGGCTTCCCAGCGCATCCGCCGCTCGGTCAGCGGCATCGACAGCGCGGTGGCGATGGTGCGCGCCATGCCATCGATATCGTGCGGATTGACCAATAGCGCGGTATCGAGTTCGTTGGCGGCGCCGGCGAATTTCGACAGCACCAGCACACCGGGATCGTCCGGGTTCTGGGCCGCGACATATTCCTTGGCGACCAGGTTCATGCCGTCATGCAGCGGGGTGACGACGCCGACCTGGGCGGTGCGGTAAAGTCCCGCCAGCACGTTCTGGCCAAACCCCTTGTTGAGATAGCGGATCGGGGTCCAGTCCACTTCGCCGTGACGGCCGTTGACATCGCTGACCAGGCCTGCGAGTTCGCTCTGCAGAACGCCATAGGCCTCGATGCCGCCGCGCGAGGGCGTCGCGATCTGCAGCAGCGAGACGGTACGCGCCAGCGACGGCTGAAGGGTCCAGAGCCGATCGAACGCCTTGATGCGGTTCACCAGTCCCTTGGAATAATCCAGCCGGTCGACGCCGATCGCCAGCTTCTCGCCGTTCAGGCTGCGCCGCAGCCGCGATACGTCGGGATGGGACACGGCCTTGGCGGCCAGTTGAGCGAATTTCTCGGGATCGATGCCGATCGGAAACACCGCGGCCTGCGAGGTGCCATGGCGTGACTTCACCACGCCACCGCTGACGGCGAAGACCGAGATCGGTCTGCACATAGGACAGAAAATTTTCGCAATCGTCCGCGGTCTGGAACCCGATCAGATCATAGGCCAGCATCGCCTCGACCAGTTCGCGATGATGCGGCACGCCGCCCATGACGGCACGCGCGGGCCAGGGCGTGTGCAGGAAGAAGCCGATCGGCCTGACGACGCCGAGATCGCGCAGTTCCGCGCCAAGCGCCAGGAAGTGGTAATCCTGGACCCAGAACACCGTGTCCGGCTTCTGGAACCGGAGCAGCGCCCGCGCCATGAAGGCGTTTACTTGGCGATAGGAGAAATAATCTTCCTCGGTGGCGCGGATCAGGTCGGTACGGGAATGCAGCGCCGGCCACAGGGCCGAATTGGCGAAACCTTCGTAATAGCCGCCGTAATGCGCGGCCGGCAGGTCCAGCATCGCCAGCGCGCCTTCGCCAAGCGCCTCGATTTCCGCGAACGGTTCCTTCTGCGCGCCATCACGGACGCGACCCGAGGAACCCACCCAAATCGCTCCGGATTTTTCCACCACCGGCAGCAACGCGGCCGCCAGTCCCCCGGTCATGGGTTCGTTGGCCTTGCCCCGCGAAACGCGATTTGAAACGACGACGAGGTTCACAGGGTCCCCTCCTGAAAGTCCAGTCGTTCAACTGCCGTTCATCAATATGGTTCCTCGTCACCGTTTCAACGAATTGAAACCAAATTCGGGCGAGGCCGCGATGGAACTTGGTCAGCACACAAGAATGAGAAGGATTTTTGTACGGGAACGGCGCAACGCGTTCGGAACCAGTTCCGTGTAAACCTCAAACAGACGGCTCGGCTATCGAATTATGACATTGCCGCGTCGTTTTCGTCATCGAGCAGATGCGCGAGCCATTCCCGGACGTCGCGGGGCTCGTCGAAATGTCCGGCCACTCCCTTGGCGCGCCGTCCCACCGAAAAGGCCAGGCCGCGAAGATCGGGCATGATCGCAAATACCGATTCGTCGGTGACGTCATCGCCGATGAAGAACGGCTGCCGGCCCCTGAACGGTTCGTGATTCATCAGTTCCAGCACACCGGTCGCCTTGGTGAAGCCGGAATGCTTGATTTCGCAGACGCATTTTCCCGGCAGCACCTCGATCGGCGCGTTCGGCAGATCGGCGCGGATCAGCGACACCGCCTCATAGATCGCCTTCTCCGCATGCGGGGCGAGGCGGTAATGCAGCGCCAGCGAATAGCCCTTGTCCTCCAGCAGGATTCCCGGACTGAGTCTCGCGATCGCCGCGAGCCGGCGCTTCAATTCCTTGTCCATCGGCGGCGCATGGGTGGCGACCGCTTCGGAATCAATGGAAATCCGCATTTCCGCGCCGTGGCCGCCGACCGCCGGAAACTGGTCGGGGGCGAAGATCAGGTCCATATCGTTCAGCGAACGACCGCTGACCAGCGCCAGCGCGCCATTGGTTCGCTCGAGCAGCCGGTGCAGCGTCCTCGCCAGGCCCGGCGGCACCCACACTTCGCGCGGCGTCGGCGCCAGATCGAGCAACGTGCCGTCGATATCGAGCAGGATCGCCGTCTGGCTGAGATGCGGCAACAGCGAGCGCGGCACCGGAACGGTTTCCGGGGCCTCCTCGTCCGATGACCCATCGTTCTCGATCGGCATGTCCAGTTCCTGATCCATCAAGTCCTCATTCATGTCATTCTACTCCACAAAGGCCAGCGGCCGTGCAACCGATTCCAGCGAGCGGCGCTCGGCGGCGATGCCGTAACGCCAGCCGATTGCGGCGGCCGCAATCATCAAGACCGATCCCAGCAGATAGCCGGCGAAGAGGCTGTTGCGCGATCCGGTGTCGATCAGCGCCCCGAACAGAGCGGGGCCGGCGACGCCGCCAATTCCGGTGCCGATCGCATAAAACAGCGCGATCGCCAGCGCCCGCACCTCCAGCGGAAAGGTTTCGCTGACGGTGAGATAGGCCGCGCTCGCCGCCGGCGAGGCAAAGAAGAAAATCACCATCCAGGCGATGGTCTGGGATTGCGCGCTGAGCGCGCCGATCGAAAACAGATAGCCCGACAGCGCCAGCAGCACGCCCGAGACGCCATAGGTGAACGCGATCATCGCGCGCCGTCCCAGCGTATCGAACAGCCGGCCGAGCAACAACGGTCCGAGAAAATTGCCGGCCGCAAACGGCAAAATGTACCAGCCGACCTGGTTCGAGGCGATACCGAAGAAATCGGTCAGCACCAGCGCGAAGGTGAAGAAGATCGCGTTGTAGAAGAACGCCTGCGCTGTCATCAGCGCCAGACCGACCAGCGAACGGGTGCGATACAATGTGAACAGCGTGTGCGCCACCTCGCCAAGCGGGGTATGATTGCGCATCCTGAAGTCTTATCCTTGGCCATGGCTGTTGCGGCTGGTTTTGCGCACGCCCCATCACCGACCGCTCGATTTCGTCCACGATCCGGTGCGCCTCCTCCGGCTTGCCATGGATCATCAGCCAGCGCGGGCTTTCCGGAATCCACATCCGCATCACGAACACGACCAGGCCGAGAGCGGCGCCGGAGAGGTAGGCGAGCCGCCAGCCGAGATCGGGACCGATGAATGCGGGATCGAGCAGCACGATCGCGGCGACCGCGCCCATCGCAGCGCCGATCCAGAAACTGCCGTTGATCACCAGATCGGTCCAGCCGCGGTAGCGCGCCGGCACCAGCTCCTGGATCGTCGAATTGATCGCGGTATATTCGCCGCCGATGCCGGCGCCGGTGAGAAACCTGAACAGCGCGTAGCTTGCGAGATTCCACGACAGCGCGGTGGCCGCGGTGGCTGCGAGATAGAGCGCCAGCGTGATGAAGAACAGTTTCTTGCGCCCGATCCGGTCGGTGAGCCAGCCGAAGCCGAGCGCGCCGAGCACGGCGCCGGCGAGATAGGCGCTGTTGGCGATGCCGACGTCGAAATTGCTGAAGCGCAGCGTTGCACTTTCCTTCAGCGCGCCGGAAAGCGCGCCCGCCAGCGTCACCTCCAGCCCGTCGAGGATCCAGGTGATCCCGAGCGCCAGCACGACGCGGGTGTGAAAGCCGCTCCAGCGGAGACTGTCGAGACGCGGGGGAATGTCGGTCTCGATGATGCGTTCATCATCCCGCCGCACAGCTGGCAAGACCATCGCGCCGTCACCGATTGCCGAACTTCCCAGCACATCCATTCGATCGGACCAATGAGAAATCACCCGGGAACGCTGTGTTCCCCGGTTTTCCTGCGTTCATGCTTTCTGCCATGGTAACCCAACATTCTGGCGACGCCATGGTTCCCGTATTGCGGCTGGAATCGATCCTTCCGTTGCGGTTTTTCGCTGCGTTAGCAAGGAGTTGGCAAATGGTGGCAGTTGCAACGGAACTCATAGCCGCAATGTCAAAACAACGCGCAAGCGCGCCAGGCCGGAACGCGCCAAGGCCGCGCGCTGACGCGGCAGGCCGCGACTTCTCGGTTGATCGCTGACGTCTCTGGAATACTGGATCGCCCGCTTTCGCGGGCGACGACGACTGTTGGCGACCCCGGAGGCCGGGACGACGACGTTGAAGGACCTGCGCGCTACGCCGCGCGGATATTTGCCATGAAGCGGTCGAGCTCTTCGCGCAGCCGCGTGCTCTCGCTCGACAATGTCTTCGCCGAGTTCAGCACCTCTTCGGAAGCCGAGCCGGTTTCGGTGGCGCCGCGGTTGACCCGGGTGATGTTGACAGCGGCTTGCTGGGTGCCTTGCGCGACGTTCTGCACGGTCCGCGAGATTTCCTGCGTCGCATAGCTCTGCTGCTGCACGGCGCTGGCGATCTGGCCGGCGATGCTGGAGATCTGGCCGATGGTGCCGCCGATCTCCTTGATCGCGGCAACCGATTCCTGGGTCGCGCCCTGCATGCCCAGGATATGCGCGGAAATTTCGTCGGTCGCCTTCGCGGTCTGGCTGGCCAGCGACTTGACCTCGGAAGCGACCACCGCGAAGCCGCGGCCGGCGTCACCGGCGCGCGCCGCCTCGATGGTGGCGTTCAGCGCCAGCAGGTTGGTCTGCTCCGCGATCGCGGTGATCAGCTTGACCACGTCGCCGATCTCCTGCGCCGCGCGCGACAATTTGCCGATGCGCCCGTCGGTCTGCTCCGCCTGCTGGACGGCGGCTTCCGCGATCTTGCTGGATTCCCGCACCCGCCTGCCGATCTCCTCGACCGAACTGGAGAGCTCTTCCGTCGCGGCGGCGACCGATTGCATGTTGCTGGAAGCTTCCTCCGAAGTGCCGGCGACCTGGCTGGACAGGCTTTGGGTGGTTTCCGCGGTCCGCGTCAGGGTTCCGGCCGAGGATTCGAGCTGGACCGCCGAGGCCGAAACGTTGGCGACGATGGCGCCCACGGCCGCCTCGAAGTCGTCGGCGAAGCGAATGAGCTCCGCACGGCGCGCCGCGCTGCTCGCTCTGGCCTGCGCATCCTGGGCCGCCGCATCGCGCTCGGCCTTGGCCACCGCCTGCAGCTTGAATTCCTCCACCGCGCCGGCCATCTCGCCGAGTTCGTCCCTGCGGCCGAGGCCCGGCAGCACGATCTCGAAATTTCCGCCGGCCAGTTCGCGCATCGCCTTGCACATCGCCGTCATCGGCCTGGAGATGCCCCTGCCGAGCAGCAGCGCCAGCACCGCGCCGAACAGGAAGCCGCCGGCCGCGAGCATCAGGATCAGGCGCTCGGTCTCGCCGATGATCGCCTTCGATTCGGTTTCAAGCCGGTCCTGATCGGAGACCAGATCGGCTTTCATCGCGCTCGCGCCCTTCATGATCGCCTTGGCGGAATCGGCCATCTCTTCCGTCAATTCCCCGATCGATTTTGCATTGTCGATCAGCTTGGCCAGGGTTTTCCGGTATTCCTCGAGCAGTTCGGAAATCTCCTTGAGGCCCTGCGCGATCTTCGCGTCGCCCGACGGCATCGCGCGCAGTGCATTTTCGACGAATTTGATGCGGGCCAGCGCACTGTTCGCAACCTTCATGTCCGCATTGACGACGAAGGTATTGGTCAGCGCGGTGACTGCCTGAAACTGTTCGCTCACCTTCCTGGCGCCGAATTCGATCGCCTGGAGTTCGGTCTCGCTGGCGTTGCTGGGGAGATCGTCGACCTTGTAGCGCAGCGTGGTGCCACTGCGCATCAGCTGGTTTTGCGTCAGCAGCGCGCTTTCCTGCTTGACCCGCAGGATGTCGGCGAAGATCTTGGTGAAGATGCCGAATTCGCGGGCAAGCTTCACGACCTGTTCGAGCCGCGCCGGATTGGTGGTGCCCCTCATCGACTGGTCGATGGCGTCCTTGAGGCCGGCTTCGGCTGAAAGCGCCGCCTTGCCGTCGTCTTCGTTCCCCGTCACCACGAAATATCGCGCCAGCGCCTGATAGGAGATCAGTTCGCGATCGATATTGCGGGCCAGATCGGCTTCGGTGACGCTGTTGCGATAGAATTCCACGCCAGCCGCGACCCGCTCGAAGCCGAGCCAGGCGATGCCCATGCTGGCGGCCGAGATCGTGAGCACCACGGCAAATCCGAGCATGATCTTGCCGCGAAACCGCAGGGTCGGAAGTCTTGAGGTGATCGTTTGCGAACCCACGCGGCCCCCTAGCCTTTTTCTCGGAAATCAGCCTTTCGGAGGTGAGCGCCCCCGATTTCGATGCCGAAAACTAGAGCAGAATGGATAAGGGTGAGTAAATTTACCGAACCGGGAAGTCCCTTACCCTCCCCTGGAGGGGGAGGGTCGACGCGAACCCGGCGATGCGAAGCATCGTCCGGAGAGCGGCGGGGTGGGGTGACGGTCTCTCAGTTTGAACAGTGTCCGAGTTGAGAGACCTTCACCCCACCCCGTCTCGCATCTTCGATGCGAGCCGACCCTCCCCCTCCAGGGGAGGGTAAGAGTTCGCCGCGCTCGCCTATGGCGACGTCACAATGACCCGGGCGGCGAAAATCCCAGTTGCAAAGTGCCGTCCCCTTGCTTCTAATTGGAATAATTAAAAATCACCCGGGAGGTACGCGTGTCTACCATCAAATTGACGGTGAACGGCAAGGCTGTGTCGGCCGATGTCGAGGACCGGACACTTCTCGTCCATCTGTTGCGCGAGAACCTGAACCTGACCGGCACCCATGTCGGCTGCGACACCAGCCAGTGCGGCGCCTGCGTCGTCCATATCGACGGCAAGGCGGTCAAATCCTGCACCGTGCTGGTCGGCCAGGCCAATGGCGCCAACGTCACCACCATCGAGGGCATCGCCAAGGGCGACGAGCTGCACCCGATGCAGGCGGCGTTCCGCGACAATCACGGTCTGCAATGCGGCTACTGCACGCCGGGCATGATCATGTCGGCGATCGACATCGTCAATCGCTATGGCGGCAAGCTCGACGAGGACACCGTCCGGCACGAGCTCGAAGGCAACATCTGCCGCTGCACCGGCTACCACAACATCGTCAAATCGGTGCTCGACGCCGCCGGCCGCATGCAGGTTTCGCAGGCCGCTGAATAGCGTCCGCAGACTATTCATTCTCACATTCGTGACCGCCGAATTTCGCTGGAAATGGCGGACCGTCAAAACTCCGGCAGGGAGAACAGATCATGGGCGTTGAAGGCATTGGCGCAAGCGTCGTGCGCAAGGAAGACAGGCGTTTCACCACCGGCAAGGGCCGCTACGTCGACGACATCAAGCTCGTGGGCATGACCTACGCCCATTTCGTCCGCAGCCCGCACGCCCATGCCAGGGTCAAGGGCCTCGACCTGTCAGCGGCGGAGAAAATGCCGGGCGTGGTCGCGGTGCTGACCGGCCAGCAGATCGTCGACGACAAGGTCGGCAATCTGATTTGCGGCTGGGCCATCACCTCCAAGGATGGCACGGGCATGAAGATGGGCGCATGGCCGGCGATGGCGCCGGAGATCGTGCGCTTTGCCGGCCAGGCGGTCGCGGTGGTGATCGCCGAGACCAAGAACCAGGCCAGGGACGCGGCCGAAGCCGTCGTCGTCAATTACGAGGAACTGCCGGTTGCGTCCGATATTCGCGCCGCGATCAAGGCAGGCGCGCCGCAGCTTCACCCGGAAGCGCCGGGCAATGTGATCTACGACTGGACCATCGGCGACGAGGCGGCAACCGAAGCGGCCTTCAAGTCGGCGGCCAATGTGGTCGCGCTCGACATCACCAACAACCGGCTGGTGCCGAACGCGATGGAGCCGCGCGCGGCGATCGGCGACTACAACGAGGCCGAGGAACATTTTACCCTCTACACCACGTCGCAGAATCCGCATGTCGCGCGCCTGGTGCTGTCGGCGTTCTACAACATCGCGCCGGAGCACAAGCTGCGGGTGGTGGCGCCGGATGTCGGCGGCGGTTTTGGTTCAAAAATCTTCATCTATCCCGAGGAAATGGTGGCGCTGTGGGCCTCCAAGAAGGTCCGCCGCCCGGTCAAATGGACCGGCGACCGCTCCGAGGCCTTTCTGACCGACGCCCATGGCCGCGATCACCTGACCAAGGCCGAGATGGCGTTCGACGCCGGCAACAAGATCACGGGGTTGCGCGTAAAAACCTATGCCAATCTCGGCGCCTATATGTCGCTGTTCTCCTCCTCGGTGCCGACCTATCTCTACGCGACGCTGCTGTCGGGCCAGTACAACATTCCCAACATTTTTGCCGAGGTGATCAGCGTCTACTCCAACACCACCCCGGTCGATGCCTATCGCGGCGCCGGCCGGCCCGAAGCCAGTTTTGTCGTCGAACGGCTGATGGAAACCGCGGCGCGGCAATTGAAGGTCGATCCGGCCGAACTGCGCCGCAAGAATTTCATCACCACCTTCCCGCATCAGACGCCTGTCATCATGGCCTATGATGTCGGCGATTTCGGCGCCTCGCTCGACGCCGCGATGAAAGCGATCGACTATGCCGGCTTCGCAGGCCGCAAGGCCAAGGCAAAATCCGAGGGCAAGCTGCGCGGCATCGGCCTGTCCTGCTATATCGAGGCCTGCGGCATCGCGCCGTCGAAAGCGGTCGGCAGCCTCGGCGCCGGCGTCGGGTTGTGGGAATCCGCCGAGGTGCGGGTCAATCCGGTCGGCACCATCGAGATCCTCACGGGGTCGCACAGCCATGGCCAGGGCCATGAGACGACCTTCTGCCAGCTGGTGGCGGAGCGCCTCGGCATTCCCATCAGCCAGGTCCAGATCGTCCATGGCGACACCGACAAGGTGCAGTTCGGCATGGGCACCTACGGGTCGCGCTCGGCCGCGGTCGGCCTCACCGCGATCCTGAAGGCGATGGAGAAGGTCGAGTCCAAGGCCAAGAAGATCGCCGCCCATCAGCTCGAGGCGTCCGAGGACGACATCGTGATCGAGAACGGCGAGTTCAAGGTCACCGGCACCGACAAGTCGATCGCGCTGCCGATGGTGGCGCTCGCCGCCTATACCGCGCACAATCTGCCCGACGGCATGGAGCCCGGGCCTGAAGGAAGGCGCGTTCTACGACCCGACCAACTTCACCTTCCCGGCCGGCGCCTATATCTGCGAACTCGAAGTCGATGCCGGCACCGGCAAGACCTCCTTCGTCAACTTCGTCGCCGCCGACGATTTCGGCCGGCTGATCAACCCGATGATCGTCGAGGGCCAGGTCCATGGCGGGCTTGCCCAGGGCATCGGCCAGGCGCTGCTGGAAGGCGCTGTCTATGACAGCTCCGGCCAGCTCGTGACCGCGTCGTTCATGGACTACACCATGCCGCGCGCCGACGATTTGCCGTCGTTCAAGCTGAACCACACCACGACGCTATGTCCGGGCAATCCGCTCGGCGTCAAGGGCTGCGGCGAGGCCGGCGCGATCGGCGCATCGGCCGCGGTGATCAACGCCATCACCGACGCCATCGGCAACAACAAGCTCGAAATGCCGGCCTCACCCGACCGGGTGTGGCACGCGATTCACGGTTGAGAGGGAGAGAGACATGTACGAGACCACCTATCACCGCCCCTCCTCCGTCGACGAAGCCGCCGCACTTTTCGCCAAGGGTTCGGACGCAAAATATCTCGCCGGCGGCCACACGCTGCTGCCGGTCATGAAGCAGCGGCTGGCCTCGCCGTCCGACGTGATCGATCTCGGCAGCATCAAGGATCTGGTCGGCATCGCGCTGTCAGGCGACGCGCTGACCATCAAGGCCGCGACAACCTATTTCGACATTCTGCAGAGCGCGGACGTGAAGAAATCGATCCCGGCGATCGCCCATCTCACCTCGGTGCTCGGCGATCCCCAGGTACGCTATCGCGGCACCATCGGCGGCTCGATCGCCAACAACGATCCGGCGGCGGATTTTCCGGCCGCCGTGCTGGCGCTGGGCGCGACCGTAAAGACCAACAAGCGCTCGATCGCGGCCGACGATTTCTTCAAGGGCCTGTTCTCGACGGCCCTGGAAGACGGCGAGATCATCACCGCTATCTCGTTCCCGGTGCCCGCCAAGGCCGGCTACTCAAAGATGCGCCACCCGGCGTCGCGTTTCGCGCTGACCGGGGTGTTTGTGGTCAAGACCAGGGCGGGCGACGTCAGGGTCGCCGCCACCGGCGCATCGCAAAGCGGCGTCATGCGGGTAGCGGCGATCGAGGCGGCGCTGAAGGCCAACTGGTCGGCCGGCGCGCTCGACAGCGTGACGGTTTCCGCGGACGGGCTGTTGGCCGACATCCACGGCTCGTCGGCCTATCGCGCCAATCTGATCAAGGTGATGGCGCAGCGCGCGGTGGCCGAGGCCGGCTGATAGCGTCTCAACGCAAGTTCGATGCAAGCGGCGCGCAGCGATGCGCGCCGCTTTGCATTTAAGCCACCAGAACGCCGAATTGGCGCTTGCCACGGGCGCCCCCGAGGCGGGACAATTTAGCTAATCAGCTAATTAAG
Source organism: uncultured Alphaproteobacteria bacterium (assembly GCA_963706975.1). GTDB lineage: Bacteria > Pseudomonadota > Alphaproteobacteria > Rhizobiales > Xanthobacteraceae > Bradyrhizobium. The sequence continues at coordinate 19,098 of CAVPOL010000029.1, forward strand.
AACCGGGAGAAACCCTCGTGCTCGATAAATCAGCCCCAAATTCTTCCACCCGCACCTCCGGCCCGCTCGCCGGTTTCCGCATCGTCGAATTCGCCGGCATCGGGCCCGGGCCCTTCGCCTGCATGATGCTGGCCGACATGGGCGCCGAGGTGGTGACGCTCGATCGCGTCGGCGCGAAGAAGAACATGAAGTCGGTGGCCGGGCGCGGACGCAAAGTGGTCGAACTCGACCTGAAGGACAAGGCGGCGGTGGCGCAGGTGCTCGACCTGCTCGCCAATGCCGACGCGCTGATCGAAGGCTTTCGGCCGGGTGTGATGGAACGGCTCGGGCTTGGGCCGGACGTTGTGCAGGCGCGCAACCCAAAACTGGTCTATGGCCGAATGACCGGCTGGGGCCAGGAAGGCCCGCTGGCGCAGGCCGCCGGCCACGACATCAATTATATCTCGGTAACCGGCGCGCTGGCCGCGATCGGCACCAAAGAGAGGCCGGTGCCGCCGCTCAATCTGGTCGGCGATTTCGGCGGCGGCGCGCTCTACATCGTGGTCGGTGTGCTGGCGGCGCTGCTGGAGGCGCAAAAGTCGGGCAAGGGTCAGGTGGTGGATGCCGCGATGTGCGACGGCGCGGCCTCGCTGATGTCGATGTTCTTCGACATGACCGCGATCGGCCGCTGGACCGAGGGCCGCGAGCAGAATTTCCTCGACGGCGGCGCGCATTTTTATGGCGTCTATGAATGCTCCTGCGGCAATTTTATCTCGATCGGATCGATCGAGCCGCAATTCTACGCGCTGCTTCGAAAACATGCGGACCTCGCCGACGCCGACTTCGACGCCCAGATGGACCGCAAGGCCTGGCCGGCGCTGAAGGAAAAGCTGACAGCCGTCTTCAAGAGCAAGAGCCGCGAGGACTGGTGCAGGATCATGGAAGGCACCGACATCTGCTTCGCGCCGATCCTGACCATGGCGGAAGCCCCAAAACATCCGCACATGGCAGCGCGCAACATCTTCGTCGAACGCCACGGCGTCACGCAGCCGGCACCGGCGCCACGGTTTTCGCGCACGCCCTCGGCGATCCGGGAGCCGGAAGCGGCTGATATTGCCGGGCTGACGAGTGCGTGGAAGGCGGGGCGGTAATTCTGCCGTCATTCGGCCTCGCCTGCAAACCCGCTGCCGTCATCCTGAGGTGCTCGCCGTCTTCGGCGAGCCTCGAAGGATGGTTGGGTCCGGGCCTGTGGCCCATCCTTCGAGGCTCGCCCCAGGGGGCTCGCACCTCAGGATGACGGCTGCGAATTTACGCCGCGTCGTCCACCTTCAGCACGCCCCTTCGAATCTGATCCTCCTCGATCGATTCGAACAGCGCCTTGAAATTGCCTTCGCCAAACCCGTCGTCGCCCTTGCGCTGAATGAATTCGAAGAAGATCGGCCCGATGGCGTTGGCCGAAAAGATCTGCAACAGCACTTTTGTGAGACCGCCCTCGACCACGCCCTCGCCGTCGATCAAAATGCCGTCGCGCTGCAGCCGCGCGACGTCTTCGCCATGCTTTGGCAGGCGCGCGTCGATCTTTTCGAAATAGGTGTCAGGCGGCGGCGGCATGAAGGGCAGGCCGTCGGCGCGCAGTTTTTCGATGGTGCGATAGATATCCCTGGCGCCGCAGGCGATGTGCTGGATGCCCTCGCCGCGGTAAACGCTGAGATATTCCTCGATCTGGCCGGAATCGCCGGCGTCCTCGTTGATCGGGATCCGGATCTTTCCGTCGGGGCTGGTCAGGGCGCGGGAGAACAGGCCCGACGCGCGGCCCTCGATGTCGAAGAAGCGGATCTGACGGAAATTGAACAGTTTTTCGTAGAACCCGGTCCAGACATCCATGCGGCCGCGATGGACGTTGTGGGTGAGGTGGTCGAGATAGAACAGCCCGGCGCCCTCGGGGCGCGGATTTTTGTCGCCGATCCATTCGAATTCGGCATCGTAGGCGGAGCCCTTGGCGCCGTAGCGGTCGACGAAATAGAGCAGGCTGCCGCCGATGCCCTTGATGGCGGGAACGTCGAGGGTCTTTTGCGCGGCGGGAATATCCGCCGGCTCCGCGCCGAGCGACAGCGCGCGCGCATAGGCCTGCCCGGCATCGACGACGCGAAACGCCATCGACGGCGCGCAGGGGCCGTGCGCGGCGACAAAATTGTGGCCGTGGGTGCCGGGCTCTTCGTTGACGAGGTAATTGATATCGCCCTGGCGGTAGACCGTGATGTTTTTGGTCCGGTGGCGGGCGACCGGCGCATAGCCCATCAGCCTGAACAGCGCGTGCAGTTCTTCGGGCCTCGGATGGGCGTATTCGACGAATTCAAAACCGTCGGTGCCCATGGGATTGTCAGCCGAAATGGTGGCGGCCGGCGCGTCATGCGGAAACGGACCCATGGCAAGGCTCCCTGATTGGTTGCAGCAGTTTCCGCCACTCCGGGCGCAAAGTGTATGCAAATGGGATCGCGATTTGCTAGGATAGTGCACGATCCGTGCATGAAATTGGAAATTGACGCATGATCCCGGTAGACGCCTTTGATCTCAAGATGCTGGCCGCCCTGCAGGACGACGGCCGGCTGACCAACCAGCAGCTCGCCGGATTCGTCGGCCTGTCGGCGTCGCAATGCTCGCGGCGGCGGATGCGGCTGGAGCAGGAAAAGGTGATCGCGGGTTATCACGCCGATCTCGCCAGCGAAGCGCTCGGCTTCAGCCTGATCGCCTTCATCCACATCACCCTCGCCACCCATTCGCCCGACAACGCCAAAAAATTTCGCGCGCTGGTCAACCGCGTCGATGCCATCCAGGAGGCCTATTCACTGACCGGCGACGCCGACTATGTGCTGAAGGCGGTGCTGCAGGACCTCAAGAGCCTGTCCGACATCGTCAACAACGTGCTGATGCCGCACCAGAGCGTGGCCCATGTGCGCTCCTCGATCGTGCTGGACCGGTTGAAGGAGAGTTCGAAACTGCCGCTGAAGGAACTGCAGGGATGATTTTCCCGGGCGATGGCCGGAATCGAGGGGAATTCGGCCTTCGAATTTGTCGCGGGATTTGCGATGCTCCGTCCGCCTCAATCCGATGAGAAGCCATGGCGCTGCAACTCCGGCCGAACTGCGAATATTGCGACAAGGACCTGCCGCCTGACGCGACGGAGGCGCGGATCTGCTCCTACGAATGCACGTTTTGCGCGGATTGCGTGGAGACGAAACTGGGGAATGTCTGCCCGAACTGCGGCGGCGGGTTTGCGCCGCGGCCGATCCGGCCGGCGCGGGAGTGGCGGCCCGGCGTGTCGGTCCAAAAACATCCGCCGTCGGACAAGCGGGTGCGGCTGAAATACAGCGTCGAGGATGTCGTCGCGCATTCGGCGCGGATCAAGGATGTTCCGCCACAGGAGCGCTGACGGGCGATTAAATCACTCCGCCGCCAGAATCGTCCCCTCGACCTCGCCAAAGCCAACGCGAAAACCGTCGCCCTGGCACCAGCCGCGCATCGCAAGCGAATCGCCGTCTTCGAGAAACGTGCGGCTCACGCCGGCCGCCAACTCAAGCGGCTCGCTGCCGTTCCAGCTGATCTCCAGCAGGGAGCCGCGCTGGTCCTTCTCCGGGCCGGAGATGGTGCCGCTCCCCAGGAGATCGCCGACATTCATGGCGCAGCCGCTCGAGGCGTGGTGCACGAGCTGCTGCACCGAGGACCAGTACATGTATTTGAAATTGGTGCGGCAGATTTTTGTGGCCTCGTTCATGCTGCCGGCTCTCAAGGCGACGTCGAGTGTGAGGTCGTAATTGTTGGGCTGTTTCTGTTGCAGATAGGGCAGCGGCGCCGGATCCTGCGCCGGCCCCTGCACGCGAAATGGCTCCAGCGCCTCCCGCGTCACGATCCACGGGCTGATCGAGGTGGCAAACGCCTTGGCCTGGAACGGGCCGAGCGGCACGTATTCCCATTGCTGGATATCGCGCGCGCTCCAGTCGTTCAGGATCACAAAACCGAAGATCATCTCTTCTGCCTGCGCTTCCGTCAGCATCTCGCCCATGGCAGAGGGCTGGCCGACCACCACGCCCATTTCCAGCTCGAAATCGAGCCGCTTGCAGGGACCGAATGACGGCACCTCCGCGCTCGGCGGCTTCAATTGCCCGCGCGGCCGTTTCACCCTGGTGCCGGAGACCACGACGGTCGAGGCGCGGCCATTATAGCCGATCGGCATGTGCAGCCAGTTCGGCTGCAGCGCATTGTCCTTGCCGCGGAACATGACGCCGACATTGGTGGCGTGTTCTTTCGAGGAATAGAAATCGGTGTAGCCGGCGACCGCGACCGGCAGATGCAGTTTTGCATCGGCCATCGGCACAAGGGCGCGTCGGCGCAGCGCTTCGTTGTCGCGCAGCTCCGGATAATCGTGGCGCAGGAGTTCGCTGATCCGCGCCCGCGTGCGCGACCAGACTTTTGGGCCCAGCGCCATGAAAGGGTTTAGCGACGACGCGGCGAACACGCCGGGCTCGACCACGTCGATCCGGCAATCCTGCGCCAGTTGCCAGAGGTCGAGCACGAAGTCGCCGATCGCGACGCCGATGCGCGGGGTGGGCGCGGCCCTGGTCGAGAACGCGCCGTAGGGCAGGTTCTGGATCGGGAAATCGGAGGCGGGATCGACCGGAATGAAGGAACGGAGGGCGGGATCGTTGGGATGGGGCATTGGTTTTCCCGAATGCGATGAAATATTTCCGCAGCAGAGGTTTCTCTTCACCCTCCCCTCGAAGGGGGAGGGTCGGCTCGCATGGAGCGCAGCGAAATGCGAGACGGGGTGGGGTGACGGTCTTTCAACTCCAGCACTGTGCGAGGCGAGAGACTGTCACCCCCCCCGCCGCGCGTTACACGCGCGTCGACCCTCCCCCTCCAGGGAGGGTAAGGAAGATCACGGCTTGTTCGGATCGAATCGTTTTTCCAGTCCCTTCCAGCAATCGGCGTAATCGTCCTGCAGCGTCGCGGAATTCGCCGCATGCGCGGTGACGCGTTGCGGATATCGCGTCTCGAACATGAAGGCCATGGTGCCGGTCAGTTTTACGGGCTTCAACTCGCCGTTGCTGGCATGGTCGAAAGCCTCGCGGTCGGGACCGTGCGGCAGCATGCAATTGTGCAGGCTGATGCCACCGGGGACGAAACCCTGCGGCTTGGCGTCATAGACGCCGTAGATCAGGCCCATGAACTCCGACATGATGTTCATGTGATACCAGGGCGGCCGAAAGGTGTTTTCCGCCACCATCCAGCGCTCCGGGAAAATCACAAAATCGATGTTGGCGGTGCCCGGGGTATCCGAGGGCGCCGTCAGCACCGTGAAGATCGACGGGTCCGGATGGTCGAAGCCGATGGCGCCGATCGGGGAGAAGGTGCGCAGGTCGTATTTGTAGGGCGCGTAATTGCCGTGCCAGGCCACCACGTCGATCGGCGAATGCGGCAGCGTGGTCCTGAACAGCGACCCGCCCCATTTCACGAACAATTCCGTCGGGGTGTCCCTGTCCTCGTAGGCTGCGACCGGCGTCAGGAAATCGCGGGCGTTGGCGAGGCAATTGGCGCCGATCGGGCCGCGCTCCGGCAAGGTAAAAGCGCCGCCGTAGTTTTCGCAGAGATAGCCACGCGCAGGGCCACCAGGTATCTCGACGCGGAATTTCACCCCGCGCGGGATTACCGCGATCTCGCCGGGCTCGATATCGATGCGGCCGAACTCGGTGATGAATTGCAGACTGCCCTGCTGGGCCACGAACATCATCTCGCCGTCGGCATTGTAAAAATGCTGATCGACCATCGATTGCGTAATCAGATAGACATGCGCCGCCATGCCGGCTTGCGTGTTGGCGTCTCCCGCCGTGGTCATGGTCTGCACGCCCTGCAGGAAGGTTTTGTCATCTTTCGGGATCGGCGCGGGATCCCAGCGCAGCTGCTCGACCAGGATCTCCTGCTCGTGACACGGCGCGGTGCGCCACAGCCCGGCATCGACTTTCTCGAAGCGTCCGGAATGCTTGACCGACGGCCGGATGCGATAGAGCCATGAGCGTTCATTGCTGCCGCGCGGCGCCGTAAACGGCGAGCCCGACAGCTGCTCGGCGTAGAGGCCGTAAGCACAGCGCTGCGGCGAATTGCGGCCGACCGGCAGCGCTCCGGGCAATGCCTCGGTCTCAAAGCTGTTGCCGAAACCGGACATGTAGCCCGGGGTGATACCGACGGTGCTGCGGCTGATGGCGTCGGGCGAGGTGTTGATATTCATGATTATCCTCCTTGCAGGGCGGCCCACATTTCCTGGTCGCGCTTGTCGGTCCAGATCACGGGATCGTCGATCCCCGAGGCTTCGTCGAACGCCCGCGAGACGTTGAACGGCAGGCAGTGTTCGTAGATCGCAAAACCGGAAAACTTCGGGTCCATCACCTCGCGGGTCGCCGCCATGGTTTCCTTGAGGTTGCGCCCCCTGGCGACCGCGGACTCTGCTGCCCCATAGAGCGTACTGACAAAATCCCGCGTCATCGCGATGGCGTCGCGGCCGGTGCCGATGCCCTTCAGCGCATCGCCGCGCCCCGGTGCAATCGCCTTTGGATTGAACGAACGGATTTCATTCAGCGTCATCGGCCATTCGCGCAAATGCGCATCGCCGCAATAGCAGGCGGAATGATATTCGATCAGGTCGCCGGAAAACATCACCTCGGCATCCGGCACCCAGGCCACGATATCGCCCGACGTGTGTCCTGCGCCGAGCTGCATCAGCTGAATTTCGCGCTTTCCGAGATAAATCGACATCTGGCCTTCGAACGTCAGGGTCGGCCAGGTCAGGCCCGGAATGCTCTGCGCGTCCTGGAACAACCGGGGAAATCGGCCGAATTCGGAATCCCAGTCCTGCTGGCCGCGCTCTTCGACCAGCCGATAGGTTTCCGCGGACGCAATCACCGCCTGCGCCCTGTAGGCGGAAGCGCCGAGCACGCGCACCGCGTGATAATGCGACAGCACCACATATTTGATCGGCTTGTCGGTGACGCTGCGCACCCGCTCGATCACCTTGTTCGCCATCGCCGGCGTCGCCTGCGCGTCGAACACGAGGCAGCCGTCGTCGCCGACGATCACGGCCGAATTCGGATCGCCCTCGGCGGTGAAGGCATAGAGATCGGTGCCGATCTCGGAGAAGGTGATTTTCTTCTCCGCCATATCGGTGGTGGACGCGAAACCTTTTGCCATCAATTCATTTCCCTGTGTGAAAACCTTGTATCTATCAGCGTCATTGCGAGGAGCACTTGCGACGACGCAATGACGGCTTTGGCATGTTCCCTATTGTTGCTGTTGTTGCTGCTGGCTGGCATCGATCATCCGCCGTTTCGCCAGGTCGATCGCCTCGCGCAACACATCGAGATCGCCGATGTGGTTGGCGAGAATCAGCACCAGCGCCGCGTCGAGGTCGGCGCTCTGCGCGTCGGTCAGTCCGCGATGCGCCTCGACCACGGCGCGAAAGGCGTCGTCCGGTTTGGCAAAATTGGAGCTGGTCGATAATGCCATTGCGAACCTCAGTTGATGCCGGCGGCACGCGCCAGCGCCGCGTCGACCGCGGCACGCGTCGGTTTCCGAAATCGCGCCGCGACATAGCCGTCCGGACGCAGCAGATAGGCGGTGCCGGGCTCGGCATCGTAGCGCGCGCGCACCAGACCTTCCGGATCCGAAATATCCTCGCCGACGCGGATGACGCCGACATCCACGGCGGCGTCGACCGCAGCGCCATTGGCGAATTGAAGCAGCGTGAACCGCTTGCCCGCCGCGACGAAGGCATCGGTCAGAATACGCTTCGCCGGTTGCCGTCATCACCGGCGCATCGGGCATGGACGCGCCCGGCCGCGGGCCACCGCGCCAGGTCTCGCGATCGGCCGTCGACAGCGGCGAATCGTAGATCGAGGGCACCGAGAGCCGGCCGCCATTGATCATGCGCTTGCCGAATTCGGTTTCCACTGCGAGAGACAGCACTGCCTTGCGCAACCGCGCCTCCTGATGCGAATTGGGGGCCATGAAATCGGTCGAGCGGGTGGATTCGCGGATGTTCTCGTCGGCCGCGGCGCTACGCTCGACATCATAGCTTTCGAGCAACGCTTCAGGCGACACCCTGCGCAATATGCGATCGAGTTTCCAGGCGAGGTTTTCAGCGTCCTCGAGACCCGAATTGGCGCCGCGGGCGCCGAATGGCGACACCTGATGCGCGGCGTCGCCGGCAAAGATCACGCGGCCATGGACGAACCTGTCCATTCGGCGGCACTGGAACCGGTAGAGCGATATCCATTCGAATTCGAACTGGTCGTGCCCGAGCATGCGCGCGATCCGTGGCCGCACGTTCTCCGGCTGCTTCTCGAACGCCGGATCCGCAAACCGGCTGAGCTGCAGGTCGATCCGCCAGATATCGTCCGGCTGCTTGTGCAGGAGCGCCGAGCGGCCGGCATGGAACGGCGGATCGAACCAGAACCAGCGCTCGGTCGGGAACGCCGCGGTCATTTTGACGTCGGCGATCAGGAACTGGTCCTCGAACACTTTTCCGGAAAATTCGGCGCCAACCATCTGCCGCAGCGACGAGCGCGCGCCGTCGCAGGCGGCGACATAGTCGGCGCGGAGAAAATAGGGGCCGTCCGGCGTTTCGACCGTCAGCAGCACATGGTCGTTGCGCTGCTGCAGCGCGCTCACCTTGTTGCGCCAGCGCAGATCAATTGCGGCGAGTTCCTGCACCCGATCGACCAGATAGGCCTCGGCATAAAATTGCTGCAGGTTGATGAAGGCGGGCCGCTTGTGCCCCGGCTCCGGCAGCAGGTTGAACTGGTAGAGCTGTGAGGCGCCGTGAAAGATCTTGCCGACGCTCCACACCACACCCTTGTCGACCATGCGCTGGCCGATGCCGAGCCGGTCCCAGTATTCCAGCGAGCGTTTTGAGAAACAGATCGCGCGCGAGCCCTCGCCGATCCGGTCGGCATCGTCGAGCAGCACCACGCGCTGGCCGCGTTGCGCCAGATCGATCGCCAGTGACAGCCCAACCGGTCCGGCGCCGACCACGACCACCGGATGACGCGCCGCATCGCCGCCATCCCGGTCCTGATCGGGGTGGCGGCGATATCCGAACTGGACCATTGAGGACTGCGTCATGCGCTCTCATTAACTCTGGCCAAGCGACCGCGCCGGGCTTAAGATAGTCGCATCTGCAACTATCTAAACGCCTCGCGCGTGCCGCCGTCAACTCAATTTGGAGCGATTTTGTCAAAAGCGTTTTCAAGCGAAGTGGGCATTGGTTCGCGTGAAGAAAACGCGTCCAAAAAAGGCGCCAAGCTGGATCTGTTTCGCTTCGTGCCGTTCCGGCTGAACCGGCTGGCGGCCGAGGTTTCGGCCGCGCTGTCCGGCGAATATCAGCAGCGCTACGGGCTGGATATCCCGGAATGGCGGGTGCTGGCGACGCTCGGCTTCCGCAACGACGCCTGCAGCGCGCAGTACATTGCGCATTGCACAAGGACCCACAAATCCACCATCAGCCGCGCGGTAACGGCGCTGATGGAGCGGCAATTGATCGAGCGCGTCGAAAATGAGGACGACCGCCGCGAATTCGCGCTCGGCCTGACCCGGAAGGGCAAGGCGCTGTATGAGGAACTGATCCCGCGGCTGCTGCGCAAGGAGCAGGAAATCCTGTCGTGCCTCTCGGCGCAGGAGCGCAGGGATTTTGCCGTCATGCTGGGGAAGATCGAGCGCAGCCTCGATCTGGTGCAGACGGCGAAGGAAGCGGGCAGAGCGGAGGCGTATTGAGCGGGGTTGCGTCACCCGTCATTCCGGGATGGTCTATCGGAATCGAGCGTTTTCAGCAACTTAGCACTGTCACATCCGGAGCAAGCGCCTCGCTGGATTTCGCAGTGGAGTGTCACATTTTTTGGAGGCTGTTGGCGAGCGCGCGGGTTGGGCTACAATCAGCGCATGACACAACGCTAAATCTGTCGGCTCATGGGAGCGCGACGATAAAGAATTCGATTCCGAATGCAGTCGGCTCTTTGAGATTTTTGGCGGCAGAGTAATTGATTGAGAAGTAGGTTGCTTATTCAGCAGTGAAAGCTGGATATGCGCGAGCCAAGGTGATCCGCCGCGAGTCAACCATCGGCAACACGACGACGGTCTGGGATGCGTGCGGTCGCAATGTCGGCAGAGTCAGCACGAGCCGGTGATGGCGCGCTGCCTGCACGCAGACGAGCAGAACATCGTATAAATCTGATTAGTTCGAACGGCTTGCTGCAACCATCGCAACACTGTCCGTCCGTAAGCGGCTCAATCTGCAATGCCAAGTGAAGGTGCAATAGAGTTGATAAGGAAGGTCGACCCGACGGGCGTCAAATGGATGCTATCCCGAGCTACCAACGACTCGTCAACCCGGGTAACGCAGCCGCGATTATCGCATAGCGCATCGCGCGCGGAAACGTAGCCGACTCCTAGTGAAGCGGATACTTTCCGCATATTGAAGTCGCCTGAGGCTTTCTCGACGTACTGCCAAATTCTTTCGGGCATCACTTCGCCCGACCGACGATAGTAGGTTGCAACGGCGGCAGGCAATCCACCCATCCAAACGGGGACCGGACCCAAAATAACGATACGTCCAATACCTAGGGCGCGAAGGGCTTCAACAGTTGGTCTTAGGTTTTCAACCTCGTAGTTCTCATGCCAATATGCATGAAGCAGCACAGTATCCGGAGAACTGTCGCGTATTAGATCAACAATTTTGCGATTTTGTTCTAGTGGAGCGACTTTAACGTTTGTTTCCCGCGTTTGACAGCGGCGAGGACGCGCTTTGGATCGGCGGTCCAGACGAAGGGTTTGGGATCGGCGTTTGTCTCGGCGACGAAGTGGTTGATGGCGACTTGCAGGTCGACGACGGATCGGAACACGCCTCGCTTGAGGCGACGGCGCGTGAGCTTGGCGAAGAAGCCTTCGACCGCATTGAGCCAGGATGCGGAGGTCGGGGTGAAGTGGAACGTCCAGCGGGGATGCCGGGCCAGCCATTGGCGTACCTTCGGATGCTTGTGGGTCGCATAGTTATCGACGATGGCGTGGATTCCTTTCCCTGCCGGGACCTGCTCCTCGATCGTGTTGAGGAAGCGAATGAACTCCTGGTGACGATGGCGCTGCATGTTGCGGCCGATGACGGTGCCGTCGAGGATGTTGAGGGCAGCGAACAGCGTGGTGGTGCCGTGACGTTTGTAGTCGTGGGTCATCGTGCCGGCACGGCCCGGCTTCATCGGCAACCCTGGCTGGGTGCGGTCGAGCGCCTGAATTTGGCTCTTTTCGTCGACCGAGAGGATGACCGCATGGGCGGGAGGATCGACATAGAGGCCGACGACGTCTTTGAGTTTCTCGGCGAACTTCGGGTCGTTCGACAGCTTGAACGTGCGGATGCGATGCGGCGCGAGTTGGTGGGCTTCCAGAATACGTTGCACCGAACGCAGGCTCACCCCTGCGGCTTTCGCCAGCATCCGGCCGGTCCAGTGGGTTGTTTCTCCCGGCGGCGGCCCGAGCGCCAGGTCGACCACTCTCTGCACGGTGCCGGTCGGCAGCGGTGGTTTGCCGGGCTTCCGCGTCTTGTCGCGCGTCAGCCCTTCGACGCCCTCCGCCATGAACCGGGCCTGCCATCTCCAAACCACGGGCTTGGATTTGCCCGAGCGGCGCATGATCTCGGCTGTGCCGCAGCCGTCGGCCGTGGCAAGAATGATGTTGGCCCGCCACACATGCTTCTGTGGCGCGCTGCGATCCGAGACGATCGCCTCAAGTCGATGGCGGTCCGCCCGGCGTGACCTTGACGATAATTCCTGCTCTCATGCCGAGAGCTTGAACTGCTTCGGTCAATTTGGGAATCGTCCGAATGAATCAGACCACTAGGCAACCTTCAGTCATCGAGCCGGACCGAATTAGAAGCGGTGGACAAGAGGTCACAGTGAATTGCGCGATCCCGAAGTTTCGTGAGTTCTGAAGACTGCGAAAGCCCGGGACAAGCGCAGAGGCGGTCGAATCGCCCCATATCACCACGAGCGGATGTTTTTGATCGACGCAATTGGGAGGGAACGCGTCCTGAGCCCTATCCGAAAGCAAGCATTCGCCAACCCGCAATCCTTCCATCGGATCTAGCACGGTTATCATTCTACTAATGGGATCGGGCAAAGTCGGCCCATACCCAAGGGCAGGTACCAAGGCCGCTACCGCCAGCGCTGCCATGCAGGCGACCAATGGTTTCGTAGACCGACGGCGTCCGAATCTAATTGGGCGCTCAATGAACTTGTACGTCAGCCATGCCAAAACGAACGTAAGGGCAATTACCAGTCCGCGTTCGAGATCGGTAAGCCGCTTGAACTTAAGCAACTCCGCAAAAACCAATAGCGGCCAGTGCCAAAGATAAAGCGGATAGCTGATCATGCCAATGTTGACTGCCGCACGATGGGAGAGCACGGCTCGACTTAGAAAACTGCCTTCGGATCGAATAAGAAAAACTGTGCCAACAACTGGAGCAAGACGCCGCCCATCCGGGGAATAGCGTCTTTGTGTTTATCAAAAGAAACAGAGAGAGCAATTGTAGCGATTCCAATAGCCGCAAACAGATCATGGTGGCGCACCATCCTTCCGCGAGGTTTGAGCAAGCGCCGCGCCAGCCATTAACTCCCATGCGCGTGTGAAGGGAAGATAGAAAAGTCTCCGAAGGATATATGTGCAATCATCGCGATATTCAGTGCAAACGATGCGGAGAAGATTATACCAGTTGTCAGCAAAAGCACGTTTGCGTGGCAGCAACCACAGCAGGAGGGGCCACACTAGATAGAACTGCTCCTCAATGCCGAGTGACCAAGAGGTGCAGGAGCAGTTTCATATGCGCGGCCACAGTCGAAATAGCCTAACCTACGACAGCAACATCAGGTTTGCAGAAAACAGCGCGCTTGCCAGAATATTCTTCCCGAGCGACAGGAGTTCCATCGGCAGAAAGTAGAGCCAGCCGAACGCAAATGTAGCGACAAGCACAATGATCAGGGCAGGGAAAAATTCGTCGTATGCGGCGCGCGTAAAACGAAGCGGCGGTTGAAATTGCCGGAGACCAACTCTTCCAAGATTATTTGGGTTATGAGGATATCCGGAGATGACGAAAAATATGTCGACCCCGACGAATCCGCCCGGCAACTCGTTTGGAAACGTATGAAACAAGATAACAGCGAGCACCGCGAGGGCTCGTAGCCCGTCAATGTCAGCTCGATAACACAGAACCATCGCATTCCTTCAGACAGTCCCCAGCCAAATTGACTTTATTCGCGACCGTGGCGCAGCTACAGCCCATTTCGTCGAAAGTCAAAGCTCGCTTTGAGGAAACCTTGATCCAAAATCATAAGATGGGTCGGGATCGACAAATAGGAGCTGCAGCATTCCCGAACGGTCGATGCATTGCATCGCTTCGCAGACCGGACCGGGATGGTCCGAAGGACCAGACCTCAGATGTGCAATCGCACATCGGGAATCCATCTTCGATGCGCCCCGGAATGACGGCCGCTAGCTATTCTCACTTCACCGCCGTCACCACGATCTCCACGATATGCGGCGGCTCGAGGTCGACGCCGAGGCAGGCGCGCATCGGCGGATTTTTGCGGTCGACCCATTCGTCCCAGGCGCGGTTCATCTCGTTCTTGCGCTTCATGTCGGCGATGTAGACGATCGCCGACAGGATCTTGCTCTTGTCCGAGCCGCATAGCGCCAGGCTCTCGTCGATGCGCGCCAGCGCCTTGACGCTCTGCTCGTACATCGATGGCGTCACCGGATCGGGCGCGACCGCCACGGTCAGCACGAGGTCGCCATGGACGACGGCGCGGCTGCGGGTCGGCGTCAGGCCGGGGAAGCGTTCAATCATGGCTAATCACTCCGGATGGTCGAGAAGACCGGATTCTCGTTCAGCTTCGCCGAATATGTTTGGCGATCCACGGGAAAATACGCCCCGCCTGAACCGGCATCGATGGCTTCCTGCAAGATCGTGCCGGTCAGTTCGGCGCCGCGGATCCTGATGCCGGCATCGCTGGCCAGTTCCAGCGCGTAAGCAGATCCTTCAGCGCATATTCGGTCGAGAACGCGCGCTCGGGAAAATCGCCCGGCACGATCGCCTTCATGCCGTGGTTGCGCAGCGCAAAGCTGTCGGCCGAGCCTTTCGACAAGGTGTCGAGCAGCAGCGCCGGGTCGACGCCATTGTGCTTGGCCAGCGCGACCGCCTCGGACAGCGCATTGACGGTTTCGAACAGCACCATGTTGTTGAGGATCTTCGTCACCTGTCCGGCGCCGACTGCGCCGCAGAGGGTGACGTCGGTGGCAAAGCAGCGGATCAGGGGCTCGATTGCGGCGAAACAATTCCGCCGTCGCACCGACCATGACGCTGAGCGTGCCGTCCTGCGCCGCCTGCCGGGTGCGCGCGATCGGCGCATCGGCCCAGGCGGCGCCTTTTTCCTGCAGCGGCCGGCAAAATCGCGGGTCTGGTTGACCGAGCGAAGTGCCGAGATCGACGACGATTTGTCCGCTGCGGATGTGCTTCAGGACGCCGTCGCCCTCGAACACGCTGTGCACGTGTCTTGCGCTGGGAAGGCACAGGAACACGATGTCGCTCGCGTCGACCACCTCGGCGACCGACGCGGCGACGCCGGCGCCTTCGGCGCGACAGCCGCGCCAGCGGCTCCGGCGCGAGGTCGAAGGCGAGCACCGGCGCGCCGCTCTTCCGCACCAGGTTGCGGCAGATCGGCTCGCCCATCACGCCCAGGCCGATGAAGCCGATGGTTTTGAACGCTGACATTTTGCCGTCCGCCTGATTTGACGAAGGAACGCGACGGCGGCAGATGCAATGCAAACGCGTCCGTCTTGTCGCCGGCGGACGGATAGATCTCGCAGACCAGCGGATCATGTCCCGGGATGACACGGTCGGGATGACCGGCCAGGCGGTGCGCGATATCCCAGCCCTCGAACATGTCGCCGAGATTGTAGATGATCGGAAACGGGCTGCGGCGATGCATGTTGCCGTAGTAATGGGAGGCGTCCGAGGCCAGCACCACCGGGCCGCGCGCGGTCTCGACCCGCACCACCTGCAGGCCGTCGGAGTGGCCGCCGACGCGGTGCAGGGTCACGCCCGGCGCGACCTCGCCGTCGCCATTGTGGAAGGTGACACGTTCGTTGAAGACGTGGCGCACCATCAGCGTGACGTGTTCCACCGAGAACGGAAACCGCAGCAGGCCTGGCACATGCAGCGCCCGGTGGCGAAACTCATCTCGCGGTCCTGCAGATGAAACCGCGCGTTGGGAAAGCGGTCGAGATTGCCGGCATGGTCGTAATGCAGATGGGTGACGACGACATCCCGGATGCTCGGCGGGTCGACGCCAAAGCGCGGCCAGCGCGTCGACCGGATTGAGATTGAGCTTGCGGTTCGCAGCGGCCTCTTCGGCGTTGAAACCGGTATCGACCAGAATGTCGCGGCCGTCGCCCCGGATCAGCCAGACGAAATAATCGAGGTCCTGGGCCGTAGTCTCGTGCGGATCCGGCAGCAGGTAATTCATATGGGGGGTGCGCGGCGACATCGTCGCATAGCGAAGGGCATAGATTTCGCAGGCGTTTTCCATCGGTTTCACTTTTCTTGAGGGCCGAGCTGGCCGTTCCCGGCACCAAGCCACCGCCAGCGCAAAAGGTCAAACCGGGCGAGGCGGCCGCCGGCCGAGCGCGCACATGTGAGATGGTCACGTCATCGAGAAGGCCGGCTTGGCCATTTTGCCGTCGGGAACTGCGCTTCGCGTAACTGGGGCTACGGCCAGGTCGATTTATTCCCCGCCGGCCGTCATGCGCGGTTAATTTCCAGTTAACGACTTCGCAAGCGGTTGCGGCGCAGGCGGTTTGATAATGGGGAATGCGTGGAGTAAGGTCGCCGAGGCGCAAGCTGGTGTCGGCGCTTTTTTGGCTGGACTGCCTTTTGATGAGAACCCGCCTCGCATTGTTGTTGATTTCGCTTTTGTCGGTCATCCCGATTGTACCGTCGGAGGCTGCCGCGGCAGAACGGTTTGCGCTGGTCATCGGCAACGCCAAATATCCCGACGCCGAAGCGCCGCTCAAGGAGCCGATCAACGACGCCCGCGACGTCGCCGACGAATTGAAGCGCGACGGCTTCAACGTCGAGATCGGCGAAAATCTGACCGGCGACGCGATGCGGCGCGCTTTCGACAAGCTTTACGGACGCATCAAGCCCGGTTCGGTCGCGCTGATGTTCTTCTAGCGGCTACGGCGTGCAGTCCAGCCGCCAGAGCTACATGATCCCGGTCGACGCCCAGATCTGGACCGAGGCGGACGTCCGCCGCGACGGTTTCAGCCTGGAAACGGTGCTGGGCGAAATCAACAG
This sequence comes from uncultured Alphaproteobacteria bacterium, assembly GCA_963706975.1. Taxonomy (GTDB): domain Bacteria; phylum Pseudomonadota; class Alphaproteobacteria; order Rhizobiales; family Xanthobacteraceae; genus Bradyrhizobium. The sequence goes on from CAVPOL010000029.1 coordinate 35,515, forward strand.
CCGCGGCGCCGGCGTCAAGATCGCGCTGATCGACGCCTCCAGGCGCAATCCGTTCGAGCGCCGGTTCCGCAGCTTTTCGGCCGGCCTTGCGCCCGTGATCGCGCCGAACGGAACGCTGGTGATGTATTCGGCGGCGCTCGTCTCGGTGGTCAGCGACAATGGCAGCGACCGCAGCCTGTTCGTGCGGGAATTGCTCAAGGAAATTCGCGTTCCCGACCTGATGGCCGAGGAAACCCTCAACCGGACCCGCGTCGGCGTCACCCGCGCCTCCCGCAGCGAGCAGGTGCCGTGGATTTCGTCCTCGCTGGCCGAGGATTTTTCCTTTATCCCGGGCGCGCAGGCAAGCCGCCCGCGCCGCAGCGGCGGCGCTACCGCCGATCCGGCGCCGCCATCCCCAGATCACCCCCAGCCCGCGACCGCCGCGCGTCGAACCCCGCCACCGCCGCGGCTGAGCCGCCGCCGCTGCCGCAGGTCGAACCGCCGCCGCCGCCGCCACCGCCGCCGCCTGTGCCACAGGTCGAAGCCGCATCACTGCCGCCGCCAGCCGGAACCGGCCGAGCGAAGCCGACGGCAGACGTCGCTGGCCGACGATCCGACCATCAAGAGCCTGACCGAGCAAGCTCAACGCCAATCCCGACGACGCCAGCGCGCTGTACCGGCGCGGACAGGTCTATGCCAGCAAGGGCGCATATGCCCTTGCCATCAAGGACTTCGACAATTCGCTGCGGCTCAATCCCAAGGACGTCGAGGCCTTCAACAACCGCTGCTGGGCCCGCACCGTGATCGGCGACCTGCAGGCCGCGCTGAAGGATTGCAACGAGGCGCTGCGGCTGCGCCCGAATTTCGTCGATGCGCTGGACAGCCGCGGCCTCGTCAACCTCAAGAGCGGGCAGACCAAGAATGCGATCGCTGATTTCGACGCCGCCCTGCAAGATCAACCCGCGGCTGACCTCCTCGCTGTACGGGCGGGGCCTCGCCAAGCAGCGAAACGGCTCGATTTCCGAAGGCGAACTGGATATATCCAATGCCAAGGCGATGGATCCGAATATTGCCAAGGAATTCGCCGAGTTACGGGGTACGCTGACGATTATTTGAGTGAGGCGGCCGGCGCAGCCTCGAACCCCGGGGCGGGCGCCCGAGACTAACCGGGATGCAGCCAATTCGAAGTGCCGGGGCACGCCGGGTTGGCCGGCGGCCTATTTGAGTATTGATTTGGAACCGCGCGCGCAGCGCAGGAGGGACTGGCAATGTCGACATGTTGGGAAGGAAAAAGCTTGACCGCGATGCTTTCGATCGCGACGATCGGCGCCGCGCTTTCTTTCGGTGTCGCGCAGCCGTCGCCGCCGATGACGTCACCGAGGATCAGATTCTCCGGGCGCTGGCGCCGGTCAAGAAGCCGTTGACCCGGGGCCTGTCGATCGGTCCGCCGGCCGATCCGGCCGCTGTCGCCGGCGAAGGCAAGTTCGTCCAGAAGATCCGCGGCCGCTCCACCCGCTCGCTCTCGGTCAGCGAGCGCGAGGAAATCGCCGCCATCGCCAAGGACAAGCCGAAGCATCGATCTGGAAATCACCTTCGACTACAACTCCGCCGATATCAGCCCAAGTCGCTGCCGTCCGTTCAGGCGCTCGGGGCGGCGCTCACCAATCCCGACCTGAAGGGCTCGACCTTCGTGGTCGCCGGCCACACCGACGCGGCCGGCGGCGAGAGCTACAATCAGGACCTGTCCGAGCGGCGCGCCGACTCGATCAAGCGCTATCTGATCGACAAGTACGGCATCGCCGGCTCCGACCTCGTGACCGTCGGATACGGCAAGAGCAAGCTCAAGGACCCGGGCCAGCCGATGGCGGAAGCGAACCGCCGCGTGCAGGTCGTCAACATGGCGAACAAGACCACGGCGTCCAAGTAAGCCTGTCGTAAGTTCGTGGCGTTGTCGTAGCGTTTTCCCGCTGGAGCCTCCGTTCCGATTGCGATCGGACGGGGCTCTGTGTTTATTTGACGCGATTCCCGGTGCGGGCGGTATCCACATCGCTGGAAAACGCTATAAAAGTGTTCACCCGTCTCACCCGATAGGTCTGGATTGATCCGGCGATGAAATTCTCCGAATACCTCAAGCCTGCGATCGGAGTGGTCGTCGCCGTGGTGCTGGGGGCCGGCTATTACTGGTTCGAGCACCGCCCGCGTCCGGAGAAAAAGGAAACCCCGACCAACGCGCTGGTGATTGTCACCAAGACCACCAACGTCTGCTTCTCCGATCTGGTCCGGGTCACCGGCTTCATCGTGCCGCGCCGGGAAGCGGTGGTCGGCGTCGACCAGGAAGGCTCCAGGGTCTCCGAGGTGCTGCGTCCGCGAAGGCGACATCGTCACCGACAATCAGGAACTGGCGCGGCTGACGCCGCCGCCGCAGGGCCGGGAGCAGCCTGGCGGCCAGGGCCGGTCCGCACCGACCTCGCTGCGCGCGCCGGCCGCCGGCCTCATCACCGAAGTCAGGACCATCGTCGGCGCGCCCGCCTCGCCGCAGGCCGGGCCGATGTTCCGGATCTCCGTCAACAACGAGATCGAGCTGGATGCCGAAGTGCCGAGCGTCCATGTGCTGAAGCTCAATCCCGGCGCCACGGTGCGCGATCAGCCGCGACAATGTGCCCGATCTGGTCGGCCGGGTCCGGCTGGTTTCGCCGCAGATCGATCGCGCCACCCAGCTCGGCCATGTCCGGATATCGCTGACCAACAATCCGTCGCTCAAGGTCGGCATGTTCGCCCGCGCCAATATCGACGCCAAGCGCAGCTGCGGCGTCGCGGTGCCGCGCACCGCCATCGACCATCTGACCGTCCAGGTGGTCAAGGGAAACACGATCGAGACGCGCAAAGTCAAGGTCGGGCTGTCGTCCGATACGTCCACGGAAATCCTCGAGGGCCTCGACGTCGGCGAAATCGTCGTGGCCGATGCCGGCACCTCGCTGCATGACGGCGACCAGGTCAAGACCATGTTCGCCGAGGAACTCGATCGCAGCGCGGGTGCGCTGATGGCTCTGAATATCTCGGCATGGTCGATCCGGAACCCGCTGCCCTCGATCGTCTTTTCGATCATCCTTCTGGTGCTGGGATGGGTCAGCTTCACCAAGCTCGCGGTAACGCGGCTGCCGAGCGCCGACATCCCGGTGATCTCGGTCGCGGTCTCGCAATTCGGCGCAGCCCCTGCCGAGCTTGAATCGCAGGTCACCAAGACCATCGAAGACGGCGTCTCCGGCGTCGAGGGCGTGCGGCATATTTCCTCGTCGATCACCGACGGGCTGTCGGTGACCACCATCCAGTTCGCGCTCGAAACCAACACCGACCGCGCGCTGAACGACGTCAAGGACGCCGTCACCCGCGTCCGCGCCAACCTGCCGCAGAACGTCAACGAGCCGCTGATCCAGCGCGTCGACGTGATCGGCCTGCCGATCGTCACCTATGCCGCGATCTCGCCGGGCAAGACGCCGGAGCAACTGTCCTATTTCGTCGACGACGTGGTCAAACGCGCGCTGCAGGGCGTGCGCAACGTCGCCCAGGTCGAGCGCATCGGCGGTGTCGAGCGCGAGATTCTGGTGTCGCTCGATCCCGACCGGCTGCAGGCCGCGGGCCTGACCGCCGTCAATGTCAGCCAGATCCTGCGCGGCACCAATGTCGACCTCGCCGGCGGCCGCGCCGAAATCGGCAAGAACGACCAGGCGATCCGCACGCTCGCCGGCGCCAAGACGCTGAACGAACTCGCCGGCACCATGATCCCGCTGTTCGGCGGCGGCGAAGTCCGGCTCGACGATCTCGGCACCGTCACCGACACCATCGCCGACCGCCGCACCTTCGCCCGCTTCAACGGCGAGCCGGTGGTGGCGCTCGGCATCAAGCGCTCCAAGGGCGCTTCCGACGTGGTGGTCGCCGCCGCCGTGCAGAAGCGCATCGACGCGCTGAAGGTCGGCCTATCCCGACGTCGATCTGAAGATGATCGACACCTCGGTCGAGTTCACCAAGGGCAATTACGAGGCGGCGATCTCGACGCTGTTCGAAGGCGCGATCCTCGCCGTCATCGTCGTCTTGCTGTTCCTGCGCGACATCCGCGCCACCATCATCGCCGCGATCTCGCTGCCGCTGTCGATCTTCCCGGCGTTCTGGGTGATGGACATGCTCGGCTTCTCGCTCAACCTGGTCTAGCTTCCTCGCCATCACGCTGTCGACGGGTATTCTGGTCGACGACGCCATCGTCGAGATCGAGAACATCGTGCGCCACATGCGGATGGGCAAGTCGCCCTACCGCGCGGCGCTCGAGGCCGCCGACGAAATCGGCCTCGCCGTCATCGCGATCTCGCTGACCATCATCGCGATATTCGCGCCGGCGAGCTTCATGTCGGGCATCGCCGGGCAGTTCTTCAAGCAGTTCGGCATCACGGTGTCGGTGCAGGTGTTCTTCTCGCTGCTGGCGGCGCGCTTCGTCACGCCGGTGCTGGCGGCCTATTTCATGAAGGACATCCGCACGAGGACCCGCCGCCCGGGCCGCATGCTGCAGCGCCTACACGAGGCTCGTGACCTGGTCGGTGAGGCACTACTACATCACCGTGCTGATCGGCCTCGGCATCTTCGCCGCCTCGATCTGGAGCATCACGCTGCTGCCGCAAGGCTTCCTGCCGGCGCAGGACACCGCGCGCTCGCTGCTCGCGATGGAGCTGCCGCCGGGGTCGCAGCTCGCCTACACCGAAAAGGTGACCGAGGAAATCGTCGCGCGGCTGCGCAAGCGGCCGGAGGTCAAGAGCGTGTTCGTCGACGGCGGCCGGGTGCCGCCGGGCACGCTGGAAGTGCGCCGCGCCGCGCTGATCATCAATTACACGCCGAAGACCGATCGCGACAGCGCGCACACGCAACGCCTGCTCGAGCTCGATATCAGCAAGGAACTGGAAAACGTGCCGGACATCCGGTTCTGGTTCCTCGACGAGAACGGCTTGCGCGCGATCTCGCTGGTCGTCACCGGCATCGACAGCAACATCGTCGGCAACGTCGCCAGCGAGCTGGCGACCCAGATGAAGCGGATTCCGATCATCGCCAATGTGATCTCGGAAACCTCGCTCGACCGGCCCGAGCTGCGGATCCGCCGCGGGCCGAACTGGCGGCGCGGCTCGGCGTCTCCACCGAAAGCCTGTCGCAGACCATCCGCGTCGCCACCATCGGCGACGTCGGCCCGGCGCTGGCCAAATTCGACGCCGGCGACCGCCAGGTGCCGATCCGGGTCCAGCTCGAGGACGGCGCGCGCGGCGACCTGCAGATGCTGCGAGCAATTGCGGGTGCCGCTCGGCCAGCGCGGCGAACGCGGCGGCGTGCCGCTGTCGGTGGTCGCCGACATCCAGCTCGACCAGGGCCCGACCAGCATCAACCGCTACGACCGGGAGCGCCAGGCGACCGTGGCCGCCGACCTCGTCGGCAATGCCGCGCTCGGCGACGCCACCAAGCTGATCTACGACCTGCCGGTCATGAAGAGCCTGCCGAAGGGCGTCAAGGTCAGCCCGTCGGGCGACGCCGAAAGCCTGAACGAACTGTCGGAAGGCTTTGCCACCGCCATCACCGCCGGCCTGATGATGGTCTATGCGGTGCTGGTGCTGCTGTTCGGCACCTTCCTGCAGCCGATCACCATCCTGTTCTCGCTGCCGCTCTCGATCGGCGGCGCCATCGTGGCGCTGCTGCTGACCGGCAAGCAACTGACCACGCCGGTGTGGATCGGCATCCTGATGCTGATGGGCATCGTCACCAAGAACGCCATCATGCTGGTGGAGTTCGCGGTCGAAGTCGATCCGCGAGGGCAACAAGCGCGAGTTCGCCATCATCGACGCCGGCATCAAGCGCGCCCGCCCGATCGTGATGACCACGATCGCGATGGCGGCCGGCATGATGCCGTCCGCGCTGGCGTTCGGCGCCGGCGGCGAGTTCCGCTCGCCGATGGCGCTTGCCGTGATCGGCGGCCTGGTGTTCTCGACCGTGCTGTCGCTGGTGTTCGTGCCGGCGATGTTCCTGATGATGGACGATCTCGGCGCGCTGATCTGGCGCTACGGCAAGAAATTGCTGGCCTCCAGCGGCGAGAACGAGATCCTCCGGAGGAGGCGTCACGCCCCCGGCCACAAGGCCGCCGCCGCGGCGTCGCGCATGTCGCCGGCGGCGGAGTAGCGGTCGCCGAAGACCGCCTAAGCCAGGCTTTCGGCTGCGAGGCGGATCCTGAATAGCGGCTTGCTGGCTTCGTCCACCAGTTCCATGTGCCCAATCGGAATCCTGCTGCAGGCCGCGACAGATGCCGCCGGCAAGGTCGCCGCAGACTTTCGTCATCTCTTTCCAGGCTTCGTCATTGTTCTGGAACTCGATAGGCCGAGATCGGGGAGCTCCGGAGTACTTATCCCGTGGGCTTGACACGTCGAGATAATAGCGTGGCATCGCGGAGACCTCGCGCAAAGCTATGGTCATGAAGAGATTCATGGACATTTATAACCAAGCATCCGCCTGTTTGCGGTCGCCGTCAATCGATGACTCCGACATCTTTCGATGGGATTTCCATGGAGTGCGCTGTATCGCCGCGCGCTACTCGTTTCGCGCCACCGCCGTCAGCTTGCTCATGTTCTGCAGCAGGATCCGGCCGCGCTGCAGGTCCAGAATGCCGTCCTTGCGCCACAGCTGCAACTGCCGGTTGACGCTTTCGCGCGCTGCGCCGACGAACACGCCGAGCTGTTCCTGCGAGATGTGCACCTCCGAGCCGAAATCCGACGACAGCGCGCAGAGCCGGCGCGCCAGCCGCACCGGCAGCGGCTGCAGCATCGATTCCTCCATCCGCTCGCTCTGCCAGCGGATCCGCTGGCACAGCAGATCGATGATCTTGATCGCGACCTGCGGCTCGCGTTCGAGATGGCCGAGAAAATCCTCCCGCCGCAGCACGAACAATTCGGTCGGCTCGCCGGCGGCGGCGTCGGCGGTGCGGCTCTGGCCGTCGAGCACCGCGACCTCGCCGAACAGGTCGCCCGGACCCATGAAGTTCAGGGTCAGGCGGCTGCCGTCGGAGGCGCCGGTCTCGATCCGGATCTGTCCGCGGCGGACCCCGTACAGGGCGTCGCCGGGATCGCCCTTCTGGAACAGCATCTCGCCGACGCCGAGATGCTGGGTGTGGCAGAGGCTCGAGATCCGCTGCAATTCGTCGCTGCCCAGATCCGAAAACATCGGGTTCATTTTCAGAATGACCGCAAATTCGGCCGCTTTGCTCATTGCAATGCCTTCCACATCCCGTTCCGACCGCGCAATTCGCCCCATGAAGTGTGCCATAAGTCACATATCTTTGCAGCACCCTCGGACTATTTTTACTGGCTTTGAGCCGTTTCCCCTTCCGGGATAAGCTTCGAGCGAAGGGCCTGTCCCAGGACGGACGGGCAGAACTGGTGCGGCTGGTCCGACCTGGAATATCGACATGAGAATAGTGAAAATCGCCGGCGTCCGCCATCGCCGCCGTGATCGTGGTGGCCGCCTTGCTGCTGATCGTCGGCATTCCCTCCGGCTATCTGACGTCGGAGATCCAGTCGCGCGTCGAGCGCGAGACCGGATACAAACTGACCATCGCCGGTTCCAGCAAGATCGGCATCTGGCCGTCGCTCAACGTGACGCTGAACGACGTCACGCTGCAGGCGCCCGAAGGATCGCGACGGCAAGAGCCGCGTCACCATCGGCAGGGTGCAGGCCGACGTCACGCTGGCGAGCCTGTGGGCGGGCCGACCGCAGGTTACCGAACTCGTCGTTCAAAGCCGGTGCTGCATGTTCCGCTGTTGCGCGAACGCTCGGGACAGCTGATTTCCCCCGCCAGGGCAGCGGCCTCTCCGCCGGGCCCGGCAAGGCCGCGGTCGACCACATCACGGTGACCGACGGCATGGTGGCGTTTTCCAACCTGCGCGACCGCGTCGAGAGTCGCATCGAGGGCATCAACGCCGAAGCCAGCATCGGCGCCGATCGCAGGCTCAGGCTCACCGGCAGCGCCAGGAGCGGCAGTCAGCCGCTCAAATTCGCCGTCAACGCCACGGTGCCCAACCCGCCGCTGGAGCGGCAGAACATTCCGCTCGAGCTGTCGCTCGACGCGCCCGGCCTCGCTCAGGCGCACGCTGGCAGCCAAGGCCGAAGTGCGCCTCAACGGCTCGGTCGTGATGGTCAACGGCCTGTCCGGCACGCTCGGCGATGCCGCTTTCAACGGCTGGGCGTCGGTCGACCTCGCCAGCAAGCCACTGCTCAAACTCGATCTCGATTTTCAGCGGCTCGATATCGCCGGCGCCAGGGCGCCCGCCAGTCCCGGCCCGCCATCCTGGAGCAATGCCACCTTCGACATCAGCGGATTGAACTATCTCGACGCCCAGATCCGGGCTTCCGCCGCCGAATTCAACCTCGCAGGCGCGCGTTTCGCGCCGGCCGCGATCGACGCCACGCTCGGCAGCGGCGTGCTCAAGGTCCGCTTCTCCAATCTCGGCGCCTATGGCGGCCAGGCCGACGGCGAACTTTCCGCCGATGCCTCTGCCGCGGAGCCCGTGTTCACGCTGCGCAGCGACCTCACCGGTGCCGCGCCTTGCCACTGCTGACAGCGGCGGCCGATTTCGACAAGCTCGACGGCAAGATGCAGGCGAAAATCGCCGTGCGTTCCTCCGGCACCAGCCAGCGCGCCATCATGAGCAACCTCAACGGCACGCTGTTCGTGGTGTTTCAGGACGGCGCGATCCGCGGGCTCAACGTCGCCAAGATGATCCGCTCGCTGACCTCGGGCACGCTGTCGGGATGGCAGGAGAAGCAGGACCAGAGCACCGACCTCACGCAATTTTCCGCCTCGTTCCGGCTCGACAAGGGCCAGGCCGCCACCACCGATCTCAACCTGGTCGGGCCGCTGGTGAAGATGACCGGGATCGGCACCATCGATCTCGGCACGCGGCAGATCGCATTCCGGGTCGAACCAAAGCTGGTGCCGACCACCGAAGGCCAGGGCCGCGCCGCCGATCCGGTCGGCTTCGGCATTCCCGTGATGATCGACGGGCCTTGGGAACAGCCGCGGATCTATCCGGATATGCAGGGCATCTTCGATAATCCCGACGCTGCCTATGCGAAGTTGAAGGAAATGGGCAAGGGCCTGTTCGGTCCCGACGGCGGCGGTCTCGGTAGCCTCGGTGGGCTTGGCAGCCTGTTCGGTGGAACCCAGGGCGGTGCCGGCGCGTCCCCGTCCGATCCGCTCGGCGGCAAGCTCGGCGATACCCTTGGCAATCTGATCCAGCAGGGTCTCAGCCAGGGCGGATTGGGCCAGGGTGGTCCTGTCCCGGGCGGCCGCAGCCAGAGCCGCAGCATTCCACCGAGCTCGGCTGTACCCGATCCGGCAACGCCGGCGCTGCCCGCGCCCGCCGATACCGCCGCGCAGCCGTCCGGCGACAGCCCGGCGATGAACGAGGTGTTGCGGCAATTGTTTAACCGCTGAACAACCGGCCTCTGGCCGCGCTGATGCTGTGGAGGCTCCTCCACCGGCACATGGATGCCATGGATGTGGGCGCTGTTAAGGCTCGCACGCGTCCGAGGACAGGCATGAGACGATCACGACAATCGGTTTAGATATCGCCAAGTCGGTCTTCCAGGTTCATGGGATTGATGGCACGGCCAGGTAGTCATCGCCGCCAGTTGAAACGACGCTCGGTGCTGACGTTCTTTGAGAAGTTGCCGCCGTGCTTCGTGGGGTTCGAGGCCTGCGCTTCGGCGCACGATTGGTCGCGCGAGCTGCAGGCGCTGGGTCACAAGGTGCGGTTGATACGCCGGCCTATGTGAAGCTCTACGTGAAGCGGCAGAAGAACGATGCAGCTGACGCTGAGGCCATTTGCGAGGCGGTCGCCAGGGCCAACATGCGGTTTGTGCCAACCAAGAGCCCAGAACAGCAGAGTGGCCTGGTGCTGCACCGCACGCGCCATCTGTTTATCCGTCAGCAAACCGGGGTGAAACGAACGGGCCGTGTTGCGAGTCGGGTTCGTTGCATCGGTCGGGCGGCGGTGTCGAAGAGCTGCTCAATGTCGTCGCCGATCCAAACGATAAGCGAGTTCCAGAGATAGCTCGTGCGTGTCTGTCGGCATTCCGGGCTCAGTTGCGAATGATAAAGGAGCAGGTCTGGAATTCGACGGCTGATCAGGGCCTGGCACCGATCCAACGAGACGAGCATGAGGCTCGATGAAGCTCCGGCGTCGGTCGGTGCTGGCCACGGCTTTGGTCGCAGCGTTGCCGATCCAAAGTCCTTCCGATCAGGGCGCAACTTCTCGGCTTGGATTGGTATTGTGCGAAGCAGCATTCGAGTGGAGGCAAGAACAGGCTCGGCAATATAAGCAAACAAGGTGACCGCTATCTGCGCGGCCTGTTCGTGGCCGGCGCGCTTGCTGTCATTCGTTACGCCAAGATCTATGGCACCAAACATCGGCTCTGGCTCACGGCCTTGCTGGCGCGAAAGCAGACCAAGGTCGCGGCGATCGCGCTCGCCAACAAGATCGCTCGAATGGTCTGGGCTATGATGGCCAGGGGCGAGCGCTACAAGGAACCTATCGCGCTTGCGCGATAACGAGATCGCGCCGGGGCAACCGGCGTGATGTGAAGGTTGGGAGGGCGAACAGCACGTAATGCAGAGCCGGTCGATACGGCAATCAGGACAACCCACTCGGGTCGAAGCATTGTCAAATGCGAGGTTTTGATCGGGACCTGATCCGCGGAGGGTATTATGGCCAGCGGTTATGTGAACCGCGTCAACAGGCCGAACATATGGCTGCACCGATCAATACTGCAAAACGTGAAGAAAGCTCTTGCCAACTTGGAGCTGTCCACACATGACCTGGGCATGACGACGCTGGCGGATGCGCCGTCATGCCCAAAACGCGGCTAACCAAGCCGGCAGTCGCCTCAGCCGGAGCCGGCAAAATCGTGCTAAACAGGGCCTGCTGGGCGCATCTCCGGGACCGAGGCGGCGCACGAGGGGCTGGATGAACGGCGTCAGGCAAAAAAACCGGTTGCTGCGCGAAGGCCTGTTCGCCAAATACGTCGTGTCGCTGGTGGGCCTCGTGGTGTTCGTGCTCGCCGTCAATGGCGCGCTGGAAACCTAGATCAGCTATCGCGGCACCAAGGTCACGCTGATCGACGGCATGGGCGAGAAGGCCGAATCCGCCGCCCGGCGGATCGAGCAGTCGGTTGCCGAACTGGAGCGGCAGATCAGCTGGGTGACGCGGGCGAGTTCGACCAAGCTGGAAGACCGCCGCGCCGATTACGCGCAGTTGCTGAGCCGGGTGCCGGCGGTGAGCCAGCTCTCCTTCATCGGCGGCAATGGCCGCGAGCAGCTGCGGCTGTCGCGCACCACGATCCTGGCGCAACAGCAATGTCGACTTCTCCCGCGACATCCGCTTCACCGAAACCAGCGCCCGCGGCGTCACCACCTATGCGCCGGCCCATTTCCAGGGCTCCAGCCCTTCATGACGATCGCGGTGTCGCATTCGGGCCACAACGCCGGCGTCACGCTGGCCGAGATCGAACTTGCATTCCTGTCCGAATTCCTCGGCGAGGCCCAGGTCGGCAAATCGGCGATACGCCTATGTGGTCGATTCGCTCGGCCAGGTGCTGGCGGGATCGGCCAGGGGCCCGGAGGCCGGCAAGGACCTTTCGAAACTGCCGCAGGTCGCCGCCCTGATCGGGCCGGGCGGCGCGGCGCTTTCGTCCGGCACCGGCGCTCGACGGACATGCGGTGCTGACGGCCGCCAATGCGGTGCCGAAACTCGGCTGGTACGTGCTGTTCGAACAGCCGCCCAGCCAGGCCTGCCGCCGATCAAGGACCTGCTGATCCGGAGCGCGCTGTCTGATCGGGCTCGGGCCTGGTGCTGGCGATGATCGCCGGCACCGTGCTGACGCGGCGGATGCTGGTGCCGATCCGCGCGCTGCATGCGGGCGCGCGCCGCCTCGGCGGCCGGCGATTTCGGCCAGCACATCGAGGTCAAGACCAAGGACGAACTGGAGGAACTCGCCGACCAGTTCAACCACATGGCGGACGAGATGCAGGAGACCTACAGAGCTCGAGCAGAAGGTCGAGGAGCGCACCGCGGACCTGGCCCAGTCGGTGCGACGAACTGAAGGTGCTCGAGGAGGTCGGCCGCGCGGTCGCCTCCTCGCTCGAACTCAAAGCCGTGCTGACGACGGTTGCGGCCCGCGCAGCTGGAAATCACCGGCGCCGATGCCGTGCGTGATCTACAGCTACAACGCCGCGAAGCGGCAATTCGAGCTCGCCGAATTGATCGGCATCGACCGCGGGTCGACACGGCCGACCGAACACCTCGTCATCGACGAGGAAGGCAGCGTGCTCGGCCAGGCCGCGGCGAACGGACAGCCGATCGAGATTCCCGATCTCGCCCAGGCCCCCGACCATCCGCTGAACGCCGATGTCGCGGTCGCCGCCGGCTTCAATTCGGTGCTGGTGGTGCCGCTGGGGACCAGCAGGGCATTCTCGGGCTCGCTGGTGGTGCTGCGCAAAGACGCTCGGCGACTGGGCTCGCCGGCACCGTCGGGCTGATGCAGACATTTGCGCACCAATCGGTGCTGGCGATGCGCAACGCGCGGCTGTTCACAGGAGGTCGACCAGAAGGGACGGGAGCTGTCGGTCGCGCACGACACGGTGCAGCAGCAGGCGGCAAAGCTGCAGGAGCAGACCGATCAGCTGAAGGACTGGAACAAGTCGCTGGAGGAGCGCGTCGCAACCCAGCTCGAGGAGATCGGCCGCATCAGCAAGCTCGAGCGTTTCCTCGCGCCGCAGGTCGCGCAGCTGATCGCTTCGTCGGACGGCCATGAGGCGCTGCTCGCCAGCCACCGCGGCGAGGTGACGGTGGTGTTCTGCGACCTGCGCGGGTTCACCGCGTTCACCGAGAGCGCCGAGCCGGAAGAGGTCATGAACGTGCTGCGCGAATATCACGCAGCGCTTGGCGAACTGATCTTCCGCTACGAGGGCACGCTCGACCGCTATGCCGGTGACGGCGTCATGGTGCTGTTCAACGCGCCGATCCCGTTCGCCGGACCACACCAAGCGCGCGGTCAAGATGGCGGTGGAGATGCGCGATGCGGTCGGCAAGCTGACGCAGAAATGGCGCAGCCGCGGCCACACGCTCGGCTTCGGCATCGGCATCGCCGTCGGCTATGCCACGCTCGGCCAGATCGGTTTCGAGCAGCGGCTGGAATATGCCGCGGTCGGCAGCGTCACAAATCTGGCGTCGCGGCTGTGCGACGAGGCGAAGGCCGGCCAGATCGTCGTCAGCCAGCGCGCCTACGGCATGGTCGAGCAATGGGTCGAGGCTCGCCCGATCGAGGACTCAGCTGAAGGGATTTCATCGTCCGGTGCCGGCGGTGGAGATTCTTCGATGGCGCGAGGAGGGCGTGGCGGACGCGCCGGTGGCGGAGCGTCGAATAAAAAGGCCCTCGTAAGCGCCACCGGCCCGAACCGGTTTTGCGTTCGCCGCGACCAACCCCGGTTACCGCGCAACCACTGGAGGAACCGACAGATGTTTTCCCGCCCCATCACCCTCGCCGCGATCGCGCTTGCCGCAGCCTCAATTGCTTCCCTCTCACCGCCGCCCAGGCCGGCATGGGCCCCAATTGCTACGGCTGGAAGGCCCGCGCCGCGCGGGCCGAGGCAACGCAGCGGGACGCCAAGGCGCAGCCGCAGACGACCGATGCCGCAAAACCCGTTGCAACCGAGCCGGGGCGTTCGCCGACGCGGTAGGCGCCATAATATCGTCATCCCCGCGAACGCGGTATCTATACGCTGCGGCCTCTCGGTTCTGTCACGGCCGCCTCTGGAATACGGGGTTCCCGCTGCGCGAGGACCACAGCGGTGGGTGTGATCGCTGTCCGCAACACATCGGCTACGGATTCGAATTGTCAAAGCCAACCACGTCAATGCGCTTCAATGACGGCCTCATTGCAAAACACCCGTAACCTCGCCGCGCCATGCGCCCGAGGTTTTGCCGGAAACTCTCGCGCCTTGAAACCAGAGGGCGCGGGGAATGCCGGATGCGCGCTGCACCCGCGGTCTCATGTGCAAAGGGATTAGAAAGAGAGCGCACATGAGCATACAGGGCAGCGGAGAGCATCCGACATTCCCTGCGCAATGGCTGTACGGCTTATAGCGCGCTCTACCCGGAGTAGCGGGCTGTCTAGTCTCCGTCCACCTTGCGGAAGCTGGCACATAGAGCCCGGTTGGGCTTTCCGCACCTCCGCAAGACTTGACGCCAGCGGTCGAGGCGTCGGGCCCACACGTTTTTGCCGTACGCTTCAATGCCGTCCGTCCGCACGCCGCTCGATCGCTCACGGAGTTGATCCCGCCCTGCAACCGCTTGCGCGCCCGACACTGTTGTATCCCCACCGCTTCCCCGACCGACGTTCGTGACGATAACATGATACGCCCCTCCTGGAGGGCCGGGATGGGAGGGATATATTTTGCGAGGGGTAAGTCGGTCAAGAAGAATTTTCTGATTTTCGGAATTATTTTTGAAGCTGCGCTGACGTCGATATCCCGAATTGCGCCGGAAGCCGTGTTACGCTTTGCAGATCAAGGGGTTGATCAGATCCGGGTTAGGGCAATACTCCTGAAGGGACGCGAAGCAGTCGGATGATTGCATGCAAACAAATGGGCCCAAGCCGCGCGAGTGGTACTCCTGAAGAGCCGCGGCAGCCGCATCTCGGCCGGCTCGATCTCCTCCATCTTATTTCTCGAGAGCGCTAGAAAACGCTATTCTTGAGAGTTGAACCGTGTGTCAGGCTTATTGTAGCGGATATCGCCCCGGAGCAACAACATGACTGAAGTCGAACGCACGTCTGCCGGACTACAGACCGTCATTCAAGGTTGCGAACGGCGTACCTTGCCAAGGTCGACAACGCGCGTAGATGAAGGCGGGCAGGGGTTACTACATTTCTATAAACCGCCGACCTTGCGCGAGAAACTTGAAACACGGGCGGGATGCCCCTTTGAGGCCGAACAAGGGGCAAAAAGCGCTGCCAACCAGCGGCTTGTTTCGGTAACGCGGCCGGGGAAGTGCAGTCATCGGATGGTAACATGCAAAACGAATGGGCCAAGCCACGCGAATATTCTTTCATCAACGCGGCCGGAGAAGTGTTTCACGAGATCGCCTATTCCCGACAGGACGTGTATGCGTTCGCTAAAATGCACAAGGCAGCCAGGTTCGAACCAACGGAGGGCTGCTCGACCTCCAAATCACCGGTCGCGGATTGATTTGAGCAACATTAACTGTTCTGTGAAATGCGCACCCTGCGGGAAAGGCTCTTGATTGAGCAATCAAGACTATTGAGCCCAAGAAGGGCGTATTGTCGAGACAAGCGACGATACCATGTTGACCAGTCCTTGAGGTTCAATGAACTGCCCATTCTGCTCAGTTGACGAAAGTCGCATCGCTTTCTCGAACGACTGTGTGATCGTTATTTGGGACGGATTTCCTGTAAGTCCGGGCCACCTTCTAATCATTCCTCGGCGTCACGCACCGACCTGGGCCAACCTAACCTCCTCGAGAAAGCTGCAACTTGGTCGGCAATCGATCAGGGTCAAAGGTTGATCTCCGAACGCTTCCAACCAGACGGTTTCAACGTCGGATTCAACGAGAGGCCCTGCAGCAGGTCAAACCGTCTTCCACTTCCATCTTCACATTATCCCACGCTACGAAGGCGACGTTGCCGATCCCCGAGGTGGGGTGCGGCATGTAATTCCGAGCAAAGCAAATTATCTTGCGATCGACGAGAAGCTTTCCAGACCTGCCATTCACCAAAAGCTCGTGACGGGTGGCGCCGATCCTTTGCTCCCGCACTTACTGTTGCACCTCAGTGAGTCAACGATTTGTGACATCGCCGTCGCTTTCTTACTCGATAGCGGCGCCCGTATGATCGTCTCACACCTTCGAGATTTTTTAGCGCGGGGAGGGAGAGCGCGGGTTCTCGTCGGAGATTATTTCGACGTCACGGAACCCGCGGCGTTGCGTCGCCTTAACGATCTTTCCGGTGACCTCGTGGTGCGGGTATTCGAATCCTACGAGCACGGCTTCCACCTCAAGACCTATATTTTTCAAACCGACGCCGAAGGGATAGCTTTCGTCGGAAGTTCGAACCTTTCTGCGCCGGCGCTCACCAATTCTATCGTGGAATTACAAGGTGATTTCCAGCCATGAAGAACGCGGCGGATTTTCCGAAATCACTACCGGGCTTCGAAAATCTCTTCAACTCATACCAGTCGGTCAGTGCCGACGAGGCGTGGATACGTCGTTATGAAGAGCGTCGAGTGCCGCCAGACTGGAGGGCGGCCGGAATGGCTGAAGAGCCGCCCGCGCCGATGGAGGTTCCACATCATATTCAGCCACCGGCCCTTGAGGCATTGGAAGAAACCCGCCGGGAAGGCTTTTCCGCAGGGCTCGTTGTCCTAGCTACCGGACTCGGAAAAACCTGGCTCTCTGCCTTCGATAGCGGCCGACCACAATTCCAACGAATTCTCTTCGTTGCTCACCGCGAAGAGATACTAAATCAAGCCATCGATAATTTCGGCGTGTCCGTCCAAATGCGTCCATCGGACGCATGATCGGCGCAAAAAAAAAACTCCTCTACGGATATTCTCTTCGCCTCGGTGCAAACATTAGGGCGAATAGAAAACCTTAAGACGTTCGGCACACCTATTTCGACTACATCATCATAGACGAATTTCACCACGCCGCGGCGACAACGTACCGCCGCATCATTGACCATTTTGAACCGAAATTTTTACTCGGACTAACTGCGATACCCGAGCGGATGGACGGGAGCGACCTTCTCGCCCTGTGTCAAGAAAATCTCGTTTTTGATGCATCGGTATCGGATGGCATCTCGGCGGACTTGCTCTGTTCGTTCCAGTATTGGGGCGTCCCGGATGTGGTCGACTATGCCAACATACCCTGGCGGAACGCGCGCTTCGACCCCACGGAAATCACGGCCGCAGTCGCCACCGATATGCGCGCGGAAAATGCTCTTGAGCAATTCCGTAAGCATGGAGCCAACGTTGCATCGCATTTTGCTGCTCGCAGCGTCATGCGAACTTCATGGCGGAATTTTTCAATGCGCGTGGTGTTCGGTCGGTTGCCGTGCATGCCGGCAACGAGAGCGCTCCAAGAACAACTTCGCTTCAACATCTCGCCGAGGGCGATATTGACGTGATCTTTTCGGTCGACATGTTCAATGAAGAAGTCGACGTTCCGAATATCGATACCTTCCTCATGCTACGTCCAACGAAATCGACAGTGATTTGGATGACATTCGGCCGAGGATTGCGCAAAGCACCGGGGAAGCCATTTCTGAAAGTCATTGACTACATCGGTAATCACCGATCGTTTCTCATGAAATTGCGTTCTGTCGCGGCGCTTGCGGGCCGAAATGCCAGCAGCATAGGGGCGCTAAGGAGTCTTCTCGATGAGATCAAGAAGCAAGATATCGATCTCCCCGTCGGATGCTCTGTAACTTACGAACTCGAAAGCATTGAGATCCTCGATAGTTTATTGAAGCCGGCTCGGCCAGCAGCCGCGCTTGAAGCATTTTACAAGGAATTTTCCGAACTTCATGGAGTTCGTCCGACCGCAGTCGAAACCTTTCACGAAGGGTTTAATCCCCTTGCCAATAGCGAACGCTCTTGGTTCGGGTTCGTTTCACGCATGAATGGGTTATCAGAGGCTGAGGCCGCTGTCTTTTCGCAATCTGACGCCTTTCTACTGAGCATCGAGAAGACAGAGACTACCCGCAGCTACAAAATTGTCTTGCTGCTCGCCATGATCTCGGCCGACGCAATACCTGGAGAAATTGGAATCGATAAGCTCGTTGAGCACGTCGCCAAGATCGCCGCTCGATACTTGAAGGTCCGCAAAGATTTCTCGGTCGACGTCAATGACTCGAAAAGTTTACGGCGTCTCGTTATCGACAATCCTATCCGCGCGTTCGTTGGAGGTCAGGGAACTGGAGAGGTATCCTATTTTAGGTTCGAAGGTGATCGCCTATCCACTACTTTCGAAACCAATGATGCCAACTCCTTTAGAGAGGCTCCTTCGCGAGATCCTAGATTGGCGTCTTGCGCAATATCTCACCGACAGAACCCCGGCGAGGCAGCTGCCGATATAGTCTGCCGGGTGTCGCGCGCCGGCGAACGTCCGATACTGTTCCTTCCCAGTGCCGCGGCAGCTCTTCATCTTGAGCTTGGACCAGTTCCTGTGGAGGCCGATGGAGCGATTTACGAGGCCTTGGTTGCAAAGATCGCCATCAACGTTGTCCAAAGTCAGGCGAAGAGACGCACCTGCCGCCGGAAATACTGCGTCGTTGGTTTGGCGACGACGCTGGCCTTCCGGGGCGTGGAGAGCGAGTCAGACTGAAACGTAGTCCATCCGGCTTCGAGATGGAACCGCTACGAGCACCGTCTTCTCAGAAAGGGTTGCAGATTTGGGGGCGATATGCGCGCGACGCGATAGCGCCGGCGTACGGTTTGAGTTTTAGCCAAGCAATCTGGAACGCGGGGTTTATCGTCCAAGATCCGGAGGTCTTTCTTCTGGTTACCTTGGCGAAGCAAGACATGAACACCGATCATCGATACGCGGACCACTTCTTATCCGACCGCGAGTTCGCTTGGCAGAGCCAAAACCGCACCAAACGAGATTCGAAGCATGGGCAGATTCTAGCAATCACCGGGCTCAGGGAAAGCGAGTTCATCTCTTCGTGAGAGCAACGAAGAAGATAGGCTCGAAGCCGACACCTTTCATTTACTGTGGCGAAGTTGATTTCGTTTCGTGGGAAGGCGACGCACCAATCTCCATAAAATGGCGATTGCGCGAAACAGTCCCTCCTCCACTCCATAGTGTGCTCGGCGTGCCTTCATAGAGGGGTTAGGGTCGGTAGCGATTTCGTGTCCAACCGCCGGGATGAGCAATCTGTGAAGCACTGGCTCCGCCATCAGCCTTCTGATATCGATAGGCCACGAAACGGGATTGTATTGCAGATGAAGCACCTCACCGCGCTGCACCTTCCAAGCAAACTCCTCGCCCCGGCCATCGCCGCCGCCCTCCTCCTCGCCACCCCCGCTTTCGCCGCCGACGACCCCGAACCCGCCCCGAAGGGCGCCGCGGTCACCGTCTTCAAGGCGGCAAAGTCCTGTTTCGGCAATATCGTCGAGGTGTCCGGGATCCTGATCGCGCGGGAGGAGACTTCTGTGCGGCCCGAGCGGCAGGGGCTGAAAGTGTCGGAAATCCTGGCCGAGCCGGGCGATACCGTCACCGCCGGGCAGACGCTGGCGCGGCTGACGCTGCCCGAGGGCGGATTGCAGGTGCTGCAGGCGCCGGTGGCGGGGCTGATCTCGGCCTCCTCGGCGGTGATCGGATCGATCGCGGGCGCCAAGGGCGAGGCGCTGTTTTCGATCATCGCGCGCAGCGAGTTCGACCTGGTCGGCATGGTGCCGGTGCGCGACATCACCAAGCTTGCGATCGGCCAGACCGCGCGGATCAAGATCATCGGCACCGGCGAGGTTGACGGGCGGGTGCGGCGGATCGCCTCCACCATCGAGCCCAACAGCCAGCTCGGCCAGGTGTTCGTCGGCGTGGGGCTGCCGCGCCGGCTGCTGGTGAATTCGTCGGCGCGGGCGCTGATCCGGACCGGGCAGAGCTGCGGCATCGCGGTGCCGCTGACCGCGATCCTGTACGGCTCGGCCGGCACCGTGGTGCAGGTGGTGCGGTCGGCGCGGGTCGAGACCCGGCTGGTCGAGGTCGGGCTGATGTCGGGCGGCCAGGTCGAAATCAAGAAGGGCATCGAGGAAGGCGACACCGTGGTGGCCCGCGCCGGCGCGCTGCTGCGCGAAGGCGACCCGGTGCGGCCGGTGATGGTTTCGGCGTCGGAGGCGAAGAAGTAGCAACCCTCCCTCGTCGCCCCTGCGAACGCAGGGGCCCATAACCACAGGCGGGTGTGGTGATGGGAAGATCGTCGAACAGCCGTGCTTGAACCGAGCGGCCGCGGCGTATGGGCCCCTGCGTGCGCAGGGGCGACGGTCGTGGTAGGTTATGGTCTTAGCAACACCGGCGTTTCGCGCATGTATTACGTTTACATCCTCGCGAGCCGGCGGCACGGGACCCTGTATATCGGGGTGACCAGATCGCTGCGGAAGCGGATGGAGGAGCATCGGGGCGGTGAGGGCTCGTCGTTCGTCAAGGCGTATGGCGTCTATCGGCTGGTGTATGTCGAAGCCTACCAGCGCGCGGATGAAGCGATCGCGCGGGAGAAGCAATTTAAACGCTGGAAGCGGGACTGGAAGATCGAGTTGATCGAGCGCGAGAATCTGGAATGGCGCGATCTCTGCGATTTGATCGTTGAATGAAGGGCCATGCGGTTGCCCCTGCGGGCAACCCACCCTCGTCGCCCCTGCGGAACTCCCAACCCTCGTCGCCCCTGCGAACGCAGGGGCCCATAACCACAGGTGCTTGTGGTTTGGGAAGATCGTCAAACAGCTGTGCTTGAACCGAGCGGCCGCGGGGTATGGGCCCCTGCGTTCGCAGGGGCGACGGGATGATATAGTTTTGGATATTGACCTTATTTACCCGGCGTTTCGCACATGTATTACGTCTACATCCTCGCGAGCCGGCGGCACGGGACCCTGTATATCGGGGTGACCAGATCGCTGCGGAAGCGGATGGAGGAGCATCGGGGCGGCGAGGGCTCGTCGTTCGTCAAGGCATACGGCGTCTATCGGCTGGTTTATGTCGAAGCCTATCAGCGCGCGGATGAAGCGATCGCGCGGGAAAAGCAATTGAAACGCTGGAAGCGGGACTGGAAGATCGAACTGATCGAGCGCGAGAATTTGGAGTGGCGCGATCTCTGCGATTTGATCGTTGAATGAAGGGCCATGCGGTTGCCCCTGCGGGGCAACCCACCCTCGTCGCCCCTGCGGAACTCCCAACCCTCGTCGCCCCTGCGACGCACTAGGGTTTCTGCACATCTTGCGCGGCAAATTGACTCGGGTGTCATGATGTTGTGCCGTCTTTGCGGCTTGTATGATTCTGTTTCTGACGCTTTGATTCGAAGGAGCGTCGTAGATGCAGCGAGAGCCGGATTTGTCACTGGGCGAGTTTGGCGACGTTCGCCTCGATAAAAGGGGGCGACGCTTCTGCGGGCTATGCTTTGTACGCGCAGCGTCTGCTTGCGCCAGATGGCGCGGGGAGACTGGGCCGCGTACATGGCGTACTGGCGGTTCGTGAACAATCCGCAGGTCACCACCGATCAACTGATTGAAGGCTGGAGCAGGCAGACGGCGACCGTGGTCGGCGGGCGTCATGTGCTGGCGATCCAGGACACCAGCGAGGTCAAGTTCCAGACGCGGCAGGGACATCGGCGTGGACTGGGTGAAGTCGGCAAAGGCAATGCCCGCGGCGTGTTGCTGCATGCCATGATGGCGGTCGATGCCGACAGCGGAGCCTGTCTCGGCCTCACCGGCGGCAAGGTATGGACGCGTAGGGGCAAGGTCAAGATCCCTCACGACCAGCGGGATTTGGCCCACAAGGAGTTGGCGCGCTGGGTGACGACGGCCGAGCAGGGATGCGAGGTTCTGGCTGCGGCACGCATGATCACCGTCGTCAATGACCGCGAGGGGGAGTTCTTTGCGCATTGGGCGTTGACACCCGGCGACAACGTCCATCTGCTGACGTGGGCCATGCATGATCACGCGCTGGCCGACGGCAGAACACTTTATCAAGCAGTTGAGCGAGCCCGCTTCTGCGACAAGGCGGTGATCGATCTGCCGCAGCGGATGGATCGTCGTGGCCGCCAGGCTGATCTGTCCATGCGCTACGGAACGTCCTGCTTAAGCGGCCGGCACGACCCGGCGTGAAGGACCTGCCGGAGCGCGTCGCAGTCAGCTTCGTGGAAGTCGTCGAGTTGCACCCTCCGAAGGGGGCCGAGCCCATTCATTGGCTGCTCTTGACCACTCATTCGATCGCCAATGCGGCCGATGCCTGGCGGATCGTCTCTTGGTACAAGCAGCGCTGGATCATCGAACAGCTCTTTCGCTCGCTGAAGAACCAGGGTCTGCGTATCGAGGAAAGTCAGCTGGAAAGCGCCGAAGCTCTGATCAAGCTCGTGGCGATCGCCACTAAAGCGGCATGTATCGTCATTCAGCTCGTTCAAGCCCGCAATGGCGGTAAACAATTGCCAGTCAAATGCGCCTTCACCCCGGAAGAAATCGAAGCACTTGCCGCCATCAACAAAACCATGAAAGGCAGGACTGAGCTTCAGAACAACCCGCATCGGGCCTACACCCTGCAGTGGGCGGCATGGATCATCGCCAAGCTCGGCGGATGGACAGGCTACGCCTCGCATCGGCCACCCGGACCAATCACCTTCCACAACGGAGTGGCTCGTTTCCAAATCATCGTCGCTGGCAGAGCCTTCGAAAATGTGTAGAAACCCTAGTGCGAACGCAGGGGCCCATAACCACAGGTGCTTGTGGTTTGGGAAGATCGTCGAACAGCTGTGCTCGAGCCGAGGGGCCGCGGGGTATGGGCCCTGCGTGCGCAGGGGCGACGGGATGAGAGTGGTGCTTGTTAGACTTAGCTTCCCGCCTTGTCGGCGGCGGCGAAGCGGACGTCTTCGACGAGCGACGACGACACCGACGGCACCTGTTCGCCATCGGACGCGCGCGCGATGGCGATGCGGGTTTTGTTGAAGGCGGTCTCGATGCCGAGCCTTGCGAGTTCAGATGATTGAGCAGTTCGGTCATCAGCACGCTGTGGGCGCCGTTCGAATCGTCGGCGACCTTGCCGGGGGTGGCCGACGACAGCACCAGCGCGTTGTCGGGGGCGTTGATCGGCGCGAGGCCGTGGGAGAAGGCGCGGAAGCGGCGCTCCCAGGGGTTGCGGCGGGAAGCATCGACCACGACCAGCTTGGTGTTCGCGCCCTGCTCCTTCAGCTCGGCCAAAACGGCTTCGATGCTGATGCCGTCGCGGCGGACGTCACTTTCCTTCCAGATCACGGCGTCGACCGGGATCATGTAGCTCTCGCGGCGGGCCTCGATGCCGTAGCCGCCGAAATACAGCATCACTACGCTGTCCGGCCTGACCTTGGCCTTCAGCCGCGCGATGGCGCGGCGCATGTCGTCGCGGGTGGCGTCCTCGACCACCTCGACGTCGAAACCGCTCTGGCGCAGGGTCGCGGTCAGCGCGCGGGCGTCGTTGATCGGCTGCGCCAGCGGCGCGTGAGCATCGGGATAATGGCCGTTGCCGATCACCAGCGCGATCCGCGAGGATTTTTCGGCAACGTCGCCTGCCGGTTCGAACGCCACCGCGCGAGCCGCATCCAGCGAGCGCTTGTTCAGCGCGGCATGGGCGCCGATCGCCAGCGACACCACGCCGACCAGGGCAGCGGCCATGGTGAGGGTGCGGCGGGAAAATCGAAACGGGCTCATGGTCATCGGTTCATTCCTGTCATCGGTCACAGGCACGACCTTTTAGTCGCGCCAATTCCAATTAGGTTTGAGGGGGTGCCGGACGTGTGTCGTCCAATTACGCTCAATTTGCGGCACCGCAACAAAGAAAGCCTTAACCTGTGGAGCCATGTCCGGCAACCTCGTTTGTCGAATGCGGCCATGCAGGCCGGACTTCTCGCATTTCAACTGTAATTACAAAGAGTTGAAGCTGTCGCGGAACTGACATTGCGGGCCCAGAATGACGCCAAAACCCGGGCCCGCGCTGTGACCCCGGTCACATTTGTATTTCGCGGGCTTTCGTGTAGTTTTTCAAGCACTTGCAGGAACTCGGGGCCGATGGCTGAGGCGCCGGGGCGGCCTGGCGGGACGTGCAAATGGCCCGCGGGACAGAGATTCCATGACATTCCAGCACATTGCCGGGGCCACCTACCGCGCACTGACGGTGCCCAAGGCCGGGCCGTCGCTGTATGACGTCTGCGATCCCCTGCTGCTGAAATACCGGGGCGGCGATCCGCATCTCGGCAAATTCTTTCGGACCGCGCTGGGCAATCCGGCGCTGCGGCCCTTGCTGCGGCGGACCGGGCTCCTGGAATTGCGCGACGAACCGAGGCTGAAACGCCTGCGCGCGGCGCTGACGCGCGCCCGCGACGATGCCGAGCCGGACTGGGCCGCGATCGGCGCGCCTGTGGCGGAACTGCTCGACGGCATCGAGCTCAGCCATCCCCGGCCGGGGCTGCAGCCAACACCGTCGCGCGCGCCGGATCTGAGCAAGATCGAAAGCGTGATCAAGAACTGCGGCGCGCATCTCTTACGCTCGTTCGGCAAGAACGGTTTCATTCCGACCTATGCCGCGTTCAACCTGATCGGCGACCCCGATCTGCGCGGGCGCGAGATGGCGATGGCGCTGACCGGGCTGAACTCGCGCGGCTACAAGAATTCGACGCTGCTGTTCAATCTGGCGCGGGTGTTCATCGCCCGCTCGCCGGCGCGCGCGCTGATCAACCCGCCCTGGAAGGGCATCGCCGAGCCGATGTGGGAGCCGATGCAGATCCGCCACCGCTCGGCCTATTACGACGCCTTCTTCACCGAGGCGCTCTTGAGTTTTGCGGAGACCGGCCTCGCCTCGCCGGAGCAGGCCAGCGCGTCGCGCCGCGCGATTTCGGAAATGGTGGAGTTTTGTCTGACCACCAGCGCTGAAGAGGTGCGCGGCTTCGACGGCACGCCCTATAACGTCATCACCGCGCTGGCGCCGCTGCCGCATCCGCGCTTCTCGAAGTTTTTTGCGCAGATCAAGCAGGACCTCGGTTTCGGCATCTACGTGCCGGACTGCGACACCACCGCCTGCGCGTTCTCGGCGGCGACCCAGGCCGGCTCAACCGATCCGATCCTGGACCAGCCGCTGCTCGACTTCTATGCCGGCTACCAGGTCGCCGAAGGCGTCAACGAGCCCAAGGTGACGGTGCCGCTCAACGACAACATCGATTACGAGGGCGGCGTCGTCACCTGGATCGACAATCTCGCCGGCGAACGGCCGTTCGGCAACGACCTCGATCCGACGCTCAATCTCGACATCCTCGAAGTCAGTTTTCGCAATTTTGCGCGCTGGAAGATTTTGGAGACGCCGAAGCGGCTCGCCACCATCCACCGCATCATCGGCTTCCAGAAACGGCTGGCGCAATCCGGCAGTTTTGCCAATCCGCGTTCGCATATCTATTATCTGCCGGAGCTGTATTGCGCCTATTTCGGCCGCTGCCATGCCGCCTTCGCCGGCCTGCCGCCGGCAGCCCAGGCCGCGATCGATCCCGACGGCGCGTTCGAGGTGAATCCGCGCAAAAGTGCTGGCCTATGTGCAGACCGAACTGATCGCGCGCGAGATGAACGCGTTCGACGCAGCCCTGGCGCTGATCGCGCTCGGCCATCTCGGGGCTGAGGTCGCGAGTTTTGCGCCGGCGCTGCATTGCATCGTGACGAGTACCGGCGAGGGCGGCCGGCACGGGCCGTTCAAGGCCTATGAATGGAACAAGATGAAGACCCCGACGCGAATCCTGGTCGGCGGCCCCGAAGTCACCTCGGCCTTCGTGCTGATGGGCCTTTCGCTGGCGCGAAAGGCGATGATGGGGAAGGGGAAAGCGTAGCGAGGCGCGGCTTTTCTTCACCCTCCCCTGGAGGGGGAGGGTCGGCTCGCATCGAGCGCAGCGAGATGCGAGACGGGGTGGGGTGAAGGTCCATCAACCCGAGCACCGCGCAAGGCGAGAGCCTTCACCCCACCCCGCTCGCTTCGCGAGCGACCCTCCCCCTCCAGGGGAGGGTAAGCGAGATCATCGCATTAAGTTGAAAGCACACGCCGCCGCCACTGCTGGCATGCGGGCCCAATCCGCACCACAATCCGCGCGCATGTTTCGATTTTTCCCATTGCACCCGGCTGTTTGCATGAACATGAAATTCCTGGCCGCGCTGCCGGCTTTGCTGCTGCCGGCGATCGCAAGTGCCGCCGACATCACCGGGGTCGCAAAAGTCCGCGAGGGCGATAACGTCCAGATCGGTTCGACGCGAATCCGGCTCGGCGGCATCGATGCGCCGTCGGTCGACCAGCTCTGCCTCAACAAGTCGGCGAGCGCTGGACCTGCGGCGTGGCGGCGCGCGACGAGTTGATCAAGCATGCCGACGGCAAGGTCTGGACCTGCCGCACGCGCGCCACCGACCGCCGCGGCCGCCAGGTGGCGCGCTGCGAGGTCGACGGCGAGGACATCCAGAAATGGATGGTGAAGAGCGGCTGGGCGCTGGCCTTCGCACGCATTTCGCGCGACTACGAGCCGGACGAAAAGGCCGCGCGCGAGGCCAAGGCCGGGATGTGGCAGGGCGCCTTCATCGCGCCCTGGGACTGGCGGGTCCGCAACAAGAAGACCGCGATACTGGGCGCCGCCAAAGCGCCCGAAGGCGCGCTGGCGATCCTGCTGGCCTCGGCGTCGGGACCGGTGGCGCCCTCGCCCGATTGCACCATCAAGGGCAACGTCAACCGCTCCGGCGAATGCATCTATCACAAGCCGACCAGCCGCTGGTACGCCAAGATCCGGATGCATATCGGCAAGGGCACGCGCTGGTTCTGCTCGGTCGAGGACGCCGAAGCCGCCGGCTGCCGCGAGACCAGGCGGTAGCGCGCCTCCTTCGGCGTGCTATCCTTCCAGCTGACCGCGGGGGCGAAAATTGTCCGACACCGATGACGCCGCATCGACAACGTCGCCGGGAAACCGGCTGCTGAAGCGCGCCGCGCTGGCTGCGCTGCTGGTTGTCATCGCCTGGGCGCTTGCCGCCTATATCGTGCTGCCGGCGCTCTGGACCCATTACGAGCACCAGAAGGGGCTCGCCAGTTTGCCGATGGTGACGCGCACGGCGCAGGGGATTCCCGGCGATGCCATCAATGTCGGGCTGGTCGGCGACAACAAGGACGTGCTGTGCGCCATGCACGCCGCCGGCTGGTATCCCGCCGATCCGGTCACGCTCAAATCGTCGATCGAGATCGTCGGCAGCGTGCTGCTCGACCGGCCCTATCGCGATGCGCCCGTGAGCCCTCTGTATTATCTCGGACGCAAAGAGGACCTCGCGTTCGAAAAGCCGGACGGACGCAGCCCCGATCATCGCCACCATGTGCGGTTCTGGAAGGTGCTGGACCAGGGCCAGGAAGGGCGCCCGGTATGGCTCGGCGACGCCGCTTTCGACAAGGGCGTCGGCGTCAGCCATCTGACCGGCGCCGTCACCCACCACATCGCTGCCGATATCGACGCCGAACGGGATTTTCTCGCCAGCAATCTGGAAGCTGCCGGGATGGTGGAAGCGAAATACCAGGTGACGGGCGTGGGGCCGACGATGAACGGGCGCAACGGCGGCGGCGATCGCTATTACACCGACGGCGAGGTGTGGATCTTGCGGCTGGTCGAAGCCTGCGCGAGGCGGACCGGCCCGGCCGCCGTGATGGCGAGCCCCGCGACGACCGAGATCAAGGACCAGATCTGGCAGGCGGTGGCGGGCGGCTTAGGAATCGTCGTCATTGCGAGCGAAGCGAAGCAATCCACAGCGACACCAGGAAGAATCTGCCCAAATGATTGCTTCGTCGCTTCGCGCCTCGCAATGACGGATCGATCCATTATCATCTCATTCCGACTTGAATTCCCCGTCATTCCCCGGCATCCCTGCCTGAGCAGATCCAACAAGGAACAAGAACAATGACCGTTCGCGCGGGCCGGGAGTTTCTGGCGATCCCCGGGCCCACCACCATGCCCGACGAAGTGCTCCGCGCGATGCATCGCCCGGCGCTGGATATCTATTCCGAAGAGATGGTCGGCATGACCGACAGCCTGCTGCGCGATCTCTCGAAATTGTTTGCCACCAAGGGCCGCTCCTACATCTATATCGCCAACGGCCATGGCGCGTGGGAAGCCACACTCTCCAACGTGCTGTCGCGCGGCGACAAGGTGCTGGTGCTGGAAAGCGGCCGGTTTGCGATCGGCTGGGGCAATGCCGCAGCCGCCATGGGCGCCGACGTCGAGGTGCTGAAGGGCGACTGGCGCCGCGCCATCCGCCCCAGTGAGGTCGAAGCCCGGCTGCGCAAGGACCGGGATCATCAGATCAAGGCGATCCTCGCGGTGCAGGTCGACACCGCCTCGGGCGCGTATAATGACATCGAGGCGATCGGCAAGGCGATCAAGGCCGCCGGCCATCCGGCGCTGTTCATGGTCGATGCGGTGGCCTCGCTCGGCTGCATGCCGTTCGAGATGGACGCCTGGGGCATCGACGTCGCGGTGTCCGGCTCGCAAAAAGGTCTGATGGCGCCGCCCGGCCTCGGTTTCGTCGCCGCCAACGACCGCGCCCGCGAGGTGCACAAGACCGCTGGCCTGCGCACCCCCTATTGGGACTGGACCGAACGCGAGGGTGCCGAGCATTACCGCAAATATGCCGGCACCGCCCCGGTGCATCTGCTGTTCGCGCTGCGCCAGGCCGTCAACATGCTGTACGAGGAAAAACTCGACAACGTGTTCCTGCGCCATCGGCTGCTGGCCGAAGCGGTGCGCCGCGCGGTCGCGGTGTGGGCCGAGGGCCAGGTGCTCGGCTTCAATGTCGCGGAGCCGAACGAACGCTCCAACACGGTGACGACCGTGATGATGTCCAACGGCCACGACCCGGTGGCGCTGCAGCGCTATTGCAAGGAAAAATGCGGCGTCGTTCTCGGCGTCGGCATCGGCGAACTCGCCGGCCAGGCCTTTCGCATTGCCCATATGGGCCACGTCAACGCGCCGATGATTTTGGGGACGCTGGGCGTGATCGAGGTCGGGCTGAATGCGCTGGGCATTCCGCACGGCAAGGGCGGAACGGAAGCCGCGATCGAGTGGCTGGGAGCGAGTGTGGGGGCGTGAGGCTTTGCTTCGGATACTAACCGCCGCGCCGATCCCGGTGCCACCTCTCCCCTTGTGGGAGAGGTCGGATCGCATCGCCAGATGCGATGCGGGTGAGGGGTTCAGGTCTATCGATAGACCGTAACCCCTCACCCCAACCCTCTCCTTGTGGGAGAGGGGGCTCACCGTCACTGCTGAGACATCGAGCCATTGCGTCATGCAAAATGGACGAAAGTTCTGAGCTAGCCCCGCCTTCCCGCCACCCCATCATCCGTGCTTATATTGATCCAGCGATAAATAAGCGGCCGACAATGGCGCGAGGCGTGGGAGGAACTTGATTGGCGTCCGTCGATTTGCGCGGCCTGACCAGGCGATTTGGACCGCTGGCGGTGGTCGATGATGTCTCGCTGCGGATCGACCATGGGCAGCTGGTCTGCCTGCTCGGCCCGTCCGGCTGCGGCAAGACCACGACGCTGCGGCTGCTGGCCGGGTTTTTGGAACCTTCCGACGGCGAGATCCATGTCGGCGACCGGCTGGTGTCCTCGAAGGCGCGCACGCTGCCGCCCGAGCAGCGCAAGATGTCGATGATCTTTCAGAGCTACGCGCTGTGGCCGCACATGACGGTGGCGGAAAACATCGTCTACGGGCTGCGCCTGCGGAAGATGGATCGCGACGCCATCGCCAAAAAGCTCGACGTCATCCTGAAAGCCACAAAACTCGAAATTCTGGCGCAGCGCTATCCCGGCGAACTGTCCGGCGGACAGCAGCAGCGCGTGGCGCTGGCGCGCGCGCTGATCGTCGAACCGGAAACCCTGCTGCTCGACGAGCCCTTGTCGAATCTCGACGCCAATCTGCGCGAGGAAATGCGCTTCGAGATTCGCAGGCTGCACGACGAATACCGCTACACCACGGTTTACGTCACCCACGACCAGTCCGAGGCGATGACAACGGCCGATCTGATCGCGGTGATGAATGCCGGCCGGATCGAACAGCTCGGCACGCCGGAAGACATCTATGACCGGCCGCAATCGGAATTCGTCGCCCGCTTCATCGGCGCCAGCAATGTGATCAAGGGAGCAGCCCGGGACGACAATCACATCGATTTCGCAGGCGCGGCGCTGCGGGTGACGGGCGCGAAGCTGGCACCCGGCCAGAGCGGCGCGGTCGCGATCCGCCAGCACGACATCCGGCTTGCGACGCAGGCGCCGACGTCGCCGGACAACACCGTCAAGGCTACCGTGACGCGCCAGGTGTTTTTGGGCGCGAGCCGCGATTACCTGGTCGAAACATCTGACGGCACGACGCTGCGCGTCGTTACGTCGACGGAGAACGCCGTTGCCAGGGGCACCGAAGTCTGGCTGACGCTGCCGCCGGAGCGCTGCCGGGCGCTGAGCCGATAACAGGCGAACAGGAGGACGCAAATGAACAGGAAGATTTCAAGGCGCGATGTTCTCAAACGCTCTTCCGCGCTGGCGCTCGGCACCGTCTTCGCATCGCCGGCCCGCGCGCAGGCGCCGGCCGCCGAGACCATCACGCCGCAACTGATCGAGGCGGCGAAAAAGGAAGGCAAGGTGGTCTGGTACACTTCGATCGACCTGTCGGTGTCGGAAAAGATCGCCGCCGCCTTCAAGGCGAAGTTCGCCGGCATCGAGGTGCGCGTGGAGCGCACCGGCGCCGAGCGGGTGTTCCAGCGCATCGGCCAGGAATATGCCAGCAACGTCCACGCCGTGGATATCGCCAACTCGTCCGACGCCGCACATCTGCTGGCGTGGAAGCGGCAGGGCTTGCTGCTGCCCTACGTGCCCGAGGACGTGGCCAGGCATTACAAGCCTGAGCATCGCGACGCCGACGGCACCTATGCCGGCTTCCGCGCCACGCTGAGCCCGATCGCCTACAACACCAGGCTGGTGAAGGCGGAGGACGCGCCGACAAGCTTCAAGGACCTGCTCGATCCCAAATGGAAGGGCAAAATGGTCAAGGCGCATCCCGGCTACAGCGGCACCATCTTGACGGCGACGTTTGAGATGGTCCGCGACATCGGCTGGGAGTATTACGAGCAGCTGGCAAAGCAGAACGTCATGCAGGTGCAGTCGGCGACCGATCCGCCGAAAAAACTCTCGCTCGGCGAGCGCAGCGTGATGGCCGACGGCACCGAATACAACGTCTTGCTGCTCAAGGAGGCCGGCCAGCCGGTCGAGGTGGTCTATCCGTCCGAGGGCACGCCGTTCATCGTCGGGCCGAACGGCATCTTCAAGGCGGCGCCGAATCCCAACGCGGCAAAGCTGTTCCAGAATTACTGCTTTACCCCGGAGGCGCAACGGATCGTGGTCGACGCCGGCGGATTGCGCTCGCTGCACGGCCAGGTCAAGGAACATTCCGGCCGCAAGCCGCTGGCCGACATCAAACTGATGAAGGAAGACGCCGAGGGCGCGGAGAAGCAGAGCGAGGAGATCAAGGCGAGGTACCAGAAGATTTTTCGGGTGTGAGAGACCAAATCCTGAGTGTTGATACCGTCATTGCGAGGAGCCAACGGGTCGCGCGAATGCGCGATGACAGGCTCCGCGACGAAGCAATCCATACTTTGCTGTTGCTGCCATGGATTGCTTCGCTGCGCTCGCAATGACGGATGAGAGATGGGTGCCAAGGGAACCCCGATGCGAAAGAAACTCAGCCGGCGCTATCTGATAAAGGGCTCGGCGGCCCTCGGGCTCACCGTGTTCGCTGCCCCTGCAAGGGCGGCGGCACCGGAGCCGGTGGCGATCACGCCGGCGCTGATCGAGGCCGCGCGCAAGGAAGCAAAGGTGATTTTCTACTCGTCGATGGATCTTCCGGTCGGCGAAAAACTCGGCAAGGCGTTCGAGGCGAAATATCCGGGTATCAGCGTGCAGATCGAGCGTTCCGGCTCGGAGCGGCTGTTTCAACGGGTCGACCAGGAGTTTGGCTCGGGCATCCGCAGCGTCGACGTGATCAACAGTTCGGATGCCTCGCATTTCATCAGCTGGAAGAGGAACGGCTGGCTGGCGCCGTTCGTCAGCGAAGACATCGCGCAGCATTTTCTCCCCGCATTTCGCGACCCCGACGGCATGTCCGCAACGTCGCGCATCTATCTGTCGTCGATCGCCTACAACACCAACCTGGTGAAGCCCGAGGACGCGCCAAAGAGCTTTGCGGATTTGCTCGACCCGAAATGGGCAGGCAAAATGGTAAAAGGCCATCCCGCCTATAGCGGCACCATCATGACCGCGACCTTCCAGCTGGTCCGCGAACTCGGCTGGGAATATCTGGAAAAACTGTCGAAGCAGCGCGTGATGCAGGTGCAGTCCTCGACCGACCCGCCGAAAAAGCTCGCGCTCGGCGAGCGCGCAGTGATGGCCGACGGCAACGAATACGGCGTGATTCTGCTCAAGGAAGCCGGCCAGCCGATCGAGCCGGTCTATCCGGGCGAAGGCTCGCCGACGATCTCCGGCCCGACCGGAATTTTTGCCACAGCACCTCATCCCAACGCAGCCCGGCTGTTTCAGGCGTGGCTGCATACCCGCGAAACCCAGCAATTCTTTACCGACTACACCGCGCAATACTCGGCGCATGCGCAGGTGCAATCGAAGCCGGGAAGGCGAAAAATTTCCGACATCAAGCTGATGAAGGAGGACGCGGTGGGGGTCGAGAAAATGGCCGAGGAGATCAAGACGCGTTATGCGAAGCTGTTTCGGGTGTGAGTTGACCCGCGCTCGTTCTCTGCTGTCATTCCGGGATGGTCCGAAGGACCAGACCCGGAATACTCGAGAGATTCCGGGTTCGCGCTAACGCGCGCCCCGGAATGACAAAGAGATTTTGATTGGCAGGCATATGACCCACCACCACCATCGACGCCAGCAAGGGCAAATTCGACTGGACCAGGCCGGTGCTGGCGCTGTTTGCGGCGTGCCTGATCATCCTGATCGTGCTGCCGATGTCGTGGCTGGCGCTCTACGCGTTCTCGGACAAGGCCGGCCGCGCCACCCTGCAGAATTTTGTCACCTTGTTCACCGATCCGGATTTTCTCGATCCGCTGCTCACCACCGCCATCATCGCCACCAGCTCCGCCATCATCTGCTGCGTGGTCGCCGCACCGATGGGCTGGCTGGTGTCGCGCACCGACATGCCCGGGCGGCAGTTTATTCGCGCGCTGGTGACGGCCTCGTTCGTGACCCCGCCGTTTCTCGGCGCTGTCGCATGGGAGTTGCTGGCGGCACCGAACAGCGGGCTGCTCAACCAGCTCTATCGTTTCCTGACCGGCCAGGATTCCGGCGAGCATCTGTTCAACATCTATTCGATGACCGGAATCATCTTTGTGATTTCCTGCTACACTTTTCCCTTCGTGTTCGTGCTGGTGGCCAATGCGCTCGACAACATGCCGGGGGAACTGGAAGACGCTTCCGCGATCCTCGGCGGCAAGGCCTGGACCACGGCGCGGCGCGTCACCATTCCGCTGGCGCTGCCGGCGCTGGTGGCCGGCGCGCTGATCGCGTTCCTGCAGGCGATGACACTGTTCGGCTCGCCCGCGATCCTGGCGCTGCCGGCCGGTTTTCACACCATAACCACCAAGATATGGAGCCTGTTCCAGTATCCGCCGAAACTCGAACTGGCGGCAGCCGCCGCGGTGCCGCTGCTGCTGCTGACCATCCTGCTGCTGCAGGCGCAAAAATTCATCCTGGGACGGCGCGGCTATTCGGTGGTCGGCGGCAAATATGGCGCGCCGCGCCGGGTCGAGATGGGCGGCTGGCGCTGGGTGGCACTGGGTTTCTGCCTGCTGATCCTGCTGAGCCCGGTGTTTTTGCCGTATTTCGCGCTGCTCAATGCCGCGTTCTCGCCGAACGCGACCACGCTGGCGACGCCATCGACGATGACGCTGCATAACTTCATCTTCGTCTTCACCGAACTGTCGTCGACGCAACTGGCACTGAAGAACACCGTGATCCTCGGCACCGCGACCGCGACGGTCGGCACCATTCTGGCGCTGGTGATCGCCTACGTCACCACGCGCCGGGTGATCGCGGGGCACCGCCTGCTCGGCTTTCTCGCTACCGCCCCCGTTGCGGTGCCCGGCATCGTGCTCGGCGTCGGGCTGTTCCTCAGCTACACGCGGCCGCCCTTCGTGCTGTACGGCACGCTGTGGATCCTGCTGATCGCGTTTCTCACCATCAACCTGCCGTCGGCCTATCAGCAATTGCAGGCGGCGTTCGCCACCATCCATCCTGAACTGGAGGACGCCAGCCGGATTCTCGGCGCCACCCGCCTGCAGTCGCTGCGCCAGATCACCGCCCCCCTGCTGCGCACCGGCGTGATCGCGACCTGGTGCTTCATCTTCATCGGGGTGATGCGCGAATTATCGGCGGCGGTCATATTGTTCACGTCGCAGACCAAGGTGCTCTCGGTGCTGATCTACGATCTGAACGAGAGCGGCGATCTCGCCGCGATCTCGGTGCTGGGCATCGCGATGCTGGCGATCACGTTTGCGGTGGTGCTGGCGGTGAACCAGATCCCGGTATTCGGCGCCGGCGCCGGGGCGAGGTTGCGGAATAGCTGAAACGCCAAGGGTCAGGACGAGTTCCTGCTTCGGCGCTGCGGCGTACACACGCAAATCAGCGACGTGCCGAAGAGCCCTTTCGGCATCAACCGGCTCTCCAGCCAGAACATGCGCCCGAGCCACCTGTGCAGCCAGAAATTGCCCCTCGGTGCCGGAAACGCCGTACCCCGCTTCAAGCCCAGCCTTTTCAGGATCCATGCCGGAACGTAGAGCGCGTGGAAGAAATAGCTCCAGCTTTCGATCCGGAGATGCGAATCCCGAACCACGTCGCGAAGCCTGCTGATGTCGTAGCGCAGGAAATGGCGAAAATGCTCGTCGTAGTTCGACCACAACTCCTGGCGCGCCGGGACCGCAATGATGACCGAAGCAACCGCCGGCAGCGCCTCCATGATGGACGACAGGAAGTCCGACGGACGCTCGATGTGCTCCAGCACATCGAGCAGAAGAACCGCGGTCACGCGACGCCGCAGATTTTCGTCCAGATCCGCAAAACCGGTGTTCGGAAAGACGAACGCCCGCACGTCTTCATGAATCGAAGGATTGCCGAGGTCGCAGCCATAGGCATTGAATCCGGCTGCCCGAAGCACGCGCACATAGTGACCCCGGGATGACCCGATTTCAAGAACCGTGTCGCCAGCCCGGCAACAGGCCCCGACATAGTCCCTCACAATGGCGCTGCGGGCACAGTGCCAGTAGTGAAGTTCATATCCGGCTGGATAGGCTTCATCAACCTCATCGCGGGTAAACTCGGTCCCGACCGCATCGCCGGGGTTCGCTGAGGGAGTCATTCCACGATGCCAGGTCCGATGCCGCCAATACCGTCACGCTCGGCAGAGAGCGTAATGCTCGCGTGCGGCGGCGTAAAGTCGCTTGCGCGGAAAAACGCTTGGCGCGATTTCCGGGTTGAATTCTACTCTGGTGCGGGATAAGCCCAAGCTTCACGCGAGACCCATTACATGATCCTCGGGCCGTCAACGCAGGACGCCTTGCAGCAGCAAGCGGACCTGCTCGCGCTCTCGATCGTCGTTCCGTGTTTCAACGAGGAGACGGGACTGTCGGAGTTGATCCGACGCTGCTGCGAGAGCGCCGAGTCGGCGGTCGGCAAGGACTATGAACTGATCCTGGTCGACGATGGTTCGACCGACGGCACCTGGAAGGCGATAACTTCCGGGATCGAGGCCCACCCGAATATCGTCGCGATCAAGCTCTCCCGGAATTACGGACACCAGGTCGCTCTCACGGCCGGACTGTCCGCGGTCAGGGGACGGACGGTTCTGGTCATCGATGCCGACCTGCAGGACCCGCCCGAACTGCTCGGTGACATGCTCAGGATCATGCGCGACAGCGGGGCTGACGTTGTTTATGGCCAGCGCAGAAGCCGGGCCGGGGAAACCTGGTTCAAGACCGCCACTGCAAGCCTGTTCTACCGCTTGCTCGAGAGTTCGACCGATATCCTGATCCCGGTCGATACCGGGGATTTCAGGCTGATGTCGCGGCGGATTGCCGACATCATCGCCCAGATGCCCGAGCGCGATCGCTTCATCCGGGGAATGGTCGCCTCGGTTGGATTCAAGCAGTTGCCTTTCCCGTATGACCGGCAGGAACGCTTTGCCGGCTCGACCAAATACCCTCTCTTCAAGATGCTCCGCTTCGCGGCGGATGCGTTTCTTGGTTACTCCATGGTATTGTTGCGATTCTCTTCGCTCGCGGCCGTCGCGCTGCTGCTCGCCTTGATTGGAATTTCGGCTTACTCGATTTACGCATGGATCTATCTCGAGGTAGTGCCTGGATGGACCAGTCTGATGATCTCCATAATGGTGGTTTCATTTTTCCAGCTGATCGCGTTGAGCGTGATCGGCGAATACGTCGGCCGAATTTATCTGAGCACCAAGAACCGGCCGCTATTCATTATCGATGCCGTTGAGCGGCGTTCCGCCGAATGAGCGCGCTGCACGAATATACCGAGGAGTTCTTCGAGTATATCGAGCGAGGCTCGATCGCTTCCGCGAAGCGTTTCAGCAAGCTTCTTGTGCCGATGCTCAATGTAAGCTCCATCCTGGACGTCGGGTGCGGACGGGGGGCATGGCTTCGCGAATGGCAGGCCGCCGGCGTAGCGACGGTTCACGGGGTGGACGGACCCTATGTTCGCCGGGATCTGTTGCTGATACCCGTTCAGAATTTTTCGGCGGTCGATCTTTCCACGCCATTCGATCTGCAGCGCCGCTTCGACCTTGTGAGCTGCCTCGAGGTCGCAGAACATTTGCCCAAATCCTGTTCGGAGACTTTCGTCTCCTCCCTGGTGGCGCATGCCGACATGGTCCTTTTCTCCGCAGCGCCCCCGGTCAGGGAGGAGAAAACCACATCAACGAGAGGCCTCTGTCATTCTGGCAGCACCTCTTCAAGGCGAAAGGCTACGAGGCTTACGACGTTGTCCGCCCGGCATTTCGGTCCGACAAGAACGTCGAACCCTGGTACAGATACAATACGATCCTGTATGCGAGCGCTGCCATCCGTTCGTCGCTGCCGGCGGCCGTTGCATCCGCGGAGGTCGGCCCGGGAGACGTGAGCGAGGTCGGCGACATCGGCTGGCGTGCCAGGAAATTGATACTGCGATGGCTTCCGGCCGCTGCTGTGACTACCCTGTCGAGATGGAACTATCGCCGCCTGAATTGCGCCCACCGGCGTCAACTGGCGAAGGGTTGAGATGGCAACCGATGGAGCTCCGATCGGAGCGCCCGTCATGGATCGGCTCGCCCGTATCTCTTCCCGCGCCGATGGGTGACCTTTCTGGTCATCGCCGCGCTATCTATCGCGCTTTCCTTTCTGCTGACTGGCCGGCAGATCTATCAGGCCAATTGGAGCCTGGTCGACGATCATGTGGTTTTTTACTTCCTCGGGCCTGACCTGGACCTTCCGTTCGGCGAGATCTGGAATACGCTGCTGACAAAAACCGAGGTCGGGATCCAGACCGGACGTTTCCGGCCGACCTACTATCTGTTCATGCTGATCGAGACGTGGCTTTGGGGCGCCAACGTCCATCTCTGGTATCTGGCCCGCACCCTCTGCTTCGCGCTGTTCCTCAGCTCAATCTGGTGGGTGATTCGCAGGTTCGTCGGCGTCTGGCTCGGCGGCGCCTTGACCATCTGGATCGCGATCCTCCCCTTGTGGGCCGAGGTCTGGTCGCGGCTGGGTCCTTCGGAGATTTATGGCGCCGGCTGCATCGGGGTCATGGTTTTCGCAACCGACTTTATCCTGCATTCCGATTCGGCTCGGACCAGGAACCTGAATGCGATCGTGCTGGCGCTCGCCACCATTGCGCTGGTCGGCCTGAAGGAAACTTTCATCCCACTCGTCCTTGGCCCCGCCGTCATTTTCGTCTGGGCCGGCATCGGCAAGAGACTGTCGCCGCTGTTGATCGGATTGCTTTCGCTGATCATGCTTGCCTGTATCGGCGGCATCGTCCTCGTGGTGAGCAGACAGGTCCTCGCGGCGGGCACCGATTACTACGCAAACACCATCGGACCCTGGCAAACGCTTTCGTTCGGCGCGATCGGCTTTTTCACGGCGGTCGTGCGAACCTGGTGGCTGATTGTCGTTCCGTTCGCATTGCTCTGGATATCGGGCATGATCCCGCGCAAGTCGATGACGGCGTGGATCGCGGATTCGCGCGGGGCTCTCGGCGCATACGGATTTCTGCTCGTCAGCTACGCCGCGCAATGCGCGCTCTATCGGTCCGGGTTTCCAAAATATAACCGCTACGATTTCCCGGCGATGTTGCTGGTTCCGCTGACGTGTTGCATCCTTGCCTGCTATCTTTCACGCGAAATCCGTCCGTTGCTTCGGAAACGAACGATCGACCGCGCGCAATTCGCGGTCGCGATAGTCCTGCTATTTGCAGTGCTGGCCGTCCCGATCAAGAGGACCCTGCCGCTGGTTGAAGCCGTCCGCACCAACATCGGGACGACGGATCTGTTCTACGGCGAGTTGCAACGCGTCGTCGACGCGGCCAAGGCGTCGCCCGATACGCCCGTGATCCTCGAAGCCCACACCCCTCACGTCTACGAACCGGTGTTTTCGCTATCATATTACATGCCGGCGCTCGGCGTTCGCAATCGCATGGCGGTTCGGCTTCACCCCAACGAGAAGTCGGAGGGAAAACTCCATGAAAATCTCTGGCAGGCGCTGTCTCGCCTGGAGCAAAGGGGCGACAGTACCTTTACCGCCCTGCCGGACATTCTGGCTGGAAACCCCAGGCACTGCATCAGCATCGGATTGAATGGCCCACCCGAACCAGGTTGCGCCGGATTCCGGATGGATGTGCGCTGATCAGCGCAGCGGCTCGAGCCGGTACGCCTCGACCTGCGCCTTGAGTCGGTCGAGCGAGGCGGTCGGCGCCGAGCGATCGAGCCGGTATTTTCCGTCGCGAAGCATCGCGAGCACCTCGAGGTCGATTGCGGGCGAGTGATGGATCACGTCGCCGTAATTGTCGAGGTCATGCGTGATCTCCCTCGCCTCGCGGAAATCATGCAAGGTAACGTTCGGGAACTGCAGCAGTCGCTGCGCGGCATAGGCGGAGAAATCGTAGACGATCTTCAGGGTCGCAGGCGAGGCGTCCCGCATCGCCAAGAATTGCAGGATCGAATAGGGTGTAAAAAAGATGTCGAACTTCACGTCGGGATTGCCCGCGATCAGGTCTGCGGCGTCGCGCTCGAAATTCCGGACCATGGCATCGTAATCATAACCCTCGGTGAGGTGGCGGCTGCGTGCGGGGTCGGTGAGGCGCGCGAAGGCGGCCATCGCGCGCCCGGCGTTGTAGAATCCCGGCACGTCAAAATCCGGCCGCAGCACATTGATGTCATCGACGTCGGGAATCGAGAATGTGAACATCACGCCGTTGGTCAGCAGCGCCACCAGCGGCCGCAGCGGCGGAATCGACCGCGCCAGTATCCACAGCGACTCGCGCGCCATGGCGCCGCCGAACAGATAGCTTGCGATACCCCTGGCGTTTCTCCGGTAAAGGTCGGCCGGGAGGTATCGATCGGCGTCTATCTCCGGAGCGTCGCGAAAGATCCAGTCGTCCATCTGCCAGATCACCCGCCCGGGATGGCGCTCGAGCGCCGCGGCAAGCACGAAACCTTGCTCCCTGGAATTGGAACCCGTCATCGTCAGCTTCAGCGAGCGGACGCCGAGATGCCGGTCGATATCGCTCTGGCGGTAGTGAAGCGCAAGCGAGGTGCCCATGAAGACGGCGTCGAACTGCTGGCTGCGGATCAGTCCGGCGCCCTGCAAGCGGCTGTCCGACGAATACATCGCAGCGAAAACGCGAGCCGGGCGGAATAGTTGCAGGGGATCGACGACGTAGTTCAGGGCGACGGCGGACAGGATGACGAGGGCGACCGCACCCAAAAACCTCGGCAGATATTTTCCCGGATTATCCATCAAAACCTGAAATAGATGAATTCGCTGTGCTGCCGGATTCCGAGAATTCCGAACGCCAGCACGACAGCGGTTGCATAGATGAACCGGGGCCGCATTTTCCAGCCGCTGAGCCCCTCGCCCACTTTCCGGTTGGCGTGATCGTAACCCATGACGGCCTGCGTGTTCGGCCCGAACCAGGCGATCGCGGCATAGATGGCGATGAAGACGGCTTGCGCGATTTCGAGGCGGCCGAAGGCGATGCGGGAAGGATCGGCCATCCTCGACAGCACATCAATCGCCGCCGGGAGGTTGTCGGCGCGGAAGAACACCCAGGCGACGACCACGGCCAGAAACGTCAGGATGAATCCGGCGACGTCAGCCGCGCGCGCGAAGCGCGGAGCAACTGTGGGACCGAACCGGTTCCAGGCGTGATTGACGCAGAGATAGGCGCCATGCAGCGCGCCCCAGATGACAAACGTCCAGGCCGCGCCGTGCCAGAGCCCGCCGAGCACCATGGTGATGCCAAGGTTGACATAACGCAGCGCGGGGCCGCGGCGGTTGCCGCCGAGCGGGATGTAGAGGTAGTCCCGCAAAAATTGCGACAGCGTCATGTGCCAGCGCCGCCAGAAGTCGATGATGGAGGTCGCCTTGTAAGGCGAATTGAAATTGAGCGGCAGGAAGATGCCGAACATCAGGGAGATTCCGATCGCCATGTCGGAATAGCCGGAAAAGTCGAAATAGAGCTGGAAAGTGTAGGCGAGCGCGCCGAGCCAGGCCTGGTCGAAGGTCGGCGTATTGGGACCGAAGGCGAGCGAGACCAGCGGCTGGATGCCGTCGGCAAGGCACGTCTTCTTGAACAGGCCGATGCCGAAGATGATCAGCCCGCACAGAATCAGGTGCGGATCCGGCCGCCTGGCTTCCGCGCGCTCGAATTGCGGGATCATGTCGCGGTGATGCAGGATCGGTCCGGCGATCAGATGCGGAAAGTAGGTCACGAACAGCGCGTAATGCGGCAGCGCATAGCGCGCGACATTGCCCCTGTAGGCGTCGACCAGGAACGCGATCTGGGTAAAGGTATAGAAGGAGATGCCGACCGGCAGCAGCACATTGATTGCAAGGCCGGTCGAGAACAGCGCATTGAGATTGGCGGCGAAAAAGCCGGCATATTTGAAATAGCCGAGCACCGCGAGATCGCCGGCGACGCCGGCGGTGAGGGCCGCATATCGCGGCCCCGGCGACAGCGGCCATGCGATCAACAGCCAGCCGATGGCGTAGTTGAATGCGATCGAGCCCACCAGCAGCGCCACGAACTGCCAGTTGCTGACGGAATAAAACGCCAGCGACGCCAGCGCCAACC
Source organism: uncultured Alphaproteobacteria bacterium (assembly GCA_963706975.1). Classification (GTDB taxonomy): domain Bacteria; phylum Pseudomonadota; class Alphaproteobacteria; order Rhizobiales; family Xanthobacteraceae; genus Bradyrhizobium. The sequence continues at coordinate 76,779 of CAVPOL010000029.1, forward strand.
AGATCGCCGGCGCCAGCGAGCCTAGCCGGCTGGACAGGAAATAGCCGGCCAGGGCGACCGGCAGGAACAGGAAGATGAATGGGTAGGAATTGAAGAGCATGGTTCCTTTCGGAAGCAATTGCGGAAAAGCCTAACCATACATGGCGCCGGGCAACAAGATGCGGGCAAGCGGCCACACCCGGTCCTCATCCTGACAGGATGAGGACGGAATGTGCTTCTGGCCTAACCACCGCGCTTCTGGCAATCCGCCGGCGAAACCCGATATAGCGTGGTGAGGACCGCGGCCCCTGCTCGCCGCGTCGAATGAGGAACCGAGTGACGCAACCGAAAGCCAAACTGGCTTCAGCCCCCGCCCCTGTTGCGCCCCGCCGGCCGCATGCCTTCACCACGCACGGCATTGCCGTCATTGACGATTATGCCTGGCTGAAGGACGCCAACTGGCAGGAGGTACTGCGCGACCCCTCGGTGCTGGATCCGGATATCCGCAACCATCTCGAAGCGGAGAACGACTACACCGAAAGCCTGCTGGGCCACACCGCGGCCCTGCAGAAGGCGCTGGTTGCGGAAATGCGGGGACGGATCAAGGAAGAGGATTCCAGCGTGCCCGCGCCCGACGGTCCCTGGGCCTACTTGCGCAAATTCCGCGAGGGCGGGCAGCATGAATTGTTCGGCCGCATGCCGCGCGCCGGCGGCGAAACCAGAATCGTGCTCGACGGCGACCAGCTGGCGGCGGACCAGAAATATTTCAAGTTCGGCGGCAGCCGGCATTCGCCGGATCACCGGCTGGTGGCCTGGAGCGCCGACATCAAGGGCTCGGAATATTTTTCGATCCGCGTGCGCGACTGGGACAGCGGCGCCGATCTCGACGATCTGGTCGAGGAGACCGACGGCGCGGTGGTGTGGAGCGCGGATTGCAAAAGCTTCTTCTACGTCAAGCTCGACGACAACCACCGCCCAATGCAGGTCTGGCGCCATCGCCTCGGCACGCCGCAGGCCGACGACGCGCTGGTCTACGAGGAGCAGGATTCCGGCTGGTTCACCCATATCCATGAGAGCTCCAGCGGCCGCTTCTGCGTGATTGCCGGCGGCGACCACGAAACCTCGGAGCATCGGCTGGTCGATCTCGGCGATCCCGATGCGGCGCCGCTTCTGGTCGCGGCGCGCGAGGAAGGCGTGCAATATTCGGTCACTGACCGCGGCGAAGAATTGTTCATCCTCACCAATGCCGATGGCGCCATCGACTTCAAGGTGGCGACCGCGCCGCTGGCCGCGCCGGAACGCGCCAACTGGCGCGACTTCATTCCGTACCGCGAAGGCGTCTACATTCTCGACGTCGAGCTCTATGCCGGCCACATGGTGCGGCTGGAGCGCGCCAACGCGCTGCCGTCGATCGTCATCCGCGACATGGCCGATGGTAACGAACACGCCATCGCCTTCGACGAGGCGGCCTATTCGCTCGACACCATGGGCGGCTATGAATTCGACACCACCAATCTGCGCTTTGCCTATTCCTCGATGACGACGCCGTCGGAAGTATACGATTACGACATGGCGACCCGTACCCGAATTTTGCGCAAGCGCCAGGAGATCCCCTCCGGCCACGACCCCGCCGATTACGTCACGACGCGGATCATGGCGAACTCGCATGACGGCGCGCAGGTGCCGGTGTCGATCCTGCACGCCAAGGACCTCAAGCGCGACGGCCGCGCGCCGCTATTGCTCTACGGCTACGGCTCCTACGGCATGGCGATGCCGGCGTCGTTCTCGGCCAACCGGCTGTCGCTGGTCGATCGCGGCTTTGTCTATGCCATCGCCCATATCCGCGGCGGCGCCGACAAGGGCTGGGGCTGGTACCTCGACGGCAAGCGCGACAGGAAGACCAACAGCTTTGATGATTTTGCCGCCGCCGGCCGCGCACTGATCGAGGAGAAGTATACGGGTGCAAAGCGCATCGTCGGGCATGGCGGCAGCGCCGGCGGCATGCTGATGGGAGCGGTCGCCAACCGCGCGGGCGAATTGTTCGCCGGCATCGTTGCGGAAGTGCCGTTCGTCGACGTGCTGAATACGATGCTCGACGACACCTTGCCGCTGACGCCGCCGGAATGGCCGGAATGGGGCAACCCGATCGAGAGCGCGCAGGATTTTCGCACCATTTTATCGTATTCGCCCTACGACAATGTCGCGGCCAAGCCCTATCCGGCGATTCTGGCCATGGGCGGGCTGACCGATCCGCGCGTCACCTACTGGGAACCGGCAAAGTGGATCGCGCGGCTGCGCGCCACCATGAGCGGCGGCGGGCCGGTGCTGCTGCGCACCAATATGGGCGCCGGCCATGGCGGCGCGTCCGGCCGTTTCAACCGCCTCGACGAAGTCGCGATCGCCTACGCCTTCGCGCTGTGGGCGGTGGGGATGGCAGAGAAGGGAGAGGTGTGACGCCGTCTACCGCGCCGATGCCCAATCATGCCCGTTCACGCCGAACACCGGCTCTGACGGCCAGCTTGTGGTCGGCTATCGCCCGGTCGCCTTTCGCCATGCCGCGAAATCGACCAGCGTCTGCTCGTCGGTTGCGGGATACAGCCCGAAAATGCCGCGGCCGTTTTGTACCTGCTCGGTGACAAAATCCTCGAACGCGGTCATTTCAAACGCTTCATTGGCGATCTCGTCGGCGAGATGCGCCGGGATCACGATCACACCGTCGCTGTCGCCCAGAATCACGTCGCCGGGAAACACCGGCGCGTCGCCGCAGCCGATGGGGCAGTTGATCTCGATCGCCTGGTGCAGGGTGAGATTGGTCGGCGCACTCGGCCGCTGGTGGAACGCCGGGAAACCGAGTTTTGCAATTTCCGCCGAATCGCGAAAACCGCCGTCAGTGACGACGCCGGCGACGCCGCGCTGCATCAGGCGCGTCACCAGGATGGCGCCGGCGGACGCGGCGCGGGCGTCCTTGCGGCTGTCCATCACCAGCACCGCACCGGGCGGACAATCTTCAATCGCCTTGCGCTGCGGATGGGAGCGGTCGCGAAACACGTCGAGCTTGTTGAGGTCTTCCCGCGCCGGCATGTAGCGCAGCGTGAAGGCCTCGCCGACCAGCGTCGGCTGGTCGGGACCGAGCGGATGCACATCCTGAATGCATTGGGTGCGAAAGCCGCGCTTGAACAGCGCGGTGGCGACGGTGGCGGTCGAGATGGTTTTCAGTTTTGCGCGGGTGGCGTCGCTGAGTTTGGTCATGGTTTCCAATCCCTGTGTTGTCATTCCGGGGCGCGCGAAGCGCGAGCCCGGAATCTCGAGGTTCCGGGTTCGATGCTTCGCAACGCCCCGGAACGACGGTTAGTAGATCGAAGGCTCGTCGACCGGCTTGCCAAAGCCGGTTTCGAGAAAATCAAAGTCACAGCCTTCATTGGCCTGCTTGATATGCCTGGTGAACATCCAGCCATAGCCGCGCTCGAAGCGGGTCTCCGGCGGCTTCCAGGCAGCGCGGCGCTTTGCCAGTTCGGCCTCCGGCACATCGAGATTGATGGTGCGCGCAGCGACATCCAGCGTAATGAGGTCGCCGTTGCGCACCAGCGCCAGCGGTCCGCCGATATAGGATTCCGGCGCGACATGCAGGATGCAGGCGCCGTAGCTGGTGCCGCTCATGCGGGCATCCGACAGCCGCACCATGTCGCGCACGCCCTGCTTTACGAGCTTGGTCGGGATCGGCAGCATGCCCCATTCCGGCATGCCCGGCCCGCCCTGCGGCCCGGCATTGCGCAGGATCAGCACATGGTCGGCCGTGACGTCGAGATCGGGGTCGTCGATCGCCTTCTTCATCGCGGGATAGTCGTCGAACACCAGCGCCGGCCCGGTATGTTTCAGAAAACGCGGCTCGCAGGCGCTGGGTTTTATCACGCAGCCATCGGGCGCGAGATTGCCCTTCAGCACCGCCAGCGCGCCCTCGGCATAGATCGGGTTTTCGACGGTGCGGATGACGTCGTCATTATGGACCTCGGCGCCCTTGAGGTTTTCGCCCAGCGTCTGGCCAGTCACCGTCATGACATCGAGATGCAGATGCTCCCTGATGCGGCTCATCAGCGCCGGCAGCCCGCCGGCATAATAGAAATCCTCCATCAGGTATTTGTCGCCGCTTGGCCGGACGTTCGCGATCACCGGCACCTTGCGGCTGGCGATTTCAAAATCGTCGAGACCGATGTCCTGGCCGGCGCGGCGGGCCTGTGCGATCAGGTGAATGATTGCATTGGTCGAGCAGCCCATCGCCATCGCCACCACGATGGCGTTTTCGAACGCCTTTCGCGACTGGATTTTTTGCGGAGTGAGATCCTCCCACACCATCTCCACGATCCGGCGGCCGCATTCCGAGGCCATGCGGATGTGGCCGGCGTCGGCCGCGGGAATCGAGGACGCGCCCGGCAGGGTCATGCCGATGGACTCGGCGATCGCGGTCATGGTCGACGCCGTGCCCATGGTCATGCAGGTGCCGTAGCTGCGCGCAATGCCGGCCTCGACGTCGACCCAGTCCTTGTCGGAAATCTTGCCGGCGCGGCGCTCGTCCCAGTATTTCCAGGCATCGGAGCCGGAGCCGAGCGTCTTGCCTTTCCAGTTGCCGCGCAGCATGGGCCCGGCCGGAAGGTAGATCGTCGGCAGATTCATCGAGGTGGCGCCGAGCAACAGGCCCGGCGTGGTCTTGTCGCAGCCGCCCATCAGCACCACCCCATCGACGGGATGACCGCGCAAGAGTTCCTCGGCGTCCATCGCCAGCATGTTGCGGTAGAGCATGGTAGTCGGCTTCAAGAACGATTCCGACAGCGACAGCGCCGGCAATTCCATCGGAAAGCCACCGGCCATCAGCACGCCGCGCTTGACGTCGTCGACCCGGCTCTTGAAGTGCATGTGGCAGGGTTGCGCGTCCGACCAGGTGTTGAGGATCGCGATGACAGGACGGCCCTTCCACTCCTCCGGCGCATAGCCCATCTGCATGGCGCGCGAGCGGTGGCCGAAGGCGCGCAGGTCGTCCGGCGCGAACCAGCGCGCGCTGCGCAGGTTTTCGGCGGTCATTTTCTTGTCAGTCATTTCGGCACCACCTCGTAGGATGGGTTGAGCGAAGCGATACCCATCATTGTTCCCGGATGTTGTGATGGGTTTCGCGAAGAACTCAGCCCATCCTGCGGATCAGGACTGCGTGCCCCATTTCTCCGACGCGATGTCGTTGACCTGACGGCAATGCACTAATATATTAGTGCCGCTCAAGCAAGCGCTCCATGATTCCGGAGCCCGATCGGCCGACCCATGAGCTCACTCCAGGATGCTGCACGCCCCCCGCCCGCTCACGCCCCCGAGCGGCTGGATCGCGATCGCCAGGCAGCCCCCCAGGTGTTCGAGCGGTTGCGCGAAATGATCACTTCGCTGGTGTTGCCGCCGGGGTCGCCGCTGTCGCGCGCCGTGCTGGCCGCGCAGTTCGGGGTGAGTTCGACGCCGATCCGCGACGCCTTGATGCGGCTCGACGAAGAGGGGCTGGTCGAGGTGTTCCCGCAGCATGCCACAGTGGTCAGCCGGATCGACGTGCGGCTGGCCGAGCAGGCGCATTTCCTGCGGCAGGCGCTCGAACTGGAGATCGTGCGCCTGCTCGCCGGCAATCCCGATGCAGCCTTCGGCGCCGAGCTCAAGGCGACCATCGCGCGCCAGCAGCAATTCGCCAGGGCCGGCGACTTCGAGAAGTTCATGGCCGCCGACAATGATTTTCACGCGCGGCTCTATGCCGCCGCCGGCAAGCAGGATCTGTGGGCGCTGGTGCGCAGCCGCGGCGGTCATATCGACCGGTTGCGCCGGCTGCATCTGCCCACGCCCGGCAAGGCGCAGGACATCGTGCGGCACCACAAACTGATCGCCAGGGCGATCGCCGAAGGCAAGGCCGATGATGCGCAGGGACATCTGCGCATCCATCTTTCCGGCACGCTGAATTATCTCGACAGCATCCGCGCGCGTTATCCGGAGTATCTCAGCGGCTGAGCGGGAGTGCGATGCAGGCCGTCGTGAGGGATTGAATTCGAACAACCAGCCGCTCCCTGGCTCGATGCGTTTTTCCGCATGGCGGACGAATCAAATTGGCGCAGTGCGCGGTTTTCCGATCCTGTCTGCACTGCATCGTGCAGATGAAGTGCTTCGCAGCGGTGGCTTTTCCCATGTCGGCCAATCGGCAGCGCCGGGAAGCACTTGCACGCGAACGCAAATCCAGTGAACCATGCAGGCCGGCGTAGGCATTGATTGCAGATTCGGACCAGGGGCGCGGGCCGTGGCAAAAATCCTGATCGTGGACGATGACAGTGCGGTGCAGGCGACGATCCGGCTTTTGCTGGAACGGGCCGGCCACAGCGTTGTCGTCGCCGGCGATGGCCGCAACGAGGTTGCTCACGGCCCATGAAGCGGAACAGCGTTGGTCGTCCCGGCCTGCCCGTGCACCAGGGCAGGACCAGAGTGGCGCGAAGACCAGGATGACGCTTGCAGCCCGACTAGCCGTCGCGATGATCCTGCTTGTTGCGGTCACAGTCTCCGCGGTCGGCTGGTTGAGCTATCGCAACCTCGAGCAGGCGCTGCTGCCCCGCGTGCTCGATCGAATCGAGACGCATTCGCGCTTCGTCGCTTCCGAGCTGGAATTCCACGTTCAAAGCGCCCCCGGGGATATCACCACCTTTCAAAACCTGGGGGCGGTCAGCGGGCTGATGCGCGCTCGCCTCAATGGCGGAGTTGATCCGACCGATCAAACCACCGAGGCGCTCTGGCGCGAGCGGCTGGAAGGTCGACTGGCCGCGCAGATGGCGATCAAGCCAGCCTATTCGCTGCGATTGATAGGGGTGGAGGACGGTCATCGGGAAATCGTTCGCGTCGACCGCTCCGGACCGAACGGCGCTGTACGCGTCGTTCCGCAAACGGAGCTGCGGCAAGTCGGCGACGCGCCCTATTTCAGGGACACGATCAACCTGGCCGCGAACGAAGTATATGTTTCGCCGATCAGTCTGAATGGCGAGGACGGCGTCGTCGAGACGCCGCATGTGCCGACCTTGCTGATCGCGAAGCCGGTACGGGCGCCCGACGGCAAGCCGTTCGCGATCGTCATCATCAATGTCGACATGCGGACCGCGCTCAATCGGGTAAGAAATTCGGTACGCCCCGGCGAGGAGGTGTATCTGGTTGACGGCCGGGGCAACTACCTGGTTCACCCCGACCGCTCCCGGGAATTCGGCGCGCAGTTCGACAAGCCGACCAATTGGCTGAACGATTTCCCGTACCTCAGTTCGTCGCTGGGCGCCCAGCGAAGCGTCTCGCAGATGCTGCCCGATCGGGGCGGACGCCCGGGCGGAACAGCACTCGCTCCCGCCCGCCTGGCCGGCAGCGAATGGGTCGCCGCCATCGAGCATGTTCCCAACGCGGTGTTCATGGCGCCGGCCGCGGCCATCCGGAACAGTTCGCTGCTGGTCGGACTGATCGCCGTTCTGTGCGCGGCCGTGCTGGCCTTCTTCATTGCGAGGTCGCTGACCCGGCCGATCAGGCAATTGACGGCGGCAGTCGAAGCCGCCGGCCGCAGCGGTGCGGCCACCATTTCGGTCGACGCTGGCGGCGAGACCGGGGTTTTGGCGCGCGCCTTCGCCCGCGTGATGGGCGAAGCCAATGCAAAGGCCGAAGCGCTGGAACGCGAAGTTGAGGACCATCGCCGCACCGAAGCCGCGCGCGACCATTTCGCCGCGCGCGAGCGCCTGTTCGGCGCCGCCGTCGAATCCTCCAACGACGCCATCGTGACCAAAACCCTCGACGGTACAATCACCGGCTGGAATCCGGCCGCGGAACGCCTGTTCGGATTTTCCGCCGCCGAAGCGGTCGGCAAGAGCATCGACATCATCGTGCCATCAGACCGAACGCCGGAGGTGCAAGACATCCTGCGCAGGATCGGGTGGGGCGAAACCATCGAGCACTATGAAACAATTCGGCAGTGCAAGGATGGCCGGCGGCTGGAGGTTTCGCTCAGCATATCCCCGATCAAGTCCCCGTCCGGGGCGATCATCGGCGCCTCGAAGACCGCGCGCGACATCACCGAAAGCAGGCGAACCCAGCACGCGCTCCGCCAGCAGATCGAGGAACGCCGCCGCATCTTTGAAACCTCCCAGGACCTGATCATGGTCACGGACCCCCAGGGTATCGTGATCCAGGTGAGTCCAAGCTGCGAAACCATCCTGGGATATGCACCGGCGGAAATGATCGGTCGCAACGCGCTCGAATTCCTTTACCCCGACGACCTCGAGATTTCACGCAATGGAATGCGCGCGGCGCGGCGCAGACTGCGCACGCGCAGCTTCGATTCGCGTTACGTCCACAAGGACGGACGGCTCGTCACGCTGTCGTGGATGGGCACCTGGTCCGAACCGGTCAGGCGGCATTTCTACATTGGCCGCGACATGACCGAAAGCCGGCTCGCGCAGGAAGCGCTGCACGAAAGCGAGCAACTGGCGCGCGGCATCATCGACACCGCGCTCGACGCCTTCGTCCGGGTCGACGAGGACGACAGGATCCTGGACTGGAATCCGCAGGCGGAGAAGATTTTCGGATGGCCCCGCGAGGAAGTGCTTGGAAAGGTCCTGGTCGACTTGATCGTCCCGGAAGCCCAACGCGCGGCCATGAAGGCGGCCCATGAGCGCTTCTTCAGTACCGGAAAAGAAACGTTCCTCGGGCAACGTATCGAGCGCGATGCCCTGCGGCGCGACGGAGCTGAGTTCAGGGTCGAAATGAGCATCACCGCACTGAACCGCCGCGGTGGCCTGGTGTTCAATGTCTTCTTCCGCGACCTCACCGAAAAGATCGCGGCCGAGGACCGCATTCGGCAGGCCGAAAAAATGGAAGCCGTCGGCCAGCTCACCGGCGGCATCGCCCATGATTTCAACAATATCCTGACGGTGATCACGGGAACCATCGAAATCCTCGCCGCGGCGGTCGAGAAGGAGCCGCAGCTCGCCGCCATTACGCGGATGATCGACGAGGCCGCGTCACGAGGCGCGGATCTCACCCAGCATCTGCTGGCGTTCGCCCGCAAGCAGCCGCTGCAGCCACGCGAGACCGACGTCAACACGCTGATCATCGATACCGCCAAACTGCTGCGGCCGACGCTCGGCGAGCATATCCAGATCGAATCGGTATTCGCGGACGAAACATGCATCGCGACCGTGGATCCCAACCAGCTTGCCACCGCCATACTGAATCTCGCGCTCAACGCCCGCGATGCGATGCCTAACGGCGGCAAGCTCATCCTCGAGACCGGCTTGGTCGTCTTCGACGAGAGCTACGCCAATCTGCAAGGCGACGTCCGGCCCGGGCGCTACGTGCTGATTGCGGTGAGCGATACCGGGACCGGCATTCCCACCGCCATCCTCGACAAGGTGTTCAACCCGTTCTTCACCTCGAAGGGACCCGGCAAGGGCACCGGACTCGGCCTCAGCATGGTCTGGGGATTCGTCAAGCAGTCCGCCGGCCACATCAGGATCTACAGCGAGGAAGGCCACGGCACCACGATCAGGATGTATCTACCGCCGGGCACCAGCGATCAGCCGGCGTCCGAGGACCTCCGTGCAGCGGCCATTCAGGGCGGCCACGAAACCATTCTCGTCGTTGAAGATGACAAGCTGGTCAGAGACTATGTGCTGACGCAACTGCACACGCTGGGCTACGCCACGCTGGATGCGGCGACCGCGGCGGAAGCGCAGGCGATCGTCGCAGCCGGCAACCCGTTCGATCTGCTGTTTACCGACGTGATCATGCCGGGCGCGATGAACGGCCGCCAGCTTGCCGACGAACTGGCGAAAAGCAGGCCCGGACTGAAGGTGCTGTTTACCTCGGGCTACACCGAAAATGCCATCATTCATCACGGCCGGCTCGACACCGGTGTGCTGTTGCTCGCCAAGCCTTATCGCAAGTCAGATTTGGCGGAAATGATCCGGAAGGCGCTGGCGGGCTGAAGGCCGCGCAGGCGACAGCAAGAGGCTCAGCTGCGCGAGGCCGTCATCACAATTCGAATGAGGTCGGCCGCATTGCGGGCGCCCAGCTTCTTCATGATGTTGGCGCGATGATCCTCGATGGTGCGCGGGCTGATTCCAAGGTGGCGTCCAGCTTCCTTGTTGGAAGCACCCGAGGTGAACTGCTCCAGCACCTCGCGCTCCCGCCGCGTCAGCGGTTCCCGCCCCGGAAAATGCAGTGCAGCACTCTTTGAAGCGGCTTCTTCTGCATGGCGGCGTGCATATGCGCCGATCGCCTCATCCAGCCGGGCCACGATTTCGCTGCCCCGGAACGGCTTTTCGATGAAGTCCAGTGCGCCGTTCTTGATCGCGGTGACCGCCATGGCGATATCGCCCTGGCCGGAGATCATGAAGATCGGCGCCGGATAATCCTCGCCGTGCAGTTCCTTCAGGATATCGAGGCCGGACTTGCCAGGAATATGAACATCGAGCAGGATGCAGGCCGGAGTCCGCGTTCGCGCCACCGCCAGCAGCGCCGCGCCGTCCGCGAAACAGATGACCTGGTAACCACCGGCCGACAACACCATCGACAGGGTGTCGCGGACCGCGGGGTCGTCATCGACCACGAAGATCTCGCCCTTGGAGACAGGTTTCTCAGCCATGTGCCACTGTCCATTGACGGGAAAAAAAGACGCACAATCGGCGGGCATCGTTACCCGCAAAACAGATTCCGCCCACCCGTATTTGTACGGGACGCGGGCTTAACGCACAAGTAGCGCAGCGGACCTAAAAAGGGAAGGCAAGGAGAGCAGTGATGCGGAACGCGGCGGCCGGCGATGCTTCAACCCAGTCAGCGGATCGAAACGACGGACATCATTCGATCGTCTCGGATGTGCTGTCGCTGATCGAGCACGTCCAGGCAAGCATTGCGCTGATCGAAGCCGCTCTCGAGCGGGAAGCGGCTCTCGGCAACGCGGATATTCCCGCGAACATTGTCGTGCTGGACGACGTCACGCCGCGCTACATGAAGACCAGCGCCGCGCTGAGCACATGCCGCGCCGGTCTTGGCGTCGCGCTTCACATCCTGCTCGACGCCAGGACAACCAGACACGAGACCGGTGCCTTAGCCGCTGGCGATCGCCGGCCGCTCCACTTGGCCGGCCGCGCCTGAGGGCGCTACCCTACTTTCCGGACCGGAGCCTCTGCATCTCGACAGCGGCGTCATCCACAGCACACCGCAATCCGACGTGTCGCCTTCATCAATGCTGCGGCAGTTTCCGGCTTCGGCGCCGGTCAGGCATCGCTCAGGGCCTCATGATTTGACATGTCCGGGCCTCTTTTCTTGTTCTTGCCCTTCAGGAATGAAACATCCATTTCGGCGCCGTTGACGCGGACCAGTTCGCATCGCCGGTAGGCGAGGCCGGTCGACGACAGCAACATAAAGAATTCCTTGAGGTTGAGACCCTGGATGGAGCCTTCCACGGTCAGGATGGCGTCGTTGTCGGAGATGGCCCTGAGCAGGCAATTCCGTCGCCAGGTTCCGTCAATGCCCATGATGCAGACATCATAGCCGCGGCTGAACGTGACGCGTTCCGGTGCTTTGGCGTAGTCCGTCATCGGTCGGCGCCTGCCATCGCGGCGGTCTTCGGGGCAAACGCAGCGGCGGCCGGTTTGGCCGGTGTCGCGCGTGCGTTACTGGGCCGATACAGACCGCGCCGGTCCGGGAACGGCTTGAAGACATCGGTCAGCCCGACCACGGTTTCCGCCGCGCCCAGCACCAGAAAGCCGTCGGCTTCGGTGGCTTTGGCCAGGCGATTGAAGATGCTGATCTTGGTGTCCTGATCGAAGTAGATCAGAACGTTGCGGCAGAAGATCACGTCGAACGTACCGAGCTGGGAAAAATCGTGCAGCAGATTGAGCGGCCGGTGCTGAACCATGGCCCGAATGTCGGAATTGATCTGCCAGAACTCTCCCGTCTGCTTGAAATACTTTAGCAAAAGCTGAATCGGCAGGCCGCGCTGGACCTCGAACTGGCTGTAGATTCCGGCCCTGGATTTTTCCAGCACTTCCTGGGAAATATCGGTTGCGAGAATTTCGACCCGCCAGCCCGAAAGTACGGCACCCATCTCCTTCAGGCTCATCGCCAGCGAATACGGCTCCTGGCCGGTTGAGCCGGCGGCACACCAGATCCGAACGCTCCTGCGGCTCGCACGCGTCTTCAGGATCTCCGGCATGATCGAATCGCGAAAGTGCTCGAATGGAACCTTGTCGCGAAAGAAGAACGTCTCGTTGGTGGTCATGGCCTCGACCACCTGGGCGATAAGCGGCGCCGATCCCCCCCTCATTTTTTGCACGAGTTCGCTGATGCCCGGCAGGCCGGATTTGCGCGACAACGGAAGCAGGCGGCTTTCAATCAAATACTGCTTGTCGGCCGACAGATCGAGACCGGAGCTGTCCTTGAGAAGCTTGCGCAAATATTCGTAATCGGGTGGAGTCACTGGCGGCTGCCTCTCGAAATAGATCGAAATGATTTCGGATTGATATCGCCTGATTTTCGAAACGCCGGAACCGGCTACGCCGGCATCGCGATCAAACCTACTTCCTGGAACTTGGCAGTGACGATGTCCTTGTCGAACGGCTTCATGATGTATTCGTTGGCGCCGGCGTGCAGCGCGCGCGCAATATGGTCGATGCCGTTTTCGGTGGTGCAGAACACCACCTTGGGCTCGTCGCCGCCGGGCAGGCGGCGAAGCTCGATGAGGAATTCGAAACCGTCCATCACCGGCATGTTCCAGTCGAGCAGGACCGCGTCGGGCAGGCCGCGCTTGCAGACCTCGAGCGCCTGCTCGCCGTCCTCGGCCTCGATGATGTCGAAGTCCATTTCTTCCAGGATGCGCCTTGCGATTTTTCGGATGACGCTCGAATCATCGACAACCAGACACGTTTTCATTTCGGCTATCCTCTCCCGGCTGGGCCGTGATGATGTCAACGCAAGCTACGCGGCAAGTGACGTCTTGGGCACGATTTCGAGCACGCGATCGACGTCGAGCACGACCATGAGCTGGCCGTCGAGGCGATGCACGCCGCCGGCGAGCTTGGCCATGCGGGGATCGAGGTTGACGGGGTTTTCCTCGCGGCCGTCGTCGGCGAGTTTCAGGACTTCGCCGATCTGGTCGATCAGAAGGCCGTAGGATTCGCCGCGCAGGTCGACGCCGACCGCCATCGGCGGCTTGCCGTCGTCGTTCCTGGGCAGACCGAGCCGGGCGCGCATGTCGACCACGGTGACGATGCGGCCGCGCAGATTGAGCACGCCGGCGATCTCGCCCGGCGACAGCGGCACCCGGGTCAGCCGTTCCGGCATGAACACGTCCTGCACCCGCGAGATGGGCAGCCCGAACAGCTGGTCGCCAATCATCGCGGTGACGAATTCGGACATCGCGCCCTCGATATTGTCGTTCTTGCCGGTGATGCTGGTCATGTCGATTTACCTCAAGCCGTCTTACCTCAAGCCGTCAGGCTGAACTTGTTTCATGTCAGGCTGAACTCGTTCATGCCGCCGCGCGGTCGAGTTCGGCGGTCTGTTCCTTCAGCGCCGCGATCAGGCCGGGGCGGTCGAACTTGGCGACGTAATCGTGGAAGCCGGCGAGCTTGCCGCGCTCGATCGCCGCCGGAGAGACGATCGAGGACAGTGCGATGATCGGCATCGCGCTCAGATGCGCATCGGCCCGGATCGTCTCGGCGAATTCGAACCCGTTCATGTCGGGCATTTCGATGTCGGTCAGCACCACGTCGAAGAGCTGGCCCGAGCGCAGCGCAAGGAGGCCTTCCTGCGCGTCGGACGCCACCCGCACCTTGTAGCCGGCGGCCTTGAGCACCGGCGCCAGCATGTTGCGGAAGAACGCTGAGTCGTCGACCAGCAGCACCGATTGCGCCGAGGCCGAGGGCTCCATCTCCTTGCGGGTGAACCAGTCGGTGAACGCCATCGGCAGGAAGTGGCCGATGTCGATCACTTCGGTGGCCTGGCCCTTGATCACGGCGGAGCCCAGAATGCCGTCTTTGGAGCCGGCCACCTCGATGTTGAGCCGCTCCTCGACGATGTCGACGATCTCGTCGACCACCAGACCCATCGAGCGCCGGCCGTCGGCGAACACCAGGATCGGCTGCGAGCCCTGGGTCCGGACGCTGACGCCTTCCATCTGCACCAGCGGCATCAGCTGGTCGCGGTACTGCACCATGTAGCGGCCGTTGGAGAGCTCGATCTTGTCGACGGCGATCTCCTCGAGGCGCGTGACCAGCCCGAGCGGGACCGCCTTGGGCTGATTGGTGCCGGCGCGGAACACCAGCAGCGAGGTCATCTGCTCGGCGGCGCTGGCGCGCATGGCGGCGTTCTCGTCGGAGATCTGATGGCTGGCCGAGCCTGCGGCGCCGAGCGCCTTGGCGATGCCGTTGGGATCGATGATCATGATCACGGCGCCGTCGCCCAGAATGGTGTTGCCGGAGAACATGTCGATGTGGCGCAGTTTGGTCGACATCGGCTTGACCACGATCTCCTCGGTGTGGAACACGCCGTCGACCACGATGCCGAAGGTCTGGTTGCCGACCTGGGTGACCACGATGAAGCCGTTCTCGGGGTCGGAGGAGCTGCCGTCGTCGATCTTCAGCAGCTTCTTCAGATGCATCAGCGGCAGCAGCTTGTTGCGCAGCCGCAGGACCGCGGTGTCCTTGATGCGCTCGATGCGGTGCTCGGAGTTGGCGCGGGCGCGCACCAGTTCGACCACCGAGAGCTGGGGAATGGCAAACCGGTCGCCGGCGGCTTCGACGATCAGGGCGGAGACGATGGCGAGCGTCAGCGGGATCTTGATGGTGACGGAGGAGCCCTCGCCGGCCACCGACTTGACGTCGATGGTGCCGCCGATCTGGTCGATATTGGTGCGCACCACGTCCATGCCGACGCCGCGGCCGGACACCGAGGTGATGGCGGCGGCGGTGGAGAAGCCCGGCGCGAAGATGAATTTGTGGATCTGGGCTTCGGTCATCTTCTCGAGTTCGGCCTCGGTGACGAGACCGTTGGCGATCGCCTTGGCCTTGATCCGCTCGGTGTTGAGGCCGCGGCCGTTGTCGGCGATGCAGATGATGATGTGGCCGCCTTCGTGATAGGCCGACAGACGGATGGTGCCCTGCTCCGGCTTGCCGCAGGCTGTGCGCTCGGCCGGGATTTCGAGGCCATGGTCGGCGGAGTTGCGCACCATGTGCGTCAACGGATCCTTGATCAGGTCGAGCACTTGCCGGTCGAGCTCGGTGTCGGCGCCGTGCATCTCCAGTTCGATCTGCTTGCCGAGTTCGCCGGCGAGGTCGCGGACGATGCGCGGCAGCTTCTGCCAGGCATTGCCGATCGGCTGCATCCGCGTCTTCATGACGCCTTCCTGCAGTTCGGCGGTGACGTTGGACAGCCGCTGCAGCGGCACCTTGAACTCGGTATCCTCGTTGCGCCTCGAGATCTCCAGCAGCTGATTGCGGGTCAGAACCAGTTCCGACACCATCGTCATCAAATGTTCCAGCGTGTCCACGTTGACGCGGATCGACTGGTTGGCGACCTTGTCGGCTTCCGCAACTTCGCCCTCAACAACCGATTTGGCGGCGGCGGGCCTCTTCTCTTTCGTTGATGCGGCGGGCTGTGCCGGCGCGGCGTCGGGCCTGGGGGTGGGCGCCGGCGCGGCGGCTTCGGTCGCGGTCTCGTGGAAGGCACGCTCCAGTTCGTCGAGCGAGACCTCGCCGGGACGCAGCGGACGCTCCAGGATCTGCGGCACCAGGGTGCCCTGCTCGGCCGCGGGCTGCGGCGGCGGCGCAACCGCTGCCGGATCGAAGGAGCGCATGCTCAGGTCGACCAGCGGATCGATTAGATCCTGATCCGTGCCTTCGGGCTCGGCCTCGGTGGCCTCGAGCCCGGCGAGAATTTCCTTGATCCGGTCGATGCTGGAGAGGATCAGCGACACAGCTTCGGAGGTGACCGGCATGCCGTCGCGGAACTTGTCCATCAGGGTCTCGCCGGCATGGGCCAGCGCCTCGAGCCGCGGCAGGCCGAGAAAGCCGCAAGTGCCCTTGATGGTATGAACCAGGCGGAAGATGTTATCCAGAATCCTGGTGTCGTTCGGATCCTGCTCGAACCGCACCAGCTGATTGTCGACTGTGTCCAGGCTCTCGTTCGTCTCCGTCAGGAATTCCCGCAACAAATCGTCCATCAGAATACGCCTTCCAAACTAGATGTTGCGGTCGACCGTCAACCGCTCGCGTCAGACAACAGCGGCCCGGGGGCCGGAAATTCACCTTCCAGCAGCACGCATCGACCGTTTCTGCGGCGTCACCTTGAGGCCCTAGTTTGCATTCTGCCCTGCAACCGATAACTCCACGGGTTTCACGACGGCGTTAATTTCATTCTCCGTGCAAATACGGATGAATCGCATACACCATCACGGCGCAGGCCGCCGCTTCAGGTCGGCAGCAGCTCGTCCTCGCGCTTCATCAATTTCCTGATTTCCTTGAGCGCCTTGTAGAGCGAACCGGCCGAAACATGATTGTTGGCGGCATCGATCAGGTCGCGCGAACCGGGCGAGTTTTCGCGCAGCTCCCTGACGAAACCGAGATATGAAGCCCGGTAGCGCGGAATGTCGTTTTTCAGATACATCATCTGAACGCAGAAATAGAGCCGCCTGGCCGGCGTGTTGGCGGTCTCGGCGGTCACGGTATCCCTCTCGCGAAGGATCGGCGCCTCGCCGTCGATCAGGAATGAGGTGCGGGTGCCCGAATTGATGATGACGGTTTCACCGATGACGATGCGCTCAAACGGCTTCAGCTCGACTCTCAACGGCATCGGCGTTTCCTTTCAGGATACGGCGCGGGCATGATCACCCGCGATCTTCTGGCAGAGAGGCGGCGGGGTTTCCCCCGCCGCCTTGATCGTTGGTCTCGTAGTTGTGCTTAGCGGAGCAGCTGAAGCACGCTCTGCTGCGAGGTGTTGGCGAGCGCGAGCGCGGACACCGCGATCGACTGGCGGGTCGACAGCGCCTGGCTGTTGGCCGCTTCCTCGTTGGTGTCGGCCAGCGTCAGGTTGGACGAGCCGGTCTGCAGCACGTTGATCAGGTTCTTGGAGAAGTCCTGGCGGATCTGCACGATCGACAGGTTCGAACCCAGTGCCGAGCCCTGGCGTGCGCAGCGATGGTGGTAGCGCACTCAGATTGGCGACGACCTTGTTGGTGGCGGCGTTGTCGATGAAGTCGGTGCCGCTCGCCAGATTGGCGAGACCGAGACCGGCCGCATTGAAGTTGACGCCGGTGATGTTCAGGGTGGACCTCGCCGGTCTCGTTGAAGGTCAGCTTGAGCTGATCGCCTCCGAGCAGGTTGACGCCGTTGAACGAGGCATCCTGGGACGTGGTGGTGATCTGGGCCAGGATGTCGTTGTACTGCTTCACCAGGTTGCCGCGAACGGCCTGCGCCGCGCCGTCGACGACCGGCGCCGAGCGGTCGAGAACGCCAGCGACGAGGTCGACCGTGCCGCCGATCACGCCACCTGACGCCACCGAGCCGAGGGTCGAGGAGGCGTAGTCGTTGGTCGCCGGAGATCGTCAGCTTGCCGGCCGAGTTGATGGTCGCGGTCTGGTTGTTGGCCTGCAGCTTGGTGTTGAGCTGGTCCAGCGTCTTGACCGTGCCGCCGGTGCCGTCGCCGAAGGTGACGTCGACCGCCGTGCCGCCGTTGAACGACGTGAAGCTCAGGGTCTTGCCGTTGATGCCGCCTGCGCCGGCGGTACGAGCCGCCGTGAAGCTGGTATCGGTGCCGCTGGCGCCGGTGAGGCCGAGCGCGGCGAGCGCGTTGCCCGTGCCGGTGATCGACAGGTCGGCCGTCGTTCCGGTGCTGAGCTTCAACGTGCCGCTGGCGGAGACCGAGGAGGCAGCGATGCCGGTGGCGGTGGTCAGCACGGCCGCGCCGCTGGCATTCGCCGCCGTCTTGACGCCGGTGGCAAGGTCGATGGCGTTCAGGGTATCGGCAATCGTCGCGCCCTGCAGGTAGACGGTGGAATTGCCGCTGCCGTCGGTGACGAGGTTGCCGATGACGCCGGAGCCGGTGGCAACGTTGGCAGCTGCCGGGGCGAGCCGCGTTGCGGAAGGTGATGGTCTTGCCGTTGACGTTCAGCGTCGAGCCGGCCTCGAACCAGAGTGCCGAGCGTCGCGAGCGTGGTGGTGCGCGCCTTGGAAGACCGTGGTGTCGCCGGCGCCGACCGCGGTGGACAGGCCGAGCGCCTTCAGGAAGTCGGCCTTGCCGGTGATCTCGAGATCGGCGCCGGTGCCGGTCGTCAGGGTGAGGATGCCACCGGCGACGGCGCCATCGGTACCCGAGGAGTTCGAGATGGCCGCGACGCCGCATGTGATCAAGGCCTTGTTGACGCCGCTGGCGAGATCGATCGCCTTGGCGAGGTCGGCGACGGTCGCCAGCGGGGTGGTGGTGTCGCCGAGATAGACCGTGGTGTTGTGACCGTCGGTCACGAGATTGCCGCAGGACGCCGGAACCGGCGGGAACGCCGGCGGCGGCCGGGGCCGAACCCGCCTTGAAGGTGATGGTGTTGCCGTTGACGGTCAGGGTCTGGCCATCGGTCGGCTGGGCGTTGCCGATCAGGCCGGTTGCGGTAGCCGCACCGGTGCCGAGCAGGGTGATGGCGCCGGTGAGAGCCGTGGCGCCGTCGCCGGCAGTCGCGGCCGTGCCGACCAGCGAGGCGGAAACGCCGCCGAGCGTGATCGCGGAGGTGATCGCAGTGGTGCCGCCGGCCGCGCCGCTGGTGATGACGTTGCTGGTCGCGGTGGCGCTGGTGAAGGTGGTGGTGCCGCGCAGGTCGAGTCGCGGTGGCGCCGGCGATCGTGGCGGAGACGTTGGACTTGGTGGAATAGCCGACCGTGGTCTGCAGCGCCTGGTTGGCGATCGACTTCGCGGTATCGACCAGTTTCGAGAGCGAGGTGATGCCGGTGTTGGCGGCCTGCAGCACCTGCACGCCGTTGCCGATACCGTCCAGCAGGTTGCTGATGTCGCTGGCGCGGCCATCGAGCGACTGGGCGGTGAAGAAGTTGGTGGGATTGTCGAGCGCGGTATTCACTTTCTTGCCGGTCGAGAGGCGGCTCTGCGTGGTGGCGAGCAGATCGGCGGTCGACTGCAGCGAAAGCAAATTCTGGCGGACCGAGGACGAAAGAACAATGCCGGACATTTTGTTTGACCCTTCTGGTTACACAACTTTTTACGCGACGCCGTTCATTCGTCGGCGACGCTGTCCACCCTCATCGCCGCTTGCTACCTGATCGTTAAACAGTCGCTCCGTACAAATACCCGGAAACGCGAATAAGCGGCCACCATGGCAACGCCTCATTAACGGCCAACGGCGCCACGGTGAAGGTGAAGTAAACACTGCAGCACAATGACTTTCGGCAATCCGATAAATTATTCGGTCGCGTCAGCCCAAATATTGCGGAGGTCAGCCCGCGAGTGCTGCGCGAATCATTTTCGCCAGATCGGCCTTGCGACAGGGTTTGGCGAGCAACATGACGGCGGCGACATGACCACCATCTTGCGTTATCGCATCTCGCGCATTGCCCGCTGTGTACAAGACCTTCAGCGCAGGCCTGCGGCTCAAGGCTTCGATGGCGAGTGATCGGGGACTGCTATCTCAACTGAACCGTGCTCGCGACACGGGATTGCGCTTCCGCCATGCACTCGTTGATCACGGCCAGGAGCGCCACCGGCGTAAACGGTTTGCGCAGACAGCGCGTGGCACCGAGTTCGAGTGCCATCCTCGGGAAATCGGGAGCCGGCGAGTTGAGGTTCGCAAAGGCGTAACCCGAAATCGCGATCAGCGGAAGCATCGGCGCGCGCTCGTGGAAGATCCTGATCGACTCGAAGCCGCGCATATGAGGCATGAAGATGTCGACGATCATCAGGTCGAATCGAGCTTTCCAGGGCACGCAATCCGGCTTCGCCGCCATCGGCGATCGTAACCTGAAAGCTGTGCCGCTCGAGGTAGATTTCGATGGCCATGCAGACCATCGGGTCATCATCAACGACCAGAACACGCGGCATGTTGGCTCCCCGGGGCTGAACACTGGCAGTCGTCAGTCCGGCAATTCCTTGAATCGCGGCGCAAACGTATTTCTCCCCAATCCTTGGAACCAAAACCCACCTGTTGCGCACTGCACAATATGATGGAATGCAGCCAGCCTCGAACTCCGCTTTTGCGGCGGACATCGTCACGCTCGGGCGATCCGAACCATGGCTCAGCCGCGCATATCTGGCATGAAAAATATCGACAATCATCAGATGGAACATCGCGTTATCGAGGGCAGCCAGACCATTGATGCCGCCGTCGGCGATCGCCACCCTAAAACCATACCGTTCGAGCCAGGTCCGAATGGCGAGGCAAATATGCGGGTGGTCGTCCATAAGCAATATGCGACGCATAGCGGAATCCCTTGCCGCGTCCGACATCTACGACCAACTCCACGATTGAAAGCGTTACGATTTTCATCGTCGCGATTCAAAGGGCTGCTCTTATTTCCGCCGTAAACAAAGCCTGCTGTCTGCCCCCTAGGGTGTATAGGATGTATGGACTGCAGGCTGCAACTTAGTGACTTGCACTATTGGGCCGGTCGGATCATCCTGCGTACATTGTCAGACAAGCAACGGGCCATGTTGGCGATTTGAACAATCGGGCGCCCGCCTTCCGGCAGGAGACAATGCCCACCGTTCTGCGCTCGCTTAACCATCTGCTGCAAGCTCTGCCGGTGGCGGAATTCGACATGCTGCGGCCACATCTCGAATCGGTCGAGCTGGTCAGGGATGCTGTCCTTGTCGAGGCCGGCGCGCGACCGACGCACGTCTTTCTGCCGCAGAGCGGCGTCATTTCGATCAGGGTATACTTTTCCGCCGGACAGGCGGTGTCGGTGGCGATGATCGGACACGACAGCGTGTTCGGCGCCCTGGCCGCAGTCGATGACGGCATTGCACTGACCGACGCCGTGGTTCTGCTGCCGGGCAAGGCTGCGAAGCTCGAAATCGCCCGCCTTCGGGCCGTCGCCGAACGCAGTGACGTTTTTCGAACGTTGCTGGCACGGCATGAACAGATGCTGTGCGCGGAAGCCCAGCAATCCGCCGCGTGCAATGCGTCGCACGCGGTCGAGGCCCGGCTTTCGCGCTGGCTGTTGCGCGCGCGCGACCTTTGCAACAGCGAAAATCTGCGACTGACGCAGGAGACCCTGGCGCAAATGATGGGCGTGCAACGCAACGCGGTTTCGATCGTCGCCAACGCGCTTCAGAAGGCGGGAATACTTCGCTACAGCCGGGGTCAAATCGAAATCACCGACACCCAGGGGCTGAGGGAAATTTCCTGCGAATGTTATGACGCCGTCAAGGCGCATCATCGGCGATTGCTGACCGCACCGCGTTGACGATCTTCGCAACGAAAGGTAGCCAGCGAAAACGCCGGCATCGACAACGCGTTGAAAAAATGAGGCCGACGCCGCGGGGTGTAGCGAAATGCCATTTCTCCTTGCCAACAATGCGCGCGAAGTTCATCCTGCAGCCTTGGGCCGGTGCATGCGCGTCGGAGCCCTCTGAGATCTGTTGTGCTCTCCCTCCAGGAAGGAGACTCCTTTGGACTCGGCACCACGTTCTCCCAATGGATTCCTGGCGTCGCTGACGGCGGATGATTTCGAACTGGTTCGTCCGTATCTGCGAACCGTCGAGCTGCTTCAGGAACTGGTGCTGGTCGAAGTCGACGAACCGCTGAAGCGCGCATACCTCCCGCATCACGGCGTCATTTCCCTGGTCGTAAAGCTTGCGCGGGGGGAGAATGTGCAGATCGCGATGATCGGCCGCGACAGTGTGTTCGGCTGCTTTTCGGCACTCGGCGAGCCGACTGCGCTCAACACCGCCGTCGTGCTGGTACCCGGCGTCGCCTCGACGATCGACGTCGATCGGCTGCGGGCCGCGGCCGACCAAAGCGCGACATTCCGCGCGATGCTGGTGCGGCATGGACTGGCGATCTACGCGCAGATCCAGCAGACCGCCGGATGCAATGCCGCGCACACCGTGGAATCCCGGCTGGCGCGTTGCCTGCTGCAGACGCGCGACCTGTCAGGCAGCGACAAGATCGTGCTGACGCAGGAATCGATGGCGCAGATGATCGGCGCCCGCCGCAACAGCGTATCGCTGGTGGCCAACACGCTGCAGCAGGCCAATTTCATTCAATACAGCCGCGGGCATATCGAAATCACCGACCCCGACGGTCTCAGCAAGACGTCCTGCGAATGTTACGCAACCGTCAAATCGCATTATGAGCGGCTGGTTCGCCCCCGCCGGGTATCGTGAATCCACGATGACGGGCGGTGAATTGCCGGCGACGACCTTGAACTTGTAGGTATAATTACGGGACTTCTCGCCATTTCCCGGAAGTTTTATTTCAAGCTGAATTAACGCGCTGTTCAATGACCGCTGATAATTGTCACGGTGCTGACGGGGGGCGAACTCGAAAAGGCGTTGAAGGTTTTCCTTCGCATGCTGCGGGTTTCTCACCGTATCGGCAGTTCACGAATCGCGCGGAGTAAAAAGACATGGCCTTTGACTTGTCGATGCCGATCCTGGTGGTCGATGACTACAACACCATGATCCGGATCATCCGCAACCTGTTGAAGCAGCTTGGCTTCGAAAACGTCGACGACGCCAGCGACGGATCGTCGGCGCTCGCCAAGATGCAAGGCAAGAAATACGGCCTGGTTATTTCCGACTGGAATATGGAGCCGATGACCGGTTACGACCTGCTCAGGGAAGTCCGTGCCAGCCCGGAACTGTCGCAAACGCCCTTCATCATGATCACCGCCGAGTTGAAGACCGAAAACGTCATCGCCGCCAAGAAGGCCGGCGTGAGCAACTATATCGTAAAGCCGTTCAAACGCCGCCACGCTGAAGACCAAGATGGAAGCGGTGTTTCCGGGATCGGCCGAGTAACGGCCGAACCGCATGGTGGCCGGGCAGCTGCGGCTGCCCCTGCCCCAAACGCCGCAGGCTTCGGTCTGAATTGATCTCTCCGCGCCATTCTGCAACTCGGCCACTCGCGCGGAATCGAATGCGCCGCGCAGGCGCATTCGCTCAACGGCAGCGCCGGCACCTTCAGCTATCGCGAACCCGCACGCCCCCTCGCGCTGAAGCCGCGCGAGACGCGGCGCGAATCCCGAACGTCGAGTATGCTTCTCGACTTGATGGATGCGGCGCATGCCTCTGCCGCTCACATCGCGATGCGCGCCCCAGGTCGTCACGCACCGCGCGGCGGCTGGCCGTACTTCTACGGTTTTGGATTTTTACATACGGATAAGAATAAAGGGCGATACTTGCGAGAGCCAAGGAGAGCTACATGTTTACGTTTGAAACAGCCGACCAGAAGGAGGTCCGGCGTTTTCGTATCGCGCAGTTCAATGGCCGAACCGCGACCGCAAGATCGGGCGGGAGGACGATCACCGGGCACGTTCGATCGGTACTCGAGAACAAGTCGAGCGTCCCGGCGCGATGGACCATCACGATCGTTCCAACCGAGCCCAAGGCCAAGACCGAGACGCTGCGGCCCACGCCGCGCGCTCATGCCTTCGTGGAAGACTTCTACTGAAACATGGCGGCCCGGCATCGCCGGCTCTCGTTACCCTGATCGTCGGGCCTTGAATTGTCATCACCGGGCGCGGGCCGGCGCATGCGCGGCCGACAGCAGGCTCCGGCGGGTAACCCGCTTTCCCGGCATAAATGATGGAATTCGACGGCTGCGGCGTGCTCCGCGATCCGGAGCAGGACAACCGGTTTTGCTATACTGCGCCTGGATGCAGCAGCGCGGTGCGGACGAGATCCGCCGTGTTTCGCGCTCCGAGCTTTCGCATCGCCTCGGCGCGATGGCTTTCGAAGGTTCTCGGGCTGATGCGCATTCGCAGGGCGCCCTCCTTGTTGGAGCACCCCTCGCTGATGAGAGTTCAGAACCTCGCGCTCGCGCCTCGTCAGGGGCTTCTGGCCGGACTCCGACGAAAACATGGCGTTCGCCGCCCGCTGCTTGGCGCGGCTGGTCCGCATCTCCCATCCGGCCGCGCGGCCTGGCACCGCGACGGTTTCTTCCTGCGAGCCTGCAATCTGCTTCATCATGGCGCAGACACGCTCGGTTTGCTGAAGCGCGTTCTCCACGACCTTCTGCAGGTAGACACGGTTGCCGTCGGCCTGCGTGAGCTGGTGGCTGTGTTGCTTGATTTCGCCCATGTAGAGCAGCAGCGCGGTCAAAGGACCGTTGAGCTGGCGCGCGATCGCGGCGCCCGCTTCGTCCATCGCCCGCGTTCGCGCGGCGGACATCCGGAAAACTTCGAGATCGTCGCCGGCGATCGGCGCGCTGGTTTCCGTCCACTTCGAAAAGGACGAATCGATGATTCGGTTTTCTTGCTGCGACATGCAAGTGGTTTAACGAGGCTCTCCTGTTCGAGGGTTAATTTTTTACTCGGTAAGACTACGGTGATTTTGGTCACGCCTCGGTTCGTCACCAATGGCGATTTCGCGCCAAATCATTCGCGCAGCGCCCGGAATCCACGAGTTGCGACAATATCTCCGTAGTACTACGCAGTACCACGGCACGTCCCGCACGCCCGTAGTTACACGGGCTTTCGGATTTGCATCTTAATCTGGCGCAAACGGTATTGTGGTTCCATGTCCCCAGGACATATAGCGCCCGCACGCAACACGCCGATCCACGACACCCGTCGAATTCGTGAAGACATGCTAGAATGGCAGTGCCCGACCAGATACAGGAATTTCTGCAGCGGCTCACACCGCCGACGCGCGGCAACCTTCTGACCGAGCTCGAGCGGCTGGAAGTCTGCGGCGCCGAAATTCCCGGAGCGGCGCCGGTCCTCGAGAAACTGCGCGCGGAATTCCGCAAGGACGGATCGGCGCAAATTCGCATCGGCAATCCGTCGCGCTATTTTTTCGCGCCGCTGGAGCCGCTGCTGCTCGATGGCGATCCGGAGCACGCCAATTCGGGACGGATATCGCGCGGGTCGCTGGCGCCGATATGGGAATGGATCAGCCGGGATCTGTTGCCGACGATGGCGCGCGACTACGTCAAGGGCATCATCGAACTGATCGCTGCCGGCAACGAACGCGAGGCCCGCAAAGCGGCCGCCGCCTTCCAGACCAAGGTCGCCAAGTCTCTGGAGAACACGCTGGGCTCCCGGGATGCCGCCGCCCAGGCGAGGGCCAAACTCGCGACCTATACGGCCTCGCATTCGGTCCATGACGACCTGGCCAAGATCCTGAGCGTGCTGCGCGCGCGCGACGCCCTCGCCAGGTTCAACGAGGCGCTGCCGGCCAAGCATCGCGAAATTCGACGACGCACAGGTCGCCAAGGTCACCGCCCTGCTGGACGCCTTCGCAAAAACCCACGCTGACGTGCTGGCGTTTGCGCTGACGCTGGTGGCCCGGCGGCTGAAGCCGTCCTGGCAATTGATCCGTCTCGCCACCAGGGCGGCGCCCGGCAAGAATGCCGCCGACATCGCCGCCACGCCCTATGCCATCGCGGTCTCGATGGTGCTGGACCGGCTTGACAACAGGCGCACGACGTTGCGTGTCGCCCTGAGAAACAACCGCGTCCTCGTCGCCAAGGAAATCCTGATCGAGATCTACGACACTGAACACGCCCTGCGGGTCCGCATCGACCGGCTCGACGAGTCCGAATGGGGACAACGGCTCAACAGCCTGATCGAGGCCATGGCCGCCCTGGTTGAGGCTGGAGGTCAGCCGGTTTCCCGACAATGTCGGCCACGTGCTGGGATCACGCAGCCTGCGCAGCCACAATCCCTGGCCGGCCGCCTGACCTATCTGGCGTGGAAGGGACGGGACGTGCTGGCCGGCGGCGCGGCGCTTTGCCGGAAACTCGTCGGCGGGGCTTGACGCATGCCTGTTAAGGGCATGTCCGCGCCGTCACCGGGCCGATCAGGAATTTTTCCAGAAATCGTCCTGAGACCACGAACCTCAGCCACCAGTATGCCATCCGTCGCGTGCTCATCTGCGCGGTCCTCGAAGAGGGGAGTCCCACCGGCCGCATTGTCATTAACGCCGAACCGCCCGGTGCGATGTGACTTGCTTCACATTCGACGGAACAAACGCCGGCGACGGCCCATGATTACAAGGCGATCGGCATCGCGGCGCACGACAAGCGGAAGAGGCCGTTTAAGCCCCCACAAGGAAAAAGCCCGCCGGTCTGACCGGCGGGCTTGATCTGGTGGCGAGGCGGCGCGTCCGATTTCAGAGATCCCGGTACATCCGCGGTGATCTGCTGGGATCGGCTGGCATTACATGCGCGCGGAGGTTTTCCGCGCTGGTCTTGCCGCGCATGCTGTCGACCTTCGCTTCGTACGAAAGCTTCTGGCCTTCATTGAGCGAGCCCATGCCGGCGCGCTCGACGGCGCTGATATGCACGAACACGTCGTTGCCGCCATCGTCGGGCTGAATGAAGCCGAAGCCCTTGGTCGCGTTGAACCACTTAACTGTTCCGGTAGCCATTTTAGTTTCTCCAAGATGCGCAAATGCGCGAACTGCCCGCACGACCTTCGCGCGGGCTCAAATCCGATTTCAGCGATGTCTTGGGGAGTGGAGCCGGTTCGGCGCGTTCAACAAGGCAGATCGATTAATTCGAATGGGCAGGCGTTTACGCCGCTGCCGCCCGAAATAGCAAGCGAATACGCCCCGGATGACAAAACGCTCATAAAGCTCGCGGGCCGCGATCAGCCCAGCCGGCTGATCTGCTCCTCGGTCACGACGCGCTCGATGTTCTCGGTCTTGCTCTTGATGCGATAGCGCGGGCGGCCGTCGGCCTCGATCGGCAGGCAGGTGACGATGGTATAGACGCTGCGCTGCTTGACGACGGCGCGGCCCTGGGGCCCCTGCAGCTGGTGGTGGACGTCGTCGTTAATCGCGTAATTATGGGCCATCGCCTGATCTTTCCGGGTGAGACCGGGCTTTTAGTCGTATTGGCCCAAAAACACAACAAAATTCGACGGTTAACCTAACATTGGCCGCATGCAAAATCCGATGAAGTCGAGCGGAATCGGTCCGGGAATCGGAGAAAAATCGGTGTTTTGCGACCCGCAACTCCCCCAATCATGGAGGCCGGGGGACCCCCCGGGTTTCCCGGCGGAGCCCCGGCGCCAACCTTGCCGCGGCAAGGACGAGCCGCGGTCAGTTCGCCTCCGCCAGCTTCTGGGCCACCGCCAGATCGTTCCGAATTATACTGGCGCAATCGGTATTGCAGGTCCCCACCCCGATGCTGTGCGGATGCCGTCCTTGCTCCAGTTCAGGAAATGCCGCACCGGCCGATAGCAGACTTCGCACAATCGGCGAGCGACCCCTGCCGGCCAGAACTGGACCGACTTCAGCGTAACCGCCGCTTTCGCCGTGACGATGCAGCTGTTGGCGCGATATCCGTTGACCGGCCTTGCCAGGAAATTGTGACCGCCGACGTAACGGATTTCCTGAAAGATGCGCGGGTCGACATCCCTGAGGCACACGACCGCCATTGCGGGCGCGCGCTCCGGCCCCGCACGGCCGATCAACCGGGAGGAGTCGCAACAATCAGAACCGGAATCCGATGCAGCGCATGGCGCGCCCCGCATGTCCAATGCCGCGACGGTGCGTTCGCCGGCCACGGAATTGCAAAGTCCGCAAGGCGATTGCATAGTCGATCATACGGAAAATTTCGATGGCCACTGGGGAAACCAAGAAATGGCGGACGCCGATCTGGATGTCGTAATTCGGCAGCTTGCAAAGCAACAGCATAAATCACTCCTGGCGGCTGCAAAGAGCCGGCGCGACCGGTTGGCCGGTCTCGCCGCCAAGGCCAGCAACAAGGAGACCCGGGAACGGTACAAGCAGATCGCCAAGCATACCATGTTGCAGGGAGCGGCCGCCGCCAAGCGGCTGCAGATCGCCGCGGACAACGCCGCCGACAGTTACGCGCGGTCGATGCGAAACGCGGCGGAAGCCCCACCCGCCAAAAAGGCGGTCAAGAAAGCCAGGGCCTGATCCTCCATTGACCCCCTAGGATTTGGTCCTGCCGCCGCCGTTTTTCTCGCCGGCGCGGCGCAAGGCGTCGGCGAGCGCTCCGCCGCCCGACGCCTCCTGCGCCTTGCGCGGCGCTGATGACGTCATCGATGCCATCGAATTGTCGCGCGGCTTGCCCTGCGCCGCACGCTCGCCCTTGCCGGTCTCGTCGTCGAGCCGCAGCGTCAGCGCGATACGCTTGCGGGCGACCTCGACGTCCAGCACCTTGACCTTGACGATGTCGCCGGACTTCACCACCTCGCGCGGATCCTTGATGAAGGTTTTCGACATCGCGGAGACGTGCACGAGGCCATCCTGATGCACGCCGATATCGACGAAGGCGCCGAACGCCGCCACGTTGGTCACCGTGCCCTCCAGGATCATGCCGCGCTTGAGATCCTTCAGGGTCTCGACGCCCTCCTTGAACACCGCGGCCTTGAAGGCCGGGCGCGGATCGCGGCCGGGTTTTTCGAGTTCGCGCAGGATGTCGGTCACCGTCGGCAGGCCGAAAGTGTCGTCGACGAAGGCCTGCGGCCTGACCTGACGCAGGATCTCCGCGTTGCCGATCACCGCCTTGATGTCGCTCTTGGTGGCGGCCAAAATCTTGCGCACGACCGGATAGGCTTCCGGATGGACCCCGGAGGAATCCAGCGGGTCGTCGCCGCCGCTGATGCGGAGAAAACCGGCGCATTGCTCGAAGGCTTTCGGCCCCAGCCGCGGCACCTCCTTCAGCGCCTTGCGTGACCTGAACGGGCCGTTGGCATCGCGGTGCTGGACGATGCTTTGCGCCAGCCCCGAACCGATGCCCGACACCCGCGCCAGCAGCGGCGCGGAAGCGGTGTTGGCGTCGACGCCGACCGCATTGACGCAATCCTCGACGACGGCATCGAGCGAGCGCGCCAGCTTGCTCTCGCCGAGGTCATGCTGATATTGCCCGACGCCGATCGCCTTCGGATCGATCTTCACCAGTTCGGCCAGCGGGTCCTGCAGCCGCCGCGCGATCGAGACCGCGCCGCGCAGGGTGACATCGAGTTCGGGCAGTTCCTCGGAGGCAAAGGCGGAGGCCGAATAGACCGACGCGCCGGCTTCGGACACCACGATCTTCGACATCTTCAGATCGGGCAGCCGTTTTACCAGCTCCATCGCAAGCTTGTCGGTCTCGCGCGACGCGGTGCCGTTGCCGATCGCGATCAGATCGACGCGGTGCGCTACGGCGAGTTTTCCCAGTGTTGCCAGCGCCTCGTCCCAGCGCTTTTGCGGCTCGTGCGGATACACCGCTGTCGTCGCCACCACCTTGCCGGTGGCGTCGACCACGGCGACCTTGACGCCGGAGCGGAAGCCGGGATCGAGGCCCATGGTGACGCGCGCGCCGGCGGGCGCCGCCAGCAGGAGGTCACGCAGGTTCGAAGCGAACACCCGCACCGCTTCGGTCTCGGCGGCGTTCCACAGCCGCATCCGCAGATCGATGTTGAGATGGACCTGGATCTTGGTGCGCCAGGCCCAGCGCACGCGTCTCCATCATCCATTTGTCGCCGGGCCGGCCCTGATCGGACAAGGCAAAGCGTTGCATGATCTTCAGCTCATAGGAGCTGACCGCGTCCGGCGCGGCGGCGACCGGTTCCGGCAGCATCTGCAGATCGAGGATCTCTTCCTTTTCGCCGCGAAACATCGCGAGAATGCGGTGCGACGGCAGTTTTGTCAGCGACTGGCTGTAATCGAAATAATCCCTGAATTTTTCGCCTTCGGCTTTCTTGCCCTTGCGCACCCTGGAGGCCAGCAAGCCGCTGGCCCACATCTGCTCGCGCAGCGCGCCGAGCAGGTCGGCGTCCTCCGCAAAGCGTTCAACCAGAATGGCGCGAGCGCCGTCGAGCGCGGCGGCCGTATCGGCCACCTGCTTGTCGGCATCGACGAAGGGTTTGGCCAGCATGAACGGCTTGCTCTCGGGCTGGGCCAGCAGCAGGTCGGCGAGCGGCTCCAGCCCCGCCTCTTTGGCGATCTCGGCCTTGGTGCGGCGCTTCGGCTTGAACGGCAGATAGATGTCCTCCAGGCGCGCCTTGCTGTCGGCGGCGAGGATGGCCGCTTCGAGTGCTGCATCGAGCTTGCCCTGCTCGCGGATCGAATCCAGAATCGCGGTGCGGCGCTCTTCGAGCTCGCGCAGGTAGTTCAGCCGCTCTTCCAGATTGCGCAATTGCGTATCGTCGAGTGCGCCAGTGATTTCCTTGCGGTAGCGTGCCACGAACGGAACCGTGGCGCCGCCGTCGAGCAGCGCCACCGTCGCCTCGACCTGTTGTTCGCGAACGCCGAGCTCTTCCGCAATCTGCCGATAGATGTTTGCCACGCGCAATCCTTCTTCGAAGCCTGCGCGGCGGGTCAATCGACCGCCGCGGGAGGATGCTTATGAACCATCGCCGATCGCTTCATCAACCCGGCAGACAAAACAAATTGATCTGTGGACGAACGTCGCGGAGATTTGATGCGATACCGCTCGACACAGAATAGCTCCCCTCACTCGGTAGACAAGATAAGGGTGGATCGGTGTCGCGCAAATGTGTAGACGGACGCTCCCTTGGGGTGCGCACATGTCGATCTGCGGACTGGATTTCGGAACGTCGAACACGACGCTCGGCACCATGGTCGGCAATGTGCCGGTTCTGGCGGCACTGGAGACCGGCCACACCACGATTCCGAGCGCGATTTTCTACCAAGCCGACGGCGCGGTGCTGATCGGCCGCAAGGCGATCGAGAGCTATGTCGAGGGCGCGCCCGGCCGGCTGATGCGCAGCCTGAAATCGGTGCTCGGCACCGCCCTGATCGAGGAGACCACGCGGCTGGGACGGCAGCGGACCAGTTTTCGCGACGTCATCGCCTATTATCTCGGCGCGATAAAGCGGCGCGCCGAACAGGCCACCGGCCGCGAATTGCGCCATGTGGTGCATGGCCGTCCCGTGCACTTCGTCGACAACGCTCCTGACGCCGACCGCAAGGCGGAGCAGGCCCTGCACGAAATCGCGCGCGAGATCGGTTTTGACGAGGTCACGTTCCAGTTCGAGCCGATCGCCGCCTCGCTGGATTATGAGCGCCAGATCTCGGCCGAGGAGATCGCGCTGATCGCCGATATCGGCGGCGGCACCTCGGACTTTTCAATTGTGCGGCTCGGGCCCGATCGACACGGCAAGCCCGACCGCTCGGCGGACATTTTGGCCAATGACGGCGTTCGCATCGGCGGCACCGATTTCGATCGCCAGCTCAGCCTCGGCGTCGTCATGCCGCTGTTCGGCTTCGGCAGCCCGATGCAACGGCCCGGACTCGATGTGCCCTCGCGCTATTTTTTCGACCTTGCGACCTGGTCGAATATCAACCGCATGTATGAGCCGCGCGTGCTCGCCGAAATCCGCCAGGTACGGAAGGAGGCGCAGGCGCCGGAGCTGCTCGACCGGCTGGTGCGCGTGGTCCACGAACAGCGTGGCCATACCCTGGCGATGGAGGTCGAGGAGGCCAAGATTACGCTGTCGGAGAAGCGACGGGCCAATATTCCGCTGCAATGGGTCGCGCCCGGGCTTGCCGCCAGCATCGACCGGCCCGATCTCGTCAGCCATACCAGGCAACTGGCCGACCGCATCGCGGCCCGCATCGGGATTTGCCTCGCACAGGCACGATTATCCGCTGATGATATCGACGCCGTATTCCTGACCGGCGGCTCGGTGCGGCTCGCCCTTGTCCGCAAGGCGATCATCCGGGCCTTGCCTTCGGCCCGAATCGTCGACGGCGACACTTTTGGCGCGGTCGGCAAGGGGCTGACGCTGGAGGCCGTGCGCAGGTATGGGCCGGGGTGACCGCAGCTTGATCGATGCCGGTTCGCCGAGACCTCGGATTTTCCGGCCGCCGATCGTTGATCCCGGCAATCGCGCCTAAACGCCTTTCCTGGCGAGGAGATACAGGATCGGCACGATCAGGACGATTGCGATCAAATGTCCGAGGTTCGGCGCCAGTTCGGGCCGCGCCAGCAGCAAACTCAAGGCCAGTCCGATCGCGACCGCAAAAGCGGAAATCAGGAAATTGTAGCTGGCGACGTAGCCGTCGCCTGACCCCAGCGACAGGTTCACCGCACGCTGAAAGACCACGTGGGCCGCAACCGTCGATCCGACCGTTCCCAGCACGTACAACAGGATCGCGTCGGCCTCGACGACGGGCGCGAATGAGGCGCCGGGCGTCGATTAAATCACGACGGCCGAATAGGCTGCCAGGATGATCGCGGCGAAAACAATGTTGATGAAGACCGGCGCGGTCGCACCCAATTGCCTCGGCAGGAATTTCTGACGGAGCTGAAAATTCAGCATCACGAGGATGGGAATGACGACCATCGGCAGTGCGCGGCCGAGTTCGCCGACAAACCTGCCGAGCGGCGCCTGGCTCTCGTACCATACCGTAAAGCAGAGCACGCAGAGGATGAGTGCCGAACCGCAATAGAACGGCGCCCCGGGCGCCTTGTAGTTCGGGTCCGGACTCCAGCGCTGCAGGCCGGCGCCGACCAGGGCTGCCCAGATCGGCGATGTATTGAGGAAGAGCGTGACGACGTTGGGATGAAACTTTCCCAGATAGAAAATATACACAAACATGCTGACGGCGCCGGACACGATGGTCACGAGCAGTATCCGGTACCTGCGAATGTCGAGAACGATTGCCACGAATGTCCGCGCCAGATCCCTGTTGCAGGCGAGCACAATCATCACCGCAAGCAACGCCACCGCCGCGGAAACCAGCAGGAGCCGCTCCGTGCCGGCGGGCACCTGATTGAGGCCAACCAATGGTTTCGAGAACGGGTGCTGTATCGCATACAGGACTGCGGCGAGAAGCGAATATGCTGTAACCTTCGAAAATGCCGGCATTGGAACCCATGCCTCGCCATTTCAAAAATACTCTTCTTCAAAACGACCAACGTTCGGTGGAATCGGGCGCTGCCTGTACGTCACCGGTAAATCGCGACCCGACCCGGCTTCAGCGTTGGCACTCTCTGCGAAATTCCGGGACCGCCGCCGCCCGCCATGCAGGCAAGCGCCCCTACAACCATTTAAAGTAAATAGACGCAGCACAATCTATCATTGTATGATCCGGCGTTCAATGCACGGGGCCTGTCGGGGCTCAATTTGAACTGCCCGTGGCGGTCTCGCCGGAGCAACGACGGTGGATGCGGCAGTCACCGGAGCCTGCGAACTGGCGGACAGCCAGACCCCCCGTACTGGGTTGCGGTGCCCTATGCGGTCGGAAACGTGCTTCTGACCGTGCTCGGTCCGGTGATCGTGGCCATCGTCCATGCCGGATGAGGCCGCATGCCGTTGCGCTCCGTTGCAGGGGCCTCCGGCGCAGGCCTGTGAGCAGGCCATCAGCGAGCTGATACGCGTCCAGCGGTGCGTGATGGCCAGAATTTATGCCAGACCGGCCGACGCTTTTCCGATCGGCTCGAGCAGCGACTTCGCCGCAAATGGCTTGGTCAGATAGGCAATGCATCCGGACGCCAGCGCTGCCGTGCGGACAGCAGGGTTGTCGTTCGCGGTGATGTAGATGACCGGCAGGGAAATTCCGGACGCCTTGAGACGATGCCGCAATTCGATCCCGGATTCCCTGTCCAGGTTGATGTCCAGAACCAGACAGCAGGCGGCGTCGAAATCATCGTAGTTCCGAAGGGCTTCGGCGGACGGAAATAGAACGCTGTCGTAACCGTATTGACGCAGCAGGCGCTTTACGCCCTTCCGCGTTCCAAGGTCATCATCGACCACAAGGACGAGATTCCGATTTGGCAACATGGCTATCCCCGGTCCGACCATCGCGCCATGATGGCCTTCCCGGCGGCCCAGCCGTCGGGGAACTTTTCTTGTTAGGGTTCATCAGCGCAGCTTGCTCTGGTAAGCGCCGCGATACCTGATTCCTATTGTCCTGTGGGACAAGGCAATCCAATTCCAGATGGAATTTCAACTCGACTGTCGGGTACCGGAGAGATCCCGCGGAATGCCGGCCCGTTCGGCAACGGAGACCAATTCGGCGAGGGACCGGACCTGCATCTTCTCCATCACCTTGTGGCGATGGGCCTTGATCGTGCGCTCGGTCGCGCCCAACGCGTTGCCGACCTGCTTGTTGGTCTTGCCGCGAATGACGAGTTCGAACACCTGGCGTTCGCGCGGCGTCAGCAACGCGACATGCGCGCGCACCGCATCGAGCTGGTCTCGCTGGCTGCGCCCTGCCTGATGGTGCGCCAAGGCACGCTCGACGGCGGCAAGCAGATCCCCTGACGCTACCGGCTTGGTGAGAAAATCCTCCGCGCCGGCCTTGATGGCGCGCACCGTGGTCTGGACATCCGCATGACCGGTGAAAAACACGATCGGCAGGGTAGAGCCGAGTCTGTGGCGAAGCCGCCCGGGATGTTCTTCACGCATCGGGCCAGACAGGCCTCAGTATAGCCGTCGCTTTCTTGCGCGCTGTGCCCCCCGTGCAGATGGGTCACGATCGGAACCGGACCGGTATAGGGCCCAGGTGCCTTTTCGAACGTCGGGCGCATATCCCGGCCAGCGGTGCCCGGTGGCGGGTCGGCCCCCCTGGCGGGTTGGCCCAGTGGAGCGTCGGGTCCACCGGGAGGAGGTGCGGGAGGAAGTTGCCGTCGGAGTCGACCAGATCGTTGATCCACTTGACCCGAACCGGAATGTGGTAGTTGGCTTCGATGGTGAAGGCGGGGTAGTTGAACGTGCCGCGATGATTGACCGAGCCGTAACTCCAAACGGTCGTCATTGGCATGCCCTTCGGCAGGATCTGCTGCTTGAACTGCCGAACGGCGATCTCATAGTAGTCAGCTACGCCTATCCGGCCGGTTTTCGGCATCGCCGGCGGGATGACCAGAGGCATCTGATATTTCGGGATCAAGACGGGGTCTAGAGAGCCACCTTCTATTGCGGCAAAGACCCTCCCCCCTCCAGGGTACGAGTAGCCCAGCTCCCGCTAACCCACTAGCTTTCAGGAATTGTCGTCTGTTTATCATGGCCATCCCTTCTCGTGCTTGCTTCGCTGATTGATGACGAACTTCGCAGCCGTCGCGTAAGCCATGAAGAGCACACCGATGCCGTCGGGCCGTTCGGCCACTCTTAAGCGCCCGTGATTTGCCGGTTCTGCTTCAACACTAGGGCTGTGGGACACTCGTCGTGCGTCAGCGGCGTGCCATTCGGCCAATACAAGCGCCAAGGAGCCGCAACCATTTTCATACTTTCCGTGTCGATCACGTCTCTGGTGCCGAGCAAAACAGCGCGCTCATGAGCGAATGCTGGTCGAAAATGGACAGCGACGACAATCGAAATGTGATCAGCGATCACAAAGATGAGTAGTCGGATGTATTCAAAGATGAAGGGATTGAAATTTCGCGATGCGGCCGTGGCCTGCCGTCCCCGCCGGTGGCTGCCCCGCTGGAAAACCGGGTCAATCCACATCTTACGCAGTGAATGGCAGCCGCTGCCTCAAGGTTACGTGAGCCGTAGCTCCATAACATCATAACCACACTTCTCGCGTAACTCATTGATCTTTGGTGTTTCCCAGTTACAGTGAAGCCGCTGTGATGAGCAGCGACGAACTGAGCATGGGCTTTCGTAAGTGGTTGATCATTGTTAGAACCAGTTTGGTGGCTAGGGATTAAGTCCAGCTCCTGGCGTCCGGCGTTCAATGCCTGGAGGGCAGCAGCGAACCGCAGATCTCGCGCAGGCGCGCTTCGCTGCCAAGGTTCCCACGTGGCTTGTTCTCCTTCTTCTGACGGGTCGTAGAAAAACGAACCAGCGGACCCTTGAGCAATATCATGACTTCCTGAGACGAACGGCCCAAGCCGACCCGGCTAACCTATGAAGAAATCCGGGAATCTCAAGTTAGCCGGACGGCTCGCGTAGCGACATTCTCAGTTCGCTAATGTCTGCACGTGATGAGAGCGGAGAAGCTCTTGTAGATGTGGAGTTACCCGCCAAGCTTGGCCTCGTTTATCCGCCGGTATTGGTAGGCTTGGAAGTGCAACTCCTCTTCGGGCTGGACCTGCTTCCATGGGCCGAAGCCGATCAGGGGGCGCTTGAGGACCGGGTTCCCGATCGAATGGCTATACATTACGTGACTGTTTCAAGTGCGTTCATTTGATTTGGTTTGGTTTCATTTACTCTGTTGTGGTGCCCTGAGGTCTTCAACCTCGGGGCGAGATCAATTGCCTCGGCGGAGCATCTCTCGGCTCTTTGCCAGTTCTGCTTCTGTTGGTCTCGACCTCGGCTGGGGCGTAGTTGACGGACTTACGCGGCAAGACCTTCACGACAGTGTCGATGGCTTTCATCTTGGCGTCGTATTCCTGTGTGTGGATCACGACTGGGTCTCCTTTGGTCAGCTTGACGTGCTGAATCTTTAGGAGTGCTCCGTCGGCGATATAGAGCATCAGTTCCTCGATGGAGGTCGTAAAATCGGTCGCTGCAATCTCGACAGCTGGTTCGGTAGCTATACGCGCTTGATCGACAGCATCGTCACCAGCCGGGACTTCTTCAGGCACGCTCCCGCCTACAGGGCAGGCTGAATTGAAGACGAAGCGAACCGCGAAAACGGCAAACCGCGTTTTCATCTTAATCTGCCGTATATCAATATATCTAATATATTAATATAATTGGCGCAATATATTCCGTAAACTTCTCTCTTGCCCGTAACGTTGGGAGTCGTTGTCGAAGATTCGAACATTGGACGCGAATCTCGAAACAGAGGTTGCGCCCCGATTCAAGGCGCTAGCTCATCGAGCATGAAGTCGCCGCCAACCGACGCAAGCGCCTCGATGACCACTTTGGGAGGCGCTTCTCAAGCATTCTTTCCTGGTCCGGTCGCACTGGCCTGTGGCGGGTGTGTGACATCGCTAGAATTGGCCGAAATCGAGTTCTTCCGACTTGAACCCTACCCACATGCTCTAAGTCGTTGATTGTTTGTCCAGCAGGTTTCTCTCGGCTCAGACATGCGACTTGATCGTTTGCGTGTGATGCTTAATGGGCATCGCCATCACTGATGCGATCGGCTCCTGCCGTGTGAGATTCTCGCCAGCTAAGGATCCACTCGCGCTTTGCCCTATTAAACCATTCGATGCGCGAAAGGTCTTCGCTCATGCTTTTGCGCTGTGCTCACGGCGCCGAGCTGCCCATCAATTCCGCACGGCGTAGCTCCTGGTAGCGCTATCCCTTTCGGGCCACGCTCGGGCCAGACGGCCAACAAAGCCATTGGCTCAAAGTAAACAGGAAGGTGCGCGAAGCTGCGGGCGCGGCCGTAGGCGACGTCGTGACGCTGGCTTCATTCGCGCTAGTTGTGTGCGTCAAGTTTGACAAAAAGGGAGATCAGGTAGAGCTGGGAAAAAGATCAAGGCTTCACTATCGCGGAGGAGCGGTCCCAAGCCTTTTACGTAGGGTCGTTTGCTTGCTTTTACAGTTTACGAGTGTTTCGGATTCGCAGAACATGCCTCATGACGGAAAAAAAAGCGCCAATCGAGAGCCTCAGATCCCAAGCAGAAAGTTTGGGGCTTTCTATGCACAAGAGTGATTCCGAGGGACTCTATTATTTAGCCAGGGAGGAACCCGTGAGCGGGGAGTCGCGTCGGATAGGTCCCGACATGAGTCCAGACGATATCGCGGGTTTCCTCAGGGAAGAAACCGCGGTCAGGGCTGCTCTTCGTCCAACATGTTGGCTTGCTGAGGTATCTGCGAATATCGAGAGGCCCGACAAAAGCGATACTGTAAGCGTGATTGTTGAGGTGGTTGCAACGGACACGGATGCTCCAGAGCTGGCCTACGAGCAAGCGAGCCGCTTCGTAGCAACGAAATACGGAGCCACCGCGGGAATTCCCGCTAAAAAACCGAGTGCTGTTCCGGCTCAGAAACCCGACCGAAATCCCGACGGGCACTCACCTGAGCCGCTTTCCACCCCAGGTTTGGATCGTCCGCTCGAAATCTTGGAAATCTGGTCAAGAAGGGCTGTGAGGTCTTTCTTCTCCCGTTCCTCAAGCCCGATTTAACCGGTTTTATCTGGCGGTTGACGCTCTCACCATCTCGCCGAATGTCCGTTCGCGCGCGAGCTTCGTGGCAGGCAACCAGCAGTAGTTGGCAAAATCGAGCTGAACTTGACACACACAACAGGCGCGGTGCTGGTGGCTCGGCTTCGTGCGGGAGGCGATTCCTTTCCCGCATAGAAGCGTGCAAGAGCCGCCCTCCGCAGGTTTCGCTGGCCGCAAGAGTTCTGCTTTGAAACGGATCATTGAGGTGGTCTTGGTCATTTCTGCACGGTATCGCTGATAGAGATTTGCGTTTTGAACGCTGCGCGGCTGGCTTCGCTGACATTGTCGGATTCGATGCTCATGCGGTAGCTGCGCCGAAACGATTAAGCTCAGCAGCGGCGGCCGCGCTGAGAGCCGTGAACTCACGAGAAACCGATCGCGGCCGCCGTCTGCTGCAGCGACTGGTTCGGCGCTATGAGGACTCTCAGGCAAACTCGAATGCTAGGACCAGGAAGCCCATCGCTCCGAACCCGGCGTGGATAACCATTCCGGCCCAGTGTGCTGCCCGACGCTGGACGACGTAGGGCAGGATCATGTGATCGGCACAAGGGACAACAGGACCTGCCAGGGGAAGGCAGCGTGGAACAGCAACCACAGGATCCCATTGACCAGCCAAGCCCGCCCCCCAAAGGCAACCTCTTGCCGCGGGAGCGCGACGCCCCGCCAGACAAACTCTTCCCCGACGATGTTCAGCACAAAAACGGGAGCCACACGCCGGAATCCAGGACCGGCCGGAACCGAGCGGCTCGAAAGCCATGAACGAAGGATGGGAATCGCTTCTCGTCTTGCAGCATCAGGAGCGGCGCCGATGCCGCCGGTCAGCACGCCGATGGCAGCCAGCCCTCCGACAGCCCAGAACCAGTCGCCGCCATTCATCGGGCGAAGCCACAGCCGCGCCGCCCAACGAGTCCTGCCTTACCGGACGCCGTTCTCGGTACAGCAGCAGGGCAGCCGTGAAAGCAGGGGGCCAAAAGGACGAGCTTGCGGCCAGGAACCACATCACGACAGTCTCAGCCCCGGTGGCGGAGACGAAGGCCGGCAGGCTACCCGCGTTGTCAGGAACAGCAGCAGATCCCCGCCCCGAACAGCGCGGCAGAGCCGACCAGGCCCAGCGGCGGAGACCCGATCAGGCTCAGGCCCTCGCGGCCTTCAAAACCGTTGACTGTCAATGGCTCTTCTCCCTACCCATAGCGAACGCCGATGCTCAGCCGCGTCGAAACCGCACAGCTGTTTTGGCGTCGGGGCTGGAGCGATTTGATGGGCGCGATGTTAGAACGGCGGCCTTGATTGTTGGATGACATGTTTCCGCACCTCCATTCGGAGCATTGGAGTAATCTCCTTCGGAGGATTAGAAACAGCACGCCACGAGTTCAAATGCTTCGCGGTTACCAGAGAAACTCGAAATTCTCGGATTCAATGATTCGAATCGACCGGGTCGGCAGTAATTGCAAAATCCAGGCACCCAGGGGCGCTTCGAGCAAGAAGCACTAAATCTTTGAAGTTTTCGACTACCTCATCTCTTCTCTTTTGGATCAACGGTATACCATCCTGCGACGATGACTTTTTGCTCACTCATATCACTCGCTCTATAATAGTCGGTTCAGGGAAGGCTTCTAAACTGCCTCATCCCGCTATCCGATAGGCGAACGAGACCTCCCCAAATCGACATGGGCCGTAAAGAATGAGGCTCAACAGACATTATGCCTCTCCCCGCTGCCGGGACGGCGCCTCTGGCGCATAGCGCAGGAGAACCACGCCCGAATCGTAGGCGCGCGTCACCTCGAGGAGGCGCATGGCTTGCAAACCGGCGTCGGGAGCGAACAGTGGCTTGCCCGCGCCCAACACATTCGGACACAAGGTCCAACTGACACTCGTCGACCAGACCAGCCCGCATTAGCGACTGCGCCAGCGTGAGGCTGCCCATACAGCCACTCCTTTACCAGACTGTCGCCTGAGCGCGGCAGCCGCCTCCACGCCATCGCGGACAATGGTCGCCTCGTCTCCTCGGTCACCCCACGGGGCGTGGTCCAGGGTGCGCGAGGCGACGACCTTGGATAGGGCATTTAGCTCGTCTGCGATGATCTCGTTGTCGGTCGTGGCAGTCGGCCAGTGATCGATGAATATCTGGTACAGTGCGTGCGGCCGAGCGGCGTTGCTTCGACCTCATCTTCGTAGAAGAGCGCAGCTGATCGCGCTCGATCTGCTCCAGGTCCGCCGGCGTCCGGCCTCCGGAGGGCATGAAGTCCAACGCGCCGTCGGGAGCAGCGGCGAACCCGTCGATAGTCACAAACTCTTGGACAGTAAGCTTACTCATGAGCATGACCTCACAGTTGAGAGCGGCATAACAATCGGGGTGTAGGGGAAGCTTTCATACGTGGCTTCGAGTTATCACAAGGTGCCCTCCATCGTGGATTACTCCTTGCGAGGATTCGCTATCATGCGCCTACCTAGAGCTTTGGATGTCCGCCGTCGAATCTCTCAGCTCTGACCTCACTGCCTTACCGCGGTAAGCAAAAAGCTACAGCTCCAATCCGTCATTTCGTCCGCTTCCCGCTTTGCTTTCAAGGCAACACAAACCTGCAATCTGACCACCTTTTCGCGCTTAAAGGTAAACTTTTCGTTCCACTGCTAGCGGGAGCCCAAACCCCTTCACAAAAGCGCAAATAGCCAATCTTTACCCTGTAGCTGGCATCTTTTCGGTCTGTGGCCGGTCATTGCTGGATTTGAACAGCAAAAGAAATCCCGTGCCTCCGGCGACGAGCGAGGCGGCAAAGATGCCCAGCTTCGCAATCTCCAGCAGCGGTTGTCCGGCGAAGGCCAAGCCGGCGATGAAAACCGACATAGTGAAGCCTATGCCTCCGAGCACGCCGACGCCGGGGTTTCCCGGCTCCAGCCGACCTGCGCTGGCAGCGATGCCAGCCGGAGACGCACCGCAAACCACGAGGCGCAAAAAA
>CAVPOL010000030.1:0-130878 GCA_963706975.1 uncultured Alphaproteobacteria bacterium
AAGACCGAGGACGGCAAGCTCGAACTGGTCGATCCCGCCCGCGCGATGACGGTGCAGGATCTGCTGCGGCACACCTCCGGCCTGATCTACGGCACCCGCGGCAAATCACTGGTCAATGCCGCCTATATCGAGTCCCGGATCGGCAATCGCGGCTGGAGCAACGAGGAATTCGCTGCCAAAGTGGCAAGACTACCGCTGCGGTTTTCGCCGGGCGAGCGCTGGGAATATGGCGTGTCGACCGACGTACTCGGCAGCGTGGTCGAGGTGGTGTCGGGCAAATCGCTCTGCGAATTCCTGAACGAGCGCGTTCTCGCCCCGCTCGGCATGCCCAATACCGGCTTCCACGTGCCGGCCGACAAGCTCGATCGCGCCGCCCAGCCCTGGCAAATCCCCGAAGTGCCGCCGATGACGCCGCGCTTCCACGTCGCGCAAAAGCCCCGCTTCTAATCCGGCGGCGGCGGCCTCACCTCCACGATGGACGATTATCTGCGCTCTCCCATCATGCTGGCCGACGGCGGCGAATTCGCCGGCAAGCGCCGCTCGGCGCCAAGAACGCTGGAGTTGATGACTTCGGATCATGTCGGCGCGCGGCCGGGCCGGCCGCCGGGCCTCGGTTCGCCTCGGTTCGAGATCCGGACGACGTCGGCGATGCCGCGCTGCCGGGCTCGCTCGGGGACAATGCTGGGCCGGCAGTGCCGGCACCCGGTTCGGGATCGATCCGAAGGAGCAGCTGATCGCGATCTACATGGTCCAGGTCAATGACGGCGACCGCATCATGCTGCGCAACCAGTTCAGGACCATGGTTCAATCCGCCATCATCAACTGAATGCCAACAAACCAACGAGGACGACGACATGGGAAGGCTGGACGGCAAGGTCGCGGTGATCACCGGGGCGACGAGCGGCATCGGGTTGAGCACCGCGGAAGTCTTCGTCGCCGAGGGCGCGAAGATCGTGATCGCAGGTAGGCGCGTGCCGGAGGGCGAGCGGCTTGCCGAAAAACTCGGCGCCAACTGCATCTTTCGTCAGACCGATGTCACGGTCGAGGCGCAGATGCAGGCACTGATCGGGCTCGCGGTCGAGAAATTCGGCCGGCTCGACTGCCTGTTCAACAATGCCGGCGGCCCGGCGCAGACCGGCGGCATCGAGGGCCTCGAGGTCGACCGTTTCGACGCCGGGATGGCAACCCTGGTGCGCAGCGTGATGCTCGGCATGAAGCACGCCGCCCCCCATATGCGCCGCCAGGGTTCCGGCAGCATCATCAACAATGGCAGCATCGCCGGACGGCTCGGCGGCTATTCCACGTCGCTGGTCTATGGCGCGGCCAAGGCCGCCGTCATCCACCTCACCAAATGCGTGGCGATGGAGCTCGGCGAAGCCGGTATCCGCGTCAACTCCATCTCGCCGGGCGTGATCGCCACCGGGATTTTCGGCAAGGCGCTTGGCATGTCGGTGGAGACGGCGGAGAAGACGCCCGGGCTGATCCACGGGGTCTACAAATCGGCGCAGCCGATTCCGCGCGCCGGCCTGCCGATCGACATCGCCCATGCCGCCTTGTTTCTCGCCAGCGACGAATCCAGTTTTATCAATGGCCACGATCTGGTGGTCGATGGCGCCATCACCGGCGGTAAAAACTGGACGTT
This sequence comes from uncultured Alphaproteobacteria bacterium, assembly GCA_963706975.1. Taxonomy (GTDB): domain Bacteria; phylum Pseudomonadota; class Alphaproteobacteria; order Rhizobiales; family Xanthobacteraceae; genus Bradyrhizobium. Next base: position 1,643 of record CAVPOL010000030.1, read on the forward strand.
GCAGCAGCAGGGCTATGTCGGGCTGCGCGAGAAGTTTGAGAAGAGCGTTGGTTAGATTGAAGTCGTCATTCCGGGGCGATGCGAAGCATCGAACCCGGAGATCTCGAGATTCCGGGACTGGTGCTGGCGCACCATCCCGGAATGACAGCGGAGCCAACCGGGAGAGGCATCAATGTCCGCAACATTCAGCACGTCGCCCGGCAAGCCCAAATCCGCCCGCTCCATCTCGCCGTGATCGCCGGCCTCGCCTGCGCCTTCGTGATCGGCAAGGCGCTGCCATCGGCGATGGACGCGATCTCGGCCGTGGTCGCGCCGCTATGCGCCAGCAGCGAGCCTGCGGGCTCTACGCTCGATGTCGTCGAGCCGATCAGCTCCTATGCGCTGCCCAACGTGCCGGGCAAGCGCGTCACCATCGTGCGGGTGTTCTATGGCCCGGGCGGATTCACCCGCCCGCACCGGCATTCGGGCTCGGTCACCGCCTACATCACCAAAGGCGAGATCCGCTCGCAGCTCGGCGGAGGTCGGGTCGAGACCTTCAAGGTCGGCCAGTCCTTCTTCGAACCGCCCGGCGCCACCCATCTGTCTCGGCCAATGCCAGCGCCACCGAACCCGCCGAACTGATCGCGGTGTTCGTCGCCGACGAAGGTGCGCAGCTGACGACGTTCATCGAGTAGTGCAGGATACTCATGTCCTCATGCCAGGGCAGACCCGCGCATCCATCCTTTTCGAAAGCTCTTTCAGATGGATGGATTTCCGGGTCAAGCCCGTCAATGACGAGCCGCGAGTATCTCACACCGGCTTCAGCGTCACCTTCAATCCGTCGCGCGGTTTCGGGATCGGCCACATCTGCCAGTCCGGGGTGTAGCCGGGCTCCAGCGAGACTTCGAGATTCTGCAGGAAATGCCGCGCAAAACATTTTGCCTGCATGTAGGCGAAGTGCAGGCCGATGCACATATGGGCGCCGCCGCCGAACGGCACCAGGCGAAGCGATGGCGGCCGCGCTGGGCCTCGTCGGTGAAGCGCAACGGATCGAATTTATCGGGATCGGGCCAGATCTCGGGCATGTGGTGGGTGAACAGCGGGTTGACCCCGAGCATGGCGCCGGCCGGGATCGCAAAACCCTTGAAGGTGAAGTCGCGCACCGCGCGCCGCGGCATCGACGGCACCGGCGGCTTCAATCGCAGCGCTTCTTTGAAGGCCATCTCGGTCAGCGGCATGGCTTCGAGATTGTCGAAGCTGGTCGGCTCTCCGGTGGCAACGCCGAGCGCCGATACCTCGTTGCGCAGTTTTTCCTGCCAGTGCGGGTTGGCGGCGAGCTCCCCGATGAACGATGTCAGCGACGAGGTCAGCGTGTCATGCGCGGCCATCATCAGGAAGCTCATGTGGTCGACGATATCCTGCGTCGACAGCAGCGCGCCGTCCTCGTGGGTGGCGTGACAGAGCTGCGAGAACAGATCCTCGCCGCCGCCCCTGGCGCGGCGAATCGGAATCTGCTCCGAGAAATAGGCGACGATGCGCTTGCGGCCGTTGACGCCGCGCGCCATCGCCGTGCCCGGCAGCGGCTTGCGGATCACGGCGACCGAGGCGGCCACCATGTCGACGAAGGCGCGGGTGATGTCGTCGACTTCGGGCCCGATCCCGGCGCCGAGGAACGAGGTCGCGGCGAGATCGAGCGTGAGCTGCTTCATGGCGGGATAAAACAGCATCGGCCCCGGTTGCGCCTTCCATTGCGCCACCCGCGCTGCGATCCCGGTGTCCAGTTCCCCGAGATAGGACTTCATCGGCCCGGACTTGAAGGCCACCGACAGCGCGCGCCGGTGCAGCCGATGTTCCTCGAAATCGAGCAGCATCAAGCCGCGCGGAAACAGCAGCCCGAGAATCCGGCCCCAGCCATGGGTGGATGAAAACAGCTTGGCCTGGTCGAACAGCACCAGCTCGTTGGCTTCCGGTCCCAGCAGCGTGAGGCTGGTCTCGCCGAACAGATGGGTGCGATAGACCAGCCCGTATTTCGCCGCGGCCCGCTCGACCTGGCCCTTGGGGTCGGCGAGCACGTGCAGCGTCCTGCCGATCAGCGGCCAGCCTTCATTGCCGGGAATATGCGTCAGCGAGTTGCGCTTCGGCGGCGTCCAGGTTGCCGCCGCGGGAGAGGCCACATTTTGCATCGACATGGCAATTACTCCGTTTGGTCGCCGATCCCATGATAGGCCGGATCGCGATCCCGTTGCTATCGCTATCGCTGATGTGCGGACAGCCGTCCATGGACTGGGCCGAGGTCGCTAAATAACGCTTTGTGTTTGCTCTGCAAAGTCCGATCTTCGGGCCCACGGGATTGGCCGCCCCTCCGGGCGCGACAAACTCCCGCATCGTGATAGGCTGTTTCCAAAATAAAGCCAAAGCAGGGAGAACGGCATGTCGAAAACATTGCGCGGATTTTTCGTGGTGCTGGCGGCGGCCGGCTGGCTGGCGGCCGGGCCGGCGGCGGCGCAGACCAAACCCACCGTCACCGGCCTTGGTCCGGATTTTCCGAAAACCGCGATCTTCATCGGCAACAGCTTCTTCTATTTCAATAACGGCCTGCCCGGCCATCTGTCGCAGATGGAAAGGGCCGCCGACCCCGCCAACAAGCAGCTCTATCGCAACACCATGGTGACGATCGGCGGCTCCGGCTTCGACTGGCACGATACCGAGAGCTATTTCCGGCCCAATGCCATCGGCGGCTACTCCTTCGACGACAACAACAACGTCGTGTTCAACAAGTCCGACAGGCTGTTCGACGTCGCCGTCATGATGGATTGCAGCCAGTGCCCGATCCATCCCCGGCTGAAGACGGTCTTCACCGACCATGCGAAGAAAAACGCCGAGATCGTCCGCGCCAAGGGCACGAGGCCGGTGTTCTTCATGTCCTGGGCCTATGCCGACAAGCCCGAGATGACCGCGCAGCTGGCCGAGGCCTACACGGTGGCGGGCAATGAAAACAACGCGCTGGTGATTCCGGCCGGTCTCGCGTTCGCAAAGGCCGTCGGCAAGCAGCCGGAACTCAATCTCTATGCCCCGGACAAGCGCCATCCAAGTCTGGCCGGCACCTATCTCGCCACCTGCGTGGTGTTCGCGGCGCTGACCGGCCGCTCGCCGGTCGGCAATCCCTACGTCGCCGGCATCGATGCGCCCACCGCGGCGTTCCTGCAAAACGTGGCCTGGGAGACGGTGCGGGATTACTATCAGAAATAGGCGCAGCGGCTCAAGCGCGGTCCAGGCCGGGCAATGAATGAAGCGACCCGAAAGGTTCGAGCTGGTCGTCAACGTCAGAGCCGCCAGAGCGCTCGGAATCAAATCTTCCGGGGTCGTTCCTGCCCCGCGCCGACGAGGTGATCGAGTGAAGCGCAAAGCGCGAGCCGGGCGTCGATGAGATGGTGCCCGAACATCTGCCAACTTCAGCTTGACCCCGGGGAGAGCAAGGATGACCGACAGCACCATGTATCACGCGGGAAACCGCCGGCTGCAGGATCAGTTCGAGAGCCGCCCGATTGCCGACCGCCTGGAAAGTTTTGCCCGCAAGCAGTTCACGCCCGACGACCACGCCTTCATCGAGAGCGCGCCGTATTTCTTCCTGGCAACCGCGGACGACGAGGGAAGGCCCGATTGCTCATTCAAGGGCGGCATGCCGGGCTTCGTTTCCGTCACCGGGCCGTCTGAACTGGCCTTCCCCGACTACGACGGCAACGGCATGTTCAAGAGTCTCGGCAATATTCTGGTCAATGTCGAAGTCGGCCTGCTGTTCATCGCCATGCATGGCAGGCCCCAGCGCCTGCGCGTCAACGGCAGCGCAACGGTGAGCCGCGAAGACCCGTTGCTCGCCCGCACCGTGGGCGCACAACTGATGGTGCGCGTCACCGCGCGGTCGATCTTTCCGAATTGCCCGCGTTACATCCCGGACATGCAGTTGATCGATCCTTCGATCTATGCGCCGCGATCGGGAGTCGATGCGCCCGAACCCGCGTGGAAGTATTTTGACAGTTTCAAGGACTGCATTCACCCGCGCCAGCCGACCTTTAAGGGCTGACGCACAAGGCGCCGCGCGTCTCACGCCTTCAGCTTGGCCGCTTCCTTCTGCAGGCCCGGCGCATTGATGGTCGGTATGGCGACGCGGCCGGGACCGGTCAGCGGCAGCGCCGCGGCCGCCTTGTCGTTCTCCATGATCTTGGCCATCACCGCCTGGCCGGCGCGCTCGAACACCGCGCGGTTCTCGATCAGGAATTTTTGCGACTCGCGCAGTTTGGCAATGTGACCGTTGATTTCCGGAATGACGTAACGCGCCACCATGTCCCAGCTGCGGCGGGTGTTTTCCGGATTGGCCCAGTCGTGCACGAAGCCGATGATGGAGCCGACGCCGCCGGAAACCGCCATCAGGTTCTTGATGGTTTTGACCAGATCGTCGGGGGTACCGATGGTGGACGCGGCGTTCTCGCCGCCGGCGGTTTTCTCCACCGCGTCCTCGGGCGAGGTGAACGGCTCCAGCCCCGGGCGCTGCAGGGTGCGGACATTATAATCATTGTGCCAGTGCATCAGGCCGGGGCCGGCCTCGCGATGCGCCTGTTCGCGCGTTTCGGCGATATGCCAGGACAGCAGCACGCGCCAGTTGGCGCGGCTGACCGTGGTGCCGGCCTTTTTCGCGGCATCCTCGGCAAAACCCCATTGCGTCGGCAGCGCCATCAGGCCCTGGGTCGACATCGAACCCAGCGAAATGATGCCGATGCCGTATTTGCCGGCCAGCGTCATGCCCGACGGCGAAATCTGCGACGCCACCACGAACGGCATCTCTTCCTGCAGGGGCAGGATCTGCAGCGCCGCGTCGTTCATCGTGAACCACTCGCTCTTGTGGGTGACGCGTTCGCCATTGAACAGCCGGCGGATGATGCCGATCGCCTCGTCCTGGCGGTCGCGCTGCGTCATCGGATCGATGCCCAGGGTGTGGGCGTCGGAAGCCAGCGCCCCGGGGCCGGAGCCGAAGATGGCGCGGCCGCCGGTCATGTGGTCGAGCTGCACCATGCGCTGGGCGACGTTGAAGGGATGGTGATAGGGCAGCGAGACCACGCCGGTTCCGAGCTTTATGCGCTTGGTGCGCTCGCCGGCGGCGGCGAGGAACATTTCCGGCGAGGCGATGGTTTCCCAGCCCGATGAATGATGTTCGCCGCACCAGAACTCGTCGTAACCGAGCGCATCGAGCTGCTCGACCAGGTCGAGATCCCTGCGGAATTGCAGCATCGGATGCTCGCCGATCGGATGATGCGGTGCGAGGAAGGCTCCGAACTTAAGGCGCGCCATGGGGTTTCTCTCCGGGCTCATTGTTATTGCTTGCTTTATTTCTTGATTGCTCAAGGTCCAAAACTACGGGGCGGGATCGGCCAAGGCAATCGCGGAAAGGGCTTTTGGCCCACGCTGCATGGCGCCATGCGCAGTGGGAGGGCTGCAGCCTCGGCGTGCCTTTACAAAGACCACAATCCGGTCTTACTAATGCGCACGCTTCGGGGAACATGTCATGGTGCACCGCACCGACATCGCCGGCAGTGTCGGATGCATGGGTCAGGGAAGATCCGGCCTTGACCACTTGTGCCGTCATGCACCGGACGGCCCCCCTCAGCGAAAAAAGTCACGTTTCGGAAACCTGCGCCTGTTCCTGCAGCCGTCGTTCAATGGCGGCAATTCCGGTCCATGCGGTCCACGTCGACGCGCCTGGCCCGATCAAGCGTCGACACCAAAACACTGCAAAACCCGCGACGACATCGCGGTCTAACAAACATGACAGCAAAGGGAGGTACAAATGGCTCTTCGTGCACGATATCTCGGTGGCTGCGCCGCGCTGGCGGTGGCCGCCGTACTGACGGCCTCGCCGACGCGGGCCCAGGACGCGGCGGCCCTCAATGCCGAGGCGACAATGAACGACTGGCCGACCCATCACGGCACCTATAAGTCCTATCATTACAGCGGCCTCGACCAGATCAATGTCGGCAACGTCAAGGGTCTCGGTATCGCCTGGATGCATTTTCCGGAGCGCGCCACCCGCGGCTTGCAGTCGACGCCGCTCGCGCTCGACGGCGTGCTGTACTATTCGAGCTCCTATAGCCGGGTCTACGCGCTGGACGGAGCGACCGGCAAGACGATCTGGGCCTATACGCCGGAGCTCGATGAGGAACTGGTCGCCAAGCAAACCCATTCGCCCTACAACCGCGGCATCGCGATCGGACAGGGCAACCTCTATGTCGGCACCGTCGACGGGCGGCTGATCGCCGTCAACCTGAAGACCGGCAAGCCGGTGTGGGACACCAAGCTGCTGGATTCCAAGAAGGTCACGGTCGGCTTCACCGGCGCGCCGCTGATCGTCAAGGACATGGTGGTGATCGGCGCGCAGGGCGGCGAATGGCCCGGGCGCGGACCGATCTTCGGCATCGATGCCAAGACCGGAGCGAAGAAATGGGAGTTCTTCACGGTCGCCGGCACCGAAGAGGCGAAGGCGACCTGGGTCAATGATTCCTGGCGGACCGGCGGCGGCGGCGGCTGGATGCCCGGCGCCTATGACCCGGAAACCAACACGCTGTGGTGGGGTACCGCCAATCCGGCGCCGCTCTACGACTGGTCGGGCGCCGACTGGAAGAAGAGCGGACCGCGGCCCGGTGACAATCTCTACACCACGTCGGTCATCGCGCTCGATCCCGACAGCGGCAAGCTCAAATTCTATCACCAGGAGTTGCCGCACGATAACTGGGACTTCGATTCGTCGGTGGGCGAATTCATCATGATCGAGCGTGGCGGCAAGAAGCTCGTGGTGCACCCCAACAAGGGCGGGCACATCTTTGTATACGATCGCTCCAACGCCAAGATCGAGAACGTCTGGCCGCTGGTCAAGAACATCAACTTCGTCAAGAGCATCGATCCGAAGACCGGCGAACTGATCGGTCGCCGCGACCTCACGCTGGGCAAGGCGGACACGCCGTTGTGCCCGGCGATCGCCGGCGGCATCAGCTGGAACTCGGGCGCCTACAGCCCGAAGACCGGCCTGTACTACAAGATCGGGCAGGAGTGGTGCATGGAAATCACCGTGCTGAAGACCACGCCGATCCTCGAGCCGATGGCGCAGCTCAACATCGCCGCTGACTTCAAGCTGGTAGCGCCGCCGGACGGGCCGGCCCGCGGTCATCTTTCCGCCCGCGATCCCGTCACCGGCGCCATGAAGTGGGAGGTCAACTACAAGCAGCCGCCGCTCTCCAGCGTGCTCGCCACCGCGGGCAACCTGGTATTCGTGCCGGATGCCGAAGGCATCGTGCATGCCTACAACGCGGAAGACGGCAAGGAAGTCTGGTCGCAAAACGCCGGCATCGGCCATAATGCCGGGATCATCAGCTACATGGCGGGCGGCAAGCAGTACATCGCGGTACCGGCGGGCTGGGGCAGCCTGGTGGCCGACGAATATACCGCGCTCTATGGCGAGCCCTTCAAGACCATGTCGAAGAATACCGGCGCCCTGATTGTCTACGCGCTGAAATGACAATGGCGGCGGCGGCAGGGATCGTTCCCTGCCGCCTTTGCCTGCCTGCACGGATGCCGGAATGCGAATATTGTTTGTGATTGTTGCTGCCGCGGTCATCATCGGGCCATGGCTGTCGACCGCGGCCCTTGCGCAATCGACCTCGGCGGCGCCCGCGAGTCCGCAGGCGCCTTCCGGGGCTTCGCCGAACGACATCGATGGCGCGCGGATATTCGGCACCGCCTGTGGCTTCTGCCATCAGAATGGCGGCCGCGCCGCAGGCAGGGGTCCAAAACTGTCCAAGTCCGAGCGCAGCGACGAGTTCATCATCGAGCGCATCAAGAAGGGCAAGACCGGCTCCATGCCCGGGTTTGCTGCTGTATACAACGACGCCCAGATCGCGGCGATGCTGGCCTACATTCGGGAACTCAATGACTAGGCGCCTCGTCCGTCATGTTGCGTGGATTTGTCTGCTGCTGGTCGGAAACGCGGCGGCAGATGCCCGCTCGCTGGAAGCGGTCATCGAGCGCGGGGCGCTGACGCTCTGCGCCCATCCCAACGCGCTGCCGTTCGCCAGCAAGGCCGGGCCTGTCAGCGGATTTCAGGTCGAGATCGGCGAGAAAATCGCGCAGCAGCTCGGTGTCAGGTTGACGCGGGAGTGGGTTATCTCAGCGATCCATTATCGCCGCGCCGATTGCGACCTCGTGCTCGATGCCATCGTCCGCAAGGACATTTCTCCCGAGTTTGGCATCAAGCCATCGCGTCCCTACCATCGCAGCGGCGTCGTGCTCGCGGTCCGGACCGACTCGCAGGCCTCGTCGCTGGCCAGTCTCGGCGCCGATCAGCGCGTCGGGGTGCCGGTCAGCTCGCTGGCCTCGATGACCCTGAACAAGGGCGGCGTCGCCACGTCGCCATTCTCTTTCGAAGATGACATCGTTGCGGCGCTGGCCAATCGCGAAATCGAGGCGGCCGCGGTCACGCCGGCGACAGTCGGCTGGTTCAACCTGCAACATGCCGACAAGCCGCTGCGCCTGATTCCGGCGTTCGAAAACGATCCGGATTTGAACTGGAACATCGCCGCAGGGCTGATCCGGCCCGACGACAGGCTGCGGGCGCGGGTCGACGCCGCGATCGAGGCGCTGCTGGCGGACGGCACGATCGCGCGGATCTACGCCGGTTACGGCATCGCATTGCGACCGCCGCAGTGAGGCGCGCAATCGGTCGCGGAAGCGGCGCTTGCGGCGGCATGGCCAGGGTTCGAACCACCCGAAGGCGGTTCGGGGAAGCGACGATGCTGTCGTTGCGACAACCCGGGCACTGCGTCAGCGTCGCGCCGGTCCAGCCACCGCCGCGCACCACGCGGTTGTTGCAGTCGCCCTCCCACCACGGCGAGCCGTCGCTCGGCGTATCCTCGTTGTGGCGCTTGTTATGGATTTCCGGGCAGACATCGAACTCCTTGAAACTGTCCTTGGCCGATGCGACTTGCCGAATTTACACCTTGAACCCCATCGACTAAGAGAGGCCTCCGTTTTCTACCTGAGGTCACAATGTATCTGAAGCAATCCGATGCCGCTGCCGCACGGCCGCTTTCCAGCCAGCGCAAGCGCGATCTGCTCGATCACTACGAGACCAATGTCGACGAACTCGATCGCTGGCGCGAGTTCAATGCCGCCTACCATGACGACGATCAGAAATTCATGCGGTTCCTGATTCCGCCCGGCAAGCGGGTGCTGGAACTGGGCTGCGGCCGCGGCGACTTGCTCGCGGCGCTGAAACCATCCTACGGGGTCGGCATCGATTTCGGCGCCGAAACCATCGCCAAGGCGAACGCGCGGCATCCCGAGCTCAATTTTGTGCTGGGGGATGTCGAGGATCCGGCGACGCTGGAGGGGATCGAGGGGCCGTTCGATTACGTCGTGATCGCCGATACCATCGGCATGTTCGAGGACATCGACGGCACCTTGCGGCTGGTGCACCAATTGTGCGCGCCGTCGACGCGGATCATCATCTCCTATTATTCCCATCTATGGGAGCCGGTGCTGAAGCTCGCCGAAGCGCTGCATCTGCGCAGCAAGCAGGCGAAAATCAACTACATCGCCAATGCCGATTTCCGCAACCTGATGGATCTGGCGGATTTCGAGGTGATCAGCCAGGAGCAACGGCAGTTGCTGCCACGGCGCTGGCTCGGACTCGGGCCGTTCATCAATCGCTACATCGCGCCATTGCCGGGTATCCGGCAGCTGTGCCTGCGCACCTATTTCGTCGGACGCCCGGTCCGCCACTTCCCGGACCGGAAGTTTTCCGCGAGTATTCTGATCCCTTGCCGCAACGAGAGAGGCAATATCGAAAACGCGATTCTGCGCATGCCCCGGTTCGGTTCGTCGCAGGAGATCCTGTTCGTCGAGGGCAATTCCAGCGACGGCACGTTCGACGAATGCGAGCGCGTCCGCGATGCCTACAAGGATCAGTGGAACATCAAGGTCCTGAAGCAGGACGGCAAGGGCAAGGGCGACGCGGTCCGCAAGGGTTTTGCCGCGGCGACCGGCGATGTGCTGATGATCCTGGATGCGGATCTGACCATGCCGCCGGAGGCGCTGCCGAAATACCATGCCGTCATCGAGACCGGGAAGGCCGACTTCGTCAACGGCACCCGCCTGATCTATCCGATGGAGCATGAGGCGATGCGCCCGCTCAATCTGATCGCCAACCGCTGCTTTGCCTATCTGTTCAGCTACCTCGTCAATACCAGGCTGACCGACACGCTGTGCGGCACCAAGGTGTTGCTGCGGAAGGACTACGAGGTGCTGGCGCGGGAGCGCGGCTATTTTGGAAACTTCGATCCGTTCGGCGATTTCGACCTGATCTTTGGTGCGGCGAAACAGAACCTGAAAATCATCGAGACGCCGATCCACTACAAGGCGCGCACCTTCGGCGAAACCCAGATCTCCCGCTTCCGCGACGGCTGGCTGCTGCTGAAAATGGTGTGGTTCGCCTATCGCAAGCTGAAGGCGGTTTAATCAAGAGCCGGAATTTCAATTCCCGTCATTGCGAGCCAACAGGTCGCGCGAATGCGCGCCCGATGACAGGCTCCGCGAAGCAATCCATCTTTCCTTGTGCCGCGACATGGATTGCTTCCTCGCAAGAGCTCCTCGCAATGAGGGGGAAATGCTACCGGCTCATCCGGTTCCACGCATCGAGCCCGGCGATCTTGTAGGCTTCCGCCAGCGTCGGATAATTGAACGTGTTCTGGATGAAATAATCGATCGTGCCTTTCAGGTTCAGCACCGCCTGGCCGATATGGATCAATTCGGTGGCGCCCTCGCCGAGAATGTGGACGCCGAGGAGCCGGCGGGTCCTGGTCGAGAAGATCATCTTCATCATGCCGCTGTTGAGCCCCATGATGTGCCCGCGCGAGGTCTCGCGAAAACGCGCGACGCCGACCTCGTAGGGGATGCCGCGCGTTCTCACTTCTTCTTCCGTAAGACCCGTGGTGGAGATTTCCGGCACCGAATAGATGCCGTAGGGGAAGAACTCCGGCGGCGCCAGCGGCTCCATGCCGAGCGCATGACAGGCGGCCACGCGCCCCTGTTCCATCGAGGTGGAGGCGAGGCTCGGAAAGCCGATCACGTCGCCGGCCGCATAAATATGCGGCACGCTGGTCTGCAGCGTCAGCGGATCGACCGCGATGCGGCCGCGATGGTCGACCTCGATCCCGGCGGCTTCGAGGTTGAGCCGGTCGGTGGCGCCGACCCGCCCGGCTGCGAACAGCAGCATTTCGGAAGCGACGTTGCGGCCGTCGGCAAGCCGCGTGACGATGCCACCACTCTCGCTGCGCTCGATCGCCTTCACCGCGGAGCCGAGTCTCACCGCGACATTGCGGTCGCGTAATTCATGCATGAATTCGTCGATCAATTCCTTGTCGATGAAATCGAGGAAGGTCGGTCGCGGTTCGATCAGCGTCACCGCGACGTCGAGCGCGGAGAAGATGGTGGCGTATTCGACGCCGATCACGCCGGCGCCGATTACGGCCAGGCTGCGCGGCAGCTTTGGCAGGTCGATGATCTCGTCGCTGTCGAACACGGATCTGTTGTCGAACGGCACGTAGTCCGGCCGGAACGGCCTTGTGCCGCAGGCGATCAGGACATGGGCCGCAGTGACGTTTTTGGTCTCGCCGGCATCGGTCGTGATTTCGATCCGGTTCGGCCCGACAAAGCGCGCCTCGCCGCAGGCGGTCTTCACCGCGTTGCGGCTGAACTGGTGCTCCAGCACCTCGACTTCATGGTCGAGCGTCTTCTGCAGCCGCGCGATCAGGTCGACCGCGCCGATATCCTGCTTGACCCGGTAGCTGCGGCCGTAAAAGCCGCGCTCGCGCCAGCCGGAAAGATTGAGCACGGTTTCGCGCAGGGTTTTGGAGGGAATGGTGCCGGTATGAACCGAAACTCCGCCGACCCGCCGGCCCTTTTCCACCACCAGAACCGTGCGGTTGAGTTTGGCGAATTGGATGGCGGCGCGGCGTCCGGAAGGGCCGGAGCCGATCACCAACATGTCATAATCATACATTGACGGTGGTCCGAACGCGCGAACTGGCCGGAAATGGAAAATCCGAGGCCGGTCGCCATGCACCAATCGGGCCAACGGTCGTGGAAAATCCTGCGTGACGATAGGTTGGCAAGCTGTTATCCCCGCGGCCACGCTCGCCGCACGGGCAAATGTTAACAACGGGGATTGACAGCACACGGTCCTTTTATTTTGCAGTGCAGCAACTATGTGGTGTTGGAGTGGTTATAGAATCTCCCGCCAAGGAGCTGCCGGTGTCCCTCGCCAACAATATCGACTTCCTGCGAAATCTGCCAAAGCTGACCGGGATCCATGGCTTTGGAGATCTTGGACGAAGCCTGAGACCGGCCCTGAGCAGTCCCCTGGTCGAAACGTCAGGTTTTGGAACCAATCCAGGCGCACTTCGGATGTTCTCCTATGTCCCGGATGACCGTCCGGCGGCGCCCGCTTTGGTCGTCGTGCTGCACGGCTGCGGGCAGAACGCCGCCGGCTATGATCTCGGCGCCGGCTGGTCGACGCTGGCGAGGCATTACGGCTTCGCATTGCTGATGCCGCAGCAGCAGTCCGCCAACAACACCAACGGTTGCTTCAACTGGTTCAATCCCGAAGACACCGCGCGCGACAGCGGTGAAGCGCTTTCGATCCGGCAGATGATCGCGCGGATCGCCGACGATGTCGGCATCGATGCGCGACGCATCTACGTCACCGGGCTTTCCGCCGGTGGCGCCATGACCTCGGTGATGCTGGCAACCTATCCCGAGGTTTTCGCGGCCGGCGCCATCATCGCGGGCCTGCCTTTCGGCGTCGCGACCAATGCCCGGGAAGCGATCAGCGGCATGTATCAGTCGCCGGCCCGCCCGGCGGGCGAATTGGGAGAGCTCGTGCGCAAGGCTTCCAGCCACAGGGGACCGTGGCCAAAACTCTCGGTCTGGCACGGCAGCGCCGACCGAACCGTCAATCCCGCCAATGCCGACGAGATCGTCAAGCAATGGCTCGACGTGCATCAACTGCCGCAGCAGCCGATGTCGGAGGCCGATGTCGACGGCCATCCCCGCCAGGTCTGGTGGAACGCGGATGGCGAGACCGTCATCGAATCCTACACCATCACCGATATGGCCCACGGCACGCCGCTCGGGATCGGCGACAATGACGAGCGCTACGGCGCCCAGGGCGCGTTCCTGATCGAGGCCGGAATTTCATCGTCGTATCATATCGCGAATTTCTTCGGCCTCACCGGATGGATTCATCAGCCCTCGGAAATTGTAAAGGAAACTGCAAGGGAAGCCGTCGACGCGAACGGTCAACGAAGGCGCCGGTGAAATCGCAAGGCAAGCCGCAATGCCAATTCCGGCGATCGCTCCGGCTTCGTTGCAGGTGCCGGATCTGACGAAGGTGCTGTGGCCGCTGACCACCCTGCATCGACGTCCGGAGCCCGAACCTGAGCCGGCTCCCTTGCCGCGCCGCCGCGGGATCGATGTCAGCGCGATCATCACCCGCGCGCTCACCGCCGCGGGACTGATGAAATAGTTTTCGGGCGGCACAGCGGCCGCCACCCTCTTCGCCATTAACCATGTCCGCCACCCGCTCGACGTCGCCGCGCGGGCTCGGGCGTTTTTGTTCCACGCTTGCAAAAATTATCTGGAACCAAACGCGGGTCCCAGGCGTTTGCCCGCATTGTGACAGGCGGTTAAGTTCCGGCTGCGCGTTGAGCTTACCCGCCATTGATCGTCGCTTATGTTGAAGGTTAGTAACCCTGTGTCTGCGGATTTCCTCGCCGGTGGCGGGGAAATGGGCGCATTGACGCGCGGTTACGACTGGTCGGCGACTCCGCTGGGCCCACCCCAAGGCTGGCCGCAAAGTTTGCGGACGGCGGTACGCATCCTGCTCAACACCAACCATCCGATGTTCATCTGGTGGGGCCCGGATCTGATCCAGTTTTACAACGACGCCTATCGCGCGACCATGGGACCGGAGCGCCATCCGAGCGCGCTCGGCCAGCGCGGGCGGGAATGCTGGGCCGAAATCTGGCCCATCATCGGTCCCCAGATCGAGCAGGTGATGAGCGGCGGCGGCGCCACCTGGCATGAGAACGCGCTGGTTCCGGTGACGCGGCATGGCCGGCTGGAGCAGGTCTACTGGACCTATGGCTACAGCCCGATCGACGAGGATGACGGCATCGGCGGCGTGCTGGTGGTCTGCCGCGATGTGACAAAAGATTATCTCGCCTCTGCCGCCCTGCGGGAGCGCGAGGCCGAACTGGCGCGGGTGCAGCAGATCGGGCGGATCGGCGGGCTTGAAGTCGATCTCAGAACCGGCTTCCGCAACCGCCGCTCGCCGGAATATCTCCTGATCCATGGCCTGCCGCCGGATGCGGCCAACGAGTTGCACGAGGACTGGGTGAAGCGCATCCATCCCGAAGACCGTGAAGCCGCCGAAACAAAATTCCGCGAGGCCGTCGCCGGCGACGTGCGCGAATACAGCGTGCAGTACCGCATCATCCGGCCGAGTGATGGCGAGACGCGATGGATCTCGGTCAAATCCACCATCGAGCGCGATGAGAACGGGAAGGCGATCCGGCTGGTCGGCGCGCATAGCGATGTCACCGAGCAGGTGGTGGCGGACCTCGCGCTGCGGCAAAGCGAAGAGCGTCACCGCAAACTGGCCGATCAACTCGCCGAACTGAATGCGACACTGGCGCAGCGCGTCGAGGAAAAGACAAGGGAACGCGACCGGATCTGGAACGTGTCGCAGGACCTGCTGCTGGTCGCCGATCGCAACGGCGTCTGGCGCACGGTCAATCCGGCCTGGACCCGGACGCTCGGCTGGAGCGAGGCGGAATTGCTGAACCGCACCTCCGAATGGCTGGAGCATCCCGACGACGGCGGCGCCACGCGAGCGCAGGTCCGCAAGCTTGGCGAGCACGAAACCACCGTCCGTTTCGAGAGCCGGTTCCGTCACAAGGACGGCTCCTACCGCTGGCTGTCATGGACCGGGGTGTCCGACAGGGACCACAATTATGCCGTCGCCCGCGACGTGACCGCGGAAAAGGCCGCGGCCGAGCGGCTGAAGGCGACCGAGGAAGCCCTGCTGCAATCCCAGAAGATGGAAGCCGTCGGGCAATTGACCGGCGGCATCGCCCATGACTTCAACAATCTCCTGACCGGCATCGTCGGTTCGCTCGATTTGCTGCAGACCCGTCTCAACCAGGGGCGCACCGAAAATGTCGCGCGCTACATCAATGCCGCGATGACCTCGGCCAATCGCGCCGCGGCGCTGACCCATCGCCTGCTGGCCTTCGCGCGGCGCCAGCCGCTGATTCCGAAGGACGTCGACGCCAATGCGCTGGTGGTGTCGCTGGAGGATCTGTTGCGCCGGACCATCGGCGAGGCCATCGACCTCGAGATCGCGGCGTCGAACGAGCTGTGGGGCACGCTGTGCGATCCCAACCAGCTGGAAAGCGCGTTGCTCAATCTCGCCATCAATGCCCGCGACGCCATGCCGGATGGCGGCAGGCTCATCATCGCCACCTCGAATGTGCGGATCGACCATGTCACCGCGGACACGCCGGCGCTGTCGCCAGGCGATTACATCTGCATCGCCGTCACCGACACCGGCGTCGGCATGAGCGCGGAGGTGGCGGCGCGCGCCTTCGACCCGTTCTTCACCACCAAGCCGATCGGACAAGGCACCGGTCTCGGACTGTCGATGATCTATGGTTTTGCGCGGCAATCCAACGGCCACGCCACTATCGACAGCCGGATCGGGCGGGGCACGTCGGTCCGGCTCTACCTGCCGCGCCATCTCGGCGAAACCGTCACCGAGCACGCGGCGGCAGCGTCGGCCGCCCAACACGCCGCCACCGGCGAGACCGTGCTGGTGGTCGAGGACGAGCCGGTGGTGCGCGGCGTTATTCTCGAGATGCTGGGCGAACAGGGTTACCGGACACTGGCCGCGGTCGATGGACCGTCGGGCCTCAACATCCTGCGCGGCGGCGCGCGGATCGATTTGCTGGTCACCGATGTCGGCCTGCCCGGCATCAACGGCCGCCAGCTCGCCGACCAGGCTCGCGAAACCCGGCCCGGCCTCAAAGTGCTGTTCATCACCGGCTATGCCGAGAATGTGGCGATGTCGGAAGGCTTTCTGCAGCCCGGCATGGAGATGATCACAAAACCGTTCGACCTCGGCGACCTGTCGCGGCGGATTTCGCGGCATGGTGTCGGGCTAGGACCCGGATTTAAAAATCAGTATTGCTGCCCATCCTTCGAGACGCCGCGCGAAGAAGCGCGGCTCCTCAGGATGAGGTTTAGCTTGCTGAAACACCCACAACCTTGATCTTCCCCCAAAAAAGTGGACAGGGTTCAAGCCGATTTTAGCTCCATCTCGATCGGGCTGATATAGCCGATGGCCGAGTGACGCCGGTTTTGGTTGTAGAAGCCTTCGATGTAGGCAAAAATGTCTCGCTCGGCCTGATTTCGGGTTTCAAACTGCCGGTGATGGACGAGTTCGGTTTTCAGCGTGTGGAAGAAGCTTTCCATCGGGGCGTTGTCGTAGCAATCGGCCCTGCGGCTCATCGAGGCCCGGAAGCCGGCGGCCTGCAGGATCTGTCGGTACTCTGCGGAGGCATATTGAACGCCGCGATCGGAATGATGGATCAGGCCCGCGCCCGGGCGCTGTTGCTTGATCGCCATCCGCAAGGCAGCCAATGGCAATTCAGCGCGCAGATGATCGGCCATTGCCCAGCCCACGATGCGGCGGCTGTAAAGGTCGATGACAGCCGCCAGATACAACCATCCCTGACCGGTCTCGATATAGGTGATGTCGGCGAGCCAGATTTGATTGCGCGCGGCGGCCGAGAATTTGCGGTCAAGCAAATTCGGGGCGATGGGAAAGCCATGGCCGCTATCGGTGGTGCGGCAGCGCCTGGGCTTGACCATGATGGCCCGAATGCCATGGTAGCGCATCTGTCGTTCGATCCGGCCGCGGCTTGCGCCATGCCCTTTCGTTCTGAGCTCGGCGTGAATGCGCGGGCTGCCATAGCGGCCATGGCTGTCGCGATGAACCCGCTTGATGTTCGCCAGCAACTCGCGATTGGCAACCGATCTTGAGCTTTCCGGACGTGAACGCCAGGCGTAGTAGCCGGCCGGCGAGACCTCGAGCACACGGCACATGACCCTCACCGGATAATCGGCACGGCGATCTTCGATGAAGCGGAATTTCATGTCCGGGGTCCAGCGAAGATCGCGATCGACTTTTTTAAAATGTCGCGCTCCATGCGCAACTGCTCGTTTTCCCGCTGCAACCGCGCAATCGCGTCAGCCTGGTCCGCCGACGGCAGCGCCGCCTGCGATGTGGGAGCCGCGGCGCTGCCGTCGGCTCGCGCCGCATTCCTATCCGCTACCCATCGGCTCAGTACAGAGCCGTCAAGTCCGAGTTCCTTGGCTACCGATTTCGCCGAGCGACCGCTGGAGAAAACAAGATCAACCGCGCGCCGCTTGTAGTCGTCCGAATAGGACCGCCGTGGCCGTTTAGACATTTGACACCTCCTGGCCGTTCAAGCCTACTACAGGTGTCCACCGACTTGGGGGAGGTCCAACCTCATGCTGAGGAGCATCGCGAAGCGATGCGTCTCGAAGCATGGGCAGCAGGCGACTTTACCTATCTCACATCTCGCCGGTGAGGAACGGATTGGTCAAGCGCTCCTGGCCGATGCTGGAGCCCGGGCCGTGGCCGCAGATGAAGCCGACATCGTCGCCGAGCGGCAGCAATTTTCGTGTGATGGAATCGATCAGCTCGGCGTGGCTGCCGCCGGGCAGGTCGGTGCGTCCGACCGAGCCGTTGAACAGCACGTCGCCGACATGGGCGAAATGCAATTCCTTGCTGAAAAACACCACGCTGCCCGGTGAATGGCCGGGGCAATGCAGGATGTCGAAGCTCAATTCGCCGATCGTCACCTGCTCGCCTTCGTCGAGCCAGCGGTCGGGCCCGAAATTGCGCACGCCGGTCATGCCGAAGCGCTCGCCGCTGGAGACGACATTGTCGAGCAGGTATTTGTCGGCGATATGCGGTCCCTCGATCTGGACCTTCAGTGCGTCGCGCAATTCGGCGGCGCCGCCGACATGGTCGATATGGCCGTGGGTCAGCCAGATCTTTTCGACTGTGACATTGGACTGCTTGATCGCGGCCAGAATCCTGTCGATGTCGCCGCCGGGGTCGATCACGACGGCCTTTCTGGTGGCTTCGCACCAGATCAGCGTGCAGTTCTGCTCGAACAGCGTCACCGGGATGATGGCGGCGCCGGCTTTTGCCTTGCCGGTTTCGGCATGGGCTTCGGTTTGCTGGGTCATGGCCGCACAATGCCGATTTTTGGCGGCGCGCCAAGGAAAAGTTTGGCAAAAGTTTCGCAAAAGATTGCGGCTATTTGCGGCGAAATGGCAGCTATGTCTCGTCCGGTTTCTTCCGCGCGCGGCTTGCGAGTTGCTTGAGCGCGAGCACCTCGCGCAGCCACTGCTTTTGCGGCTTGGCCGGAAAGCCGCCCCAGAATTCGCCCGCCGGCACGTTTTCGTAAATGGTGGACCTCGAAGCCGTGATCGCGCCCTTGCCGATGGTGATGTGCGGGATGATGCCGGTGCGCGGTCCCAGCACCACGAAATCCTCCACCGTGACGCTGCCCGAAAGGCCGGATTGGGCGACGATGACGCAATGCCGGCCGATGACGCAGTTATGGCCGATCTGGCAGAGGTTATCGATCTTGGTGCCTTCGCCGATTACGGTGTCGCGGATGCCGCCGCGGTCGATCCGCGTTCCCGAGCCGATCTCGACGTCGTCATGGATGACGACAGCGCCGATCTGCGGAATCTTGGTGTGTCCTTCCTTGCTCATCAGATAGCCGAAACCGTCCTGGCCGATGTGGCATCCGGAGTGGATGATCACGCGATCGCCGACCCGCGCATGGCTTACCGTGGAGCTAGCCCCGATCGCGCAGTCGCTGCCGATGCGCACACCGGGTCCGATCAGCGCGTGTGCGCCAATCAGCGTGCCGGCGCCGATGCTGGCCGATGGTCCGATCACCGCGAAGGGATCGACGGTGACGCCGTCCGCCAGCACTGCCGAAGGGTGCACCATCGCGCCAGGCGAGACGCCCACCGTGCCAAAACTCGACGCCGGGCGCAGCGCGCTGCTGTACAATTTGCGCGCGACCGCGACAAAGGCGTCATAGGGTTTGCGGATTCGCAATACCGCGACGCCTTCGGGCGCATCGCGCTCGAAACGCTCGGTGGTCAACACGGCCCCGGCCCGGGTGCTCTTCAGGGCGGTGGCAAATTTCGCTTCCGAAACGAAGCTGAGATCGGAAGCGCTGGCCTGATCGACCGGCGCGATGCCGGTCAGCCGGCGCGCGAGGTCGGCCCCCTGGCACGGCTCAGCCCCGGTCAAGGCAACGATGTCTGCCACGCTCAAATCGGTGGCGCGTGAAAAAAAACTGAACTCGGTCACGTTCCCGCCCCCTCAAGCGGGCACAGGATAGCCCGGCGGGCCGCCATCCCCAAGTCGAATCCGGGAAGCGGGCCGGAACCAAATGAACCGGGCCACCGTCATACCGGCGCCGTGCTTTGCTGTCGGGATGGCTTGAGCCGGCTCGAACCAGTCGGCCGTTGCGGCGTTGCCCGCGACGGGCCATGGAGAGTGATGTCAGGGATGGATCAGCACGACGAAGACTGGTGGCGGCAGGGCATTTTCTATCAGGTCTATCCGCGCTCGTTCCGGGATACCGATGGCGACGGCGTCGGCGATCTCAGGGGGATCACCGAGCGCCTGCCATATCTTTGCTCGCTCGGCGTCGACGCGGTCTGGCTGTCGCCGGTCTTCCCCTCGCCGATGGCCGATTTCGGCTACGACATTTCGGACTATACCGGCATCGATCCCCTGTTCGGCGCCATGGAGGATTTCGATGCGCTGATCGCGGCCGCGCACCAGGCCGGGCTCAAGCTGATCCTCGATCTCGTGCCCAACCATACTTCCGACCAGCACCCCTGGTTCGTCGAAAGCCGAAGCTCGCGCGACAACCCGAAACGCGACTGGTACATCTGGCGCGAGCCGGCCGCCGACGGCGGGCCGCCGAACAACTGGCTGTCGGAATTCGGCGGCAGCGCGTGGGCATACGACGCCGAAACCGGGCAATATTACTATCATGCCTTCCTGGCGCAGCAGCCGGACCTGAACTGGCGCCATCCGGAAGTGCGCGAGGCGATTTATGAAGCGATGCGCTTCTGGCTGCGCAAGGGCGTCGACGGTTTTCGCGTCGACGTGATCTGGCATCTGATCAAGGACGCGGAATTTCGCGACAATCCGCCCAATCCGCTTTTCCACGACGGCCGGCCGCCGCACGAGCGGATCCTGACCCGCTATTCCACCGACCAGCCCGAGGTCCACGACGTGATCGCAGAGATGCGGCGCGTCACCGATGCGTTCGGCTCCCGCGTCCTGATCGGGGAGACCTATCTGCCGCTGCACCGTCTGGTGGCCTATTACGGCAATGATCTCGGCGGCGCGCATCTGCCGTTCAATTTTGCATTGTTGTCGACGTTGTGGAGCGCGCGCTCGATCGAGAAGATCATCGCCGATTATGAAGCCGCCCTTCCCATGGGCGCGTGGCCGAACTGGGTGCTTGGCAATCACGACCGTCCGCGGGTGGCGAGCCGGGTCGGACCGGAACAGGCCCGTGTCGCCGCGATGCTGCTGTTGACCCTGCGCGGCACGCCGACGCTCTATTACGGTGACGAGATCGGCATGCTTCAGCAGACGATCGCGCCCGACCAGGTGCGCGATCCCTTCGAGAAGAACGTGCCCGGGATCGGCGTCGGCCGCGACGGCAGCCGGACCCCGATGCAGTGGGACGCGACAGAATATGCGGGCTTTTCGACGTCGGCGCCGTGGCTGCCGCTGGCGGCGGATTTTGTCCGCGAAAACGTCGCCAATCTCGAAGCGGACGCGCGCTCGATCCTGCACCTGTACAAGGCGCTGATCGCCTTGCGGAAGCGATTGCCGCAGCTCGCCTCGGGCCATTACGTGCCGGTCGCGGCACAAGGCGACCTGCTGCTCTATCGCCGCGTGTCCGACGGACCGGCGGTCACGGTCGCGCTCAATCTCGGCGCCGAACCGCTCTCGGTGACCTCGAGCGCGATCGGATTGGCAACGAGATCCTGCTGTCGACGATGCTGGACCGCGAGGGCGAGAAACTGGAGGGCGTGCTGGATCTGCGCAGCAATGAGGGCGTGATCATCGGGGCCTCGATCAACACGTAAACCGTCGTCCCTGCGTTCGCATGCGTCGCAGGGACGACACCATTTGTGATGCGAGCTACCGCTTGATCTGCGCCTTCAGCGTGTCCTCCACCACGCGGTCGAACGACGACGCCTTCGGCGGCGCCTTGTCGCGGGCGGCGGCGACATATTTGTCGCGCTTGGCGACCAGGGCGGCGAGTTTCTCGTTCAGCGCCTTGCGCTGGTTCATCTGCTTGTTGAGCAGGTCCATCCGCTGCTCCGGCTTCAGCGCGCAAATTGACGCCGGCAGGTCATCGTCCTTGATGGCCGAAAAACTGGTGCGGCCGGCGGCGACGTCGCTGACCAGGTCACCCTCGCCGGTGACGGCTTCCGACGACACCTTGGCGCGCTTGTTGAGATAGCTCGCCATCTCGGAAGCCTGCGAGGGCGCGGCCGCCGCCACCTGCGACAATTGCCTTGTCTTGTCCTCGGTCCGCTTCTGCATCGGCGCCGGGCCATAGGGGATCACGGTGCCGTTGATCTCGCGCTGCAGGATGATGATGTCCTCGTCGAACGGCGTCTCGATGATCACGATCTGGCCGCCGTCCTGCGGAATCGGGATGAATCGGCCATTGCCGTTCTGCGCGATGTCGCGCCACACCCGCTCGGTGTCGCGGGCGTCGCCAGCCAGCACCGCGTTGACGATGATGTCCTTTTGTTTCGCAACCGACAGCGTGGTCGGATATTTGGTGTCCTGGGCGTAATCCATGTGCGGCGGGGCGTCGCCGACCAGGAACACGATCCGCCTGGTGTCGCTGGTCTGGGTCCAGCGCAGCTTGTTGACGGCAACGTCGAGCGCCTCGTTGACGCTTTCGGGCCAGTCGCCGCCGCCGCGCGCCTTCAGCCCCAGCAAATTGGCGTAGAGATCCTGGATGTCGGTGGTGAGATCGTAGGTTCTTGTCACGTAGTCGTCGCCGATATCGCGATAGGCGACGAGGCCCATGCGGACATCGGCGTCGGGGTTGGAATCCACGATCGCGGTCGCGATCGACCAGATCTTGCGCTTGGCGCCTTCGATCAATCCGCCCATCGAGCCCGTGGTGTCGAGCACGAAGGCGACTTCGACGGTAGGTTTTGCGATGGCGGCCGATGGGGCGGCATGGAAGGGCAGGGTGGCAAGAGCGAAGGCAGCAGCACAGGCAGCGATGCGTGGCATCGTGGGTCCTCCTCCAGAATTTTCGTCCCTCGGAACCAAAGTTCCCGCGGCTTCACGTTGCGCTGAGGTCCAAAACATGGCGGGCCCGGTACGAATTTGCGGCTGATCTGCCGCCAACGGTTAATGTCGGCCGTCCGGATTTAAGCTAAGGTTCGCCGATGGAATCGCCCGCCCGCCAGGTCAGCCTCGTGCCGCCGCCGGACCGCCGCCAGTCCGAGACGGCGCTGGCGATCGCGCGCGGCACCGCGCGGCTGTTGCGCTCGCTGGGATTTGCCTGCGTCAGCGAATTGCCGCTGCCCTCGGGGCGGCGCGCCGACCTGGTGGCGCTCAATGAGCGCGGCGAGATCTGGATCGTCGAGATCAAGTCCTCGCTGGAGGATCTGCGCGCCGACCAGAAATGGCAGGACTATCGCGCCCATTGCGACCGGCTGTTCTTCGCCTTCACCCGCGATCTGCCCTGCGAGATTTTCCCCGAACAGACCGGCCTGATCGTCGCCGACGCCTATGGCGCGCACCTGCATTGCGAGGCGCCCGAGCACCGTCTGCCGGCGCCGACCCGCAAGGCGATGACGGTCCGCTTCGCGCTGGCCGCCGCCCAGCGCATCAACCGGCTGGTCGATCCGCAGGGGCATGGGGAGTTTTAGTTTCGCCGAATTGGACTGAAGCTGCTTCAGCATTGACGGTGAGCCCCCTCTACCCATGGGGAGAGGGTTGGGGTGACGGTCTATCGATGGTCCTTAACCCCTCACCCGAATTGCTTCGCAATTCGACCTCTCCCAATGGGAGAGGTGGCAGCGAGCAAGCTGCTCAAGCGCGGGTTCACGCGCTCCGTGTGCTCTCCCTACGGCTCACCTTAATTATTCGCGGTGCCGTTGGCCGGCGCCGCTTCCGCCAGGCAATGCGTGATATGCGCCATCCGGTCCCTCGGCAGCACCTTGGCTTCGTCGGCCTTGCGCGCGCAGTCGATCTGCCTGATCTGCTCGGCACGGCGCTTTACGGCGGCTTCGCGATGTTCGGGGGCCACTTTATCCGGATCGACCAGTTTTTGCGCAAACGCCGGTTGGTTCAGCAGGAAGCTCCCGCCAGAATGACATGCAAACATGATTTCAAGGCAATCTCCTCAGTTTTCCAAAAATATCCCAAGCTCAAATCCAGTCGCTCAAAAGCAGGAAAAGCCCGACCACTAACCCGGTGCCACAGAATATTGCGACCGTCTGAAGATCTTCGATTTCATCCTCGGCCGCGCCGAACAGTGCGTTTGCAAAGGTGGCCATCGGCGCCCCTCAAGAGCCGGCGCCAAAATAGAGGCCGGCTCCGGCATGGTAGTTCAGCTGCTCGGCAAATTCCGTGAACCAACTCACATCTGCGCGGATACCTGCCGCATACGGCATCCAGTTCTTGGGCCATATCCACGGGCCATGCATCGACCTCGGGCAATGTGACTGCCTGACGGGCAAATCACCCGAAAGTCTGTCAAGCCGCCCTTGATCACAATATTCTGATTTTCCGAAACTGCAAATCCGTCTATATTGACCGCATCCCGTTCCAATTCGGAGGGCGTTTCGCGAACGTCACGAACGTGGGAT
Organism: uncultured Alphaproteobacteria bacterium; assembly: GCA_963706975.1. Lineage (GTDB taxonomy): Bacteria > Pseudomonadota > Alphaproteobacteria > Rhizobiales > Xanthobacteraceae > Bradyrhizobium. The sequence continues at coordinate 25,778 of CAVPOL010000030.1, forward strand.
GGGCTGTGGCTGGGACGTAGCGGTGCGTGAGAGGACATGCTCGCCCCTAACAGGGTTGACGGGGGGTGGAGGGTGCGTGCGGACGGCCAAGTCGTGTGGACCTGACATCTCGACGCTGGTGTCAAGCTTGCGGTAAGTCCCGCAAGTGACGGTGGCAAAAGAGCCCGATCGCCGGGGTGAGCACGAAGCAACCGTATAAACCATTGCGCGGGGAATGCCGGGTGTTCCGGTGTGACCGTGGCGACTACTCGTGCATTTTTGCCGCGGCGCATCGGCGCCCGGCCATTCCCCGCGCCCTCTGATTGGAGGGTGAAGGAAAAAAGGTAGCAAAACCTCGGGCGTAAGGCGCTGCGAGATCGCGAAACCGTGTCATCCCCCACGCTGTCGTCACCCGCGAAAGCGGGTGATCCAGTATTCCAGGGACGCCAGTGATTGAACCGACAGGCCGCGGCGTACTGGATCCTCCGCTTTCGCGGAGGATGACGCGTTGAAGGGAGGCGGACACGTTTCACACGGTCAGATGAGTTGCCGCGTTGAGCCCCGCAGCGACCGAGAATTACCGCGGCGCGCGTTTGGCGAGAATCCGCTGCAGGGTGCGGCGGTGCATGTTGAGCCGCCGCGCGGTTTCCGAGACGTTGCGGTTGCACATCTCGTAGATGCGCTGGATGTGTTCCCAGCGCACGCGGTCCGCCGACATCGGGTTGGCCGGCAGTTCGGACTTTTCGGTGCCGGTCGCCAGCAGGGCCGCGACGACGTCGTCGGCGTCCGCGGGCTTCGAGAGATAGTCCACCGCGCCCATCTTCACCGCGGTCACGGCGGTGGCGATGTTGCCATAGCCGGTCAGCACGATGGCGCGGGCCTCGGGGCGCTTGCGCTTCAGCGCGGACACGACGTCGAGGCCGTTGCCGTCGCCGAGCCGCAGATCGACCACGGCGAAAGCCGGCGCTGCCGTGCCGATCTGCGCGAGCCCGTCGGAGACCGTGTCGCAGGAGGTGACGGTGAAGCCGCGGGTTTCCATGGCGCGCGACAGGCGCTCCAGGAACGGCTTGTCGTCCTCCACGATCAGAAGCGAGCGGTCGGCTGTGGTCGGTCAGTTCGGCGGTGGCGGTCAAGGTCCTGGTATCCTTGTGTGGCTGATATCATACATATGGCGTGGCAATCTGGCGCTGCCAAGGCCGCCTATAGTCTGACCTGGCGCGACCGATTTACCGCGTGGATGCGGAGCTAAGTATCTGGCTTCGTCCATGCGTTTCGGCGGCTTCGAAGCGCTCGCGCGGCCACGCGATCTGGACCACGGCGCCGTGATCGGGAAAGGTCCGGTTGGTGAAGGAGACCTTGGCGCCGGTGCGCTCCAGCAGCGTGCGGGCGATGAAGACGCCAAGCCCGAGGCCGGTGTGCTCGCTTTCGTCGGCACGCCGGCCGCCGCGACAGATAGGGCTCGCCGATCCGCTTCAGCATGTCGGGCGCGATGCCCGGGCCGTCGTCGGAGATCACGATCTCGACGGTCTCGTTGTTCCACCACGCGTTGACCTCGACGGTGTCGCGGGCGAAATCGACGGCGTTCTCCAGGATGTTGCCGACGCCATAGAGGATCGCCGGGTTGCGCGCGCCGACCGGCTCGCGGGTGCCGGCAACCGCGATGCGCACCTTGATGTCGACGCCGAAATCGCGATGCGGCGCCACCACCTCCTCGATCAGCGTCGACAGCGGCATGCGGTCGAACGGCGCGCCGGTCGACGAAAGCTGGGCGATCTTGGCCAGGATGTCGCGGCAGCGCTGCGCCTGCTCGCGCAGGGTCTTGAGGTCGGCGGCGAGCGGGCCGTTGTCGGGCACGCGTTTTTTCCAGCTCGCGCGAGATCAGGAAGATGGTCGACAGCGGCGTGCCGAGTTCGTGGGCGGCGGCGGCGGCAAGGCCGTCGAGCTGGGTCAGATGCTGCTCGCGCGTGAGCACCAGTTCGGTGGCGGCGAGCGCGTCGGAAAGCTTGCGCGAGTCCTCGGTGACCTGGAACGCATAGAGGCTGGTGACGCCGATCGCGAGCAGAGATCGAAAGCCAGACGCCGAACAGATAGATCGGCGGCAGCACCAGCGGCTCGTCGCCGTCCCAGGGCAGCGGCAGATGGAAGAACACCAGCGCCGAAGCGCAGGCCACCGCCAGAATGCCGAGCGCAATGGTCAGCCGGATCGGCAGCGCGGTGGCCGAGATCAGGACGGGGGCCAGGAACAGGAACGAGAACGGGTTCTGCAGCCCGCCGGTGAGGAACAGCAGGCTGGCCAGTTCGACGATGTTGAGCGCCAGCAGCGCCGCCGCATAGATCGGCTCCAGCCGCTGCATCGGATTGAAGGCGGTCTGCAGCGCGAGATTGAGCAGCGCGGACAGGCCGACAATGGTGACGCAGGGAACGACGGGAAGGTCGAACTCGAGGCCCTGCACCACGATGAAGATGGCGGCGAGCTGGCCGAGCACGGCGAGCCAGCGCAGCCGCAGGATCGTATCCAGACGGACATAGCGGCGCGGGTGGCGGAAATCGGAGGCGGCGACGTCGGTCATTCCACGAGTTTAGCCGCGCAGGGCCGCGACCACAAATTTGCCATGCCGGAAACCGCAGCGATGGGGCAAAGCCTTGCGCTCGGCGGCCGCCGATGGCCCAATGAACGGCCCGCATGATGGTTGAAGACGCCGTACAGTCCCACTTGCCCGCCGACCGGTCCGGCAGGATCCGCAGCGATCGACGTGGCGCATCTCGTCAAGGTCTACAAGACCACCCGCGCCGTCGACGACATCTCGTTCCGGATCGCGCGCGGCAGCATCACCGGACTGCTCGGCGGCAACGGCGCCGGCAAGACCACGACCATTGCCATGATCATGGGGCTGGTGCTGCCGACCTCGGGCCGCATCCAGGTGCTCGGCCGTCCGATGCCCGAACAAGAGCGCTGCGGTGCTGGGGCGGATGAATTTCGAGAGCCCCTATGTCGACATGCCGATGCGGCTCACGGTGCGGCAGAACCTCACCATCTTCGGCCGGCTCTATGCGGTGGAGAATTTGCGCGAGCGGATCGCGCAGCTCGCCGCCGATCTCGATCTCAGCGATTTCCTCGACCGCGCCAACGGAAAACTCTCGGCCGGGCAGAAGACGCGCGTGGCGCTGGCGAAGGCGCTGATCAACCAGCCGGAGCTGCTGTTGCTGGACGAGCCGACAGCTTCGCTCGATCCCGATACCGCCGACTGGGTCCGGCAGCATCTTCTGACCTATCGCAAGGCCCATGACGCCACCATCCTGCTTGGCCTCGCACAACATGCTGGAGGTGGAGCGGCTGTGCGACCGCGTCATCATCATGAAGCGCGGCCGCATCGAGGACGACGACAGCCCCGACAGGATCATGCTGCGCTACAACCGCGACACGCTGGAGGAAGTGTTCCTCGACGTCGCGCGCGGCCGGCCGGGAGAGCGCGCCGATGAGCCAGCTCGTCCTGTCCGGCGGCATCGCGCTGCATCGCATCAACGCGATGGTGCTGCGCTACTGGTATCTGCTGCTGTCGTCCTGGCCGCGGCTGCTGGAACTGATGTACTGGCCGGCGCTGCAGATCATCACCTGGGGCTTTCTGCAGAGCTACATCGCGCAGAACGCCGGATTTTTCGCGCCGCGCCGGCGGCACGCTGATCGGCGCCGTGATCCTGTGGGACATCCTGTTTCGCGGCCAGCTCGGCTTCTCGATCTCGTTCCTCGAGGAGATGTGGGCGCGCAACATCGGCAACCTGATGATGAGCCCGCTGAAGCCGATCGAGTTTTTGATCGCGCTGATGGTGATGAGCCTGATCCGGCTCGCCATCGGCGTGATCCCGATGACGCTGCTGGCGCTGCTCTTCTTCGACTTCAATTTCTACAGCATCGGCCTGCCGCTGATCGCCTTCTTCTGCAATCTGATCTTCACCAGCTGGTCGATCGGCATCTTCGTGTCGGGGCTGGTGCTGCGCAACGGGCTTGGCGCCGAGAGCATCGTCTGGACGCTGATGTTCGGCCTGATGCCGCTGGCCTGCATCTACTATCCCGTCACCGTGCTGCCACACTGGCTGCAATATTTCGCCTGGGCGCTGCCGCCGACCTACGTGTTCGAGGGGATGCGGGCACTGCTGATCGACCAGGTCTTCCGGACCGATCTGATGCTCGATTCGCTGGCGATCAACGCGGTGCTGTTTATTGCGTCATTCGCGGGTCTTTCTTGCCCTTTTGACGCAGCGCCAGGCGCCACGGCTCGCTGCTCCGGGGTGGCGAATAAGTCACAATTTCCCCGTGAAATTCCGGAGTTCTAGCCTTTCCGCCCGGTAGTTATACCGATCGGTGCATTGACGCTTAATTGCTCATCCTGCAGTATGCTGCGATGCAAAACAGGGTTTGAGGGACATATGCCGATTGGTGAATTTGGCGGCGCACCGCCACTGGTGGCCGAAGGCAGTCCGGCACTGACGACGCCGATGTACTGGATGTACGAGATGGGCCAGGCGTCGCTCAATCCGGCGCGCGCGGTGACCGACGCCACCAAGATCCTGTTTCAGAATCCGCTCAATCCGTGGGCGCACACCGCAGTTCGGCAAATCGATCGCCGCGGCCTGCGAATTGTTCGAGCGCACCACGCGCCGCTACGGCAAGCCGGAATGGGGCCTCCACGAAACCGAGGTCAACGGCATGCGCACCCCGGTCGAGGTCCGCTCGGTCTGGGAAAAGCCGTTCTGCCGGCTGCTGCATTTCGACCGCAAGCTGACCCGCCCGCTGCGCAGCCCGCAGCCGCGGGTGCTGATCGTGGCGCCGATGTCGGGCCACTACGCGACGCTGCTGCGCGGCACCGTCGAGGCCTTCCTGCCGACGCATGAGGTCTACATCACCGACTGGGCCGATGCGCGCATGGTGCCGCTGACCGAAGGCCGCTTCGATCTCGAGGACTACGTCGATTACGTCATCGAGATGCTGCACGTGCTCGGCGGCAACATGCATGTGATCGCGGTGTGCCAGCCTTCGGTGCCGGTGGTGGCGGCGGTTTCCGTGATGGAAGCCAACGAACGATCCCTTCGTGCCGCTGTCGATGACGCTGATGGGCGGCCCGATCGACACCCGCCGCAATCCGACCGCCGTGAACAACCTCGCCGCAGAGCGCGGCATCGACTGGTTCCGCAACAACGTCATCACCAAGGTGCCGTTTCCGCATCCGGGCGTGATGCGCGACGTCTATCCGGGCTTTCTGCAGCTCATCGGCTTCATCAGCATGAACCTCGACCGCCATATGGACGCGCACAAGGCGCTGTTTGCCAATCTGGTGAAGGGCGACGGCGACCTGCGTCGACAAGCACCGCGAATTCTATGACGAATATCTCGCGGTCATGGATCTGCCGGCCGAGTATTATCTGCAGACCGTCGATGTCGTGTTCGTCAAGCATGCGCTGCCGAAGGGCGAGATGACCCATCGCGGCAAGCCGGTCGATCCCTCGAAGATCACGCCGCGTCGCGCTGATGACGGTCGAAGGCGAGAACGACGACATCTCCGGGCTCGGCCAGACCGAAGCGACCCACGCGCTGTGCCCGCATATTCCCGCTCATCGCCGGGTGCATTACGTGCAAAAGGGCGTCGGCCATTACGGCGTGTTCAACGGCTCGCGCTTCCGCTCGGAAATCGTGCCGCGCATCTCCGATTTCATGCTGTCGGCGACCAACAAGAAGCCGGCACTGGTCGCGGCGCGGACTAGAGCCGTATGATGACCGAATAGGCGAGTTCGCGATCGTCATCGCGCCGATTCGGACCTCCCGTTAAGCCCCTGAATCCGCCGGAACAAATCGGGATTTGCGGCGTCCATGAAGGAATGAGTTTGGACTCATCTCTTGAGCCCTCCAATGGGCGGCGTTCTGGCCATAAATTTTTCGGTTCCAGCCCCTGCCGGTAGAGGCCGGACAGCCGCCAGCCCCTGTATATTGGGCAAATGATTTGTTTTTGCGCCGAGCGATTTCCCTGGCGGCGGATATGGCAGAATCCGGGCGAACTGCTGCTCCCCGGACTTTCAGACATGGCTACTCGTGCGCTCCTTTATCGGCGGCCTGCCGAACCCTCGACTCTCGTGGTCAGGCACGGCTCGCAATTCTTCTCGGTCAAGCTGCGCCGGCACCGCCGCGCGCGCCGCTACACCTTGCGCATCCATCCGACCGACCGCGAAGCGATCCTGACCATGCCGCCGCGCGGCACCATCGCGGAGGCCAAGGAATTCGCGCAACATGCATGGCGGCTGGATCGCCGCCCGTCTCGGCCGTTTGCCGAAGGCGGCGCCGTTCCAGCCCGGCACGGTGGTCCCGCTGCGCGGCGTCGCCGCACCGGATCGTGCATCGTGCCGGCGAGCGCGGCACGGTGTGGACGGAAACGCGCGACAGCGGCGAGAAGATCATCTGCGTCGCCGGGGATGTCGAGCATACCGATCGCCGCGTGCACGACTTCCTCAAGCGCGAGGCGCGCAAGGATCTGCGGCAAGGCCGCGCAGCTCTATGCCGATGCCTCGGCGTGCGAGGTCAAGCGGGTGTCGATCCGCGACCAGTCGAGCCGCTGGGGCTCCTGCACCTCGGCGGGCTCGCTGTCATTCTCGTGGCGGCTGATCCTGGCGCCGCCCTATCGTGCTCGACTATCTCGCCGCCCACGAAGTCGCGCATCTCGTCGAGATGAACCATTCGGCGCGGTTCTGGCGGGTCGTGGCCAGGGAATGCGGTCATGTCGAGCGCGCCAAAAGCTGGCTCGACACCCACGGCAACGATCTGCACCGCTACGGGATCGAGGACTGCAGCGCGGGCCCACGCCGCTACCGGCGCGCTGCGCGCATCCGGGGCACACGCCATCACCTACCGCCGAACAACCGGTCCACCAGCCAGCCGTCCAGCCCTGCTGCCGGTTCCGGACGCGTAGATGACGCAGGCGGTGCGGATGCTCGTGTCGGCGCCGGGCGATAGCCTCCGCCCGACGGAGATCGGCGCGAGCGGAACCGGGCTGCGCGATTGCGCCGTGGCTGCGGCGGCGTGCCGGGTTGCGAGGCCGACTGCAGGAAGCCGGAGAGGAAGCCGCCGCCGCCTTGCGAACGCGGCAGGCTCGCCACCGGCACGCCCTGATGCGCCGCCTTCATGAAGCGGGTCCACACTTCCACCGGGAGACCGCCGCCGGTCGCCTTCTTGGTCGGCGAATTGTCGTCATTGCCGAGCCAGACGCCGGTGACGAGGTTGGCGGTGTAGCCGATGAACCAGGCATCTCGAAAATCCTGGCTGGTGCCGGTCTTGCCGGCGGCCATCCAGCCCGGAAGCTCGGCCTTGCGCGCGGTGCCCGAGAGCAGGGTCTCCTGCATCATCGAGTTCATCATCCCGACCGCGCGGGTGTCGATCACCTGGCCGAGCCGGTCGGCGGGGCGGGCGTACAGCACCTTGCCTTCAGCGGTGCGGATTTTCAGCACCACATGGGGTGTCGCGCCCTGGCCGCCATTGGCGAACGGCGCGTAGGCGCCGACCAGTTCGGTCAGCGAGACTTCCGAGGTGCCGAGCGCGATCGAGGCGTTGGCTTCGAGTTTTGAGGAGATGCCGAGCCGGTGCGCGGTGCGCACCACGTTTTTGGCGCCGACTTCGAGCCCGAGCCGCACCGCCACGGTGTTGAGCGACATCGACAGCGCCTGGGTCAGCGTCACCGATCCAAAATATTCGTGGGTGTAGTTCTCCGGCTTCCAGCCCTTGACGTCGAGTGGCGCGTCCTGCCGGATCGTCTCCGGCGTGAGGCCGGCTTCGATGGCGGTCAGAAAGACCAGCGGCTTGAACGCCGAGCCCGGCTGACGCTTGGCTGTGACCGCCCGGTTATACTGGCTCTCGGCATAATTGCGGCCGCCGACCATGGCGCGCACCGCGCCATCGGGCGTCATCGCCACCAGCGCGCCCTGGCTGACATTGAACTTGACGCTTTTCGCCGCGAGTTCATCAATGATGGACGCCTCGGCGACGCTCTGCAGCCTGGCATCGATCGAAGTTTCGACCACGATGTTCTGGTCGACCTGGCCGATCAGATCGTCCAGCACTTCGCCGATCCAGTCGGCGACGTAATTGATGGTGCCGGCGCCGGCCGCCTTCACATTGTAGGAGGGGTGCCCGATCGAGGCCTGCGCCTGCGCGTCGGTGATGAATTTGGCGTCCGCCATTGCAGTCAGCACGGTCTGTGCGCGTTTTGCCGCGCCTTCCGGATTGCGGTTCGGCGCCAGCCGCGACGGCGATTTTACCAAACCCGCCAGCATCGCGGCTTCGGCGACGGTGACGTTCCTGGCCGGTTTGCCGAAATAACGCTGGGCTGCGGCTTCCACGCCGTAGGCGCCGGACCCGAAATAGACCCGGTTGAGATAGAGTTCGAGAATCTCCGCCTTGGAATGCTTGCGCTCCAGCCACAGCGCCAGTTCGACCTCCTGCAATTTGCGCTGCAGGGTACGCTCCTGGGTCAGGAACAGGTTCTTTGCTAATTGCTGGGTCAGGGTCGAGCCGCCCTGCGAGACGCCGCGATGCAGAACGTTGGCCACTGCTGCGCGCAAGATGCCGATAGGGTCGACGCCGTAATGCGAATAGAAGCGGCGGTCCTCGATGGCGATGAAGGCCTTTGGCAGATAAGGCGGCAGATCCTTCAAGGACACATTGGCGCCGGCCTGTTCGCCGCGCGTGGCCAGCACGCTGCCATCGAATCCGACGATCTGGATGGTCGGCGGCCGTTTCGGGATTTCCAGCGACTGGATCGCCGGCAGATGCGCACCGACCCAGATGATCACGCCGATTACTGCGATGACGGCCCAGAGGCCGAGCACCGTGCCCCAATAGAGCAGCCGATAGAGGCCGCTGCGCTTGCGTTGCCTGGACCGGCGCTTGCTGCCGCCCCGGCTGGCGCGCGGCTTGCGCTCGCGCGGGCCATCGTCGTCGGGATCGGCGGCCTTGCGCCCGGGAGGAGGCTTTTTCGGCTTATCGTCGCCGGGCGCGACGCGGTCCTGCGGGCCGAGGCGCAATTCCGCCAGCGAAGCGGCGAGCCCGAATTGCGGCTCCTTGCGGCCGCCGCGCTTTTTCCGTCCCCACGCCATACGCCACGCCGCTCATACCGGTCCCGCGGCAAGTTAGCCTCCGCAGTTTAAGGGCTGGTTACACAAAGATTAACGCTGGATTAGGAGGTGCGGCGCCGCGTGGTAAAAGCAGGTGATCGCCAGGCAGAAAAGGGAAGCGGGATGGGCCATATCGATCCGACCAGGGAAGTATTTGCGCAATTTCGGACCAGCGATCGCCCGGGTCCGATCCACATGCTGAATCTGGTCCGGCTGCGGGAGCGGGCGGCCTATCCCGACGGCCGCGAGGCCTCCGGCGCGGAAGCCTATGCGGCCTATGGCCGGGAAAGCGGGCCGGTGTTCGAGCGGCTGGGCGGCAAGATCGTGTGGCAGGGCCGGTTCGAATTGATGCTGATCGGGCCGCAGGAGGAGCGCTGGGACCACTGCTTCATCGCCGAATACCCAGGCGTCGCGGCGTTTGTCGAAATGATCCGCGATCCCGTTTATCAGGCGGCGGTGAAGCATCGGCAGGCCGCGGTCGAGGACTCGCGTCTGATCCGCCATGCCGTGCTGCCGGTCGGAAAAACGTTTGGCGAAATTCCGACTTGAATTCCTTCCCCTCTTGGATACGGGGCAGCACCGCCAGGCGCGGCAATGTCATGCCAGCCAGAGCAGGATCAGCGCCAGCGCCGCCGGCGCGGCCTGCACGTACAGAATCCGGCGGCTGACGGTGGCGGCGCCGTAGACCCCGGCGACGACCACGCAGAGCAGGAAGAACACCTTGATCTGGAGCGCAAACGCAGGGGTGCCATGGACCAGTCCCCACAGCAGGCCTGCCGCAAGGAACCCGTTGTAGAGCCCCTGATTGGCCGCCAGCACGGCTGAATCGGCCGCCTTCTCCGGCGTGTTCCGAAATGTCTTCAGGCCAAGCGGCTTCTGCCAGAGAAACATTTCCAGCACCAGAAAGTACACATGCAGCGCGGCGACCAGCGCCACCAGGAAATTGGCGATCCAGATCATGCTGCGACCACCCAAAAGTTTCCGCGACCGGGTTTCGGGTGGACGCTACCACGTGGCCGGTGAAAAATGCGACAGCTCCCGGAGAGTCACCCTTGAACGTGCAGCCTGCAGAAACATTCGGCCTTGACCGGCTCAAAACCCCGATCGGAACGGCGCTGTTGGTCAGCGACGGCGATGGCGTGTTGCGGGCGCTGGACTGGGAAGACCATGAGCCGCGCATGAAGGAGCTCTTGCGGCTGCAATATGGGGCTGTGGTGTTGAAGACCATCCGGGCGCCGGCCGAAATCAAGGCTGCGCTGACGGGTTATTTCAAGGGTGAACTCGATCGCCTGAACGACATCCGCTGGCGGGTCGCCGGAACGCCGTTCCAGCGCAAGGTGTGGACTGCGCTGGCCAAAATTCCGCCCGGTGTCACCATGAGCTATGGTGGCCTCGCCGCAAAACTCGGCATGCCCAAAGCGGTGCGCGCCGTCGGCCACGCCAATGGCGCCAACCCGCTCGGCATCGTCGTGCCCTGTCACCGCCTGATCGGCGCCGACGGTTCGCTGGTCAAGTATTGCGGCGGGCTGGAGCGCAAGCGGTGGCTGCTCGAGCATGAAGGCGTGGCGCTGTGAGCTCCGTCCGGGCCACGATTCCCCGAGATACTCGGAGCTACGCCGCCGGCTCCGCCACGCTTTCCTCGTTCGCCAGCAGACGGATCAGGGCGCTCTTGATCGCGGCCTGCCGGGTCGCCGCGTTGATCTGCGCGCCGAGCAAATCGGTGACGTAGAACACGTCGCGGGCGCGCTCGCCGAAGGTCGAGACATGCGCGGAGGCGATGTTGAGGTTGAGCTTCGAGATCGCGGTGGTCAGCTGATACAGCAGGCCCGGGCGGTCGAGGCCGGACACCTCGATCACGGTGTAGCGGTCCGACCACTGGTTGTTGATGGTGACTTCCGGCTCGACCACGAAGGGGCGCGCCTTGCCGCCCCGCGCGGCGCGCCGGGCCACCACTTCGGGCAGGCGCAACTTGCCTTCCAGCACGTCCTCGATCATTTCGCCGATGCGCGTGGCGCGCCTTCCCTCGTCCTCGTCGCGGTCGTATTCCCGCGTGATCGCGATGGTGTCGAGGGCGCGGCCGTCGGTCGTGGTGTAGATCTGCGCATCGACGATGTTGGCGCCGGCCGAGGCGCAGGCGCCGGCGATGATCGACAACAGCCAGGGATGGTCGCTGGCCAGAATCGTCAGTTCGGTGACGCCGCGGGTCTCGTCGAAGCCGACATTGATCGCGAGCTTGTGGCCGGCGTCTTCGCTGGCGCGCAGGAAGCGGGCATGGCGGATCTTGCGCTGCAGCTCGACCTTGAGCCAGTAGGCGGGATAGTGCCGTCCGATATAGGCGTTGAGCTCCGCCTCCGGCCATTCGGTGAACGCCGCACGGAACTCGCGCTGCGCGACCTCGATGCGCTGGGCGCGATTGACTTCCGAGAAGCCGCCGGTCAGCACCGGTTCGGTTTCGTAATACAGCGTCCGCAACAGCTGCGCCTTCCAGCCGTTCCAGACCCCCGGACCGACGCCCCTGATGTCGGCGGTGGTCAGGATGGTTAGCAGCTTCATCTGCTCGACCGACTGCACCACGGCAGCAAAGTTCTCGATGGTCTTGCGGTCGGAGAGGTCGCGCGACTGCGCCACCGTCGACATGGTCAGATGCTGTTCGATCAGCCAGGCGATCAGTTCGGTATCGGCGGCGCTGAAGCCGAGCCGCGGGCACAGCCGCCGCGCCACCTTGGCGCCGGCGATCGAATGGTCCTCGGGGCGGCCCTTGGCGATGTCGTGCAGCAGCGTGGTGATATAGATCACCGCGCGGTGCTCGGGACGGATCTTGCGCATCAAATCGCTGGCGACGATGAATTCGTCGTTGCCGCCGCGTTCGATGTCCTGCAGGTAGCCGACGCAGCGCAGCAGATGCTCGTCAACGGTGTAGTGGTGATACATGTTGAACTGCATCATCGACACGATCTTGCCGAAGGCGCGGATGAAATGACCGAGCACGCCGGTTTCGTTCATGCGCCGCAGCACGATCTCGGCGTCGTTCGAGGTCAGGATCTCCATGAACAGCCGGTTGGCTTCCGGGTTTTCGCGCAGCTGGGTGTTGATCAGCCTGAGCGAGCGCGTCACCGAGCGCATGGCGTCCGGGTGGAAGGCCAGATTGTGCTTCTGCGCCAGCCGGAAAAACCGGATCAAATTGACCGGGTCATGCTTGAAGACGTCGGGCGCGGCCAGATTGATGCGGTTGTAGTCGATGATGAAATCGTCGCTCTCGGGCACCCGCCGCGTGCTCGGCCGCAACCGCGCCATCATGCGGCCCAGCACCGGGGCGGGCTTGGCCTGCTGGTCCTCCAGCTTGGCGCACAGGATCGCGGTGAGGTCGCCGACGTCCTTGGCGACCAGGAAATAGTGCTTCATGAAGCGTTCGACATCCTGCATGCCGGGATGCGAGGTGTAGCCGAGGCGGACCGCGATCTCGCGCTGCAGGTCGAACGACAGCCGCTCTTCGGCGCGGCCGGAGAAGAAGTGGATGTTGCAGCGGACCGACCACAGGAAATCGGAGCAGCGGCGGAAGGTACGGTACTCCTGCGCGTCGAACACGCCGCGTTCCAATAGCTCGTCGGTCTCGCGCACGCGGTAGACATATTTCGCGATCCAGAACAGCGTGTGCAGGTCGCGCAGGCCGCCCTTGCCGTCCTTGACGTTGGGCTCGACCAGATAGCGCGATTGCCCGGCGCGGCGATGCCGCTCCTCGCGCTCGGCGAGTTTTGCGGTGACGAACTCGGCCGCGGTGCCCTGCACCACTTCCTTGTCGAAGCGGGCCACCAGCTCGTCATAGAGCGGCTGGTCGCCGGTCAGGAACCGGGTCTCGAGAATCGCGGTGCGAATCGTCATGTCGCCGCGCGCCTGCCGGATCGATTCATCGACCGAACGGGTGGCGTGGCCGACCTTCAAGCCCATGTCCCACAGGCAATAAAGAATCGCTTCGGCGACCTGCTCGCCCCAGGCGGTCTGCTTGTAGGGCAGGATGAACAACAGATCGATGTCGGATTCCGGCGCCATCAAGCCGCGGCCATAGCCGCCGGTGGCGACCACCGCCATGCGCTCGGCGCCGGAGGGGACCGGCGAACGGTAGAGGTGGCGCGTCGCCGCGGAATAGAGGATGCGGATGATCTCGTCCTGCATGAAGCAAAGACGTTCGGCGCAGCGCCGGCCGTGGCGATCCTTCAGCAGCACCGCCTGCGCCACCGCGCGGGCCGCGATCATCTCGGCCTTCAGCAGTTTCGCCACGCCGGCGCGGAACACGTCCTCGCGGCCGGCATGCTTGGCGGCAAGCGCGTCGACCGCGGCCGATATCCGCGCGCTATCGAAACGATCGTCGGTTGCAGGAGGGCTTTTGGTCACAACGCTGTCCATCTGATAATCCGATATCGGACCGCGCTTGCGCTGTCACGGGGCATTCCCCGATGGCCAACAGCAAGTCCATGCTGCGCTTCGGCTGGTTTGGGCAAGGCTGTTCTCACAGAGGCTACCCTTGCGGACGTATTTTCTCATTGACGCGAAGGTCTAACTAATTGAAATAAAAAGAAATTTTTGGAGGGCTTCACATGTCAGGGATTTCACGCCGCGCCTTTGCCGGCATCGTCGCAGCTTCGTTGCTGGGTTCAGGCGCAGCCTTCGCGGCCGAGCCGCTCAAGGAAATTCGCCTGGACTGGGCGACCTACAATCCGGTTTCGATGATCCTGAAGCAGAAGGGGCTTTTGGAAAAGGAATTCGCCAGGGACGGCATCGCCATCGTCTGGGTGCAGTCGGCCGGCTCGAACAAGGCGCTCGAATTCCTCAACGCCGGCTCGATCGATTTCGGCTCCACCGCGGGCTCCGCGGCGCTGGTCGCCAAGATCAACGGCAACCCGATCAAGTCGGTCTATGTCTATTCGCGCCCGGAATGGACGGCGTTGGTGACGGGCAAGGACTCCAAAATCGCCTCGGTCGCCGACCTCAAGGGCAAGCGCGTCGCGGTGACGCGAGGCACCGATCCGCACATCTTCCTGGTGCGCGCGCTGCTCGATGCAGGCTTAGCGAAAAGGACATCACGCCGGTGCTGCTGCAGCACGCCGACGGCAAGACCGCGCTGATCCGCGGCGACGTCGACGCCTGGGCCGGCCTCGATCCAATGATGGCGCAGGCCGAAGTGGAAGAGGGCGCAAAACTGTTCTTCCGCAAGCCCGACGCCAACACCTGGGGCATCCTCAATGTGCGCGAGCAGTTCCTGAAGGATCATCCGGAGGCCGTCCGCCGGTTGCTCGCGGTGTACAAGGAGGCGCGCAAATATTCGCTCGCCAATTACGACGATCTGAAAAAGACCTTCATCGGCGTCACCAAACTGCCCAGCGCCGTGGTCGACAAGCAGCTCAAGGAGCGCACCGAACTGACCCACAGCCGGATCGGCGCCCCGCAGCGCGCCTCGATCCTCGCCGCCGGCCTCGCTTTGCAGCAGGCCGGCGTGGTCGACGCCAAGGTCGACGTCAAGGCGACGGTCGATGCTCTGATCGACGACCAGGTCCCGCTGCCGACGAACTGATACCACTGTCGTCCCCGCGAACGCGGGGACCCATACGCCGCGGCGGTGCTGTTTTGCTCGGTGGCTGAGAGCTTCCTTTGTTACAACGGCCGCGGCGTATGGGTCCCTGCGTTCGCAGGGACGACGCGTGGATGGTGCAGGTCGTCCCTTTCGCCACCTTGCATTCCTGACTGAGACGCGGTTTTGCTATGGCCATGACGCTGGATACCATCGCAGCCCCGAAACCTGACGTGGCGCCCGCCCCGCGGCCTCCGGCAGGCTGAGCCGCTATGCGCGGCCGGCGCTCGGCCTGCTGCTGCCGGTGGGCCTCGCACTGGGCTGGGAGATCGTGGTCGCACTGGGGTGGTCCAATGGCCGACTGGTGCCGCCGCCGTCAAAACTGTTCGCCACCATCATGGAACTGGCGCGCTCCGGCGAGTTGACGCGTCATATTACTGCGACGCTGACGCGGGTCGGCGCCGGCTTTGGCCTTGGCGTGGTCGCGGGCACCTTGCTCGGCGCCGTCTCCGGCTATTGGGGGCTGGCGCGGCAGCTGCTCGATCCGACCGTGCAGGCGCTGCGCGCCATTCCCTCGATCGCCTGGGTGCCGCTGTTCATCCTGTGGCTCGGCATCTTCGAGACTTCCAAAATCGCGCTGATCGCGGTCGGCGTGTTTTTTCCGGTCTATCTCGGCGTGATGGGCGCGATCCTGTCGGTCGACCGCAAGATCGTCGAGGTCGGTCGCACGTTTCGGCTGTCCGGGCCCGCGATGATCCGGCGCATCCTGCTGCCGGCGGTATTGCCGGCCTATGTGGTTTCGTTGCGCGTCGGCCTCGGGCTTGGCTGGATGTTCGTGGTCGCCGCCGAATTCATGGGTGCCTCGGAAGGGCTCGGCTATCTCCTGATCGACGGCCAGCAACTGGGAAAACCCGCGCAGATTCTCGCGGCCATCGTCATCTTCGCCATTCTCGGCAAGACCACGGACTGGCTGATCGAGATTGCCACCGCGCCGTTGCTGCGCTGGCAGGACGCGTTCGGCCGCCAAAGCGGAGCCGCCTGATGCTCGCGCTCGACCGGATCGGAAAAATCTATCCCAATGGCGACAATGCGCTGGAGCGCTTTTCCGCCGACATAAAACTCGGCGAGATCGTCGCCATCATCGGCGGCTCCGGCTGCGGCAAGTCGACATTGCTGCGCGCCATCGCCGGCCTCGACCGCGCCACCACCGGCACGGTGACGCTCGACGACATCAGCATATCGGCGCCGCACGCCAAGATCGGCATCATCTTCCAGGAGCCGCGGCTTTTGCCCTGGCTCAGCGTCGCCGACAATATCGGTTTTGGTCTGTCGGATCTGCCAGCCGATCTCAGGCGCGAGAAAGTCGCTGCAGCCCTGGCGCGGGTAGGGCTCGCGGACAAGGCCAGCGCCTGGCCGCGCGAATTGTCGGGCGGGCAGGCGCAGCGGGTGGCGATAGCGCGCGCGCTGGTGCCGCAGCCGGAAGTGCTGCTGCTGGACGAGCCGTTCTCGGCGCTCGACGCCTTCACCCGGCGCGACCTTCAGGATCACCTGCTCGACCTCTGGGCCGACACGCGGCCGACGCTAGTGCTGGTCACCCATGATGTCGATGAGGCCGTGGTGCTGGCCGACCGCGTTCTCGTGATGCGGCCGCGGCCGGGCCGGCTGTTCGAGGAAATCCGGATCAACCTGGCGCGGCCACGCGACCGCGCCTCGCCGCTGTTCGATAATTTCAAGCGCCGCGTGCTGACGGCGCTGGACCGTTCGCTCGACCGCAACGTGCCCGACGCCGATCCCAAATCAACCACTGGTGAAGCGATGTGGTGGTGACATCGGTGCTGCGAGCCGGTACATCCGACCAGCCATCAATCCGGGAGAGAACAACAATGGACGCCGCCCAACTCCGCGCCACCCAGGCCCCGATCAAGGAACGCTACAAGTCCGATCCGAAGGCGGCGATGATCCGGCTGGTCGCCCGCGGCTCGATTGAGAGCGAAGGCATCGCCTGCAAGGTCGAGACCGGGCGCGCGCTGGCGGTAGCCGGTTTGCATCCCGCCACCGGCGGCTCCGGACTTGAATTATGTTCGGGCGACATGCTGCTGGAAGCGCTGGTCGCCTGCGCCGGCGTGACGCTGAAGTCGGTATCGACCGCGATCGAAGTGCCGCTGAAGAAAGGCGACGTCACCGCCGAAGGCGACCTCGATTTCCGCGGCACGCTCGGCGTCGACAAGGAAGCCCCGGTCGGCTTTGCCGAAATCCGCCTCCGCTTCGAAGTCGATACCGACGCGCCGCAGGACAAGCTCGATCTGCTGCTAAAGCTCACCGAGCGCTATTGCGTGGTGTACCAGACCATCAAGAATGGCCCGAAGGTTTCGGTGTCGATGCACCGGGTGTGAGTTTCTTCCTTACCCTCCCCTGAAGGGGGAGGGTCGCCACGCGTGCAACGCGCGGCGGGGTGGGGTGACAGTCTCTCGTTTCAAGCGCCGTTCCGGTTGATAGACCGTCACCCCACCCCGTCTCACATTCCGCTGCGCTCCATGTGAGCCGACTCAGCGAGCGAACTTCGCTCGTCTCGACCCCTCCAGGGGAGGGTAAGAAAGCGAACATGTCCCCCGAACTCGCCTTCCTCCTGACCCTCGGCTTGCGCATGGCGATCACCGCTGCGTTCGTGGTGTCGGCATCTGTAATCACCGAGCGCTCGGGCCCGGTGATCGGCGCGCTGGTCGCGACCCTGCCGATTTCGGCGGGGCCCTCTTACGTCTTCCTCGCGCTCGATCACGATGCCGCGTTCATTGCCGAGGGCGCGCTGGCGAGCCTGCCGATCAACGCCGCGACCATCATTTTGGGTCTCACCTATGTCGTGCTGGCGCAGCGCCAGAACGCACTGGTCAGTTGCCTCGGCGCGGTCGCGGTGTGGATTGCGCTGGCCTCGATCATCCGCTCGGTGCAATGGACGCTGGCCGGCGGACTGATCGCCAATGCAATCGCCTTTGCGATCTGCGTGCCGCTGCTGCGGCGTTTCCGTCACGTCAGGATGCCGCTGATCACGCGCCGCTGGTACGACATTCCCCTGCGCGCCGCGCTGGTCGCGACCCTGGTGGCGACGGTGGTCACGTCGTCCAGCTGGGTCGGCCCGAAAATCAGCGGCATCATCGCGCTGTTTCCGATCGTGTTCACCAGCATGATGCTGATCCTGCACCCTCGCATCGGCGGGCCGCCGACCGCGGCCGTGATCGCCAACAGCGCCGGCGGATTGATGGGACTGGGCATCGCGATCGCGATGATCAATGTCGCGTCGCTGCGGTTCGGCTCGGCGATCGGCTTGAGCGTCGCACTGGCGATCTGCGTGAGCTGGAATCTCGGCCTGTGGTGGTGGGGGCGGAGGAAATTGGTGCGCCTGTAGCGCGACACACTGCCAAACCCTCATGGTGAGGAGCGCGCCTTCGCGCGCCTCGAACCATGAGAGCCCGGCTGCTGCCCATCCTTCGAGACGCCGCGCGAAGACGCGCGGCTCCTCAGGATGAGGTCGGTGATTGCTTCGGCAAGTTCGCTTTCGACGCTTCGACGAATTGTTCCGCCTCGCTGAACGCCGCGGTTCCGCGGCATCGCCCGACGTTTCTGCCCTATGCCACAAGTTTGGTAGTTACCGGTGCCGGCAGACCCGCTAGGTTGGCAACGGGACAAGATCGGGGCGCGCGGTGGAGGGGTTGTACAAGGTCGAATACGACATCAATAGCGGCTCCGGCCGCAGCGTGCTGTACGTCCATGGCGGCAGGATGCTCGGCGGCAATACCGCATTCGCCCACTTCGGCAGCTATCGGGAGGTGGGCGGTGAAATCATTGCCGAGATCAGGACCCGGCGACACAGCAAGTCGCCGAGCTACCGGTCGCTGGTCAGTTCCGACCAGGTTACCATCCGCATGCGCGGCAGGGCAGAGGGCCCGCTCCATCGCTTCGCCGGTGACGTGAAGGAGGAGCCAGGCTCGGTGTTTCGCGCCGTGATGACGCCGCTCGGCGACGACGACGTTCCGCCGCCCGGTGCGGTCGGCGACGGCGGCATCGTCAGCGGGCTCTATTCGATCGACATCCGGATGCTGGACGGCATTGCCGGCGGCACGACGGGGGTGATGCTGCTGCATGACGGCCGCATTCTCGGCGGCGACGCCTTCTTCTATTATCTCGGCGCCTACTCTTCGGCGAACGGCCGCTGGAAGGGCCAGTTCGTCAACCAGGAACACACCGCGGCCAAGAGCGAGCATCCGCTATTCGGCGGCTACCAGGTGGGCATTGGCTTCTCCGGCCGCTGCGATGCCGGGGGCGCCGAAATCGAGGCGACCGCGCTGGCCGGCAAGCGCAGCATCCGTTTTGCGGCCACGCTAAAGCTGATCGAGCCGTTTGCCGGTGCGCAGAAGCCGTAGCCCGGATGGAGCGGCGGCACGTTCAACTCCCTCATGGTGAGGAGCCGTTGGCAGCGCCCTTGCGCTGCCGGCGTGCGTCTCGAACCATCAGGCACGCCGCCCGCTGCCATCCTTCGAGACGCGGCCAAGAGGCCGCTCCTCAGGATGAGGTCGGAATTCGTTCTAACTCTGTCGAGATGAGGACCGGTTATCGCTTCGGCAGCTTCGCCTTCAGCGCGTACAATGCTTCCAGCGCGTCGCGCGGCGACATTTCGTCGGGATGCAGCGCCTTCAGCGCTTCGACCAACTGCTCGGCTTCGCTCGGCGGCGCTGGTTCGGCGGCAGCGCGCGACGGTATCGCGAACAGCGGCAGATCGTCGGCCAGCGCGCGCGCGGTCTGGCCGCGGTCCTGCGCTTCCAGTTTGGCCAGCACAGACTTCGCGCGCGCGATCACGGCCGCAGGCAACCCTGCGAGTTTCGCCACCTGGATGCCGTAGGAACGGTCGGCGGAGCCCGGCAGCACTTCGTGCAGGAACACCACGTCGCCCTGCCATTCCTTGACCCGCACGGTGGCGTTGAACAGCCGCGGCAGTTTTGCGGAAAGCGCGGTGAGTTCATGATAATGCGTTGCGAACAGCGCGCGGCAGCGGTTGGCCTCGTGCAGATGCTCGATCGCGGCCCAGGCGATCGAGAGGCCGTCGAAGGTCGCGGTACCGCGGCCGATCTCGTCCAGAATGACCAGCGATCGTTCGCTGGCCTGGTTGAGGATGACGGCGGTTTCCACCATCTCCACCATGAAGGTGGAGCGGCCGCGGGCGAGATCGTCGGCGGCGCCGACGCGGGAAAACAGCCGGTCGACGATGCCGATCCGGGCGCGGCTTGCGGGGACAAAGCTGCCGGTCTGCGCCAGCAGCGCAATCAGCGCGTTCTGGCGCAGGAAGGTCGATTTGCCGGCCATGTTGGGGCCGGTGATCAGCCAGATCTGTCCGGATTTCTGGGCCGGCCCGGGAGAGAGATCGCAGGCGTTCGCGATGAACGGCTGGCCGTCGCGCTTCAATGCCTGCTCGACCACGGGATGCCGGCCGCCCTCGATGGCAAAGCCGAGCGAGCCATCGACCTCGGGGCGCACATAATTGTCGTCGACCGCGAGTTTGGCCAGCGCTGAGGTGACGTCGAGCAGCGCAAAGGCGTGTGCGGCGGCGCGCAGATCGTCGCTGGCTTCCATCACCATCGCCGACAGCCGCTCAAAGATTTCCAGTTCCAGCCCGAGCGCGCGGTCGCCGGCGTTGGCGATCTTGGCTTCGATCTCGCCGAGTTCTGACGTGGTGAAGCGCGTTTGCCCGGCCAGGGTCTGGCGGTGGATGAAGGTCGCGTTCAAGGGCGGCGACATCAGTTTGTCGCCGTGCTGTGCCGTGACCTCGACGAAATAGCCGAGCACATTGTTGTGCCGGATTTTTAAGCCCTTGATGCCGGTGTCCTCGGCATAGCGCGCCTGCATCGCGGCCACCACCAGACGCGAGGCGTCGCGCAGATTGCGCGTCTCGTCGAGTGCGGCCTCATAGCCCTCGCGGACAAAACCGCCGTCGCGTTTGATCAATGGCAATTGCTCGGCCAGCGCGCGGGCGAATTCGCGAGCGAGGGCGCGCGACGGGCGGCGCAACGCCTCCATGATGCCGGTGATTTCCGGCGGCGGCGCCTCGAGCAGCAAGAGCCGCGTCAGCGCGGCGTCGGCAGCAAGAATACCGTCGCGCAATCCCGCCAGATCGCGCGGCCCGCCGCGTCCGACCGACAGCCGCGCCAGCGCGCGCGACATGTCGGGGGCGGCGCGCAGCGCGGCGCGGATATCGTCGCGCGCGGCGCTGTCGGTTACAAACGTGGCGATGGCGTCGAGCCGCCGGGCAATCGCGGCAACGTCGGTGAGGGGAGCCGCGAGCCGCTGCGCCAGCAGGCGCGATCCGGCCGGCGTCTCGGTGCAGTCGATGGCGTCGAGCAGCGAGCCGCGCCGCTCGCCGGCCAGCGTCCGCGTCAATTCGAGGTTGGCGCGGGTGGCGGGATCGATCGCCATGGTGGTGCCGGCGGCTTCGCGCGACGGCGGCGACAGCGGCGGGCGCTTTCCCACTTGGGTGCGGTCGATATAGGTGACGGCGGCGGCGGCAGCGGTGGCCTCAAGCCGCGACATCGCGGAAAGGCCGTCCATGGTGGCGACGGCAAAATAGTCGCACAGCCGCCGCTCCGCGGTGGCGCTGTCGAAATAGTCGCGGGTCAGCGGCGTCACCGCCGGCAATTCGCGCAAGCCAGGCCCGAGATCGGGATCGCCATAGAGCGCGTCGGTGACGATGACCTCGTTCGGATTGATCCGCGCCAGCGTGGCCGCGAGTTCGCCGGTGGCGCATTCCGTGACGATGAATTCGGCGGTGGAAATATCGATCCAGGCAAGGCCAATGCGGTCGGCCGCCGGCGGAGCCGCGCGCCCGCGCGATCGCCAGCAGGTAGTTGTTGGCCCTGGCGTCGAGCAGGGTGTCTTCGGTCAGCGTGCCCGGCGTCACCAGCCGCACCACGCCGCGGCGGACCACGCTCTTGTTGCCGCGCTTGCGCGCCTCGGCAGGGTTCTCCATCTGCTCGCAGACCGCGACGCGGTGGCCGAGCGCGATCAGGCGATGCAGATAGTCCTCGGAGCGCTCCACCGGCACGCCGCACATCGGGATATCGGCGCCCTGGTGCCGGCCGCGCTTGGTCAGCACGATGCCGAGCGCCCGGGAGGCGATCTCGGCGTCCTCGAAGAACAATTCGTAGAAATCGCCCATCCGGTAGAACAGCAGCAATTCGGGATGCGCGGCCTTGATCTCCAGAAACTGTTCCATCATCGGCGACACGCGCGTGGTGTCCTCCGCTGGCGCAGCGGGCTCGGCCGGAACGGGGATGGATTGCTGGATCGTCATTGCGCCGCAAACTACAAAATTTTGCTCCCCGGTCCTATTGCTTTGCCGCGGCAATCGGCGTTTTCCACGCTCCAGGCGGCCCGTCGAGCGCCATCCCTGTTCCGCGGTCATAGCCACCCCGCGCCAAAGCGCCGTTCGGGCGCCCGCCATCAATTGACCTGCCGCGAAGGCGCTCCTAAAACTCGCCATCCGGCCGGCCAGCCTCGGAAAAGCTGATTTCAGGGAGAGATTCGATGGGTGATGTATTCGTATGCGATGCCGTCCGGACCCCGATCGGCCGTTTCGGCGGCTCGCTCGCGAAAGTCCGCGCCGACGATCTGGCGGCGATCCCGATCAAGGCGCTGATGGCGCGGCATCCCAGGCTCGACTGGGCGGCGGTCGATGAAGTCTATTTCGGCTGCGCCAACCAGGCCGGCGAGGACAACCGCAACGTGGCGCGGATGGCGCTGCTGTTGGCCGGCCTGCCGGAATCGGTTCCCGGTGCCACGCTGAACCGGCTCTGCGCCTCCGGGCTGGACGCCGTCGGCGCCGCCGGCCGCGCCATTCGCGCCGGCGAGATCGATTTCGCCATTGCCGGCGGCGTCGAATCGATGACACGGGCGCCGTTCGTGATGGGCAAGGCCTCGGAAGCGTTTTCGCGCTCGGCCGACATTTACGACACCACCATCGGCTGGCGCTTCATCAATCCCTTGATGAAGGCGCAGTACGGCGTCGATGCGATGCCCGAGACCGGCGAGAACGTCGCCGAGGAATTCCAGGTGTCGCGCGCCGACCAGGACGCATTCGCGATCCGCTCGCAGCAGCGCGCCGGTGCCGCGATCGCGTCGGGCTATTTTGCGGAAGAAATCACCCCGGTTTCGGTGCCCGGCGGCAAGGCCGGCCCGATCACGGTCGACAAGGACGAGCATCCGCGGCCCGAAACCACGCTCGAAGGTTTGACAAAACTGAAGCCGATCGTGCGCAATCCCGGCACGGTGACGGCTGGCAATGCCTCCGGCGTCAATGACGGCGCGGCCGCCATGATCCTGGCTTCGGAAGCCGCCGTGAAGAAACACGGCCTGACCCCGCGGGCGCGCATTTTGGGACTGGCCTCGGCCGCGGTGCCGCCGCGCATCATGGGCATCGGCCCGGTGCCGGCCACCCGCAAGCTGATGGAGCGGCTGGGGCTGAAGATCAGCGATTTCGATTTGATCGAGCTCAATGAGGCCTTCGCCAGCCAGGGTATAGCCTGCCTGCGCCAGCTCGGCGTCAAGGACGACGCCGATTTCGTCAACCCGCACGGCGGCGCCATCGCGCTCGGTCATCCCCTCGGGATGAGCGGGGCGCGGCTGGCGATGACCGCGGTGCATGGTATGGAGAAACGCGGCGGCAAGCGGGCGCTGGCGACGATGTGCGTCGGCGTCGGCCAGGGCGTCGCGATGGCGATCGAGAAACTGAACTGATCCACGGACCTCATCCTGAGGAGCGGCCCTCTTGGGCCGCGTCTCGAAGGATGAGAAATACGGGCTCTCATGGTTCGAGACGCGCGAAGACGCGCTCCTCACCATGAGGACCAAGGCAGGAGCAAGTATGACCCTCATCTACCCCATCGCCAGCAATGCCGCGCATCCCCCGCGGCTGTCGCCCGACTATCGCAGCACGGTGAAACGCTCGCCGAAGAAGCCGTTGATCATCATGCGGCAGACGCTGTCGGAACTGACCGGGCCGGTCTATGGCCACGAGACCGTGCGCCAGAACGACCACGATCTCACCACCCAGCATAGCGGCGAGCCGCTCGGCGAGCGCATCATCGTGCACGGCCATGTGCTCGATGAAGACGGCCGCGGCGTACCCAATACGCTGGTCGAGCTGTGGCAGGCCAATGCCTGCGGCCGCTACATCCACGTGGTCGACCAGCATCCAGCCCCGCTCGATCCGAATTTTACCGGCGCCGGCCGCGCGCAGTCGGATGCGCAGGGCTATTACCGCTTCGTCACGATCAAACCCGGCGCCTATCCCTGGGGCAATCACCACAACGCGTGGCGGCCGGCCCACATCCATTTCTCGGTGTTCGGCCATGCCTTCGTCTCGCGGCTGGTGACGCAGATGTATTTTCCGGGCGATCCCCTGTTTCCGTTCGATCCGATCTTCAATTCGGTGACCGACGAGAAGGCGCGCAACCGGATGATTTCCTCGTTCGACCTCGAAAACACCCAGCCGGAGTGGGCGCTGTGCTACCGCTTCAACATCGTGCTGCGCGGGCGCAACGCCACCCCGATGGAGACCAAGCAGTGACTGAGATCAAAGTGGACGGAATTACCCCCTCGCAGACCGTCGGTCCGTATTTCGCCTATGGCCTGACGCCGGGCCGCCAATACGACTGGAACGACGCCTTCAGCAACAACCTCGTCACCCCTGACGCCACGGGTGAGCGGATCCGGATCGAAGGCCGGGTGTTCGACGGCGACGGCCAGCCGGTGCCGGATTCCATGCTGGAGATCTGGCAGGCGGATGCGCAAGGCCGCTTCGCCGACCCGCAGGACAAGCGCGCGCTGCCGAACGCGACGTTCCGCGGCTTTGGCCGCTGCGGCACCGACGCCAGTGGCGGTTTTGCGTTCGACACCATCAAGCCCGGGGTGGTGCCCGATCCCGACGGCAAGCCGCAGGCGCCGCACATCCTGCTCGCGGTTTACGCGCGCGGCATGCTGCTGCATCTCTACACCCGGATCTATCTCGGCGGCGAGGCCGGCAATGCCACCGATCCCGTGCTGGCGCTGGTGCCGCTCGACCGCCGCGCCACGCTGATCGCCGAGCGCGCGCATTGCAATGGCAGCGCGGTCTACCGGCTCGACATCCACCTGCAGGGCGACAACGAGACGGTGTTTTTCGACGTCTGATGCCGCGCTGTCGGGTCGCGATCCAGGGAGCGCGGAATGATCATCGAGCGCCAGCAGGATGTCACGGTAGCAGCCGAAACCGTGATGGCGCGGACATCCGACCCGCGGCTGCGCGAAATCATGGTGTCGCTGGTCAGGCACCTGCACGGATTTATCCGTGACGTACGCCTGACCGAAGCCGAATTCCGCGAAGCCGCCGCGATCCTCGGCGAACTCGGCAAGCTCACCACCGACACCCACAACGAAGTCGTGCTGATGGCGGGCTCGCTCGGCGTCTCCTCGCTGGTCTGCCTCCTGAACAATGGCGATCAGGGCAATACCGAAACCGCGCAATCGCTGCTCGGGCCGTTCTGGCGGCTGAACTCGCCGCGCGTCGAAAGCGGCGGCTCGATCGTCCGTTCCGATACGCCGGGCGCGCCATTGTTCGTCACCGCGCGCGTGGTGGACCAGGCCGGCGATCCGATTCCCGGAGCCGAAGTCGACATCTGGCACGCGTCGCCGGTCGGTCTCTACGAGAACCAGGATCCCGAGCAGGCGGACATGAACCTGCGCGGAAAATTCACGACCGATGCCGACGGAGGTTTTTCGTTTCGCTCGGTCATGATGATCGGTTACCCGATTCCGACCAATGGCGTGGTCGGCCGCCTGCTGAAGCAGCAGGGCCGGCATCCCTACCGGCCGGCGCATCTGCATGCGCTGATCTTCAAGCCGGGTTTCAAGGTGCTGATTTCGCAGGTCTACGATCCCGCCGATCCGCATATCGACAGCGACGTGCAGTTCGGCGTCACCAGCGCGCTGCTCGGCGATTTCGTGCGCCATGACGAACCGCATCCGGCTGCATCGGATGCCGGTTCGCCCTGGTATTCGCTCGACTACGTCTACCGGATGGAGCCGGGCGAGGCGGTACTGCCGCGGCCGCCGATCAAGTAGGCGCACGAAACGACGCCGCGCCGCGTCGCATCATCCCCCCTCGTCGTGGCCGGGCTTGACCCGGCCATCTATCCTTCTTCGAAAAATGGTTCGTATGAAGATTGATGGATACGCGGGTCAAGCCCGCGTATGACGGCCGCCGTTGATTGTAACCCTTGCGTACGTCTTGGCAGCTGTGGCCTCATGACTCCATGCCCCCCGACGCCACCAACGCTCATCACGTGACCGCCATTCCCGGCAGTTCAATTCCGGACGGTGCCGTCACGGGCAAGATCACGACGCCGGACGGGGTGGAGTTGCGCTTCGCGCGCTGGGCGTCGCCGGCCGGGGCCAAGGGAACGGTCTGCGTGTTCGGCGGACGCGGCGAGTTCATTGAAAAATACTTCGAGACGGCGCGCGAGCTGCAGGCGCGCGGCTTTGCGGTCGCAACGATGGACTGGCGCGGGCAGGGGCACTCATCGCGAAAACTACCCGATCCGCGCAAGGGACATGTCGAAAGCTTTGCGGAGTTCGAGATCGACGTCGAGGCGTTCATGCGGCAGGTGGTGCTTGCCGATTGTCCGCCGCCCTATTATGCGCTGGCGCACTCGATGGGCGGCGCGGCGTTGCTGCGCGTTGCTCATTCCGGCAAGCGATGGTTCGAACGCACGGTGCTGGTCTCGCCGATGATCGATTTCCCAGGCGCCCGCGCCTCGCTGCCGGTGCGTATTCTGATGCGGACGCTGCGCCTCGCAGGCTTTGGCAGCTGCTACGTTCCGGGCAGCAATATCGATCGGGCGCAGAGCATCGGACTTTATCGGAAATCCGCTCACCTCCGATCCCTTGCGTTATGCCCGTAACGTCTCGATCGTCGAGCAGGATCCAGCGATCGGAATTGGCCCGCCAACGGTAGCCTGGCTGGATGCGGCGTTTGCAACATTGGTGGCATTTCGAGCCGCGGATTACCCGTCGCAGATCGATCAGCCTGTTCTGATGGTGGCGGCGGGCGGCGACAGCGTCGTGTCGGCAGCGGCGATCAAGGAATTTGCCATGCGCCTTCCGGCGGCAACGCATCGCATGATCGAGGGCGCCAGGCACGAAATCCTGCAGGAGCAGGATGGTTATCGCGCGCAGTTCTGGGCGGCATTCGACGCCTTCATGCCGGGGGCGCCATCGGTGAAATGAGGCCCCGGCGCGTCAATCTGGCGGCGCGCGCCCACAAAGCCTCTTGCGGCCCGGCGGCGCCTCGATGGTATCCTGATCGGTCAGACGCGGCGGGATGGGGGGACGATATGGGATCGCAAGTTGCCTTGCCGCTGTGGGCCGTCATCATCCTGACCATTCTGGCGGCGCTGGCCGTGATCGACCGCATCCTGCTGCCGAGCGTGCGCTGGGCGCTGCGGCGCCGCGCCAATCGCGCCATCGATGAACTCAATACCCGCCTGAAACTTCGTATCCAGCCGTTCAAGCTCACCGGGCGTCAGGTGATGACCGACCGCCTGGTGTTCGACCCGGAAGTGCTGCATGCGGCCGACGAGTACGCCAGGGAAGCCGGCGTGCCGCGCGAAGTGGCGATGGAAAAGGTGAAGCGCTACGCCAACGAGATCGTTCCCTCGTTCAGCGCCTATGCCTATTTCCGCATTGGAACGCGCCTCGCCCGGGGCGTCTCCCAGATGCTCTATCGCGTCCGCATCGGCTATCGCAACGACGATGCGCTGGCAAAGGTGGATCCCGGCGTCCTCGGTCATCTTCGTCATCAATCACCGATCCAACATGGACTACGTGCTGGTGACCTATGTCGCGGCGACGTCGTCGGCGCTGAGCTACGCGGTCGGCGAATGGGCGCAGGTCTGGGGGCTGCGCGGCCTGATCAAGTCGATGGGGGCCTATTTCATCAGCCGCGACTCCCGCGAGGCGCTCTATCGCAAGGTGCTGGCGCGCTACGTTCACATGGCAACGGCGGCGGGCGTCACGCAGGCGATCTTTCCGGAAGGCGGCCTCAGCCGCGACGGCCGGCTGCGCCCGCCGAAATTCGGGCTGCTGAGCTACATGGTGTCGGGCTTCGATCCGCTCGGCCCGCGCGACGTCGTGTTCATCCCGGTCGCGGTCAATTACGATCGCGTGCTGGAGGACCGGATGCTGACCTCCGCGGCCAGCACCGAGCCCGGCAAAAAGCCGGTATTCGGGTTCAACGCAAAGGTCTTCGCCAGCCATTTCTTCCGCCACATCTGGATGGCGATTCGCGGCGAATGGTATCGCTTCGGCTACACCTGCGTCAGTTTCGGCGAGCCGGTGTCGCTGCGAAAGCATGTCGCCGAGGCGAATATCGATTTTCGCACGCTGGCCCCGGAACCGCGCCATGCCGAGATTGAAAAGCTCGGAAACCGGCTGATGGAAGCGGTCGGGCGCGTGGTCCCGGCGCTGCCGGTCTCGCTGGTCTCGACCGCGATGCTGGAGGCCGGCGAAAAGCCGCTCTCGCTGCTCGATATCAAGCAGCGGGTGTCAGGCTCTGATCGGCGAACTGGAAAGCCGCGGCGGCTATGTCCATATCCCCCGCGCCGACCGCGACTACGCAATCGACGTGGGCTTGCGCATGTTGACGCTGCGCCATCTCGCTCTGGAGGAGGACGGCAACTACCGCGCCAATCCGGATGAGCTGATGCTGCTTCGATATTACGCCAACGCCATCGTGCATTTGTTCGAGCATGCGCCGAAGGCGGTGCCGCGGCTGGATGCGCCGGCCGCCGCTACTCGATGACGGCATGCTCCGGCGGCAGCTGCTGCTTGCGCAGCGTGGACTTGCTCGATCCGATCATGATGGTCAGCGGGATTGCGCACAGCGTGAACAGCATCACCATCTGGTAGTCGTGCGAGAACGCGATGACCTGCGCCTGCAGCTTGACGATGGCGTCCATCATGGCGCGGCCCTTGTCGGTGCCGATGTCGATCATGGCCCGCACCTGCGGCATCTGCATCGCATGGTTGAACGGATTGATGTGCTGCGACAGCACGGCGTAGCTCCACCGCGATCCCTCGGTCAGCTGCGAGATGACGAGGGAAATGCCGATCGAGCTCCCGACGTTTCGCAACAGGGTCAGCATCGAGGTGCCGTCGGTGCGCAGATGATTGGGCAGCGTCAGGAACGCCACCGTGGAGAGCGGCACGAACACGAGGCCGAACCCGAAACCCTGGAAGATGCTGATCACCAGGATCTCGTTGACGCCGGTCTGGTCGGTCCAGGCCGTCATCCAGAACAGCGACACGCAGGTCATGGAGAGGCCGGCGATGATCAGCGTGCGCGCCTCGATATGGCGCATCAGCCGTCCGACCATCATCATGGCGACGAAGGTGCCGAAGCCGCGGCTCGCCAGCAACAGGCCGGCGGTGATGATGGGATAACCGAGCACGTTCTGCAGGAACGGCGATGCCAGCGCCATGGTGGAGAACAGCACCACGCCCATGACCGACATGAACACGCAGCCGCCGACGAAATTCTTGTCCTTGAACAGCGCGAACTGGATGAACGGCTTTGTCGTCGTCAGCGAGTGGGCGAGGAAGTAATAGAAGCCTATGGCCGAGACGATGAACTCGGCGATGATCTCGCCGGAATTCAGCCAGCCGAGCTGTTCGCCGCGGTCGAGCGCGATCTGCAGGGACCCGATCCCGACGGCGAGCGCGGTGAAGCCGAACCAGTCGAAACGCAGCTCGCGGTCCTTTCGGGTCTCGTCCATGAACACCATGAGGCCCAGCACCGTAAAAATGCCGAACGGCAGGTTGACCAGGAACACCCAGTGCCAGGAATAGGTTTCGGTCAGCCAGGCGCCCAGCGACGGTCCCATGATCGGGCCCATCATCACGCCCATGCCCCAGATCGCCATCGCCTTGGCGCGCTCATGCAGCGCGTAGGAGTCCAGCATCACCGCCTGCGACAGCGGCACCAGGGCGGCGCCGAACACGCCCTGCAGCAGGCGAAACAGCACCATCTGGTAGATATCCTGGGCGGCGCCGCACAGCACCGACGCGATCGTGAAGCCGGCGGAGCAAATGATGAAAATCCGCTTGCGGCCGAAGCGATTGGCGATCCAGCCCACCGGCGCGGTCATGATCGCCGCCGCCACGATATAGGAGGTCAGCACCCAGTTGATCTGGTCCTGCGAGGTCGAAAGGCTGCCCTGCATGTAGGGAAGCGCGACGTTGGCGATGGTGGTGTCCAGCGCCTGCATGATGGTCGCCGTCATGGCGCAGATCGTCACCATGGTCCGGCGCAGGCCGGGCACGGCAATCGGGGCTGCGGCGGATGTCGGCATCGCCGCTCAGTCCTCCTTCGACGCCACCGCCGGCGCGAGGCCGAGCAGGGCGGCGAGCGAGCGGCGATGCTTGGTGTCGATGGTGGCGTAGACGCTCATGCCGGCCTTCAGCTTGCGGACATGTTTGTCGTTGGAGTCGAAATAGATCCGCACCGGCACCCGCTGCACCACCTTGACGAAATTGCCGGTGGCGTTCTGCGGCGGCAGGATCGCGAATTGCGCGCCGGTGCCGGGCGACAGCGAGCCGACCGTGCCCTTGAACACGTGATTGGGAAAGGCGTCGACGTCGAGGGTGACGGACTGGCCCACCGCGACATAGGTGAAATCGGACTCCTTTGGATTGGCGTCGACCCAGGGGTTCTCTGTGTCGATCACGGAGAACACCGGCGCCCCCGCCAACACGTGGCGGCCGAGCTGGATCTGCTCGACCTGCGTCGCGGTGCCGTTCATCGGCGCACGCACCGTGGTCAGATCGAGATTGCGCTGGGCGTCGTCGAAGCCGGCCTTGGCCTGCATCCAGGCCGGAAACTGCTCCAGCGGCAGGTCGGGATTGCCGAGCAGCTGGTTGAGCGCGTTCGAATTCTGCATCCTGACCAGTTGAGACTGGGCCTGCGCGGTCACCAAAGCGACCCCGGCGTTATCGAGATCGAGCTGCGATCCGACATTGTTCCTGATCAGCGAATTCTTGCGCTCGACGTCCTTCTGCTTCAGCGCGATGCCGGCGTTGACGATCTCGATGGTCTGCGCATAGAGCTTGATGTTGGCGATGAGGTTGCCGTGGGTGACCTTGGCGTCGTCGAGCCTGGCCTGCGCCTGCGTCAGCGCCAGCCGGTACGGCACCGGATCGATCTGGAACATGACGTCGCCGGTCTTGACCTGCTGGCCTTCCCTGACCGCGACGCTGACGATCTTGCCGGCGACATCGGGTGTGATCAGCACCTTTTGGGCGCCGACATAGGCGTCGTCGGTGGTCACGTAGCGGCCGCCATTGAGATAGAAGGTGACGCCGGCGAGCAGCGCCACCAGCGGCAGCACCACCAGCAGCAGGAAGCGGCGGTAGCGCCGCATCCCCGCCATCAGCCGGCGGCGCGGCTCGGCGGCGATCCTGGTCCGGGGTTTTTCGGGCGGCGGGCCCTTCTGCTCCGGCGGAAATTTGAGGACAGGATCAGCCATAACGCTGCTCCTTCTTCGGCGGTTCGTTCGCGGGATTCTGGATCGCGTTGCGCACGTTTTCCTTGATGGTTTCGAGTTGCCCCAGCAGGCGATGGGCGTCGGCAGGGTTGATGCCTTCCAGCGCGGTCGCGGTCAGTTCGGAACGCAGGCCGCCGAGCTTGCCGAGCAGCGGGCGCGCCGCCTTCATCAGATAGAGCCGGTTGACGCGACGGTCGGTCTCGTCGCCGCGGCGCTCGATCCAGCCGTTGTCGCACAGCTTGTCGATCAGCCGTGTCAGCGTGATCGGCTGCATTTCCATCAGTTCGGCGAGTTCCGTCTGCTTCAGGCCCTCGGTGCGTTCCACCTTGGCCAGAACCGCCCATTGCGCGCGGGTGATGCCGTAGCGCGCCGCCTGCTTGTCGGCATAGGCGCGCACCATCCGCTGCACCTCGCCCAGCGTGAACAGGAAGTTCATATCGACGGAAAGCGGGGGCATGCGTGTCAGTCTCCGTAAGCGCTTGATATTATAAGCTAGCTTATGAAACCGGCATTTCAAGGAAATGTGTCCGCGCGCCAGAGGAAGGCTGCCAAGCCTGCAGCACATGGCTCCGTCCTGTCGGCTTTGGGAGTCGAAAAACGTCGGGATTTCGAAAGGTGCGCCAAAGTGTTAGATATTGCTGCGGCGCAATCCGACGGCACGTCGCCGAAACGATAGGCGAAATCGCGCAACCGCGTTAAACGGTCCAAGCCATGACAGCCCTCAAGCCGACATTTCCCGCGCCCGATCACGATCACGGCCGCTGCTCCGCGGACGCGATCGCTCACGCCGAGCGGGTCTGCAAGCTCCGGGCGCAGAAATTCACGCCCATTCGCCGCCAGGTGCTGCAGGCGCTGCTGTCCAGCCACCGGCCGCTCGGCGCCTATGAGGTGATCGATGAACTGGCAAAGTCGATGCCGCGGCCGGCGCCGATCACGGTGTATCGCGCGCTGGATTTCCTGATGGAGAACGGCCTCGTCCACCGCATCGAAAGCCGCAACGCCTGGCTGGCCTGCGCGCATGACCATGACGCCGCCGCGATGGTGGCGTTTTTGATCTGCGACGGCTGCGGCTCGGTCGGCGAAATTCCCGCAGCACCGGTGGCGCAGGGCCTCACTGCCGCGGCGCGCGCGTCGGGCTTTGCGCCAAAGATGTCCGTGGTCGAAATCACCGGCACCTGCGCGCACTGCCTGAAGGCCGCATAATATAACGGCGCCAAGCCGTATCAGGGGTTTCATGTCTTCCGAACAATTGCCTACTCCGGCGGCCGGGCGTCCGCTCAGCGCCCTCGCCGTCGCACTGATGCTGATGCTGTGCCTGAGCTGGGGCTTTAACCAGATAGCCGTCAAACTGGTATTGCCGGATGTGCCGCCGATGCTGCAGGCGCTGACGCGGTCGGTCGGCGCCTTGCCGGTGCTGCTGATCATCGGCTGGTTCCGCGGCGTCAAATTCTTCGAACGCGACGGCACGCTGTGGCCGGGGCTTGTCAGCCGGCGTGATCTTCGGCATCGAATTCGTGCTGATCTATCGCGGCCTGCTGCTCACCTCCGCCTCTCGCGCGGTGGTGTTTCTCTACACCGCGCCGTTCTTCGTGGCGCTCGGCTCCTATCTGTTTCTCGGCGAGCGGCTGCGCGCCTCGCAATGGGGCGGTCTT
Source organism: uncultured Alphaproteobacteria bacterium (assembly GCA_963706975.1). Lineage (GTDB taxonomy): Bacteria > Pseudomonadota > Alphaproteobacteria > Rhizobiales > Xanthobacteraceae > Bradyrhizobium. Next base: position 58,738 of record CAVPOL010000030.1, read on the forward strand.
GGCTTGAGCTTCGCCGGCGTCGCACTCGCGATCGGGGTGCCGCAGGCCAATGTCGATGCCGATGTGCTGCTGGGCGACCTCCTGATCGTCGCCGGCGGCGCGCTGTGGGCGGCGACCACGCTGCTGGTCAAGGCCACCGCGCTGATCAGGGCCCCGGCGGAAAAGGGGCTTGGCTACCAGGTGGCGCTGTCGATCCCGATCCTCGCGCTTGCGGCATGGGTTTCGGGCGAGAGCATCACCCATGTTCCGAGCGCGCTGTCGCTGTCGCTGCTGGCCTATCAGGCCTTCTGGGTGGTCGGGCTGACGTTTCTGTTGTGGTTCGCGCTGGTCAAGACCTATTCCGCCAGCAAGCTGTCGGCCTTCACCTTCATCACGCCGTTGTTCGGCGTGGTCGCGAGCTATTTCATCATGCACGACACCTTGACCCTGGCCTTCGGGGCGGCAGCGTTGCTGGTGATCGCGGGACTCTATCTGGTGAACCGGCCGGAAGTGTCGGGACCGAAGGTGGTGCCGGATCCGAACGTGCCGGCGTGATGGCGGGGTAACCGATGCTCGTCATGGCCGGGCTTGACCCGGCCATCCACGCCTTTCTTGTGCTGTCGAAGCGAACTCGTGGATGCCCGGGTCTGACGAGAGATTGCATATAGGCAGTCGCGCCCGCTTTACCCGGCTTCGATCGGCGGCCGTCGTCATACAGCCAGAAGAACCGCTTTGGCTCGTTCCAAAGCCGTTTTCGCTAATGACTGGTATTCGTCGTTTATCGATAGCTGGGCGATCGCGGCGTTCACAAATTCAGGATTTAGTTTATCTAGCGTCTTAAGCGTCGTTCGGACTTCGTCTCGATACGATTGCAGCGCATCGATAATGGAAGCGGCATGTTGATCGCTTGCAGCAGCGATGTCGAATATATCGCGCGGCTTTATGCTCGATCCGCGATGATAGATTTTCTTCACGATGATCTCAGGAATTGCTTCAAGCAGGGCCATTTCGCCTTCAATCGTGGTTTCTATCGTTGGTAACGAAGTCATCGCTTGTCCCACGATGAAATCGATCTCTCCAATGTCCTTGAATGCCAACTTCTGAAAGCTTGAGCCGTCGCCCTCATAATCGGTGGGCCAGATGTCAAACTGGAAATCTTGCTTTTGGGGATCAAGAAATGGAAGCCATTGCGGAATGGGGAAAAATGTCCACGTCGTGGCTTTCGCGATGATCAATCTGGAGCATCATGGAGGTGCCCCCGCCGAGGGTCCAACGATCGATGATGGTCTGTCCTGAATTAACCTGCCGGATGAGCGCACGGGCAATTTTGAAGAGCCGCGCCCAATTCGGTAGTTGCGCGCTCACGCCGCCAGCGGGTAGCTCTCACCCGAGTAGGTCGCAAAGGCTTTCGCTGCGGTTGAGAGCTGTAACTCGGAAATATTGAACATACCGGCGAAGCCCACTTGCAAAGCAGGTTTGACCTCACCGAAGAACGACGACATATGTCCCGGCACCGCTTTCGCAGCGACCGGGTCCAGCAAACAATGAACGAGCTCCATCGCGCTCAGCTTCTGGCTGAACGGCGCATTTACAGTCGTAAGAACCAGTGTCGGACCCATCATCTGCTTGACTGCCGCTCGCCAGTATTGCCACCGTCCCTCTAGTTTGGGCTGATTGGGCAATCTGTCAACGCGCCATTTGACCCTCGGTTGAAATTTCCGGGTCGAAGGTCGTGCGCGATTCCGGCGTCCTCTCCTGAACTCGGCTACCCCGTCTCGATCGGCAGCTTTTCGTCCTTTGCCCATTCGCCCATCGATCCGTCATACAGGCTGAGCTTGTCGTATCCGAGCCGGTGCAGCAAAAACAAATCGATGGTCGCCGAGATGCCGCCGCCGCAATAGGCGACCACGTGCTTGTCCTTCGTCACGCCCTGTGCCGCGAACTTTGCTTCGGCTTCCGCCAGCGGCACGAAGGCCTTTGTCGCGGGATCGTACAGCGTCGCCGCCGAGACATTGACGCTGCCGGGGATGTGGCCGGGGCGTCCGTAGCGGCTCGGCTCCAGTCCCTTGTGCAGTTGGGGGTTGAGCGCGTTGACGACGACGGTGTCGCGCTCCGTGCTGGCCTTCAACGTTTCGTGCTTGTCGGCGAAATATCCGGCCTGCGGCTTCGCGACAAAAGTCGCCGGCTGGATAGCCCTTCGCCGGTCCGGTCTCGATCGCGCGGCCCTCCGCTTTCCATTTGTCGAGCCCGCCATCCAGCACCGAGACGTTTTCAAACCCCAGAGACCGCAGCATCCACCAGAACCGCGTCGCCCACATCGCCGAGCCGATCGAATACAGCACCACCCGGCTGTCCGCGCCGACGCCATGCCGGCCGAACGCGGCTTCCAGCTGCGCGGTGGCGCGGCATCATGAAATGCAGTTCGATTCCCGCCACGGAGAACTCGCCCTGCAAATCCAGAAAATCCGCGCCCGGAATATGCGCGGCTTCAAACGTGTGGCGGCCGGGCACCGCGATATAGGGAATGCCTGAGCCTTCCGGCTGGTATTCGAGATAGGTGGTGCAATCGAACAGCCGGAGATCCGGCCGGTCGAGCATGTCTGCGAGTTCCGCCGTGGTGATGAGCCCGTCGCGCGCTGGCATGTTTCGTCTCCCGGAAAGTTCCTGGCGATGCTATAGGGTCGGGAGCCTGCGATGAAAAGCAGGCGGCCGCCGGCGAGGGCCCTTTAATCCCCGGATTCCGGTCCGATATAGGCAGAAGGATCAAAAATCCTGCGTCTGGCGCCGTGCCAAATGCCGGACAAGCCATTGAACATACGATAAAAATTCCTGATCTTCGGCGAGGCCCTCGCGCCTGCCGGTGCCCCCTTGGTGAATGTCACCAAAACCTGATATTCGATGAAACCATGAACAAGTCAGAAAAATCCCCGTTCGACGACGTCGCCGGCCCCAGCGCCCGGCACAAGACCACCCAGGTCATGGTCGGCAACGTCGCCGTCGGCGGTGGCGCGCCGATCGTGGTGCAGTCGATGACCAACACCGACACCGCCGATGTCGAGGGCACCATCGCGCAGGTGGCCGCACTGGCGCGCGCGGGCTCCGAACTGGTGCGCATCACGGTCGACCGCGAGGAAGCCGCTGCCGCCGTGCCGCACATCCGAGACGGCCTGCGCAAGCGCGGCATCACCACGCCCCTGATCGGCGATTTCCATTACATCGGCCACAAGCTGCTGGCGGATTATCCGGCCTGCGCCGAAGCGCTCGACAAGTACCGCATCAATCCCGGCAATGTCGGCTTCAAGAACAAGCGCGACACGCAATTCGCCGACATCATCGAGATCGCCAACAAGAACGAAAAACCGGTCCGGATCGGCGCCAATTGGGGTTCGCTGGATCAGGAATTATTGACAAAGCTGATGGACGAAAACGCGCTGCTGGCGGCGCCCAGGGATGTCCGCGCGGTGACCCGCGAGGCCATGGTGCAGTCGGCGCTGTTGTCGGCGGCGCGCGCGCAAGAACTCGGCATGCCGAAGAACCGCATGATCCTGTCGGCAAAGGTTTCGGCGGTGCAGGATTTGATCGCGGTCTACCAGACGCTGGCCGAACGTTCCGATTACGCCATCCATCTCGGCCTCACCGAGGCCGGCATGGGCTCCAAGGGCATCGTCGCCTCCTCGGCCGCGCTCGGCATCCTGCTGCAGCAGGGCATCGGCGACACGGTGCGGATTTCGCTGACGCCGGAGCCCGGTGGCGATCGCACGCTGGAAGTGCAAGTGGCGCAGGAACTGCTGCAGACCATGGGCTTCCGCACCTTCGTGCCGCTGGTCGCGGCCTGCCCCGGCTGCGGCCGCACCACCTCGACCACGTTCCAGGAACTGGCGCGCTCGATCCAGGATTTCATCCGCGTCGAAATGCCGAACTGGAAGACCCGCTATCCCGGCGTCGAATCGCTCAACGTCGCCATCATGGGCTGCATCGTCAACGGCCCCGGCGAATCCAAGCATGCCGACATCGGCATCTCGCTGCCCGGCACCGGCGAAACCCCGGCCGCTCCCGTGTTCGTCGACGGCAAGAAATTCCGCACGCTGCGCGGCCCCAACATCGCCACCGAATTCAAGGCGATGGTGATCGACTACATCGACCAGCGCTATGGCGCGGGCGCGAAAGTGCCGGAGACCGCGGCGGAGTAGCGCCGCCAGTAACCCGGATGGAGCGCAAGCAAAATCCGGGTTTCCTCGCAGGCGGGTCGGCCGTTGCCGGATGCTTGCTGCGACTGCCGATAGTCAACACGCGATAGTGCTGACCTGGCCATCCTCGCCGTATTTCAAAATCAATCGGTCTCGCGTGACCAGTGTCGCGCCAAGTTCGCGCGCGGTTGCCAGCAGGATGCGGTCGGCAGGGTCGCGTGGCGGCGTGCCCGGCAGGAATGACGAGTCGATCAGGATGTCGGGCGACAATTCGGCCAGATGCACGTTTGGCATTGCGAGGATTCGGGCAAACCAGCGCTGCGGTGTTGTGCTGAGGCTCAAGCGGTTGCGCGCGACGAGAAGTCCGACCTCCCACGCCGTAATTGGCGAAAGATAGGTCACAACGCCCAGGCGGGCGGCTTCGTCGAGCTTTTCAGACGCCGATGCCTTCAGTTCGTCGCGCGACAGCCAGATCGCGGCATTCGTATCGAGCAGGAACGGTGACATCGATCGGATCACCGCGCTTCCGGTCCGTATTTCTTGTCCAGCAGATCAGCCCACTCAGGATCGGCAGGCTCGGTGAGGTCGACGCCCGGAGGCACGAAGGTGATGTCCCTCAGCGCGCCGCGTATCGGGTGGCGACCATCGCTGGTGGCGTATGGTTTGGCCAAGCCGCCGCTCCCTTCACCGGCCTTGGCGACCCGGCGAAACACCAGCTTGCGCGCTTCCATGTCCACCTGCGCGCTCTCGAAGCCGGCATCGAGCCAGACCTTGGTCATGACGTTATTGGAGGCATTGTTGCTCCACCACGCGCGATGATGCTGTGCCTTTGGCGGCAATTTCACGCCCGTGATCTTTTCGATCTCGTTGAATGTCAGGGGCACTTCTTGCGTGCGCTGGCCGCGCAAAAAAGCTCCAAGCGGTTCATATTTTCCCATGGTCACCTCCGCCAAAAGATACACACAGTGTGTCACATTAAGGTGTGTCGATCAAGCTTGGTTAAGTCAGTGAATCCCAAGTGTTTCCGACAAGCTTCTGTGGGCCCCGGATTGCACTTCGCCCTGCCAGGGCTACGATGGTCATCAATCAAGAATTCGCCGGAGGAACCTCATGAGCTCGCTCGCCGGCAAGCAAGGCCCGCGCTATCGCCATACGTCGGATGAAACCGAGCCCTTCGAAACCATCGGCGTGGAAAAACTCACCCCGATCATCGGCGCGGAAATTTCCGGTGTCGATCTCGCAGGCTCGCTGTCCAACCGCACCATGGACGAGATCCACCGCGCGCTCGCCGAAAACCTCGTGATCTTCTTCCGCGACCAGCACATCACGCCGCAGCAGCATCTCGCCTTCGGCCGCAAATTCGGCGAGCTGCACATTCATCCCGCCGCGCCCCACGAGGGCGACGATCCCGCGCTGATGAAGATCCATGCCGACAAGGATTCACCGCGCGCCAATGGCGAGGGCTGGCACACCGACGTGTCCTGCGACCTCGAGCCGCCGATGGGCTCGATCCTCTACATCAGGCAGTGCCCGCCGCGCGGCGGCGACACGCTGTTCGCCAGCATGTATGCGGCCTATGAATCACTGTCGGACCGCATGAAGGCCTATCTCGACGGGCTGACCGCGCTGCATGACGGCGAATCCACCTATCGCGGGCTCTACGCCAATTACGGCGTCGCCGACCGGCCGGCCTATCCGAGCGCCGAACACCCTGTCGTGCGCACCCATCCGGTGACCGGCAAGAAGGCGCTCTACGTCAACCGCGGTTTTACAAAACACATCATCGGCATCCCGCGCGACGAGAGCGACGCGATGCTGGCCTATCTCTACCAGCACGCCGAAAACCCGCTGTTCCAGTGCCGCTTCCGCTGGACCGAAAACGCCATCGCGTTCTGGGACAACCGCTGCGCCCAGCACCGCGCGATGTGGGATTACTGGCCGCACACGCGTTCCGGCACGCGGGTGACGGTGAAGGGCGAGCGGCCGGTGTGAGGGATCGCTTGCGAACCCTCTCCCGTCGTTCCGGCGAACGCCGGAACCCATACGCCGCGGTCCATCCGTGAGACGATGTTGTCAGAGGACTTGATACAACAGACGACCGGGATTATGGGCCCCGGCGATCGCCCGGGGCGACGGTTGAGAGGCAATCGCCACCCGCGTTGACGCCCCTCGCCGCCTGCGCCAATCTGCCTTCAGAACCATAACCAAAACCCGGAGGACACCCATGCTCCGCGCCGAGGACAACAAATTCCTGACCGAAAGCGGGGCCGGCACCGGCATGGGCGAATTGCTGCGCCGCTTCTGGCTGCCGGTGCTGCTCTCCGAAGAATTGCCCGAAGCCGACGGCCCGCCGAAGAAGATCGTGGTGATGGGCGAGGAGTTGCTGGCCTTTCGCGACTCCAGAGGCGTGGTCGGCGTCATCGATCAATATTGTCCGCACCGCGGCGCCAATCTCTGGCTCGGCCGCAACGAGGAATGCGGCATCCGCTGCGTCTATCACGGCTGGAAATTCGACACCGACGGCGCTTGCGTCGACATGCCGACCTCCTATCCCGATCTCAATGCAAAAGACCTGATCCGGATCAAGTCCTATCCGGTGCGCGAATGGGGCGACATGATCTGGGCCTATATGGGACCGGCCGACTCGGTCCCCGAGTTGCCTGATCTGGAGATGGCGCTGGTGCCGGCCTCGCACCGCTACGTCACCAAGAAATGGCAGGATTGCAACTGGGTGCAGGCGATGGAAGGATCCATCGATACTGCGCATTTCACCTTCGCGCATCTTTCCTTCGAGAAGGTAGAAAACGAAATTCTCGATATCAAGAAGCATTTTGTGAATCCGCTGACGCGGGTCGCGACCGACCATATGAGATGGATCGCGGAAGACCCGCGTCCGGTGATAAAAATAAATCCGCATGCGGCCGGCCTGACCATCGCGGGAGGCCGGCTCACCGGCAGCGACAACATCTACTGGCGGATCGCCCAGTTCCTGATGCCGGTGCATGCCTATGCGCCGAGCTCGATGCCGGGCGAGAATATTTTCGGCCAGAGTTTCGTGCCGGTCACCGACACCAGTTGCTGGATCTACACCTATGCCTGGAATCCGGGACGGCCGCTGACGCAAGCCGAGCGGGACGGCTACGCCAACGGCAACGGCGTGATGTCGGTGGTCGACGAGAATTACATGCCGCTGCGCAACAAGGCCAACGACTATTTGATCGACCGCCAGCTGCAGAAGACAAAAAGCTACACCGGCATCAAGGGCATCTCCGAGCAGGACGCCGCCGTGCAGGACAGCCAGGGCCCGATCGCCGACCGCACCCGCGAGCATCTCGGGCCCACCGATCTCGGCATCATGCATTTTCGCAAGCTGGTGATGGAATCAGCCCGCGCACTGCAGCAGGGTGAGCCGCCATCGCATCTTGCGCATCAGGATCGCTACGCCGTGCGCTCCGGCGCCTGCGTCACCGGCAAGGAAAAGGATTTGCCGGCGGTGATGGTGGAGCGTTTCGGCGATGCGACCGGCTATGTCGGCCGGCCGCGGAATGCGGCGGCGGAGTAGAGGGCTCGCCGCCTTTTGATCCGGGAACGGGTTAGGGTCGTTGTTGCGCGGTATGTAACACATGCAAGATCACGATCTCGCCTGCGGGCTCGTTGATCCCATAAAAGATCAGGAACGGATAGCGCACGACCGCGAGGACGCGGACGCCTTCTTCATCGGTAAGGTGTCCGAGAAACGGGAATTCCTCAAGCAGTACGGTTAGCGCCTCGATCCGCTCGACGACGGCGATGGCAGCCGATCGGCTGCTTTGATGGATATACGAGAAAATGTCGTCTAGTTCGGAAAGAGCGGTTTCCGACCAGCGAACCTTCATCCGCGGTAGCGATCAAATACGGCTGCGACGGCGTCGTCGCTTGCGAGCTTCCCTTCGCGCATCTCTGCCAGGCCGCGACGGACGGCCGCACGCTCGACCTCGCTCAGGCGATATATGCCAAGGTGCTTGCTTTCGATACTGGCAACCGACCTGACGAACTCTTCCTGAGCCTCTTCAGGCCAGGTCGAGACGCGGTCCAGCAGGATTTCGAGTTCCTTGTCGTGTCATCAAGATATCGTAGCAGACCTCGAATGCGTTCGCATCCGATTTTAATGGGCTACAACGGCACCCGGCGATACTCCCGGTTGGCCAGGCTCGCTTCCTCCAGGTCGAGGTCGCGCTCGATCCGGCGCCGGGTCTCGTCGGTGATCTTGCCGTCGCGCAGCAGCAAATGGATGAATTTGCGCTCCGCCGAAATCAGCTCCCGCGTCAGCTCGGTGCCGGCCGCCGAGACATCATGCTTGTCGGGGTCGAGCGACTCCGGCAGCTGGTTGGTGCGGATGTCGTGCCGCGCGCGCAACAGCTTTATCACTTCGTCGGATAGTTCCCGGTCATCGGTCATGGCATCGAGCGAGGCGAGTGCTGCGGCCAGCGCCTCGCGGCGGGCCGCGATTTCGGACTCGTGCTCCCTGACATGCTCGTCACGGCCGTCCCGGGCGATGCCGAGCCATCGGACCACCGGCGGCAGCCCGAGCCCCAATCCGACCAGCGTGATCAGGATGACGCCGAACGCCACGAACAGGATCAGGTCGCGATAGGGAAAACCCTCGCCGCTGGGCAGCGCGAGCGGCAGCGCCAGCGCCGCGGCCAGCGACACCGCGCCGCGCACGCCGGTGAAGGCGACCACGAATACATGTCGCCACGACGGCATCGGGTCGCGCTGGCGCAGCCGCCTGCTCAACAGCCGCGGCAGATAGGTCGCGGGATAGACCCAGGCGAAGCGCGCGACGATGACGATCACGGCGACCAGCGCGGTCGCGAGCAGGATATCCCCAAGCGGAAACGCCTTGGATTTCTCGAACAGCACCCGCATCTGCGACCCCGTCAGCAGAAACAGCAGGCCCTCGATCAGATAGATCACGAGGTCCCAGAAGAAGATGCCCTGCAGCCGCGTCGCCGCGGAGATCAGCAGCGGCCCGTTCCAGCTGATATAGAGTCCGCAGGCGACGGTGGCGATCACACCGGAACCGCCGAGATGATGCGGAATCCAGAAAGCCAGGTAGGGCGTGATCAGCGACAGCGTGATCTCGACCTGCGGATCGCGGGCGCGGTGGCGCATTCGCAGGGACAGCCAGCCCACCGCCGCGCCGAACAGCAACTCGCCGGCGACGATGAGCGCGAAGGCGCCGGCCGCCTTCGGCAGCGAGAGCATCCCGGTCGAGATCGCCGCCACCGTAAAGCGGTACAGGATCAGCGTGGTGGCGTCGTTGGCGAGACCCTCGCCCTCGAGGACCACCAGGATCCGGCGCGGCAGCCCGAGCTTGCGGGCGATTGCCAGCGGCGCCACCACGTCGGGCGGCGCGACGATGGCGCCGAGCAGAAAGCCGATACTCCACGGCAGCCCGATCAGGTAATGCGTGGCGGCGGCCACCGCGAAAGCCGTGAAGATCACGCAGCCGACCGACAGCAGGACGATGATGCGCAGGTTGGTCCTGAATTCACGCCAGCTCATGGCGACGCTGGCCGAATAGATCAGCGGCGGCAATACCAGCAGCAGCACCAGCTCCGGCGGCAATTCCACCGTCGGCATGCCCGGCATGAAGGCCAGCACGATGCCGGCCAGCAGCAGCAGGATCGCCGGCGCGACGTTGATCCGCCGCGCCACCAGCGCAATACCCGCCAGCACGGTCAGCAGGATCAGAAATATCTGGAACTGGCCTTCCATGCCCGCGCTTTCCTGTTCCCCCTCTCAATTCGTCCGGAACGCGGGCGACGTCAATCCGGCCGAACGGGCAATTGACGCCCGCACGGTCTGAACCCGATCCGTATTCCAATTGCAGCTGACAAATTCGTGACCGCCGAGCGCCGCCCCCGCGCGTTATTCGCGCAGATCGTAACGATACGATTTCGACACGATCTGCCAGCCGTCGGCCAGTTTCATCGCCACCAGATAATCGGTGAAATAGCGCGGCGGCAGCTGGCAGCGCACCTTGACGAAGGCGGTGGAATCGTCCGAGCGGTCGATCGTCACGATGAAATCCTCGCGCGGCTTGCCTTCCGCCTTGGCGGACGCGCGCTTCCTGACGCGGTCGAGCCAGTCCGGCACGGTCAGAACCTGCAACTCGCCCTTCTCGACCCAGCGCAGGTCGGCGGAAGGATGAAACACGGCGCCGATCTTGTCGGCATCGCCTTCGTACAGTCCGTCGAAATAATGCTGGACCACGGCTTCGACGCTGGAACGGTCATGGCTCACGGCGGGGCTCCCTCAGTTCAGTTTCTTTTCTGGTTTGAATTTAGCCACGAATGGATGGATTAGGCTACCTGTGACTTCACGGTTCGCGCGACGGAGGGGCCGGTGACGGGTTCGGAAAAATCGATGGCTCGCATTCTTGCCGGCGAATGTTATTGCCGCGCGGTCCGCTACAATGTGGCGGACGCGTTCGCCTATGCGCTGAATTGCCATTGTTCGGATTGCCGGCGCACCACGGGCTCGGCCTTCAAGCCGTTCGCCGGCATCGCGCGGGACAGGCTGAGCATCGTCAACGGCGAGGAACATCTGATGATCTTTGGCGAAGCAGCCGGCCACAACGCGCATTGCCGGCGCTGCGGCTCGCTGCTCTATTCGGTGGTTCGCGACGGCGCCTTCGTCCACGTCGCGATGGGGACGCTGGTCGATGCACCCTCGATCCGGCCGACCGCGCACATGTTCGTGGGCTCGAAGGCGCCGTGGTTCACCATCACCGACGACCTGCCGCAGTATCAGGGGCACGTGGTGAAGGAGGGACACGGCCATGTGCCGTAGCCCGGAAGGATGGCTCGATCCTGCGCCAAAGATGTCCCGTCCGATGTCCCGTTCAAGGCGGCGGGATGTCCGCTTCGCCCTCAATAACGGATGTGGCAGGGCTGCGCCCCAATGTCCGTTATGTGCCACAACCGGACTCATGCGCCGCAGCAAACAGCGTCTCTATTCGATCACCTCGTCGGCGCGGGCGAGTGTATCCACAAAGGACATTGGGCTTCAGCCCAAGGCAAGGCAGCAATACTGCTCAATGTGTCAATCACGGATTGGACGCCCGGACTACTCGGAAGCCGATAGAAGGAAAGCGAATGTCCGCCGCATACCAATAACGATGGGCCGCGCGAAGCCAAGCGGGGATGTGATACCAAGAACCGCCACGAACGACACGGCGACCGCAATCGCCTGATGTGCGCGGGCTGCCGTTGCCGAGATTATCGCTGTTGCTGTCATTCCAGCAGTCTTCCGTCCATTCCCAGACGTTGCCGTGTACTTGGTAGAGACCCCAGGGATTTGGCTCGAAAGCGTCAACCGGAACTGTGCGCTGGCGATTTTCTCCCTTTAATCCGGCAGCGTAAGCATAAGTGCCGTTGTAGTTGGCTTGGCCGGGCGAAATCGTTGAACCCCACCAGAATGGCGTGGTCGTGCCAGCGCGTGCCACAAACTCGCGCTCGCTCTCCGACAGCAGCCGATAGTTCTTTCCAGTCCTGGCGCTGAGCCAGGTTACGTACGCCTTGGCGTCGTGCCAATTCACACTCGTCACTGGTCGATTGCCTCGACCCCAGCCTTGATCATTCGGCCGAATGCCATTGCAGCCGCCATCCGCTACGCAAGCATCCCACTCGTCGAAGGTGATGGCAAATCTGCCGACAGCCAGAGGCTGGTTGATCGAAACTTGCACCTGTTCCTCGCGTCCCATCCGCTCAGGCTCACTTGCGGGTGAGCCCATCGTGAATTGGCCAGCGGGGACGACCACCAGTTCCGGGCAGACTGTGCACGGCTGTCCGTCGGCCAGTGCATCTCGGAAACCCTGGCCGTAGCAGGACGCGGCACTGAGGACCCACAAAGCTGCGCCGCCTCCGAGAACTGTGTTCAATCTTTGCGAGAACATGCCAATCTGCCAGTGGCGTCTGTGTCGAAAATTCCGGGCAAGCGCTGGTCAAGGTCGGTTTCCTTCCCTGACTTATGCTGTTGGCCCGAGTTATCCGGATGATTCCCTTCGCGTCGTCTCATGGGCTCCTCCCCAGGGCCAACGATCATAGGCTAGCATATCGTTGCGCTGTGCCTCGCAGCAAAAAGGCCTCTCATGTCCGTTCCGGGTCAAAGGGCGACGTTGGCCGTCGACCGGACTACGTCAGCTTTGCCCCCAAGGAACAGACATCGGCAATGAGCCCATGCTGTGCCAGGCTGCCTTCGGCGCGTGAAACAGATGCAGTTGCAGCGCATGCATCACCCGTGGCACGGGATTGGCTGGGACGGGGTATCCCGGACGCTCCATCCGGACTACGGGTGCTTCGTTACATCAGGAACACGCCCTTGCCGTCGACCTGCCTGTCGAACAGTTTGTAGGCGTCCTCCGCCTGGTCGATGCTCCAGCGGTGCGTAAACAGCCTGTCCACGTCGACGCCGCGCTCGACCGAGAAGCGCGCGCAGTCGGCCTGGATGATGTTGGAAAATGTCCATGACGCCATCAGCGTCAATTGCCGGCGCAACAGATGCGGGCTGACGTCGATATGGACGTCGCCGCCCTCGCCGACAAAACACATGGTGCCCCACACCTTCGTGCTCCGGATCGCATTCAGCCGCGCCTGCGGGTTGCTGGATGTGTCCAGCGTTAGATCCGCGTAACGCCCGTGTGTGAGGTCCTTGATCGCGGCGACCGGATCGTTGGAGCCGGGATCGACCACCTCATCGGCGCCGAACGCCTTCGATCGCTCCAGCCGCTGCGGGCTGATGTCGAGCGCGATGACGCGCGCGCCCATCGCCTTGGCGTATTGCGTGGCGGCAAGGCCGACCGGGCCCTGGCCGAAGATCGCGATGGTGTCGTTGCCCGACAGGTTCATGCGGCGCAGCGCGCTGTAGGCGGTGCCGGAGCCGCAGGCGATCGCGGCACCGGCTGCGAACGACAATTCGTCCGGCAGCGCGACCAGCGTATTGGCCGGCACCTTCAGATAGTGCGCGTGGCCGCCATGGGCGTTGTTGCCGTAAACCTTGACCGGCACCTCCTGGCAGAGCTGCTGCCACCCGGAGCGGCAATGGTTGCACTGGGTGCAGCCCTGATAGTGATGCACCATCACGCGCTGGCCGATATGGGCTTCCCTGGCATCGACCGCGGAGCCCAGCGCCACCACCACGCCGCAGGGCTCGTGCCCGGCGATGACGGGCCCCTCTCGCATTGGAATACCGGAGGCCTGGGTCTGGCCCCGAGGGCGGCGGTATTGGTGCAGGTCGCTGCCGCACATGCCCGACGCCTTCATCTCGATGACGACATCGTGAGCTTCCGGCGTGGGATCGGGGAACTGCATCAGTTCCAGCTCGCGCTCGCCGGTAAACACAACGCCGCGCATGGTTTCCTCCGCCTGTTCCTGCTTGTGGAGCGATATTGGACGGAAATACGTGATCGGCAAAGTCCGAACCTATCGCGCGCTGGCGGTACTAACGACCGGGAGTTCTTTTTCCTCCGCCGCGCGCCGCCGAGGCCACACCGAGATCGCCTCCGTGAGGTGGCTCACAAGGGACGGCGCAAGGCTTCTGGTAGGGATGACCTGCTGTACCAAAATGTTCGTGTCTGGAAACGCCATGATGAAATCGCCTGGATGGTTAAATTTGCGCCGGTTCCTCCTCGCCGCCGCCTTGCTGCTGGTCTGCCAGCCGGCCTTCGCCGAAAAGCGCGTCGCGCTGGTGATCGGCAATGCGGCCTATCAAAACGCGGCGAAGCTGCCGAACCCGGTCAATGACGGCACCACCATCGCGGCCATGCTCACGAACGCCGGCTTCGATGTGGTGGATTCCCGCCACGATCTGCCGGCGGTGGAAACCCGCCGCGCGCTGCGCGATTTCGCCGACCGCGCCCGCGACGCCGATATCGCCGTTGTCTACTATGCCGGGCACGGCATCGAAGTCGACGGCACCAATTATCTGATCCCGGTGGATGCGAAACTGGAGCGCGACACCGACGTCTATGACGAGGCGCTGTCGCTGGAACGCGTGCTGGTGGCGATCGAGCCCGCCAAGCGGCTGCGGCTGGTGATCCTCGATGCCTGCCGGGACAACCCGTTCTCCAAGAACATGAAGCGGACCGTCGCCTCGCGCGCGATCGGGCAGGGCCTCGCCAAGGTCGAACCCGCCAGCCCCAACATGCTGATCGCCTACTCGGCCAAGGCCGGCTCGACCGCGGCGGATGGCGACGGCAGGAACAGCCCGTTCACGACGGCGCTGGCCAGGCATCTGACCACGCCGGGGCTCGATGTTCGCCGCGCCTTCGGATTCGTTCGCGACGACGTGCTGAAGAACACCGGCAACCGGCAGGAGCCGTTCGTCTATGGCTCGCTCGGCGGCGACGACGTGCCGCTGGTGCCGGCCAGGCCGGTCGTCTCGCCGGCCGCGCCGGCGTCCAGTCCGCAGGCCGAAGTGCGCCGCGACTATGAGCTGGCGCTGCAGGTCGGCAACAAGAGCGCGTTGAACGCCTTCCTCGCGCAATATCCCGACGGCTTCTACGCCAGCCTGGCAAAACTTCAGCTCGAGAAGATCGCCGCCGAAGAGGCGCGGGTCGCCGCCACCGAAAAGGCGCGGCTGGCCGAACAGGAACGGGCGCGGCTCGCCGCCGAGGGTGCGCAAAAGACCCAGCAGGCCAGGGCCGAGGCCGACGCCAAAGCGGCGGAGCAGGCCCGGATCGCGGCCGAAAAGGCCAAGCAGATCGCGCAGGAGCAGGCCGCGGCGGCCGAGCGCAGACGCGCCGAAACCGAAAAGTCCGCGAGCGTCACGCCCGCGGCCGACAAGCCCCAAGACAAGGCACAGGGCGACAGGGGTGCCAACCTCGCCGCGCTGACATCCGGACCGCCGCCGGCCGACCTGACCAAATCGGTGCAGGCCGAGTTGCGCCGCGTCGGCTGCCTCACCGCGGCTGCCGACGGCGAATGGAACGCGGCGTCGCAGCGCTCGCTGGCGCAGTTCAACCGCTACGCTAGGACGAAATTCGACGTCAAACTGGCGAGCCTCGATGCGCTGGACGCGATCAAGCTGAAACCGTCGCGGGTCTGTCCGCTGGTCTGCGAACATGGCTTCAGGGCTGATGGCGAGCGCTGCAGCAGGATCGCCTGTGCGGCAGGTTCGTTCCTCAACGACGACAATGAGTGCGAGAAACGGCGCGAGAAAAAACCGGTCGCCAGGCGCGATCGGCCGGAAGCAAACCCGGTTTCGGCAGCAAGGCCGATCCTTCCCAGGCCTTCCCGAGCACCGACTTCAGTGGATATGGGAGCGGGCAGGGGCCAGTACGGCCAGGTGCTCAGCGGTCCGGAACGTGACGCGGGCTGCAACTCGCACCAGGCCGCCTTTTCGGGAAAGTGCCCGTAACCACAGCCGCATGTGTTCGAACACGCGCGGCTTCCGTCCGTCATGGCCGGGCTTCGTCCCGGCCATCCACGTCCTCTCAATGCAGCCAGACGTGGATGCCCGGCACAAGGCCGGGCATGACGAACTCCGATATGACGCCCCATTGTATTGGCCGCATGCGTTGGGTTGAGCGCCAGTATCGCGCTTGCGGCGAGTTCGAACCGATTCCGCGATGTAGCAAGATTTTGCCTACCCGGCTAAAGTCAGGGCGTTTTCTGTTTGCCGGAGATATCGCGATGGACCTCGACACCAACCGGATCGACGACGCCGTGCTGGCGTTGCTGTATCTTACCCTTCATGACGAGCATCGCGCCTCGAAAGGTTTCGATCGGGAATCATTGGGTCGGTTGCACGCAAGGGGAATGATCGATAATCCGGCGGGCGAAGCAAAATCGCTGGAATTCACGCCCGACGGATTGGAGCGATCGAAGGAGCTGTTCGAGGCGATGTTTGTCAGGCATCTCACGGAACAGCTGCCGCAACGGGATTCAGTCAACGAACCGGAAGCCGCGGTTGGCGCACTTCAGGCGCTTGAAACCGGTCCTGGCGCGCCGGGCGATCCGTTGCCCAAATATCCCAATATCAGGGTCGAATTGAAAGGTTTGAAGGGACAACTTTGGCCAATCCTGCGCCGGGTAAGCTACGCAATGAGTGACGCCGACGTGGATAAATCCGAGATTGAACAATACAAGAATGAAGTGAAATCAGGCGGCGACCCCGTCGCTGTCAGCAGGCGATGGGTACGCGTCGCCTAGCGATCGAGGTCTTTTTTCGCCGCGGCCACGTCAATTCTTGCGTTCGGCGACAAAGCGCGCCGCGGCGCGCAGCACGTCGCCCTTTTCACCGAAGATCGATAGCGCGCTGTCGGCCTTGGCGAGCAAATCGCGGACGCGCTGCCTGGCGCCGTCGATCCCGAGTTGCGTGACAAAAGTGGTCTTGCCCAGGGCTGCGTCCTGTCCGGTCTGCTTGCCGAGGGCTGCCGCGTCGCCCTCGACGTCGAGCAGGTCGTCGGCGATCTGGAAGGCTTCGCCGAGCGCGCGGCCGTAATCTTCGAGCGCCTGATATTCCCTCGGCGAGGACTGGCCGAGGATGGCGCCGGCGATGCAGCCATAGCGCAGCAGCGCGCCGGTCTTCATCTGCTGCAACCTGGCGACGTCGACCGGTTCGCGGTCGCCGAACCGGCCTTCGCCGGCAAGGTCGAGCATCTGGCCGCCGACCATGCCGCCGATGCCGGAAGCCCGCGCCAGCGCGCGCGTCAACAGCAAGCGCACCGTCGGGTCCTTGTGAATCTCGTCGCGGGTGACGATGTCGAAGGCGAGCGTCAACAGCCCGTCGCCGGCCAGGATCGCGGTGGCATCGTCGGTCTGCTTGTGCAGCGTCGGACGGCCGCGGCGCAAATCGCTGTTGTCCATCGCCGGGAGGTCGTCATGGATCAGCGAGTAGCAGTGGATGCATTCGAGCGCGGCACCGGCCAGCAGCGCCGCCTCGCGCGCCACGCCGAACACGGCGGAACTCTCGACCACCAGGAACGGCCGCAAGCGTTTGCCGCCGCCGAGGCTGGAATAGCGCATCGCGTCCATCAGCCGCTTCGGCCGCGCGATCTCGTCAGGCAAGAGCGTATCGGACAACAGCTTCGCCAGCAGGGCTTCGGTATCCTCCGCGGTTTTGTCCAGGCGTTTGGCAAAGTCGGTTGCAGTGGCGGTCGTCATCAAGAATGGCTCCAGATCGGTTCGGGCGGGACAATCGTTGATGGCACCGGCTTCGTCAATTCCGCCGCGGGTCTGCGTTGCGCCTTAAAAGGGCTGGAAACCACCCGAAATATCAGGGAGATATCCTTGATGCCGGCCTGTTCTTTCCAAAGCGCCTTCTGCCCTTAACCAGAAACATCGAATTTGCGCATTGCCCGGATTTTGCTGCTGATCGTGCTGGCGGTGCTGTTGCTGCCCTATGTGCTGGCGCCGTTCTATCGCGTCGGCCATCCGGTCTCGACGCTGATGGCCTGGCGCTGGCTGAAGGGCGCGCCGGTGTCGCGGCAATGGATCGATTTCAATGCGATGTCGCCGGCGCTGCCGCGCTCGGTGGTGGCGTCCGAGGACGCCAAATTCTGCAGCCATCGCGGTATCGACTGGGACGCGTTGCGCGAGGTGATCGACGACGCCGAGGACGGCGAGGTCAGGCGAGGCGGTTCGACCATCACCCAGCAGGTGGCGAAAAACCTGTTCCTGTGGCCGGGCCGCAGCGTGGTCCGCAAGGGTCTGGAAATCCCGCTGGCGATGTGGATCGACCTGGTGCTGCCGAAGCAGCGGATTCTCGAAATCTACCTCAACATCGCCGAACTTGGCCCCGGCGGCCAGTTCGGGGCCGAAGCGGGGGCGGCCTACGCCTTCGGCCGCTCCGCCTCCAGTTTGTCGCCGCGCGAGGCGGCGCTTTTGGCGGCGATTCTGCCCAATCCCGTAAGGCGCAGCGCCCGCAATCCCGGTCCGGGGGTGCGCCGTCTGGCCGGGATCTACGTCGCGCGGGCGCAAGCACATGGATTGCCGCGCTGCTGGAGCGAAAATCGCGCTTTTTGAGCCATTTTGGCGTATTTTCAACCTAGCCTTGGGCCCCTCCATCCTCTATAAGCGCGGCCTTATCGGCATTTTTAAGCTCGCGCCCAAAGCACTGAGCGGTCCCGTTTGGGCCGATGCCTCCGCCAACACCCCTAGAGGACACCGACATGGCCGTTCCCCGCAGAAAAACATCGCCCTCGCGGCGAGGCATGCGCCGCTCAGCGGACGCGCTCAAGAAGCCGACCTATGCCGAGGACAAGGATTCCGGCGAATTGCGCCGCCCGCACCACCTCGACCTCAAGACCGGCATGTACAAGGGCCGGCAGGTGCTGAAGAAGAAGGAATCCTGACCGCGGCTGGCCGGACATCCGGACCCCGGATCTGCAGCGCACCGCTTCGCGCGGCGCAGCGTCCGGGGAACGCCAGGACGGCACGTGTCCCGGACGCGGTGCAGCGTTCTTCACGATGCACCGCAGAGCCGGGGCCCACGGGATCAGCGAACCCGCCTGATTTCGGCCAACGAGTGAGGTAAGACGGTTTCCCGGGGCGGACCTTTTGGTCCGCCTGAAAGCGCCTTGATACTTCTGCCTGCTTAAGAAGGCCTCGCCGCCGATGATCGGTTTTCCGCTGCTCCTGATTCCGCTCGCGATCTACAACATCATCGCCTTCCTGATGCGCGACGTGTCGTTCGCGACACCGCCGCCGCTCTTCACAGTGCCGCTGATGACCGGCGCCGACTGGCAGGTGAACCTGAGCGACGTGCTGCTGACGCTCGCCATCCTGCTGTTGTTTTGCGAGGTCATCAAGGGCGCGCGCCCCGGCGCCAAGTTCCTCACGGACCATCTGCTGTCGCTGTTGGTGTTTTGCGGCGCGGCCGCGGAATTCGTGTTGCTGAAGGAATTCGGCACCTCGACCTTCTTCCTGCTGACGCTGCTCGCGCTGGTGGATTTCCTGTCGGGGATTGCGCTGCGTACCCGGCGCCGGGCGCAGCTGGGATCATCCCCTGCGGTTTCGCGCCGGGCCGCGCGAAAGGCCGACGCGGCGGAGGAACCCGAATTCGAACCCGAGCCTGCGCCAGCGCCGTCAAGGCCGGTTGCCGAGCCGGTGGATCGCCCCGAACCGAAAATCGGGCGTGCGCCGTCGCCCGAGGTGCCGTCCCCGAGGCTGCAGCCGGGCGATGGTTCGCAGCCGCCGCCGGATACGCCGCGCTGATCTTCCTTTGCATGGGCTCGTTCTGCGATTTCTTGGTGTGGCCCTGCGGCAGGCGTTGCGGCGCGTCCGGTCAACTCCAACCCATCAAGGTTTAGATCGATTGCCGGGTCCGGATGCCGGCCGGCCGGGCGGGGCGCTGGTTCGCGCTGTAGGCGGTCTGCGCATCGGCGGCCGTGGCCCGCCGCAAGCTGCGGGTTTGCGGGGCATGATCGGCGGTCGCGAGCAATTGCGTGATAAAGGTCGAGGCGGGACGCGCCGGCTGGCTCAAGGTCCTCGTCCATTGCGTTGGCTGAGCCATCGGCACCAAAGCGACACAAGCGGGCCCGGCGTCGGCAACGATGCCGTCATCTTCCGCCTGCCCTGGTTGACCGCTGGCTGACATTGAAATCGAAACCCGGCTGAACTGTTACGTTCCGGGACAATTGCGCCCCGCTTGCCTTGAACTTCGCAATCCCTATGCCAGTAACCGGCGGTTTGTTCCCCGCTTCCTTCCAACGTGGTTTGCGGAATATTTATGAACTTCGTCTAGAGTGGAGGCCAAAACGAGGCACTATCCTCGGGGCCGAATCACCCGGCGGTGTCCCAAAACGAGGCGTCCCTTGAATTCCGTTGCTCCGCAGGTTTCCACCATCCTCGCTTCGCTCGGCCAGGCGGCCTTCGTGTGGGACATCGCCACCGACGCCATCGCATGGAGCGATCGGCTCACTTCGGTATTTCCGGATATCCCGGCCGAAACCCTGGCCAGCGGCGCCGAATTCTCGAAACTGATCGAGCCAGTGCGCTCGATTCGGACGGAGGCGCTCGGCCATTCGCCGCCCGCGCGCGGCAATGACGGCGTGCCCTACCGGATCGAATATGGCGTGCGGACGAGCACCTCCGCGCCGGTGCTCTGGATCGAGGAAACCGGCTGCTGGTTCGCCGGCGCCGACGGCCGGCCGGCGCGCGCCCAGGGTATTGTCCGCGTCAACAATGAGCGCCATGCCCGCGACGAGCTGTTGCTGAAACTGTCGCGCCACGACCCCCTGACCGGTGAACTCAATCGCACCCATCTGGTGGCATCGCTGGCCGAGGTCATCGAGGAAGCCTCGCGCTTCCGCACCTCCTGCGCCTTCATGCTGATCGGCATCGACCATCTGGCGCGCATCAACGATGCGTTCGGCTTCGATGTCGCGGACGCGGTGATCTCGGAAGTGGCGCGGCGGATTCGCATCCGCTTACGCGGCGGCGACGTGCTCGGCCGCTTCTCCGGCAACAAATTCGGCCTGATCCTGAAGAACTGCACTGTCGACGACATGAACGTCGCCGCCGAGCGGTTTCTTGCCGGGATTCGCGACGAGGTGGTACCGACCCGCTCCGGCCCGGTATCGGTCACCGCGTCGATCGGCGCGGTCAGCGTGCCGCGCTACGCCCGCAACGCCGACGAAGCCATCAACCGCGCCCATGAAACGCTGGATATGGCAAAACGCCGCCGCGCCGGCTCGTTCTCGGTGTGGCGCCCCAATGTCGAGCGCGACGCCCAGCGCCGCGTCAATATCCGTGTCACCGACGAAATCGTCACCGCGCTCAACGAGCGCCGCATCGTGATGGCGTTCGAGCCGGTGGTGGAAGCGCGCTCGCGGGATGCGGCTTTCTATGAATGCCTGGTGCGGATGGAGCAGGACGACGGCCAGGTGCTGCTGGCGCCGGATATCGTGCCCGTGGCCGAAAAACTCGGCCTGATTCGCCTCGTCGATCACCGTGTGCTCGAACTCGTGGTGGCGGAACTCGCGGCATCGCCCAGCGTGCAACTCAGCCTCAACATCTCGCCCGACACCACGATGGATCCGGACTGGTGGGCCTCGATCGAATCGCTGATGCGCGCCCATCCCGGCGTCGCCGAGCGGCTGATCGTGGAAATCACCGAAACCGTGGCGATCCAGGACATCGACGACGTCCGCGGTTTCGTCACGCGCCTGAAGAATTTCGGCAGCAAGATCGCGATCGACGATTTCGGCGCCGGCTACACCTCGTTCCGCAATCTGCGCAAGCTCGGCGTCGATATCGTCAAGATCGACGGCGCCTTCGTCCAGAACATCGCGCGCTCGGCGGACGATCGCGCCTTCGTGCAGACCCTGATCGATCTGGCGCGCCGGCTCGGCATCAAGACCGTCGCCGAATGGGTGCAGGACGACGAATCCGCGGTGATGCTGCGCGAATGGGGCTGCGATTATATCCAGGGAAGGCTGATCGGGCTCGCCTCATCGCAGCGGCCGTGGGCGGCGGCGGGCGAGACGGTCCTGCCGGCGGCGGGCTGAGCGCGGAAAATCAGCAATACAAATCGTAGCTCGGGGTCACCAATGACATCTTCTTGACAAGATAATAAGTATTCTTATTATTGGAATTCTTATCAAAGGTGCGCCGTGGCCAAACGCGAGCACGAAGCGACCGAACCACTGCCGGTGCTCGCCTCGCATCGAGTGCCCGCCCATCTGGCGCGCCGGTTTCATCAGATCTGTCTCGGGGTGACCGCGGAGATCCTCGACGGCGAGGACCTCACGCCGATCCAGTGGGGCGTCATGGCCGCCATTCTGGAAGAGCCGGGAAGCGGCCAAAAACATATCGCGAAGCGGGTCGGCATCGATCCCGTCACGCTCGGTCAGATGATCGATGCCCTCGAACAGAAGGGCCTCGTCAAACGCCAGACCGATCCGGGCGATCGCCGGGGTCGTCAGCTCTTTCTCAGCCGGCACGGCACCGAACTGCGCCATCGGCTGCGCCCTTCGTTGCTGGGTGCGCAGGAACGGGTGCTGGCCCCGCTGACAAATACGGAACGCGCGGCCCTCCTCGACATGCTCGTGCGTGTCGTCGCCGCCAATGACAGCTATGCCCGTCCCGGCCACGGGCGACGAAAGCCGCGAAAGCGCTCCAGTTCACATCCAGCGACCTAAAGGCGGCGTCCATGCGTATCCGGCGCTTGCTCTTACTGACAATATTGCTCTGCGGTCTGACGGCCATTCTGCCAAACGCGGCCGTTGCCGAATGGCCCGAGCGGGTCGTGAAGATCGTCGTGACGTTTCCTCCCGGCAGCGCCAACGATTCCGCAGTGCGGATTTTTGCGGACGCCTTCTCCAGGAGATGGAGAAAGCCTGTCGTCGTCGAAAATCGTGCGGGTGCCGAAGGAACTATTGGGGTCGGATCGTTCGTTGCCGCCCAAGACGATCACACATTGCTATACACGGTGGGCGGCTCGATTTCGGTGGCACCGCATCTGGTTGAGAAGTTGCCTTACGATGTTGATCGCGACTTGCAGCCGATCGCCTCCGCGACGTCGATCGTCCTTACGCTCGCCATCAATAGCGGATTGGGTGTCAGCAGCATTCCGGAGTTGATCGAAGTGCTGAGGGCAAACCCCGGCAAATACGTCTGGGCTTCAGGACCGACCTTGCCGCGCTTTGCTTTTGTGGCTTTCCTGAAGCGCCACGGGCTTGCGATGAATTACGCCAGCTACCGCGATGCGGCTCAACCTCAAGCCGACCTTGGCGAAGGCCGAATCCAGGTCTTGGTAACTTCATTCTTGGCCTCCTTGGCCCCGGTGCAAGTTGGCAAGGCGCGCTTCCTGGCCGTCCTCAACCCAACGGGGCGTTGCCGGACGTCAAGACGGTTCGCGAACTTGCTTACCCCGAGCTTGAAATCGACGGACTTGCGGGCTTCTTTGGCGGCGGGGCGATGCCCGATGCGTTGAGGGATCGTATCGCCAGCGATATCGCCGCGGTCTGTGCAGAACCGGAAGTGCGTCGCAGGATTGAGGCGGGGGGACATCAAGTCCTTGCCGGAACCAGAGCCGAACTGCAGGCCGGCATTGCAAGGCAGCGTGCGTGGCTCGGTGAAATCAATCAACTGATCGATATCAGGGATGCCAGATAGCAATCGATAGGTGTGCCATGTCCTCATCTGCATCGGCGCTGAAACTTCTCGACCTGATCCAGTCGCATCGGGTGACGGGGGTGATCTACGTCGCGGCCAGGCTCGGGATTGCCGATTTGCTGGCTGAGGGGCCAAAGTCGCTGGACGAGATCGTTAAGGCAACCGGCGCCGACCGGACCGCTTTGGCGCGCTTGCTCACGGCGCTCTCGACCATCGGCATCTGCACGCGGGTGGAGCAAGGCCGCTACGCGCTGGGAGAAATCGGGCACAGCACTGGCCGGTACCGCGAGCCCGTCCTGCAAGGCATGGGCGATCTTCGAGGGTGAAATGCTATCGAAGTCGTGGAGCGGGATGCTGGAAACGATCATGACCGGCAATACGGCCGCACAGCTCCTCGGCGTCAACAGCAGCTTTGATTTGATGGCGCGCACGCCGGAGAATGTACGTATCTTCAATGCGGCCATGGCGGATCTCACGGCTCTGGTCACCGCGGATTTGCTGGCGGCCTATGATTTCAGCCGCGTTTCGCATTTGATGGATGTCGGCGGCGGCTCGGGCGAACTGATCGGCGCGGTGGCAACGCGATATCGGCACATCCGCGGGACGGTTTTTGATCTTTCACGCTGCGCTGAAGCCGCGAATGCGCATTTGGCGAAGCTCGGTATCGATGATCGGGCGAGCTTTGTTGCAGGGGATTTTTTCGAATCCGTCCCGGCTATTGCCGATGGGCTCATCTTGAAGAGCGTCATTCACGATTGGAACGATGCACTCAGCTGCACGATCCTGCGAAATTGTCGGCGCGCCATTCCGGAGGAGGGGACGCTTCTTCTGGTCGAGCGGCTGATGCCGGCTTCGCCCGAGGTCGATGCCGATCACAAATCCCACGCGCTGAGTGATCTGAACATGCTGCGCGGCCCCGGCGGCATGGAGCGCACCGAAACGCAGTATCGCGATCTCCTGGAAAAGACCGGCTTTCGCATGACCTCGATCGCTCCGGCGGGACGTTTCAATGTAATCGAGGCGCGACCGGTTTAGCTAGTGGCAGGCTCGTGTCATGCGGCTTGTCCCGAGCATCCACGTACTTGCGGGCCGCCAAAACGTGGATGGCCATACAAGCCCGGCCATGACGAGATCCATGAATTCTATCGGAGAGGAGGCGGAGGAATCACTCTTCCTTCTTCGGCTCTTTCGACATCCGCTCGAGGCGTTCCTGCATGTCCTTCATCTGGCGGCGCAGGTCTTCGATGTTGCCGCCATCTGCTGTCGGCTCCAGCACTTTCTCCGGCTCGGCGGCGCTGCCGCCGCGCGGCGGCACGAACGGCTTGAACATCGAGAAGGTCTGCTGAAACAGTTCCATGTTGCGGCGGACGTGTTCTTCCAGCGGCGCGAATGGCGTTCCCGAGAACGTATTGGTCAGCTGCTTGCGGAACTTCTCCTGTTCGCGTGTCAGCATGTCGATCGACTGTTCGAGATATTTCGGCACCACCATCTGCATGCTGTCGCCATAGAAGCGGATCAACTGGCGCAGGAAGGTGGTCGGCAGCAGGTTCTGCCCCGCCTTGTTTTCCTGTTCGAAGATGATCTGGGCCAGCACCGAACGGGTGATGTCGTCGCCGGTCTTGGCGTCGTAGACGAGAAAATCCTCGCCGTCCTTGACCATGGAGGCGAGGTCTTCCAGCGTCACATAGGTGCTGGTGCCGGTATTATAGAGCCTCCGGTTGGCGTATTTCTTGATGGTGGTGGGTTGGTCCGATTTCGCCATGGGCTCACACAATGCACACCGAGGACGGGGAACCCGACGGCAGCGCCGAGGGGGCTATAAGCACGCAACGCAGCAAAGTAAGCATTTTCAATGCGGTTCCGCTACCGTTTTGTGCGCTACGGTTAATTCCAAGGCATGGATACTGCTCCTGAAACCGCCAAGGACATGCTTTTGAGTGCGGCGCGGCGTGATTTTAGCGCGAGGCCGATTGACATGCCTCAAGGTCGTTAACAGGATAAGGTGAGAGACAGGCCCGCCATCCGGCCGCCCGCCGTCCCAGAACTTCAACTTCAGGAGATGCCCATGTCAGACGATGTCGTCATCGTCAGCGCCGCCCGCACCCCGGTCGGCAGTTTCAACGGTGCGTTCGCCACCATGCCGGCGCACGATCTCGGCGCTGTCGCCATCAAGGCAGCCCTTGAGCGCGCGGGCATCGAGCCCGGCCGGGTCTCCGAGGTCATCATGGGCCAGATCCTGACCGCCGCGCAGGGCCAGAACCCCGCCCGCCAGGCCTCGATCGCCGCCGGCATTCCGGTGGAGAGCCCGGCCTGGGGCGTCAACCAGCTCTGCGGCAGCGGCCTGCGCACGGTTGCGCTGGGCTATCAGGCGCTGCTCAACGGCGATTCCGAGATCGTCGTCGCCGGCGGCCAGGAATCCATGAGCATGGCCCCGCACGCGCAATATCTGCGCGGCGGCACCAAGATGGGCCCGATCGAATTCGTCGACACCATGATCAAGGACGGCCTTTGGGACGCCTTCAACGGCTACCACATGGGCAACACCGCCGAGAACGTCGCCAAGCAGTATCAGATCACCCGCAACCAGCAGGACGAGTTCGCGGTGGCCTCGCAGAACAAGGCCGAGGCGGCGCAGAAGGCCGGCAAGTTCAAGGACGAGATCGTCCCGGTCACCATCAAGACCCGCAAGGGCGACATCATCGTGGCCGACGACGAATATCCGCGCCACGGCGCCACCATCGAGGCGATGGCCAAGCTGAGGCCGGCGTTCGAGAAGGACGGCACCGTGACCGCCGGCTCGGCCTCGGGCATCAATGACGGCGCCGCCGCCGTGGTGCTGATGACCGCCAAACAGGCCGCCAAGGAAGGCAAGAAGGTGCTCGGCCGTATCGTCTCGTGGGGCCAGGCCGGCGTCGATCCCAAGATCATGGGAACCGGCCCGATCCCGGCGTCGCGCGCCGCGCTGAAGAAGGCCGGCTGGAACATCGGCGACCTCGATCTGATCGAGGCCAACGAGGCTTTTGCGGCGCAGGCCTGCGCCGTCAACAAGGACCTCGGCTGGGATACGTCCAGGGTCAACGTCAACGGTGGCGCGATCGCGATCGGCCATCCCGTCGGCGCTTCCGGCGCCCGCGTGCTGGTGACCTTGCTGCACGAGATGCAGAAGCGCGACGCCAAGAAGGGCCTCGCCACCCTGTGCATCGGCGGCGGCATGGGCATCGCCATGTGCATCGCACGCGACTGAACCTGCAGCGCAGCGTGATGAAAAGTTCACCTCGCAACTGCGCCGCTTATCCTTAGGATGAAACGCCCGGCCCGAGTGCCGGGCGTTTTGTTCTTGATGTTCGTCAAGCGTCCCGCATAATTCGAAACGACAAAAAGCCGCCGATCAAAAATACCAAGGGAAGGATACGGACAATGGCACGTGTTGCATTGGTGACGGGGGGAACGCGCGGTATTGGCGCAGCGATCAGCAAGGCGCTGAAAGCCGCCGGCTACAAGGTGGCCGCCAGCTACGCCGGCAACGACTCGGCGGCGGAGAAATTCAAGGCCGAGACCGGCATCCCCGTCTACAAATGGGACGTCAGTTCGTTCGACGCCTGCGCCGCGGGCGTAAAGCAGGTCGAGGCCGATCTCGGCCCGGTCGACGTGCTGATCAACAATGCCGGCATCACCAAGGACGGCGCCTTCCACAAGATGACGCTGGAACAGTGGAACGCTGTCATCAACACCAATCTCGGCTCGCTGTTCAACATGACGCGCCAGGTGATCGAGGGCATGCGCGCCCGCAAATTCGGCCGCGTCATCAACATCTCCTCGATCAACGGCCAGAAGGGCCAGTTCGGCCAGGTCAATTATTCCGCAGCCAAGGCCGGCGACATCGGCTTCACCAAGGCGCTGGCGCTGGAAAACGCCAAGGGCGGCATCACGGTGAACGCGATCTGCCCCGGCTACATCAACACCGAAATGGTGCAGGCGGTGCCGAAGGACGTGCTGGAGAAGAGCATCCTGCCGCTGATCCCGGTCAACCGCCTCGGCGAGCCCGACGAAATCGCCCGCGCGGTGGTGTTCCTCGCCGCCGACGAAGCCGGCGCCATCACCGGCTCGACGCTGTCGATCAACGGCGGGCAATACATGGTGTGATGGCATGGCGCGTCATCGTTGCGACGCGCCAAAAGCATTGGAAGACTCGTCATGCCCGGGCTTGTCCCGGGCATCCACGTCTTTAGAACACATCATGAGAAAGACGTGGATGGCCGGGCATAGGCGAGCGGAAGCGACGCCGTCCTTCGGACGGCTATGGCCCGGCCATGACGGACAACGAACATGACCTCCCGCTCCGCTACCCTGATCGGACTGACCGCGATCCTGATGTGGTCGCTGCTATCCGTGCTGACTGTCGCGACCGGAAAAATTCCCGCGTTCCAGCTGGCGGCCATGACCTTCGCCATCGGCGCCGCGGTCGCCTTCGCCAGCTTCATTCCGCGGCCCGAGGCCTTCAGGGCGTTGCGGCAGCCGGCACTGGCCTGGATCGTCGGGGTCGGCGGCCTGTTCGGCTATCACGCGCTGTATTTTCTCGCGCTGCGTTTTGCGCCGCCGGCCGAAGCCGGCCTGTTGAATTATCTCTGGCCGCTGCTGATCGTGTTGTTCTCCTCGCTGCTGCCCGGCGAGTGGCTGCTGCCGCATCACATCGTCGGCGCCTTGCTCGGATTGGCCGGCACCGTGCTGCTGCTGATGGGCAACGGCGCCGGCGATTTTGCAGCCGGCCAATGGCCCGGCCTGCTCGCGGCCTTCGTCGCGGCGTTCGTGTGGGCGGCCTATTCGGTGATGTCGCGCAAGCTCAAGGCGGTGCCGACCGATGCCGTCGCTGGCTTTTGCGCCGCGACGGCGCTGCTTGCCTTCATCGTGCATGTCGCCGTCGAGACCACGGTCTGGCCCGACTCCATGGCGCAGTGGCTCGCGATCGCAGCGCTCGGCGTCGGTCCGGTGGGCGCGGCCTTTTTTACATGGGACGTCGGCATGAAGCGCGGCGATATCCGCGTGCTGGGCGCCGCCTCCTACGCGACGCCGCTGCTCTCGACCGCGTTTTTGATCATGGCAGGTTTTGCCAGGCCGAGCGCGAACATCGTGATCGCGGCGGTGCTGATTGCCGGCGGCGGCCTGATCGCGGCGAAGGATATGTTCGCGCGGCGTCGCTAACCTGAAGGCGCCCACCCCATCGGCGCCATCTCGAATTTCGCAAACTCGAACCCGGGCGCCACCGTGCATCCGACCAGCGTCCAGTCGCCGGTGCTTTCGGCGGCTTGCCAGGCCTGCGGCGGCACGATGGCTTGCGGCACTTCGCCCGCCGCCAGATCGGGACCGAGCCTGACGCGGCGTTGGCCGGCATCATCGGCGATCTCCAGCGTCAGCGCGGCGCCGGCGTAATAATGCCAGATCTCCACTGCATCGATGCGGTGCCAGTGCGAGCGCTCGCCCCGTGCCAGCAGGAAATAGATCGCGGTCGAGCGCGAGCGTCCGCTCTCATCCACGCGCGCGTCGCGAAAAGTCTCGCGAAAATGTCCGCCTTCGGGATGCGGTTTTAGCTCGAGCCGCGCGATGATTTCGGCGGCGGACGGCAGGCCCGTCATCAGGACTTGTTCTTGCGTTCGCGCAATTCGCCGAACACGGCAGCAGGATCGGCGCCTTTCAGCCGCAGGCTGGCCGCGACCGACGGCTCGTCGGCGCGCAGAAACACATTTGCCTTTTTCTCCTCGCCCAGCAGGGTCGGAACCGTCGGCTTGTTCTCGGCGCGCAGCCGTGTCACTTCGGCGGCGCGCGCCTTCAGCGCGGCATTGTCCGGCTCGACGGTGAGCGCGAATTTGACGTTGGCCGCGGTATATTCATGGCCGCAATAGAGTTTGAAATCGTCGGGCAGCGAGCGCAGTTTTAGCAGCGAGTCCCACATCTGGGGATAAGTGCCCTCGAACACGCGCCCGCAGCCGATCGAGAACAGCGTGTCGGCGGCGAACAGCGCCTTCTCGGCATCGAACACGTAAGCGATGTGGTCGAGCGTGTGGCCCGGCGTTTCCAGCACCCGCGCCAGCAGGCTGCCGACCTTGACGATGTCGCCCTGGCCGGCGCGCAGATCGACATTGGCGATTTTCGTGGACTTGTCGTGCGGCGCCACCACGCGGCAATCGTATTTCCGCTTCAGTTCGGCGACGCCGCCGACATGGTCGCCATGGTGATGGGTGATCAGGATATCCGTCAGCGTCCAGCCCTCGCGCTCCAGCGCCTTGATGACGGGGGCTGCTTCCGGGGCGTCGATCGAGGCGGTCGCTTTGGTCGCGGGGTCGTGAATGAGGTAGCCGAAATTGTCGTTGAGGCAGGGGAACAGGCGGATTTCGGCAGTCATGACAGCTCCGTGATTTCGGGTGACGCGGCAATCTACCACAGCCCGACCGGGCCTGAAATATGGCGTTAACGCTGCACGCGCAATGCGATATTGGGGACGCATCGAGGCCGCACGCCGTGTTACATTAGTTCATGACCATCGACGTGATCGATCTCCGCGATTTCTATTCGCAGCGCCTCGGCATCGTGGCGCGGCGGCTGATCAATCGCGGCATTCAGGCGCGCTGGCCGCATGCCCAGGGCCAGCGCGTGCTCGGCCTCGGCTATCCCACGCCCTATCTCGGCCTGTTCCGCGAAGACAGCGAGCGCTGTATCGCCTTCATGCCGGCGGCGCAGGGCGTGCTGAAATGGCCGACGGCGCGGCCGACGCTGGCCACCCTGGTCGATGAATTTTCGCTGCCGCTGCCGGATGCCGTCGTCGACCGCATCCTGCTGGTCCACGCGCTGGAAATGTCCGACGATCCCGAAGGGCTGTTGCGCGAGGTGTGGCGGGTGCTGGCGCCGTCCGGCCGATTGATGGCCATCATTCCGAACCGGCGCGGGGTGTGGACGCGCACCGATCATACGCCGTTCGGTCACGGCCGGCCCTATTCGCGCTCGCAGATCACGCAATTGCTGCGGCAGACCTGGTTCACGCCGGCGTCGTGGGGCGAGGCGCTGTTCATGCCGCCGGTCGCGGGCGGCTGGTTCCTGCGCTCCGCCATGGCCTGGGAGCGCGTCGGCGCCGCGCTGTCATTGCCGTTCGCCGGCGTGCATATCGTGGAAGCGACCAAGCAGGTCTACCGCGCGATCCCGGCGCACCGCGAACGCACCAGGCTGATCCCGGCACTGCCGCCGGTGCTGGTGCCGTCGTCATTCCAAAGGGATGATGCGCCGCTGCGGCGATAAAAATCGGAACATCGCGGCGTTCGGTTTTCTTACCCTCCCTTGGAGGGGGAGGGTCGGCTCGCATGAGCGCAGCGAAATGCGAGACGGGGTGGGGTGACAGTCTCTCCGCACGGACACTGCCCGATACGAGAGACCTTCACCCCACCCCGCCGCTCATTTCATTCGCGTCGACCCTCCCCCTCCAGGGGAGGGTAAGAGAATCGCTCGCGACGAATCCTATTACTCATTCCCCGGGTTGAAATCCTCGCTCGGCGCGGCAGGTGCGGCGACGCCTTCGGGGCGCGGGCCGTGGGGCCGGCGGCGGCGGCGCGGGAAACGTTCGCCGCCCTCGAAGGCGGGCGGCGCGCTATTGATCTGCGGCTGCGGTCCGGTGATGAACGACGGCAGGCGATCGACGCTGACGCTGTCGGAGATCACCGGCTGCGGCTGGGGCTGCGGCGGCTGGAACTGGGGCTGCGGACGATGCTCGCGATGGGCATTGTGTTCGCGGGGCTGATGCTCTCGGGGCTGATGCTGGTCGCGCGGCTGGTAGGGCTGACCCTCGCGCTGATGGTCGGCGCGCGGCTGGTTGTCGCGCGGCACGAAGGGCTGCGGCTGCGCCGGCACGAAGCCGGGCTCCTGCCCGAAATTCGAATAGCTCTCGCTCTCGTCGTCGCCATCCTCCGGCGCCATCTCGTTCTCGGTGCGCGGCTGCGGCTGGTTCTGACGGAACTGCTCCTGGGCGGCGGCGATCAGCCGGAAATAATGTTCGGCATGCTGATAGTAATTCTCCGCGGCGACCGGATCGCCGGACGAGCGCGCGTCGCGCGCCAGCTGCACGTATTTCTCGGCGACGTGGGATGCGGTGCCGCGGATCTTGATGTCGGGTCCATTGGACTCGAACACCCGGGTCATCGGGTTCTGGCCGCGCCGGTTGCCGTCATTTCGATTGTTGTTGTTATTATTGTTGTTCCGGTTGCGCATCCGCTTGTTGTTGTTCTGACCGTTTCTCATGTCTCGCCTTTATTCCAGCCCTGAAGAAGTTATTGCCTTGAAAGCTCTTAGCCTTGGATTGCGGCGTGCACAGCCGCACCGCCCGAATTCGGGGCGCATCATGCGCACCGATTCGCAATACAGTTCAATTCCACACAGATTTCGCCAACCGTCGCGATCAACAAAGACGCGTTCCCCAACAGCCCCCCTGATCCCGAAGGCTGGATCAAATCAATTCACCTGCCAACACAAGCACAGGTTTCTCGCGTGAGTTTCTGGACGCAAATATCAGGCTTTCGTTCGCTTTGCGGTCGGAAGCAGCGCAGCTCTTTCAGCCATCGCGCTCAAGTGGACCTGCGTTTTGGAACCTTTCAGTCGGGGCGGGCTCTCGCTTTG
This sequence comes from uncultured Alphaproteobacteria bacterium, assembly GCA_963706975.1. Taxonomy (GTDB): domain Bacteria; phylum Pseudomonadota; class Alphaproteobacteria; order Rhizobiales; family Xanthobacteraceae; genus Bradyrhizobium. The sequence goes on from CAVPOL010000030.1 coordinate 90,662, forward strand.
AGAACTCTGGCCTCCACCCGCGATATTCCCATCAGGGTATCTACGGGGCCAGCAACCCTGGACCGACGTTGTCAGGCGAACGTAGTCGCTCCTGCGGAATATTCCAAGTGGTTTTTTTGCATTCTTATGGGGCTTTATGACGGCTTTTTGCGGCCGGCGACGGCCCGCCGGATGCCCGCCAGATCGGCCCGGGCGGGCCCCCGAAGCGTTAACCCTGCCGCGGTCATCAGATCCTGCGACCTCGCCATCCTGGCCATCGCCCACTTCCACGACCAGCGCGCCGCCCGGCGCCAGCAGCCGTGCGGCCTGCGGCACGAGCGCGCGGTAGGCGTCAAGTCCGTCCGCGCCGCCGTCGAGCGCGCGAATCGGGTCGTGATCCCGGACTTCGGTGGCGAGGCCGGCGATGTCGGCCGAGCGGATGTAGGGCGGGTTCGAGACCACGAGATCGAACAGGCCGGACAATCCCGCCGCATAGTCGCAGGCGATGAAATCAGCCCGCTCGGCCAGCCCGAGATCGACCGCATTGTTGTGTGCTGTTTGTAACGCTTGCTCGCTGATGTCGGTGCCTGTGCCATGGGCGCCTGGCAGCTCCGACAGCAGCGCCAGCAGGATCGCGCCGGAGCCGGTGCCGAGGTCGGCGATGCGCGGCTGATGATCCGCAGGTGAACAGGCGCGGAGCATTTCCAGCGCCAGCTCGACCACGGTTTCGGTGTCCGGTCTCGGCACCAGCGTTGCGGCCGAAAGTTTCAAGGGCAGTCCCCAGAATTCCCTGACGCCGAGAATGCCGCGCGACCGGTTCGCCGCCGGTTCGGCGCCGGGAAAAATCCTCCAGCCGAATCGATTCGTCCGGCGTGAGCAGCCGGTTCGCGGCTGTAATCAGGCCGGTCAGGTCGAGGCCCAGCGCCGCGCCGACCAGGATCCGGGCGTCGAGTTCGGCGGTGTCGATGGATGCGGATTTGAAGCGCGCGGTGAGTGCGCGCCGTGCGGTTTCGACGGATTTGCCGGCGAAGGATTCGGTCACTTGCCGTCCTCGCGCAAAACCACCCGCACGTCGTGTCCGCGAACGCGGGGACCCATACGCCGCGTACCATCGGCGAGAATGCTGGCGTCAGCGACCTTCCGAAACAACATGGGCCGCGGAGTAGGGGTCCCCGCGTTCGCGGGGACGACGGCGGAATTGTTGCGGCGTCCCGGTAACGTCAGGTACGCCGGGCAAGTGCCGCTCACGCCGCCGCACCTTGCGCGGCGAGCTGCGCGGCCTGGTGCTCCGTGGTCAGCGCATCGACCAGTTCGCCGAGCGCTTCGCCTGATATCACCTGCGGCAGCTTGTAGAGCGTCAGATTGATGCGGTGGTCGGTGACGCGGCCTTGCGGGAAATTGTAGGTGCGGATGCGCTCGCTGCGGTCGCCGGAGCCGACCTTCTCCTTGCGATCCGCCGAACGCGCGGCATCGACGCGCTGCTGCTCGGCGTCGTAGATGCGCGAGCGCAGGATGTTCATCGCGGAAGCGCGGTTTTTGTGCTGCGAGCGGCTGTCCTGCATCATGACCACGATCCCGGTCGGAATATGGGTGATGCGGATCGCGGATTCGGTCTTGTTGACGTGCTGGCCGCCGGCGCCCTGCGCGCGCATGGTCTCGATCCGCAAATCGTCGTTCTTGATGTCGACGTCGACATCCTCGACCTCCGGCAGCACCGCCACCGTGGCCGCCGAGGTGTGGATGCGCCCCTGGGTCTCGGTGTCGGGCACCCGCTGCACCCGGTGCACGCCGGACTCGAATTTCAGTTTGGCAAAGGCGCCGCGGCCCTGCACTTCCGCGATGATTTCCTTGAAGCCGCCCATGGTGCCTTCGCTGGCGGAGATCGCCTCGACCTTCCAGCCCTGCAGGGCGGCAAAGCGCTCATACATCCGGAACAGGTCGCCCGCGAACAGCGCGGCCTCGTCGCCGCCGGTTCCGGCGCGGATTTCCAGCACCACGTTGCGCTCGTCCATGGCGTCCTTCGGCAGCAGCGCAACACGGATCTGCTGCGCCAGATCGAGACTGCGCGCGGCCAGGGTTTCGCGCTCGGCCTCCGCCATGGCGCGCATCTCGGGGTCGTTCGCGGGGTCGGCAATCAGCGCCTCGATGCCGTCGAGCTCGGCGTTGGCGGCGCGATAGGCTTTCACCGCTTCGATCAGCGGATTGAGTTCGGAAAGCTCGCGCGTGATCTTGACGTAGCTCTCGGAGGTTTGCTGGCCGAGCAACTGGGCTTCGAGCGAGGCGTGGTGCGCCAGCAGGATATCGAGTTTGGCTTCGGGGAGTATCGACATGGTTTCGTCTCGGAATTGCGAAGGGGGGTCATTGTGCGGACAACAGCCTCGCTACAACGACAGCCCCTCGGATTCGGCGAACTCCGTCAGCTTCTGGCGGATCGAGACGCTGCCGGACGGCGCATCGAGCAGCGGCATTATCATGGCCTCGGCCTTTTTGGCGTCGAGGTCGAGGATCATGGCCTTGACCGGACCGTGGCCGGTGGCGGACAGCGACAGCGAGCGATAGCCGAGCGCGATCAGCGCCAGCGCGCCGAGCGGTTTTGACGCCATCTCGCCGCACAGGGAGGCGGATTTCTTGGCCGCATCGGCCTTGCGCACGATGTCGCGCAACGCCCGCAGGATCGGCGCCGACATGGTGTCGAAGCGCTCCGAAACCTTGGCATTGCCGCGATCGACCGCATACAGGAACTGAAACAGGTCGTTGGAGCCGACCGAGACGAAATCGACCTTCTTCAGGAGTTCGTCGAGCTGGTAGAGCAGCGCCGGCACTTCGACCATGGTGCCGACGTCGATGCGTTCCGGCAGTGCGTGGCCGTGCTGGCGCAGATAGGTCAGTTCGCGCTCCACCATGGCCTTGGCGAGGTCGAATTCGGCGACCTCGGAAATCATCGGAAACATGATCCGCAGCGCGCGGCCGCCGCCGGCGCGCAACAGCGCGCGGATCTGGCCGCGCAACAGCCCGGGGCGGTCGAGGCCGAGCCGGATCGCGCGCCAGCCGAGCGCCGGATTTTCCTCGATCACGGTCTCCATATAGGGCAGTGCCTTGTCGCCGCCGATGTCCAGGGTGCGGAACGTCACCGGCTTGGTGCCGGCGGCGTCCAGCACCGCGCGGTACAGCGCGAGCTGGTCGCTGGTGCGCGGCAGGCTCTGGCCGACCATGAACTGCAGTTCGGTGCGGAACAGCCCGATGCCGGCGCTGCCGGTGTCGTCGATATGCGGCAGATCGATGATCAGACCGGCATTGATCATCAGTTCGACCTTCTGGCCGTCCCTGGTCACGCAGGGCTTGTCGCGCAGCTCCAGATACTGCGCCTGCCGCCTCGCGCGAAACCGCACCCGCTCGGCATAGGCCGATTCGATTTCCGCCGACGGCCGGACATAGATCGAGCCCGAGGTGCCGTCGACGATGATGGCGTCGCCGGGATCGGCGATGCCCGGCGCATTGGCGACCTCGCCGACCGCGGGAATGCCGAGCGCGCGCGCCACGATCGAGACGTGAGAATTGGCAGTGCCTTCCTCCAGCACGAGGCCGCGCAGGCGCTTGCGGTCGTAGTCGAGCAAGGCGGCGGGCCCCATCGCGCGGGCGATCAGGATGGCGTTGTCGGGCAATTGCTCGCGCGACGGCGCGTGGTCCTGTCCGACCAATTGCCGCATCAGGCGATGGCCGAGGTCTTCCAGATCGTGCAGGCGATCGCGCAGATAGGGATCGGTGGAGCGCAGCATTCGGGCGCGGGTGTCGGACTGCACGCGTTCGACCGCGGCCTCCGCGGTGAGGCCGGTGGCGACCGCCTCATGAAGCCGGTGCGACCAGCCGTGGTCGTTGGCGAACATGCGGTAGGCTTCCAGCACGTCGCGGTGCTCGCCGCCCTCGGCGACATCGCCGCGCTCCAGCATGCGGTCGAGGTCGGCGCGCAGTTTTGTCAACGCGGTATCGAGCCGCTTGAGTTCCTTCGGCAGGTCCTCGGCGATGTAATTGGTGATGACGACGCGCGGTTCGTGCAGCACCACATGGCCGAGCGCGATGCCGTCGGACAGGATCGCGCCGGTCTTGTGCACCGAATGCCGCGCCGCCGGCTCGGCGCCGGGCTGCGCCAGCGCCGACAATTCGCCCGACGCGATCATCTCCGCCAGCACCATCGCGGTGGTCTGCAGCGCCTCGACCTCTTCCTCGACATAATTGCGCTTGGCGCGGTTCTGCACCACAAGAACGCCGAGCGTATTGCCGGCGCGCAGGATCGGAACGCCGAGGAAGGAATGATAGATTTCTTCGCCGGTCTCCGGGCGGAACGAGAACGCCGGATGGGTTTGGGCGTCGCTGAGGTTGAGCGGCGTCGCCTCGCTGGCGACCAGGCCGACGAGGCCCTCATGCGCGCTCAGCACGGTACGGTGCACAGCGGCGCGGTTGAGACCTTCGGTGGCGTAGAGTTCGAGCGTGTTATCGACGCGCAGCACGTAGGTCGAGCAGACCTCGGCCACCATGTTGGCGGCGATCAGCACCACGATCTTGTCGAGGCGTTCCTGGGCGGAGACCTGCTCCGCCATGGTTTCGCGGAGCCGTCTCAGCAAGACGCGGGGGCCTCCCGACGCGCTCCGCATGTGCCAAAATCCCCCTTCGCGAAGCCAGCACGCCGGGTGCCGGCAGCTGGCGTTAAATCCACTGAAAACAACAAGTTTATTCATTCGGCGCAGCCGCAGGTCCTGGAGTGCGGCCGAATCAGGATCGCCAAAACTGTGGCACAGTTTGCGGCAGCCCACCCATCCCGGCGTATAGCCAATCGAAGCCAGTTTTGCCAAGCAAAACGCCTGCCAGAGACGATAACGTCTCTGTCAGCCCAATGCTGCGGGAGCAAAGGCGAAAAATGTCAGATCGATGATCGTCGCTTCAACGGTCATCGCGGAGGCCGCGCGCTCTCACCTCTCCGCCGTGGGACGATGGAGGTGGTTGCAAGCGCGCGTCTCAAGCCTGGTCGAGCCCGTAGAGCGTGTGCAGTGTCCGCACCGCCAGTTCGGTGTAGGCGGCGTCGATCAGCACCGAAAACTTGATCTCGGAGGTGGTGATGGCGCGGATGTTGATGTTGCGGGCGGCGAGCGCCGAAAACGCCTGGGCCGCGACGCCGGCATGGCTGCGCATGCCGCTGCCGATCACGGAGACTTTTGCGACGTCGGTGGCGCTGTCGAGGCGCGCATAGCCGATCTTGTCCTTCGACGAGGTGATGGTATCTCGGGCGCGGGCATAGTCCGAAGCCGGCACCGTGAAGGTGAGGTCGGTGGTGGCGCCGTCTTCCGAGACGTTCTGGACGATCATGTCGACGTTGATATTGGCCTCCGCCAGCGGCCCGAAGATCGAGGCGGCGACGCCCGGCTTGTCCTGGATCTGGCGGACGGAAATCTGGGCTTCGTCCTTGGAGAAGGCGATGCCGGTAACGACGTGGCTTTCCATGATTTCCTCCTCGCTGCAGATCAGCGTGCCCGGCGGCTGGTTGGCGTGCGGGTTGATATCCTCTGGCTTGTCGAAACTCGAGCGGACGAAAATCGGCATGTTGTGCACCATGCCGAGCTCCACCGAGCGGACCTGCAGCACCTTGGCGCCTTGCGACGCCAGTTCCAGCATGTCCTCGAATGCGATCTTGTCCAGCCGCCGCGCCTTGGGAACCACGCGGGGGTCGGTGGTGTAGACGCCGTCGACATCGGTATAGATATCGCAGCGGTCGGCATGGATGGCAGCCGCAATCGCCACCGCGGAAGTGTCGGAACCGCCGCGCCCGAGCGTGGTGATTCGCCCGGTTTGCGGGTTGATGCCCTGGAAGCCGGCGACCACGGCGACTTCCTTGCGATCCCTGAACCGGCTGATCAGTTCCGATCCGTCGATTTCGAGAATCCGGGCCGAGGCGTGGGCATCGCTGGTCTTGATCGGGATCTGCCAGCCCTGCCAGGAGCGTGCCTGGATGCCGATCGCCTGCAGCGCGATCGCCAGCAGCCCGGCGGTAACCTGCTCGCCAGAGGCCACCACGGCGTCGTATTCGCGCGCATCATGCATCGGCGAGGCGTCGCGGCACCATTCCACCAGTTCATTGGTCTTGCCGGACATTGCCGACACCACCACGGCGACGTCGTGGCCGGCGTCGACCTCACGCTTCACATGCCGCGCGACGTTGCGGATACGGTCGATATTGGCGACGGACGTGCCGCCGAATTTCATCACGAGACGGCCCATGACGACTGGTGCATTCCCTGAGAGGTTGAGTATGGTGGCCGGCGCGCAAAACGGCAGCGCGCCGGCCGAAAGGCGCGTATACATAGCGGCGCGGATTTGGGCAAGCAACCGGGTTCCGGCCATCCCCGGAATAGCGCGGGGATACGGCGGTTCAGGACAATAGAGGCCAGCGCATGGGGCGATATATCGACGAAAACCTGCAGCCCGGGGAGAAGGTGCTGTATTCCATGAATGCGCACTGGATTTTCTTTTTGCCGGCGATTTGCTCTGGATTCTGGTCGGCGTGTTTCTGGCCCTGTCGGGGATGGTGCCAGTGGGCCCGCTGATCCTGGTGTGCTGGTCGCTGGCCGGCATCGTGTCGCTGATCGCAGTCTACAAGACCGTGACCGCATGGTTCCATCGCTGGACCACGGAGATCGACGTCACCAATCTGCGCGTCGTTCACAAGGAGGGCTTTATCCAGCGGAAGACGTTCGAGATGAGTCTCGACAAGGTCGAGAGCGTCGACGTCAACCAGAGCATCCTCGGCCGCATCTTCAACTACGGCGACGTGGAGATCTTCGGCGTCGGCGAGGGCGGCAAGGTCATCAAGACCATTGCCTCGCCGCTGGCGTTCCGCAACGCCATCACCGCGCGATAGAGGCGGCGCGCCATGTCCACACAGGATTCTTCCGGCGCCGCGTCCACGGTCGATCCGGCTGAAGTGGCAAAATTCTCGAGACTGTCGGACGAGTGGTGGGATCCCAACGGCAAGATGGCGCCGCTGCACAAGATCAATCCGCTGCGGCTGACCTATATCCGCGACGCCGCCTGCCGCAAGTTCGAACGCAACGTCAGAAGCCTGAACTGCCTGGCCGGCCTGCGCATCCTCGATATCGGCTGCGGCGCCGGACTGTTGTGCGAGCCGTTTACCCGGCTCGGCGCCCAGCTGATCGGCGTCGATCCGTCCGCCAGCAATATCGCGGCGGCGAAACTGCATGCCGACAAGGCGCATCTGTCGATCGATTACCGCTGCACCACCGTCGAGGAGATGGACGTGCGCGAACGTTTCGACATCGTGCTGGCGATGGAAGTGGTCGAGCACGTCGCCGATGTCGGCATGTTCCTCAACCGTTGCGCGGCGATGCTGAAGCCCGGCGGCATGATGGTGGTCTCGACCCTGAACCGCAACTGGAAGAGCTTTGCGCTCGCCATCGTCGGCGCCGAATATGTGTTGCGATGGCTGCCGCGCGGCACCCATCAATGGGACAAGTTCGTCACCCCCGACGAACTCACGCATCATCTTCACAACAACAGGCTCGCCATCACCGAGCAGGCCGGCGTGGTCTACTCGCCATTCGCCGACAAGTGGAGCCTCTCGTCCGACATGGACGTCAACTACATGGTGGTGGCGGAGGGGATTTAATCGTCGTCCCTGCGAACAGGGACGGCACCGTCCTTTTTTGTCGGCTGCATTCCTGTCATGCGTCGTTCGGGTTGACCGCACGCGCTGTGCCCGGCACGGTGGCTGCAGTTTCAGCCTGCTAACCGACCCCCCCCCATGTTCACCATCGCCTCGCTCTGGATCCCCTTCACCGTCACGGCTGCGCTCGGGCAGGTCGCGCGCAATGCGATGCAGCGGCAGCTGACCGGGCCGCTCGGCACCTGGGGCGCCACCAATATCCGCTTCCTGTTCGGATTTCCGTTCTCGATCCTCTTTTTCGTTATCGTGATTTTCGCCACCGGCGATGCGGTGCCGTGGCCGACGGCTTCGTTCTGGCCGTGGCTCCTGCTCGGCGCGCTAAGCCAGATCGCCGCCACCGCCTTGATGCTGCTGGCGATGAACGACCGCTCCTTCGTGGTGACCACGGCATACATCAAGACCGAGGCGATCCAGACGGCGATCTTCGGTTTTGTCTTTCTCGGCGATCATCTCACGGTGCTGAAGGTGATCGCGATCCTGATCGCCACCGTCGGCGTGGTCATCACCGCGCTGCGGCCCGGCGGCGAAAAGGGCTTTGCCGAGTTGAAGCCGACCATCATCGGCCTGGTGGCCGCGGCTTTCTTCGCACTGTCGGCGATCGGCTTTCGCGGCGCCATCATCACGGTGCCCGGCGTATCCTTCGTCACGGCGGCGACCTATACGCTGGTGCTGGGCCTGTTCGTGCAGACGCTGGTGCTGACCATCTATCTGCTGGCGCGCGGCGCCCGACGTGCTCAGGAAGATTCCGGCCTGTGGAAGCCGTCGATGCTGGCGGGTTTCATGGGCGCGTTCGCCTCGCAGTTCTGGTTTCTGGCCTTCGCGCTGACCGCGCCGCCAACGTCCGCACGCTGGCGCTGGTCGAAGTGCTGTTCGCGCAGGCGGTGTCGTATTATTCGTTCAAGCAGCCGCTCTCGATGCGCGAGCGCGTCGGCATCGTGCTGATCGTGATCGGGGTGGCGCTGCTGATGGCGGTGTGACGGTCCTCAGCCTGAGGATTGCGAGCAGCGTCTCGAAGGATGGATACCGGGTCTCATGGTTCAGACGCGCGAAGACGGTCCTCACAGAGGTCTAGTTCCGGTCGTCCGGCAGCACCGGCAGCGGCATCACCTCGACGCCTTCCTCGATCAGGAGCTGCGCTTCCTCCGGCGAGGCCTCGCCGTAGATCGGCCGGTGCTCGATATCGCCGTAATGCATCTTGCGCGCCTCGTTCGGGAAACTGCTCGCCGACATTGTCGGCGTTCTTGATATGGTCGCGCAATTCCTTCAGCTTGGCGCGCAGCTCGCTCTCCTGCGCCATCAGCAGCGGTCGGCTAGGCCCGGCAGACGTCGCATCCGTGGTGGCAGCCACCGGCGCGGCGCGCGCACTCTCATCGCGGTCGCTTGCGGCCCTTCTTGCCGACGATCTGCGGCGCCATGATCGACTCTCGACCTTGACCGAGTCGCAGATCGGGCAGCTCACCAGCCCGCGCTTCGCCTGGCCGTCGAAGGCCGCCGAGCTCTGGAACCAGCTTTCGAACGCGTGGCCCTTCTCGCAGCGCAAGAGTAGTGGATCATGCCGTTCCCGCACCAGATGCAGATGCCGGCCGGCCTTGGGATCGGCGATGCCAAAGCGCCGGCCGTGCTGCAGCGACGGCACGGTTTTCCGCGCGCATCACGACCATGGCCGGATCGATCTTGGCCATGATGACGCCCGGATCGTGCCGCCGCCTTCGGCGAGGATTTCGCCCCAGGGATCGACGATCAGCGAATGGCCATAGGTCTGCCGCTTGCTCTCGTGCGTGCCGCCCTGGGCGGCGGCGAACACGAAGGCGCCGTTCTCGATCGCGCGGGCGCGCAGCAGCACGTGCCAGTGCGCCTCGCCGGTCGGCATTGGTGAAGGCGGAGGGCACGGTGAGGAACGACGCGCCGCTCTCGGCCAGCGCGCGATACAGCGCCGGAAAGCGCATGTCGTAGCAGATCGTCAGCCCGATGCGGCCCCACGGCATGTCGGCGATCACGGCCGTCTCGCCCGGCTGATAATTGGCCGATTCGCGATAGCTCTCGCCGCTTGGCGAGATCGACGTCGAACATGTGGATCTTGTCGTAGCTGGCGAGCGATGCGTCCATCCGGCTCGATCAGGAAGGAGCGGTTGACGGCCTTCTCGGCCGAAGCGCGCACGCGCCAGCGAGCCGATATGGAGATGGATCCTCAGCTCCTGTGCGAGCGTCGCGATAGGCCGTCAGCGACAGGTCGTCTTCCTCGGTCGGCGATGATGTTGAACAGCGCCTTGCGGTTGGCCTGGATCATGTTGCTGATCTCGGGCGTCTGCACATAGTCGGCGCCCTTCAGCCGCCGCCTCGCGGATCAGTCTGCGATCCCTGCTCCAGATTGGCCTCGGGCGACAGCCCGCTGCGCATCTGCACCATGGCGGCGGTAAAAGTTTGATCGGCGCTCACAGCTCGCCTTCTCGCCCGCGAGCAGGTTATCGAGCTTGCCCGCGTGGTTGAGCTCATAAAGCTCGTCGCAGCCGCCGACATGAGTATCGCCGATGAAGATCTGCGGAAAGGTGGCGCGCCCATCCCGGCGCGATCCCACATTTGCTGGCGAAACGCCGGGTCGGCCCGGCACGTCGATCTCGGTGAACGCGGCTTTTTTGCGCGTCAGCAGCGATTTGGCGGTGCTGCAATAGCCGCAGCTCGGACGTGGTATAGATTTCGACTGGCGGCGGTCATGACGCGCTCTGTCTTGCGGTGTCGGATAGAAGTGTCATGAATTATATAGGAGCTTTGTGGCTGTCCACAACCCGCGCAAACACCAGCACGTCGACCGATGCGGCTTTGGCTCGCAACAGCGCCCGCGCGCAGGCGTCGGTGGTGGCGCCGGTGGTCAGGACATCGTCGATCAGCACCACCCGGCGGCCCTGGATCTCGGCGGCGCGATCCGGCGCCACCTTGAATGCGCCCTGGACGTTGCTGGCGCGCTGCGACCGCGACAGGCCGATCTGCTGCTGGGTCGGCCGCATCCGCCGCAGCGCGCTCGGAAGCCACCTTGACCCCGGTTTGCCGCCCGATCACCCGCGCCAGCGCGCCGGACTGGTTGTAGCGGCGGCTCCAGCCGCGCCGCCAGTGCAGCGGCACCGGAACCAGCACATCGGCATCGTCGAGCAGTTCGTGGCCGGCCCGCGCCATCCAGCGGCCCATCGCGGGCGCCAGATCGGTGCGGTCCTGGTATTTCAGCGCATGCACCAGCGTGCGCGCGACGTCGTCATAGCGCACCGCGGCGCGGGCGCGCTCATAGGCCGGCGGATCGGCGATCGCCTCCATCGACAGCATGCCGGGACCGGGATCGTAGACGAAGGGAATGCCGAGCCGCGGGCAAAACGGCGGCGCGATGAACGACAGTTTTGCCCAGCACGCGGCGCAGACGCCTTCGCCGGCGACCGGTTCGCGGCAGGCGACGCACAGCGTCGGCAGCGCGATGTCGAGCGCGAGCCGTGCGGCATGCGACCATGCGCCGTGCGGCAAGGCGCCAGCGCGCCGCGCAGATGGCCGGAGATGGCAGCGGCGATGGCGAGGCCTGGGCGTCCATAGGGCAAGGCTAGCGCTGCCGCGCCGCGGCGGCTCAAGCACCGGCATTGCCAGAGAGTGGCGCGATCGGCGTACCAACCGGCATGGCCCCGAACCCCGATACCTCCCCCGTGTTGTTCGACCGCGCCCTGCTGCGTGCTCGGCAGGCGCGGGCGCAGCAGTTGGGCGCGGCGACTTTCCTGATCGATCGAGTAGCCGAGGATATGGCGGAACGGCTGCAGGCGGTGCTGCGCGAATTTCAAGGATGTCGCCGATATCGGCACGCCGGGCGAAAAGTTGCGCGAGGCGTTGGCCGGCCGCGTCGGCGCGCTCGCAGCTGTCGATCTTCCCGATCTCGAAAGCGAGCGTGTCGCGCTCGCCCCTGAGACACTCGACCTCGCGGTATCGGCGCTGGCGTTTCAGTTCGTCAACGATCTGCCGGGCGTGCTCGCGCAGATCCGCCGGGCACTGCAGGCCGGACGGGCTGTTGCTCGCGGCGATGATCGGCGGCGACACGCTGACCGAGCTGCGGCAATCCTTTGCAGCAGCGGAAGCCGAGTGCGAGGGCGGGGTGTCGCCGCGCGTGGCGCCGTTCGCCGACCTGCGCGATCTCGGCGCGCTGCTGCAGCGCGCGGGCTTTGCGCTTGCCGGTCACCGACGTCGACCGCGTCGTCGTGCGTTACGACAGCGCATTCGCACTGATGCAGGATCTCCGCCGCATGGGCGCGACCAACGTGCTGATCGAGCGGCGGCGCGACGCCCACGCGCCGCGCGACGCTGCTGCGCATGGCGCAGATCTACGGCGAACGTTTTGCGGACTCCGACGGCCGCATCCGCGCCACCTTCGATATCGTCTGGCTGTCCGGCTGGGCGCCGCACGAGAGCCAGCAAAAACCGCTGAAGCCGGGGTCGGCGAAGGCGAGCCTGGAGGCGGCGGTGAAGGGGACGCCAAAGCCGTAGTGTTCATCCTCATGGTGAGGAGCGCCGAAGGCGCGTCTCGAACCATGAGAGCCCGGGTGCTGCCATCCTTCGAGACGCTTGCTACGCAAGCTCCTCAGGATGAGGACCCGAAGGCTCGTCACATCAGCAAATCGATCAGATGCGGGATCAGCGGAATGTCGGCCGGCGGCATCGGATAGTCGCGCAGTTTGTTGGCGCGGACCCAGGCGAGTTTCTGGCCCTCGCGCGCGATCACCTCGCCTTCCCAGCGCCGGCAGATGTAGAGCGGCATCAAGAGATGAAAGTTCTCGTAGGCGTGGCTCGCGAAGGTCAGCGGCGCCAGGCAGGCCTCCCGAACGGTAATGCCGATCTCCTCGTGCAACTCGCGGATCAGCGACTGTTCCGGCCGTTCGCCCGGCTCGAGCTTGCCGCCGGGAAATTCCCACAGCCCCGCCAGCGCCTTGCCCTCCGGGCGCTGGGCGATCAGCACGCGCTTGTCGGTATCGACCAGCGCGCAGGCGACCACGAGGGTGAGCTTGATGTCGGTCATGCAATGGATGTGGGCATGCGACAGCAGCGAGGGGGAGAGGGAGCATTCACGACCTGTAATCGCCGTTGATCGCGACATATTCCTTGGTGAGGTCGCAGGTCAGCACGCGGTCGCGGCCCTTGCCCAGCCCGAGCGCGATCCTGATCTGGATCTTCGGGTTCTTCATCGCGGCGGAAACCTCGGCCTCGTCATAGGACGGATCGCGCGCGCCGCTTTTGGCGACGCGGATGCCGTTGAAGGAGATCGACAGCCTGTCGCGGTTGGCGGGCTCGCCGGCCTTGCCGACCGCCATCACCACGCGGCCCCAATTGGCGTCCTCGCCGGCGATCGCCGTCTTCACCAGCGGCGAGTTCGCCACCGACATCGCGATTTTGCGCGCGGATTTCTTCGTCGTCGCGCCCTCGACGATGATCTCGACCAGCTTGCGCGCGCCTTCACCGTCGCGGGCGACCTGTTCGGAGAGGTCGGCCAGCACGGCGTGGAAGGCCTTTACAAACGCCTTCAGTCGCGGATCGCCGGCGCGGCTGATTTTTGGTGCGCCGTTGGCGGCCGCGGCACCGGTCGCGAAAGCCAGCAGCGTGTCGGAGGTCGAGGTGTCGCCGTCGATGGTGACGGCATTGAAGGTGTCCTCGACGCCGCTCTTCAGCAGCGATTGCAGCACGCCTGCGGAAAGCGGCGCGTCGGTGAACACGAAGGACAGCATGGTCGCCATGTCGGGCGCGATCATGCCGGCGCCCTTGGCCATGCCGTTGATCGTCACGCTGGCCTTGCCGAGTTTGACCGTCGCGGTCGCGACCTTCGGAAAGGTGTCGGTGGTCATGATCGCCTTGGCCGCGGTCATCCATTCGCCCGGGACGACCTGTTCCGCCAGCGTGCCGAGTACGCCGTCGAACTTGCTGGCATCCAGCGGTTCGCCGATCACGCCGGTCGAGGCCAAAAACACCTCGCTGGGGCTGCAGCCGACCGCCTTGGCGGCAATCGCGGCCGTCAGCGTCGTGGCCTGCCGTCCGGTCTTGCCGGTAAACGCGTTGGCATTGCCGGAATTGACCACCAGCGCGCGTGCCTGTCCGCGGCCGAGCTTGGCCCTGCACCATTCCACCGGCGCCGACGGGCATTTCGATTTGGTGAAAACGCCGGCGACCGTCGTGCCCTTGTCCATGACGGCGAGCAACACGTCGGTGCGGTTCTTGTAGCGTATGCCCGCGGCAGCGGTCGCAAGCTTCACGCCCGCGATCGCGGGCATCGCGGGCACATTGGTGGGAGCGAGGGGGGAGACGGCAGTGGACATGCAGAGCTTCCAGCTTTGACGAGGAAGCGACTGTCATGAGCCGGGCTTGTCCCGGCCATGCCACGCCTTATCCCTGGCGCAGATCGACGCTTTTAAAGACGTGATGGCCGGGACAGGCCCGGCCATGACGATCGTAGGTACTAACTCTGGCTTCGCAGAAGTGACAGCGAGACTTTACTTCTTCGCCGGGGGCGCCATCTTGGAGTCCTTCGCCGCGTCGGGCTTGCGCCGCGCTCGTCCGGCTTGTCCATGCGTTCGACCTTGGCGGCCTCGCGCAGCTTGGCGACGTAATCGGCCTGCGCCTTGCGCGTCACATAGGTCTCGATCTGGGGCTTCACCTGCTCGAACGGCGGCGCCTGGCGGTTGCGCTTTTCCTCGACCTTGATGACGTGCCAGCCGAACTGCGACTTGACCGGGTCGGAGATCTTGCCGGGCTCCAGGGTGAAGGCGATCGCGGAGAACTCCGGCACCATCTGGTCCTTGGTGAAGAAGCCGAGGTCGCCGCCGTCGGAGGCGCCGGGATCCTTGGATTTCTTCTTGGCGAGTTCGGCGAAGTCGGCGCCCTTCTTGAGTTCCGCGGCGATCGCCTTGGCCTCATCCTCGGTCTCGACCAGGATGTGGCGGGCGTGGACTTCCTGCTCGCCGGTGATCTGCTTGGAGGCTTCCTCGTAGACCTTCTTCATCGCCTCGTCGGTGGTCGCGGCCTTGCCCTCGACCGCCAGCAGGCTGTCCATCAGCAGCCGGTTGCGGGTAAACGCCAGCCGCTTCTTGAAATCCTCGTTGTTTTCGACCTTCTTGTCCTCGGCGGCCTTGGCGACGATCTTCATGTCGATCAGGAAGGCCAGCACGTTTTCCTTCTTGGTCGCCGGGATCCATCTGCGCCAGGCTCGGTCCCAGTTCCTCCTCGGCCAGCGCCACGTCGCTCTGGCGGATCTCGACGCCGTTGACCTTGGCGAGCACCGGGTTGGCGTCCTGGGCCCGCACCGGCAGGCCGGCGAGCAGCACCATGGCGAGAGCGCCGGTCACGGCGGCGCAGGTCAAGCCGAGGCGCAGGCCGGTTTTCGTTTCCGGGAACGGGGATGGTCATGCAAAATCCTTATCGTCGAAGATGGGGCTGTTTGGGGCGGCGGGACACTCGCCCAATCGGGTGCCCTTGGCAACGCGAAAAGTCTGTCAAAATGATGAATTCCCTGCCATCCGGGCCACGTTGACAAGGCCCCGGCCCAGCCATATCTCTGCCCCATCGTGTCAATGGCGATGGCGCTTGTTTTGCTGCGTTTTTGGCCGTTGAACCTTGGATTGCTTAATTCCCACTCACTAGGCGGATGATCCCCTTGTCAGGGGGTTTTTGGCGCGGCGCGTCACGGCGAGTTGATGGGCAATCCGGCGGACCACGACGTTACAGCTGCAACGCAGCACGGCAGGAACAGGAATTTGGCATGATCGGCGCGTTCGCCCGCAAGTTTTTCGGCTCCGCCAACGACCGGCGGATCAAGGGGTATCAGGCCCGCGTCAACGCCATCAACGCGCTGGAGGGCGAGATCGCCGCCCTCTCCGACGAGGCGCTGAAGGCCCGCACCGTTGAATTCCGCGCCGAGCTCGCGGCCGGCAAGGCGCTGGACGACATTCTGGTCCCCGCCTTCGCCACCGTGCGCGAAGCGGCCAAGCGCACCCTCGGGCAGCGCCATTTCGACGTCCAGCTGATCGGCGGCATGGTGCTGCATGAAGGCGACATCGCCGAGATGAAGACCGGCGAAGGCAAGACGCTGGTGGCGACGCTTGCGGTCTATCTCAACGCGCTGGCCGGCAAGGGCGTCCATGTCGTCACCGTCAACGACTACCTCGCCAGGCGCGACTCCGAATGGATGGGCCAGATCTACAACTTCCTCGGCCTGTCCGTCGGCGTGATCGTGCACGGGCTCGACGACGGCGAACGCAAGAATTCCTACGCCTGCGACATCACCTACGGCACCAACAACGAATACGGCTTCGACTATCTGCGCGACAACATGAAGTACCGGCTCGAGGACATGGTCCAGCGCGGCCACTCCTACGCCATCGTCGACGAAGTCGACTCGATCCTGATCGACGAGGCGCGCACCCCGCTGATCATTTCCGGCCCGCTCGACGACCGTTCGGAATTCTACAACACCATCGACACCTTCCTGCCGAAGCTGGAAAAGCTCGCCGATTTCGAGGTCGACGAGAAGCAGCGCACGGTGACGCTGACCGAAGCCGGCATGGAAAAGATCGAGACGCTGCTGCGCGACGCCGGCCAGCTCAAGGGCGATTCGCTGTACGACGTCGAGAACGTCTCCGTCGTGCACCACATCAACCAGGCGCTGCGCGCCCACTCGCTGTTCACCCGCGACAAGGACTACATCGTCCGCGACGACGAGGTCATCATCATCGACGAATTCACCGGCCGCATGATGCAGGGCCGCCGCTATTCCGAAGGCCTGCACCAGGCGCTGGAAGCCAAGGAGCACGTCACGGTCCAGCCGGAAAACCAGACGCTGGCCTCGATCACCTTCCAGAACTATTTCCGGATGTACGACAAGCTCGCCGGCATGACCGGCACCGCGCTGACCGAAGCCGACGAATTGTTCGACATCTACAAGCTCGAAGTGGTGGAAATCCCGACCAACGTCGCGGTCGCCCGCCTCGACGAGGACGACGAGGTCTATCGCACCCAGAACGAGAAATACGCCGCCATCCTGGCCGAGGTCGAGCGCGCCAATGCGCGGCTGCAGCCGGTGCTGGTCGGCACCGCCTCGATCGAAAAGTCGGAAGTGCTGGCCGATTACCTGAAGAAGCCACGGCTACAAGCAGCTGGACTTCGAAAGCCCGAAGTCGATGCAGAAGCTCTACGCCGCCGCCCGCGCCGGCAAGCCCGCAAAGCTGTTCGCGGTGCTCAATGCGCGCTTCCACGAGCAGGAAGCCTATATCGTCGCGGAAGCCGGCGTGCCCGGCGCGATCACGATCGCGACCAACATGGCCGGCCGCGGCACCGACATCAAGCTCGGCGGCTCGCTCGACATGCGGATCCTGCACGAGACCGCTGACATTACCGACGAGGCGGAGAAGGCCGCCAGGATCGAGCAGATCAAGGCCGACGTCGAGCGTTTCCGCGAGATCGTGCTGAAGGCCGAGGACGAGGTCGAGATCGAGCCCGCCAAGGGCTCAAAGCCCGCCAAGACGGTCAAAAAGCCCGGCGGGCTCTACATCATCGGTTCCGAGCGCCATGAATTCGCGGCGCATCGACAACCAGCTGCGCGGCCGCTCCGGCCGCCAGGGCGATCCCGGGCCGCTCGAAATTCTTCCTGTCGCTGGAAGACGATCTGATGCGGATTTTCGGGTCCGACCGGCTCGACAGCATGCTGACCCGGCTTGGCCTCAAGGAGGGCGAGGCCATCATCCATCCCTGGATCAACAAGGCGCTGGAAAAGGCGCAGCAGAAGGTCGAGGCCCGCAACTTCGACATCCGCAAGAATCTGCTGAAATTCGACAACGTCCAGAACGACCAGCGCAAGGTGATCTTCGACCAGCGCGTCGAACTGATGAAGAGCGACAGCGTAGCCGACATGGTCGACGGACATGCGGCACGACTTCATCGACGATGTGGTCGTCAAGCACGTCCCTGCGAATGCCTATGCCGAGCAATGGGACGTCGCCGGTTTGCAACGAGGAACTGAAGCGCGTGCTCGACATCGATCTGCCGGTCGACGAATGGGCGGAGGAAGAAGGCATTGCCGACGAGGAATTGCTGACGCGCATCGAGCAGCGCGTCGACGAGCACATGGCGGCCAAGGTCGCGCAATGGGGTCCCGACGTGATGCGCTACGTCGAAAAGACCATTTTGCTGCAGACGCTGGACCATCTGTGGCGCGAGCATCTGATCATGCTCGACCATCTGCGCCAGGTGATCGGCCTGCGCGGCTATGGCCAGCGCGATCCGTTGCAGGAATACAAGTCGGAGGCGTTCAGCCTTTACCAGGCGATGACCGCGCATCTGCGCGAGGCGGTCACGGCACAATTGATGCGCGTCGAGATCGTGCCGCCGGAAGAGCAGCCGCCGCTGCCGCCGATGGAGGGCCACAAGATCAATCCCAACACCGGCGAGGACGAGATGGCGTTCGCAGGCGCCTCGCTGGTCCCGGCGGCGACCGCCGACCGCGACCCGAAGAATCCCGCAACCTGGGGCAAGGTCGGCCGCAACGAGGATTGCCCCTGCGGCAGCGGCAAGAAGTACAAGCACTGCCACGGCAGCTACACATAGCCAGTAATTTCAATGGCTTAGCTGGTTTGCGGCAAATAGGCAAAATAGACAGTCCGCTAGCCATTTGAAATGCTTCCAACCTGTGGTGCTTGCCGAACTTCAGGGGCACCACGAATGGAAGGCGCTCGCTATCTTGAGGATGGCAGGCTCACGATTTTCAGGCGTTCAGGCATCTACTACGCCCGCATCCGCATTTCACTTCAGGCGAAATATATTTGGCGTTCGCTGAAGACCTCCAACGAGCAAACCGCCGTCGACTCGGCCGTAGGTTGCTGTTCCAATTAGAACAGCGAACTGAGCAGGGACTGCCGCCAAAATCCAAATTATTCTGCAGCAGTCATTGACGACTACATCCGATACCGTGAGCGGGATCATCGCCACGGTAAGACTTCAGCGGGCATGCTGAGGCAGATCATTCGTGTTTCGAAGTTCTGGCGGGAATATGCTGGTGACCTGGCCATTGAAGCGATCGATGACAAGGTGATGCGGGAGTTTATCCCGTGGCGCCGGGATTATTATGCGAATTTCAAGAAGCTGCCGAAGAACGCCAAGCTGCATCCCACCGACAAGACACTTCAATGGGACATGATGCTCGGCAAGGCCATCGTGAAGTGGGCTGCACGAACAGGGCTTGCGGGGTAACAAGCCGCCTATAACCGTAACCTTCACTCCGAAAAAGAAACGAGTACGGCCGGCATTCGAGCTTTGGGAATATCGTCAGCTTTGGCGCACGTTGTGTAGGCGGATCAAAACCGCCAGGGATAAACGCACACGGGCAGAAGCCGAGAGTTACTCCGCTCATTACGTCCTGGTGCTCGCAAATTCTGGCATTCGGACCGGGCGAAGCAAACAAGCTGAAAGTGACGAGACGTCCATCCGTTCAGGGATGAAAAGGGGCGCAACAACTTCCGCTTCGTCGTCAGAGGAAAAACAGGGGAGCGGGACGCCATTGTCAGGTCAGTCGCAGCCAAGAGATTAGACAAATATTTGACAAAACGCCGAGCTGAAGATCCCGCTGGGCTGTTGTTCGTCATGCCGGACGGATCGCAGATCGTCATCGCTCATTGATCAGCTGAACTCCGCATTGAAGGAGGCGGGGATAGAAGCGAGCAGTTTTGGAGAAAAATATTCGGTCTACAGCCTGCGTCATTTTTACGCTGTAAATGCGCTACGCAATGGGGTGGGCGTGTTCGAAGTCGCCAGGAACATGGGGACCTCGGTTCAAATCATTCAGGAATATTATGGTAGGCAGGCTACTTCGGCAGTCTTTGCGACCCGCTTGGGAGATTGAATTTACGACTTCTGATGAGGAACTGTTCGGCCTCTTTGATAGATTTTCTTTTCGGTTTCCAGGAACGAACTGACCGAAGGATGGTTCAACTCTTGGCATAGTGTCGGCTACCCGACACTTTGATGCGATTGCCGCCCGCTTATCGGTGGACAAACCAATAAGGTCGAGCCTGATGCGGCGTAATGCTAGCCATCGACCAACTGTGCTAATCGTAGAAGATGAGGTATTGCTTCGAATGGACGCCACTGATTTCCTTGAAAGTGCCGGGCTTGTGGTCGTCGAGGCAAGAAATGCAGATGAGGCGATTTTAATACTTGAACAGCGTGACGACATCCACTTGATCTTCACCGATATCAATATGCCCGGTTCGATGGACGGGCTGAAGCTCGCACATTTCGTAAGGGGCCGGTGGCCTCCGATCGAATTATTGCGACGTCGGGCCATGCAAAAATTGATGAGAACGATTTGCCCGACGGCAGTCGCTTTATTTCCAAACCGTATACGGGGGCAGAAGTCGCCCAAGTAATTCACCAGCTAATTTTATGACCTGAGCCGGATGAATGATTGCACCCAGGAAATCGTAGGCCCTCATCTGCGTGCTGGCGGTTTCCGGCTGCTTGAAAATTCGTTCTTTTGACATCCCGGATTGCCAAAGGCGAACCGCATCTATGCCTATTCGTTCACAGGCTTCGGAAACATCAAAACGAATTCAACACCGGGGGCGTGACGTCGAATGTCGAGGCTGCCGCCAAGCTGTGCGGCGAATGCGTTTACCAGTCGCATTCCCAGCCCTTTCCGAGACGTGGTTTCGAAATCGGACGGCAGTCCTATCCCTTGGTCCCTTACCGAAATTGAAACTTTTGAATTTGATTGAGTCACGCCAATCCATGCCTCGCACTTGGAATTCGGATGAGCATATTTTGCGGAGTTCGTGATCAGTTCATTTACAAAAAGGGCGGCTGGTATCGCTTGATCGAGCGGGATTTCGATTCCCCCTTCGACAGTGACATGGAGAGCGCAGTCAGGCAGGGATTCGGCAAAGCTTCGGCAGATGTCTTCCAAGTAGGGACCGAGATCAATCTTTTCGAACATCTCAGTTTGGTAAAGTCGTTGATGAGCCCGGGCGATGGCCGTGATCCGACTGGAAGCTTCGTCAAGATGCGATTTGACTTCATCGCTCACAGTTGAAGATTTCAAGTGAAGCATGCTGGCTACTAGCGCCAAGCTGTTATTTACACGGTGGTTCACTTCCTTCAGAAGAAGTTGATTGCGTTCGACAGCCGCGCGTAAGACTTTGCTCTATGCGTTGACGTTCGATTGCCATTCCTAAAAGGTTTGCCGCGCCTTGCAAAAATGAAATGTCCCTGATCGAAAATTCGCCTTCGGAGCGGCTATCAACTTCTAAGAACACCGTAAGGCGACCCGTCCCCTTGAAGAATGACATTCATTGCACGTCGGATACCGTGCCTCACTAACAGTTCAGGTGTTCGGAACCGCTCTTCGTTTTCGAGATGGTTTGAGATGACGGGCTTACCAGTTCTTAAGGCATAGCCCGCTGGTGACTCTATGTCAGCGCCTACCGTTGCAACGCCAACCACATCAGGGCCCCAACCAACGCCTGCCGTGACGAGGAAGCGTCCTTCTTTATGTCGAAATTCAAGAATCTTGCAGAATTCAGCTTCGAGGCCTTCTGCGGTCAGAGCGGCTGTACTAGTCAGCAATTCAGGAAACGGCGTTCCTTGAAGGGCAAGAACTCCTAACTCCGCAAGAATTTCCTGCTGACGAAGGCGGAGGTCGGTATCGCTTCCCGAGGCGACTTGGTCGTTCGGGGTAGCCTCGACGATAGGGGTGGGCTTCTCAGGATCCATCATAGGTCCAGGTACTGGTTAGCCCAGTAGGACTGCATATGCCGTTGCGAGAAGATTGTCTAATGAAGGGCCGCAAGTCTCTGGGGCGGTCCGTAATCAACGATGGCGCTTAAGCGAACAGGCCAACGATACCTTTCAGCACGGTTACGGCGAGAGCCGACGAGAATACGGCTGTCCCAAGATCCACCCATTCACGCAGGACTACACGTCCTTCATCGTCGAGCTGCTCGATAACTTTGCGCATGGTCCCATCCTTTTCCAAATAACTGGGATTGGGGTCAGCGGTTCCGCACCAGGCGGATTTTAGGCCAAGGTCAAATAACAATGCCGCCCGCCAAGATATTCGGCTGAGCGGCATGTTGCTTTTCTGGGACAGCCGCTTTCAAATGAAGCGGCCCGGGCTTATGCGCTCACTTCGGCAAGAAGCTTGAAGTAAACGGCTTGAAGGCTTCCTGGGCAAAAGTCTTGTACAGTTCGCCAATCTTGGTCGCTTCTGCAACGAACGTTTCTTGTGCCGACTTGGCGTATTCCGTCGTGAGTTCAACGAACTTATCCGGCGACTTCACACCGGCGAGCTTTTCAAAGTACGCCTTGCTCGCCTCGAACGACGATTTGGCGAAATCGGTCTGGGCAGTTGTGATTGAGGAAAGGTGCTTCTGAACGCTGGCAAAATCGATCATGGCTAGATGTTTCCCTTGTCGATCATTATCGGAGGCCATCCCCGACCTATTGATCTGGCCGCTGTATAAGGATCCCGCTGCCTAAAAAGCAAGCAGAATTGTTGCATCGCAGCAATGAGGGAGTTGCCAAGGCCGATCAGCCGGGAAAATCGCCACGAAGCTCAATGTTTCTTTCTCACGACGATTCCTCAGCTAACTTATTGGTAATTCTGGATTTTTAGCATAATTTCTTTGGCGTTCCCTATAGCGAACACCCAAGGCGTGTACTCGGTTGTAAATCTGGTTGTGGAGAACAAAGAATGTCTAGCTTCCGAAACTCCGGCCGAACGAGTATCAGCCGGGAGTTTTTGCTGATTTCCGCTTTTTGGGACCTCTCGGCTGCGCATACTCAAGGGTCCCTTGTTCGAACCGCACCCTCTCCAGCTTTTCACCTACGAACCAGACACAGACAATGCCGGTAATTTTATTGTCGTCGAAAATATCGGTATTGACGGTATCGACCGTCATGGCTGGGCCCCCTGACTTCAAGACTACAAGGTCGCCTGACTTGAAATTGGGCATTCCAGTTCAATTACTTTAATCAATGCGGTCGCCTCGGTTGCGCTGCAACAATAATAAGTTGCCGCCGAGCGAAGGGGAAATCAAGGTCCTAACCTGTGGCGGTCTTCTAGCTGTCATGGTGTTGCGAGCTATCCATCGGCAGCTTGCCAACTGCATTACTGTCGCCGTTTTGCATGGAGGGGACGGTGTTTAATAGGTGGTCCAAGGCGAATTGTCAGCGAAAACGAATCATCGGGAAGATCAAAAATACTTGGAAGCGACGGTGCGGGTGACTTCACACCGGCCTTAAGATCTCATTAATCATTACCTGAGACTGTTTCGTGCCGGATTGAGCACCCCACAAATAGTGCGGAGTGGATCGCTTTGTTGGACACGGTCATCACTATCACGATTAGCGTGACGCTTTCACTCCTTGCTATCCGGCTAGGAGTTGAAATGTGGCTCGACAGCGGTTACGGCAGCTAGAGTTCGATCTTTATAAACGGAAGTCCCACAGCGGAGATGCCGAATAAAGGGTTCTTCACGTGGCTGATCACATATCAACTTTAGCGCCGGCAGTTCTGAAAAAATATTTCCACTGCGTGGGCAAAGGAATCCCAACGCTCTATACCCCAACGCTTATACGATACGAGACGGGACGCTGGACGAGTGCATTCAAGAGTTTATGTCCAAGCCTGAATCCCAACGTAGCCTGTACGAGATTCGCACGGCTGCTCAGCCACGGTTGGTGACCGAAGGTTTGAGCGTAGAACAGATTGTGGAACTCGCTCGGTTACGAGAGTTCTCTGAACATCAAAAACCACGGGATGCGCCATCGGCAAAAGCCCACGCCCCTCGTGCCACAGTAAAGTTGGTATGCAGTTGGTTAGCTGTGTGACGGCGTAGAGGAATAACGCCGTGCGGCAGGCGATTGCTTTGGTGCAGGGTGATACGAATGATACGTACGAAATCAAGAGAGCGTATTTGAACCACTCCTAGCGTCTAAGGGCACTCTTATGTCTGTGGACCAATTCAAACAGTTTGCGGCTTACAACAAGTGGGCCAACGCACGTCTTTATGCCGCAGCGCTTGATCTATCAGAACCATCTTACCGGCTTCACATCGGCGTCTTCTTCGGTGGCCTTCACGGCACACTTAATCATCTGCTGCTCACAGACCGACTCTGGTTGAAGCGGTTGACAGGTGAAGGCGACCACCCAAACCGTCTAGATGCCATCATGTATGAAGACCGCATGGAATTGGCCCGTGCACGTATTGCAGAGGATGAGCGGCTCATAACAGTAATCGAAAAATACGATGAAGCAGCGCTGAGAGGTCTGCACAGCTATAGGACTACCTCAGGAATGCCCCAGTCGCAGGTTCTCGGAGATATCTTGATGCATCTCTTCAACCATCAGACGCATCACCGTGGACAGGCACATGCCTGCCTATCAATTCTAACGGGGGATGAGCCGCCGTCCCTTGATCTTCTTGTTTTTCAGCGGGGCGGCACAGCACCGGATCTTCGAAAAACTTACTTCGAGATCCATTTTGCGACCCGAGTAGCCGACAGACCCTCGATCGAAGCTAGGGGGCTCCCTTATTGGTTTTCTGGAAACCAGTGTCCACCTCCACATGTGGTGTGCGAACGGTCCTTACGCTGGCCACCGAATTGATGCAATGCAATATGCCTGCGCCATCACGCCTCTGATCCCGACCGAATATGGTGTATGCTCGTCACCCGGTAGGGTGCCATGACATTCGCCATTCACGCATCGAAAAGCGGACAGAGCGTCGTCACTGTTCGCATCGGCCCAGATGCTACTGCTCGATAAGGCTCGCCTATTGGAGAGCTTCGGTTGGCAGGTTCATATTACAGATTGGTCGGTCGCCAGTTCGGCGTGTCAGAATTTTATCTGAAGATCACCATAGAACGATGTCAGTAAATTGGAAAAATTCAGCTAAGCTGGTTGGGTCATCATCGTGAAATCTTGATAACGCCGCCTCGACGATACGATCCCGCTCGTATGAGGCTTTCAGCCAAGTGAACTACTGCGCATGCGATCTTCGTTCAAGAGCCGCTTGCGGTGGTCCTATAGCCGGTCACGATGTGCTCGGTTAACCCAAGCGACCTCCGTATAAGGACTCGTTCGAATTGGTGACAAACCTCAAGACAGCGAAGCGCTAAGCTCAGCCAAAATTCTAGAGGTAAAATTTAAGAACTGACAGGGGAGACAGTCATGGCGTCGATCACAGCTATTGCCAACGATTTCTTTGCCGCTTGCGAGACTGGAAAGGGGTGGGAAGCCTGCAAGGCTTACTGCGCTCCGAATGCGACATTCGCCGCACAAGCCGAACCGCTTGCAGGCATCAAAACTCTTGCGGAGTACACGGATTGGATGAAGGGACTAATGACGATTATGCCGGACGGCAGCTATGAGGTGAAATCCTTTGCCACTGATACCGAGCGAAACAACGTCGCTGCCTACGGTGTCTTTTCGGGTACTCATACCGGTCCCGGTGGTCCGTGCGAGCCGACCGGCAAAAAGACGACCTCGGATTACGTCTATGTGATGCAGTTTACCGGCGACAAGATCAGCCACATGACGAAGATTTGGCATTCTGGAATGGCACTAAAGGAACTAGGCTGGGCTTGAACGGACGTTGCTGCCGGAAGCGCCAATTGTGCGACAGAAAGATTCTGGTTCGGTCAGAGGACCGTTTTGTCGTATGCCCATAGAATGTTTCGAGCATCTGTACCAATGTGCAGTCATTAGTCTAATGCAGGGTAGTCTTGCCACAGCACTGCTTGAATTTTTTGCCCGACCCGCATGGACACGGATCGTTCCGTCCAATCTTTGGCATCGTGCGGAGGAAGTCAGGCATGTTGCCAAGCATGTCGTTGGAAAGGAACCGCTGGGCCTTGAAATAGCGGTAGATCTGCGTCGTTGCCGCCGCCGCTCCCGCAATCAGCGTTTCCCGAAGATCCGTGCTAATTGGATCTTTATACGGTCGCATCTTGGGATCGGGGTTGTTCTCGTTAGCTAATGCGAAAATAGCGACGAGTGATCCGCCATGATCTTCATCGTCTAACAGAAGAGCCCAATCGTCTTTCCCGAACTCCATTCCACGCATGAAGCCGCTTGCCCAATCGTTCCCATGAGCAATCCCACTCTCATCCTCAAGAAGCAACGGAAGATACACCTCACCCAAATTCAAAGTGGCGGCGATGGAATTCCAATGGCGCATTACGAGGGACAAAAACTCTTGTGCAGAAGATGTATCCTCAAAGACCGTTCGATCACCCCAAATCATCGGAAGATACTTGCTCGGAGGAACAAGCTCAGGGCCACAAATCAAGGCGGAAAGGAAACCATCTAATTGCTCCAAGTTCATTACACGATCATTGCCAATCCGCCTGAGCATCTCGCTCAGGTGATCAAGCTCGGTATCGGTCAAAGGTTCAGATTTCATGGTGTGACCTTGGGTATGTTCTTGAATTTCAACCACTTCCGAGTACGGAAGGCAGCTCAAAACGTCCGCACTCTGAACTTCGTCACCCCTGTTGCCATCTTGGGATCCCGCATCCGCTTCTTGACGTAAAAATTATCGATCATTTCTACTGAAGTCACCATGTTAGCAGCGAGCTGGAACACAGTTGTCCAGTGCACGAATTGCAGAGGATGAACGGCTCATAACGGTAATTGAAAAATACGATCGGTGGGGTCAAATTGCTGCCTTTTCCCGTTCATGTGGAACTCCGCCTTTTGTTGGGCGTTTGCTCATAGGAAGAGGTGGCGAAATGAATGAAGGTGCAGAATTAGCAACCGCTGGCTTGGTCTTGGCATTTGCGGCTGTTTTGCTGGTCGCCTCGCACCTTTTCATCGAATTCCAAGCTGGGAAGCAGCTCGTCAAAGGCTCAACCGATCTCAAAGTAACATCTAACATAATCGCCAACTGGCTGTGACCGGACTGCGGCTAGGGAGAGCCGATGAGAATTGCGCAGATGGCTCCTCTAGCGGAAAGTGTACCCCCTAAGCTTTACGGAGGAACTGAGAGGGTCGTCGCCTGGTTAGTCAATGAGCTCGTCGATCTGGGCCATGACGTAACCCTTTTTGCGAGCGGAGACTCCGTCACTGGTGCGGAGCTCATTCCAGTTTGTCCCCGAGCCCTCCGTCTCGGTCGTCCCCGTACCGATCCCATGGCTCTCCAAGCAGCGCTTATTGAGGAAGTAGCCCATAGGGCAAATGACTTCGACTTGATCCATGCACACATCGATTGGCTGCACCTGCCGTTGCTCGGCAGACTTGGCGTCCCTTTTTTGACCACGTGCCACGGGCGCTTGGATTTGCCTCTTTTCCCGGACGTGATCCGCCGTTTTCCCAAAGCACCTTTTGTGTCGATCTCGGAAAATCAGCGCATCCCGTTGCCGGAAGCCAATTGGATCGGCACCATTTATCACGGGCTGCCGCAGTATCTATTTCGGCCTTCCTTTGAACCCGGCTCCTATCTAGCCTTCCTTGGCAGGTTGACGGCCGAAAAGGGGCCAGAACCCGCAATACGCATTGCGAGAGCCGCTGGCATGCCTCTTCAAATTGCTGCAAAGGTACCCCGAGGCGAAACGGCCTACTTCAAACAATGTATTGAGCCACAAGTTGACGGAAAGCAGGTCCGGCTTATCGGGGAGGTCAACGACCACGCCAAGCAAGGGTTTCTTGCTGGCGCCGCTGCGCTCCTGTTTCCGATCGATTGGCCTGAACCGTTCGGCTTGGTGATGATCGAGGCGATGGCCTGTGGTACGCCCGTTATTGCTTTCAGGTCGGGATCCGTACCGGAAGTTATAGATCACGGTATTACAGGCTTTGTCGTGTCGGACGAAGACGAAGCCATTCAGGCTATAGGACGTCTCGGCGAACTCGATCGGCGTCGCATACGGGCCCAGTTTGAAAAGCGATTTACCTCAAGGCGAATGGCGGAACAGTATCTCAATCTTTACGCAATGTTGGCACCGGACCTGAACAACAATGTGAAACCACAAGAGCTGTTAAGAATTAGTCTGCCGGCTCATTCACCTATGAATACAACGGATCGCAATTCTCATGCTCCCGACGCAGGAGCAACGGGAACTTGAGATGGAGACGCTGCGTTGGATGCTAGGTGAGAGGAAGGGGAGACTTTGCTGGCGCAAGGGAATCGAACCCCTTCCTTCTGATACTGGTCTTTTTGGCTGCCCAGTCCTCGCAGCGGGGTTTCTCTATGAAATGGATGCTTGTGGTCTTGGTTGGCGGCATGACCCCGGTGCAAACTGACGTCATTTTTGAAAAGCTTTCAGAGTGCCTGGCGGCCGAAGAGCAACTAGGCAAGGCTTATGCAGACGCTCTGGACGCCTGGGACAAGCGGGCTGCCTTAACATTCGAGCGCCGTCGCGACTACGTCAGGGCTCGCCAGCTCCAAGCGAGGAAGCTTGATAACATCGGGACTTGCATACCCCACACAGGAGGTGGGCAGCCGATTGTCCCATCAAGGATCCCTGATCAAACTGGTCCGACCTCCGCCACGACGTCCCCAGCTGGCCCGTCCCGTTGACCAAACGCCTGGCCGAACCGGAACGTCAATTAGCCCCGCTGGTTTACGCCAGTTCGGGAACCCGGCTTCCAGGGGGACGGTGACATGATCCAATCAAACGCAATCGTCCGAAGGGCAATTGGAGTCATGTGACGTAGCCGTTGGATGCTTTCTGCGGACCCTTCACGAAGCCGCTGGTAGATCTACAGCAGGAGATTTGGTCTTTGCAATTTTTTCGAATTCTACTTCCTTGCTAATAGTGGCAATAGAATCTCCCACCTTCTCGACAATTCTTCTCAGGTCTTCCTCCGATATTCCGAGCCGCTTTTTAAGTATCCGAACTTGACCAGCATCAAGCAGATCTAATTTGTTACGGATCGCCGGGGCTTTTTCGGACTGCATTGTGTCACCTCTCTGTAAACAAGCAGGCTGCGGTAACATTGTTCCGGTTGTCGCAAAAAACAGTTTCCGCGGAGACGGGGGTCGGGGTGGCACTATTTGCTTACTGCTGCGTTATGGACCTGGGATAGCCCAATGACGCCTTTACAGCGGTCGCAAATGGCAACCACAGCGGTGGAACTGAATAGATATTTTCAGATGATCCATCAGCGGGTGCCGATGCGGGTTTCTGTGTTCATTAGGTGGTTGCGAAAGCCAAGCTCTTTTGCAGTTCGTGTGATTGTTGCCTTCATGCTTGTTATCGGTGGAGTTTTCAGCTTTTTGCCGGTGTTAGGGCCTGTGGATGTTACCTCTTGGCTTGCTATTAATATCGCAGGATGTGCCCTTTTTGCAAAAGCCGTTAGTAGCCACACTGGCTTGGCTCGAGAGCAAGTGGGTCTCCCTTAAAGGGAAATGGAAACGGGTAAAGTTGAGTTCGACAAACCGGCTCTTGAGACAGCCGCTGATACGAAGGCAAGATCCTCTACATCTGTAGGTGATGGGTTGGGCCAGCCCCAAGTACCAAGGAGGAAAAGCTAATGCTCAAGAAATTGATGTTGGCATTGTTCGTTGTGACATTTGCTAGCGGGGTCGCCCTTGCACAAGAAACTTGCGAAAGCAAAGCGGTAGGCAAAGACGGCAAGCCGCTCGCCGGGGCTGCAAAATCCTCCTTCATGAAAAAATGTACAGTCGATGCTTGCGCAACGAAAGCGGTGAGCCAAGATGGCAAACCGCTCTCGGGTGCAGCAAAGACTAGTTTCATGAAGAAGTGCGAAAAGGGCGCCTAAGCCGACTGCTAACCAATGGGTGCCAAGAGAATTGCCGTATCGCCGCTCGGCTCGCATGGTTGTCGGTGGGATGCAGCTTGGCGTTCTTAGGCAGTTTCTTGAAATTCGCATAATAGTCCCGGCGCCACGGGATAAACTCCCGCATGACCTTGTCGTCGATCGCTTCAATGGGAATGTCCCCGGCATACTCACGCCAAAACTTCGAAACACGAATGATCTGTCTCAGCATGCCCGTTGAAGTCTTGCCGTGGCGATGATCCCGCTCACGGTATCGGATGTACTCGTCAATGACTGTGAAGAACAATTTGGATTTTGGCGGCAGTCCGTTCTCAGTTGCGATGTTCCAAATGGAACAGCAGCCTACGGCCGTCTCTGACGGCAGTTTGCTCATCGGAGGTCTTCAGCGAACGCCAAGTATATTTCACCGGTGAAATGCGAATGCGAATGCGGGCGTGGATAAATTCCTGAACGTTTGAAGATCGTGAGCCGGCCATCTTCAAGATAGCGAGCGCCTTCCATCCGTGAGGCCCCTGAAGTTCGGCAAGCACCAAGGTTGGAAGCATTTCAAATGGCTGCGGCTGTCAATTTTGCCTATTTGCCGAAAACAGTTAAGCCTTTGAAATTGCGCCTATTTGTACTTGCCGTGGCAGTGCTTGTATTGCTAACGTAAGTCAACCCGTAGCTGCGTCGCAGCGTTTCTGCTGCCTTCGAATTTGCGTGTCAACTTTTTGTCTATTACTCAGCTTTTTGCTTCTGTGGATCACCCCACAATATCGCCGTTGCGTTGCGAGCCTCGTCGATACGTTTTGCTGTCCCGCAGTATTTCGCGGCACCCCAATATTTTGAGCGTATCGTCGGGCTTCGTCTTGGGCTGCTGGCTAGCTGTAGCGTTTCGGGGTTCTGATTGCGACCGACTTCCGCAAAATCCAATGGTGTGCACGATTGTACTTGCCGTGTGCTCGATGGCGATGATGAGTTGCGCAGGAGTAGCAAATCACTGGCAGCGCTCAGCGCTATACCCCTCGTTAGCATGCGTTTCCGCAATGATGATGATTGCATCTCACTACTTTGATGAGCTTCGCAAGCGGCTGCGCTCGCTTACACTTCGAAATGGCAGGAATGCTGATCCTGGGACACTAAACTTCCATATAAGCTTATAGAGGTTTCGTAACGGTGCATCGGGTCATTTGGATGCAATACGAGACAGATTATCCTGCGCTTAGTTGCTTCGTCGTGGGCTGCTGGGTTTGTACTGGGGCGCCGTGCTGAATGCGACCGCGATTTCACCGAGGAAATTTGGATGCTTTGGTTCGATGTTGGTGGCGCAAGCGACCCGGTAACATCGATAGCGTTCCAGGTCAGGCTAGCTGTCGCTCATTGAAATGGAATCAACCGTAAGGGCTGAGTGGTGAGGCGTTCCATTTGGAACGGTGTGGCTTTCTTACGGCAGTCGGACTTTATTACTTCGGGGTGCGTTCGTGCTGCCAAAGCACGGTATAAATATGCAGACTGTCCCACAACACGGGACGCATGATTGCAACGGCTCAAGCTGTTGCGCCTGAGATAATCGATCGAAGCAGGGATTTTGTTCTGCTTTCACCACTCGCTTTATGACTTGGCGTGGTCAAATTCGACGCCCTGTTACGTCTGATATGAGGCGGAATACAGAAGTTCGGCGAGAACTAACGTTTTTTACTACCAGCGAAGGCCGATATGCGCCTGAGCACGATGAGGGCAACGCAACACTGCGACCCTCGAGGCATGCAGATGTCGGCTAATTGGCTCTGCAGACCTAGCGTTGAATGAACTGGACGTAAACGGGCGACCGCTCAACCGCCCCGTACCGATGTAATCGGTGATCCAAATTAGCGTGTGTGAAGGGGCCTATACGCAAGACCCACCGATCATGCTTTCGCTGTTCGGCTGAAGTGTGATCGAAAGCCTACCGCAAGATAGGACCATAGATCTGTTCTTCTAGTGTATTCCTCCGGGGTGGGCCGCCTTGATGAGTTATAGGTATCCGGCGAGGATCTAGCTTTAAGGCTAGCCTTAAGGTCGGTAGATGCGGGTAGAGGTTCTGGGCGAGGTTGAGCGTCGTCGTCGCTGGTCTCGCGATGATAAGATGCGGATCATCGAAGAGACGCTGGCGCCCGGCGCGGTGGTGACGGAGATCGCGCGGCGGCACGGCATTTCGACGAGTTTGGTGTTCACGTGGCGGCGGCGGGCTCGCCTGGCGAGTGTCGTTTCGGCGGGACCGAAGCTTGTCCCTGTTCAGCTCCGCCCGGCTACGGCCGAAAGCGTCTCATCGACTGAAGCCCCAGCGGCGATTCCGTCCCGGAGGCGCCGGGGCCTGATCGAGATCGAACTCGGTGGCGGCAAGCGTGTCAGCGTTGACGAGAACGTCGATGCTGACGCGTTGGGGCGGGTCCTCGATGTTCTGAGCCGGCGATGATCCCGATACCGAGCGGCGTCAGGGTCTGGATCGCGACCGGCCACACCGACATGCGGCGCGGCATGCAGGGTCTGGCTTTGCAGGTTCAGGAGAGCCTTAAGCGGGATCCCCACGCCGGCGATCTTTATATCTTCCGAGGCCGGCGTGGCGATTTGGCAAAGATCCTCTGGCATGACGGGATCGGGCTGTCGCTCTATGCGAAACGCTTGGACCGCGGAAAGTTCATCTGGCCTTCGGCGTCAGGTGACGCGGTGTCGATCTCGGCGGCGCAGATGGCGTACATGCTCGAAGGGATCGATTGGCGCAATCCACAACTGACGTGGCGGCCGACAAGGGCGGGATGAGCGAAGAAAAATGTGGAGGCCCGCGTGTTTTTGAGCGCCACAAATCACTAAAACTATGATTCACTTCGTCTCATGGATGCTGATCGCGCCGTTCTTGCCGAAGAAAACGCCGCGCTGAAAGCGGAGCTGGCGGTAGCGCGGGCAAAGGCGTCGGAGGACGCCGCGCTGATTGTGCAGCAGACCTTGCGGATAGCGAAGCTCGAGCGCCAGGTTTACGGCCAGAAATCGGAGCGCTCGGCGCGGCTGATCGACCAGCTGGCGCTTACCTTCGAAGAACTGGAAGCGAACGCGACGGAAGACGAATTGGCGGCGGAGCAGGCAGTCGCCAAAACGACGACGGTTGTCGGATTTACGCGCAAGCGCGCTGAGCGCAACACGTTCCCAGACCACCTTCCGCGCGAGCGGGTGGTGATCGATCCGCCGACGGCGTGCGAATGCTGCGGCGGCAGTCGCTTGCGCAAGCTCGGCGAAGACGTGACCCGAACGCTGGAATCGGTGCCGCGTCAGTGGAAGGTGATCGAGACGGTGCGCGAGAAGTTCTCTTGCCGGGACTGCGAGAAAATCAGCCAGGCACCGGCGCCATTCCATGTGATCCCGCGAGGATGGGCGGGGCCGAGCCTGCTGGCCATGCTCCTCTATGAGAAGTTCGGCCAGCATCAGCCTCTGAACCGGCAGACCGAGCGTTACGCGCTGGAGGGCGTGCCGATCAGTCTGTCGACCGCAGCCGACGCCGTTGGAGCGTGCTGCAAGGTATTGGAGCCGCTGTTGCGCCTGTTGGAAGCCCACGTCATGGCATCCGGACGCCTCCACGGCGACGACACCACCGTGCCCGTGCTGGCCTTGGGCAAGTGCGATGTCGCTCGATGCTGGGTCTATGTGAAGGACGACCGCCCCTTCGGCGGCTCAGATCCGCCGGCGGCAATGTTCTATTACTCGCGCGATCGAAGGGGCGAGCATCCGCAGGCGCATCTGGCCAGCTATAGCGGCATCCTCCAGGCCGACGCCTTCGGCGGATACACCAAACTCTACGAGCCCCAGCGAAGTCCTGGGCCTATCAGGGAAGCGGCCTGTTGGGTCCATGCCCGGCGCCCGTTCTTCGCCATGGCGGATCTGGAGGAAAACGCGCGACGTAAAGCTGCTGGCAAGAAAGAGATCGCCCTCTCGCCGATTGCGATCGAGGTCGTGCGCCGCATCGACGCCCTCTTCGCGATCGAGCGCTCGATCAATGGCCAAAGCGCCGACCACCGAAAGGCTGTCCGCCAGGCGCAGAGCGCGCCGTTGGTCGCCGATCTGGAAGCCTATATGCGCGAGCAGTGCGCCAAGCTCTCCCGCGGTCACGATCTGGCCAAGGCCATGAACTACATGTTCAAGCGCTGGGGCTCCTTCACACGCTTCCTCGACGATGGCCGCGTCTGCCTCTCGAACAATGCCGCCGAAAGAGCGCTGCGCGGCATCGCATTGGGCAGAAAGTCGTGGCTATTCTGTGGATCCGACCGCGGAGGGCGTCGCGCCGCCGCCATGTATAGCCTCATCGTCTCTGCCAAGATGAACGACGTCGATCCTCAGGTCTGGCTCGCCGATGTGCTCGCTCGCATTGCCGCACACCCCACTCACAGGCTCGATGAGCTGCTGCCCTGGAACTGGAAGATTGCGCAACAGCAAGGCCTCGCGGCGCAGGCGGCTTGATGGGGCACGTCAACAAAGTCAGCCACGTCTTCACTCTCAGCCATGTCGCTGAGATGCTCGGTGAAGACGAGGAATGGCTGTTCGAGATCGCCGAAGAAATGGACCCGAGGATGGCCAGCTATGGGTCGTCGGCGTCGGTGAAGACGGGGTGATGGCGTTCACCGATGACGGGATCGAGAACCTTAAAGAGCTGATCGCAATCCACAAAGACGACCCCAGCATCATCGAAAAACGCCGCCAGGTGCTCGCTGCGATGATGAAGCCGAAAACCGAAGAGTCCGACGAAGTCTAACGGTTAACTGGAAAGATCAGCGCGCTTGCGGCCTACCGCGCAGGGTTACCTTCTAGTCTATTTTGAAGTTGTTCTTCGACTTTAATTAATCAACAATCCCTAGGTAAACGAGCGAAGCGAGTATCGCCGAAGGCGATCAGCATAGTGGTCATGAAGTTGACCGTGATGATGTGTCCAATGATGAGTCATGGGATCCGTAGTTGTGGTGTTGTGGCCAATCGAATGTGGTTGCCACGGTCTGCTTGCTGATGGTGGCTAACTCCAACTACGATGAACAAAGGCCATGGCCAATCAAGTTAGATGACACCTGTTGATCAACCAACGCCAAAGCACTTCGGTTCTATTAACTACGGTCGTGAACGAAGTGAACGTGAACGAACGAAGTGACGTGAACTATCCATTGTACGTTGCGCCACTGTGGCGATGGCAATTGCGGTTTCTAGTTCAGTAACGACGCCATTGCTGCGGTCGAGGCCATGACGGCCAAATTGCATTGGCGGTCATCGTCACGATTTGGTTGACGGAGGCCATGCTTGTACGTTTTCTCGGAGTTATTGACGGACGACTGCATGTGACGAAAACAAATTATCTAAACATAGGCGAGCCAATGCGACGTTAAGCGATTTGCCTCAGAAAATTCGATATGACGCATCAACCTCAAAGATGAAGCCACTGAGAGGATCGACCTTTGGTCCAGCCAATGAATGGCCCTTCTCAGTCTGCTGAAGAACGAAGCGAAACAAGAAGAGCGCCTTCGGTAATTGGGTCTAATATAAACTAGAGGTAAACGAGCGAAGCGAGTATCGCCGAAGGCGATCAGCATAGTGGTCATGAAGTTGACACGGGCTATGATGACTTCATCGGTCATTGATGAAGCCAGTGATCACGAGGGCCAATAAGAGCTTCGCAGCGGCTTCGCCGCTTTGATGGTGATGGTGATTTCTAGATAAGGTTTTACCGACCGATATTGGAATTTAACCTACATCAGCTAGACGAGCGCAGCGAGTATCGCCGATAGGTGATTGTTGGTGGGTGATGTTGGTGCCATGAAGGGGCATTAAGAGCTTCGCAGCGGCTGCGCCGCTTTGCTAGTGGCGATCCAAGGTTTGTTCGAAAATCGGGTCTAGCTAGACAGACGAGCGCAGCGAGTATCGCGGCCAGGCGTGTTGGTGGTGATGGTGGTGGTGGTCGTGGTGATCACCTGATCGGTCATCGAGGGCATTGATAAGATCAGTGACCACGGGGCCAATAAGTGGCTCCGTAGCTCCGCCGCTTTTGCTCATTTTTCTCCGCCAAAACTTGCTAATTAATTCAATTACTTACCGCCGCTCTATGGCATTTGAAAGTGTTTCAAAAGTGCTAGCTCTTTTGCTGGACCTCGCCGATTGTCATCGCCTATCTTTAACGCACAACATCGCCTTCCACGAAGCTACTGAACGACCAGAGATTAATGACTTACATACCAAAATATATGAAAACAAAGGTTGAGGCGGAGCCGAAGTCAGCACACGGATTCGTGTGGCGATTGCAAATGCTGAGGAGGCGGATTGATCAGGCCACCGACAACAGGTCTCGTGTGGTCTACCGGATGACGAGATCGGTCACGTTGTTGCAAGCGGAGCGGCTGGGGCACGTGCGATTCGTTAAGATTTGCT
This sequence comes from uncultured Alphaproteobacteria bacterium, assembly GCA_963706975.1. Taxonomy (GTDB): domain Bacteria; phylum Pseudomonadota; class Alphaproteobacteria; order Rhizobiales; family Xanthobacteraceae; genus Bradyrhizobium. The sequence goes on from CAVPOL010000030.1 coordinate 126,571, forward strand.
CGAAGCTTGGGATATCAAGCCATCCTTCGGTGATTGAGCAACATCGACGGATCGCAGCGAAACTGAATTCAATCTGTCCGACATCGCTGAGCATCTGCCGGACAATGAAGAGGCCATCAGCGTAGTTACGGAGCTGCTTGATTTGAAGATTATGGGCAATCTGATCTACCACCGAGCCATCAATCCTCGAATGTCACTCAACGAGCTGCGGATGATCCTTCGTTACTCAAAAGGCTGCGTGCGCATTCGATGAAATGAAGCGGGCCCGGCTTCCGAGCCCCTAAGCTACCGAAACGAACCTCACCTAAAAGGAATAAGACATGACTGGAAGTCACGATTCTGGCGACAGCGGAGCTTTGTCTAAGAGCAACTCATCCGTTGATCCGAAGCTCCACGACCCCATTCAAGACGATAACTCTCAGAAGAATTCCACCGCCCTTCTCGTAGGGCGATGTCAGTTGCTTCTCGAATTGGAAGCAAATCCACCGCCCGAGGAAACTCAACGATTCCTCGACCACCTGAACTGAACTAAACCACTAAAAAGGAATGAGACATGACCAGAAAAGTAGTTTCTGGCGACGGCGGAGCCACGCCTGAGCCAAAAGACACCTCAAGTAAGACTAAGCGGAAGCGGTCCCCGAAAGAAAACGGGAGGCCACGTCTGTCCCACAGGGTAATGGTCGTCCGCAGGAGCAGAACCCTAGCATCGGTCACAATAGCGACAGGGAAAAGAAGGCGCTTCTCGGTGAGCACCTACCTCAGCCATCGGAAGGAGGAAGGAGCCCACTATGTCAAGCGCTGCCAAGTACTCGTGGATGCGGAAGACGAGTTGCCCTCTAATGTGTTCAAGGAGTTTTGCATGGAGGTTGATCTTCCCCGCAACTCTTCGATGTTCCGAAAGGCACGAACCATTGCAATAGGCCGCCCCACGCTTGCTTGCCGTGGCCGACCGTCTGCCGGACGCCAAAAACACACTGTATGAATTGGCCAAGGTGGACGAAAACGTGTTCCAAGAGCTCATCGAAATCCCAACGAACGCATCACTGCGGCGCGAGTAAAGAAGGCAGCCCTCGCTAATAACCCCAAAAAGCCCGAACAATGCAGGTTTTCGATCGACGCCACCACTCTGCGACACGGAGAGATTGATCTTTCTGCGAGCCCTCAAAGAAGCGGCAGACCAGGTAGGGGCCAACGTCGGAGTGCCGAAGTCGTTTCAGGTTGAGGAGGTCCGCACATGAACGACGAAGAGAAGAGCCTCTTGTCGCAGCGCCTGCGGCCCCGAACACTGTCTGACCTCACGTCGCCTGCACACGTGCTGCAGAGGTTGGAACGAGCTATCGCCGAATTTTGGTGACGGCCTGAGGGTTCAGGCGGCGGCGGTTTGGGCTTGAGGACGCCGAGTTGGCGGCGACTTCGATCCCGTCGGTGAACCTGACGCCTTGAATGAGCTTGGGCAACTGGTTGTGGCCATCGAGCCTGCGCCAGCTTTTCTGCGCCGCATCCACCAGCTTGAACACCATCGCGAGCGCCGTCTTATTCGACAGGCAGCCCTTCGAGCGGATCGTGCGGTGCCGCACGGTGGCGAAGGTGCTCTCGATCGGGTTCGAGGTCCGCAGGTGTTTCCAGTGTTCGGCGGGGAAATCGTAGAATGCGAGCAGGGCTTGGCGATCCTTCGCCAGGCACTCGGCGGCCTTCTCGTATTTCAGCTGGTAGGCGGCGATGAAGGCGTCGAACGCGGCCTCGGCGTCGGCCTTGGTCTCGGCCATCCAGATTTCCTGCAATGACCGCTTGGCCTTCGGCTGCTGGCTCTTCGGCAGTTTGTTGAGCACGTTGGCGGTCTTGTGCACCCAGCAGCGTTGCTCGCGTGTGGTCGGCCACAGCTCGCCGAGCGCCTTCCAGAAGCCCAGCGCGCCGTCGGCGACGGCGAGTTCGGGCGCGACCGCCAAACCTCGGTTCTGCAAATCGAGAAGCAGCTCCCGCCAATCCTGGGTACTTTCGCGCGCGCCGTCGGTGAAGCCGAGCAGCTCCTTTTTGCCCTCCGGCGTCGCGCCGATGATCACCAGGATGCATTGCTTGGCGTCTTCCAGACGGGCCTGCAGGTAAATGCCGTCGGCCCACACGTAGACGTAGCGCTTGGCCGACAGATCGCGCTTCCTCCAATGCTTGTGCTCGTCGAGCCAGATCTCCTTCAGCCGCGCGATGGTCGAGGCCGACAGGCCCGGCGCATCCTTGCCGAGCAGCGCAGCAAGCGCCTCCTCGAAATCGCCGGTCGAGATGCCCTTCAGGTAAAGGATCGGGATCAGCACCTCCAGGCTGCGGGAGCGCCGCGCGTAGGGCGGCAGGATCGCGGGCGTGAAGCGGATGCGCCCGGCATCATCGGCAGCACCACGGTCGCGCACGCGAGGCTGGCGCACGCCGACCGGGCCGATGCCGGTCATCACCTCGCGTTCAGGCAGGTGCCCGTGGCGGACCACGCGCTCAAGCCAGAAGCGGTCTTCAGATCGACATGCTTGGCGAGAAATTCCGCCACCTCGGCCTCGATCGCTTGGGCCAGCAGGGCGCGCGCTCCGTTGCGCAGCACCTCGGTGAGCGGGTCGGCGAACGACCCTGGTTGAAGCAGCTTGACGACGTTAGCATCGGACACGGCGTATCACTCCTTTGCTGGAGAAGTGGAGGCTCGAACACCCCCACGATACGCCGCCTTCCCGTTCCCGCCGTCACCAACTTCTGCCCATAGCTCCGGTTGGAACCGATGCTTGAAAAACGGACTCCATCGAACATGGCGTTCAAGTTTTCCCGGTACCGGGAAGACTTCGGCAGCCAAAATCTTCCTCGATCGCTGGGAGCGTCACGATAAACTCGTAATTGATGGGGCCAAAGAAACGGGTGTCGACTATATCCGTGAAATTGTCTCAGGCTTCGCCGTGTCACCATTCCGTAACGCAGGAGCTTTGTCTCTGCTTCATCGATGAGGCCGATTGTCGCACAACGCCCAAGCTGCGCTGAGAGTGTTGATCGAGCGCAGTTCGGATCAAAGCCCATTTATTCTTGCCCTCAACGACATTACCAAACCTGGCGCCCCCCCTCCTTTCCCGCTTGCATGTCGTCGATTTTACTGTGCGGCAAGCCGACCTGGGAGGAATACGAACTCGCCTCCAAGAGAGGTATGCAAAGCGGCTTGGTGAATTCGGTATCGCCTTCGACCGGCAACGATTGAACGACATCGTAACGTTTTACTGTCCAGATTTCAGAAGCATCGCCAATGTCTTGAGTTTAATTTTGGCACCTGACAGCTACAGATGGCGTTCCAATTGGAACGCCATCGCTCTTTAGAATCTGGGGTTCTTAGTTCGAGGGAGAGCGTTGATCCAATTCTTCTTACGGCCCAGCCGTCGCAACTGTCCCAATAAATAATGTCGAGCCCCATCGTTTATGACACGTAATCTACTGTGGCGGCCGGTCAGATCAAATTGATCGCCGACCGTCTTTGCAATTGTAAAATCAGCTCGGCTGCAGCGATGATACAGACTGTAGCGGATGTCGGCGAGTTGCTGAAACGTGAGGGGTGCATTGTGCTTGAGCCAAAGCTCAATGTCCTTGTCAGGGGGGAATTTTGGCGGCTTGGACTGCTTTGCTTGGCATGTCCGAAACCACATCGGCTTGTCATCGGCAGACCAAACGTCGGTGGCAATAGAAATAGAAGTATTGTCTGGCATATAAAAGCTCCTTGAATAGTAAGCACGCACCTGCGTGCCTCTCGAGCTATTTATGCCGACTTTAAGTACCCTTTATTTGCGACGAACATCGACCTAGGCTCGATCATTCCGATATCGAACTCCAAGGACTGCATGTCTTTCGACCACCCTGGAGTGACCTCGCCCTCAGCCCTGCTGATTTGCGCTCGGCCTTCCCGGCGCAGTTTTGTGACTTCTTTGGTACAGGCGTACTCCCAAAAGTAGCCCGTCACTGTAGCCTGGTTGACAAGGAAGGTTTCTCTACGCTCATGTAGCGCCGTTTAAAAAGCTGAGGGGCGAAATGACTGAGGGGAAACGGGCCGAGCTGTACACCAGCCCGGGCGGGAAGTTCATTCGATCGGATAGTCTGCCGAGGATATTGGCGCATTGGCGTTCTATGCGAAGCCCACAAAAGCGATCGCACTTCATCAAATACGACGGCGAACTTTATGCCGGTGAAGAGATCGACAAGCTGCAAGTCTGAAGACGTCGAACTCAATATCGCACAAAAAATCGTTGCACTAGGCCTGACATCGGGGGGACGACAACTTCAATGCCTTGGAGCAGGCCATCG